>NZ_JAXRUV010000021.1:0-1676 GCF_034497705.1 Marinococcus luteus | reverse complement strand
TCTCTCAAAAGGAAAGCCAAGCCAGGCCCCTGCCCGGTCCCTGCGGGACCGGGGTACTGCTCCATAGAAAGGAGGTGATCCATCCCCACCTTCCGGTAGGGATACCTTGTTACGACTTCACCCCAATCATCTGCCCCACCTTCGGCGGCTGGGTCCCAGAAGGGTTCCCTCACCGACTTCGGGTGTTGCAAACTCTCGTGGTGTGACGGGCGGTGTGTACAAGGCCCGGGAACGTATTCACCGCGGCATGCTGATCCGCGATTACTAGCGATTCCGGCTTCATGCAGGCGAGTTGCAGCCTGCAATCCGAACTGAGAATGGCTTTTCTGGATTGGCTCCCCCTCGCGGGTTCGCATCCCGTTGTACCATCCATTGTAGCACGTGTGTAGCCCAGATCATAAGGGGCATGATGATTTGACGTCATCCCCACCTTCCTCCGGTTTGTCACCGGCAGTCACCTTAGAGTGCCCAACTGAATGCTGGCAACTAAGATTAGGGGTTGCGCTCGTTGCGGGACTTAACCCAACATCTCACGACACGAGCTGACGACAACCATGCACCACCTGTCATTCCGTCCCCCGAAGGGGAACCGCCTCTCTCGAGGCGTAGCGGAAGATGTCAAGATCTGGTAAGGTTCTTCGCGTTGCGTCGAATTAAACCACATGCTCCACCGCTTGTGCGGGCCCCCGTCAATTCCTTTGAGTTTCAACCTTGCGGTCGTACTCCCCAGGCGGAGTGCTTAATGCGTTAGCTTCGGCACTACGGGTATCGAAACCCCTAACACCTAGCACTCAGCGTTTACGGCATGGACTACCAGGGTATCTAATCCTGTTTGCTCCCCATGCTTTCGCACCTCAGCGTCAGGTACAGACCAGAGAGTCGCCTTCGCCACTGGTGTTCCTCCACATATCTACGCATTTCACCGCTACACGTGGAATTCCACTCTCCTCTTCTGTCCTCAAGTTTCGCAGTTTCCAATGGCCTTCCACGGTTGAGCCGTGGCCTGTCACATCGGACTGACGAAACCGCCTGCGTGCCCTTTACGCCCAATAATTCCGGACAACGCTTGCCCCCTACGTATTACCGCGGCTGCTGGCACGTAGTTAGCCGGGGCTTTCTGGACAGGTACCGTCAGCACGCCAGCCTGTTCGACTGGCGTGGGTTCTTCCCTGTCAACAGAGCTTTACGATCCGAAAACCTTCATCACTCACGCGGCGTTGCACCGTCAGGCTTTCGCCCATTGCGGATGATTCCCTACTGCTGCCTCCCGTAGGAGTCTGGGCCGTGTCTCAGTCCCAGTGTGGCCGATCACCCTCTCAGGTCGGCTACGCATCGTCGCCTTGGGGAGCCCTTACCTCTCCAACTAGCTAATGCGCCGCGGGCCCATCGGACTGTGCAAGGATCCGAAGATCCCTGCTTTACCGCTGACCTCAGGCGAGGTCAGGGCGTATTGGGCATTAGCCCCGGTTTCCCGGGGTTATTCCCATCAGTCCGGCAGGTTGCCCACGTGTTACTCACCCGTCCGCCGCTCGTTCCACCGGTTTCCTCCCGAAGGAGTCCGCCGGCTTCCCGCGCTCGACTTGCATGTATTAGGCACGCCGCCAGCGTTCGTCCTGAGCCAGGATCAAACTCTCCGTAAAAAGTTTGATGCTGTGGCATCAGAGATGCCCTAAAAA
>NZ_JAXRUV010000020.1:0-2247 GCF_034497705.1 Marinococcus luteus | reverse complement strand
AGCTCATGCAGGTCCTCCTTCATGGCCTGGGCCGCGTCGCTGCTCACCCCGTCCTCCAGCACTTCGCTGTCGTCGGTGCCGGTGCTCCGGGCGTCGCTCAGTTCGCCAAGCGTGTCGTCATCCGCCACGCCATCAGCCGTCAGGCCGCGGTCCTCCTGGAAGGCCATGACCGCCTCCTCGCTCTGCGGGCCGAAGTGGTCGTTCGGGTCGGCAATGTCAAGGTAGCCGAGCTCGTGGAGGTCCTCCTTCATGGCCTGGGCCGCGTCGCTGCGGACCCCGTCCTCCAGCACTTCGCTGTCCCCGCTGCTGTGGCCGGCCCCGGCGCTCCGGGCGTCGCTCAGTTCGCCAAGCGTGTCGTCATCCGCCACGCCATCGGCCGAGAGCCCGTGGTCGTCCTGGAAGGCCATGACCGCCTCCTCGGTTTGCGGGCCAAAACGGTCGTTCGGATCGGCAATGTCGAGGTAGCCGAGCTCATGCAGGTCCTCCTTCATGGCCTGGGCCGCGTCGCTGCGGACCCCGTCCTCCAGCACTTTGCTGTCCCCGCTGCTGTCGCCAGTGCTCAAGGCGTCGCTCAGTTCGCCAAGCGTGTCGTCATCCGCCACGCCGTCGGCCGAGAGCCCTCGGTCGTCCTGGAAGGCCATGACCGCCTCCTCCGTCTGCGGGCCGAAGTGGTCGTTCGGATCGGCGATGTCGAGGTAGCCGAGCTCATGCAGGTCCTCCTTCATGGCCTGGGCCGCGTCGCTGCTCACCCCGTCCTCCAGCACTTCGCTGCCGCTATTACTGTTCGAGCTTTCTTCCTCCCGGCTTTCAATCAACACTTCTTCTAGTTCATTCAGGGTATTAGGCCCAGCTACGCCGTCAACTACCAGTTCATTTACCCTCTGAAAATCCCGGACCGCTTCGTCCGTTTTCGATCCAAAGTAAGTCGTTGGATTGTCCGTCACATGGAACCCTGCTTCGTTCAAGTCTTTTTGAAGTTCTTGAACGGCGCTTTCACTATCTCCCTGCTTTAGTGTTGAAGAAGCACTTTCTGCTTGTTGAAACTGGAATGGTAAAGAAGCTATAAGTATGAAAGCCACTGCAATTAATATGTAGTTTTTGAATTGAAAAATAATTTCGTCTCTCCTTCCGGTATCATAATTGCTCCATTTATTGATTTTGTATATTTTATAGGCCATTACTTAAAACCTACAATGTTCCTCAAAAGTCGGGCTACGCTATCCGCACTGCGTTATTAGCCACTTTCGCGTTTTCATTCAATCACTCGTCGATTATAATAAGCGTTTCAGGCGCAACTATGCCATCTGCGAATAAGTTATTGATTTTCTGAAAATTTCTATTTCCCGACTATTTTCAAGTCAAAATATGTATTATTTGATTCTGTGGTTTCAAAATCAGCATCGTTTGATATTTTTCCAGATGCTTTACTTCATTCCCAGCTCCCTCCTCTTCTAAAGTTCCTTTATCCGCTTTTCACTTCATGAGCTTCCACTAATAAATATTGAAGTGAAAGCCAATGTTTTGTTGATTAAAAGTAAATTACTATTTATTGAAACACATCCTTCCTCCTAAATATCGTATTATATTTCTCTCTGCATTTTATCGGTGCTGTCTAAAGACAACAATAGTTCCATATTGTCTTATTTAATTATTATATACCTACAAAATCTATGAATACCGCACCAACTTTCTCACCTTTTTCCATCTTTAGGAATGGAAATTTAGAGGACGACTTGTAAATTACTCCTTGCTTACATAGACTTTCTAGTATACATAAAGAACTAATCTTTTATACCTAAAAAGGAGTTTTTAGTTTGTTTAAGCCAGGTAAATTTTTGTTATATAGTACTGTAGCTGGCACTGCCTCTCTGTATTTATGGAACGCTACGCCGATCGAAGTCCAGGCATATACATACGATAACCTTCCATTAAGTGAATCTTCCACCGGAGAAGACGTTCAGCAACTGAAACAGGATTTAAATGAAGCTGGATTTCACGTAACTGACAATCCCACCGAGTATTTTGGACCAAAGACCGAACAGTCAGTAGAAGATTTCCAGCGCACCAACGACCTTGTCGTAGATGGGATCGCAGGAACCAATACCGTCGCAAAGCTGGAAGACGTGCTAAGTGACGACCCCGAGGGAAATCCTGACGCTCTGGAGAATGGCGTCCGCAGCGACGACGCCCGGGCCATGAAGCAGGACCTCCATGAGCTCGGCTACCTCGACATCGCCGACCCGAACG
>NZ_JAXRUV010000019.1:0-2287 GCF_034497705.1 Marinococcus luteus | reverse complement strand
GACGAGGAGCTCGATGAAGGACGCATTCCCGGGTCGGTTCATATCCCTCTCGGCACGATTCCTGACCGGATGAACGACCTCGATGCCAGCCAGTCCTATGTGACGGTGTGCCGCTCCGGCAAACGCAGCGCCCGGGCAGCGGAGGCCCTGCAGGACCAAGGCTTCGACGTCCGCAGCATGGCCGGCGGCATGAACGACTGGACCGGAAAAACCGAGTAGCACCTATTCTAATCTGAAGGAGCGATAATGATGTATTTGAAATATTTTTATGATACGTCCTTAGCCCAGGCATCCTACATGGTCGGCTGCCAGGCGACCGGCGAGGCAGCCGTCATTGATCCATCCCGAAATATTGAAGCGTATCTCCAGATCGCCCGCGAGCAGGGCTTCCGCATTACCGGAGCGTTGGAGACCCATATTCATGCGGACTTTGTCTCCGGGGTCACCGAGCTTGCCCGCCGGACCGGCGCCACGATCTATTATTCCACCGAAGGCGCCGACAACGGCGGCTACGAGTGGAACCAGGAGCTGCCGCTCCACGGCGTGACGCATGGCGACGAGATTCATGTTGGCAACATCAAGCTGAAGGTTCTGCACACGCCGGGGCACACCCCGGAGCATGTCTCCTATGAGCTCACCGACGGCGCGGCCACCGATCGCCCGATGGGCGTCTTTACCGGCGACTTCGTTTTCGTCGGCGATGTCGGCCGCCCGGACCTGCTTGAAAAATCCGTCGGCGTGAAGGATTCCGCAGATAAAGGGGCCCGGCAGATGTTCAAGTCCCTCCAGCAGTTCAAGGAATACGGCGATTATCTGCAGATCTGGCCGGGCCACGGCGCCGGCAGTTCGTGCGGCAAAGCGCTCGGCGCGGTGCCGACAAGCACCGTCGGCTACGAGCGGATGACCAATCCCGCCTTCCAGCCGACCGACGAGCAGGCCTTCGTGGATTTTCTCCTCGACGGCCAGAACGAGCCGCCAGCGTATTTTGCCAAAATGAAAGAAGTGAACAAGCAGGCCATGACCCCGCTCGCCGAGATTCCGGCGGCAGTGGAAATGCAGGGCACCGGCGATGACGTCGCCGCCCTGGCGGAGCAACACCATACGATGGTCGTTGACACCCGCAGTGCCGCCGCTTTCGCGATGGGAAGCATTCCAGGCACGATCAATCTTCCGTATCCGGGCTCGTTTGCCGAATGGATGGGCCGGCTCGCGGACTATGAAGCGGATATTTACCTGATTGCTGATCCAGCCGACTACCAGGAGCTGCGCCGGATTCTCACTGGCATGGGCATGGACCGCCTGCAAGGGTTCTTTGCCACGTCGGTGGTCGCCAGCACCTCGAACCTGCGCACGTACACGAACGAAACCCCGAAGCAGGTCGAAGAACGTCGCCGCCACGACGGCGTGCAGATCCTCGATGTCCGTTACCAGGACGAATGGGACCAGTCGCACGTGCCGGGTGCGGTCCATGTGTCGCTCCAGCAGCTGCCAGGCCGTACGAACGAACTTTCCACGGAGCAGCCGGTCGCGGTGCACTGCGCCTCGGGCAAACGCTCCGCGATCGCCGCCAGCATTCTCCAGAATCACGGCTTTGACGTGATCAACGTGGAGGGCGGTTTCATGAAATGGAAAAAGGAACAGCTCGAAACGACCAGCTGAGTGGGAGAACCAAACCAATGAACTACCGGGGGCTCTGTACGATGCAGGGCCCCCTTTATGATGTACAAGGAGGAGATCGTATGAGTCACCGCTTTGACCCCGCCAAGGCCAAAAAGCTATGGAGTGAAGAACGGCAGCAGGCCCTTCCGATGGCGAAGCTGCTGCCGCTCATGAATATTCAGCAGACGGAGGTGATCGCAGACATTGGTGCCGGCAATGGCTACTTCACCCTTCCGTTGGCCGAACAGGCCCGCCACGTGTACGCGGTCGATATCGAGGACCAGATGTTAACCGAATTAAAGGCCTATGCCGAACAAGCCCGCCTCTCCAATATTACCCTGATCCTCTCCGGCCTGGAGAACCTGGCCTTAACGGTGCACCAGGTCCATAAAATCGTCGTCGCCTTCGTGATGCACGAAATGGAGGATATGGACCAGGCCTTCGCGGAGCTCCGGCGCGTCCTGCAGCCCGGAGGCACCATTTTCTTTTACGAATGGGAAGCTGCCCCCACCGACTCCGGTCCGCCACTGGAAATCCGGCTGCCATCCGCCTCTTTTGCCCAAACGATCGCCTCCTATGGTTTTACAACCACCACGCATGTCATCAATGAGGGCCATTACATGGTAGA
>NZ_JAXRUV010000018.1:0-2398 GCF_034497705.1 Marinococcus luteus | reverse complement strand
GGATTCTGCATGACTTCACCCAGTTTGGCGAGCGTGTTCGGCCCGGCGACCCCGTCTACGTACAAATCATGGTCACGCTGGAAGGCTTGCACGGCAGTTTCCGTCTTCGGCCCGAAGTGGTCATTCGGCTCGGCGATATCGAGGTAGCCCAGCTCATACAGGTCTGTTTTCATCGTCTGAGCGGCTGGACTGGTCACACCGTCTTTTAGGAGTGTGCTGTTGGAAACAGTAGAGGTAGAGAAAGTATTGGTTGCCAACACGAAAGATCTGGCTTTTTGCGATGCTGCTTCTTTTTGTTCGATTGATGCTTCATCATCTGCCTTTGCTTCTTTGGAGCTTTCGTCTTCCGCCGTTTCTTGGTCATCGTCAATTTTCATTTCTTGCGTCACTGGCTCTTTTTCCTCAACTTCTATGTTTTGTGGTTCTTCTGCTGTATTTTTTTCTTCATCTGATTCTTCTTGTTCTGAGTCCTGGCCGTCACTGTCTGAAGTCTGAGTGGTTTCCTCATCCTCGACGTCCTCAAAAGCCTCTTCGGTTTCTGCACTTTGTTTTTCTTCATCTGCTGATTTTTCTTCAGTTTCTGAATGCTGTGGTTCACTTTCTGCCTGTTCGTTTTCAGTGTCATCGCTGTCCGTTTCCTGTGGTTCTTCTTTTTGTAGTTCATTGCTGCTGTCTTCATCGTCTTTCTGATTAGGGGAGGAATCTGTACCGGCTTCTTCTATACCAACGCTTGTGTTACTGCTCTCACTCTCGACTTCGCTTTCTTCTATTATTTTTATATCTTTCAAAATATTATCAAGCAGTTCTTGATCAACTTCGCCTGTTACTTCAAAATTATTTTGCTCCTGGTAATCCGAAACATGAATAGATGTAATACTATCAAACAGAGTGTCGGCTTCTTCCAGAGGATAACCTAAAATGATTAAAGCTTCTTCGAGTTCTTTCACTTCAGAAGCTTCAGTACCTTCCGTTATGTTTAACTCTTTACTATCGTCTTTCTCGTTGGCATGTGCAGTATCAGTAAAAGTACATAAGGAGACAGAAACAATAAAGGAACTAAAAAAAATGATTTTTTTGAATGAAAACATATCTAACCTCCTAATTAAATAACGCATAGGTATTATCGGCATGACTAAGGAAAATTTCACAAAAAACTAAATTTTAAAATTTTTATCGACTATTGTAATTAAAAACAATAACAATAATTAATTCTTTAGAACTAATTATAGCAAGCCGGAGAGGAAAATTATTAAATTAATAAATAACGATAAAAACAGACTATTTTAGGATTTTTTTCGAAGGAGGTAAATAATAATGGCAAATCTATTGTGTAATAATTACCTATTGATTAGTTCTTACGTCCTAACTAGAATGAAAACATGCACTAAATTCAATTTATACAAAAAGGAGTGAAGAAATAATTAGCATGTTCAAAAATTTAATATTCGCGTTAGCTGGTCTTTTGCTTGTCTTTTCGTTTGTATTGTCTAGCCCTTCCTCGGTCAATGCAGCTTCCAATATAGTAAAATACGGTGATAAAAGTGTAGAAGCTCAGGAGCTGAAGGAAGACCTTTACGAAATAGGTTATTTAGACATTGCCGAGCCTAATCAATATTTCGGTTCAAAAACGGAAAAAGCGGTAAAGGAATTTCAAAGGGCCCATTCATTGACTGTGGATGGAGTTGCAGGACAGAATACTTTTTCGAAACTGGCTGAAGTTATACATAAAAATTCTTCTTCAAGCAGTGATGACAGCAATGAGAGTGATCCTGACGATAGCAGCGTCCTAAAAGACGGCGTGCGCAGCCCGGCAGCCCAAGCGATGAAGGAAGACCTGTATGAACTGGGCTACCTCGACATTGCCGAACCGAACGAAAACTTCGGCTCGCAGACCGAAGCCGCGGTGAAAGCATTCCAGCGCGATCATGATTTGTACGTAGACGGGGTCGCCGGGCCGAACACGCTCGCCAAACTGGGTGAAGTCATGCAGAATCCGCCGTCGAACGACGACAGCAGCTCGGAGGACAGCACCGACAGTGATTCTGGCGACAGCGGCGTCCTGAAAGACGGCGTGCGCAGCCCGGCAGCCCAAGCGATGAAGGAAGACCTGTATGAACTGGGCTACCTCGACATTGCCGAACCGAACGAAAACTTCGGCTCGCAGACCGAAGCCGCGGTGAAAGCATTCCAGCGCGATCATGATTTGTACGTAGACGGGGTCGCCGGGCCGAACACGCTCGCCAAACTGGGTGAAGTCATGCAGAATCCGCCGTCGAACGACGACAGCAGCTCGGAGGACAGCACCGACAGTGATTCTGGCGACAGCGGCGTCCTGAAAGACGGCGTGCGCAGCCCTGAAGCCCAGGCGTTGAAAGAAAAGCTCTACGACCTAGGCTAC
>NZ_JAXRUV010000017.1:0-3860 GCF_034497705.1 Marinococcus luteus | reverse complement strand
ACGGCGTGCGCAGCCCTGAAGCCCAGGCGTTGAAAGAAAAGCTCTACGACCTAGGCTACCTCGACATCGCCGAGCCGAATGACCACTTCGGGCCGAAGACGGAAACTGCCGTGCAAGCCTTCCAGCGTGACCATGATTTGTACGTAGACGGGGTCGCCGGGCCGAAGACGCTCGCCAAACTGGGTGAAGTCATGCAGAATCCGCCGTCGAACGACGACAGCACCGACAGTGGTTCTGGCGACAGCGGCGTCCTCAAAGACGGTGTGGACAGCCCGGCAGCGAAAGCAATGAAAGAAGACCTTTATACGCTCGGGTATCTGGACATTTCGAACCCGAATGGAAAATTCGGTCCGCAAACAGAAGCAGCCGTTAAAGAATTTCAGCGCGATCATGATTTGTACGTAGACGGTATAGCTGGCCCGAAGACACTCTCGAAGATCAGTGAAGTTCTCAGCACTAAAGAGAGCGATGATGGAGCGAGTGGGGAAGAGCCAGCTGATGTGGGTGATCCAGGCAACTATGGATCGATCTCGATCATGAAAGTAGGTACTAATCATGACGGTGTCGCCCAGCTGAAGCTCGATCTTGAAGCGCTTGGTTTCATGAGTGTAAGTAATCCATCCAACGAATTCGATTCCGCAACCGATAAAGCAGTAAAGGAATTTCAGCGTTCTGAAAATCTTGCGGTAGACGGTGTTGTGGGACCGAATACGATGAAAGCTCTGCGTGCAGCATTGAACGTAGAAGAAACGTTTCCATCTGAATCTGCTGTAGATGGCAAAACAATTGTTTTAGATGCCGGGCACGGAGGCAGTGATCCAGGCGCAGTAGCGAATGGATTAAGAGAAAAAGACATTAACCTTGAAACTACAAAATACGCGGCAAGCAAATTACGTGCAGCCGGCGCCAATGTGGTAATGACGCGGGAAACCGATAAGTACTTGACGCTTTCCCAACGTTCCTCTATCGGCAACAACGCTGATGCGGATGCCTTTATCAGTGTTCACACTAACGCGGGCGGCGGTAATGGTCTCGAAACATACTGGTATAGTAAGTACGAACGCGAGGAAAGCAAAGAACTCGCAGAAGAAATCCAGGCAGGTATGCTCCGGGAAACGTCCGGGCGGGACCGTGGAGAGAAGCAAGGTAATTTCTACGTGATTCGTGAAACACAAGTACCGTCTGTATTGGTGGAGCTTGGTTTCATCGATAATTCGACAGAAGCTTCCTACCTGAAGCAAAGCTCATACAGAGAAAAGCTTGCTGAAGGGATCTATCAGGGCACGAATTCGTACTTCAGTAAAAATTAAATGTAATGAACTGCTTTCAATAATATGCTCCCTTTTAAGCGTACAGATGAAAAACTATCTGTTTAGCTTGAAAGGGAGCATTTTTATTTTTTGTTTCTCTTATTTCACAGAAGAAAGTTACATGCCGTATAAAAATTTCATCAATTTAGGGATAGTATAACTACTCGTTGTCTCGGTCTGGGACTAGTTGAACTACCTTTGGGTGAAGACTTTGTTGAAGCGGTGGTAAGCTAAAGTTATTTTGTAATGACTAGTGGCATAAGAAATATTAAAACGGCTTGGTTTCAGTACTTCAACTGAATCAAGCCGTTTTAAATAACTTATTGTTCCTTAAGAGATGTAGTTCAAATTTTTTAAGAGTGAAGTATTACTGTGTTATCACTGCATACGGTCGCTTGTAGTACAGCGTTAATGCCTATCAATATTAGACGTAATATAAAAAGGCTGAAACGCTATCTTGAAGTAATTCTTTATTCAGTATACTTTGATTTTATACAAGTAGAAGCTGACATCTATTTTTTTGGCAAAGCAACAAGCGTGCTGGTGGAAACCTTCTGCGTAGAAAATGGTTTATTTCGAAGAAACCAATAGATTTTTGATTTCAAATCTCACACTTAACTTCCAATTCAAAGGCTATACTATTATTTATTCTTGTGCTCTGAATTTCTTTTTTATTTTTCTTCAATCTGCATAATATTGGAATCCATTTCATTAGTATCCACGGCGCTTCGGAATTGATCCCCGGATAAAGTAATAGTTTCTTCTTCCATAATAACGTCCATTTCCTGCAGTCGTTCGTTTTCCATTACCGGCTGAAGCGCCAGGACGTCTCCTTTATCTTCAGTCTGAAAGTATTCCATGCCTGAAAGATCGTCCGTGGAGAAAGACTCTTCCCAGCTGACTTCTGCATAGGATGAGCCGTCATATGGATCATCTACGCCTTCCAAGTAATCAAAGTCGCTGCCCCAGACATTTTCGGCATCCTCAGTGTGCCCACTTGCGGAAGCGGAATAAATACCTTCCACGAGCTGACCATCATAAGTAAGGACAGTACCACTCGTATCGTGGATGGCATCCAGAATCATCGATTTATTTTCCGGCCCGGTAGGAATACCGTGATACACCTGGGAGCGGGTATCATCGTATACATCGAAGTTGCTGTCCGGAGAAATTTGAGTGAAAGCATATGCCCGGGCGGCGACGGCCTGAACTTTAAACGCCTCCGGCTCGTCCCAACTGCTGTACATTTCGTAAGGAACCACACCTTCAAGATAATCATCGATGTCGACATGATTAACTACATCCATCACCCAGCTGCTCTGTTCTCCGTCGATGTCGGATTTCTTAAATTGTAGCTCGCCCCGATATTCGCTGCCTTCGTGCTGGAACGTGCCATCGCTTTCAGTTGATATACTGCGTTCAGTCGTTGCGCTCGTATCTCCATTAGTAATAACGAACTCTCCGCTGCCATCATCTCCGTAGGAAATCTCTGTAGTGCCTTCCAGGTCTTCAAGCACAGGCTTGCCGTCAGCGTCTACAATGTTGTAGCTGTCACTGCCTTCAATCTCGGCGGAGTTCTGTTCAGTATCGCCAAGCAGCACGCGGATATCACGATCCTGGTAATCACTGGATCTCGTAACATCAATATCAGTGTAATAATACTCAAGAATCTCCTCGTAGTCATTACCTTCCTGTGCCATACCGTAAGCTCCCCATTGGGTCATGCCGACGCCGTGGCCGTTCTGGTCTTTACCGTAGAAATCATAGGTTTTGCTTTCCATTTCAAGTAGAGCGGTTAATGTAGCGGCATCAGCTGTGCCGGTAACAGAAAGTCCCTGTTCCTCCTGATATTCCTCCACCCGGGCTGTGGTATCCGAATCAAAACTGTCACCTGAGTCCGTTTCAAACCCTGCCGCTGTTAAGTGCTGTTTTAATAGTTGTACATCGTCTCCTGCGTCTCCTTCCTGCAACTTGTGTTCAAAAGGAGAAGGAAATGATTCCGCTGCCTGTTCCTCCAGTGTTTCCTCTGTGACGCTGTCGTATAAGCCAGTAGCAGGCAGCCCCTGCTCTGCCTGAAATTCCTGAAGAGCTTCTTCTGTAGAATTATCAAAAGACCCATCTGGATCATCTGTCACATCGTAGCCAAGTATGTTTAGGCTGGTCTGCATTTCTTCGACACTTTCACCTGAGTCTCCACGCTTCAGGGCATCAGAATTTTGATCCAGAACGTCGCTGATTTTGGCGAGCGTGTCGTCGTCCGCGACGCCGTCAGCCGAGAGGCCGCGGTCCTCCTGGAAGGCGATGACCGCCTCCTCGGTCTGCGGGCCGAAGTGGTCGTTCGGGTCGGCGATGTCGAGGTAGCCGAGCTCATGGAGGTCCTGCTTCATGGCCCGGGCGTCGTCGCTGTGGACGCCGTCCTGGAGGACTTCGGAGTTTTGGTCCAGGGCGTCGCTGATTTTGGCGAGCGTGTCGTCATCCGCCACGCCATCTGCCGAGAGGCCGCGGTCCTCCTGGAAGGCGATGACCGCCTCCTCGGTCTGCGGGCCGAAG
>NZ_JAXRUV010000016.1:0-8367 GCF_034497705.1 Marinococcus luteus | reverse complement strand
TAAATATTAACCCTATTCATCAAGTTCCAACAGCATGGGATTATATTATGCACCGTTCTTCGTGGATCATTGTAACTTTACAAAATGACGATAGAGTTTATGGCTATTATTCAGAAAATTCATTCGCTTCTATTTCTAATGATGGCCAAGATATTTTTTTAGAAAAGATATATGAATTTGATAAAGACAAAAGAGAATGGATTGATGATGGACGTTCTTTAGGTATATGGATACCACATCGAGAAATAAAATACTTAGAGATAACTTTTATTGAAGAAAGGAAGGAGAATAATGAAGAAAAGCAATGATTTAAATAGACCTGTTAGAAAGAAACGTTCAAAAAAAGTTGAGAGAGAGTTCAAACTTGATTCTGGAATTAAACATGTGATGAAGCCCGAGGTGGCTAGACCTGTTAAAAAGAAAAAACCACCGGAACCTCCTCCTAAAGGAGGTTCAAAAGTTCATAAGAACGAATAAATTCAGTATTTATTTAACTAAAGGAGTTAACAAAATGGCAGATAAAAGAATTTTCATAAGCTTTGCAATTGAAGATGAAAATTACCGAGACCTTCTAAAAGGACAGTCGTTAAATACCAAATCTAACTTCACATATACAGATATGTCAGCTAAAGATCCGTGGGATACAAAGTGGAAAACTAATTGTCGTACTAGAATTAAAGGTTGCGATGGCGTCATTGCTTTAATTAGCACTAAAACCAGGAATGCTGATGGGGCTAAATGGGAAATGAATTGCGCTAATGAAGAAGGAATACCAATGATAGGAATGCATATTCATAAAGATAATAAGGGGCAAATCCCTTCAGAGTTATCAGGTAAAAAAGTGATTGAGTGGAATTGGGAAGAGATCAAAAAGTTCATAGATAGCTTATGAGGGTGATTGAGATATGAGGAAAGCTTTAACAGTAGGGATAGACGATTATCCAGGTGTACCCTTAAACGGTTGTGAAAAAGATGCTTTTTCCTTTACTAATGTTTTGAAAACAAATGGCGATGGGTCTCCCAATTTTAGTGTCAAAACTTTAACTAGTTCATCTGAAGAAATAACAAAACCGATATTAAGACAATCTATTGAATCACTTTTTGCAGACGATTCCGAAATAGCATTATTGTATTTTTCCGGTCATGGCTTAATCAAAAGCACGGGCGGATATTTAGTCACTCCGGATCATCAAGCGTATGATGAAGGAATTTCAATGGATGAGATTCTAAAATATGCCAACGATTCTAAAGCAAAAGAAAAAGTTATTATTTTTGATTGTTGTCATTCTGGAGCTGCTGGTTCTCCCGCCCTTAGTCAAAGTAATTCTGCTCAGTTAGCTGAAGGATTAAGTATTCTAACCGCGAGCAGAGATTATGAAGCTGCGTTTGAAACAGAGGAAGGTGGAGTATTTACTTCTTTAGTTGTTAGTGCATTAGAGGGGGGCGCTGCTGATCTCAGAGGACATATAACTCCTGGCAGTGTTTATGCTTATGTCGATCAAGCATTAGGGCCATGGGATCAACGTCCCATATTTAAAACGAATGTGTCTCGCTTTACTTCACTGAGAAATATTGAACCTCCTGTACCGTTATCAATTCTTAGAAAGTTATGCGATTACTTTCCAGAACCCCAGGATTATCATTCCCTTGATCCTTCATATGAAGATACTGAAGATGCTGCGTTAGACGAACATGTTGCTATCTTTAAAGATCTACAGAAACTGGCAGGGGTCGGACTAGTTAAACCGGTAGATGAAGATCATATGTATTATGCCGCTTTACGTTCTAAAGCTTGTAGACTAACGGCTTTAGGAGCTCATTATTGGAGATTAGTTAATAGCGAGAAAATTTGATTGTTTTTCGATCCGTAAAGAATCCGGAATATTTTTCGGGTTCTTTTTTCGTTTAACTTTACGTTCAGTTTGAAACAATCACTCCGATTGGTGTATATAGCTGTATAGGTTATACGGTGCAGGCTTCCGATAATCTGCATTACGTTAAGTAGAGTGCCCCTGAAATCCCGTCACATCAGGGTTTGAAAAAAACAGCATGAAAAACGCCATGCAGTTTTCATACGGCCCTGACGGGCCGGGGGTTTCCGGGGCCGTGTCCGTCGCAGCCGGACACCCGACTGCATAAAATCCTTTCGCCAAAACATCGGTGCAGCGGGTTCTTGGGGAAGGGAAAAATCCGTACGGTAGATGAAATTTCGTCCGTGTCCGCCGGGGGTTTTTGGATCCAAACGCAAAGGGTATAGGACTTTCATAGAGCCGTCACTCTATGAGGGGAATTTTATTTTCTGCGATTGTCATTAGACCGGACCGTGGGTGTCACAGCTTCCACGGTCCCCCTGGCCTTTCGTCTGCGTCTGCAGGCGAAAGGCTTTTTGTCGTTTTCCGGCCTGTTTTTCGTTCAAATATGCCTCCAGGCATATTTGAAGGGGGAGGTTAGCTGAAAAGAAGCCATCAGCAAGCCATAGAGCCATGTTTGCTTCGTTCTGAATGGTAATGGTCATTGAACGATCCAAAAAGGAATGTGGGGATTCTCCGGGGCATTCTGTAAGGACAGGCGTTGGTATGGTATTGTGGGAGCAATCAGCAAAGGGAAGGAGCGATACGATGCGTCCTCGTCCAGTGCGTCTAGGCGAAGTTCTGTTGGTTGCGGCAGTCCTCGGCGTCGGAATCTTTATTGTGGTCGACAGCTGGAATAAGGATCCCTTCTCTTCCAACATGGACATCGGCGTCCCCCTGCTCGCGGTGGGTGTCCTCAATGCCATCTTTCTGGCTATCCGGGCATGGCGAAACCGACGATCTCGATCCCAGTCCTGAGGATACCTGCCCCATCCCATGGCGCATCCAGAGCCGAAGTTGTGGTTTTGTATTCTGTTGAGTTCGTTTTTTCTCCTCCCAATGAGAAACAATCATGGTGGTGAGAGGTTGTTACGATTCCTGGGGGTTCGTTTCCGGCGCTCGTTCGAGCACCTTGATCACTTTTTTGTATTCCCGGCCTGTCTCTTCAATATCTTCCCGGAACACCTTCATCACAAGGACGGACCGTCGGCCTTTCTTTGTCGGAACCTGGACGATGTCACCCGGCTGGATCGGCTCTTCCCGCAGCCGTTTCGGAATGTTCCAGTGATACAGTCGGTTCGTGTTTAACACCGGGGCGCCGTTTTCGTCCCGTCGGAAAATATGATACGCCGCAATCGTATTGTTTGTTTTCATGTATCTTCGTTCCTTTCGTTGGTCATTAACCTTGTCATGTATCCACCAGGGCGATGATTGTTGTTCGTCAGCGAGTTTCCCCGGAATGATTCCTTGTGCCAATTTTTCGTGATAAAAAGATGCCTAAAGTTATAAACCGTATATTCCAAAAATAACTTTAGGCATCTTTTTGATTTTATTTTTTGCATGCAGCGTGCAAAAAACGTTCAAGAAAAGGTCCAAATACGGGTACTTTTTTAGTACCTTGAAGGGTACACAATTAGTACTTTTCCGCATTTTCGTGACCCCATCGTTTTGCCAGGCTTTGCCTGGACCCCAACCCTCGTTGGGGTCAAAAATCCCTTATGCTCTTTTGAGCTCAAACTCCAACCGCCCCAGATCAGCGGCTTCCATTTCTTCGTCCTCATTATCTTTCCGTTCTTGCTTCTTGTCATAAAGTCTTATGTATCTCTGGCTGTCTCTCACACCAAAGTATTTCGTTTCTGATCGATGATCTAATCCATAAAAGACTGTCGACTTCCAACGTGTCTCAGAAGCCACATAAAAGCTCCTAAGGTCCTTCTCTCTATGTCTAAGGCTAAATCAAGCCGTTGGAAGCCTACATCGTTCATCAAACGCACTATATGCTTCACAAAGAACTCACAGGCATCTTCAAAGCAATGATTCGGGTTAAATTCAATCCGCATATTGCGTCTTTGCCGAGATTCACCTATGATTTTGTCGTACTACAGATAGAATAAATCGTCATACATTTTAGCTCGAACATAGTCCGTTTTGGTGTCTAAAACCGAAACATACGGATTTGTAGCAATGAATTGTTGAAATTCCTTGAGGTGACGGGAATTTAAGTCTCCAATAACCGTCATTCGATCAAAAGAAATTTGGTGAGAGTGTTCACGAAAGTTTACGCGAAACCGGCTATTAGAGACCGATAATCCTAACCGACCATACTAAGAAAGAACAGTTCAAAAACTAAGAAACACGCGTCAATTCTCGTAGTAAGCTTTTAAACTTAGTAAGTTATTTTTTCTTGAATCATCTCGAACCGAACGAACATATCGAACACCATTATCTTCAACGGGCTCTAATTCAGGATATGGTTTTATCTTAACTTTAATTTCAAAACCTTTATCACCGTAGTTCTTAAGCCATCTATGAATAGTTTCTTTTGAATACCACCCATTTATTGGCTCATCATTAATTTTCCAACTTTCATTCTCGTCGGATTCTAATTGAATCCTCACAATGCTTTTTAAATCCTCAACATCTTCTTTCTTAAAACTAATCCCTGTAGCATAAATCATTAAAAATACCCCCTATAAAAATACATTTAAAAACAACTCGAATATACGATTTCCAAAAAGTTTTCTCGTTATAAATCGCTAGAGTAATAGAATTTGGTGAATTACTCTGGAATGATTTCTACAGAAACTAAATCTTTCCCAGTAGCTTTAAATGTTTCTTCATCGCCTTTGAAAGTAATCGGAGAATCGTTATCTTTCCAGCTCTGAATATTATCAACAAGGTTTCCTGTTTGATAAAGAGTTCTTTCCGAAAATTCTTCGTCAACTACTCTAGTTCCGTCTGTGAATTTAAAAACAACCTTCACTTAATCACCTCCTTTTTTAATTATAACTATGCTAGATTTCAAAAACACAAAAGAACATAGTGCGCACTCTCTTCAGTCGATTTTCTTGTTCGTTTTTTAAACGATAGCCTGACGGAAAAACACCAAGAATTAAGCATAGGTCGTTCATAAACCGATTCAATTTTAACCCCGTTTGAAAATTGAACAGGGGTTTTTAATTTCACTTCCGTTTTATTTTCAGAAGCATCCCCTGTAAAAATAAAAAAGTTGGAATGGAAAAGAGCATAAGGGGTTTTTGTTCCCACCTGGATTGGAAAGCCCGGCAACGCCGGCCCAAATGTGGGAACATAAAAAACGTGTTTTATGCAAATTTTGCACATGATTTACACACGAATTGCACACGGTTTTGGGCATTTTTTGAGCAATAACTGCTAATTAATTATATTGTCAGCGATGCTTGTTCAACTCTTTCTTAATATTTCTGCTTAAATTTTCTTCTTCTTTAATAGAGATATTAGCAGTACCACAATCGTTACAGCTAAAAGACAATTGCTCTGCAAACTTTCTCTGGTGATATTCGTCCATTATTGGCCAAAGTTTATTTCCACAATGCGTACAATAGTTAGGAACTTCGCAATCAAAGTATATTCCTCTAGTCATGGAATGCCGCCCTCCTTAATTAATCTAAAGATATAAATAAATTTAAGCTCTATTCGAATTTATTTCTAATAAAAGCAGCACATGCGTCAGTTAAAGGTTGGCCGATTGCTTCTTTATAATTGAACCCTAACAACTGCATTGTTTGTAAAGTATCGTTATTGATCAAATCAATAAATTTGTTAAGACTCTCTTCTTGCTCATCGTTCAAATTATCACGAGTAAGATCTATTACTCTTCGTACTGTTTCCTTCAAGAGTTGAATATCATCAGGGCTTATTTGTACCTGTTCATATAAATCTTTGTATTGCCTTACCACATTCTGTAGGTCTGATTTTTCATTTAATAGAGTTTGAACTATTTCGTCATACATTTCACTTTGTTCTTCTAAATTTTTAGAATTTCTAGCTTGTTTTAGTTTTGTAGTAGCCCACTCATACGTGTTTCTTCCAATAATTTCAGTAAATGTAGCAGCTGCTCTTATAGACTGTTCGTCCATCATATTCCTCCTTGAATTAAAAATAATTTATTGGAGCCAATTTATTCGCAATGGATGATCGTCAGGAAGGTGAGGATATAGCTCTGTTATTTCTCCTTTTTTAAATTGGCTTTTGTACAAAGCATTATCTAAACAAGTTCGATAGTAAGCTATGTAGTTTTTAATTTCGTTCTTTTTAGCATCGACTTCTTGTTTCACTAATCTAATAACTTTTGAGGAAAGCCCTTTCGATTGAAATTCTTTTTCGATTTTCTTAATTTCATTCTCTTGGTTTTCATTTTCTAAAGAATTTTTAGAAATAGAAGAATAATTGTTAACGTTCTTGTTAACAATAGATTCTTTATTAATTTTAGTATTATTAGTTCTAGTATTATTAGTTGTCGAAATTGAACAGTTTAGAGTGTTGGAATTCGACACTCCAGAGTGTTCATTTTCGACACTCTGAGTATTCTCGGTATTTGAACTGTTATTCGCTTCATTATCGACCTTAGAACCACTGTCATTATCAGAATGTTTATTTTCAACACTCTTGTGTGCCGTGATAAATTCATTGATTTTTTCTGTGATCGTAAAATATCTCTTTTTGGGTAAGCCCATTTGTCTGGTTTCAATGAGTCCTAACTCTTTCAGTTTTTTTATGGCTTTATCTTGCTTCGAACGTTTTAACGTTGTGTTTTCCTCCAGGTTTTCAATCGTGACAAAAAACCACTTTGCCTGGGCTGACTTCTCTTTATTATCATCCACCAGTTCCCCGCGTTTTGACCAGTATTGAAAAAGAGAAACGAGTTCCGAATAAATCGCAGCTGTTTCCAACCCAATTTGATGTGCTAATTTTTTGTTTACGACAATACTTCCGTCTGCTCTTAATAAATCGAGAATGTTTAATGACATAATAAAAAACCCCTTCTGCATAAATGTTGGAAGGAGTTTTCTCTACTACAAAGCTAATATCTAGCTAGGACCAGAAACAAAATCATATAATGAAAATTAGGTATACGAATCCCTTGCATGGTAAAGGGAATATGATACACTGATATTAACTTATATGTTTTTCATCTGTGGTAGATGATGTGGAGAAAACTCCCGAGGCAATCGAGCTGCAACTCGATTGCTTTTTTCGTTTACTTACATATACCATACCGTTTTGTACCCCTATTTGCAATCGGATTTATTGGTAAATTTATCTATTAAAGAGTCGTTGAAGCCAGCTTTTTGAAGAGGCTTCTTCTTTTTGTTCTGATTGATGGTTTTCTTGTATTGCTGGACCTTTTAGTTGCTCTTTTGTAACATGTGTACCGTCAATATAAGGTTTTTGTTCTTTTGTACCCTCGTCATGGTCTTTCTTCTCTGTTTCTAATTCCTCAGAAGCACCTGGAGCGTTCAACTTCTCTTCAATACGCTCTAATTTTTCCCAAAGCATATTCTCTCTTTGCTCAAAAGTTTCTTGCTGCTTCTCGATTAAAGTATTTTGCTTTTGAATAATAGATTTAAGTTCATGGATTTCTTCTTGGAAAGATGAGAATTTCTCCCAGTTTTCACGATTCATTAGCCCTTGTTCGTCAGCATGAGGTTTATAAGGTCCATTTTCGCCATTCATAATGTTTATAACGCTGTTTACAGCGTCTTGCACTGTCATATCTGGTTGATTTTTTAATTCAATGATACGTGAAAATAGTTTTGCATCTTCTTCAGAAAACAAGATGTGTCCTTGCTGGTTTCTTCGAAAATGGTGGCCGTTCTTTTCAATGAGTAAATAGTATTTGCGGGCGGTACTTTCCTTTATTCCTAATTTATCAGCTAGGTCAGGCATTCTATATTCCAAGCTCATAAGTCTTATAACTCCTTTATAAAGATTATGCTTTATGTAAACATTATAACAAAAGAAATTTCATTTGAATCACACTTTATAAAGCTTATAATGAAAATTTCATGGACTGTAATTAATCATTACATTAATGTAATAGTTAAAACCTTTTAGATCACGAGAAAGGAGTGAGCAGATGCCTTTTGATAGTTATGATAGTGTTTTATATTCCATTATCTTTTTAGTTCCAGGCTATGTCATGAATACGGCTTTTGAAAGCATAGTAGTTACTCGAAGTTACTCTTGGCAAAATAATATATTAAGGTTTCTGATTTTTAGTATACTGAACTATGCTTTATGGTCGTGGTTTTTATATGAAGCAATTGAAGAAACAGTTTGGGCAAATCATCCTGTTTATTGGTTTCTATCTTTAATTGGAGTTTTAGTTGTTAGCCCTTACATTGTAGGTTTTTTATTTGGTATAATTAGTAAAAAAGAATGGATTAGGAATATACTAGCACTGCTAAATATTAACCCTATTCATCAAGTTCCAACAGCATGGGATTATATTATGCACCGTTCTTCGTGGATCATT
>NZ_JAXRUV010000015.1:0-19680 GCF_034497705.1 Marinococcus luteus | reverse complement strand
CCGCCGCAGTCATGCCCGCCGGGCCCGCGCCTGCGATAATTACATCATAAATCCGTTCTTCCGTCATAAAACGACTCCTTTCCTGAATCCTTTATAGCTTGTTTTAGCAATTGTTTTCCGGCAGTCCGGTCATGACAAACTGCTGCTGGCCTTCTTCATTGTCCTGCACATCAAGCTTTACTGCCTGCACAAATTCCAGAACACGTTCATCTACCGCAACCTGAATATCGTTGATGTTTTCCACCTGATCTTTTTCTTCCGGCTCGCTCAAACCAAGGCCGATCTGAGGGGAACAGCACCCCATTCCTTCATAGGCTACCCGGACATGATTAACTTTATTTTCCTCCATCAGAGTCTGCAATACCGTTTTTGCTTCGTTTGTAATTTCCATTTTCATTTTCCCCTTCCCGTTAAATTATAGTTTGGGCCCGCCTGCCTGTGGCAGCATCCCACGGAAGCACTACTGTTTTTTCGGATAGCTTTTCCTGCACGTAATCAATCCAGGAGATTTCCCTTTTCCCTTTTTGACGAAGAAGAGGATCAGTAGTTTTCGCTGCTGCAAAGCTTTGGTTAATAATCCACCATTTCGGATAAATCCCTGTGCGGGCGAGATCCTGCTGTAGACGTTCCGCTTCCCGGACTGGCGTTGTTTCCGGAAGGGTCAGCAGAAGAAAAGCCGTCTCCTCCGGATTCTTTAGTCTCGGCAGCAATTGCTTCATCGCCTCGGGCGTGTACCCGCTGCTTCGTTCAATTTCCTTTGTGTACTGTTCTGCGTGTTCCAGAAGCAGCAGTGTATGGCCGGTCGGTGCTGTGTCTATAACCACAATCTCGTTTTCTGCCCGGGCAGCCACTTCTGAAAAAGCTTGAAATACCGCTATTTCTTCTGTACAAGGCGAGGAAAGGTCCTCTTCAATATAGGCTAACTCAGATTCAGAAACGCCGGCAGCAACAGCCTCGGCTTTAGTAGTATTCTGGTAATCCTCCAGAGCTTCTTCCGGATTCACGTGACTGACTGTTAATAATGGAGAAGGATTATCCAAATCGATAACACCAGCCAGATGATCAGCGGGGTCAGTCGTTGTTAAATGCACGGCATGGCCGCGTGCCGCGAGCTTCGATGCCACTTCAGCGGCCATCGTGGTTTTCCCGACCCCACCTTTGCCCATTGTAAATATGAGACGGTATTTTTGGTTTTCAATATCCTGTATCATGTCCTCCACCGTGGTAGCCGGCACTGATTTATGAGACCATTCAGCATCACCGGCTGTAGAAGGCTCTTCAAATAATTTTGTCAAGAAGGCAGCCCCTGTTGACACCACAGCGTGGTAGGGTAAAGTCCAAAGTGTTTTATCTTCAAAAAAAGCAGGGCCCTGGTTCAACGCTTCCTGCTGAGCAGAGGCAAACAAAGAGGCTGTTGCGTCTTCGGTTTCTGCAGGCGTGAACACCCCATTCATTAAAAATACCTGCTCATGCATTCCCATGCTCCCAAGCTCTTCTGCTGTCCGCGCAGCCTCCAGAAGAGATGCTCCGTCCGGGCGCGCAACAACGTACACAGCTGTTTTTTCACCGTCTGCGAGCTGTGCAACCGCCTGCTCATACATTGTTTTTTTATCTGCCAGGCCGGATAACGGACCGAGGCAGGACGCCCCGTGGGTACTTGTCTGTAAAAAATCATCCCAGGCCGATGGAAGCTGTAGGAGGCGTAGCGTATGACCGGTAGGGGCTGTATCGAAAATAATATGGTCATAATTATCGTGCGGTGCTGTTAACAGCTCTGCAAATTCATTAAAGGCAGCAATTTCAACAGTACACGCTCCTGAAAGCTGTTCTTCCATCTGCGCTACCGCTGTTTCCGGTAAAAGGTTCCGGTAAGGACCAACTACGGCTTCCTTGTACGTTCTGGCCGCTTCTCCAGGATCGATGTTGCTTGCAAAAAGCCCCGGGACTTCGGGTACAGGTGAAGGCTGGTTGTTTAAAGGCATTTCGAGCACGTCATCCAGGTTCGAAGCCGGATCCGTGCTCACAAGCAGTACCTGTTTGCCTTTTCCGGCAAGATAAGCTGCAAGCGCTGAAGCGGAGGATGTTTTTCCGACGCCCCCTTTACCGGTAAAAAACAAATAGCGGGTGTACGTATGATGATCCGGGTGAAAGCGTTTCGTGTTCATCAGGCAAGCCCCTTTTTATTTAGAATAGCGGGTGTTAAACGACAGTTCTACCGTGGGAACACTTCTTTCCGGCTGAAGCTCTTCGACCTTTGTGTCAAACCAGTCTGCAAGCTGCCCCACGTCCGGATACTCCGCCGTCATTACGATAGCTCCGTCCTTCATTATAACCGGAAGAGCTTCAATCCCGTCGGCAGTGATCCGCTCCGTAACGTCTCCGGCTGCGGCAAATTCTTCAGGCTGATTGGCCAGGTTATAGCGTTCAATATCGTGGCCCTTCTGCTGTAGACGTTCCACCGCAGAAGCGATCCGGACAAGTTCAGGATCTGTTCCAGGGCCGCAAACACCCGTGTCACAGCACATCGCAGGGTCATAAATACGCACCTTCGTCATACTTATTCACTCCCCTTATTTTACGCTTTCCGCCTGCGCGAAGGTATGAATACGTTCTTTGATTTCATCACGTACACGCTGAAAAACGGCCCAGCGCTCTTCTTCTGTTCCTTCTGCCTTTGCCGGATCATCAAAGCCCCAGTGCTCCCGTGTTACGTGCGGCGGGGTCATCGGACATTTGTCATTAGCATCGCCGCAGAGCGTAACGACCATATCTGCATTATTCAAATAATCCATGTCAATCATGTTCGATTCCTGAGTGGAAATATCGATGCCAACCTCATTCATGGCCTCCACGGCTTTTGGATTCAGTCCGTGCGCTTCAATACCAGCGCTCCGTACTTCCCAATCATTTCCCAGGTAATAATGGCCAAATCCTTCTGCCATTTGGCTACGGCAGGAATTACCTGTACATAAAAAATACATTTTCTTTTTACTCATCGCTTCTTCCTCATTTCATAAGATATTAGTTCGTACGGCGGCACTCAGTCACAATTAATGCGCAGCCCGTCCCGTTCCAGCTGCTGCAGCTTTTCGTTCTGGTCGGGCACATGCCGGAGAATGTCCTCCACCATGCCCGCGGAAGGATGCTCCCGGTTAAATGAATAAAAAATCCAGTGCCCCTTCCGCTGTTCTTTGACAAGGCCGGCGTCCCGGAGCTTTCTGAGATGCTGGCTAACCGACGACTGGGACATATCCAGAAGCTCCACGAACTCGCATACGCAGCATTCGTGATTCTGTACAAGGCTGACAATGGAAAGACGTGTGTTGTCTCCGAGCAGCTTTAATACAGAAGCAGTGTCCTTGATTTCCGGTTTGATCTTTTCCATACGTTCACCTACCATCGTTTTATTATATAAGCATATGCTAATATAAAAATTACTGAACGTCAACGAATAATGCTTAACGTCCAGTGTGCTTTTAATAATATTCTTTAACAAGCTCTTCCATCACTTGATTAGTACGAAATGCTGTTTTGCCAGTACTTAGACAGACACCCTTCCCAAGCAGTTCATCCACCATAGACTGAATGTGATAATACTGAATATGTGCAGGGTGCTCGATATGAAAAACCTCTTCCCCGGCTTCGTTTACAAGGATGATCGGCTTATCGTCAAATGTAGAAAAGCGTATTTCTCCTTTAGTCCCGACGATACGGTTGTCGTCCCCTTTACTGTAGGAGGAAAAATTCCACACACCTATACCGACAGCGCCGCTTTCAAATTTCCATGTGCCGCTTACTGTATCTTCAGCCGGATAGGAATCAGCCAGGTTCACTGCAGCACCCTTTACCTCGTTTAAAGGACCGAGCAGGTAATCAAAAAGATCCAGCGTATGAGAGCCTACATCATAGAATAGCCCTGCACCGTTCTTTTCAGGCATTACCCTCCACGGCCATTCTCCGTTTTCGTCTTTTGATACAAGTGGCTGGGTTTGCTGAATGGTAGCAAAGCGCACCTCACCAATACTTCCGGACTCCAGCAGCTCTTTTACTTTTCTAAAACGTGGAAGAGATCTTCTATAGTAGGCAACAAACAACGGTACATCGTTATTTTCACAGACTTTTATCATTTCTGCACATTCGTCCGTGCTACCTGCCATCGGCTTTTCCACATATACAGGCTTGCCTGCTTCCGCAGCCATGATCGTATATTCCCTGTGCGAAGAAGGCGGCGTCGCAATGTAAACGGCATCCACTTCAGCGTCATTGATTAAATCCTCCGCTTTATCATACCAGCTGGGAACCCCGTGACGTTCTGCATAGTCCCTCGCCTTTTCTCCATTTCTTCGCATCACCGCCTGCAGGGAGCTGTTTTCAGCCAGCTGAAAGGCCGGCCCGCTTTTAACCTCTGTCACGTTACCGCATCCTATGATGCCCCATCGTACGTTTTTCATATTAATTCCTCCCAAATACAAAAATTCACGTTACAGGTTTTGCATATATAAACTGAATGCCCAAATTAAATCATACAATAACCATAAAATATAAGGTAAGAGAATACTAAAAGAAAAAACATCAATTTTTTTAAGGGTATATGCTAATAAACCAACAACCAGTGTAAAAGGGATTAAGCCAATAAAACCTAAAAAAGTACTTTGCAGACCAAAAAATAAATAATTCCATACTTCATTTCCTACCAGCATGATCAATGTAAGAACCAAAGCCGCCTTTCGCAAATATGATTCATCAATTTTATCCATTTGCCGGTATAAAATGACGGTGCCCATAATGTAATAAAGAACTCCAACAACTATAAAAAACCATAAAGGAACCAAATACCAGGGCTTGTTCAGCTCAGCGTACCAAACAGTTAAAGCATTACCTACAAAAGCATTCCCCAACACGGCAAGAGTGCTTACTACAGCTATACTTAATAATAGCGACTTAATATAATCGTCTCCCTTTCCATCATTTTGTTTGAGGCCTCTCTATATTTAACTGATTTTCCCGATCAATTATACAATTGTGCTCCAACACTTCAAGTTCAATATTATGGAAAATAATTTATTGGAAGTAAAATCATTTACGAATAAAACCGTATGAGCAATTCATTGAATATTATGGATCGAATTGCATACCGATACTAACATAATTAAATTACCTGCCGGGTGGTTTTAATGGCTTTCGAAAACTGTGTGAAGGAGATAGTGACGCATGAATTGGAAATCGAAAGACTATTCCGCAGTCTCTCCTTATAGAAAATGACCCGAATCAACGTGCAGGAGCTTTAGATTCGGCGGGAGGGAAGTAAATCGAATTTATCTTTGAATGTGAAAAAATCACGTTAAAAGAGAGGTATAATTAATAGTTACTAATAGATAAAGGGAGCAGCTTTTGCTGCCCCCTAAACTCAATATATCTATTACAAACCGACCTGGCCGGCAGCATAGGTGGCGTGCTCTGTGCTGAACCCCTCATAAGTCAATTGGTCGATCAAGCCCTGTCTTGAAAAAGAACTGTATTCCAAATAATCCTCCGCGCTGCTAACTGCCTGCTCCTGCCAATCCACACTAATGTTTTCTACACCATGAGCAGATTCCGATGAACTGAAACCGTCATACTCCAATTGCTCAATTAATCCTGATTCAGAGAATGCGGTGTACTCCAGATAATCCTGAGCCTGGCTGACCGCCTGCTCCTCCCAATCCACTGTGATATTTTCTACAGCATATGCTGCATCCTCTGTGCTAAAGCCCTCATATTCTAACTGCTCGATCAGACCAGATTTAGAAAATGCGGTATAATTCAGATAGTCTTGAGCCTGGCTTACTGCCTGTTCCTGAGAAACAGAGCCGCTGGATTCATCAGCCTCACTCTCTTCTTCTTCGGCTTCTTCTTCAGCCTGACGCTCTTGCTCTTCTCTCGCTTCATGCTCGGCTTCTTCTTCAGCCTCACGTTCCTCCTCTTCTCTGGCTTCCTGTTCGGCCTCTTCTTCAGCCTGGCGTTCTTCCTCTTCTCTCGCTTCCCGCTCGGCCTCTTCAGCCTCACGCTCCTCCTCTTCTCTCGCTTCCCGCTCGGCCTCTTCGGCCTCACGCTCTTCCTCTTCTCTCGCTTCATGCTCGGCTTCTTCGGCCTCACGCTCTTCCTCTTCCTTCGCTTTCTTTTCTTCTTTTTCTTCGTTATTCTTTTGCTTGTCAGCTTCTTGTTCATCCGTAGCTGCTGTAGCATCTTCCGCTTCTAATTCAGCAGCATCTTCCTCCGTATTTTCACTAGCTATTTCTGTAGAAGATTCGGTTGGAACTAATATAGCAAATAAAATTAAAGCATAAATAATTGAAGCCGTAATCATCTTCCACTTCACACCGGAACGATACCCCGGAATGCGCTTATACCATTTTTTCTTTTCTGTATACCTCATTAAAATCCCCCCTTTTTTACGTATATCGGCTAAATTTTACCATATTAAAGTAAAGCCAGAAATCTACTGGGAGAGAGCTTTTGGATGGTTTTAGCTGGATTGAATAGAGAGTCTGAAAAGATTATTGGGAACTTTACGATTAATGGATTCTTCGATTGTCCAGTTTGCTTTATTAGTGGTTGGATTGATTGTTTAACAGGCAATCACTTTTGCGTTAACATGACTAAAAACAATAAAAAAGCTTCCCACAAGTTCAGTGAACTCATGAGAAGCTTAAAGTAAATCCTATTCAAATGTTAGCAAAATGTTAGCATTCTGCTCATGTTCATTAAAGCTGGATTATAGCATGGGATTGAGCGGATCCCGGACGCAAGCCGCGACGTCGTGTCGCAGCGTCCGAGTGACCAACATCCTGTTGGCCTACATCATGCCGCCCATTCCGCCCATGCCACCCATGTCTGGCATGCCGCCGCCGGCACCGCCGCCATTTTCTTCTGGGATGTCGGCGATGACTGCTTCGGTTGTCAGGAACATGGAGGATACGGATGATGCGTTTTGCAGCGCGGAGCGGGTAACTTTTGTAGGATCGACAATGCCTGCGTCAATCATGTTTACCCATTCGCCAGTCGCTGCGTTATAGCCGTGTCCAACTGCTTCTGTTTTCAGACGCTCAACGATAACGGAGCCTTCAAGGCCTGCGTTATGCGCAATCTGACGGAGTGGTTCTTCGAGGGCACGGAGAACGATTTTCACGCCGGTTGCTTCGTCGCCTGTTGTGTTGTTCATTTCTTCTTCTACTTTTTTGTAGACATTCATCAGCGCGGTACCGCCACCGGAGACAATGCCTTCTTCTACTGCTGCGCGTGTAGAGCTGAGGGCGTCTTCGATGCGGAGCTTGCGCTCTTTCATTTCAGTTTCAGAAGCTGCGCCGACTTTAACAACGGCTACGCCGCCTGCAAGCTTCGCGAGACGCTCCTGAAGTTTTTCACGGTCGAATTCGGAAGTGGTTTCTTCCATCTGCGTACGCAGCTGCGTTACACGTGCACCGATGGTCTGCGGATCGCCGCTTCCTTCAACAATTGTTGTGTTGTCTTTATCGATCGTGATTTTGTTGGCGTGGCCGAGCTGGTCGATTGTTGCAGTTTTCAGGTCAAGACCTACATCTTCGGTAATAACCGTACCACCGGTAAGTGTAGCAATGTCTTCAAGCATTGCTTTACGACGGTCGCCAAAGCCTGGTGCTTTCACTGCTACTGCGTTGAATGTTCCGCGCAGTTTGTTTACAACGAGAGTTGCCAGCGCTTCGCCTTCTACATCTTCTGCAATGATGAGGATTGGACGGTTCTGCTGTACAACCTGCTCAAGCAGCGGAAGTACTTCCTGAATACTTGTGAGCTTTTTGTCCGTGATTAAAATATACGGGTTATCAAGCTCTGCAGTCATGGATTCGTTGTCGGAAACCATGTACGGAGACGCATAGCCGCGATCGAACTGCATACCTTCCACAACTTCAAGCTCTGTATCAAGGCCGCGGGATTCTTCGACTGTGATAACGCCGTCGTTGCCCACGCGCTCCATTGCTTCTGCAATGATCTGACCGATTTCTTCAGACCCTGCAGAAATCGCACCAACCTGCGTGATGGATTCTTTACCTTCAATCGGCTTGCTGACGTTACGGAGTTCTTCGACCGCTACTTTGGTCGCGTTCTCCATGCCGCGGCGGATACCCATTGGGTTCGCACCGGAGGTAACGTTTTTCAGGCCTTCCTGAATCATCGCCTGGGCAAGAACGGTTGCTGTTGTTGT
Source organism: Marinococcus luteus (assembly GCF_034497705.1). GTDB lineage: Bacteria > Bacillota > Bacilli > Bacillales > Marinococcaceae > Marinococcus > Marinococcus luteus_A. Next base: position 11,459 of record NZ_JAXRUV010000015.1, on the reverse strand, counting down.
ACCGTCACCGGCAATGTCGTTCGTTTTGCTTGCAACCTCGGATACGAGCTGCGCGCCCATGTTTTCGAAGTTGTCTTCAAGTTCGATTTCTTTGGCGATGGTTACACCGTCATTGGTGATAAGCGGGGAACCGAACTTTTTCTCCAAAACAACGTTGCGGCCTTTCGGTCCAAGCGTTACTTTTACAGCGTTTGCGAGTTCGTCCACACCGCGGAGCATCGCGCGGCGGCCGTTTTCACTAAACTTGATATCTTTAGCCATGATGAAATCCTCCTAATGTAATAATGATTTCGAAATGAAGCTGATTACTGAACTACAGCGAGGATGTCGCTTTCGCGAACGATTAAATAATCTTTGCCGTCGTATTTCACTTCTGTGCCTGCAAACTTCGAATATACGACGATGTCGCCTTCGTTTACCTCCGGTGCTACGCGTTCACCGTTGTCTTTTACAGCACCGGCGCCTACAGAAACCACGCGTCCCTCCTGTGGCTTCTCCTGAGCGGAGTCCGGCAGCACAATACCGCCAGCGGTTTTTTCTTCTGATTCTACCTGTTCGAGTACGAGTCGATCACCTAAAGGCTTTAACAAGGAAAACAACCTCCTTAGAATATTTTCATCGTCCGTTATATGTAACGGGAACGACAGTAACAACATTTGTTGTTAGCACTCTTTCCGTTCGAGTGCTAAACCCAATTATTATATTAATCAACCTGGGCTTTGTTTGCAAGAGGGAAGCGAAAATTTTTTCTGCATTTTCCCACTCCAGTGCTTGATGGCACCTGAATTCACATTCCCTGCTAATCGTTTTATTAACCTCCTATTTCAAAATTGTCATAAATTCGCAAGCGCTCTCTTTATTCTTCCTGCAGGTACCTGTGATACAATTAGAGCGTTCGAAACTGGATTTAACCGAGAGAGATTAGGAGTGATCCCCTTCCATGGCCGTACGTTACTGGAGTATTGTTATTATTTATGTACTTATGCAGCTTTCGGGCATCGTTGCCGTCCCGGCCCTTTTGGCTGTAGGCAGCTTTGATTCCGCGCAGCAGGCTTCGTACTTCTGGATTTTTGCGAGCTTTATCGTCGCTTTGATTGTTATTTTAATTCTGCTGATTCCTGAAAGAGGCCAGCGCCTTGCGTTTAATAAACCAAAAATGCCGTGGCCAAATTCTGTTGCCTGGATTTTTATTGGGTTCGCCCTCGCCTACGCCGGCCAGATCGTAGCCGGTTTGATCGAACAGAACCTGCTCGGCATCGATACGGCGTCTGAAAACACTGCGCAGATCATTGAGCTTGTTAACAGCATGCCGGCCTTTGTCGTTATCGTAGCTGTGATCGGCCCGATTCTCGAAGAGCTGGTGTTCCGTAAAGCTATATTCGGATCCCTGTACAAACGAACAAACTTTTTTATTGCCGCTATTATCAGCTCCCTGATATTTGCTGCTGTGCATTTGGATTTCACCCACCTGCTCGTCTACACTATGATCGGCTTTGTGTTCGCTTATTTGTATGTCAAAACCGGCCGCATCATCGTGCCGATAATCGTCCACTCCATCATGAACGCATTCGTGGTCGGTATTCAGGTATTGTTCCAGGATGAAATCGAACGCATTATGCGTGAAGCTGAGAGTGCACTTATTCTGCTTGTTCAGGGGTTGATGTAATATGAAAGCTTCTACCGCTGCCCTTTTTTACTTTGTGCTCGGCGGAGTCCTGCTGATGTTTACGTACTTTTCCGTCAGCGAGTCCTCCTGGTCGTTCTGGAGCATTTTACTCGCCGCCTTTGCCGCCTACGACCTCGTAATGGGATTCAATTATCTGCGCCTCATGTCGGAGCAGAAAAAGAAGAAATAGCAAAAGGGACCGGCCAACATTCAGGCGGTCCCTTTTTTATGAGTCAGTATAAATGAAGCATCCTGCTGGCAGCCTATTCGTTGTCCAGCGGATAATTTTTCAGAAAATACACGAGCGTCTGCAGCTCGATGGCAAGATCAATATGATGCACGCGCACAGACGCAGGGACGGATAAGCGCGCCGGGGTAAAGTTCAGAATGCCGCTGATGCCTGCCTCCACCAGTTTTTCCCCGGTTGTCTGGGCGGCGGCGGACGGCACGGTGAGCATTGCTACGGAAACGTTATGCTCTTTAAGCTTTTCCGCCAGATCATCGGTATGATACACCGGAACGTTCCCAATCTGCTCTCCCACCATGTCTTTATTGATATCAAATGCAGCCACAATCCTGGTATTTTCATTTTTGGAGAAATTGTAGCGAAGCAGTGCCTTTCCCAGGTTCCCGACGCCAAGAAGCACTACGTCTGTCGCCGCGTCCTGATCCAGGGTAGTCCGGAAAAACGACAGCAGATACTGTACATTGTAGCCGTACCCCTTCTTGCCAAGCGCGCCGAAATACGAAAAATCCCGGCGGATCGTTGCCGAATCCACCTTGACCGCCTCACTCAATTCGGTTGAAGAAACGCGGGTTTTGCCTGTTGCATACAGGCTTTCCAGAAATCGATAATATAGGGGCAGCCGCTTCGCGGTTGCCTGCGGAATTTTTTGCTGGTCTGTATTCATAATTATTTCCACCTAAATGTATTGTCATTGTCTGTAGACAGTATAGCATGCGTCCCCATGAAAACGTACCGAAACGCTTGCCTGCAGCAAGACGTATCCTATTTCGCGTTTCGCCGAAAAGTACGATACACTGATACTATCAGAGTTGTTATTAAAGGAGCTATATAAATATGATTTTACTTCAATGTTCGGGTGTCACCAAGTCTTTTGGGGCAGAAACCGTACTTGATCAAATAAAACTCGAGGTAAAGGAAGGCGAGCGGGTGGCCCTGGTCGGCAAAAACGGGGCCGGCAAATCCACTCTCCTAAAAATTCTTGCCGGTGAATCCTCGTATGATTCCGGCTCGATCACGATGCCAAAGGGCACGACATTCGGCTACCTTGAGCAGCATACCGGTTTGAACAGCGATAAAACAATGTGGGATGAAATGCTTGATGTCTTTACCCACCTGCAAAAAGCTGAAGCGGAGCTGCGTCGTATGGAGGCGAAAATGTCCGAGCCCGATATTATTGACGACGTCAGGGCCTATGAAAAGCTGATGGCTGACTACGACCAGCGCCAGCAGGAATTCGAAGCCCGCGGCGGCTACCGCTACGAGTCCGACATCCGTACGGTGCTGGCGGGGCTTGGTTTTGGCAGCTTCTCCCTCGACACGCCGGTGCAGTCGTTAAGCGGCGGCCAAAAGACCCGTCTTGCTCTCGGCAAGCTGCTTCTGGCCAAGCCGGAGCTCTTAATTCTTGACGAGCCGACCAACCACCTGGATATGGATACCCTGCGCTGGCTCGAGCAGTATTTAAGCAGCTATCCGGGGGCTGTCCTGATCGTTTCCCACGACCGGTATTTTCTGGACCAGATCGTGACAAAGGTGTACGAAATTATTCATAAAAAAGCCCGCTTGTTCTACGGCAACTACAGTGCTTTTCAGGAAAAACGGGCCGAGCTGTTTGAACAGGAAATGCAGGCCTACGAAAAGCAGCAGAAGGAAATTGCCGAGCTTGAGGACTTCGTGCAGAAAAACATTGTACGCGCGTCTACGACAAAACGGGCCCAGAGCCGGAGAAAAAAGCTCGAGAAAATGGACAAGCTCGACAAACCGCAGCGGGACGGCAAATCCGCCTCCCTGCGCTTTGATATTGACCGCCAGAGCGGCAATGATGTACTAAAAGCAGAAGACCTCACCTTCCGTTTCGACGACAAAGCGCCCGTGTTCGAGCGTTTAAGCGTCCGGGCCCAGCGCGGCGAGAGTATTGCGCTAATCGGACCAAACGGGACGGGGAAAAGTACCTTTTTAAAAACGATTAAGGGAGACCTTGAACCGGATGAAGGGCATATTCAGCTCGGGAGCAAAGTGGATCTTGGCTATTACGACCAGCAGCAGGCCGAACTGAATTCCGGCAAAACCGTCCTGCAGGAGCTGTGGGATGAATATCCGCTTGAAAACGAAAAAGATATCCGTACCGTGCTCGGCCAGTTTTTATTTACCGGCGAAGACGTGCTGAAGCAGGTGTCAGACTTAAGCGGCGGCGAAAAAGCGCGCCTGTCGCTGGCTAAAATGATGATGCAGAAGTCGAATTTTCTGCTGCTCGATGAGCCGACCAATCATCTCGATCTCGACAGCAAGGAAGTGCTTGAGGATGCTCTGATTGATTACCCGGGAACAATTTTGTTTGTTTCCCACGACCGGTATTTCCTGAACCGGATTGCGACACGCATTCTCGAAATGGGGGACGGTGACGTCCGCAACTACATCGGGGACTATGATTACTATTTGTTCAAAAAAGAAGAAGAACGGGAAAAAGCAGCGCTCCAGGCTGAGCGTGAAGGACCGAAGCCTGAAGATGCCGGTGCAGCTAAATCCTCGTTTGCAGACGATAAAGCAGCCAAGCGTGAGGCCCGCAAGCGGCAGCGCCGTATTGAGCAGATTGAACAGGATATTGAAGCCAAGGAACAGCTCGTTGAGGAGCAGGAAGCAGCTCTTTTCGAGCCCGACGTATACGAAGACCATGAAAAGGCCGCCGGCTATCAGTCGTCGATCAATGAACTAAGAGGCGAGCTTGAACAGCTGATGGAGGAATGGGAAGAGCTGCAGCTCGAAGAATCCAGCTCCTAGTTACAGCAAAACCCGTGTTCTCTGTAAAAGAGAGCACGGGTTTTTTGTTACGTATGAAGCGGCAGGCCGGGCACCCCGTTTAAATCCATGCCTGAAAAATTCCCCTTTTTCCAGTTGATATAGGCGGCAGCCCCGATCATGGCTGCATTATCGGTACATAAATGAAGCGGCGGGATCTGCAGCTTTACGCCGCTGCCTCTGAATTCTTCTTCCATCGCAGCCCGCAGACCACTGTTGGCCGCCACACCTCCGACCACCATAACCTGTCTGGCTCCGCAGGCTTCTGCTGCACGGGCTGTTTTCTCCGTCAGCACGGTAATGACGCTCTGCTGAAAGCTTGCCGCAACGTCTTCCGGAGCTAGTTCTTCCCCACGCTGGCGGGCATTGTGGAGTGTATTCATGACGGCTGATTTCAATCCGCTGAAGCTGAAATCATACGAACCATCCTCAAGCCATGCAACGGGAAGCGGCACGGTCGGCGCCCCGGCTTTAGCCAGCCTATCGAGCTCCGGGCCGCCGGGATACGGGAGGCCAAGAGTACGCGCGACTTTGTCATATGCCTCTCCCACAGCGTCATCTCTTGTCTGGCCGAGCAGCTCATACTCCCCTTCTTCTTTGATCAGTACGAGCTCCGTATGGCCGCCGGACACAACGAGCGCAAGCGCGGGATACTCCCACTCCGATTCGAGCCGGGTCGCCTGAATATGGCCCGCAATATGGTGGACGCCGATCAACGGTAGCCCCTTCGCGTACGCTGTCGCCTTCGCGGCATTTACGCCGACAAGAAGCGCCCCGACAAGCCCCGGGCCTTCCGTTACCGCCACAGCGGACAACTCAGAAAATGTGCTTCCTGCTTCCTCGAGTGCCTGCTCCATTACCTGGGTGATGGATTCCGCATGATGCCTCGAAGCGACCTCGGGCACGACGCCGCCAAAGCGTTTATGACTTTTCATCTGGGACAGGACGACGTTGGACCGGATCTCGGTGCCGTTTCTGATGACTGCTGCAGCTGTTTCGTCACAGCTCGTTTCCACAGCCAGGATATCTATTGGTTTATGCTCGTTCATTCATATTCACCCACATTACTATCGCATTTTCATTATTATCCATGTAATAATTTTTTCGGACGCCGCCGGGAACGAATCCGAATTTATCGTACAGGTTCCGGGCTGTTTCATTGGTTTCACGCACTTCGAGCGTCATCGTCCGGGCCCCGTATGTGTAGGCAAGCTCCATTAAATTGGCCAGCAGCTCCTGGCCAATTTTCCGTCCGCGGTAGCGTGAATGCACCGCAATGTTGGTTACATGCGCCTCGTCAATGACGATCCACACGCCGCAGTAGCCGACAATCCTGCCTGCAACTTCCGCCACCAGATAATGGGCAAACTGGTTATTGTACATTTCATTTTCAAACGCACGCCGGCTCCACGGCATCGAGAAGGCGTTGTGTTCTACTTCCATCACATTGTCGATATCGTCGGCACTCATCATCCGGATCAGTATTTCTGCTTTCATTCGAATCTCCCGCTTTGGGCTTTCTGCCAATTTTTTTCTGCTTCGGCAAGCTGGGCGTATTCCGGCACCACCGCGTGCGCATCCCGTGCCTCGCCGGCAGTCCGGGCGATCCGGATAATTTCCGCCGGACGGATCGTCTGTCCCGTCCAGTCCGCAAAAACCGCCCGGCTACCGAGTCGTTCCCGGATCAACTCCTGCCGGCTTCCCGTGTCCTCTCCGACAAACAGGATTTGTTCCTGTGTTTGGCCCAAAATCTCAAGCCATTCCGGAAGCAGAATAATCTGGTCTTTCGTTTGACGTGCCACTGCGTTTTCTCCCGTATTTCCGTAAAAAGCCGCCGTGTAGACCTGATTTCTTCGCGCATCAATCAGTGGCGAAACGAGACCTGGAAACCCGAGGCCGTTTTGGGCAAACACCTGAAGCGTTGATACAGGATAAAGCGGGATATTTAAAGCCCAGGCCAACGATTTAGCCGTGGTCACTCCAATGCGCACGCCGGTATAGGAGCCTGGCCCGGTCGTTACTGCTACCGCGTCCAGGTCGTCAGGGACGAGACCGCTTTCTTTCATCAGCGATTCCACCGCCGGCATCAGACGGACGGAATGATTTTTTTTAATGTTGGTCGTATATTCTCCGAGGATTTTCTGTTCATCTGCAAGGGCGATACCCAGCACGTGCGTGGACGTGTCAATTGCGAGCATTTTCATCGTTCTGCAACTCCTTCATCTTTGCCTTCCACCGCTCGCCAACGGCTGTCAAAGTCAATTGCCTGCTCGTTTCCCCGGTGTATTGAATATCTATTTCCAGACGATCCTCCGGCCATTCTTCCAGACGACCCGGCCATTCCAAAAGCGATACGCCGCCTGCCTCAAAATATTCTTCAATGCCGATTTCCTCTGCTTCCTCCTCCGACAGCCGGTAAAGGTCAATATGAAACAAAGGCAGCCGGCCTTCATATTCTTTAACGATCGTAAAGCTCGGGCTGTTCACCATTGCGGTAACTTCCAGGCCTCTGGCAAAGCCTTTGGCAAAATGTGTTTTTCCTGCTCCGAGACTTCCGAGCAGCCATATTTTTTCATCTGCCTCCGCGCTTCGGCCCAAAAGCTCTCCCCACGCTGCCGTTTCCTCCGGAGACGAAGTGTCGATGACCCACTCTGTCATAGCGTTTCTTCCTTTCTGCTGCTTATGATGAACGAAAATGATTATAGCCGGATTTTTCCAGCTTTGTACGGGAGCCGTTTTCCTGAAGGAAGACTTCTCCATTTCCTTCTGAAACCTTTCCTATCGCATACAGCGCAAGTCCGGCTTGCTCGAACCTCCTGCTGAGCTCTTCCCAATCGGAAGAAGCAGCTGTTCCGACCAGTTCGAAATCTTCTCCACCGTAAAACATATGCTTTTTCATTGTTTGAATTTCCAGTTGCTCCATAGCTTCGTGGACGGGAAGCCCGGAAAAGTCCAGTTCCATCGAAACACCGCTCGCTTCCGCAATCTCACAGCATTCGCTTGCCAGCCCGTCACTTATATCATTTAAGGCAATACGGCCGCCGTATTCCACCAGCAAGCGTCCCGCCTCTACCTGGGGCACCGGGCGCTGATGATAGACAATCAATGCTTTTTCCCGCTCAGAATATGCCCCATCCTTTGTCCGCTCGAGCAGAAGCTCGAGTCCGGCCGCCGACATACCGACCGGTCCGGTTAAAAACACAATATCATCAGGTTCCGCAGAGCTTCGCAGCAGCTGCTGTTTTTCTTCCACCGCACCGATCACCGTAATACTCACCATTAAGTCGCGACGGGAGGATACCGTATCGCCGCCAATCATATCCATCTGATAGCGTGCACCCAGTTCATTCATTCCCCGGTACAGTTCGTTTAATTCCTCTTCGGACCAGCCGGGCGTTATCGCAATCGATATTACGTAAAAATGCGGCACGCCTCCCATGGCAGCGACGTCGCTAATGTTTGCAGCCAGCGCTTTAAAACCGATATCAAATGGTTCCATCGTATCTTTCCGAAAATGCACATCTTCAATCATCGTATCCACGCAGACAATTTCATTCATCTGCGCAAGCGGCCGGTACACCGCTGCGTCATCACCTATTCCTACTTCCAGCCGTTGCTGGAAAGTCTGTGTTGGTCTGCGTTCATTAATCCAGTCAAATTCATCGTTTGGCATAAACTGCTCCTCAATGATCTCTCATAATAGTCTCCTGCTAGTTTATCGTATTCCTGCAATCGCGTACAGTAAACGAAAAAACACCTCTTCGCTTTTATCCAAAAACTACCCTCTGTGCGTGCTGCACAAAGGGTAGTCTAGTTTCCGGCTTCATTTATGTCATAAAAAAAAGCCTTTAAGGCTTTAATGGATTAGTATAATTGGTTGCGGGAGGAGGATTTGAACCTCCGACCTCCGGGTTATGAGCCCGACGAGCTACCAGACTGCTCTATCCCGCGATTTGGTATAGCGCGGCGACGATCTACTTTCACGGGGGGAGAACCCCCGGCTATCATCAACGCTGAAGAGCTTAACTTCCGTGTTCGGCATGGGAACGGGTGGATCCTCTTCGCTGTTGTCACCGCACTATGCATGGTGTCTCTCAACAAGACAATTATAATCTTACCACGCAGAATAAATGAGCACAAGGGATTTTTAAATATTTTATCGCCATTTTTTATTATTCACAGCAAAGTACACGTCTTCGAGCGAACGATGCAGTTGCCTGAAAGCAATTTGCGCTTCGTCAAGCGTCACCTGTTCAAACACCACAGAAGCATTTGGCTGCAGTTGAGCAGCTTTCGACAAATCGGCACTGATGACATTTAACACTCGGGCGTACCCTCCCGTTGTCTGCCGGTCAGCCATTAAAATCATCGGCTGGCCGTCTGATGCCAGCTGAATAGTCCCAAACGCCACCCCGTCCGATATAATATCCCCAGTACGGTGCAAAGACACTTCCCGACTCTGGAGCCGGATACCCATCCGGTCAGCTTCCTGGGTCACCACATACTCTTCGCAGAGCAGTCTCTTTCCAGCTTCCGCTGTTAATGTATCAAATTCCGGACCAGTCAATACCCGGAGCGTCTGTTGTTTTTCATAGACTGGGATACTCGCCGGGGGGAGCCGGCGTTCAAAGGTTTTTGGATCAGCACTTACAGGGCCGCGATACAATGTGTCGCCACTTTCAAGCTCCCGGCCCTCCATTCCCCCTATGCCAGCTTTTGTGTACGTCGAGCGGCTTCCTAAAACGATTGGCACCTCCAGGCCTCCTGCAATACAAAGGTAGGCACGTGCTCCGTGTGCTGGCCCGTTAAAGGTCAGTTCGTCTCCTGCATAAACTTTTCTCGTTGCCCACATGGGAATGGGTTCTTTATTTACTTCCGGCTGCAGGTTTCCACCTGTAACCGCAATAACCGTCTCTTCATGAAACGTAAGGGTCGTACCCATTAATGTGAGCTCCAGTCCGGCTGCGGACAAGTAGTTGCCGCAGAGAGCGTTGCCCATCTGGAGAGCATACATATCCATCGCTCCGGAGGCCGGTACACCGAGGTGCTGATATCCGGTCCGGCCTGTATCCTGGATAGTTGTAAAGAGACCTGCTTTTTGTACGGTGCAGACAGGCGTTTTGTTCATATAAATTCCCCCGCTGCCTGCACCGAAGCTCCGTGATGCTCAAGCTGATTCCTTAAATGTTGAATAAACAGAACCGCCTGCTCATTGTCCCCGTGTACACATATGGTATCAGCTACCATTGCTACAATTGTGCCATCCACTGCTTTAACTATTCCCTCCTGAAGGACATCAAGCACCTGGGCGGCAGCATCTTCAGGTTTATCAAGGAAGGCGTTCTGCTCTGTTCTTGGAGTCAACGTTCCGCCAGCAGTATAGGTACGGTCTGCAAACATTTCCTTTGCTACCCTCAAGCCGTGTCTTTCCCCCGCTGCCTGTAGCTCTGTATGAACCGGGGCAAATAAAAGAAGATTCTCATTAAAATCTTTCACTGCCCGCGCCACTCCTCTGGCGGCCGCGGGATCGCGAAGAGCAGCGTTGTATAAGGCCCCGTGCGGTTTTACATGCTGCATCTGCACGTTCTCTGCACAGCAGAAGGCATGGAGAGCCCCTATTTGGTAGAGACAAAGCTGATAAATTTCTTCTTCATCCATCGCTATGTATCTGCGGCCAAACCCTTCTTTATCCAAGAAGCCGGGATGGGCGCCGACGGCCGTACCGTACTGTTTGGCAAGAGCAACAGTACGCGCCATCACTGCCGAATCGCCCGCATGGCCCCCGCAGGCAACGTTTGCCGATGACACTAAAGGAAGCACCTTCTGATCCATGCCCAGGGTATAAATACCGTAACTTTCCCCCAGGTCACAATTTAAATCAATAGTCATTCCTCTCCCTCCTTTTCTACACGGATGCTGTATCCTCCATAGCCGATGGATTTTTCAATTTCAGCGTATTCTTCAAATCCGACAGGCTCAAACCGAAGCAGATGGCCCGGGGTTAGAAGCGCAGGTTTATCGTGCGCTGTATTGAACAAAGGCACCGGAGTTTTACCAATAATATTCCACCCTCCCGGACTGTCAATCGAATACACTCCCGTCTGAGCGTCGGCTATGCCAACAGAGCCGGCTTCCACTTTTCCTCTTGGTGTTTCAAGGCGAGGAGTATGAAGTCGTTCATCAAGGCCGCCGAGATAAGGAAATCCCGGAGTAAAGCCCAGCATATAAATAAAATAGGTCGAACTGCTGTGCAGATCCACTACCTCGTCTACAGATAGTTTGTTCTCTGCTGCAAGACGTTCAATATCCTGTCCAAACGATACGTCATAACAAACCGGCAGATAGTACGTTTTCATTGCCCCCTCCGATGCTTTGTCCATACGCTCAAACACGTTATGAATGAGTTCGTAGAGACGTTCGTACTGTATTTGCAAGGGATCATAATAGACGGTCAATGCGCGGTAGCCTGGGACACACTCACTCATCCCCACCAGCCGCTCTTTTGTTAAAGCTTCATACAGCCGGTGTACCTGCCGGTTCACGGAAGGAGAAATCACATTTTCAAATTGCACACTTAAGGCATGATCCCCAATAGGCAAAATATCCATATAACTTCCCCCCTAATGATTAGTATGTTTATTGTAGCATAGAGAAAAAGGAAAAAAATATAAAAAAACCGTTCCCCCGAAATGGGAAACGGTTGATCTCGCCCGGCAGCGATCTACTTTCACGGGGGGAGAACCCCCGGCTATC
>NZ_JAXRUV010000014.1:0-28751 GCF_034497705.1 Marinococcus luteus | reverse complement strand
CTTTTTCCCTCAATGGCACAAACAAAGGCCTCCGAAAATGAATTTCGGAGGCCTTTGTCTACAATCTGAGCACGCCTATTCCAACAGGAAAAGGCGTGCTTCTTTACGTATCAATTGAATGCCTGCTGTGCAGGTACTCCTTCATAACCGCCTGCTGGCCGTCTACGATTGTTTCAGGGAGGGCTTCAGGATCCAAAAAATCCACCGAGGCTGACTCGTTGGGATCGGGCTGAATAGTACCTTCCAAATGATCAGCGGTGTAGGCGATAATCACACAGTAAAAAGGGTCCCCGTTCGGTGCAATCACAAACGTATCCTCCCCGGAGTAAACATTAAAAAGTCGGAGGCCGCGGGCGTGGAGACCTGTTTCTTCCAGGGTCTCCCGGACTGCTGTTTCTTCGGCAGCCTCCCCGAGCTCCATTAAGCCTCCGGGAAAGCTCCAGCTGCCCGGGGGATTGGTTCTTTCCTGCAGCAAAATACGGCCTTCATCGTTTTCTGCAATAACAATAGCTCCCACGAGAATCACTGTTTCTTTTCCAACGAGCCGTCTTAGGTTTTCTACATACCCCACATGAAACTCCCTCTCCGTTGTGTTTTCTCTACCATATCATGAAAATATGGCCAGGAGAAAAGCAGTATCAATATTCATACGTGAAAATATGGTATGTTAAAGTGAAAGAATCAATAAAGCTTGGATGTGAATAAATGTTGCCGGCATTGCAGGACAAATGCCGTATAAACTGGATGGAAATCGGGAACAGTAAATTAAAAGCATGAAATCGATAGCGAAGTAACAGGGGGATACTTGTATGTTTAAACGACTGTTAATTGCAGTAGACGGTTCCGATCACTCTGCCCGTGCGGTGGAAAAAGCGATTGAAAGCATTGCGCCGGAGCTTTCCGAAGTCTATGTGGAGGTAGTTTACGCTACTAACTCCGCGCAGCCGAAATCAAACCGGCTGAGTGAGCATGAATTATACATTAAGCAGCAGAATGAAGAAGAAATTCTGCAGCCGGCGGTCGAACGACTGAGCGCAGAAGGAGTAAGAGTAGAAAAAGTGGTGCTTCACGGGGATCCGGCAGCGGCTATTAGTGAATACGCGAACGAATATGAATTTGATTGTGTTGTTGTCGGAAGCAGAGGGCTGAATCCGTTGCAGAAAATGGTTATCGGCAGCGTCAGCAGAAAAATTGTGGAGCAGATCCGGCATCCTGTGCTTGTTGTAAAATAAATGTGCCGTACTAAAATACTGTTAAAAAGCTGCCATTTTTACGGGCGGCTTTATTATTTGCGAAATTCTTTTCAAGGCGTACGTTTGTCCATTACAAACAGGCAGAGGAGTGGTAGAATGGTTTTCGTGCTGAATAAATAATATACATAGGAGTTTTCCACATGGCAGAACAAGAAGAAAAGTTAGAGAGAGCTGTAGGGGCAAAATCTATCGAAAAATTGGATTTCAGGCTTGGGGCTTTTGGAGCTGCAGTGCCATTGTTGTTTTTTGTAGTCTGGGCGATTACTACCAGTGTTCTTCAGCTGTCCTCTGAGATTGGACTGGTAATGGGGGCAGTCATCGGACTGACCCTTGGCATGCTGTTTTGTAAAAGCCGTTGGGCTGACTACGCCCAGGGCCTGTTTGACGGTCTGGCGCAGCCGATTGGCGTTATCGCCATGGTAGCCTGGTTTTATGCGGGAATGTTTGCCCAGGTGCTTCAGGTAGGCGGTTTGGTAGAAGGGCTCGTCTGGACAGGGATAGCAACAGGCGTGACAGGCGGCCTGTTCACCGCAGTAACATTTCTGCTTGCTGCAGTCTTTTCTACAGCAGTCGGCACCGGCTATGGTACGACCGTGGCGTTTTGTACACTGATGTTTCCAGCCGGAGTAGCTACAGGGGCAGATCCGGTAATGCTGTTCGCTGCGATACTTGCCGGTGCAGTGTTTGGCGACAATCTTGCGCCGGTTTCTGATACGACAATCGTTTCCGCAACGACGCAGAATGCGGACGTGCCGGGTGTAGTAAGAAGCCGGTTCAAGTACGCGATCGCTGCAGCCATTCCAAGTGCAGTATTGTTTGCAGTCTTCGGTGGAGGAGACGGCGATGCAGTCTCCGGCGTTTCTTCGGCAAACGTGGTGGAAGACGTTTCGCCGGGCGGCCTAATCATGCTTCTGCCATTTCTGCTCGTGCTTATATTGGCATTATCCGGCCAGCATTTAATTACTTCGTTAACATGGGGAATTGTATCTGCCATTCCGTTAATCGTCATTTCCGGTCTGGGTTCATTTTCGGATATTATTCGTTTTAACCCTGAAGCGGATGCGGTAGTCGAAGGGGCGTTAATCGAAGGTATCACCGGCTATGTGAACATGGCCATTTTGATTTTATTAATTGTGGCGGCAGCTTATTTGATGAGACTCGGCGGAACGATGCAGGCGATTACCAACGGCCTGGTGCGCTGGATTAAAAATTCTGTACGTCGGGCAGAGCTGTCCATGTGGGGTATAGTAGCTCTCTTGAACAGTTCCATTACCATTAACACGGCTGCAGAAATTGCAGCGGCTCCGTTTGTCCGGGATATCGGGGAAAAGTACAGGATTCACCGTTACCGCCGGGCGAACCTGCTTGATGCGGTAACATCGGCGCTCGGTTACATTTTCCCGTGGGGAGCTCCGGTGCTTCTTGGCTGGTCTACGATCCAGACGATGCAGGAGCAGTACAATTGGCTGCCGGTGGTCGAGCCTACTGCAGTATTTCCTTTCGTCTTCCAGGGGTGGTTTCTCGTCTTAATCATGCTGCTTGCAGCGATTACCGGATGGGGGCGTCGTTATGAAGGAAAGAACGGAGAAGAACTCCGCGAACGTCCTTCGGAATAAACCAAAAGTGTGCTGCTTTGGCAGCGCGCTTTGTTTTGTTTAAAGGGAAATTTTGAAAAAGCCGAGGCTGTTGTTATATTATCTGCGAAAAAACAATATCAGAATGAAAAAAATTAGTGAAAATGCACGAAAAAAGTTTCCAATTTGAATCAGAATAACCAATGAACTCTGCCTTTGAATTCTCTAATATAAAACGTAAGAAATTTAAAAAAGGTGGAGAATAAATGAAAGATCGCACAGAAGAGATGGAAATGCAGCAGCCGCAGCCTGAAAAAAAGCACAGGTTTCACATGCCGCATATTTACGTTATCTTATTCATTTTCACTGCATTAGCAGCAATAGCTACCTACATAGTTCCTGCCGGGACATTTGAGGAAGTACCCGGGCCGGAAGGAAGAACGACGATTGATCCTGATTCTTACCAGCAGATTGCTTCAGATCCGATAGGAATCGTTGATTTTATGCTTGCGGTACCGAATGGACTAGTCGCTGCAGCTGAAGTAGTATTTTTCACCTTTGTGATTGGCGGTATGTTCATGGTGCTTCGCCGCACCGGTATTATTGAAGTTGCCGTGGATCGTTTAACGCGGAGATTTTCAAACAAAAGCCTTGCGGTAGTGCCTGTACTAATGTTTGTTTTTGCTTTCATATGCAGCCTGATCGGCACCCAGGAGCTTAGTCTTGTATACGTTCCTGTTATTTTACCGCTGATGATTGCCTTAAAATACGACTCGGTGACCGCAGCGGCTATTGCGCTAATTGCTACTACTGCAGGTTTTACGGCCGGCTTTCTTAATCCCATTAACACTGGGCTTGGCCAGCAGGTAGCAGACGTACCTCTGTATTCAGGGCTCGGGCTGCGTATTGCCTTATTCCTTACACTGGCTGTTATCGGAGTTCTTTGGGTGATCAGGTACGCAAGAAAAGTAAAACAGCGGCCGGAAATGAGCCTAACCTATGAAGAGGACGAAGAAAAACGAGCATTATATCTGCATACGGATGATACAACAACTTATACTTTTCAGAAACGTCAGAAAATTGCTTCCGCATTTATTTTCATATTTTTTGGAATACTCGTTTACGGAGTACTCGCCCAAGGTTGGTTCATGCTTGAAATGGCTGGATTGTTTATCATAATGGGCATCGTGGTCGGTATGATTGCAGGGCTAACACCGACTCAGGTATGCGATGGTTTCAATGAAGGCTTTCGGGACGTGCTGGTCGGGGCTATGATTGTTGGTGTAGCAAGAGCGGTAGCCGTAGTGATGGAGGAAGGACAGATTATGGATACCATTGTCCATGGCCTGGGCACAGCAGTAAGCGGTATGCCGGTTGTACTCAGCGCTGTCGGAATGTTTGTTATTCAATTTTTATTTAACTTTCTGGTTCCGTCAGGAAGCGGCCAGGCGCTCGTAACAATGCCGATCATGGCTCCGCTTTCGGACCTTGTTGGAGTGACACGGCAGACCTCAGTACTTGCTTATCAGCTGGGGGACGGCTTAGGTAATATTATTTTCCCTACTTCCGGTTATTTCATGGCCACCCTCGCGCTTGCCGGCGTGCCTTGGCACAAATGGGTGAAATTTTATTTTCCACTCCTTCTCATCTGGATGGGTATCGCGATTATCTTTTTAACAGGGGCCCAGTTGCTGCAGTGGAATGGCTGAGTGTGAGCAGTTTACTTTGCATGGCTGTCGGATATAGTTAGAATAGATTCTGCAACAGCTTAGAGGATGTTTGAAAAGATGAGAAAGGAAAAGCATCTTTACCTTCCTTTATGCTAAATCAGAAGGTAAATGTGGAAAGGGTGACAATTGTCATGGCAAAAAACGTATTAATGGTAGTAACAAGTCATTCCAAAGTGAACAATGAAGCAAAAACAGGCATATGGCTTTCCGAATTTGCGGAAGCATATATTGAATTTCAAAACAAAGGCTACAACGTTACTATCGCAAGTGTAGATGGCGGTAAGCCGCCGATTGATGAAGGAAGCGTGCAGCAGGAAACACGCCAGGAAATTCTTGATGCAGAAAAATACCTTGAAGAGACAGTAAAGGTGGATACCGTTTCTGCTTCAGATTTTGATGCCATTTTTATTCCTGGAGGGCATGGCGCGATGTTTGACCTCCCGGAAAGTCAAAAAGTCCAGGAGCTGATCCGTGAATTTTATGAAGCGGACAAATACGTTGCTTCGGTCTGCCACGGACCGGCGGCCCTGGTTAACGTTACTCTTTCAAACGGAGAGCCGCTTGTTTCCGGTAAGCGGGTGAACGCTTTTACGGACTCTGAGGAAGAAGACACCGGCCTTACGGCACACATGCCGTTTCTGCTTGAAAGCCGTCTGCGTGACCTTGGAGCCGAATTCGTTACGGCCCCAAACTGGACCGAACACGTGGAATCCGATGGTTTCCTAATTACTGGACAAAATCCGCAATCAACAGAAGCCGTAGCTAAAGAATTTGTTCAAAAACTAGGCAGCTAATGCTAGCTGTAAAAAGAGCCCCGGCCTTTCCAACTGCGTTGGAGACCGGGGCATTTTTATGGAAAAGGCGGTGCGGCTTCCGCACGGCCTTCATTTGTTGAATTAATATAATTTTCCGCGAATATGAAGCATTGTACAAAGTGATGTGATGGAATGAATATAGCAGTTCTGACGGAGAGCGAATGGATCGCCGAAAAACTCCGGAAGCACGCGGTCCATTGTTTCTTTCATTTTATCGTACAAAATCTTTGTGACCTGCTCTTCAGAATAATACAACGTTTCCCGTCCCTGCAGCCATTCGGAATAAGATACGATAACACCGCCGGCGTTGGCAAGGATATCAGGGATAATGACGACCCCCTGTTCAGCCAAAATGGCATCAGCTTCGGAAGTGATAGGAGAGTTGGCGCCTTCTATAAGGATAGAGGCTTTAACATCCTGCACATTATCTTTATGAATGACTCCGCCGAGAGCAGCGAAAAATAAAGCGTCTACTTCAAGAGAAAGAATATCGTCACGGTCCCGCACTTCCGCACTGATACCAAGATCATGAATCTCAGCGTCCGTAGTAGGAAGATCACCGTCATGATCGTTGGAGAAATCGAGAAGAGCAGGGACGTCGAGGCCGTCTGCATTGTACAGCGTGACGTTTTGATCGCTAACGGAAACCACTTTCGTATCGAGATAGTCACAGTTATACGCCTGCATGGCGGTAACTGAACCCACATTTCCGAAGCCCTGTACGGCTATAGAAAGCGGCCGGCCGTAAAATTCAAGCGCGGTTTTGAAAAATTTATTTTCCGAAGTCTGGAACTCATCGCGCCGGTTTTTCAGAAAGTCATGCAGCAGGTATCGTAAAGTGAAATAAACTCCTTTCCCGGTCGCTTCTCTCCTGCCAAGGGAACCGCTGTTTTTAACGCTTTTTCCCGTGAAGCTTCCACGGTAAGGAATGCCGGGGTTGATATTTTTGTATTCAGCCATCATCCAGTCCATCTCCCTGGCGCTTGAGCCAGCGTCGGGAGCGGGGATGTCTTTGTCCGGCCCAATTACATCGTTGAAATACTGCACGTATTTTTTGCACACAAGGTTTAATTCCTTTTTGCTGAACTCCTTTGGATTAATGCTGATGCCACCCTTGCCGCCGCCAAATGGCACATCATGAAGGGCATTTTTAATAGTCATAAGAGAAGCAAGGGAGGATACTTCGTCTTCATCGACGCTTTCGTGAAAACGGATACCGCCTTTGTAAGGTCCCATAGTGTCGTTATGCTGGACCCGGTATGCCTCCAAACGAACTACTTCGCCGTTTTGAAGGGGAACGCGAAGAAACGATTTGTGTACATGATTGGGAGTGGAAAGGATGGAAATAAGAGAAGAAAAGGCCGTTTCACGCTCCTGTCCTTCATAGTCGGGCAGGAAAGTCTCATCCTGCATCAGTGCATCGAGCGATTCCTGAATAATCTTCGTCGCTTTATCTGACATATTACGTCCTCCTTAAGGTATTTATGCCTATGTAAGTAGTTCTAGTAGAGAATACCACTTTTCAGAAGACTACAAACGGATTCGGGGAAATTGACATCAAAAAGAATCGTTTTTGAGCGGATAAGTTGCTTTTGGAAAAACGATGCGTGCATACTGATTTTTGAATATTACTTATAATTTGTAGCAGTAGAAAGGAAGTCGTAATAATGACAGAGGAAACATCGAACCAGCAAGCGGCAGCTCCTTTATTTGAATCCTTTCAAATAAAAGATCTGCATCTTGAAAACAGAACAGTAATGGCGCCGATGACAAGAGGGTTTTCGCCGGGCGGTGTACCAAATGAAGACGTGGTAGCTTATTACCGGCGTCGGGCTGAAAATAACGTAGGACTGATTGTGACAGAAGGAACTGGTATCAATCACCCTGCCAGCGTGGAAGACCCGGGAGTACCGGCCTTTTACGGTGAAAAAGCCCTCGAAGGATGGGGGAAGGTTGTAGAGGCAGTACATGAAGCGGGAGGGAAAATCATTCCCCAGCTCTGGCACGTAGGCATGACACGACCGGTAGGGGCAGAGCCGAACTCTGAGGCTATGCCGATTGGACCTTCCGGTTTAGCTTTAAGCGGGGAAGCTGTATCAAAGCCGCTGACAGTGGAAGAAATTGAGGAGCTGGTGCAGGCTTATGCAGACGCTGCAGCAGCGGCGAAGCGTATTGGCTTTGATGGCATTGAAATCCACGGCGCCCACGGGTATCTGATTGACCAGTTTTTCTGGGAGCAAACCAATAAGCGTACAGATCAGTACGGCGGGGATTTTGTCGAACGGACACGGTTTGCGGTTGAAGTAATTGAAGCATGCCGCCGGGCTGTAGGTGAAGATTTTCCTATCTTCTTCCGGTTTTCGCAGTGGAAAATGTCTGACTTTGAAGCGAAGCTTGCAGACACGGCAGACGAACTGGCCCGCTTCCTGGAGCCGCTGTCTAAAGCAGGCGTAGACGTCTTTCACTGTTCAACCCGCCGCTTCTGGGAGCCGGAATTTGACGGTTCTTCTTTAAATCTTGCCGGCTGGACGAAATATTTAACCGGTAAGCCTTCTGTGACGGTAGGGTCTGTAGGGCTGAATGGTGTTTTTACAAGCTTTGAAAGAGCAGAAAACGATGATATTCAAGAATTAGTCAACCGGCTCGAAAATGATGAATTTGACCTGGTCGCAGTTGGGCGTCCGCTGTTAACGGATCCGGCATGGGCCAAAAAGATGCAGGAGGGCCGAACGGAAGATCTGGTGCCGTTCACTAAAGACGCATTAAGCGAGCTGTATTAAATACGATTATCAGTAAATCATGAAATCCCCGGCCGCTGCCGGGGATTTTTTCTAACAGATGTGTGAATCATTAAGGTGAGGGAAAAGAAGAATAGGGTTCTAATACAGGTCCAGTCAGGAGAAATGAATGAAAAAAACGAACACCGTGGCAGAAACGTCTGTTTTAAAAAATCCACAAAATATCTTTTCGCTAATATGCTTATTGGTCATTCTTGCGCTTTCACTCGTGTCCTACCAGATATCAGGGTGGCAGTATGTTATTCTGCTCTGGATTGGTTTTTTTCTTGGCTTTTCCCTTTTCCACGCCCGTTTCGGCTTCTCGGCAGTCTATCGGCAGATTATTGAAAAAGGCAATACAGAAATGCTGCGGGCTCATATGCTGATGCTCATTCTCGTATCAACTTTTTCAGCTGCTTTTTTTATTATCAGGCCGGCTTTGTTTGGAACCGTCCCGGTACCGGCGCTTTCCGCGGTGAGCGTGGGATTGATAGCGGGAGCGTTCATTTTCGGCTTTGGCATGGAAATAGGCAGTGGCCTTGCCCCCTCTTCATTTTACGAAGCAGAGGGCGGCCGAACTGCTTTAATCTGCACGCTGGCCGGCTTTATGACGGGGGCAGTGGCGGGAGCCGCCCATTTTGGCTTTTGGAACACGTCCCTTCCTTCGTTTGAGCCGGTATCGCTGGCAGTAAATACGGGGATTGGTTACATGTGGGCCTGGGTGATTCAGATTGTTTTTCTCGGGTTGGTTGCTTTTGGCTCGTATGTGCATAAAAAGCGAAAAAGGCCTCCTACGCTCCCGCCGCTGCCTTCAGCCACAAGTTGGAGCCGAATTATTTTCGGCTCCTGGCCCCTGTGGGTAGGTGCTGTTATGCTGGCAGTATTAAATGCACTTATTTTTCTCGTGCAGGGAGAGCCGTGGAAGCTGACTGCTTCTTTTTCCTTATGGGGAGCGAAGATAGCACAGGCTCTTGGAATGAACGTGAGCGAATGGACATACTGGTTTGAACAGGATCAGTTTGTTGCTCTTCATCAATCGGTGCTGATGGATTCCATGAGTATTATTAATTTCGGTGTCATTCTGGGAACTGTAGTAACTCTGGCCATGAACCGCCAAATCCGGTTTTCGGGAATCCCCCTGCGGGTTGCTTTAATTGCCCTGGTTGGGGGAGGGCTGATGGGATACGGTGCAAGTATTTCATTCGGTGCCAACATTGGGGCGTATTTTAGCGGTATCGCCTCGTTCAGCCTGCATGCGTGGATATGGCTCGTCATGGCCGTACTTGGTGTGTATACTGCCTACTACATTAGTCACCGGCTGCCGCTGTATCGTTACGAAGATGGAAAACGAGTGGAAAAATAAAAAAGTGCCGCCCAGGTTGTTTGTTGACTGGGAGGCACTTTTTTTATCATTTTTATTCACTCGGGGAGACCATTTTCGCCGGATCGACGATCAATTCAAACTCTTCTTCATTTAACATGCCGCTTTCAAGCACGGCTTCCTTCAGTGTCTGTCCGTTAGCATGGGCGGATTTAGCAATTTTCGCCGCGTTTTCGTACCCAATGTGGGGGTTCAGCGCTGTGACGAGCATCAGGGAATTACGCAGATGCGCATCAATGCGTTCCTGGTTTTCTTCAATGCCGACTGCACATTTCTCATTAAAGGAAACGAGCGCATCAGCAAGCAGGTAGCTTGACTGCAGGAAATTATAAACAATAACCGGCTTGAACACGTTGAGTTCAAAATTACCCTGGCTGGCAGCAAAACCGATCGTAGCGTCGTTGCCCATTACCTGCGCTGCAACCATAGTTAATGCTTCGCTCTGGGTCGGGTTTACTTTTCCAGGCATAATAGAGCTTCCTGGTTCATTTGCCGGGATGGAAATTTCGCCAATACCACAGCGGGGACCGCTTGCAAGCCAGCGAACATCGTTTGCAATTTTCATGGCGTCTGCTGCGAGGGCTTTTAATGCCCCGTGCGCATATGAAATTTCATCGTGGCTGGTAAGGGCGTGAAATTTGTTTGGAGCCGAGCGGAAGGATTTGCCGGTATAGACACTGATTTCTTCGGCTACATATTCACCGAATTTTGGGTGGGCATTAATGCCTGTACCTACAGCTGTTCCGCCGATCGCAAGGTCTTTCACATGGTCGATGCTTTCTGTAATCATTTCAGCTGAACGCTCAAGCATCCGGTGCCAGCCGCTGACCTCCTGGCCGAGCGTAAGCGGGGTGGCATCCTGAAGATGCGTGCGGCCAATTTTAATTACATGTTCAAATGCATTCATTTTGTTCTCAAGGGTCGCACGAAGCGCTTCCACGGCAGGCAGAAGCTGGTCCTCCACCTTTTGCACAGCAGCTACGTGCATTGCTGTTGGAAAGGTGTCATTTGAGCTTTGGGAACGGTTGACATCATCGTTTGGATGCACGCTCTGGGAAGATCCTTTTTCTTCGAGCAGCTGGGAGGCGCGGCGGGCCACTACTTCGTTCATATTCATATTCGACTGGGTACCGCTTCCGGTTTGCCAGACAACGAGCGGAAAGTGGTCGTCGAGTTTTCCGGAAAGAACTTCGTCGCACGCTTCGACGATCGCATCTGCCTTTTCCGCTTCAAGTTTATCCAGGCGTTTGTTGGCAAGAGCCGCAGAGCGTTTTAAAATAGCAAAGGCATGTACGACGTCGATTGGCATAGTTTCCTGACCAATTTTAAAGTTTTCCAGGCTGCGCTGGGTCTGTGCTCCCCAGTGTTTGTCCTTAGGTACGTGCATGTCTCCAAGTGTATCTTTTTCTACGCGATAGTCCATCGATAGGTCGACCTCCTACTAGTATCAATAAGGTAAATAGAGTAAGCACTCTTCCTCTAGATTAAAGAACATTTTTAAAAAAAGAAAGGCTTTTCAAAGGAGAAATACTAATTTCATCGTCCGGGCAGGGCAGACGGAAACGAAACAAGAAAAATGAATGTTGCATGGACAGTAGTTTTGCTATAATTTTTACGAAAAGGAGGCAGCTGGCATGTGGTACTCACTGGAAGTCCCATCCGGGGATAACGAAGCGTGGAGCCTGCGGCTCTACGAGCATGACATTTATACATTTTATGTTGATGAAGCCATACAGACAATGAAGGACGAAGACGGTTATACATACGAATTCAGCAGTGGGGGAAAAAGCAGGCTGTATGTCTATGTGGAAAACACGTCTAAAGAAGAATTAAGCCGGATGCTTGGAGTGCATGCTTTCGATTTTCACGAATGGGAGCCGCCGGAGTGGACAGAGTCTTCCTACGGAAACGTCAGACTGGCGAACGGATGGGAGCTTGTGTATCCTCCGTTTCAGGAGAAGCAGGGAGAACGGCAATTACGGCTTGATCCGCAGGGTGCATTTGGTACAGGTATCCATGAAACAACAAGGGACGCTCTCGAATGTATTGTCACCCGTATGGAAGGGAAGAGGGCTGCAGACATCGGCACGGGAAGCGGGGTACTGTCGATTGCTCTTGCAAAAAAAGGCATGCAGGTGGATGCCTATGACATGGAGCCGGTAACGCGGGAAGTAGAACAGCATGCAGTGTTAAACAGAGTAGAAAATCGAATTAAGGTGTACGAACAGAACGTCGTCGACTCAGGCTTTCCATACGAAGCATACGATATAGCCATCATCAATATTGGGGCGGATATTGCGGTGCGTTGGCTCGAACGGGCTGGTTCCATAGAGGTTCTTCCTCAGCAGATTGTAGTATCCGGACTAGTGGACTGGTCAGTGGAGCGGGTGAAAGAAGCATTTTGGAATAAAAATTATGAAGATGTCTGGTACAAACAGACGAATGAATGGCACACTATATTATTTCAAAGGAGAGGCTGAAAATGACAAAACCACATGTTTTTATTACAAGACCAATGCCCCACTGGCTGATGGAAAAGCTTGAACAGGAAGCTACAGTAGATGTATGGAATAAAAACGAATCGGTGCCGGAAGAGGAATTAATCCGGAGAACAGCGGAAGCAGATGGTCTGTTCTGTACCGTATCGGAGCCGGTGACGAGAAACGTTATTGAGCAGGCACCGCGGTTGAAAGTAATAGCGACAATGGCAGTGGGATATAATAACATTGACCTGGAAGCGGCAGACGAACAGGGGGTTAAAGTGGCCCATACTCCGGGGGTGCTGACAGAAACGACCGCGGATCTCACTTTTGCTTTATTGATGGCCGCAGCGAGGAGACTGCCGGAGGCCATGGATACTGTCCGGAAAAATGAATGGGGGTCCTGGGCGCCGTTTGCATTTACGGGACAGGATATTTACGGTGCCACCCTGGGGATTATCGGCATGGGACGTATTGGAGAAGCTGTGGCTAAACGGGCTGGCGGTTTTGATATGAACATACTTTATCATAATCGCTCGCGGAAGCGGGAAGCAGAAGAGCGGACTGGTGCTGTATACGCTGAGCTGGATGAACTTTTGGGACAGGCTGACTTTATATGCGTGCTCGCTCCAGCCACACCCGAAACAGAAAAACTGATCAACGCGGAAGCTTTTCTTAAAATGAAAAAAACAGCTGTATTTATTAACACCTCGAGAGGGACGACTGTGGATGAGGAGGCACTGGTGAATGCGCTCCAAAACGGAGAAATTTTCAGCGCCGGTCTGGATGTCTTTGAACACGAACCAATCGGTGCAGACCATCCTCTTCTCAGCCTTCCAAACGTTGTGGCGCTCCCGCATATTGGCAGTGCCAGTGAAAAAACACGCCGGCAGATGGCGGATATGACTGCAGACCATATTTTACAGGGTCTCCATGGACTGCCGTTAACGCATGAAGTGCCTGGAACATAAAAAGCATCTCGCGCGCCTGAAACGGGCGCGCGAGATGCTTTAATTGTATTATGACTTGTTCCAGGTTGCTGTACCATTCTTTTCTTCCTTCATTCTTTTGCGGAAGCGAACCGTTTCCGCGGTGATGACTCCGGAAAGCCCCAGCAGAGCGATCAGGTTTGGAGCTGCCATCAGACCGTTCATCGTGTCTGCAAGCGACCAGACAATTCCGAACTGGACTACAGCACCAAAGAATACAGCGATAACGAAAACAACGCGATAGGCAAAAACAGCCTTATACGTTTTGAAAAGATAATAAATACAACGTTCTCCGTAGTAGGACCAGCCCAAAATAGTAGAATAGGCGAAGAAAATGAGTCCTACAGAGACAATAATGCTTCCGGCCGGTCCTAAAAAGTGTTCAAATGTGGCGGCAGTCAGCGGAGCCCCGTCTAAGTCACCACTCACAAAGCTTTGGCCCATCACGAGAGAAATACCGGTAATGGAACAAATAATGATTGTATCAATAAAAACCTGGGTCATGGAGACAAGAGCCTGCCGGCCCGGATAGTCGGTACGGGCTGCGGCTGCTGCAATTGGTGCAGAACCAAGGCCTGCTTCGTTGGAGAAAACCCCGCGGGCCACCCCGTACTGAATTACAACTCCTACGGCCCCGCCGGCTGCAGCCTGACCGGTAAATGCATCGGAAACGATTGAGCCGACTGCAGCAGGAACGAGATCGATGTTACCTAAAATGACTACGAGACCGCCAACCACATAAAAGACAGCCATAATCGGTACAATAAATGAAACGACCCGGCCGATGGATTTAATGCCGCCAAGAATTACAACCCCTGTTAAAATACTGAGCACAATTCCGGTGATCCAGGTAGGCACGTTCCAGTTGGAATCCAGCACATCGGCCACGGAGTTGGATTGAACGGTGTTACCGATTCCGAATGCGGCAATCGCAGCGAATACGGCAAACAGGACGGCCAGCCATTTCCATCCGAGCCCTTTTTCTATGTAATACATAGGGCCGCCGGCCATGCGGCCCCGTTCATCCTGTACCCGGTACTTAACCGCCAGAATAGCTTCTCCGTATTTTGTGGCCATCCCAAAGAGTGCGCTGATCCACATCCAGAAGACAGCACCAGGGCCGCCAATTACTACCGCTGTAGCAACACCGGCGATGTTACCAGTTCCGACAGTAGCTGCCAGAGCGGTCATTAGCGATTGAAAATGGGAAATATCCCCCTCTGATTTTTTGTCCTGCTTGGAAAAGGCAAGCTTTAAGGCGTAAGGAAGAGTAGAAAATTGCAAAAACCCTAAACGAATCGTTAAAAAGATACCTGTTCCCAAAATAAGAATTAAAAATGGCGGCCCCCACACAATGTCGCTGATGGTGGTTAGTAATTCTTCAACGCTGTTCATAAAACCTGACATATGTAACAACTCCTTTCCATAATGTAACTGTACATAAGATGTGATAAAGACGTGAACAGTTTGTTAGAAAAGTTTACTATAAAAACAATAAATTTGGTATATGTTTTGTAAAAATTATGAAAATTTTCGAAGAAGGAGAGCATCAATTTCTTTAAAGGATTTAAAATATGATGTTTTAGGGAGAAAAGATTCGGGCATTCGTATAGGTAGACGTAATCGGATGAAGGAGGACTAGACAATGAAAAAATTAAAAGTAGATGAAGTTTTTACAGATGATAAGGAACAGCTCCATTATACGGACGGTGAATTAGAGGTTCGTGATGATAACGGAGAGGATTGGGAAGTGAAGCTGTACGGCGTCGATAATCAGCGTTTCTTCACAGATGCCTTAAAAAATAACGAAAAGAAGCATTTAACATTCGAAACCGATAAAGGAAGCATGTACGGCCTAGTATCGGTGGAAGCACTTGATAATGCAGGCGTGGCTAATGAAGACGTAGTAACGCTTGTGGGAACCGGTCCATTAAACGGTTTTTCGTAAGACAGAACGATAATTAAGAAAAATAACGGTTCAGGCTTTACAGCCTGGGCTGTTATTTTTAATTATAAGAGAAAAAGGTTTAAAAGACTGAAATATAAAGCAGGCAGCCGCTAATCTGGCTGCCTGCTTTATGTAAATATTATGAACCGCCGCATGGGAGCTTCACTGGCGGATAGCCCTGTTCGCCTCTTCGCACCACGGCATAGCCGGTGACAGTAAAGCCGTTTTTCAACAGCAGCCGGGTGCTGAGATTTCGTGAAACCTTATCAGGAGCTACGAGAAATACTTCTTTTTTCGGTACGGTCTGCAAATGTCTTTTTAAATAGGGATACGGAAGGGCAAAAGCTCCGCGTATCGGGTTGCGGTCTGATTCCTGGTATTCGCGGACGTCCAGAATATGAGCCGAGGTCTCCTGACTTTGAGGAAGGGAAGAACAAGGAACGCGTAAAACAGGCATCCAGCGTTTAAATGCCGGTATCATAACGAGAACAATAACAACTATAGTAATAATAAGCCAAAAAAGCATCAACGCACTCCTCATTCCTTTCTTAATAGCGATTCATATTCTATATTTTTTTACGAACAGTTTCAAGAACTTTGCTTACGCTTTTTACACTTACCCCATTATAGATTTCCTATAACAACTTTATGCTATTAATTCTTCCTATGAAATTCAAGCATATTGGTTTCAGGGGAACGCAATTTTTGATAAGGTTAATACAGAAAGTAGGAGGTGAAGCTTCCATGCCAGAAACAGAAGAAAAAAGAGAATTGGAAGAACGAGTTTGGGCGGAACTGGAAAATGTAATTGATCCGGAGCTCGGTATTGATATCGTAAACCTGGGCCTTGTGTATACAGTAACAGTTGATGACGACAGACAGGCGAATATCGAAATGACTCTGACCGCAATGGGCTGCCCACTTGCAGGCACAATCGTTAACGATATTAATTTCGCCATGAATGATCTGAAGGAATACGGAGAAATCAGCGAAGTGGACGTGGACATCGTTTGGAATCCACCTTGGAGTAAAGACAAAATGTCCCGTTACGCAAAAATTGCCTTAGGTATTCCGGATTGATAAAAGGGAAGCCGGCTGGATGATCCAGCCGGCTTCTTTTTGCATTACAACTATTTTCATTTATCAGAAAAAATAAAATTTTCGGTTGAAATGTACTGGAAAATGGTTTATTATGTAAACATACTCAAAGGAGGCATTATTGTTTTGACAAACAGTCAACTGAACACAACTGAAATGATCGACAAAGGGATGCAGCAGTCTCACAGCATGAGCGTAGAGGAATCGGTTCGCACGATTGAAAACATCATGCAGGTCGAAGCAGCACGTCAGCAGGACTATGAAAACAATAAGATTGAAAATTTATAAGTGATGAAAAGCGCGGCTCCCTAAAGGCCGCGCTTTTTGACGTTTATATGCTTTCCTGGCCCGTTAAAATAACCGGGCCTTCTTTTGTGATCGCGATAGTGTGTTCGTACTGGGCGGAATGGCCTCCGTCCCGGGTGGTGGCGGTCCACCCGTTGGAGGTCATTTTGCTCTGCCACCCGCCAGTGTTGACCATTGGCTCGATCGTAATAACGTGGCCCGGCTTTAAGCGTCCACCTTTGCCGGGGGCGCCGAAATGAGGAATCTGCGGGTCTTCGTGGAGGGTGGGCCCGATGCCGTGTCCGGTAAAGTCCCGGACGACCGAAAAGCCTTCATTTTCGACATATGTTTGAATCGCATGTCCGATATCGCCGATCCGGTTGCCAGCTTTGGCCTGTTCAATACCTTTATATAAAGATGCTTCTGTAACCTCCATCAGCCTTTCGAGTTCATTGCTTACTTCCCCAACGGCATAGGTCCAGGCAGAATCCGCCAGGGCTCCGTTTAAATTTACAACCATATCGATCGTAACGAGATCACCGTTTTCAAGAGGACGGGCTCTTGGGAAACCATGGCAGATTTCATCGTTTACCGAGGCGCAGGTGGCATATTTGTATCCCTGAAACCCTTTTTGTTCAGGAGTCGCGCCGCGTTCTGCCAGAAATTTTTCGACAAAATCGTCAATTTGTTTGGTAGTTACGCCTGGTGTGACCATTTTGGCGATTTCTTTATGGCATGCGGCAAGAATTTTTCCTGCTTCGTGCATAAGCTCAATCTCTCGTTCTGTCTTTAACGTTACCATCGTCTGTCTCCTTTTATTCAGTATCAATTACTATTGTAAAACATTCGTATAAGAAATGCATTGTTTGATGATTTCCTTTATAATTGCAGAATTGCACGATAGAAATGGAGGAAAATCATGAAGCAACAGAAATGGTATGTACAGATCAGGGACAAATTTTGGTTTGTTCCAGGCTGCTACGGCATTCTTAGTCTGATTATAGTAATAGGAACTTCTATTATGGACCAGCAGCTGCTGCGTCCTGTTTATAACAATGTGCCTTCTATGCTGCTCGTAGAAAATAATACTGCTACTTCCCTGTACAGTGCATTAGTAACAGCATTGCTGACGCTGACCACCATCAGCTTTTCTTCGATAATGGTCGTTCTGACAACGTACGCGACACAGTTTACGCCAAGAGCCCTTCAGGATTTTATGAAAAGTCCGACGACACAGCATACACTTGGGGTGTTTACATTCGGAGTGCTGTTCACCCTGGTAAATATGCTGCTCTTTTCGACTGAAGGTAACAACCAGATTTTGATGCCAATGCTGACGGTTCTTGTGGCGCTTGGCTGTCTGGCTTTTTTTATTATCTTTATTTATCATTCCACCCAGTGGCTGCAGGTGAATCATTTAATCAGCCATATAAGGTCTGATGCCTCCAGGGTGATCCGGGATGCATACACATATTCCGGCGTGAACAGCTTCAGCGAATGGAGCGATGATTTCCGGAATGACGAAGAAATAATTGTTCATGCCGAACGGTCGGGGTATACAAATATGGTAAAAATGCCTGAACTGATTGAATGGGCCCGGCAGCAGGAAGCCGTCGTTGAATGCTTGTTTCAGGTTGGAGATTATGTGCACCAGGGAGAGCCTTTATTTCGCTATTGGTCAAAGCACAGTTTATCCCCGAAAATATTAAGAGATTTTTTATTAGTGGGAGAAGAGAGAAGCAATGTTCAGGACATCGAATTCTCCATGCAGAAAATCGTAGAAATAGCACTGCGGGCCATTTCCCCGGCGATCAACGATCCGCATACAGCAGCCAACTGTATTAACCGTATTGGGGCGCTTCTTTCGGAACTCAGCTATGAGCACAAAAACGATCAATACTTTGCTGACAATCAGGATGAGCTGCGGTTATTTATGCCTGTAAAGCCCTTTAGAGAATATTTATATAAAAGCTTTTACCAGCTCAGGCTTTACGGCCGTGAAGATATTTCGGTAATGGGGGCCTGCATGGAAGCACTGACGATGCTCGTGAAAACAGGAGATTCGTCTGTGTTAAAGGAAGTAGACTCATTTTCCCGTTACATGGAGCAGGCGGTCGCTCAGGAACAGCTTGCGGACTGGGACAGGGAATACTGGGAGGAGCGTGTGCAGGAAAAGAACACAGCTCTGCATCAGGCACTTACAAAAAGTAAGCAGATAACTTGAAACAGCCAGTAACGTGTGTGTATGATAAATAAATGAAGTTCAATACGAAAGGGTGAAAGCTTAAATGAAAGTAGCAGCTATCGTAGGAAGTATTCGCCAGGAATCATTTAACGGGAAATTAGTGGAGTACATGCAGGATCGTTACAGCGACATCATGGATATTGATATTTTAGATATCCGCGATCTTCCGCACTATGATCAGGATGAGGAAAGCAATGCTCCGGACTATGTGCAGGAGTACAAGCGTTCTGTACGTGAAGCGGACGCCGTACTTATTGCCACTCCGGAATATAACGGTTCGATTTCCGGCGTTCTTAAAAATGCTCTGGACTGGAATTCCCGGGTCGATTATGACTTTGCTGGCAAACCGACCATGCTTGTAGGAGCTTCTCTTGGCGGTCTGGGCACAGTGAAGGCGCAGATGCATCTTCGCCAGATTCTGAGCGCTCCCGGCATGAGTGCAAAAGTACTGCCTGGAAATGAAGTACTGATCGGAGCCGTCCATGAAAAAATGGATGAAAACGGAAATTTAACAGATCAGGGCACGATTGATTTTCTTGATAATGTCGTAGCCGAATTTGAACGTTTTTATCAGGAAACGCGGGCTGTGGCGAACCGCGCATAATATGCAGAAAAACCCTGCTGGTCTAGGCCTGCAGGGTTTTTGCATGCAGCTTTTTGCTCAAAGGGAGAAGGCTGATTATAAAAATCACCTTTGACTTCCTGACATAATGTGATAAAGTGTAGACAACTTAATAGGGAATCCACTAGGGGTGCCGAAAGCGGCTGAGATAAGGACTAACCTTAATCCCTTTGAACCTGATCTGGTTAAGGCCAGCGTAGGAAAGTGGAGACGGCAGAATACGTCTATTTCAAAAGCACAAGCTTTGCCCTAGAGGACGTTTATTCGAAGCCACTCCACCAATGGAGTGGCTTTTTTTGCCCCATTGGCCCTGACTGCCCCTGGTGGTTCCCTCCTAATTTAAAGGAGGAAGTTACAATGAAATTTTCAGAGCTTTTATGGCAGGACACGGAGCACATTTTTGAGGCCTGCTGGGAAAATCCGTTTGTGCAGGGTATCGGGAAAGGGGAGCTGCCAAAAGCATCTCTTATCCATTACGTGAAGCAGGATTTTGAATACTTAAACGCCATGATCAAGGCAAAAGCAATTGGGGTAACAAAGTGTACGTCAAGAGAAGACATGATCATGTTTAAAGATACCATTGATTTTGTGTTAAACAGCGAAACGCACCCGCATCATAATTTGTGTGAGCAGGCGGGAGTGGGTTATGAGGAATTGCAGGGGTATGCACTTGCCCCGGCTTCTCAGCATTACGTGCTTCACATGCTGCACCATGCCGAAGAAGGAACACTTGGTGATGTTATTGCGGTCACGCTCGCCTGCCCGTGGGTGTATTTGTATGTGGGTGAAAGGCTGATGAAGGAAGTGGAGCCGGATGAAACCCATCCGTTCAATGACTGGATTCGTTTTTACGGGGACCGTGAGGAACGGGAAATGTACAAATATATTGACCGGCTCGATGAACTGGCAGAAACAGCCACAGAAGAAGAAAAACAGCGCTGGCGGACCTTGTTTATGGAAGGATGCCAGCTCGAGTATATGTTTTTTGAGGACGCTTATTATGCAAAAGACTGGCCCTTTGCCAGAACGTTAACGGGCGGGGAAAAAGTCTAATGATAAACAAACGCTTAAACCTGCGGGATATCGTCGTCATCTCGTTTATTTCAGCTGTTCTCGGTGTCCTTTATCTTCTTTGGGTGCTGCTGGGGCAAATGGTTACCGGCCTGTTCGGTCCAGTTGGAGGAGGCCTGATGGCAGGCTTCTGGATCCTTGCGCCGGTGATTTGCGCCTATATCGTTCAAAAACCGGGAGCGGCGCTGCTTGCAGAGCTTATCGCGGCCGGTACTGAAGTTATGGCGGGGTCTGTCAGTGCAGGAGCAGTGCTCGTGCTCGGCTTCACCCAGGGGCTCGCTGCAGAAATTGTTTTCGCTTTGTTTTTCTATCGGGTTTTCCGTCTGCCGGTATTAATGCTTGCCGGGTCGGCCGGAACGTTTGCTGCGTTTTTAACCCAGTATGTCCTTTACGGATTCAGCCAGTACGCAGGTTCTGTAGTTGTATTTATGCTGGTAACAATGCTTATAAGCGGGGCTCTTTTAGCCGGATGGGCAGGGAAAAGCTTTACGGATGCCCTGGTAAAGACTGGAGTGCTTGACCGCTTTGCGCTTGGCCGTCAATACCGTCTCGAACAGCAGAGGAATGCTGTATGATTTACGCAGACAATGTTACCATTGCGTACCCTTTTGCTAAGCCTTCGATAGAAAGTTTTTCAGCGGAAATACGTACTGGGGAAAACGTGCTGCTGCTCGGTCCGAGCGGTTCAGGCAAAAGTACGCTTGCTCTCGCTATCCAGGGAATTCTTCCGCGTTCTGTGGAGGCGGAGGTTTCGGGCGGTCTGAGCGTGTTTGGGGAAAATCCAGCGGTGAAAAGCATTACGGAGGCTGCCAGACAGGCGGCACTTTTATTCCAGGACCCGGATACCCAGTTCTGTATGCCGACCGTGCGGGAAGAACTAGTATTTACGCTTGAGAATCTACGGGTGCCTGCAGGTGAGATCGAGGTCCGCATGCACGAAGCCTTACAATTTACAGATATGCTTCACTGCCTTGATGCCCGTATCGACACGTTGTCCGGCGGGATGAAGCAGAAAATAGCTGTTTCCTGTTTGGCTGCTGTGAATCCGCAGATATGGATTCTGGATGAACCACTCTCGCAACTCGATCCGGTAAGCCGGCAAGCAGTCGCTTCGCTTCTTGGCAGCATTGCAGCAGATCCTAATAAAACACTGGTTTTGATTGAGCATCAGTTAAATGAAGTAATGGAGTGGGTAGACCGGGCGATCGTATTGAACCACCATGGTCAAGTGTCTGCGGACGGAAGCCCGGCACGTATATTCAACTCTCATGCAGCCGTACTCGAAGCAGAAGGAGTATGGCTGCCGGCTCCTGCAGAAGCCGGAAAGAATTTGCTGAAAAAGTCAGAGAAGCCCAAAGCTGTTCTTCCCATCACTTTAAGGGAATGGGAAAGGTTTGCAGCGGATTATTCGACTGGGGCAGTTCTTGCATCTCTGCCGCAGCCGAAAAAGGTAAGTGATCCATCACTTGAGCCGCCTGTCCTGGAGGTGAAGCAGGCGGCCTTTGCTTATGGCACGCAAACGGTTTTCGAAAACGTATCTTTTTCCCTGCACCCCGGGGAAATGACTGCTTTAGTCGGTGCAAATGGAGCGGGCAAGAGCACACTCGCACGTGTCCTCACTGGATGGGAAGCTCTTAAAAGCGGCTCTATATATGTTAACGGAGAGGATATTGCCAGTCTGAAGCCGTACGAAATTGCTAAAACCTTCGGCATTGTTTTTCAGCAGCCCGAGCATCAGTTTTTAGCACAGACCGTGGAAAAAGAAATACGCTACGGAATGGAAATGGAGGGGTGGCGCGAAAAAGTTATTATTCAGCATACAAATGAACTGTTGATTCAATTTCAGCTTGAACATATTCGAAGGAATCATCCATTTCAGCTCAGCCAGGGAGAAAAAAGGCGTCTTTCGGTAGCAGTCATGGTAGCGAACAACCAGTCCATATTAATTTTGGATGAGCCGGCTTTTGGTCTTGATAAGCGAAATACCGATGCTTTATTTGAAGTGCTTGAGCAGTGCCGGCGCCGCGGAAAAGCGATTCTCTGGCTGACGCATGATATGGATCTGGTCTATACAAAAGCTGGCCGCGTTTTGGCACTAGCGGAACGAACACTTGCCTATGATGACGGCGTGGAAGCATTTTTCAGTGGTAGAATGGATTTAGCTAAAATCGGCGTCCTTCCGCCGATAGTACAGCTTATGAGCTTAAAGAAAAAGGAAGCAGCAAGCCATGCTTGAAAAACTCCAGACCCGGAACGCTTTTTTGCAGCACGTACATCCAACGCTGAAGCTGCTCAGTCTTTTCACCGTGTTTTTCTGCATGATTTTCGTTTATGATATTTGGCGCCCGCTTGCCGTTCTGCTGCTAACGGTTGCTGCCGTCGCCTTTTTGGGAAAAGTGCCGTTAAAGCTGCTGCTCGTACTTATGCTTCCATTTGGGCTCTTTGGGTTCAGCTTTATATGGCTTCAGGTTGTTTTTCCTGACGAAAGAGGTTCCACAGTTCTTTTCTATGTATTCCAAATGCCGGTTGCTCTTGAAAATATTCAAACAGGAATCTCGCTCGGCCTGCGGGCAATGGTGTTTGCCTCCTGGTCGCTTCTTTTTGTTCTCACCACCTCTCCGGTGAACTTAGTGATAAGCCTGATACAAAAATGGCATATGCCTCCAAATATTGGTTATGGCATGATGGCCGCCTACCGTTTTCTTCCCCAGTTGCGGGAAGAACTGACGGTTATCCGGAGAGCCCGGCAAATCAGAGGGATGGGAAAAAAACCTAAAATGCGGGAGTGGAAAGAGATGGCCGTGCCATTGATGGCAGGGGCTGTACGAAAGGCAGAAAGAACAGCGCTGGCAATGGAATCGAAAGGGTTTGACGGCTCCAGAGAAAGAACAGAATACGTACAGATGAATTACAAAAAAACGGACATATGGTTCAGTGCCGGATTTATATTGTTTATGACTTTCGTTTTTCTCTTGCCAATGTCGTGACAGATCAGCGGTATTAATTAAAAGTAACCCCGTGGGCCGTGAGCCCCCGGGGTTATTCGTGTTGACCATTATTTCACTAAAAACTTTTCTTCGATACTGTCGACATAGCTTTTAATATCCTCAGCAATGTTATCCATTTCATCCACATCAACCTTCATGGTGGGGATCTCTCCCTTATGTCCATTTTTGCGGAATTGCTCGATCATTTCATCTACAGCTCCGGCGAAGTTCTCATACGCGTGATCCCCGGAACCGAAGATAGAAATCGAAAGACCGGAAATATCATAGGCGAAAAGATCTTCAAGAAAGTCTTCTGTTTCTTCGGGGATATCACCTTCACCCCACGTGTACGTGCCCATAATGAGCAGATCGTGTGGGAGAGGGTCTTCGTTTGGCAGGCCATCGGCGATCATATCCATCAGTTCTACTTCGTGCCCGCGATTGATGAGTTCTTCTTCCGTATCAATAGCCATATCTTCAGTGTTTCCAGTCATTGTGGAATAGAACAAAAGTATTCGCATATGTCCATTCCTTTCTTTTATAGGCTCGTGCATAAAATACATATTTAATATACTTATTATATATCCGGCTGCCCGATTGTGCAATCATCCTGGTGAATAGAAGTGCACACAAAATGTGTTAAAATATATATTGGTAATATATATTAAAGTTTTAGTGAAGGAGGAGAAAAATGAGACAAATAGGTATTATCGGTGGCCTCGGTCCGGAATCAACAGTGGAATATTATCAATCCATCATTAAAAAGTATCAGGAAAAGAAGAATAGTCTTCAGGTGCTTCCGGAATTGTACATTAATAGCATTAATATGTACAACATTTTTACGTATATTTCGGAAGAACGAATGGATGATCTTATTGAATATTTGGGCAACGCTGCGAGAAAGCTTGAACTGCTCGATGTTGATGGCATCATTATTGCAGCCAACACTCCGCACCTTGTATTCGATGAAGTGCAGAAGCAGGTCGAGGTGCCGATGCTCAGTATTGTTGACGCAGCGGTGGAAGCAGCAGAAAATATGGGAGCTGAAAACATTGGGCTGCTGGGGACAAAGTTTACAATGGAGCAGGACTTTTTTAAGAAGCCGTTCGAAGCGAATGGAAAGAATATTTATGTACCGGCTGAAAGCACACAGCAGTATCTACACGAAAAAATTGTCAGTGAGCTTGAGAATGGTATCGTAAATCCTGAGACGAAAAAGGAATTTGAGCGGATCACTGCAAAAATGATCGAACAACATGGACTTGATACCGTGATTCTTGGCTGCACCGAACTGCCGATGATTCTTTCTGAAAAAGATTTTTCGATTCCGTTTTTAGATACAATGCAGGTGCACGTAAACAAGGTCGTAGACTTCATGTTTGAAGAAAAATAAAGTAGAAGGAGGACAACGATGGCCATTCAATTGAAAAGAATTTATGAAGAGGCAGATGAAAAAGATGGGTATCGGATTTTAGTCGACGGCGTGTGGCCGAGGGGAATAGCAAAGGACAAAGCTAAAGTGGATGAATGGAACAGGGACGTTGCTCCTTCAAAAGAACTGCGGCAATGGTTTTCCCACGATCCGGAGAAATTTGACGAATTCAAAGAGAAGTATAAGCAGGAGCTTCAACAGAATAACGAACAGGCTGAAGCTCTCGATCAGTTAAAAAAGACTGTGCATGAGCAGAATAAGCAGGTGACGCTCGTGTTTGCCGCGAAGGAAGAAACGTATAATCATGCCCGTGTCTTAAAAGAAATTCTTGACCGTCAGCCGAAGGAATCTTAAAGAAGAAGAGGTGACAACGATGGAGGAGTATCTGGGCCAATGCAGTGAGTGCGGCAAAGAAATTTACTGCCGGAACGGTTTTATGGAAGGGGTTCATGATAACGGCCAGCTGTACTGCTTTGAATGTGCAAAATAAATATACAGTACTCCGTTTCCAGGTAGAAACGGAGTTATTTATATATATTAACTGAATGTGAACGTTTAATGAAGTATTTCTAAAAGTATAGATTTAAATATGTATTTATAATACACTTTTTATAGAAATTAAAAACGTTTTCATTGGAGGAATTTGATGCTTGCACCCCAAACGATTGAAACTGTAAAAGCAACAGCCCCGGCTATTCAAGCGAACGCCGCTGCTATTGGCAACCGTTTTTATGAAATGTTGTTTGAAAAAGCACCCGAACTGCGGAACATGTTTAACCAGACGAACCAGGAAACAGGCGTACAGCCGGAAGCTCTTGCTTATTCTGTCTACCAGGCCGGAGCGAATATCGACCGCCTGGAAGAGCTTCGGCCTACTATTGAACGCATAGCAGAAAAGCACCGGGCTCTGGATGTCAGGCCGGAGCATTACGGATTGGTAGGGGAAACACTATTGGAAGCGGTGGAGGAAGTGCTCGGAGATGCAGCCACCCCGGAAATTTTGGATGCCTGGGGAGAAGCGTATCACGCGCTTGCTGATATTTTTATTCAAAAAGAAGCAGTCAAGTACAAAGAAGTGGAAGCCGCCCGCGGCGGGTGGACAGGCTACCGTCCATTTTACGTAGCGGAAAAAGTACCGGAAAGCGATGTCATCACGTCGTTTTACTTAAAGCCGCAGGACGGGGAGGCAATTATACCGCAGCAGCCGGGCCAGTATTTAACGCTGCAGGCAGATATTGAGGGTGAGCCCTATACACATATGCGCCACTACAGCCTGTCGGATGCTCCGAATGAAAATTATTACCGGATCAGCGTAAAGAGGGAGGATCCCGAGAACGGAAGTCCGGCCGGCATTGTGTCGAATTATCTGCACCGGGACGTAAACGCGGGAGATGTACTGCTGTTCGCAGCACCGGCAGGAGAGTTTGTGATAGAAACAGAGGAAATGCCAATTGTATTAATCAGCGGCGGCGTTGGTGTTACCCCGATGATGAGTATGCTGAATACATTCGTGCAGGAAGAGTCTAAACGAAAAGTGACGTTTATTCATGCCGCTGACAGCAGTAAGGTTCATGCCATGAAAGCACATGTGGAGCAACTCGCAGATACGTATTCAAACATCGAGGCCTATACCTGTTATTCCGAACCGACAGAGGAGGACCGTTCGAACGAAATGTTTGATAAAGAAGGGTATATTGATGCTCCGTGGCTGGAAACCGTCCTTCCGGACGAGCAAGCAGATTTTTATTTCTGCGGACCGACGCCTTTTATGCAAGTAGTTAACAGAATTTTAAAGGATAAAGGAGTGCCAGCAGAACGTCGCCATTATGAAGTTTTCGGGCCGGAAAGTACGATTGAATAATTAAAACTAAGAGATAAAACTGATTCAGCAGCTACGGCATATCTATTTAGATTCTGCCGCAGCTGTTTTTAAATTCAATAGAAGAAAGGAGGAAAAATATGAAAATACAGAGTCTTACACAATTAGCTCCTTTCAGCGAAGACCGAATGGCAAATGAAGTTGTTTTTAAAAAGAACAATTGCAAAGCTGTGGTATTTAATTTTTCTCCTGGTCAAAGCCTTCCTCTCCATGAGCATCCCTTCGCTCAAACATTTGCATTAGTTGTGAGCGGGGAAGGGCTTTGTTATACAGAGGATGAGAATTTTCCTGTTAGGGAGGGTGACCTTATTCAATGTGGGCCTACAGAAAAAATAGGCTTTGAAAATACCAGTGACTCCAATTTGAGCGTATATGTCACACTAGTATATATTGAAGAAAATTAGCACCTAGCTAAATATAATGATCTCTGCAATAAATATCAGCAACCTTCCTGCCTATGATAGGTAGCAGATTAGTAAGTAAACCGTTAGATACCGAAAAAATGCTACTGACGTTCACTGATGCTCACTGGCATGCACTGGCACAGCTTATAGAGCCGGACGCCTTCTGGGGAGCTTTGTTTATTCCAGGACGAATCTGGTACGGTTAGGAAGCAGATGAAAGGAAGGATGCTGATTTATGCAGACTTTAAACAATGAAGCTAAAACTAACCAAACAAAAAAGTACAGCCTGATCGACACTGATATTCACGAACGGGTAATGTATAAAGACTTATTTCCCTACTTAGAGCAGCCGTGGAGAAGGTACATTGAAGACTGCCACTGGCAGCAGGAAAAACATATGCCATTTACTCAACCCGCCGTGGCTGGAGTGGACCGGGCCGACGCAAAAACGCCGGACGGAAAACCAGCGGGCACAAGTCTTCCGTTTATGCAGGAGCAGCTGCTTGATGCCAACAATCACGAATTCGGTATTTTAACTGGAGCGCTTGATCCATCCCCATCCTCCATGCACGGGTGGTACGAAATGGCCACAGCCCTTGCCAGTGCCTATAATGACTGGCAGATCAATGACTGGCTTGATAAAGACAGTCGCCTGTATGGCTCCGTTCACATTGCAGCCCAGGAAGTAGCGAATGCGGTGAAAGAAATTGAACGCGTCGGGTCTCACCCAA
This sequence comes from Marinococcus luteus, assembly GCF_034497705.1. Lineage (GTDB taxonomy): Bacteria > Bacillota > Bacilli > Bacillales > Marinococcaceae > Marinococcus > Marinococcus luteus_A. Next base: position 1,050 of record NZ_JAXRUV010000014.1, on the reverse strand, counting down.
AAATGATTCAGGTGCTGTTGCCCATTGATGATATCGCGTGGGGCGACCCATACTATCACCCGATATTTGAGGCCGCCGAACGTCATAACCTGATGATCGGCATGCACCATAACGAACCGCCGGCTCCGCTTGGAAAATGGCCGAGATACTTTATTGAATGGCACTCCCTTATCGCAACTTCCCATATGGCACAGATTACGAGCATGATTTTCAACGGGGTATTTGAGAAATATCCAAACCTGAAGCTGATGATGATTGAGGGTGGCTTTACGTACGTGCCATTTTTAATGAAGAAACTTGATCAGCAGTTTAAGGATCTTCGCCACGAAGTGCCGTGGGTAACGACCATGCCGAGTGATACGATCAAAAACCGGATGGCGTTTACGACCCAGCCGCTTGAAGAAATGAGCAAAAAAGAATGGAATCTCTTAGTAGAGCAGATGGGGACCGATGAAATCATCTGTTTTAGTACGGATTATCCGCACTGGGATTACGATTCACCGGATGAAGCCGTGCCAAAAGGGCTTGAAGAAGATGTGCTTAAGCGGATCTACGGCGAAAACGCCAGAAAATTCTATCCGAAACTGCCGGCCCGGGGTGATGTTTGATGGCAGCCGTTATTTGCAGGGAAGAGGAATTGGAAAAGCAGGAGATGATTCCAGGAAACGTGGATAATATACCGGTTTTTGTCTGCAGGACATCCGAGGGGGAAGTCAGGGCATTTATCGACCGGTGCCCCCATCAGGGAGCCTGCATGTCGAAGGGCAAAATTGACGGTACGCCAATGAGCACGGCTCCCGGGGAATATTCTTTTGAACATGAAGGAGATATCGTCCGGTGCCCGTGGCACGGAAGAGAATATAACCTGCGGGAAAGCGGCAAGCCGCTTGCGCCGGTAAAAGGTAAACTAAAAGAGTTTTCTGCTTATGTAGAAGACAGCTATGTATATGTAGAACTAAAGAGAGGCTCGTAAGCCTCTCTCAGATTGTAGACAAAGGCCTCCGAAATTCATTTTCGGAGGCCTTTGTTTGTGCCATTGAGGGAAAAAGA
>NZ_JAXRUV010000013.1:0-58586 GCF_034497705.1 Marinococcus luteus | reverse complement strand
GATAGCCGGGGGTTCTCCCCCCGTGAAAGTAGATCGCTGCCGGGCGAGATCAACCGTTTCCCATTTCGGGGAAACGGTTTTTTTATATCATGAAACCTTAAACAAAGTAAAAAAGATAGGGTATAATAAATGAAAGGATGTGACTCAGGTGGAGCAGTGGATGGAATATGAATCAATTACTATACTCATTCGTTTGATTCTTGCTGCCTTTTTGGCTGGAGTAATAGGAATTGAACGTGAATCGAAAGGCCATCCAGCTGGTTTTCGGACTCACATGCTGGTTGGGACGGGTTCCTGTTTAGTGATGCTGCTTGCTTTATTTGGCTTTCAGGATTATTTAAACCAAAACGAAAATTTGGTTGCTTATGATCCTTCACGTCTGGCCTCTTATGTAATAAGTGGAATTGGCTTCCTCGGCGCTGGTACCATTATAGTCCAGGGTGCCTCTATTCGGGGGCTGACTACTGCTGCTTCGATCTGGATAGTTGCTGCTATCGGCTTGAATATAGGAGCAGGTATGTTTTTTGCTGGTATTGCCGCGACAGTTCTTGTATTGACAAGTCTCATCTTTTTAAACCACGTAGACAAATGGTTTAAAAACGTTTCTGATACGGACGTATTGTTTATAGCTATGAACAAAGAAGCAAATGATCTCGGTGAGACGATTCAGCGACTGGAAAGCATGGAAGTTCAAGTTCAAAAAATAAAAAGCAAGGAATTTGATGAAGACGAAGCACCTCTGCTTCATTATTATATTAAAATTCAACTGCCGGAGGGTATAGCTGAAACAGAACTGTATGAGTCTTTATATAAAGTAGAAAGCATAAAAGAAATAGAGCTAAATCCGTCCTATGAGTAGCATACTACAGGGCGGATTTTTCATTTTGCTCTTCTCTAGCTTGAAAACAGTGGAATAATATTATATATTATAGTCAAAGATAGTCAAAATCAATTTTTTGATAATAGCAAGACGAACCGGGGCGGAGAGGAGGTCGCGGGAATGAAAAGCATGTCTGATGTTATTGAAAATTATTTGAAACAAATTTTAACACAGAGTGAACAGGATCTAATTGAAATTAAAAGAAGTGAACTTGCAAAGCGCTTTGAGTGTGTCCCCTCCCAGATTAACTATGTCATAAGCACGCGTTTTACTATTGAAAAAGGCTATGTAGTAGAGAGTAAACGCGGTGGTGGCGGGTATATAAGAATTACAAGGGCTAAAATTTCAGATCACGCAGAACTACTTCGACAGGTTTCAGATCTTGTAGGGCACGGTATTGATCAAAGAACAGCAGAGAGCGTTATTATGCGTTTGTTTGAGGAAAACGTGGTGAATAAGCGTGAAGCAAATTTGATGCTTGCGGCAGTTGATAGGTCTATACTGGCCTTAAAGTATCCAGAAGAAAGGGATATTGTTCGTGCGCGGATTATGCAAGCTATGATAGAAAGTCTGCGCTATGAATAAGGGAGGGAAGATACATGATCTGTCAGAATTGCGGTCAGCGTCCGGCCTCTTTGCATTATACGAAAATCGTTAATGGAGCTAAAACAGAGCTTCATTTATGCGAAGAGTGTGCAAAAGAACAGGGGGAATCTTCTGAAACGGAGCATTCTTTCATGTCAGCTGCGGGTGGCTATACCATTCAGGATTTATTGTCGGACTTATTAAACATGGACCAGCCCAGTACAGCTGGAAACGCTGAAAAAAAACAGCCTAAAAAAACAAACACAAACAGACCGCTGACATGCGACAACTGCGGGCTGACGTATAAACAGTTCACTAAAACCGGCCGATTAGGCTGTGCTCATTGCTATTATGCATTTGAGTCGAAGCTGACACCTGTTTTTCGCCGGGTGCACAGCGGCAATACCAACCATACCGGCAAGGTTCCAAAGCACAGGCACGAGAAGCTTCATGCCCAAAGAGAGCTAGAGGAGAAAAAACAACAGATTAACATTCTCGTTCAAAATGAAGAGTTTGAAAAAGCTGCGGAATTAAGAGACGAAATCCGTATCCTTGAAAAGCAGTTTCAGGGAAGGGAGGAAGACAGCTGATGGCATCCGAACATTTTTTTTCAGAAGCGATCAGTCCGTGGATGCAGGAAGGGCCGGGACCGGAAGGCGATATTGCCCTCAGCACCCGGATCCGGCTTGCCCGTAATATAGAGCAGTATCCCTTTCCTGTTTTTGCTTCAGAAGAAGCAAGTGCCACACTTCTGCGCTACGCCTCCTCCACTCTTTTGAATCAATCAGAAGAAGTAGGCTCTCTTGAAGCGTTGAATATGAATGAGCTTCGTCCGAATGAACGGCAGGTACTGGTTGAAAAGCATCTTGTCAGCCCTTATTTAATAAAAAATATGGAACATAGTGCTGTTCTTTTGAATAACGATGAATCAATCAGTATTATGGTTAATGAGGAAGATCATTTGCGTCTTCAATGTCTGAGTAACGGCATGCAGCTTGAAGAATGTTACAATGAAGCTGACCGTCTGGACGATTGGGCAGAAGCCAATCTTACCTATGCGTTTGACGAACGGCTCGGTTACTTAACAAGCTGCCCGACGAATGTAGGGACAGGTATGAGAGCTTCAGTAATGGTACACCTGCCTGCTTTAGTCTGGACCAATCAACTCAGCCGTATTCTCCCGGCTATTCACCAGCTTGGCCTGGTCGTAAGAGGCATTTATGGAGAGGGCAGTGAAGCACTCGGCAATCTTTTCCAAATTTCCAACCAGATGACATTGGGAAAATCTGAAAAAGATATCATTGAAGATCTGCGAGGTGTAGTAATGCAGGTGATTCAAAGAGAACGCCATGCACGCGAGTCTCTGCTCAGCTCTTCAAGGGTAAAGCTTGAAGACCGGGTGTTCAGATCCTACGGCATCCTTGCACACAGCCGGACGATGACGACGAAAGAAGCTGCCAACCGTTTATCAGATGTAAGGCTTGGTATCGATCTGGATTTAATTAAAGGGATTCCGGGTAATATTTTGAATGAACTTATGTTACTGACTCAGCCTGGTTTTCTTGAGCAGTATGCAGGAAAATCACTGAGTCAGGAAGAAGCAGATATAAGACGGGCAAATGTGATCCGTGAGAGAATAAAACTTGAACTATAGATTTACTAATGCGTAGGAGGTGCGTGCAACATGATGTTCGGCCGTTTTACAGAACGAGCGCAAAAAGTATTGGCGCTAGCTCAGGAAGAAGCTATCCGCCTTGGCCATAATAATATAGGAACAGAGCATATTCTGCTCGGTTTAGTGCGTGAAGGTGAGGGCATTGCTGCAAAAGCTCTCCAGGCACTGAATTTGGATACAGACCAGATTCAGCAGGAGGTGGAAACCCTTATCGGCACAGGCCAGCAGGGGTCGAAAACAATTCATTATACCCCTCGGGCGAAAAAGGTTATTGAGCTTTCCATGGATGAGGCACGAAAGCTCGGCCATTCCTATGTCGGCACAGAGCATATTCTGCTCGGATTAATTCGGGAAGGAGAAGGCGTTGCAGCCCGGGTGCTGAATAATCTTGGAGTTAGTCTGAACAAAGCCCGCCAGCAGGTGCTTCAGCTTCTCGGAAGCAATGAAGGTGCTTCGAGCTCCGGAAGCCAGCAGGCTCCAGGAGCAGGCGGAAGCGCCAACACGCCGACTCTTGACAGTTTAGCAAGGGATTTGACGGCAGTAGCCAAAGAAGAAGGCCTTGATCCGGTGATCGGAAGAAGCCAGGAAATTGAACGTGTTATTCAGGTATTAAGCCGCCGGACGAAAAACAACCCGGTTCTTATCGGGGAGCCTGGCGTAGGTAAAACAGCTATCGCTGAAGGCCTCGCTCTGTCGATCGTTTCCAATGAAGTGCCGGAAACGCTCCGCAATAAGCGGGTTATGACTCTTGATATGGGTACTGTTGTTGCCGGCACAAAATACCGCGGTGAATTTGAAGACCGTTTGAAGAAAGTAATGGAAGAGATCCGTCAGTCCGGAAATGTGCTGCTGTTCATTGATGAACTGCATACATTAATCGGTGCCGGTGGCGCAGAAGGTGCAATCGATGCCTCGAACATCCTGAAGCCGTCACTCGCACGCGGAGAGCTTCAGTGCATCGGTGCCACCACCCTGGATGAATACCGCAAGTATATTGAAAAGGATGCCGCGCTTGAACGGCGTTTCCAGCCAATTCAGGTGGACGAACCGACACTTGAAGAATCCATTCAAATTCTTGCCGGACTGAGAGACCGTTACGAAGCCCATCACCGGGTAACTATCGGGGACGAGGCGATTGAACAGGCAGTAAAATTATCCGACCGTTATATCTCGGACCGCTTTCTTCCGGATAAAGCAATCGACTTAATCGATGAAGCAGGTTCACGGGTGCGTCTGCGTTCTTACACAGCGCCGCCGAACCTGAAAGAACTCGAGCAAAATCTCGAAGAAACGCGTAAGGAAAAGGATGCGGCCGTGCAGAGTCAGGAATTTGAAAAAGCGGCTTCACTCCGTGATTCCGAACAGCGGCTTCGAGCGGAAGTCGAAGAGATGAAAAACGAGTGGAAAGAAAAACAGGGGCAGGAAAACTCTGCGATTACTACAGAAGACATTGCTCAGGTGGTTTCAAGCTGGACAGGGGTCCCAGTATCCAAGCTTGCAGAAGAAGAAACGGACCGCCTGCTTCACATGGAAGACATCCTGCATAACCGGGTTGTCGGCCAGGACGAAGCGGTCAACGCTATTTCCAAAGCAGTACGCCGTGCCCGTGCCGGATTGAAAGATCCAAAACGGCCGATCGGCTCCTTTATCTTCCTCGGGCCTACCGGTGTAGGTAAAACGGAACTGGCACGCGCTGTTGCAGAAACATTGTTTGGCGATGAAGAATCGATTATCCGAATCGATATGTCCGAGTATATGGAACGTCACGCGACGAGCCGCCTGGTCGGTTCTCCTCCAGGCTATGTCGGCTATGAAGAAGGCGGACAGCTGACAGAAAAAGTACGCCGTAACCCGTACTCGGTGATTTTGCTGGATGAAATCGAAAAAGCACACCCGGAAGTATTTAACATTCTGCTTCAAGTACTTGAAGACGGGTTTCTTACCGACTCTAAAGGACGCCGGGTCGACTTTAGAAATACAGCGCTGATTCTGACATCGAACGTCGGGGCAAGTACTCTGCGCCAAAATAAAAGTGTCGGCTTTGCTGCCCAGTCCACCGAGCAGAAATTCGATGATATGCGGGATAAAATCATGGGCGAGCTGAAAAATACGTTCCGTCCTGAATTTATCAACCGTCTGGATGAAATCATTGTCTTCCACAGCCTGGAAAAAGAGCACATCAAAAAAATCGTGCGCTTAATGACAGAGCAGCTTAAAAAGCGTGTGGAAGAGCACGGTATCAGCATAGAAATTACCGATGCAGCACTTGATAAAATTGCTGATGAAGGTTTTGATCCTGAATACGGGGCCCGGCCGCTCAGACGTGCTCTGCAGCGTCACGTGGAAGACCGTTTGTCCGATGAACTGCTTAAAGGCACGCTTGAAGAAGGCAACACTGCTGTAATTGACGTGAAAGACGATGAATTTATTGTTGAAACGAAATCAGGCACAGCAAAAGCGCAATAAAGCTATACTCAAAACAGCTGCCTTGTGGCATATTAATGTCAGGGGGCAGCTGTTTTTCTTTTTATGAACGATAAAATCGACTGGAATCGAAACAAAAAATGGATACAGCCCGTAGTAAAAGAGGAGGATCGTATGGCAAAAGCTAAAACAAAATTTGTCTGCCAGGAGTGCGGGTATGAAACCCAAAAATGGATGGGGCGCTGTCCTGCCTGCAGCAACTGGAATACGATGGTAGAGGAAAAAGAAGCACCGGCATCGAAAGCAGGCCGCCGCCCGGCGGCAAATGTATTCAGTGAAGCTGACAAACCGACACCGATTACCCAGGTAACCGGGGAAAAGGAAAACCGCATTTCAACGTCTGTAGGCGAACTAAACAGAGTATTAGGCGGGGGCATCGTGCCCGGGTCACTCGTACTGGTTGGGGGAGACCCGGGAATCGGGAAGTCAACGCTGCTTCTGCAGGTTTCTGCTCTGCTTGCTTCTCAGAAGTACCGTGTCCTTTATGTTTCCGGAGAGGAGTCGGTCAAGCAGACGAAAATGAGAGCGGAACGGCTCGGGGTGGAAGCAGACACGCTGTTTGTCTTTACAGAAACGAATATGGAGCGCATCGAAGCTGCGATGGAGGAAGTGAAGCCGGATCTTGTGATTATCGATTCGATTCAGACCGTCCATTCGGATGAAATCCAGTCGGCGCCCGGAAGCGTAGCGCAGGTGCGTGAATCGACGTCGACGTTTATGCATATTGCAAAAAATCAGGGCATTGCTGTATTTGTTGTAGGACACATGACCAAGCAGGGGTCCATTGCCGGACCGAAAATGCTCGAGCATATGGTGGATTCCGTGCTTTATTTTGAAGGCGAACAGCATAATACGTACCGGATTTTAAGGGCCGTTAAAAACAGATTTGGTTCGACGAACGAAATTGGAATATTTGAAATGAAGGAGGCTGGACTGAAGGAAGTAACAAATCCTTCAGAAATCTTTCTTGAAGAGCGAACGGAGGGTACTTCGGGGTCGGCTGTTGTAGCTTCTCTGGAGGGGACCCGGCCGGTGCTTGTAGAACTGCAGGCGCTGATCGCCCCTACCAGCTATGCTTACCCGCGCCGGACGGCTACAGGAATCGACCAGAACCGGATTGCGCTGCTGATGGCAGTGCTTGAAAAGCGTCTTGGCATGCTTCTTCAAAACCAGGATGCCTATATTAATGTCGCCGGAGGCGTGAAACTCGACGAGCCGGCAGTCGACCTTGGTATTGCTATCTGCGTTGCCTCGAGCTTTCGAAATCAATCCACAAACCCGGGGGATATTGTTATGGGAGAAGTCGGCCTTACCGGAGAAATCCGGCGTATTTCCAGGGTGGAGGAGCGCGTGAAAGAAGCAGCGAAGCTTGGGTTTTCGCGGGCGATTATTCCATCGAAGAATATCGGAGGCTGGACATTTCCGGAAGGCATTCAGGTGGTAGGCGTCAAAACGCTTGAAGAAGCACTCGATGCTGCACTCGAACCAGCGCCGCTTAGATAAATTAAAGATGAAGGTCCTGATCGCATAGGGGGACCTTCTCTATCCTTTTTCCTAATAATTAAGAAAATTCAACAATCTTATGAACATATTGTATCAAATTGTCCAAAGTTATGATAAATATGACGTTAGTGGTTTGTACCAGAGGAAAAATGTTTATAATACACTTAAGGAGGTGCTTGGAAAGTGTTGGAAAAGATTGTACAATTATTTTTTGTTCTTGCCGGTATTACGTTAGGATTCCTTTATATTCCTGAACTTATTTCTTTATTTCCTTTTTATACTTTTCCTGACTGGGTCTACAATGCCTATATCGGTGCTATTGTTGGAGCGGTAATCGTTGGGTTTGTGTTTTGGGCCGTGAGCCTTTGGATCGCGACGCCAATCGTCAACGGTATGCGTTTCCTGGAAGAAAAGGTCGTGAAAGCTCCTGTCACAGACGTGCTGTTTGGAACGCTCGGACTGATTTTCGGCCTGGTGGTTGCCTTTCTGATTTCTCTTCCACTCAATTCTATCCGTATTCCAGTAATTGATTCCGTTCTACCCCTATTTTTATCCTTTTTCTGCGGCTATTTTGGCTTTCAGATTGGATTTAAAAAGCGTGATGAACTGTTGGGCCTTTTTTCAAGCTCAAAAAACGCTGCAGCAAAGGAAGAAGCAGCGCTGGCTGCAGCAGCTTCAGAAGAAAACCAGGCTTGGGAGAAGCTGCTCGATACAAGCGTGATTATTGACGGACGCATTGCAGATATCTGCCAGTCAGGATTTATTGAAGGGAAGCTGGTGATCCCGGAGTTCGTACTTGAAGAGCTTCAGCATATCGCAGATTCCTCAGACGTATTAAAGCGTAACCGGGGCCGTCGCGGACTCGATATTTTAAATCGTATTCAAAAGGAACTTCCTATCGAAGTAGAGATTACGGACACTGATTTTGAAGACATCCATGAAGTGGACAGCAAGCTGGTAAAGCTTGCGAAAGTGCGAAATGGTATTGTCGTCACCAACGATTTTAATTTAAACAAAGTGTGCGACCTTCAAGGCGTCAGCGTATTAAACATCAATGATTTGGCTAATGCAGTCAAACCGGTGGTTCTTCCTGGTGAGGAAATGATGGTCCAGGTGATCAAAGACGGGAAAGAGCAAAGCCAGGGGATTGGATACTTAGACGATGGCACGATGATTGTAGTCGAAAGCGGCAAAGGCTATATCGGCCAGGAAATAGAAGTGGTCGTCACGAGTGTTCTGCAGACAAGTGCGGGACGGATGATATTTGCAAAACCAAAGGTATCAAAACGCGAAAAAGCTTTATAATGAGATGCCCTGTGCCTGCACAGGGTTTTTTTATGCGGATTTCCATCAAATATAAATAGCTGGCAGCTTTTCCTATAGGGGAAGTTTTGGTAGAATTAATGTTTGATAAGCGGTGCGATAGAATAAATACAGCATTTTTCGGGTATCAGCATATTATTAACAGGTGGACTTTGCTTTAAGAGCAAAGAAAACGCGAATACATACACCGGGAACACAATGTCTTGAAATTGGAGAGGTACTATGAACTATGCGGTAGTCATTCCTGCAGCCGGCCAGGGGAAACGAATGCTGGCAGGCCATAATAAACAGTTTCTTGTTTTAGAAGAACGGCCATTAATAATTCATACTGCATCTGTTTTCGAGCAGGATCCGTGGTGTAAAGAAATTATTGTTGTTGCCAACGCTTCAGAAATTTATGACATGGAGGAGCTTTTCGAAGAGTGGGGCATTCGGAAGGTGAAGCAGGTGGTTGTAGGTGGAAATGAGCGACAGAACAGTGTGCACGAAGGGTTGAAACGCCTTCTTCCCGAGCACCGGGTCGTTCTGGTGCACGACGGAGCCCGCCCGTTCGTGGAACAGGAAGATATTCACCGCCTCGTGGAACAGGCAGAGCGAACAGGGGCAGCAGTGCTTGGCACAAAAATGAAAGACACCGTCAAACGTACAGATGGGGAGACGGTGCTTGAAACAATCGACCGTTCCAGCTTATGGGCGGTACAGACCCCGCAGGCGTTTCAGGCAGCGGTGGTGACAGAGGCCTACGATTATGCAGCCGCCCACCAGATTATCGGCACAGACGACACCAGCCTCGTGGAATATATGGGCCGGCCGGTAAAGATTGTGGAAGGAAGCTACGATAATATTAAATTGACCACTCCCGAAGACATGGTGGTGGCCCGGGCGATTTTGCAGAAGCGAAGAGAGGGAAGAAAGTAATGAGAATTGGACATGGATATGATGTACACCAGCTGCAGGAAGGACGCCCTTTAATCCTGGGAGGGATAAACATTCCTCACGATAAAGGACTGCTCGGACATTCGGATGCAGACGTTTTACTTCACGCAGTAACAGATGCGATACTGGGGGCAGTCGGGCTCGGCGATATCGGAAGGCATTTCCCGGATACGGATCCGGAATTTAAAGATGCTGATTCTGCGAATTTGCTTTCTCATGCCTGCAGTCTTGTGAAAGCAAAGGGATGGAAGCTTGGAAATGTTGATGCGACGATACTGGCCCAGCAGCCAAAAATGGCTCAGCATATTCCGGAAATGAAAAAGCGGATCGGCGAACTGCTTGAAGCAGAAGCGGAGGACCAGGTGAATGTAAAAGCGACGACCACAGAGAAGCTCGGATTCGTCGGCCGAAAAGAAGGTATTGCTGCTCATGCTGTTGTACTTCTGCAGCCAGCCGATTAAATATACGTAAAAATAGAGAATATAAAAAACAGAAAGTCTACGGAGGGTGAAGGAAATGAGTGAAAAAGTACGTGTACGGTTTGCTCCGAGTCCAACCGGCCATCTTCATATCGGCGGAGCGCGCTCGGCATTATTTAATTATTTATTCGCGAGAAACCAGGGCGGAGATTTTATTCTGCGGATTGAAGATACAGACCAGGAGCGTAATGTGGAAGACGCCACGGCCCGTTTAATGGAAAGCCTGCGCTGGCTCGGCATTGAATGGGATGAAAGTGTGGATGTCGGCGGCCCCCATGCGCCTTATCAGTCGATGGAGCGAATCGATCTGTATAAAGAATATGTCCAGCGTCTTCTCGATGAAGGCAAGGCCTACTATGATTATATGACAGAAGAGGAGCTTGCCGAGGAAAGAGAAGAACAGATGGCCCGCGGGGAAGCACCGAAATACAGCGGACGCGATCGGGATCTTACACCAGAGCAGCGGAAAGCATATGAAGACCAGGGAATTAAGCCGGTCGTTCGTTTCCGTGTTCCGGAAGGACAGAGCGTCATCATTGATGATGTTGTAAGAGGAAATGTTATTTTCGAATCCAATGATATCGGTGATTTTGTCATTGCCCGTAAAGACGGCATACCAACATACAACTTTGCGGTAGTGATTGATGATCATTTGATGGAAATTTCCCACGTCATCCGTGCAGAAGAGCATCTTTCCAACACGCCGCGGCAGGCTTTGGTCTACGATGCCTTTGACTGGGAAAAGCCGCGTTTTGCCCATGCTTCACTGATTTTGAATCCGAACCGCCAAAAAATGAGCAAGCGCGACGGCTCCGTCATTCAATTTGTAGAACAGTACCGTGATCTTGGATATCTGCCGGAAGCTATCGTGAACTTCCTGGCACTGCTCGGGTGGTCTCCAAAAGGAGAAGAGGAGCTCTTTACGATTGAAGAATTAAAAGAACAGTTTTCACTTGAGCGGGTTTCGAAGGCCCCGGCGGTCTTTGATACGGACAAACTTGCCTGGATGAACAATCAGTACGTAAAAGAAGTGGACACAGAACGTCTCACGCTGCTTGCACTTCCGCATCTGCAGGAAGCAGGAAAGCTGCCGGCAGAACTTTCGGAAGACCAGTACGAGTGGCTGAAGCAGCTTGTCGGGATCTATCAGGAACAAATGCACTATGCAGCAGAAATTGTCGATCTAACAGATCTGTTCTTCAAAACAGAAATCGACTATACCCAGGAAGCCCGGGAAGTACTCGAGCAAGAACATGTAAGCACCGTACTGCAGCACTTCTCGAAAGAGCTTGACGAAGCTCCTGATTTTGAACCGGAAACGGTGAAAAAAGCGGTAAAAGCTACCCAGAAAGCGACAGGCTATAAAGGAAAACAGTTGTTTATGCCAGTCCGGGTGGCAACGACCGGGCAGACGCACGGACCCGAACTTCCAGTGGCTATTTCGCTCCTCGGAAGAAACGTCGTGCAGGCAAGACTGCAGCAGGTTCTCTCCTCCTAAATAAATATCGGTAAAACTATGATAGGAAGAAGTAAAAAACAACAGGCTTTATACAGAGATGCTCTCCGGTGGCTGAGAGAGGGCACTGAGCCGGTTTTTGAAATGCGTCCTGGAGTCCTCTGCTGAATATAGTAGGCAGCGGCGGAGTGCCCCGTTACGGCAAAAAGAGAAGTGCCTGTCCCGGTGCTTAAACAGAGTGGAACCGCGCTTTAAAGCGTCTCTGTGCGAATTCGCACAGAGACGCTTTTTTTATTGATATACTAAGCATATAAATATGAAAGCATGAGAGAAGGAATAGAAAGTGGGGAAGCACCATGTGGAAAACGCTGAAAAATGATTTGGACGTCGTATTTGACCAGGACCCGGCAGCGAGAAACCGTCTGGAAGTGGTCTTCACGTATGCGGGGGTACACGCAGTATGGTCTCATCGTTTCGCGCATTGGCTGTGGAAGAAAAAGATGTTTTTTCTTTCCCGCGTGATCTCTCAGCTCAGCCGCTTTGTTACCGGAATTGAAATTCATCCGGGAGCGGTAGTCGGCGAACGGTTGTTTATTGATCACGGCATGGGGGTCGTTATCGGAGAAACGTGTGAAATCGGCGATAATGTTACGATTTTCCAGGGCGTTACTCTGGGCGGCACGGGCAAGGAAAAAGGCAAGCGGCATCCGACGATTGAAGACCACGTATTGATCGCAAGCGGCGCCAAAGTACTCGGTTCCATGACGATTGGTAAGCATTCCCGTATCGGTGCGGGCTCGGTCGTATTGAATGAAGTGCCGCCCAACTCGACGGTTGTCGGCATTCCGGGAAAGGTGGTTGTACAGGACGGCGTGAAAATCAACAGAAACTCGCTCGACCATCAGAATCTCCCGGATCCGGTGGCTGATAAGATTCGTTCACTCGAAGAGGAAATCGAGTTGCTGAAAGAACGTCTCCCGGAGCATAAAAGTGCAAACCACGAACAATCGGTGAAAGGAAGAGAGCAGTAATGGCGATTCATATATACAATTCGTTAACTAATCAAAAAGAGCTGTTTCAACCGATAGACCCGGACCGGATTACGATGTATGTGTGCGGGCCGACTGTGTACAACTACATTCATATCGGCAACGCCCGTCCCGCTATCGTTTTTGACGCTGTCCGCCGCTATCTGATGTACAGGGGATACAATGTGTATTACGTGTCGAATTTTACCGATGTGGATGACAAAATTATTAAAGCTGCCCAGGAAATGAATGAAGAAGTGCCGGTGCTCGCCAATCGTTTTATTGACACTTACCTTGAAGATATCGAATCGCTCGGAGTTGAAAAAGCGGATCTTCATCCACGGGCGACCGAAACAGTGGCAGAAATGATTGAGTTTATCGAGCAGCTGATCGCAAAAGGATTTGCCTATGAATCAAACGGTGATGTGTATTACCGCACGAAGAAATTCAAAAACTACGGTAAGCTTTCCTCGCAGTCTGTCGGAGATCTGCAGATGGGCGCGCGGATTGAAGTAGGCGAGCAGAAAGAGGACCCGATGGACTTCACGCTCTGGAAAAAAGCGAAGGAAAACGAAATTGCCTGGGAAAGCCCTTGGGGCGAAGGGCGCCCGGGCTGGCATATTGAATGCTCGGCGATGGTGAAAAAATATATGGGAGATACTATCGACATCCATGCCGGCGGCCAGGATTTAAAATTTCCTCACCACGAAAACGAGATTGCCCAGACGGAAGCATTGACCGGAAAACCGATGGCCCACTACTGGATGCATAACGGCTATATTAATATTAATAATGAAAAAATGTCGAAGTCGCTCGGTAATTTCGTGTTGGTGCATGACATGATTCAGCAGCACGACCCGGAAGTGATCCGCTTTTTCATGATGCAGGCGCACTACCGCAATCCTATTAACTTTGACAACGACCTGCTTGAATCAGCTAGGGCCGGGCTGGAGCGACTGCGTTCGACGATTGAAAACGTCAAGCACCGCCGGGGCGAAAGCGCGGACGGCGGCAGCAGGGAAGGCCGGGAAGCAGCAGAACGGGCCAAAGCGCGCTTTCTGGAGGAGATGGACGATGACTTCAATACGGCAAACGCCATCAGTGTGCTGTTTGATCTGGCCCGGGAAGCAAATAAATATATGCAGCAGCCGCAGACAAGTATTGATTCGCTGGACGCAATTATTGATACGATGACAGAAATCGGAAGCGTCCTGGGGGTTTCTTTGGAAAAAGAAGAAGAAATGCTCGACGAAGATATTGAACAGCTTCTCGAAGAACGGGTGGAAGCAAGAAAAAACAAAAACTTTGCCCGTGCCGATGAAATCCGGGACCAGCTCGAGAACGACGGAATTTTATTGGAAGATACGCCGCAGGGAACCCGGTGGAAGAGGAAGTAACATGATAAACTATAGTAAAGTAGATGAAAAGCAGTTAAATGCGTTGGCGCTTGCCTATATGGGAGATGCAGTGCTCGAAACCCACATCCGTCATTATTTAATTTCGGAAGGGAAAGTTCGGCCGCAGGAGCTGCATAAGCAGGCTACCTCCTACGTATCAGCTCAGGCCCAGGCGGAAGTGCTTCGGTCCATGTGGGACGAGGGGTATTTAACTGAAGAGGAGACTGCCGTGGCCAGGCGGGGACGTAACGCGAAATCCGGAAGCATTCCCAAAAATGCGGACCTGGCCACCTACCGCATGAGTACAGCGTTTGAAGCAATGCTTGGGTATCTATATTTTGCCGGCAGACAGGAACGTGTGAACGAAATTATTGCATTTGCGATAGACAAAACACAAGAAAGAGGCAAGTCATTATGAGCCAGGAATGGATCGCGGGGAAAAATCCCGTTATAGAAGCGTTAAAAGCCGATCGGAAAATTGAAAGAATTATGATCGCAGACACTTCCAAAAAAGGAGCAGCACAGGAAATACGCGCTCTCGCAGGAAAAAAAGGAATAGTGGTACAGGAGGTTTCAAAGAAAAAACTCGATGAGCTCGATGCAGGCGTGCACCAGGGGGTAGCGGCTGCTGTTCCAGCGTATCAGTACGCAGGGCTGGACGATTTATTTCGTAAAGCAGAAAAACAGAATGAGGATCCTTTTTTCCTCGTGCTGGACGGGGTGGAGGACCCTCATAATCTGGGGTCCATGATACGGACTGCGAATGCCTCCGGCGTGCACGGCGTCATTATTCCGAAAAGACGGGCGGCGGGTGTGACACATACTGTGGTAAAAACCTCAGCGGGAGCCGTCGAGTACGTGCCGGTAGTCCGTGTAACTAACATTAATAAAACGCTCGATGAATTAAAGGACAAAGGTCTTTGGATAGCCGGGACAGGCACAGAAAAAGCTTCTGATTACAGACAGATGCAGGCAGATATGCCGCTTGCTCTCGTAATCGGAAACGAGGGTAAGGGACTGAGCCGGCTTGTAAAGGAAGCCTGTGACTTTCTGATAGAGATTCCGATGCACGGACCGGTTACTTCATTGAACGCTTCTGTTGCTGGTGGTGTTCTAATGTACGAAGTACTGCGCAAACGACAGGAGAAGGGAAGGCAGACACCATGAAGGACATTCTTCTCGTAGATGGATATAATGTAATTGGGGACTGGCCGGAGCTGAAGCCGCTCCGGGCCGGTCATCTTGAAGAAGCACGGGACCGGCTTATTGACGTGATGGCGGAATACCAGGCGTATAAAGGATGGAGAGTTATTGTTGTTTTCGATGCCCACATGGTCCCCGGTATCGGAAAAAACTATCAGCTGAAACGTGTAGAAGTCGTATATACGAGAGAACACGAGACAGCTGATGAGCGCATCGAAAAATTAGTTGGAGAGTTAAAAAATGTGGAAACAAGAGTGTACGTCGCCACTTCTGACTATGCCGAACAGTCAATGACGTTTGGGAGCGGCGCGTTAAGAAAATCAGCCCGGGAGCTCCGGCATGAAGCAAAGCTCGTTGAAAAAGGCATTGAAGAACAGCTTGCAAATCAAAAAAAAGCAATTCATAAGACTACTCTTCCTATAACGGAAGAAATGGCAGAAATTTTCGACAAATGGCGTAAAAGGGATCTGTAGGCAGTTGACGCTCTGATGAACACTCCGATATAATAATTGCTATATTTACACTACTACGCGCATGGGCGGAGGGATTGTATTGAGTACAGACCTCAAGAAACCGGAACAACGTCAAACTACCCGAACCGAAGATGAAATACTGATTGAATTTGCACGTGCAGGCGATAACCAGGCGTTAGAGCGACTGATTGAGAAATACCGGCATCTAGTGCGGGCGAAATCGCGATCGTATTTTCTCATCGGGGGAGATTATGAAGACATTATACAAGAAGGAATGATAGGACTGTACAAAGCTGTACGAGATTTCCGGGGAGACAAACTATCCTCATTCCGTGCCTTTGCTGAGTTGTGTATTACGAGGCAGATCATTACAGCTATAAAGACGGCGACGAGGCAGAAGCATTCGCCGCTGAACTCATATATTTCATTGGATAAGCCAGTGTATGAGGAAGACTCGGAACGGCCGCTGCTCGATATTTTAGTAGAGACCCACGCCAAAAGTCCGGAGGATCTGCTGATTATCAGGGAGAAGCAGGAGGATATGGAAACCAAAATTGGCAGTGTACTGAGTGAACTCGAACAGCAGGTGCTGCAGCTTTACATCGATGGACGTTCCTATCAGGAAATGTCCGGACTGCTCGGCAGAAGAAATAAATCAATCGACAATGCGCTTCAGAGAATCAAGCGGAAGCTTGAAAATTGTGAAGAGTGGAATGCGTTAATCTCTTGAAAGACGGGCTTTGTAGGCTTCTTGATTTCAGAAAAATCAAAAATAATTATGTGACAAGTTATTGACAGCGTTTTCTCATAGTGGTAAGCTTTATTTAAGTTAATACGTTAGGTTGAGTATATGAAAGCCGCACACCAGTCATTCCATCGGGATACGTGTGCGGCTTTTTTCAGGCTCACCTGGTTATCTCCAGTTGTTCATGCTAATTTTTATTCATTATTATGAAAGCGTTTTTCTGGAAAATAACCGGGATCAAAGGTCTGGGTCTTACGGCGCCGTAACAAATAATAAGACGAACCGCCTAACGTTATGACGATAAGTAAGCTTTAATAAAAAAGGAGGAAAAAGAAATGTCTGTTTATTTAGCAGAGCTTATCGGTACGATGATTCTTATTATCTTTGGCGGCGGCGTAGTTGCCAATATCAGCCTGAACAAATCAAAAGCTCAGGGCGGAGGCTGGATTGTTGTAGCACTTGGGTGGGGGTTTGCGGTGGCAATGGCAGTTTACGCAGTAGGCCAGTTCTCCGGAGCGCATATTAACCCGGCGGTAACGCTCGGTCTTGCTTCTGTTGGGGAATTTGCATGGGCCCAGGTTCCAGGCTACATTATTGCTCAATTAATTGGTGCTGCACTAGGCGGGGTAGTAGTTTATCTTCACTTTCTCGGTCACTGGAAAGAAACGGATGACCCGAATACAAAGCTTGGGGTATTTTCGACTGACCCGGCTCTTCCAAATAAGTTTAATAACTTCTTAAGCGAATTCATCGGCACAGCCGTCCTCGTCGGCGGTATTTTAGGAATTGGTGCCAACCAGTTTACTGAAGGATTGAACCCGTTAATTGTCGGCTTTCTAATCGTAGCGATTGGTCTTTCACTCGGCGGTACGACAGGATATGCTATCAACCCGGCCCGTGACCTTGGCCCACGTATTGCGCACGCCTTGCTGCCGATTCCGGGTAAAAGAGATTCCAACTGGTCCTACGCCTGGATTCCAGTTGTAGCTCCGGCTGCCGGCGGTGTGTTCGGTGCAATGGTCTACCGTTCGTTCTTCTTAGGAGAGGGCGCGATGGCATTAATGATTTACTCGGTTGTCGTAGCTGTTTTCCTGGGAAGCCTGTACTACATGGGCAAACGCTCCGAAAAAACAATCATGTCCAACCCTGAAGTTAAAAACTAATACAATTTATATACGAAAGAGGAGATGAGGCGAATGGAGAAGAAATACATTTTAGCAATCGACCAGGGAACGACAAGCTCACGTGCCATTATTTTTAACAAAGAAGGAGAAATCGTAGGCACTGCGCAAAGGGAATTCAAGCAGTACTTCCCAAAATCCGGCTGGGTGGAACATAACGCCCAGGAAATCTGGACGTCTGTCCTTGCAGTCCTTGCAGAGGTGCTTGGTGAAAATGATATCCAGGCTGAAGAGATTAACGCGATTGGGATCACGAATCAGCGTGAAACAGCTGTTGTATGGGACAAGCACACCGGCCGCCCTGTCTATAACGCCATCGTATGGCAGTCCCGGCAGACGATGGACATTTGCAACGAGCTGAACGAGCAGGGATACGGGGAAATGTTCCGAAATAAAACCGGTCTCCTGATTGATGCTTATTTCTCAGGAACGAAAGTAAAATGGATTCTCGATAATGTGGACGGTGCCCGGGAAAAAGCGGATAACGGAGATCTTCTGTTTGGTACCATTGATACGTGGCTCATCTGGAAGCTTTCCGGAGGAAAAGCGCATGTAACGGACTATACCAATGCCGGCCGGACGCTTATGTACAATATTTATGATCTGCAGTGGGACGATGAACTGCTTGATGTCCTGGGAGTGCCGAAGAGCATGCTGCCGGAAGTGCGTTCTTCTTCCGAGGTGTATGCCAATACGGTAGATTACCACTTCTTCGGCCAGGAAGTTCCTATTGCCGGTGTAGCAGGAGACCAGCACGCTGCGCTATTCGGCCAGGCATGCTTTGAAAAAGGTATGGCAAAGAACACGTATGGCACCGGCTGCTTTATGCTGATGCATACCGGAGATAAGCCAGTGCCGTCAAATAATGGATTGCTGACTACTATTGCCTGGGGAATTGATGGTAAAGTTGAATACGCTCTTGAAGGAAGTATTTTCGTAGCCGGGTCGGCTATTCAGTGGCTGCGGGATGGTCTTCGGATGTTTACTAACTCCCCGGACAGCCAAAAATACGCCGAGCGCGTCGATGATACGAATGGTGTATACTTTGTACCGGCATTTGTAGGGCTAGGTGCTCCTTATTGGGACAGTGAAGCGCGCGGAGCTATTTTTGGACTCAGCCGTGGAACGGAAAAAGAGCATTTCGTAAGAGCAACCCTTGAGTCGCTTGCGTATCAGACAAAAGACGTTCTCGGCGCAATGGAAACAGACTCTGGTATTGAAGTAAAATCTCTCCGTGTTGATGGTGGAGCCGTTTCAAATGATTTCCTGATGCAGTTCCAAAGTGATATTGTCGGTGTGCCCGTAGAGCGCCCGGCTGTTATTGAAACAACTGCGATGGGAGCAGCGTATTTAGCGGGAATTGCTACTGGCTTTTGGAGCAGCAAAGAAGAAGTGAAAAAGCAGTGGAAAAAAGAGAAACAGTTTGACCCGCAAATTAATGAAGACACGAGAACAGAACTGTACGAAGGCTGGAAAGAAGCAGTGGACGCTACGAGAGCGTTCAAGCCGGGAAAAAAGAAAGCACCAACGCAGTCAACTAACTAATAATTATGAAGGAACCGGCGCTTGCCACGAGCGCCGGTTTTTATATACATTTCAATTTCTTCTTGATTATAGTGGGGAAGTTGTTTATGATTGATATTGGTAGAAATATATGTGCACCTAAAGCAAACAGACCGCAGAGCCCTTAGGAGCGGCTGTTTTTTTAATGGTTGAAAACAAGCAGGGCAAAGAAGCCTGATGGTACATTCGATGTAGAAAAAGATGCAGATACTTTGTTCGTACGAGACCTTATATTAATAATTCTATAACCGTAAACACCGGTTGATGGAGGTGGCTGCATGGCTGGGGGTACGAAAAAAAGCCCTATCCGCTTTCTCAAAGAAGTAGGGCAGGAAATGAAGCGTGTTACATGGCCGACACGCAAAGAGCTCACGAAATATACGATTGTCACAGTACTGACTATCATCTTTTTTGTGCTCTATTTTTCCGTTATCGATTTGGGGCTTTCTGAGCTTGTTCGTGTATTTTTGGAGTAGTAATGGTTGAACGTTTGGAATAAAGGAGGGAAGGGACTTAGCTCCCACTCTAGATATGGAAAAAAGCTGGTATGTAGTCCATACTTATTCGGGCTATGAAAACAAAGTAAAAACAAACCTGGAAAAACGGGTGGAATCCATGGGGATGACGGATAAGATTTTCCGTGTACTCGTACCCGTGGAAGAAGAAACGGAAACCAAAAATGGAAAGAGCAAAACAGTCTCCAAAAAGGTTTTCCCCGGATATGTCATTGTTGAAATGGTAATGACAGATGACTCCTGGTATGTAGTCCGCAATACGCCCGGTGTAACCGGGTTTATCGGTTCGACAGGAGCTGGGTCGAAGCCGACGCCGCTGCTGCCGGACGAAGTGGATACTATTCTCGGCCAGATGGGCGAGAAGGAACCAAAGGCAGAAGTTGATTTTGAACTTAAAGAAGCAGTGAAGGTTACCGAAGGGCCGTTTGCTGATTTCACTGGCACGGTCGAAGAAATTAATGCAGAGAAGCAGAAGGTCAAAGTTTATGTAAACATGTTTGGCCGCGAAACCCCGGTCGAACTGGAGTTTACTCAAGTAGAAAAAATCTAGAGCCGGCTTATTGTTTCCGCCCACTCTTGAATTAGCTATTGCTTATTTTGGCTGCAGGTGATAAAATCATTCTGTTTGGTATTGAAAGATATCATAGCCTAAAGCACATGGTGTTTTAGAATGAGTGGGAGGATACGTTGTATCCGGCTACCACATCACGGACGAAGGAGGTGTGTCGCGTGGCTAAAAGAGTCGAGAAGGTTGTTAAACTTCAAATTCCGGCTGGTAAAGCGAACCCGGCACCACCGGTAGGCCCAGCGCTTGGTCAAGCCGGTGTGAATATCATGGGATTCTGTAAAGAATTCAACGCTCGTACACAAGAGCAGACAGGGACAATCATTCCTGTAGAAATCAGTGTCTATGAAGACCGTTCGTTCACTTTTATTACGAAAACTCCGCCAGCTCCTGTACTTCTTAAAGAAGCAGCTGGAGTCAAAGGCGGTTCCGGTGAGCCTAACCGTAACAAAGTCGGTTCAGTAACCCGGGATCAGGTTCGTGAAATTGCTGAAACGAAAATGCAGGATTTGAACGCATCTGACGTTGATTCAGCAATGCGTATGGTTGAAGGAACAGCCCGCAGCATGGGCTTAAACGTTGAAGACTAATTGAAAGATTTGCCTTGCTGAAGGTTGTGTGGACGCCTCTGACGCTCTTGCCGAAGGGACGGCTCGCAACCTTTACTAGTGGGAGGTCTTACCGTTAAACCACAACAAGGAGGAAAAACAATGCCTAAAAGAGGTAAAAAATACCGCGAGGCGGCGCAGCTCATCGACCAGGAGCAGCAGTACAATGCTGAAGAGGCGATTGAGCTTGCGAAGAAAACATCGATCGTAAACTTTGATGCAACGGTAGAAGTGGCGTTTCGTCTTGGAATTGATCCGCGTAAAAACGATCAGCAGATCCGTGGCGCGATTGTACTTCCAAACGGAACAGGAAAAAGCCAGCGCGTGCTTGTTTTTGCTAAAGGCGAAAAAGCTCAGGAAGCAGAAGCAGCCGGCGCTGATTATGTAGGAGAAGAAGATCTGGTGAACCGCGTGCAGCAAGGCTGGTTTGACTTTGATGCAGTAGTAGCCACTCCTGACATGATGGCCCAGGTAGGGAAATTGGGCCGTACCCTCGGACCGAAAGGCCTTATGCCTAACCCGAAAACTGGTACGGTTACAATGGACGTTACAAAAGCTGTTGAAGAAATTAAAGCAGGTAAAGTGGAATACCGTGTCGATAAGTCTGGTAACATCCATGCGCCAATCGGCAAAGTATCCTTTGATACTGCAAGCCTGGTGGAAAACTTCAACACGGTTGCCGAAGCGCTTCAAAAAGCAAAGCCGGCAGCTGCTAAAGGAACGTACATGAGAGGCGTTGCTGTAACGACTTCCATGGGTCCTGGCGTAAAAGTAAACACTTCGTCGTTGAAATTCGCATAAATTAAAACGTAATACTTTGTTTGCCGGCAGCTCCCGGGTAATCTTGAAAAAGCTCTTGACCCGGGTGCTGCTTCCATTTATACTAAATGACGGATCAGCCAACAATTTTATATTGTTGCCGCAGACAGCAGGAGTGCAAAGCACTTAAACGTCCTGCCGAGGTACCATTCCTATACATTGAACGCTTTAACGCGTTTTACGGGAGTAGTGTCTTCGTGTCTGCTAATTGGACAGGAAGATTTTTTGTGTCTGCGGTTGCAGGCGGCAAACAATAAAGAATGGCAGGAGGTGGAACGGATGAGCAAAGTAATTGAACAAAAGCAGGCGGTTGTTGATGAAATCGCGGCTAAGCTGAAAGACAGCGTATCGACCGTACTGGTGGATTATCGCGGTCTGGACGTATCGGAAATCACAGAATTGCGTGCGCAGCTTCGTGAAGCAGACGTTGATTTCAAAGTATATAAAAATACAATGGCGCGTCGTGCAGCAGAAGATGTGAATCTTAAAGACGAGTTGAACGATTACCTGGTAGGTCCTACGGCCATTGCGACAAGCAAAGAAGACGCAGTAGCACCTGCGAAAGTATTGTACAACTTCGCTAAAGATCACGAAGCACTGGAAATCAAAACAGGTGTCATTGAAGGCAGCGTTGTTTCCCAGGAGCAGATCAAGGAATTGGCAAGCCTTCCATCCCACGATGGACTTGTGGCTATGCTGCTTAGCGTTATGCAGGCGCCAATCCGTAACTTCGCACTGGCTACAAAAGCAGTGGCAGAGCAAAAAGAAGAAGAAGAGAGCGCCTAACCAACCGGCGTTTCAATCGGCTTAAATATTAATATTAAGAGGAGGATTATCCATGAGTAATCAAGAAATGATTGATGCGATTAAGGAAATGTCCGTTCTGGAATTGAACGAATTAGTAAAAGCAATTGAAGAAGAATTCGGCGTAACAGCAGCTGCACCAGTAGCAGCTGGCGGTGGCGGCGGTGAAGTCGTTGAGGAAGAGCAAACAGAATTCGACGTAGTACTCGAAAGCGCTGGTTCCTCTAAAATCAACGTCATCAAAGTTGTCCGCGAAATCACCGGCCTTGGCTTGAAAGAAGCTAAAGCATTGGTAGACGGAGCTCCTGACACGTTGAAAGAAGGCGTATCCAAAGAAGACGCTGAAGAAATGAAAGGTCAACTCGAAGAAGCAGGCGCTTCTATCGAATTGAAGTAAGTTTCGTATAAAACTCATCCGCACTTGTGCGGGTGAGTTTTTTGTTGCAATAAACTGCCTGGCCTTGCTATGATAATATTCCAATAATTAGAACGGAGCGATGCTATGAGCGGTGAACAATATTTTCATACAAATCCAAGCGCGGCAAGCAACGAGAAAGTCATTCATGCAGAGCTACGGGGAAAAGACTGGTCATTTATTACAGACAGCGGAGTTTTCTCGAAACAAACAGTGGATTTTGGTACGGAGACACTGCTTGAAACATTTGAATGGCCGGAGGTAGACGGGGACATCGTAGATGTGGGCTGTGGTTACGGCGTGGTAGGAGTTACTCTCGCCAAAGAAACTAACCGAAGCGTTCTGCTTTTTGATATCAATCAGCGCGCCGTGGAGCTGGCAAAGAAAAATCTCGAGCGGTACCAGCTAGATAACGCGGAAGCGGAAGAAAGTGATTTGTTTAGTGCCTATAAAGGCGGAGCGGCAGCAGTTTTGACAAACCCACCCATCAGGGCCGGAAAGAAAGTAGTGCACCGGCTGTTCGAAGAAGCTTATGAAGCGCTAAAGCCGGGGGGCGAATGCTGGATTGTCATTCAAAAAAAGCAGGGCGCCCCTTCAGCGAAGGAAAAGCTTAATGAGCTTTTTCCGGTCGTAAAAAATGTGAAAAAGAATAAAGGCTATTATATTTTTCGGGCACGTAAATAAATAAAACAGCACCATCAGAAGTTGACGGTGCTGTTTTGATATGGTATTATAATTTAATGCGTATAAGTATCCGTGCGCGCCAAACTACATGTAATATTCTACTTATTAAATCAGGTGATACCGTAAGAAGTATCATCCATTTCTTTTCTATTTGCCACTTCACGGCTGGGCTGAATTACGATTGCAGCAAGCTTATCCACTATAACGAGAACGTTTGTGCTTTTGATTCCTTCTTATTCTAACACACTCGAATGAGAAATGGGAGAATCGATCGTAATAAGTATTAGGAAAAACAATTCCATTTAAGATAATCAACATAAGTCAGGGAGAATCGATCAGCGTTCTCAAGCTGGCTATTCGGTTTGTGAAGCTTTTTTAACGACGAAGTGTGCGCGGGCTGTTCTCTGTGTTCTGATATGCAGGCGTTTTTATCAGAACAGAAAGAGCCGTCCGTCTACATGACGACGCGTCTCTGCATTTATCACTATTTAGCTATATTACCGATAATTGCCTTGGAAAAACGCTTGTTTTTAAAACGGGCGGATATCATGCGAGATTTGAGGGGTGAATCTGTTGTCAAGTCAACTTATTCAATTTGGACGTCACCGCCAGCGGAGAAGCTATGCCCGAATCAATGAAGTGTTGGATCTTCCAAACCTCATTGAGATTCAGACGGCTTCTTATCAATGGTTTCTAGATGAAGGTATTCGCGAAATGTTTCAGGACATTTCGCCGATTGAAGATTTTACCGGAAACTTGGTGCTTGAATTCATCGATTACAATTTAGGGGAGCCTAAATATCCGATTGATGAATCAAAAGAACGCGATGCCACATATTCTGCACCGCTCCGGGTCAAGGTTCGCCTGATGAACAAAGAGACCGGCGAAGTAAAAGAGCAGGAAGTATTTATGGGTGATTTCCCGCTTATGACCGACACAGGTACTTTTGTGATAAACGGTGCTGAGCGTGTTATCGTATCCCAGCTCGTACGTTCACCAAGCGTATATTTTAATAATAAAGTGGACAAAAACGGCAAGCGTGGCCACACTGCAACCGTTATTCCGAACCGCGGCGCATGGCTCGAGCTTGAAACAGACGCAAAAGACGTCGTTCACGTTCGTATTGACCGCACCCGGAAAATCCCGGTTACCGTGCTCCTTCGTGCGCTTGGGTTTGGTTCGGATCAGGAGATTATCGATCTTCTGGGCGAAGACCAGTACCTGCGGAATACGCTCGAAAAGGATAACACAGAAGGCAGCGAAAAAGCCCTTCTCGAAATTTATGAACGTCTCCGCCCTGGAGAACCGCCAACGGTGGATAGCGCTAAGAGCTTATTAAACACGCGCTTCTTTGATCCGAAGCGGTACGATCTCGCAAACGTCGGGCGTTATAAAATGAATAAAAAACTTCACATCCAGAATCGTTTATTCAACCAGCGTTTAGCAGAAACGCTTGCTGACCCAGAAACGGGAGAGGTCATTGTCGAAGCGGGTACAATGCTCGACCGCCGGACATTGGACCGTCTGATGCCGTACCTGGAAAACAATCTTGGATTTAAACGGTACACCGTTTCCGGTGGAGTGGTGGAAGATGCAGATTTGGACGTACAGTCTATTAAGATTTATGCAGATGACGGTCAAGGCGAAGACCGTGAAATTAACGTAATCAGTAACGGAAATATTGATAATGATACGAAGAATATTACTCCTGAAGACATGATTGCTTCGGTTAACTATTTCTTCAATCTTCTTCACGGCGTCGGCCGTACAGATGATATCGACCATCTGGGCAACCGTCGTCTCCGTTCTGTCGGGGAGCTGCTTCAAAATCAATTCCGTATTGGGCTTTCCCGTATGGAACGTGTCGTACGTGAGCGTATGTCCATTCAGGATCCAAGCTCCATTACGCCGCAGGCGCTTATCAATATCCGCCCGGTAATTGCTTCTATTAAAGAGTTTTTCGGAAGCTCGCAGCTTTCCCAGTTCATGGACCAGACAAATCCTCTGGCTGAGCTGACACACAAACGCCGTCTGTCAGCGCTTGGGCCGGGCGGTCTTACTCGTGAACGTGCCGGCTTTGAAGTCCGTGATGTGCACTATTCCCACTACGGGCGTATGTGTCCGATCGAAACGCCGGAAGGTCCGAACATCGGTTTAATTAACTCCTTATCAAGCTACGCCAAGGTGAACAAATTCGGCTTCATCGAAACTGCCTACCGTCGTGTAGATCCGGATACGGGAGTGGTCACCGAGCAGTGTGACTACCTTACTGCCGATGAAGAAGACAACTACGTAGTCGCCCAGGCGAACGCTTCACTTGCTGAAGACGGCACGTTTGCCGACGATGAAGTTATTGCCCGTTTCCGCGGGGATAACACGATCGTTCCAAAAGAAAAAATTGACTATATGGACGTATCGCCAAAGCAGGCAGTTTCTGCTGCTACAGCTTGCATTCCGTTCCTTGAAAACGATGACTCCAACCGGGCATTGATGGGTGCGAACATGCAGCGTCAGGCAGTGCCGCTTCTCGAACCGGAAGCGCCTCTTGTAGGTACCGGCATGGAATACGTTTCAGCAAAGGATTCAGGCGCTGCCATTATAGCACGTCACAAAGGTGTAGTTGAGCGGGCATCCGCACGTGAAATCTGGATCCGCCGCATTGAAGATGTGGATGGAAAAGAAGTAGAAACAGATATCGACAAATACCGTATGATGAAATACGTCCGTTCCAACCAGGGAACAAGCTACAACCAGCGTCCGATCGTTAAGGATGGGGACCGTATTGAAAAAGGCGAAGTACTTGCAGACGGCCCGTCGATGGACAACGGGGAAATGGCGTTGGGACGTAACGTATTAACCGCCTTTATGACCTGGGATGGCTATAACTATGAAGACGCCGTTATCCTGAGTGAACGGGTAGTAAAAGACGACGTTTATACTTCCATTCACGTCGATGAATATGAGTCTGAAGCCCGCGATACTAAGCTCGGACCGGAAGAAATCACCCGTGACATTCCAAACGTCGGCGAAGAAGCGCTGAAGGATCTGGATGACCGCGGTATTATCCGTGTCGGTGCGGAAGTGAAGGATGGCGACATTCTTGTTGGGAAAGTAACGCCAAAAGGTATGACAGAGCTTTCCGCAGAGGAACGTCTGCTTCACGCGATCTTTGGGGAAAAAGCCCGTGAAGTACGGGATACTTCGCTTCGTGTTCCTCACGGCGCAGACGGTATTGTACTCGACGTAAAAATCTTTAACCGTGAAGACGGAGATGAACTTCCACCGGGAGTGAATCAGCTTGTCCGGGTATACCTCGTGCAGAAGCGTAAGATTCACGAAGGGGATAAAATGGCCGGCCGTCACGGAAACAAAGGTGTTATTTCGCGTATTCTTCCAGAGGAAGATATGCCTTACCTGCCGGACGGAACACCGATTGATCTCATGCTGAACCCTCTCGGGGTACCTTCTCGTATGAACATCGGACAGGTGCTTGAAATGCACCTTGGCATGGCGGCTCGTTCCCTGAACCTTCACATGGCGACACCGGTATTTGACGGTGCCCGTGAAGAAGATGTCTGGGAAACTATTCAGGAAGCCGGTCTTGCCCGGGACGGAAAGACCGTATTGTACGATGGACGTACAGGTGAAACCTTTGACAACCGTATTTCGGTCGGGGTCATGTATATGATCAAGCTTGCCCACATGGTTGACGACAAGCTTCACGCCCGTTCCACCGGACCTTACTCCCTCGTTACCCAGCAGCCGCTTGGTGGTAAAGCGCAATTCGGCGGCCAGCGTTTCGGGGAAATGGAAGTATGGGCACTTGAAGCGTACGGTGCAGCTTATACGCTGCAGGAAATTCTCACGGTGAAATCCGACGACGTTGTCGGTCGTGTGAAGACGTACGAAGCGATTGTTAAAGGGGAAAACGTCCCGGAGCCTGGTGTCCCCGAGTCGTTTAAAGTTCTGATTAAAGAGCTTCAAAGCCTTGGCATGGACGTGAAAATGCTTTCGAGCAATGAAGAGGAAATCGAGATGAAAGAGCTCGATGATGAAGATGAACAACCCGGAGATAACTTGAATCTTAGAATCGAGTCCACGGAAAACGCATAAGGTCTCATCGGTAAAACGGAGAACACGGGGTGTCTAATTAAAAGCTTTTCAGCTTTTTGTAGGCACCTCTTGTCCCTCTTTCAGCCATGCCACCTTTAAAGAT
Source organism: Marinococcus luteus (assembly GCF_034497705.1). Taxonomy (GTDB): domain Bacteria; phylum Bacillota; class Bacilli; order Bacillales; family Marinococcaceae; genus Marinococcus; species Marinococcus luteus_A. The sequence continues at coordinate 31,049 of NZ_JAXRUV010000013.1, read as the reverse complement.
TGAAAGGGAGGTCGACCTCTTGATAGACGTCAATAACTTTGAATATATGAAAATTGGACTTGCCTCTCCGGAAAAAATTCGTTCCTGGACACACGGCGAAGTGAAAAAGCCAGAAACGATCAACTACCGGACGTTAAAACCGGAAAAAGACGGGCTGTTCTGCGAGCGTATTTTCGGTCCAACCAAGGACTGGGAATGCCATTGCGGTAAATACAAGCGTATTCGCTATAAAGGCGTAGTCTGTGACAGATGCGGGGTAGAGGTTACCCGTTCGAAAGTGCGCCGGGAACGTATGGGCCACATTGAACTTGCAGCTCCGGTATCTCACATTTGGTACTTTAAAGGTATTCCGAGCCGTATGGGACTAGTCCTTGATATGTCCCCGCGTTCGCTCGAAGAAGTTATTTATTTTGCCTCCTATACAGTAACGGAGCCTGGGGAGACTCCGCTTGAATACAAGCAGCTTCTTTCCGAAAGAGAGTACCGTGCGTATTACGATAAGTACGGCAAAACCTTCTCTGCACAAATGGGCGCAGAAGCCATCCGCAAGCTTCTTCAGGATATTGATCTTGAAAAAGAAGTGCACGGCCTGAAAGGTGAACTCGAAACAGCACAGGGACAGCGCCGCACTCGTGCGATCAAGCGTCTGGAAGTGCTTGAAGCGTTCCGTCACTCCGGCAACCATCCAGCATGGATGATTCTCGACGTGCTCCCGGTTGTTCCTCCGGAAATCCGTCCAATGGTTCAGCTTGATGGCGGCCGGTTTGCCACCTCTGATCTGAACGATCTGTACCGTCGTGTGATTAACCGGAACAATCGTTTGAAGCGTCTTCTTGACCTGGGAGCACCGAGCATCATCGTACAAAACGAAAAACGGATGCTTCAGGAAGCTGTCGACGCCCTGATCGACAACGGACGCCGCGGCCGTCCAGTTACTGGTCCCGGGAATCGTCCGCTAAAATCTCTTTCTCACATGCTTAAAGGGAAGCAGGGACGTTTCCGTCAGAACCTTCTCGGTAAACGTGTCGACTATTCTGGTCGTTCTGTTATCGTGGTCGGGCCAAGCCTGAAAATGTATCAGTGCGGACTTCCTAAAGAAATGGCTCTTGAGCTGTTCAAGCCGTTTGTAATGAAAGAACTCGTGAACCGGAGCCTGGCACACAACATTAAGAGTGCAAAGCGGAAAGTAGAACGCGTGCATCCGGAAGTTTGGGACGTGCTTGAAGACGTGATCCGCGAACATCCGGTTCTTTTAAACCGTGCACCAACGCTTCACCGCCTTGGTATTCAGGCGTTCGAACCGACGCTGGTCGAAGGACGCGCCATTAAACTTCACCCGCTCGTATGTACAGCGTATAACGCTGACTTTGACGGGGACCAGATGGCTGTACACGTGCCGCTTTCGGCAGAAGCGCAGGCAGAAGCCCGCGTGCTCATGCTTGCAGCGCAGAACATCCTGAACCCTAAGGACGGAAAGCCAGTTGTTACTCCGTCCCAGGATATGGTACTTGGAAACTATTACCTGACACTTGAGCGTGAAAACGCGATGGGTGAAGGTTCTATCTTTAACGATATAAAAGAAGTGCTCACTGCCTATCAAAACGGCTATGTTCACCTGCATACCCGGATTGCCCTGCCTGTGCGTGCGTTAAATAAAACGAACTTCAGTGAAGAAGAGATGAGCAAACTCGTATTAACTACGCCAGGAAAGCTCATTTTCAACGAAATTCTGCCGACATCGTTCCCTTACGTGAACGAGCCGACAGCATTAAACCTTGAGCAGGAGCTCCCGGAAAAATATGTAGTGCCGAGCACGACAGATGTAAAAGAAGAATTTAAAAACCGCGAACTCATACAGCCGTTTAAAAAAGGCTTCCTGGGGGATATCATCGCAGCGGTATTTAAAAACTTCCAGATCATCGAAACGTCGAAAATGCTTGACCGTATGAAGGACCTTGGCTTCCATTACTCTACAAAAGCAGGCATTACTGTTGGTATCTCGGATATTGTTGTACTTCCGGATAAGCAGGACGTGCTGACGGATTCCGAGGAACAGGTTTCGCGGGTAATGAAACAGTTCCGGCGCGGTTTGATTACCGAAGAAGAGCGCTACGATAAAATTATCAGTATCTGGGGCAGCGCCAAAGACGTCATTCAGGAAAAGCTCATGGGTACGCTTGATATACGCAACCCTATCTTTATGATGAGTGACTCCGGTGCCCGTGGTAACGCCTCGAACTTTACGCAGCTTGCAGGGATGCGCGGACTGATGGCTAATCCATCCGGACGTATCATCGAGCTTCCGATTAAATCAAGTTTCCGTGAAGGACTTACAGTACTTGAATACTTTATTTCCACGCACGGTGCGCGTAAAGGTCTTGCCGACACAGCGCTTAAAACTGCTGACTCGGGTTATCTGACCCGTCGTCTTGTGGACGTGGCCCAGGACGTTATCATCCGTGAGGATGACTGCGGCACCGACCGCGGACTTTCGGTAGCAACGCTTCGTGAAGGTAACGAAATCATTGAAAAGCTTCAGGACCGCCTCATCGGCCGTGTAGCCTTTGAAACGGTGCGTCATCCTGAAACGGACGAAGTACTGGCTCAAAAAGGCGAGCTACTGAATGAAGATTCGGCCCGTATTATTGAAGAAGCCGGCGTCGAAAAAGTCGTTATCCGCTCTGTCTTTACGTGCGATACGCATCACGGCGTCTGCAAAAAATGCTACGGCCGTAACCTTGCTACAGGAGCCGACGTTGAAGTGGGTGAAGCAGTAGGAATCATCGCTGCCCAATCTATCGGTGAACCGGGTACGCAGCTTACAATGCGTACGTTCCACACAGGCGGCGTAGCCGGGGATGACATTACCCAGGGTCTCCCTCGTATCCAGGAGCTTGTGGAAGCCCGTAATCCGAAAGGCCAGGCTGTTATTTCTGAACTCTCCGGCGAAATTGTCGATGTGAAAGATCTGACGGATAAAAAAGAAGTTACGGTGCAGGGCGCGCTTGAAAGCCGCTCCTATACAACTCCTTATGGTGCCCGTCTCCGGGTAGGAGTGGGAGATCGGGTAGAAGTCGGCCAGGCTCTTACTGAAGGTTCGATCGATCCGAAAGAACTGTTGAAAGTAACTGGACTCGACCAGGTACAGCAGTATCTTCTGAAAGAAGTTCAAAAGGTATACAGCATGCAGGGCGTTGAAATTGGCGACAAGCACATTGAAGTAATGGTCCGCCAGATGTTCCGTAAAATCCGGATTACTGATTCCGGTAATACAGATGCTCTCCCTGGCAGTCTGGTGGAAGTGCATGCGTTTGAAAAAGCAAACCGTGAAGCACTTCAAAAACACCATCAGCCAGCCGTCGGCCAGCCGGTCATTCTTGGTATTACGAAAGCATCGCTTGAAACGGATTCCTTCCTTTCGGCCGCTTCGTTCCAGGAAACGACAAGAATTCTTACGGACGCAGCCATTCGCGGCAAGCGCGACGAGCTGTTAGGTCTGAAAGAGAACGTTATTATCGGGAAACTGGTTCCGGCTGGTACAGGCATGCAGCGTTACCGCAGCCTCGAACAGGTTCTCCCGGAAGAAGCCGTTCAGGAAATGCAGGAAACGGGCGAAGAAGTATATTCGTCGGAATGAAATAGTGTTGACATCGCAAAAACGCGGTGATATGCTATCTAAGGTGCGTTAAGCTCCTGTGCTTTGGAGGATGAATGATGTCTTATGAAAAAGTAACACAGGCTGACGAAGTTTTAATTGGAACTAAACAAACGCTTAAAGCGATTGAACATGGCACAGCTTCCGAAATCATTGTGGCAGAGGATGCCGCTGCAGAAATTCAGCAGCGTATTCTTAACGCAGCAAATGAAAGCAGTGTTTCCATCCAGTTTGTCGATTCGATGAAAAAACTTGGGAAAGCTTGCGGAATTGATGTAGGAGCGGCTACGATCGCTTTAAAAAAGCAATAACGAGTTTTTGCTGGTGGGATTTCGGATCTCATCGGCAAAAACTTTCATTTTGCTTATCAATGAACCACCTGGAACGGTGGTCTTGAAATAACTTAGTCGGAAAGGAGGAAAACAACTATGCCAACTATTAATCAGCTGGTTCGTAAAGGCCGTCAGATGAAGACTAAAAAGACTGACTCTCCGGCATTGAACCGAGGTTACAATAGCTTGCGTAAAGTCCCAACAGATCAAAATGCTCCGCAAAAACGTGGTGTATGTACTCGTGTAGGCACCCTTACTCCGAAGAAACCAAACTCGGCTCTTCGTAAGTACGCACGTGTGCGCCTAACTAACCAAATCGAGGTTACAGCATACATCCCTGGTATTGGTCACAATCTCCAGGAGCACAGCGTAGTATTGATCCGTGGAGGCCGTGTGAAGGACCTTCCTGGTGTGCGTTATCACGTTGTTCGTGGCGCCCTTGATACTGCCGGTGTACAAAACCGTATGCAAAGCCGTTCCAAATACGGAACCAAACGTGGAAAGAAAAAGAAATAATAACGGTTTGTTCATAATATAGAGAAAGGAGGAGGATTTATGTCTCGTAAAGGACCAGCACCACGCCGTGATGTTCTGCCTGATCCTATTTATAACTCCAAGCTTGTTACACGTATGATCAACCGTGTAATGAATGATGGTAAAAAAGGAAAGGCGCAAAATATCCTATACAGAGCATTTAACCTCGTGCAGGAGCGTTCCGGTCAGGAGCCGATGGAAGTTTTTGATCAGGCTATGAAAAACGTTATGCCTGTATTGGAAGTAAAAGCCCGCCGTGTAGGGGGAGCTAACTATCAGGTGCCAATCGAAGTTAAACCAGACCGTCGTACGACTCTGGCGCTTCGTTGGATCGTAAGCTACGCTCGTCTTCGTGGAGAAAAAACCATGGAAGAGCGTCTTGCAAATGAAATTCTTGATGCTTCCAACAACACAGGATCTGCTGTTAAGCGTCGTGAAGATACTCATCGTATGGCTGAAGCAAACAAAGCGTTTGCTCACTACCGCTGGTAAGCACTACCGCGGAAAATACTACTTTGATGAATGGAAGGAGAAAGAAAGTCCATGGCACGTGAATTCTCCTTGGAAAAAACCCGTAATATTGGAATCATGGCTCATATTGATGCTGGTAAAACGACAGCAACAGAGCGTATCCTTTATTACACGGGTCGTATCCATAAAATTGGTGAAACCCATGAAGGTGCTTCTCAAATGGACTGGATGTCGCAGGAACAAGAGCGTGGTATTACTATCACCTCCGCTGCGACGACAGCCCAATGGAAAAACCACCGTATCAATATCATTGACACTCCTGGCCACGTAGACTTTACCGTAGAGGTAGAGCGTTCCCTGCGTGTGCTTGACGGAGCTGTTGCTGTATTGGATGCGCAGTCCGGCGTGGAGCCGCAGACAGAAACTGTATGGCGCCAGGCAACTACCTATCATGTTCCACGTATTGTTTTTGTTAACAAAATGGACAAGGTAGGCGCGGATTTTGTTTATTCCTTAAGCACACTGACAGAGCGTCTTGGCGCGAATGCTCAGGCAATTCAGCTTCCGATTGGTGCTGAGGATGATTTTGAAGGAATTATTGATCTTATCGAAATGCAGGCTTACTACTACCTTGATGATCTCGGAACCCGTGCGGAAGCACGTGAAATTCCGGAAGAGTATCAGGCACAGGCGCAGGAATACCGCCAGAAGCTGGTAGAAGCTGTATCGGAACTTGATGAAGATCTTATGATGAAATACCTTGAAGAAGAAGAAATCACAAATGAAGAACTCAAACTGGCGATCCGTAAAGGAACGCTGAACGTTGAGTTTTATCCAGTACTTTGTGGCTCTGCCTTTAAAAACAAAGGCGTTCAGCTTATGATCGACGCTGTTCTCGACTATCTTCCATCTCCATTGGATGTTCCTGCTATTAAAGGTAAATATCCGGATTCGGAAGAAGAGGAAGAGCGCCCGGCAGACGACAACGGGAAGTTCTCTGCACTGGCCTTTAAAGTGGCCACAGACCCTTATGTCGGTAAGTTGACCTTCTTCCGTGTGTATTCTGGTACACTCAGTTCTGGGTCGTACGTCAAAAACTCCACGAAAGACAAACGTGAGCGCGTCGGCCGTATTCTTCAAATGCACGCAAACTCCCGTGAAGAAATTTCAACGGTATATGCCGGGGATATTGCAGCGGGTGTCGGTTTGAAAGATACGAGCACCGGTGACACACTTGTGGCAGAAAAAGACAACATCGTGCTTGAATCGATGGACTTCCCTGAACCGGTTATTTCCCTTTCTGTAGAGCCGAAGTCGAAAGCGGACCATGACAAAATGAGTATCGCTCTCGGAAAGCTTGCAGAAGAGGATCCAACCTTCCAGACAGAAACAGACGAAGAAACCGGACAAACGATCATCAAAGGTATGGGCGAGCTTCACCTTGATATTATCGTTGACCGTTTGAAACGGGAATTCAAAGTAGAAGCGACTGTAGGTGCCCCTCAGGTATCCTATCGTGAAACAATCCGCCAGGAAGCTAACTGCGAAGGTAAATTCGTACGTCAGTCCGGTGGACGCGGCCAGTATGGACACGTTTGGGTGAAGTTTGAGCCAAACGAAGAAGGCGCCGGCTTTGAATTTGTAAACAAAATCGTCGGCGGTGTGGTACCTCGTGAGTATGTACCTTCCGTGCAGTCCGGTATTGAAGAGTCCCTTCAAAGCGGTATGCTCGCCGGTTATCCGGTCATCGATGTAAAAGCTACTCTTTTTGACGGTTCCTATCACGATGTCGACTCTAACGAGATGGCATTTAAAGTTGCGGCTTCCATGGCTCTGCGTGAAGCAAAGCAAAAATGTAAGCCGGTACTGCTTGAGCCGTTAATGAAAGTAGATATCGTGGTTCCAGAAGAATACATGGGCGACGTCATGGGTGATGTAACATCCCGCCGTGGCCGTGTAGACGGCATGGAAGCACGTGGCAACTCTCAGGTTATCCGGTCATTTGTACCGCTTGCTGAGATGTTTGGTTACGCCACGACTCTTCGTTCCAATACGCAGGGCCGCGGAACGTATTCCATGTTCTTCGATCATTACGAAGAAGTGCCAAAAAGTGTTTCTGAAGATGTTATCAAGCAGGCAACAGGACAGTAAAAATCCGGCAGCTTGATGATTGTATGCATGACCGATTTATTGTAAGCTAAGGTAGGGCGTTTACTGATAGCAGCGCCCGCCTGGCTGCTATATAACATTAATTACCTGAAATAAAGGGAGGACAATTATAATGGCAAAAGAAAAATTCGACCGTTCGAAAACGCATGCGAACATTGGTACTATCGGTCACGTTGACCATGGTAAAACAACTTTGACTGCTGCGATCACAACGGTACTTCACAAAAAATATTCCCGCGGAACGGCTATGGCTTATGACGCAATCGACGGTGCACCTGAAGAGCGTGAGCGTGGAATCACAATCTCTACTGCACACGTAGAGTACGAAACTGATTCCCGTCACTATGCACACGTTGACTGCCCAGGTCACGCTGACTATGTTAAAAACATGATCACTGGTGCAGCTCAAATGGACGGAGCGATTCTCGTTGTGTCCGCAGCTGACGGCCCAATGCCTCAGACTCGTGAGCACATCCTGCTTTCCCGTCAGGTTGGTGTACCATCCATCGTTGTTTTCTTGAACAAAGTTGACATGGTAGACGACGAAGAGCTTCTCGAACTCGTAGAAATGGAAGTTCGTGACCTCTTGTCCGAATACGACTTCCCTGGTGACGATGTACCAATCATCAGCGGTTCTGCTCTGAAAGCCCTCGAAGGCGACGAAGAGTATGAAAACAAAATCCTTGAACTGATGGAAGCTGTAGACAACTACATTCCAACTCCAGACCGTGACAAAGACAAGCCGTTCATGATGCCTGTAGAGGACGTATTCTCTATCACAGGCCGTGGTACAGTTGCGACTGGCCGTGTTGAACGTGGCGTTCTTAACGTTGGGGACGAAATTGAAATCATCGGTATCGATGAAGACTCCCGCAAATCCACGGTTACTGGTGTGGAAATGTTCCGTAAGCTTCTTGACTATGCAGAAGCTGGCGACAACATTGGCGCGCTTCTCCGTGGTGTGTCCCGTGATGACATCAAACGTGGCCAAGTTCTTGCAAAGCCAGGTTCGATTACTCCACACACTAACTTTAAAGCAGAAGTTTATGTACTTTCCAAAGACGAAGGTGGACGTCATACTCCATTCTTCTCTAACTACCGCCCACAGTTCTACTTCCGTACTACGGACGTAACTGGTATCATCCAGCTGCCTGAAGGCGTTGAAATGGTAATGCCTGGCGACAACGTAGAAATGACAGTTGAGCTCATCAACCCAATCGCTATCGAAGAAGGAACTAAGTTCTCTATTCGTGAAGGCGGCCGTACAGTTGGCGCCGGCGTTGTTTCCACTATCCAAAAATAATCACCCGATTATTCTCCTCTAATGCTGAAAAGCATTAGAGGTTTTTTTATTCCTTCCATATTAATTAGGGCTCTTAAAGATAAAAAAGAAAAAGGGGGAGGCATATCGAGATTTTTTTGAAAAAACCCTTGCGTAAAAGGCGAACGATCACTATAATAGATGAAGTGTGACCATGGGAGACATAGAAATACTTCTATATCCACCCACGGTCAGGCGATGATGCGGAAGGTTGCTGACACACCCGGGTCCATTGCCATGACCAGGTGTGAGGAAATTTTCGCGGAGTATGTCTGTAAAATCGGACGAGAAGGAGGGCTTTTAATGGCAGCTAATGAAAAAATTCGTATTCGTTTAAAAGCGTATGATCACAGAGTGTTGGATCAATCCGCTGAAAAGATTGTAGACACGGCAAAACGTTCTGGTGCAGGTGTTTCTGGACCAATTCCATTGCCAACAGAGAAATCTGTTTATACAATTCTTCGTGCTACGCATAAATTTAAAGATGCTCGTGAGCAATTTGAAATGCGTACACATAAACGTTTAATCGACATTTTAACGCCAACGCCGCAAACGGTAGATTCGCTTATGCGCTTAGATCTACCATCGGGTGTAGACATCGAAATCAAATTATAATAACAAATATATGAAAATCAAAATTTATTAGGAGGTGTGACTCATGGCCAAAGGAATCTTGGGTAAAAAACTCGGCATGACGCAACTGTTTAAAGAAAACGGCGAACTGCTTCCAGTTACGGTCATTGAAGCAGAACCAAACGTTGTGCTTCAAAAGAAAACTACTGAGTCTGATGGATACGAAGCTATTCAGCTAGGTTTCCACGACAAAAAAGAAGCACGCGTAATCAAACCGGAAAAAGGACATGCTGAGAAAGCAAACACGACCCCCAAGCGCTTCGTTAGAGAAATCCGCGGGACAAACCCTGAGGATTACGAGGTTGGTCAAGAGGTCAGTGTAGCAACATTTGCAGAAGGAGATATCGTAGACGTTACTGGAAAATCCAAAGGGAAAGGGTTCCAGGGTGCCATCAAGCGCCATAACCAATCCCGCGGACCAATGACGCACGGCTCCCGTTTTCACCGTGCCCCTGGTGCGATGGGCGTTATCGACCCTAACCACGTATTGAAAGGCAAAAAGCTCCCTGGACGTATGGGTAACAACACGGTTACAGTACAAAACCTGGAGATTGTTAAAGTAGATACCGAGCGCAACGTGCTTTTAGTTAAAGGCAATGTTCCTGGTGCGAAACGCAGCTATGTAACAGTACAGAACGCTGTGAAAGCAAACACTGAAAAAGCATAATAGAAAGGAGGGCGCAAGATGCCAACAGTAGATTTACTAAACCAAACCGGTTCCCGCGTAGGAGATATCGAATTAGCAGACACTGTCTTCGGTATTGAACCAAATGAGCACGTTCTGTATGACGCAGTAATCATGCAGCAAGCATCGTTACGACAAGGAACGCACAAAGTGAAAAACCGTTCCGAACGCCGCGGTGGCGGACGCAAGCCATGGCGCCAAAAAGGCACAGGCCGAGCCCGTCAAGGTTCCATCCGTTCCCCGCAATGGGTGAAAGGTGGTATCGTGTTCGGTCCGACTCCAAGGTCTTACGGCTACAAGCTTCCGAAAAAAGTTCGCCGTCTGGCTATCAAATCAGCACTTGCAAGCAAAGCACAGGAAAATGATCTTGTCGTGCTTGATGAGCTGAAGTTTGATGCTCCAAAAACGAAAGAGATGGTTAAAGTACTTTCTTCTCTTTCCATTGATACGAAGGTATTGATTGTTACCGGCAACGACGATGAAACCGTCGGTCTGTCTGCACGCAATCTTCCTAACGTAACATTCCTCACGGCAAGCAGTGTAAACGTCCTCGACGTTGTGAAACATGACAAATTGGTTATGACACAGGACGCCGTGAAGAAAGTAGAGGAGGTGTTCGCATAATGGAAGCACGTGACCTAATTAAAAAACCCGTTATTACAGAACGCTCCGCTGACTTGATGGACGAAAAGAAATACACGTTTGAAGTAGACGTGAAAGCTAATAAATTCCAAATCAAAAACGCGGTTGAAGAAATCTTTGATGTTCAGGTAGAGAAAGTAAATACAATGAACAAAAAAGGTAAATTCCGTCGTTTTGGCCGTCATGAAGGGTACAAACCCAACCGTAAAAAAGCGATCGTGACGCTTACAGCAGATAGCGAAGATATTGAATTCTTCGAAGGTGCTTAATTAACAAATAGATACGAAGGAGGGTAATGAGCATGGCTATCCAAAAGTATAAACCGACCACAAACGGCCGCCGTCACATGTCGGTAAACAAGCACAGCGAAGTCACTTCAGAAACACCAGAACGTTCGCTGCTTGAACCGCTTCACAAAAAAGGCGGTCGTAATAACCAGGGTCGCATGACCAGTCGTCATCAGGGCGGCGGGCATAAACGTCAATACCGTGTTATTGACTTTAAACGTAATAAAAACGACGTACCAGGTAAAGTTGCTGAGATCGAGTATGACCCAAACCGTTCAGCAAATATCGCGCTTATCAACTACGTTGATGGAGAAAAACGGTACATCCTTGCTCCAAAAGGGTTGAAAATTGGTCAGGAAATCATGGCTGGTTCGAGTGCAGATATCAAACTTGGTAACGCATTGGATCTTCGTGATATTCCGGTAGGTACTGTTATTCATAATATCGAATTGAAGCCGGGCCGCGGCGGACAGCTCGTTCGTTCCGCTGGCGCAGAAGCCCAGGTTCTCGGTAAAGAAGGCAAGTACGTACTCGTGCGTCTTCGTTCCGGTGAAACCCGTCTGATCCTCGCTTCCTGCCGTGCAACTGTCGGTCAGGTTGGAAACGTAGAGCATGAACTGGTGAACATCGGTAAAGCCGGACGTTCCCGTTGGTTAAACAAACGTCCACACGTTCGTGGTTCCGCAATGAACCCTAGCGATCACCCACACGGTGGTGGTGAAGGCCGTGCGCCAATCGGACGCGTTGCACCTGTATCCCCTTGGGGTCAGCCTGCAGTTGGCTATAAAACGAGAAAACGCAATAAAGATTCCAATAAATATATCGTGCGGGGCCGTCGCCGTAAGAAAAAATAATAAAAATATGAAGCTGCGGTTCTCCGGAATCGCAGGTTAATCGCGAAAGGAGGTTCTCTCATGGGTCGTAGTTTAAAAAAAGGACCTTTCGTCGACTTGCACTTGATGAATAAAATCGAGAGACTAAACGATTCGAACAATAAAGAAGTTATTCGTACCTGGTCACGCCGTTCCACAGTATTCCCGGAATTTGTCGGCCACACGATTGCAGTGTACGACGGACGCAAGCACGTACCTGTTTATGTATCTGAAGATATGGTAGGCCATAAGCTTGGTGAATTCGCACCAACTAGAACGTTTAAAGGCCATAAAAATGACGATAGAAAAACGAAAAGATAAGACCTGAGGGGAGGTAAAGAAACATGGAAGCAAAAGCAGTAGCAAAGCAGATCCGTATCGCCCCCCGCAAGGCTCGTCTTGTGATAGACCTAGTCCGGGGAAGATCCGTCGGAGAAGCTATTGCCATCCTTAAGAACACGCCAAAATCGGCGTCTCCGATTGTTGAGAAAGTTATCAACTCTGCTATCGCCAACGCAGAGCACAACTATGAGATGGAACCAGAAAATCTTTACATCAGCCAAGCATTCGTAGACGAGGGAGTAACACTCAAACGTTTCCGCCCACGGGCAATGGGGCGCGCAAGCCGCATTAACAAACGTACGAGTCACATTACTGTAATCGTCGAAGAAAAAAAGGAGGGATAACGCGTGGGACAAAAAGTTAATCCTATCGGACTTCGTGTTGGAGTCATCCGTGATTGGGAATCGAAATGGTATTCGGAAAAAGAATACGCGACTTTGCTTCATGAAGACTACAGAGTGCGCCGTCACATCGAAACGAAGCTCGTTGACGCTTCTATTTCTACTGTGGAAATCGAACGTGCGGCAAACCGTGTGAATATTACGATCCATACTGCGAAACCAGGAATGGTTATCGGTCGCGGTGGTTCGGAAGTGGAAGCACTTCGTAAAGACTTGAACAACCTGACGAACAAGCGGGTGCACATTAACATTGCAGAAATAAAGCAGGCAGACATGGATGCCCGTCTCGTAGCGGCAAACATTGCCCGCCAGCTTGAAAATCGTATTTCTTTCCGTCGTGCAATGAAACAGTCTATTCAGCGTACGATGCGCGCAGGAGCAAAAGGGATCCGGACAGAAGTGAACGGACGCTTAGGCGGCGCAGACATCGCCCGCTCTGAAAGATACAGTGAAGGAACAGTACCTCTCCATACGTTGCGTGCAGATATTGATTACGGCACTGCAGAAGCAGATACAACGTACGGTAAACTGGGTGTAAAAATCTGGATTTATCGCGGAGAAGTCCTTCCAACGAAAGGAACGAACAAAGAGGAAGGAGGCAAATAATATGTTATTGCCAAAACGCGTAAAGTATCGTCGCGAACACCGTGGCAAAATGAGAGGCCGTGCAAAAGGCGGCAAAGAAATCACTTTTGGCGAGTATGGGCTGCAGGCAGTGGAAGCTTCCTGGATCACGAACCGCCAGATCGAATCTGCACGTATCGCTATGACTCGTTATATGAAACGTGGCGGTAAAGTCTGGATCAAAATCTTCCCGGACAAGCCATACACAGCGAAGCCCCTTGAAGTCCGCATGGGTTCCGGTAAAGGTTCTCCTGAAGGCTGGGTAGCTGTTGTAAAACCAGGAAAGATCATGTTTGAAATTGCCGGGGTTAACGAAGAAATTGCCCGTGAGGCTTTGAGACTTGCAGCTCACAAGTTACCGATCAAAACGAAATTTGTGAAACGCGAAGAAGTGGGTGGTGAGGCAAATGAGAGCTAATGAATTGAGAGATCTAACCACAGTAGAAATCGAAGACCAAACAAAAAGCCTGAAAGAAGAACTTTTTAACCTTCGTTTTCAATTAGCGACTGGTCAGTTGGAAAATCCCGCCCGCATCCGTACTGTAAGAAAAGATATTGCACGTGCCAAAACCGTGTTGCGTGAACGTGAACTCGGGATGAACAAAGGCTAAAAGGAAAAGGAGGTTAAACCAATATGGCTGAAGAACGTAACAAACGTAAGGTTTATAACGGCCGCGTGACATCCGATAAAATGGATAAAACGATTGCTGTTGTTGTTGAAACTTATAAAAAAGACCCGTTGTACGGCAAACGTGTCAGAGACTCCAAAAAGTTTAAAGCCCACGATGAAGAAAACACTGCAAAAGTTGGCGACATCGTCCAGATCATGGAAACCCGCCCGTTGTCGAAGGACAAGCGTTTTCGTCTCGTGAAAGTAATAGAAGAATCAGTTATTCTTTAAATCGTTTTTAAAGAAAGGAGGTACCGTGACCTATGATCCAACAAGAATCACGCTTAAGAGTAGCGGATAACTCTGGTGCCCGCGAAGTACAGTGCATAAAAGTTTTGGGCGGTTCCGGCCGTAAAACTGCTAATATCGGTGATATGATTACATGCTCTGTCAAACAAGCAACACCAGGGGGCGTTGTCAAAAAAGGCGAGATTGTCCAGGCAGTTATTGTACGTTCCCGCAGCGGCGTCCGCCGTCCAGACGGTTCTTACATTCGCTTTGACGAAAACGCAGCTGTAATCGTACGTACGGACAAAGGACCACGTGGAACACGTATCTTTGGCCCAGTAGCAAGAGAGCTTCGTGATGAGCAGTATATGAAAATTATCTCCCTTGCACCGGAAGTTCTGTAATACAAATATCATGCGAAGTCGTGATGTCCCGTTAAGGAGGTGCGAAAATGGCCCAAAATAAGCTTCATGTTAAACAGGGTGAAAAAGTAAAAGTAATCAGCGGCAAGGATAAAGGCAAAGAAGGCGTTATCCTTAAAGCAATGCCTGCACAGGAACGTGTAATCGTCGAAGGTGTTAACATCGTGAAAAAACATGCGAAGCCTTCCCAGGAAAATCCACAAGGCGGTATCTTAAACCAAGAAGCTGCCATTCACGTATCAAACGTTATGCCGCTTGATCCGAAATCCGGCGAACCAACACGTGTTGGTCACAAAGTGGAAAACGGCAAAAAAGTACGTGTCGCCAAAAAATCAGGTGAAGCCCTGAACTAAGTAAGACAAAGGACGAGAGGAGGTCACACGAATGAACGCTTTAAAAGAAAAGTATCAAACATCAATCGTACCGAGTCTACATGAGAAATTCGACTACTCTTCCGTAATGGGAGTACCGAAGGTTGATAAAATTGTTATTAACATGGGTGTCGGGGAAGCAGTACAAAATCCTCGCTCATTGGATAAAGCAGTAGAAGAGCTGGAAGCAATCAGCGGGCAGAAGCCTTTGATTACAAAAGCAAAACGTTCTATTGCAGGATTTAAACTTCGTGAAGGTATGCCAATCGGTGCAAAGGTAACTTTGCGCGGAGCACGTATGTATGACTTCCTGGAGAAATTAATCCACGTCACGCTTCCACGTGTCCGTGACTTCCGCGGTGTGTCAAACAAAGCATTTGACGGCCGTGGCAACTACACGCTTGGTGTACGCGAACAATTGATCTTCCCGGAAATTTCCTACGATCAGGTAGAAAAAGTACGCGGAATGGATATCGTTATCGTTACTACTGCTTCCACTGATGAAGAATCTTACGAGCTGCTCGATCAAATGGGCATGCCATTTCAAAAATAAATTATTCACGTAAACGCCGGCAGGCGCCGGCGCACGACCCCGTAACTGGGAGGGAGGTATTCAAATGGTCATGACAGATCCGATTGCTGATATGCTTACTCGTATCCGCAACGCAAACATGGTGAACCACGAGAAAGTAGAATTTCCTGCATCGAACCTCAAAAAAGAAATCGCTGAAATCCTCAAGCTGGAAGGTTTCATCCGCGATGTTGAATATGTCGATGATAAAAAACAGGGAATGATCCGCTTATTCTTAAAAACAGGTACGGAAAATAAGAAAGTTATTTCCGGTATCAAACGTATCAGTAAACCAGGTCTCCGTGTTTATGCAGGATCCAACGAGGTTCCTAAAGTGCTGGGCGGACTTGGTATCGCAGTAATTTCTACATCTAAAGGTGTTATGTCTGATAAAGAAGCAAGAAAACAAAACGTTGGCGGCGAAGTACTCGCGTACGTTTGGTAATAAAATCGTTATAAAGAACGGAGGTGTGCAATATGTCTCGTATTGGCCTGAAACCAATCGAAATTCCAGAAGGCGTAACAATCGCTAAAGACGGAAATACAGTTACAGTTAAAGGACCAAAAGGTGAATTGAGCCGTGATCTTCACCCGGTTATTACTGTGAACATTGGAGAGTCGGAAGTGACTTTTGAACGCCCTTCTGACAATAAAACGTACCGCTCGCTTCATGGTACGACCCGAAGCCTTGTAAACAACATGGTAGAAGGTGTAACAAAAGGGTTCGAAAAGAACCTCGAGCTCGTCGGCGTAGGTTATCGTGCGCAGAAGACTGGCGAGAAGTTAGTGTTAAACGTTGGTTACTCCCACCCGGTAGAATTTGTTTCCGAGGAAGGAATCGATATTGAAGTACCTTCTAATACGAAAGTGACCGTGCGCGGTATTGATAAAGAACGCGTGGGGGCAGTAGCTTCCAACATTCGCTCTGTGCGTCTTCCTGAACCTTACAAAGGCAAAGGAATCCGCTACGAAGGGGAAGAAGTTCGCCGTAAAGAAGGTAAAACGGGTAAATAATCGGTTAATTAACATCGCAACAAGCACGAAAGGAGGAACTGTACGATGGCTCAAGCAACAAGTTATGAAAAACGTAAGAAACGCCATATGAGTATCCGCCGTAAAATCAGCGGCACACCAGAACGTCCTCGTCTGAACGTTTTCCGTTCTGCAAAGCATATCTATGCGCAGCTGATTGACGACGAAGCAGGAGTGACTCTGGCAGCAGCATCGACAATGGAGAAAAATTCCGGAATCGAAAATGGCGGCAATAAAGAGGCTGCCCGCAAAATCGGGGAAACTCTCGCCAAGCGTGCTACCGAAAAAGGCTATGACACAGTCGTTTTTGACCGGGGTGGATTTGTTTATCACGGCCGTGTTCAAGAACTCGCTGAAGCAGCCCGCGAGAACGGACTAAAATTCTAAAAAGTAAGGGAGGGACAAGAATGCAAAGTATTGATCCGAATAAACTGGAGCTTGAAGAACGTGTTGTAACCATCAACCGTGTCGCAAAAGTTGTAAAAGGTGGACGTAACTTCCGCTTTGCAGCACTCGTAGTAGTTGGAGACCGTAACGGCCACGTCGGCTTTGGCCAGGGAAAAGCTATTGAGGTACCAGAAGCAATCCGTAAAGCGGTAGAAAACGCTAAAAAGGACCTTGTACAGATTCCGATCGTAGGAACAACTATTCCACACGAAATCACTGGTCACTTCGGCGCAGGCAACGTTCTATTGAAGCCTGCATCTGAAGGTACTGGGGTAATCGCTGGAGGACCGGTACGTGCCATCTTAGAGCTTGGCGGCGTACAGGACATTCTGTCGAAATCTCTCGGTTCCAACAATCCTATTAACATGGTTCGCGCTACTATCAACGGATTAACTTCTTTGAAAACAGCTGAAGAAGTAGCTAAATTGCGTGGTAAGAGCGTCGAAGAATTGTTAGGATAAGGGGGGAAAGCAAATGGCCAAACAATTGGAAATCACCCTTACCCGCAGCATGATCGGACGCCCGGAGGAACAACGTGTTACTGTTCGTACACTTGGTTTGCATAAAATCAATCGTACGGTAGTAAAAGAAGACAATCCTGCAATCCGCGGTATGGTGAACAAAGTAGCTCACCTGCTGACGGTAAAAGAACTGAACTAATAAATTTCATTCCTAAATGACAGGGAGGTGGCAACATGAAACTCCACGAACTTCAGCCTACAAAAGGCCAAAACAAACAGCGTAATCGTGTAGGCCGCGGACCGGCTTCCGGCAACGGCAAAACTTCCGGTCGCGGACAAAAAGGGCAGAACGCCCGTTCCGGCGGTGGTGTACGTCCAGGTTTTGAAGGTGGGCAGAACCCTATCTTCAAGCGTTTGCCAAAACGCGGCTTTACGAATATTAATCGTAAAGAGTACGCTATTGTTAATGTGGAAACGCTCAACAGCTTCGATAATGGTACAACAGTAACTCCAGAAGCGTTGCTTGAAAAAGGCGTAATCAGCAAGTATAAAGATGGCGTGAAAATTTTAGGCAACGGCAAGTTGGAGAAAGAGCTTCAGGTGCACGCGAACAAGTTCTCTGCTTCAGCAGTGCAAGCAATTGAGGCAGCAGGCGGAAAAACCGAGGTGGTCTAATGTTCCGCACGATTATCAACATGTTTCGTGTGAGTGATATTCGGAACAAGGTGTTGTTCACCTTAGCCATGTTGATTATATTTCGGATCGGAAGTTTTATTCCGGTGCCTGGAACAAACCGCCAGGTGCTAAATTTCTCTGATGAAGCAAGTGCATTTGGCTTTTTAAACACGTTTGGAGGCGGGGCGCTGTCGCAGTATTCCATATTTGCGATGGGCGTCATGCCATACATTACCGCTTCAATTGTGGTACAATTGCTTCGTATGGATGTTGTGCCTAAATTTTCGGAATGGGCAAAGCAGGGGGAAACAGGAAGACGGAAACTGAATCAGTTCACCCGTTATTTTACTATTGTTCTTGCGTTTGTTCAGGGACTTGGAATGTCTGTTGGATTTAACAACTATTTTCCAGGGCTTATTCCGGACCCAAATGCTGCAAAGTATATATTTATTGCGTTGATAATGACAGCCGGCACGGCTTTTTTAATGTGGCTTGGTGAGCAAATCACTGCAAAAGGTGTGGGGAACGGTATCTCTATCCTGATCTTTGCCGGTATTGCGGCGGGTATTCCTAATGGAATCAACCAAATTTATGCGACGCAGATCGAGGATGCTGGCGGAGAGTTATATATAGGCATTATCACTATAGCGCTTCTGGCAGTAGCAGTTCTTGCTATTATTGTAGGCGTCATTTTTGTACAGCAGGCGCTGCGCAAAATTCCTATTCAATACGCAAAACGAACTGTTGGACGGAGCCCGGTTGGCGGCCAGTCGACACACCTTCCTTTAAAAGTAAACGCTGCAGGGGTTATTCCGGTAATTTTTGCTTTGGCGTTATTTATTTTTCCGCCAACAGCAGCGAGCTTTATTGGGGAAGAGAATGCGATTGCCAACTGGATTGTAAATAACTTTGATTATACGCAGCCTATAGGAATGGTCGTATATGCAGCTTTAATCATTGCGTTTACGTACTTTTATGCCTTTGTGCAGGTGAATCCCGAACAAATGACGGAGAACCTGAAAAAGCAGGGTGGCTATATTCCCGGCATACGCCCAGGGTTTGCCACTGAAAAGTACATCCGGCGGACGCTCTACAGGCTTACATTCGTCGGAGCCCTGTTTTTAACCGTGGTTGCCATCATTCCAGTCTTTTTCATCACACAGATGGGTCTCCCACAGTCGATTCAAATTGGCGGTACAGGCCTTCTAATCGTCGTAGGGGTTGCTTTAGAAACGATGAAGCAAGTAGAAAGCCAGTTAGTTAAACGGAACTATCGCGGTTTCATTAAATAGAATTGGCCTCGAAGATGAAGCTCGCCTATGCCGCTTCCCTTCGGGTAAAATAGTCGTTGGAGGAGATAGCATGAATCTGATATTGATGGGGCTGCCGGGTGCTGGAAAAGGCACGCAGGCTGCAACAATTAGTGAAGAATACAATATTCCCCACATTTCTACTGGGGATATGTTCCGCACAGCCATTAAAGAAGAGACCGAGCTTGGCAGACAGGCAAAGTCTTATATGGATGCTGGTGATTTAGTTCCAGACGAAGTCACAAACGGTATTGTTGAAGAACGTTTGCAGAAAGAAGACTGCCGAAACGGATTTTTGCTCGATGGTTTTCCTAGAACTCCGGCCCAGGCCGGTGCACTGGAAAAAATGCTGGCGGATATGGGCAGGCAGCTTGATTACGTACTGAACATCGATGTTCCAAAAGAAAAACTTGAAGAACGTCTTACCGGCCGTCGCGTTTCACCTTCCTCAGGCAGAACGTATCACGTGATTTACAATCCGCCGGAGCAGGAAGGCATTGATGATGTAGACGGAAGTGAACTCGTTCAGCGCGATGATGATAAACCGGAAACGGTTAAGCGCCGTTTGGAAGTAAACATTGAACAGCAGCAGCCGCTGATTGATTTCTATGAAGAAAAAGGATATCTCCGTAACATCGATGGAGATCAGGATATAGATAAAGTATTTCATGACATTGAAGCACTCTTGAAAGACCTTCGTGCATGATTGTTTGTAAAACGGGTCGGGAACTCGTTATAATACGGGAAGTGCGATGTGGCAGAATCGTTTCATAAGTAATGTGGAGTCCATCGGATACGACCCGGGAACATGATGCAATACCATCATTTTAGGGGTACACTGAATTTGCCTAGAGCAAACACGTATACACCCTCTCCGATGGTTGGGCAACCTGGGCCGTTTATTACGGTTTCAGGTTGCTAAATCCTAACGAAGCCTAAGGAAAAGAGGATGCATGCATGAAAGATTCGGAGTCAAGGCGACCCGATCTGGGACAAATCGTTCGAGTGACCCGGGGGCGCGAAGCTGGTCAGTACGCGGTAGTAATCGATGTGCTGGATGATAAGTTTCTGATGCTGGCGGACGGGGAAAGACGAAAGTTCGATCGGGGAAAGAAGAAAAACACGTCCCACGTAGAATTGCTTTCGTATATTTCGCCGGAAGTACAGTCGAGTTTAATAGAAACCGGCCGAGTGACTAACGCGAAAATCCGGCACGCTCTTTACACCTTTTTTGAACAAGAAGCCTTATTTGAAAAGGAGAATTAATTCATGGCTAAAGATGATGTTATTGAAATGGAAGGTACGGTGGTTGAGCCTCTTCCAAACGCTATGTTTCGTGTTGAGCTTGAAAATGGACACAAAATTTTAGCGCATGTTTCCGGTAAGATCCGTATGCACTTTATCCGGATTCTTCCTGGTGATAAAGTAACTGTAGAAATTTCACCGTACGATCTTTCCCGCGGACGTATTACGTACCGCTACAAATAGACCCGCAAGTTCATTCTTGAGCACTCTTACCAATGCATGGCATGCATGCAGTGAAGGAGGTAAATGGAAAATGAAAGTAAGAGCTTCCGTTAAAAAGATTTGTGACAATTGTAAAGTTATTCGCCGTAAAGGTTCGGTAATGGTAATCTGCTCGAACCCGAAGCATAAACAAAGACAAGGATAATAAAAAGGAGGTGCCCGCATGGCACGTGTTGCAGGAGTAGATATTCCGCGTGATAAGCGTATTGCTATTTCACTCACTTACGTATACGGCATCGGCAAATCGCTTGCAGTTCAGGTTCTGAACGAAGCTGACGTTGACCAGAACACCCGTGTGCGTGATTTAACAGAAGACGAGCTCGCCCGTATCCGTACGGCTATTGATAACAACCATACGGTAGAAGGGGATCTTCGCCGTGAAACTTCCCTCGACATCAAACGTTTGATGGAGATCGGAAGCTATCGTGGAATCCGTCATCGTCGTGGACTGCCGCTTCGCGGACAAAACACGAAGAACAATTCCCGTACCCGTAAAGGTCCGCGTCGTACCGTAGCAAACAAACGTAAATAATTTATTTATAAAGGAGGTTACCTATTATGGCAAAAGCAAAGTCGAACGCACCACGTAAACGCCGTCAGCGCAAGAATATAGAATCGGGTGTGGCTCATATCCGCTCGACGTTTAACAACACGATTGTAAACATTACGGACGTCCAGGGAAACACACTTGCATGGGCAAGCGCTGGAGTTCTTGGTTTCAAAGGTTCCCGTAAATCCACTCCTTTCGCAGCTCAAATGACTGCAGAAACAGCAACAAAAGCTGCAATGGAACATGGATTGAAAAGCGTAGAAGTTACAGTGAAAGGTCCAGGAGCTGGACGTGAAGCTGCAATTCGTTCCCTTCAGGCGACCGGTGTAGAAGTTACGGTCATTCGTGATGTTACGCCAGTACCTCATAACGGGTGCCGCCCGCCAAAACGTCCACGTGCATAACTGAAAGCGAACATGACTATTGCAAAGGATGCAGGCTTGAAGAGTGCTTTTGCATTTCGCTTTCCTGTTTTCCTTACTTTCCGGCACCGGCTGCCGGATGTACGACGTTTGAAGGAGGGTACGCAAACAAATGATCGAAATTGAAAAGCCTAACATTGAAGCGGTCGAAGTGAGCGAAGATGCCAAGTTTGGCAAATTTGTTGTTGAACCATTGGAACGTGGTTATGGTACTACCCTGGGGAATTCCCTGCGTCGTATTCTTTTATCCTCGTTACCGGGAGCAGCGGTTTCTACGGTTCAAATTGATGGGGTTCTTCACGAGTTTTCTACGATTGAAGGCGTACTTGAAGACGTAACAACCATTATTTTGAATTTGAAAAAGCTCGCGTTAAAGGTGTATTCTGATGATGAAAAAGTACTTGAAGTGGATGTGCAGGGAGAAGGTACAATATCTGCACGGGATATCACGCACGACAGTGACGTGGAAATTCTGAATCCGGATCTTCACATCGCTACTTTATCAAAAAATGCCAACCTGCATATGCGCCTTACCGCTCATCGCGGACGCGGCTATGTCCCGGCTGACGGAAACAACAGCGACGACCTTCCAATCGGTGTCATTCCTATTGATTCTATTTACACGCCGGTCGAGCGAGTAAATTACCAGGTGGAAAATACCCGTGTCGGACAGATTACCAACTACGACAAGTTAACGTTGGATGTCTGGACAGACGGAAGCATCCGTCCCGAAGAGGCAGTCTCCCTTGGTGCAAAAATCATGAATGAACACTTGAATATCTTTATCGGCCTCACCGATCAGGCACAGAATGCGGAGATTATGGTGGAAAAAGAGGAAGACCAAAAAGAAAAAGTGCTTGAAATGACAATTGAAGAGCTTGATCTTTCGGTCCGTTCTTATAACTGCCTGAAACGCGCAGGCATCAATACTGTGCAGGAACTGACGCAGAAGTCAGAAGAAGATATGATGAAAGTCCGCAACCTCGGACGCAAATCGCTGGAAGAAGTTCAGGAAAAACTCGGTGAACTCGGCCTCGGCTTGCGCGAAGAGGACTAATCATAAATATTTGTTTGATCAAAGGAGGGAATTGTAATGCCATACTCAAAGCTTGGACGCGACACTTCGGCAAGAAAAGCGCTCTTTCGTGATTTGACTACCGACCTTATTATTAACGGCCGGATTGAAACAACTCACGCAAAAGCGAAGGAAGTACAGCCGATCGCAGAAAAAATTATTACTCTTGGAAAACGTGGAGATTTGCACGCCCGCCGTCAGGCAGCTGCATTTGTTCGCAAGGAAACAGCTAATGAAGAAGGCCAGGATGCTGTTCAGAAGCTGTTCTCTGAAATCGGTCCTCGTTACGAAGACCGTCAAGGCGGATACACGCGCGTACTGAAACTCGGACCGCGCCGTGGGGACGCTGCTGAAATGGCTATCATCGAACTTGTATAAACGGGAAGTCCTCGTTTATACATTTCTTTCATTTGCAAATGAAGGTTATATGTAAAAGAGGCAGGACGATGTCTGTAAAGACTGCGTCTTGCTTTTTTTCTATGCAAAAATCGAACATTAAAGGGAGGGGAGAGGGCATGGCGATTATTGAACTCCGGAATCTTGAGTATCAATACGAGGAAAGCGACGAAAAGGTGCTGAAAGGATTAAATAAAAAGATCCATAAGGGGGAATGGCTTTCGATTATAGGAGCCAATGGTTCCGGGAAATCGACACTCTCCCGTCTCTTTAACGGCCTGTCCCAGCCGACCGTAGGGTCCGTTCTTGTGCTGGGTAAACAAACAAAAGATGAAAAGGCTCTGCAAATGATCCGGCGGGAAGTGGGCATGGTTTTTCAAAACCCGGAGCATCAATTCGTAGCGCCGACGGTTCGTGACGATATCGCTTTTGGTATGGAAAACGCCGGAATTCCGCGCGAAGTGATGCTTGAACGTATTGATGAAGTCAGCCGCTGGGTAAATATCGAGCATATTTTACATATGGAGCCGCACCGCCTGTCCGGAGGTCAGAAGCAGCGGGCAGCGATAGCCGGAATTCTTGCTTTGCGTCCGCAGGTGATGGTGTTTGATGAATCCACCTCGATGCTTGATCCAAATGGCCGAAAAGAAATTCTGGAAACAATGAACCGGCTGTGCCGGGAATCGGGTATCACCATCGTATCGATTACCCATTACCTCGAAGAAGCCTTCATGTCCGACCGCATCTGGTTTATGAAAGCAGGACGAATCGAAAAAGATGTAACAACGGCCAGCATTCCCGATCAACTGGAGTGGATGGAGGCAGAAGGGATGCCCCTTCCGTATAAATATCAGCTTTACCGGGAAGCAAAGAAGCGGAGAATCGAGATACGGACGCTTCGTACTATGGTTGAAGGAGAGTAGCTGCATGGATGTGAATTTTCAAAACGTAAGCCATGTATATATGAAAAAAACGCCGTTTGAAACATTGGCACTCAAAAATATAGATGCCATCTTTCGCTCTTCTTCCGTAACAGCGGTCATTGGGCGTACCGGTTCCGGGAAATCGACACTTGTACAGCACATCAACGGACTGCTGAAGCCTTCCGCCGGCGTGGTAACGGTAGGAGGTCACCGGCTGGAGGCCAGGACAAAACGAAAAATGGTCAAAACGGTGCGGAGTCATGTAGGGATGGTGTTTCAGTATCCCGAGCACCAGCTGTTTGAGGAAACTGTCGAAAAAGATTTATTGTTTGGGCCGAAAAACAAGGGAATGGATGTAGCAGAGATACAAAAGAAGCTTCCCGAATTGCTTCAGCAAGTGGGACTCAGTGAAACACTGCTGGAGCGCTCGCCGTTCGAGCTGAGCGGGGGGCAGATGCGGCGGGTAGCAATAGCTGGGGTGCTTGCCACCAATCCGGATATTCTTATCCTGGACGAACCGACCGCTGGGCTCGACCCCCAGGGGCAAAAAGAAATATTGGAGCTGTTTATGAACTGGCAGCGTGTGTATCAGCCAACTACGATTATGATTACGCATCAAATGGAGGAGGCGGCTGCATTTGCTGAGTACATGTATGTGATGGACGATGCAGAGATCAGAATGCAGGGAGAGCCGGAAGCGATTTATGCCCAGCGGGAAAAGCTGCGGGAAATGGATTTGGACATCCCGGAGCAGGTGCAGGTGCTTCAGCAGATTGAACGGGAGAGCGGCATCCGCTTCCCGCATTATAAGCTTTCTCCGGCAGAAGCTGCCGACTACTGGGAGCAGGCGGTTCAGAACGGGGAGGTGCCGCATGTTTGAAAATGTCATAATCGGCCAGTACCTGCCGGGGCGCTCCTTTCTTCATCATATGGACCCCCGGGCAAAGATTGCCGCTGTATTATTTTTGATCATCGTCATTTTTCTCGTGAACAGCTGGAACGGATACGCGCTTTTCGGAGTGGCGGCGATAGCCATTTATTTTCTTTCCGGAGTCCCGTTTCGGTATATCCGTAAAGGCATGTTTCCGGTATTTATTTTAGTGATATTAACATTTTTTCTGCACGCTTTTTTTACAAGAGAAGGCGATATCCTTTTTTCGCTCGGTATATTTTCGTTTTATGAGGAAGGAATCCGCCAGGGGCTTTTTATTTCGCTTCGTTTGCTTCTGCTCGTATACTTTACATCGCTCTTAACGCTGACAACGAGTCCGATTGACCTTACAGACGCATTGGAGCAAATGTTTTCCCCGCTCGAGCGCTTTAAGTTTCCCGCCTACGATGTGGCGATGATGATGTCGATTGCGATCCGGTTCATTCCAACGCTGCTGCAGGAAACGGAAAAAATTATTAAAGCCCAGACGGCCCGCGGCGCTGATTTTAACAAAGGTTCTATGAGGGACAGGATGCAGGCGTTCGTATCCCTACTGGTGCCGTTATTTGTACGTGCCTTCCGCCGGGCGGAGGATCTGGCCTATGCTATGGAGGCCCGCGGCTATAACGGAGGAGAAGGCCGGACAAAGCTTCGTCTGCTCGTTTGGGGCTGGAGAGATACTTTATGCTGTGTTCTGATCGCGGCGTTTGGAGTCATTTTATTGTTTTTACGCCAGTAAACGAAAGGGGGAGAGTCCAGTGCCAAGAGTGAAAGCAACAGTGGCGTATGATGGTACGTTTTTTGAAGGCTGGCAGGTGCAGCCGGGACGCCGGACTGTCCAGAGAGAAATCGAAGAAGCGCTTCAGAAGATGCATAAAGGGGTGCACGTACCAATTCATGCTTCGGGGAGGACAGATTCCGGTGTGCATGCAAAAGGCCAGGTCTTTCATTTTGATTCCCCGCTGCAGCTGCCGGAGCACAAATGGGGAAAGGCCCTCGAATCCTTTCTGCCAAAAGATATCCACGTGTGGCACTCCGCGTATGCCGATGAGAATTTTCACGCACGTTTTGATGCGGTGGAAAAAGAATACCGGTACTGTGTGCTGCTGCGTAAGGAACGGGATGTGTTCCGCCGGAACTATGCCTTTTATTACCCATATCCTACGAACGTTGAAGCTGTTCAGAAGGCAGTGCGTCACATCGAAGGGGAGCACGACTTTTCCTCCTTTTGCGCCGCCAATACCGACGTGAAGGAAAAAACCCGCACAGTATACAAAGCAGA
Organism: Marinococcus luteus; assembly: GCF_034497705.1. Classification (GTDB taxonomy): domain Bacteria; phylum Bacillota; class Bacilli; order Bacillales; family Marinococcaceae; genus Marinococcus; species Marinococcus luteus_A. The sequence continues at coordinate 4,788 of NZ_JAXRUV010000013.1, read as the reverse complement.
TGCTGCGCTCGATGGGGAAGAGCTGTGGTTTACGTTCCGCGGATCAGGCTTTTTGTATAATATGATTCGTATTGCTGTAGGAACGCTTCTGGAAATAGGGAAGGGAAACCGTCCCCCTGAAGAAATGAAATCCATTATTGAAGCGAAAGAGCGGGCAGCTGCAGGTAATACAGCTCCCGGCCACGGGCTGTACCTTTGGAAGGTGAATTACTGACAGCAAAAGCCTTGCGTTAACAGCCTATAAGGTCAGCTGAAAACGTACCCGGCTTCGAAGAAAATTGATTATAAAAAAACAACGTTTCCTGGTGTTTTAACATTGACATTTGGTCCCTGTTATTATACGATGTTATTTGGCATTTCACGTCCCACTGCCCCGGGATACGGAATGATGAGCGTAAATAAGACAAGTGATCGATGATATAATCGGCAGAGAATTGATTTAGGAGGGAAACAACTATGCGTACGACATACATGGCTAAGCCAGGCGACGTAAAACGCAAATGGTACGTAGTAGACGCACAAGGCCAGACACTCGGACGTCTTGCCAGTGAAGTCGCTGCAATCCTTCGCGGTAAAACAAAGCCACAATACACCCCACACATCGACGTTGGGGATAACGTGATTATTGTTAATGCAGAAAAAATCCACTTGACCGGGAAAAAACTTTCTCAAAAGTATTATCACCGTCACAGCGGTTATCCGGGCGGACTGAGATCTACACGCGCAGATGACATGCGCCGTGAGAAACCAGAAAAAATGCTCGAAATTGCTATTAAAGGCATGCTTCCGAAAAATACTCTTGGCCGCGAACAAGGCAAGAAGTTATTCGTATACGAAGGCCCAGAGCACAAACACCACGCACAACAACCAGAAGAACTGCAGCTGCGCGGTTAAAATAAAAGGAGGGACTACATTTGGCACAAGTACAATATTACGGTACTGGACGCCGGAAAAACTCATCGGCTAGAGTTTTTCTTGAGCCAGGCGATGGAAAAATCACTGTAAACGACCGTGAACTCGACGAGTATTTCAACCTTGAAACTTTGAAGCTTGTTGTAAAGCAGCCACTCGCTGCTACAGGCACGGAAGGTTCTTATGACATTAAAGTAACTGTAAGAGGCGGCGGTTTCACCGGCCAGGCTGGTGCTATTCGTCACGGAGTAGCGCGCGCTCTCTTGAAAGTAGACCCGGATTTCCGTCCTACACTGAAATCTGAAGGCTACCTGACTCGTGATGCACGTATGAAAGAACGTAAAAAATACGGTCTCAAATCAGCACGTCGTGCACCACAGTTCTCGAAGCGTTAATAAAATTATTGGTATGCCAGCTTTCACAAAGGTTTTTGGTGCAGGTTGGATCAAATCAATAATCAATATTATGAAGAATTTAAAGCATCAGCATATCACATGGCTGGTGCTTTTTTTGATATTAAATTTAAGCAGTAATTTTTTTAATGAACGTTCTAAATTCCATTAATATTTCCTTTTCTCAATAGTTGCTTAAACGACCTTTGTCGTTCCATTGACCATACATTTTATTTTTTCTTGTGTTTTCAATGAATTTTTCCAATCTTTTATTAAAAATATCAGGTTCATTTCTATAGCTTTGTATTGTATCAATTCGAACCCTTTTATATAGATCCGGGAAGTTAATGAAATTCTGATACAATTGGTAATCTTCTTTTAGACGCAGTTCAATATCTTTATCAATGGTAAAAGATTCAGGCCTCATATCAGGGAGGGCTTTCAATCCCTCTTCTTTCATCAAACCTAACTTTTCTAATCTTCGCACCCTTTCTTTATTTAATTCAGTCCAATTACTTTTTTTCTTTCGTGGGGAAAGCCTTTGAGCCAGCTCCATATTTGATAATTTTTTACTTATACCATCAATCCAGCCAAAACATAATGCTTCCTCAACTACATCCAGATACTGAACGACACCTGGTTTTTCGGTCCTGCTTATTAAAACCCAACAATACTTTTCTGTATTTGAGTTCTCTTCGAGCCACTCTCTTAATTCCTGTCTTGTCTTCGCTGTAATTAGATTTTCAATTTCCATTTTGAGCATATCCTTTCTATATTTAGTACTGAAGATAACGTTACAGATATGAGCTGAAAACAAAAAGAAAGTTGATGTTGTATTTAACTAATAACCGTTTTTACAGTAAGTTGAACGGAGTGTTTAAAAATATACCGTTGATTTCCACGAGGGCAATCAATTGATGCTGTAAGTTATAGTATAGCTAAGTGCTTCAATTATACGGTCTCCCGGGACACTTACCTATAAAGCACTAGCAAGAAAGTATATTTTTTCGACCTTTTATTTACCTCATTTGCTTGTGTAGAGAGAAAAACGGCAGGTTTTAGTTGTAAACGTTTGAAATCTGCTTCTTAAAAACGGTATGCTAGATAAGGAATGGTTCCAATAGTTACAGCTATAGTCTAGAGAAGGAAGGTGTGCAATGTGATTACAGAAGAACAGGTGCGCGAAGCACTTAAGTCCATAGAAGATCCTGATCTGGGCAAGCCGATTGTTGAAACCGGCGGTATCCGCAGTATCAGTGTCAAAGATGACAGCAAAGTGCGTTTAAAAATAGCATTGGCAAAGACTGGTACTCCTGAACAAATGCAGATGCAGCAGCAGGTAGTGGATACGATTAAAGAGGCCGGGGCCGACTCAGTAGGACTCCGCTTCGAAACTCTTGAACCCGAAGAAGTAGAAAAAGCCGGAGGGTTAAAAGGGGAAGAAGGGCCGAAAATTTTATCCGAGGATAACAAAACTCAGTTTATTACCATTGCAAGCGGTAAAGGCGGAGTTGGTAAATCCACGGTTACAGTAAATACAGCTGTGGCACTGGCCCGTGCCGGAAAAAAAGTGGGTATTATCGACGCAGACATTTACGGCTTCAGTGTACCGGACATGATGGGCATTGAAGAGCGGCCGAAGGTACAGGATGAACGGATCTATCCGGTAGAGCGTTTCGGCGTTAAAGTCATTTCGATGGGATTTTTTGTGGAGGATAACGCGCCGGTAGTATGGAGAGGCCCAATGCTCGGGAAAATGCTGAACAACTTCTTTAACGAAGTGGAGTGGGGCGACCTTGATTACCTGCTGTTGGATCTTCCGCCGGGAACAGGGGACGTGGCACTCGATGTTCACACTACTCTGCCGGAAAGTCAGGAAATTATCGTCACTACGCCGCATCCGACGGCGGCATTTGTCGCAGCCCGTGCCGGAGCAATGGCGATTAAAACCAATCACCGTGTGTTGGGGATTATTGAAAACATGGCTTATTATGAAAGCCGGAGCGGTGAGAAAGAATATGTCTTCGGTGAGGGCGGAGCAGACCGTCTGGCTGACGAGTTAAAGGTTGGCATTCTCAGCCGCATTCCGTTGGGTCAGCCGCTTGAAGATGACAGCGTGTTCGCTCCATCTGTTTATCAGCCGGAACACCCGATCGGTGAGCTTTATGATGAATTGGCATCAACGATTATGAATAAAGTACCGACTGAGTAGCATTCAACAAAAGGAAGCCGCCTGCAGATATCTGCAGGCGGCTTCCTGCTATTTATTGTATTGAATGAGTTCTTCCATCGGCTGCTGGAGAGACGGGACGGTATAAATATATTTAGAGGGAGAATGAGTTAAAGGGCCGATATGAATGCCTTCAATCCCGAGCAGAACGCCGGGCATCACGTCATTCATTAAGTTATCCCCGATGACCATCGTTTCCTGAGGGTTCACCCGGTACTCCTCCAGTAATTGTTCGTAATGATCCTTCGTTTCTGCGGGTTTGTTGGCGGAAGTAATCCTGGTATAGGGAGGAAGCAGGTCGTGAAGGTTTAATTGCTGTAAAATGGACTCTGCATCTTCATCGTCGCTATTGGTGACTAACACCATCTGCTTTCCATTAGATTGAAGCCATTGAAGGCCGGACCGAAGCGAAGGGGTCTGGGAAAGCTGGAAAGCTTCAGATGACATATATGTTTTTGTTTCCACGTAAGCGGCGTAGGCTTCCTCTTTCGAAACCCCGAAATGTCTGGCAGTAGCATGCGGAGTCCACCACCCGTCCCCGATAGCTATTTTTTTGTCAAAGTCAAAAGAAAGGTTCTTATACTCTTCGGCCCACACAGAAGGCTCCATTTCTTTCCCGCTCCAACTGACGACTCTTACTGGTTGGGTGGTGACCGGGTCGAGATAAAGAATCCGGTCGTTTTCTGCATCATATGCTGTACCTATCTGCAGATCACGCTCGCCGTTTTGAACAGCTTCGTATTCGGAGAAAAACGCAGGCCTGTCTTTTTCTGCAATAAAAGCAGCCAGCCGTTCAGCGTAATAATCAAAGTGTTCAGTATCCTCATATAGAGTGCCATCCAAATCAAAAATCAATAACTCTTTATCATTCCAGTGGATATCGGCCAACGGTCAATTCTCTCCTTTCTTCCATTACCTACCCCTAGAATAGCATAAAATCTAAAGCAATTAGTAATCAGAATGAAAAGGAAAGGCCTATGTAGAGACCTGTGGGAGCAATGGCTAATTATGCGGTAATTTATTTCTGCATTTTTTAAAAAGAAATTATAAAAAATTGTTGACCGCTTAGAGCCACGGTGATATATTTATACATGCGCTTCAGAGAGAGACGAAAAAACAACAACCTGAAATAATAAATTTCACAAAAAGTTGTTGACTTTCATTTGCCTACTTGGTATGATAGTAATTGTCGCTTTGAGCGGCAGATCGTTCTTTGAAAAGGAAAGACAAGCCAGAGCCCCAATCAAAAGCAAC
>NZ_JAXRUV010000012.1:0-63095 GCF_034497705.1 Marinococcus luteus | reverse complement strand
ATTTCTTTTTATCATAGCACGAAAAAAACTGCCGACAAGCTCTAAAATGAGAGTCATTGTCGACAGTCTGAGCCCCTTTGTAAAAAAAGGTGGCTTCTTTTTCTAATAAGTAATAAAACAATTTCGCTAAATGAAATTATATTTGCTCATAAAAAAAGAAGCTTCATTCTTTGGAAGCTTCTTTTTGAGTCAATGGTTCCGATAGTTTCGCTGGTTCCGTTTGTTCCGAGGGCTTCGGTTCCTCCGGCGGTGCCTGCTCAGGCGGATACAAATACTGTTGGAGCGCCTTTGGTTTATTTGTAATAATTCCCGTGACACCGGCATCTATTGCTCTTTTCCACCCACTTTTTTTATCAATAGTATATGGGATAACTTCGAGATCCGAATTAATAGCGTCGTCAATCCAGGATTTATCAATCGTGCGATAATGAGGATGGAGCTCTGTAGCCCCGACGATTTTCGCATATTCACACGGTCGGTACAGGTGTACCGCGTAAAGAATAGCGATATTGATATCTTCCGACAGCTCCCGAACGTAGGCCATCGACCGGTGGTTAAAGCTTGACACTGTAGCTGATTCTATTTTTTCATAGTCGTTCAGCAGGTTAATCACAGCTTCTTCAAGCCCTTTATGAGCAATGTTGGAATTTTTTAATTCAAGCACAAGCTTCATTTCCTCCATGCCTGTTTCCTGCAGAAGCCGTTCCAGACTGACGATTTTTTCCTTGCGGTACCGTTTATGCATCCACGCCCCGGCGCTTAAATCCTGCAGTTCTTTGTATGTATATTCATGAACGCTTCCGGAGGCGCCGGTCGTACGTTTCAACAGCGTATCATGGATCAGTACCGGAACCCCGTCTTTTGACAGCTGCACGTCTGTTTCAATTGCGTCTGCCCCGTCTGTAACAGCCTGGTGGAAAGCCGACATGGTGTTTTCCGGGCGGCGGTCTGAAGCTCCCCGGTGCGCTATAATTGAAGTCAAAATATCTTTCCTCCCTGCACATAACCGTATAACACCCACTCCGTGAGCGCAGGACCCAGTCTATGCCCCACTGCCGGTTATAATCGCTCTTTTCTGCTTTTTTCGCCTGCTTTTCATAAACCCCATCTGCAGTCAAAGCTTCTCTTAGTTATATATTCACATTACGGGCTTTGAAAATCAACCATTAACGTTTTTCTATAGAAAACTGAACGGACTTCAAACAGCTTTTTTTGATTTTCTCCAGGTAAAGCAGAACAGGCAGCTGTTGTTACAGCAGGTTTACTTTAATTATTCTTCTCCGTTTTTTGAGACAGAATATATCTTTCACTGATACCAAAATAACGCACTTTCCCGCTGTCGTTGGGCGAAAAGGAAGATAAGCCCGAAGATACGTTTGCTTCTTTTGATAGGCTGTTTACCTCTTCGTGAATCTGAATCGTCTGAATGCTCGATTCTGTATCATACCAATGGTATCCAAACAAACCGGTAACCCCTAGACCAATCACTGTAATAATTACATAAAATTTCCCCATGTCCCCCACTCCAATTGCGTTTCATATGATAAATAATACTATGACTGCAGCCCCCCGCCACAGCTCCCTCCATTTTATATAAGCTTCTAATTATCAGCCTATATTATACACCTCAAAGATGATACAGGGTTTTATTTATTTTTCGTTTTATTTATGAGCTTAGCCCTACGAAATACAAAAAACTCCGCCAGGGCGGAGTTTCACAAAAGCATGGATGTATTTAATAGTACAAGCGCAAGCAGCGAGCTTCCATATAGCAGGGAACAAAGCTGCCTGTTTTCTTTTGCATCTGAACTCGTGGTCCACAGTCCATAAAACAGATACGTAAGCACAGCAAACAACATCAGGGATAAAATAATAATAATCATTTTAGCTCCCTTCCTGCTTTTTGTCAGAATCTTTAATTTAATTTTAATGTATGTGTTCGGTCTTTTCAAACCTTTTTCGCTTTTAGACACATATTTTCTCTAAGGCAACTTTTATACCGCACCGTATGGCACAACAAACCCCCGAGCCTGAGCCCGGGGGGTAACTTATATGTTATGGCGCCCTAGGCAGGATTCGAACCTGCGACCTACAGCTTAGGAGGCTGTTGCTCTTCCCCTGAGCTACTAGGGCTTATGTGTATAACTATTACCTTGGCTGCGACGAACAAAGACAAATGTAAGAATACGTGGAAATGCGCTCACTGTCAAGATTTCCTTTCACAAGCACTTGAGGAAAGAAAGCACCCAACCGTCAAGTTGGATGCTTTCTTCTGTTTTGTTATTTCGTTACTCTATATTCACGGAGCATGTGAGCGAATATCTGCTCGATATGCTTTTTCTCAAGCTTTGTGCAGTCTTTTGGCTTCTTGCCGGCTTCGGCAATCACCCATTGGTTGCTGCGCGTGTCGATCAAATACAGTTTATCGTTTGGAAGGAATACCTGGCTGAGCGATTTCTTTTTCGGTTCATCCAGTGTCAAATCAACCATAACATCGATGTTACGGTCAAAGTGACCGCTGACAGAGCCTTTTAACTCGGACTCCAGAAGTTCAATGATGAATGTTTCATCCCTGAACCGTTTTCTGTAGTCTTCTTTTTCCAGTCCGCCCTGCTCCACAATTTCCGTTAATACTTCGTCGAAATCCCCCCAGAGCTTATCAATACATTTGCTGATTCGTTTCATTTTTTCTGCTGTACTGTCTTCCGTATCGTTTTTATGAAAATCAAATTCTTTTGACCAATCCATCTAATCCCTCCTAGAACTCTTAACAGTTTCCTTCCCGTTTTCGGAAAAGCCCACACTAGCATTTTATCTTGTTGACTCCCCTGTGACTATAGATTCATGCAGAATTTGTTAATTTTTTATATCCAGCCACGGTATTCCATTGCTTCCTGCAGCCGGTCCATGGCGAAAATCATCGCACCGTTTCTGTTGGTGGTCTTGTGTTCGTAAGCCGATTTTTCCGTCTGTTCGTATGCTTCGAGTATAAATGCCTTCATCCGTTCATTAATTACATCTTCAGACCAATAGTAGTTCATGTGATTCTGAACGGACTCCAGATACGACACAATAACACCACCGGCATTCACTAAGATATCCGGATATACTGCCTGCCCCTGGTCCTTTAAAATATGATCTGCTTCCGGTGTGGTCGGTCCGTTTGCAAGCTCCATAATCTTCGGGGCTTTTACCCGGTCTGCATTATCTTTTGTGATAACGCCTTCCATGGCAGCAGGTATCAAAATATCAGCATCAGTATAAAGGATGTCCATGTTATTTTCGAGCAGATAGTTTTCTCCATACTCCTGCAGGCCGCTGTTGCCTGCTTTTGCCTGCTGGGCTCTCGGAATATCAAGCCCATCTTCATCATAAAGGGCAGCTTTGGAGTCGCTGACGCTCACAATTTTACATCCTAAATCGTACAGCAGTCTCGCGGCAATCTGTCCGGCGTTACCAAAGCCCTGGACGGCTACGCGTATGTCTTCGGCACGTTTGTTTTCCTGCTCAAGCATTTTTTCGATAATATATACAGCGCCGCGGGCCGTTGCTGACTCTCTTGCTTTTGAACCGCCTACAAGAGGCGGCTTGCCGGTAATAACGCCGGGCTCGTGACCGCCGGCCATCCGGGAGTACGTATCCATCATGACGCTCATGACCTTCGGATCCGTATACACATCCGGGGCCGGCACGTCTTTATTAGGACCGAGAAGGTCAAACAGGGCCTCAGTGTATCCTCTGCTGACCTGGCGAAGCTCACGGTCACTCAGCATGGAAGGATCACAGACGACGCCTCCCTTTGCACCGCCATGTGGAATCTGCACAAGCGCGCACTTAAACGTCATCCAGGCGGCAAGCGCCTCCGTTTCCTCTTCATCCGTCTGCGGGTGAAAGCGGAGCCCGCCTTTCACCGGGCCAAGCACATCATTATGCTGCGTCCGGTAGCCGGTAAACATCTGGGTGTGGCCGTCGTCCATTTCCACAGGGAACTGGACCTCCACTTTTCTTTTCGGATATTTCAGTATCGTTTCTACAGTGTTTGGCAATTGAATAAGCCGGGAAGCTTCAGCGATCTGCTGATGCACAACGCCGAGCGGCCCCTGGCTGTTTTGTCCGGTCATGATGTTCTTCCTTTCTATTGGACTGACGCCCCTAAAATATTTTGTGCGTGTTTTAGCGCAAACGCGTGTCCTTCCTCGTCAAAGCTTGCTACAGCATCCTGGTGAATGACGATATCAAAGCCTTTATTATAGGCATCCACTGCTGTATGAAGAATGCAGATATCGGTACAGACGCCGGCAAGGTGAAGCTCGGCAATGCTCCGTTCCCTTAATTTCAGTTCCAGGTTTGTTCCTGCAAAGGCACTATACCTTGTTTTGTCCACCTGCCAAACATTCGGCTGATGTCGTATAGATTCATACAGACTCTGAATGCTTCGATACAGGTCCCTTCCCTTCGTTCCAGCTATATTGTGGGGAGGAAACAGCTTCGTTTCCGGATGATACTCATCACCTTCTTCGTGGCGGTCGAGGGCGAATACGACAAAATCATCCGAGGCCTGATACGTTTCGATTAATTGATAAATAGCGCTTTCGATTTTTTGGCCCGGCTCCCCGCAGGTGAGTGCGCCTTCTTCCGCTACAAAATCCATCGTGTAGTCAATCACAATCAGAGCACGCGAATAGCTCATCAGCTTTCCCCTTCCTTTTTATAAATGCCGCACCAGCGGATTAAAAAGTCTGCGTACACTTTCGTTACGTTTTTTACACTTTCAAGGTCCACCCATTCATCCGGTTCGTGCATTTTTGCCCCTGATGGTCCGTAGCATGTAACGGCCGTATCATAATAAAGGCCGTAATAACGGGCATCTGTTGTCACCGGAATCGCCTGTCTGCCGCATTGTTTTCCGGTCACTAGCTCATGGGCTTCATCGAGCTTGGCAAACAGCGGGTCATCCTCGGGCATCACCATACCCTCTGCATGAAAGCCAAAGGATTCAAAGGCCGGAGGATGCTCACGAAGCCATTCATCATCTTTTGTTTTATCAAGAATCCAATCGATTAAATCCTGCTTGCCTTCGGACGGGTCCTTCCCCGGATAAACTGCAGAACGAACCTCAAGTGTGGCTTCTACAGGAATGTTGGAGGCAAAGTCCCCGCTGTGCATCGTTCCTATCTCCACGTCGATCGGCTCTTTCATATGGGCAAATTCCGGCGGCTTTTGATCATCCCGGTTGACGTATTCCCGGTAGCTCTGCAGAGCCTCAATCACGCTCTGTGCTTTTTCGATGGCATTCGCTCCAACACCGGTTTGATCCGACTGCAAATTGCTGCTCGTATCGATATGAATACGGAGCCAGAGGCTTCCGAGCTGGGCGGTGGATGGGCACTGCCCGAACGGTTCCGGAATGAGAACGGCATCTGCCAGGTGCCCAGCATTCGCTGCAGCGAGCGTCCCATTGCCTGTTGCCTCTTCCTCGATAACGGTTTTGATGGAGAAATCAGCTGCCGGTTCGTAGCCTGCATCCCGTATGGCTTTATAGGCATAAATCATTGCCGCCACACCGCTTTTCATATCGAGCACCCCTCGTCCGTAAAGGCGGTCTCCAATACGCTGCGCTCCCCATGGATCCACACTCCATTTGTGCTTTGGCTCAGGACTTACAACGTCCACATGTCCCTGGAAAAGCAAACTGCTGCCTTCGGAGTTCCGGGAACTGCGCGGTGCCTTCGCCACTACTACCGGCCGGCCCGCGTAGGACCACTCGCTTGGGGAGTACCCCGGAAGAGAGCTGATTTCTTTTTCATCGACATCTACTGTTTCCACGTCCATCTCCAGCTCGTTCTGAAAAAAATTCTTTAAGTATAATTGAAGCGATCCTTCATATTCGATCGTACTCGGAAACCGCGCGATTGTCTGTAAAAACTCTATTTCCTCTTCCCACAGCCTATCAACGGAAGCTAATACTTTTTGACTGGCATTGATGGTCTCGGTCACTCGCTCTCCCTCATTTCTAAAAACTCTTTTTCTCTCTTCGACTTTTCCCATTTTCACTTCAAAGTATGCTTCCGGTTTATAAGTATTCCTTTTATAAAAACAGCTTCGGGCTGTAAACGCCGCCCGTTTCTGCATAAAAAAATGAGAAAACGACTAAGCGTTTTCCCCCTGAATCAATATGGAACTGTCCCACTGCAGCCAAAAACCTGCTGAAAACCAGGCAGCTGCAAGCGCCAGTGTAAAAAAGAGTACACCCCATACCTGCGCGGGGATGCGGCTCACCCGGTGCATTCCGGTAGCATCTCCGGCGTCCCCCGGCATCTGCAGACTCCGCTGCAGAATGATCCAGGCCGACCTGACTGATTGAATAACCAGAAGTACGCCGAGGATAAACATAATCCACATCATAAGCATGACCATATTTTCAATGAGCAGGTACAGACCCCCGCCCGAAGCTGCCAGTCCCCAGATGATCCCGGCAGGATTACGCACCCAGAGAAGCGTATTCCAAATGAACAGAGCTACGAGGGCTATCATGAGTCCGCTGTACCAGCCGGAGGTAAATACCCAGCTGTAAAGAAGAGCCATCCCGCTTGCAAATGGGTAGCCGGCGAACGTTGTGAGTGCCTGGCCAAGCTTCCCTTTATGACCGGTTTCAGCAAGTCCCTCCCTCGTATAAAATAAAGAGATCGAGCGCACTTTTCCGCCGGTGGCAAGCGCCATGAAGGCATGCCCATTTTCGTGTACCATTGTCTGAAACAGAGATAAATAGGTGCCGAGCACCGGTGTGTACGTAAGTGCCGTTAAGACGACAGCTGCTGTCAGAAAAAACAGGATCGTTTCCATCATGACTTTTCTTCCCGGGCGTGAAGGGGAAGCGGGTTATGACTTTCTACCGCCTGCTTTAACGCCTGCTGCATGTATCCCATCCCGCGGTATTCCCGGAGCGGAAAAACGGTTCTCTCCATGGGCACTATCCTCGTGATGACCGGATCATATTTTTTGCCGAGCAGCACGACATACCGGTCGTATTCATTCATCTGCTTTTCCTGCCACTGCCGCATGCAGTAAGCCCGGGAGATTTCCTCCTGCTGTCCTTTTCCAAATGTAACATCGTAATTTGTGTTAATAAGCTCCTGTGGGTACATAAAACCGTGTTTGCCAGAGAGCACGGCCCACTGGTCAGCGAATGCCTCTGCGTAAGCCCGGCACAGCTGATGGAACGTACTCTGGTAGACGTGCTCCACAGGCAGGGGCCCAAGATCCGGCTCTGTGTCCCAGGCTTTTTTCGCCCCGCAGGGAATTATCGCGAGCTGTCTCAATGCCATTCACCTTATTTCCTTGATTTTTGCGCACGCCGTTTGTGGTCGCTTTCTGTTTTCCAGGTGTAGAGGGCTGGCACCAATAAAAGCGTCAGTACTGTCGAAAAGACAAGACCCGTCACAATTGCTGTTCCGAGCGGCTGAAACAATGGATTGTCCCCCAGAGCAATCGGAAGAAGACCGGCGATGGATGTCAGGCTCGTCAACAGAATCGGCCGGAACCGCTCTTCTCCGGCTGCCACGACGGCTGTCCGCACGGACTCACCGCTTCGTATGCGCTGTTCCATAAATTCTATCATAACGACCGCGTTCCGTACGACGATACCCGCGAGGCTGACTGCACCCATCATCGACATGAATCCTAGCCCTGTCTGTGTCAGGAACAAACCGAGAATGACCCCCGCAATTGCTACATACACTGCACTCAAAACGATAAACGGGATACGCAGCGAATAGAACTGCAGCGCAAACAATATGAGCAGCAGGAACACCACGACGATGAATATCTGTCCAATATCAATAAATACATCGTTTCGTTCGGACGTTTCGCCACCTACCTGGACGTTCACACCGCCGTACTCATTTTCAATTGAGTCAAGAGAATCCTCGGCTTCCGCTAAAATTTCGTCCTCGGAAGCATCTCCCGGATAAGCACGGACCGTAATGGTCCGTTCCGTATTTTCGTGCGGGATAGCGGAAGTCGTCGTTTCCTCTACACCACGTCCCAGGTCATTTAAAGTAACCGCTTCTCCGCCTTCGTCTCTGGCCATAACGATTTGATCCAGGTCGCTGCTTGTTACCTGCTCCCCGTTATCGTACATTACCTGAACTGGTATGACTTCATTATCCGCGTTCCACTGACCAAACGGCATTCCTTCCCCGAGCAGGCGGAGCTCTGTACTTATGGTTTCGTTGGTTACACCTGTACCTTCCAGGGCTTCCCTGTCCTGCTCAAATCGCCACTGGTTTACATTCTGATTGGCGTTCGAAACCGCTAAGTCAACACCTTCTGTTTCTGCAAACAGCGCTTCCACCTCCGCTGCTGCAGAAAATAATTCATCCGTTTCTTCGCCGGAGAGCTCAACGGCAATTGGGGCTCCCACCGGAGGACCCGATTCAACAATCGACCCCTGGGCTTCGACGTTGTCAAAGGTGTTTCGAATCTCTCCCGGCCATATTTCGCTTCCTTCCCTTGCCGGAATTTCTTCAGGGTTTACGTATACGAGAAAATTCATATCATTTGGCCCGGCGGCGCCGCTTCCCGATCCTCCCGAAAATACGGTAGGGATTTCCGTCCCTGCATATGAAGATACCGACGTTACTCCTTCTCGGTCCTCCAGCCAGCTGCTGACTTCCTCCGCCTCCGCTTCTGTTTCTTCAAGCGGGGTGTTTTCCGGCACAGAGGCTTCGATAAATACTTCCTCCCGTTCCGTATCCGGGAAAAACTCGAGCGGCGTGTAAGGGACGAGCGCAAATGCCGAGGTTCCGAGTATCAGGCCGGCAAGCGACACAATAACCGGCCGTTTCACGACACGCGCCAGCACGCGTTTGCTGTACCACTTCGCTGAGCGGTCAAGAAATGTGCCCAGAAATCCCGGCGACGGGCGCTTGTCCTTCTTTTTTCTTCTTTTCTCTACAATGCCCCGGTAAATAGGGATAAAAAAGATCGCAAGCAGCGTAGACGATATCAATACCGTAATCAGTACGACAGGCAGCGGTCGGATAAATGAACCCGCCGCGCCTGGAAGAAATAAAAGCGGGAAAAAAGTGAATACGACGGCAAGCGTCGATACGACAACCGAGACAAGCACTTCCCGCAACCCGTTGCTGGCTGCGTCAATTGGACTGTCGCCCATCCGGAGCCGGCGGTCAATGTTGTCATTTACAACAATCGCATCATCCACAAGAATCCCGAGCGAAATAATAAAAGCAATTAAAGAAATTTGATTCAGGCCAACATCCGTAAACGGAAGAGGAATCATCCCGATCGCAAGCGCTGCCGGGATCGATATGGCTACCGACAGCGCGGTCCGGATCCGCAGACCGATGGAGCATACGATTAATACTGATACAAATGCCACTACAAAGGATATCGCCAGACTTGAAAATAAATCCTCCACGACCTCGCCCTGCGTATAGAGCTGGGTCAGCTCCATCCCTTCGGGCAGTTGTTGTTCAAAATCCGCTATCACTTCATCTAAATTGCTTTGCGCCTGTGGCACGCTCGCGTTTTCCGCGAGAAAGAATGTTACCGACAGAGCCGACTGCTGATTATACTCCACCTGTTCCTCGATCGGAGCGTATGTGTTTTCTACTGTTGCGACATCGCCAAGCACGGCATTTTCCCCATTGCCCTGCTGACCCGGACTTATTTCAATGCTTTCCCAGTCCGCTACGTTTTCAAGTGCTTCAAGCTCCACCTGATACAATTCCCCGTCCTGCTGCCATTCTCCAGGTGGAACGACTTCCGAGGCGGAGGAGAGCGCCCCGATAACCTGACCGGACTGCAGCCCTTCCTCCTCCATTGCTTCACTGTCGAGACGGACCTGCAGTTCACGCTCCACGTCGCCAGTGATTTCCAGACTGTCGATATCAGGTATTCCGGTGAACCGCTGCTCCCAGCTCTCAATGAGCTGCACCGCCTCCGGAACCGATTCTTCCTCTACCGTCAGCTGGTAGATAGCGAGTCCCTGCTGACTCAGCTCACTGTTGATGGACGGCTCTTCTGCGTCATCCGGAAACGAGGTGCTTACCTGCGACAGCTTCTGCTCGAGACTGTTCCATACCTGCTCCGGATTTTCCGTACTCTCATCAAGCTCTACAGTAATGGACGACAGCCCGGGTGAAGACACTGAAGAAATCGACACTGTGGCCGATTCATTATCAAGCTCTTCTTCAAGCTGGTTCGTGACCGTTGTTTCCACTTCTTCTGCCGAGGCTCCGGGGTAAACCGTGGTTACCTGGCCCACCGGTGGATTTGTTGATGGAATTTCTTTTTGCGGCAGCTGGAAAAAAGACAGTGTGCCGACAATAATGAGCATCACAATAAATAATAAAATCAGCTTTGGTTTTGCAATTATTTTTTTCACATTTCTCCCCCCAGTATCATTACCCTCAGTATACGTCGTTTTGAACGAAAATGACACTAGTGTCATTTAAATTTAAAAATTATTTACGGGCGCTTGATGCCGTTTAAAAAAATATTATAAATAGTCTCCACCCATTCTTCCTCACTTAGGGACGGGTCCGGGGCCTGCACCGCCACCATCAGCATCCGCGTGATGCCATGCGTCGGAAGATCCCCGCGGATGGCTCCTACCCTTTTCCCGTCTTCGATCAGTGTATACGCCCGGCTCCCCAGTTGACCCAGATACTGCTGGAGCTGCTCTACATTTATTTCCACCTGGGCCGAAGCATGGTGGTCCATGACCGGGAAAATGTCAAATGCCTGATGAACTGATGCCTGCTGCACCCATACCCGGATATAGGCCCTTATCCGCACTGAAAAGTCCGTCTGCCGGTCGGCTTCATCGAGCTGGGAAAATACCTGCTCAAGCTTGTCGAGCATATAGGCCGTCACTAATTCTTCTTTTTTAGCATAATAGTTGTAAATGGTGCTTCTCGCCACCCCGAGACGCTCCGACAGGGCTTTGAAATGAAAGGAATGGTAGCCTTCATCCATGATTAACCTTTCCGTTTCCTGAAAAAGCGTTCTGCGGTCAATCGTTCGCTGCCTCGGCATCAGGGAGTTCTCCTTTCCATTTTAGTTTTAAGCAAAAAACAGCATATTGAGGCCTGCTATGCCAATAATGACGGCCGTGAGCGTACGAATGTGCTTTTGCGGCAGCTTTTCGAAATAGCGAATGCCAATGCTTGTGCCAAGCAGCACGCATACGATTCCTATAGGAATATAAAGCAGCAGCTCCCTCGAAAAGTCGCCGGCACCCGCGTGGGCAAAGACCGTCAAAAGACTTCCGATTAGAAATGTAATCTGCAGGTTCGCTGTATAATGATATTTGTTGGCTGTTGTTAATAGAAAATAAACGACGAAAAAAGGCCCGCCAACGCCAAAAACGCCTCCTACCAGCCCACCGCAAAAACCAAGTGCCAGCGGAATCACCTTCGACACCGTCCGCAGCTTTTTCTCCGGCTTTTGGGCAAAGGTATACACAACCATGCCTAGAAGCACAAAGCCAAGTACTTTTTTCAGAATGTCCATTTCTCCAAAGTTATGTAGAATAAAAAAAGCTGCAAACCTTCCTGCTGCAGTAGCTGCCAGCAGATATCCGAGCTGCGCCCACTGAATGTGCTTATACACCTTACCTATAATGCTCAGTGCGGTGATAACCGACAGAGTAATAACGAGAAGTGAGCTGAATTGCAGCGTAAAGAAAAACGGCACAAAGCTCATCACGAACAGCCCGAAACCAAAGCCGCTGACGCCCTGAATAAAGCTTCCGGTAAAAATAATTACTGCGATTAAAACAAATTCCACAACGGCACTCATGCTCTCAGAACCCTTCATTGCATACTTATGCTATTGTATCACTTTTTAAACTAAGATAGAAAAAACGGGAGTGACATTTGTCACGCCCGCTGATTCGCTGCAAAATAAATCATAAACTCATACAGATGCATCGGCCACTCCCGTCTGGGATGTTCTGCCGGCCAGTGCTGTTCAAGATATTCAGGATACGTTCCAAGCCAGTCATACGCCACCAGATCTATCAGCTCTGGCGTATGCGACTTCATTCCGTTGTAGTACCGGTATTTGGCTTCCTTCTCTTCTTCAAGCGGAGATTTCCGCTTCGGCCAGCGCCACTTTTTCTTTTCCTCCTGCTGGATGAACACATACCGCTGCGACAGATGAAGCCGAAAGTCCTGCAGACGCTTGCGATAATAATCATCGAGCTCATAAAGCTCGGGCCAGGGCTTGCGGAAATAGTTCATCCAGGCTTTCATAAAAGGAGCGAGCACGTCTCCTTCCACGATGACCGGTACTCCTTCTTCTTCCCACTGCTTTGCCTCACGGTTCCGCTGTCGTTCAGCCTCGACCCACTCCCACGGATCCTCAGGAATTTCCGCAAGACGCTCGATCAGCCTGGCCTCGGGAAAATAACGCTTAAGCCGCTCGGACAGATCCGGAATCCACACATTGTTTTCTGCTTCCACCGTTATAATGGTCATTGTTCATCCTGCCTGACACCGAATAAATATTTCATGCTTTCTGTACTGTGTACAGGCGCATGGCAGGAAAAGTCCCTGCAGACGTAAATAGTAGTCTTTCCTTTCTGCACGGGGTAGTCTTCTGCAAACGGAGCCGCCCGACTGAGATCAGTATTTTCTTCGGCGACCACACTTGTCACTTCTGGATGAAACGCGCGCTGGATGTATGTTTTCACCCGAAACGCCTCGTCATCCTGCGCAGGTCGTATAACTACTTCCTTTCTGTCTCCGTGAAAAAGCACCAGCCCCTGCATGAGATGTCCAAAGGCAGTTGGCGCCTGTTCGATCGAAGCCGAAAAAGCTTCCCATGTTTTTTCGGCTGTTCGTTCAAATTCCATATTGCCAGCAAGACGGGCCAGTCTCATCAGCTGTACTGCAGCTACACTGTTTCCAGAAGGCGCGGCTCCGTCAAAAGCTTCCTTCGGCCGGAACAGAAGTGATTCCCCGTCGGATGCGGTCAGAAAGAACCCACCGTTTTCCTGATCGTAGTAGTAATCAATCATCGTTTCTGCCCAGGCGGATGCTTTCTCAATATATTCCGGCTTCCACGTCGAAGCGTAAAGCTCTGTACTTGCCCATATCATATAGGCATAATCATCCACATATGCATCGTACTGCACGTCGCCATCCTTCCAGCGGGCTTTGAACCGTCCGCTTTGATCCTGAAGCCGGTTTTCAATAAAACGGTACGCCTGCTCAGCGAACCCTGTCCATGTTTCCTCCTGGAACACCCGCCCAGCTTTAGCCATAGAGGCTATCATCCAGCCATTCCAGGACGTAAGTATTTTTTCATCCCGAAACGGACGCACACGCTTTTCCCGGTGTTCGTATAAGGCCTGCAGCGCCTCTTGACGTTCGGCATCACTCCAGCCGGCAGTCGGACGGTTGATCCGGTTGGGGATGCTTTTTCCGTCAAAGTTTCCAGCCGGGTCGATACCGTATTCAATCGCAAACTGTTCGCTTCGCTTTTCCCCGAGCACGTCTTCAATTTCCTCCGGGGTCCAGACGTAAAATTTCCCCTCTTCCCCTTCGCTGTCGGCATCCTCCCCGCAGAAAAACGCTCCTTCTTCATGGGTGAGATCCCGATGAACATACTCGATTATTTCCTCCACCACTTCCTTATATCTCGTCTGACCTGTCAGCTGGTAGGCCTCCGTATAAGCCATCAGAAGCAGCGCGTTGTCGTACAGCATTTTTTCAAAATGGGGCACAAGCCACGCTTCATCTGTGGCGTAACGGGAAAACCCGCCGCCAATATGGTCTCTGATACCTCCCGAAGCCATTGCATCGAGCGTGGAGGTGGCCATGTACAGCGCTCCCTCGCTTTCAAACTGATGATAGTAATGCAGCAGATACATTACGATATGCGGACTTGGAAATTTCGGGGCGGACCCAAATCCGCCGTTCGAGGAATCAAATTGCTGCGTAAAGGCACGGAACGCTGTGTGCACATTGTTGATATTCAGCTGCCTCGTTTCCACAGCCCGCGGCTTTAGTGCTTTGGAAATATCATTTCCCACCTGTGCCACTCGCTCAGGGTCATCCCGGTAAATGTCTGAAAGCTGGCTCAGGACGTCCATAATCCCGGGCATGCTGCCCATTTGGTTCCGCGGAATGTAGGTGGCTGCATAAAAAGGCTTCTGATCCGGTGTAATGAAGACATTCAGCGGCCAGCCGCCGTGCCCGTTCATAGCCTGGCACGCTGACATGTAGATGGCGTCTACATCCGGGCGCTCCTCCCGGTCTACCTTTACCGGTACATACTTTTCATTTAAGACCGCTGCCACTTCTGCATTTTCAAAGCTCTCCTTTTCCATTACATGGCACCAATGACAAGATTTAATTGCAACCAATCTTCTTATTTTTAATTCATTTAGTTAACCCCGAAGGGGGAAGAATAGCCGACGGAAACCAACAATGCCTTGCCCTCTCGTTTCGCTTTTTGGAAAGCTTCAGCGCACCACGGAAACCAGTTAACAGGGTTTTTAACGTGTTGCTGTAAATATGGAGACTTTTCGTGATATAACCAATTGTACGTTTCACTGTAACGTTCACGTTCAAGAAATTCCTTCATAGATCAACAACCCTTTCGTCTTCAAATTTTTGTGTGCGTTCCCTTTTGGTTGAACGGCGTCGGTGTGCCGTTATAGATTTTTTAAGGGAATACGTTTCCTTTACCCGTTATTCTACGATATAAAAAGACGCCTTCCATTTAGGAAGACGCCTGTTTTCTTCTATTCCACGCTAAATTGAAGTTATCAATTGCTTCGTCTGAAATTAGAAATTAATGTTTTCGCTTCATATATTTATTTTCAAAATTTACAAAAAATCAAGACAGAAATTTGTTTTGACTATGATTTATCTTGTATAAATCTTTCCATAGAATTAGAAAATTGATAATTTAAATCTTCTTTATCATCTTTATTTAGAACGATTGGAACATATAAGGCACAATATTTATTATTTTCAATATTAACAATCTCTTTAATCTTTTCCCATTCAACTCCATTGGCTTTAAATACTTTTGCACCTTGATAAATTTTTCCGTTATCTTCATAAGGAATGTTTGAAGAATTAAAAAACTCATTTCCTTTTAGATAAAAGTCAATATATGCAGACCTTACTAGTCCTTTAGCGTATTCATAAGGTATTTCACGAAATTGAAATTGAAAACTTTCCTCCCCTTGATTAACTTTCTCTTGTGAATCATTTAAATCCAACATTAATTTCCCATATCCGATTTGGTTATTATTATAAAATTCTAAAACCCATATCGAACTTAATAAAATCTTCTGGCTATCCCCGCTGTTATCTTCTTCTTCTAAATCTTTTGTAGCCATTGCATTTTGAAATTCTTCTAATTCTTTATGGACTTTATCAATGGCAGTGTTCACTACAATATTTTTATCTTCCATAGCTTCTAAATCTTCTCTCAAAACTTTTTGTACTTTAAAATCATTCAAAAACATTTCCCTCTTCATGTAAAGATAGTCACCACTTACAGATGAATTTGTCCCAGTAATTGCGCTTCCACCATGCTGAGTGTAATTTCTAAGGTTATATAAAAATCTATACTCAAAACTATTATCATATAAATTTGTAATACGCTCTTTCCAATGTTCTGCCAATTTATTATTTTCATTACGTTCAGATTTTCTTTTTGAGTATTTTTCCCATTTTTCCACAAATTCACTGACAGCGCTTATATAATTAATAACATATCTTTCTTTTTTGAATCGGTCTCGTTCACTCTTCCAATTTAAGTAATCGTTATAAGCTACGGTTAAATGTTGATAGAACCCTCTAATTTGATCTATAAAATTTACGTCTTCTATATAGCCTAATATTGTTTCTTCTTCTTCTTGAGACAATGTTCTTAATACAGAAATTTTATTTTCTTCAAATTCAACTAGAGAAGCCATATTTTTCCCACCTTATTCTAAAATTTGATTTATATGTAATATTAACATAAACATAAACACACA
Source organism: Marinococcus luteus (assembly GCF_034497705.1). Lineage (GTDB taxonomy): Bacteria > Bacillota > Bacilli > Bacillales > Marinococcaceae > Marinococcus > Marinococcus luteus_A. The sequence continues at coordinate 47,065 of NZ_JAXRUV010000012.1, read as the reverse complement.
AATTTTTAATCGAAAAAGTAAATTAATCTAGCACGATTTAATTGGATTAACATATAAACAAATTTTAACTTTTACCAATTTTATTCTTTTAAATAACTTCTCATTGTATTTAAATATTCTTTTCTTATTCGCTTCTTTTCTTCGTTATTCAAAACTTTTGGAACATATAGAGCATAGTATTTTTTATTTTTTATGTTTTCACTTTCAAGAATTTGTTCCCACTCTATACTTCGGTGAAAACCTACTTTTTTTCCTCTGTAAATAGTATTATTTAATTCAAAGGGCAAGACTGGAGACTTAGCAAATTTCTCCCCTCTCAAATAAAATTCAGCTTTAATGGAGGTTGCAATAAATTTTGCATTTTTGGAAGGTATTTCAGTCGTACTAAAATGCAGTGAATCATCGCCTCTTATTAAAGCAGAGGTAGTGTCCGTAAAATTAATTTGCAATTCTCCATTATTTTCTTGGTTTTTATTGTAGAAGTCCATTATCCAAACAGCACTTGCTAAAATTTCCTCATTTTCTTCACATTCTTCTTCCATTGATTTCGAAGACATCAACTCTTGTAAGCGATATAACTCACTATTCACTTTCTCAATAGCATTATTCACTGATATTTCTTTTTCGTCCATTTTATTTAATTCTCTTTTTAAATGTTTACTCATGCCAGTGTAATCTTTAATGAAAAAATCTTTATCCATATGTATGGAGTCTCCGTTTTCCGAAGAAGTTATACTTGTAAAAGGCTCTCCACCGTGTTGAGTATAATTTCTTAATTCATATACAAGTTTGTATTCAAAACTTCTATCAAATAGCGATGTTCGAAGTTCTTCCCAATAATCGAATAATACACTATAACTATTTTCTTTTTGCTTTCTTTTAGCATATTTAGCCCACTTATTAATAAACTCACCGAAAGCACTCAAATAATTTATAACAAACCTCTCTAATTTATAATGATTACGTTCTGATTCCCAATTTAAATATTCTTTGTAAGCTGTATCTAAATTTAGAAAAAAACTAATTTGTTTATTTATGTAATTTACATTTTCAGCATGATTTAATATTTCATTTTCTTCTTTAGGCGATAACGTTCTTATTATATGATAAAGACCCTTACTTTCCTCCATTAATGTACTCATGCAATTCCCACCTTATTCAGTTCAAAAAAAATTGATTTATTTGTAAATATAACATAAAAAAAGTATGCTTCCTTAACGGGAAACGTACATGTAAACTTTCTTTCGTTTAGTTTTCGCAATCAACCCTTCGAGCATTAACATCTTATGTTCTTTCTTTATATTCTGCCAGTCGCTATTTTTAATTAACAACGTTTTCCGCCTTAACTTGCATAGCTTGAAATCCTTTTGCATTTTCAACAAAATCACGATCAGTTTTTTCTTTTACAATTTCTGTCTCCATAAACTCTTTATCAACGTCTTCAAGTGGTTTTACTTCACCTTCCGATTCACCTTGAACGTTATGAATGACGTTAAGGCGACTTTAGGGCGTTACGAATATTTACAAACGAAGAAGCGTCTGAATGAAGGAAAATTGCGTTCTGCCCGTCTTGGAAATTGGGTAAATGGAACGCCGCCTTTAGGCTATGATTATGACCATAGGACAAAGAAGCTGATTATAAACGAAGAAGAAGCGAAAGCCGTTCGAATGATCTTTTACCTTTATCACGAAAAGGGTTATTCGATGGATAACACGTCGTTCGAAATGAATCGGCTTGGTTTTACTACGAAAAGGAACGATTATTTCACCGTTACCAAGATAGGGCGTATTTTACAGAATCAGACTTATGTAGGACGTATCGTCTACGGCAAAAGCGAAGGAAGCGGGCATAAGCATAAGAAATCCAAGACTTTACGTTATAAGCCTGAAAACGAATGGTTGGTTGTCGTGGACGATGCTCACCCTGCGCTTATCAGCAAAGACGTTTATGAACAAATTCAGATACAAATGACGAAAAAGCGGAGGATTCCGCCTAAAGCACGTTATTCAGGTTACGCTTTAACAGGCTTAATGCGCTGTAATCGTTGTAACGCCCTGATGAACTTCACGAAAAAGCAACTCGTTAAAGCAGGTTGGAAATGCTACGTTCGAACGTGCATAACGCCTGACCCTTTCGGAAATCGTTGTAATTGCCGTGGCTGTGACGCAAGCATTGTACTTGATTATGTGCGTCGAAATATCGAAGAATACATTCCCCGTCTTATGGAAAAGCGTGATATGGGGGAAAACGATTCCGTGGAACGCCTGAATCGAAAAATTAGCGGATTGCATACGGAAATAGATAAGCTGAAGGAAGGCATTGGACGTATTAAGTCGCTGTTTATTGACGGAATGATTGATAAGGAAGAAATGAACGGAAAGCACGAAGAACAGACGGCTAAAATCGAAGAAAAACAGCGGGAACTTCGTGAAGCGGAAAAAGAACTTGCTTATGCTTCAACGGAATCGCTTGAGGATAAAATTGAACGACTGGAAATCGCTAGACGGGAATACGATCTTACTGACCCGTTCAGTTCTGAAACGAACGAATACCTGAAGGAACTTATTGATTGTATCTATTATGATAGGGTCGATGATGAAATAAGATTAAAAATCGAATTTATGTAAAATTCAAAAGCCCTCTATTTAGAGGGCTTCGTTAAAGTTATTAAAATATATTCGCATATTACTAATTGCTTCTTCTAAATACCCCTCCCTTATAATAATTTTTCCTTTATAAATTTCTAATTTGCTATTCTTTTCTATTATATTGTATATAGCTTTTTTATGTTTACTATCCTCAATAATTGAATTTTGATGTACAATACAGTTTCTTACTTTTTGTAAATCTTTTATAAACATCCACTCTTTACTATTCGAATCAAATTCTTTATTTATAAATTCTTTTATGTACTTCTTAACTTTATCAATTGTACTACCGCCATTCATGTCTTCAAGTTTCTTTTCACTTCCTTTATATTTTTCGCAGTATGAAACTAAAGTGTTTTCGAAAAAAGAAAACAAGCTAATTAAAGTAGAATTTCTCATTATTTCAGGAAAAACTTCATTATAGAAATTATGATTATCAACCGCTTCATCAAGAACATTATCAAATTCTTCATCAGATAATTCATCTCTATATTTCATCGAGCGTAAAATTTCTTCAGTTTTCTTTAATTCAGAGTTGAAATATATTTCATTATTTTCAACATAAGCTAAAAAATTCTGTAACTCAATTGTAGTAACTCTTCTCCCCACTATTTTGAATAATGGCATTACAAATATCACTCCAATCTAAAAAATTTATTAAATTCACTAACTTAACTTGTTAATAATATAGTAATTAAGTTGGAAAGAACGCTGAATATAATACTAATAATACCAATGGTAATATTAGGGTCTGTCTTTAGCTCTTCAGTTAAATAAATAACCACAGGTGGAAATAAAATTTTAAGTTCAATTAATATATAAATTGCTAAAGTCATGATTAATAATAGTAATGAAATTACAAGTTCACTATAAGTATATTCGAAAAAATCAATGCAAAAAAAGTACAATTGGTTTATAAGAAAAAATATAATTAAAAAATGAGAAATTGAATCTATATGGTATTTTAGAATCCAATTTTTTTGTTTTTTTAACTCTTTTTTCAATGAATTAACAGCACCGAGTGTCCAATCCTCGTTATTACCCTGAACAGTTATAATACAATAACCATTTCTAATTACGACGCTAATAAATTCTGAATGTTGCAAATCTCCTGTATGTAAGCAAATGATTTCAAGATTATCAGTTTTTTTGGGGACTTGTTCGGAGAGTATTATCTCTTCTATAGACTCTCCATAAATTTTTGTATTTCCGACTCTTGTTTCTATCTTGATAACATTTTCACCTATATTATTGAACTTAAGCATAATTTTTTTTATTAGATTTTCTAGTTCTGTTTTTGTTAAATATAACTTTTTTAATTCTTCTGTTTCTATATAAGTTTTCATACAAAAATCCCCCCTTCCTTATTCATAATTAATCATTAATTTAGTTGCATTTAGATTCTGCCACCAGTGGCAGGTCGAGTAGCCAATAGAGACCATCAATGGTTTGTTTTCTGCCTCTGCTTTTTTAAAAGCCTCCGTCCCCCATGGATACCAGTCCACCGGGTTGTTTTTATGCTGCTGGAGATAGGGCGATTTTTCGTATTGTAGACGATTCAACCAATCACGTCCTTTCTTATTAGTATTTATTCACGAAAAAGAAGCCGCCCAAACAATGAAGACATTTTCATCACACAGGCAGCTTCCCCATAAATTTTTTTATGATAGAATCTATATGAAATGTTCATCATAAAATGCTTAAAAAGTGAGGATACACAATGATTGCAAAAACGGAAGAAGATTTTCAGGGATTACGGGAAATTGGTGAAATATGCGGAGCGATTCGAGATAAATTGGTTCAGGCAGCTGAACCGGGAATCACAACAAAGGAACTTGACGATATTGCAGAAGAGCTTTTCGAACAATCAGGAGCCCAATCTGCTCCAAAGGGAGTGTATGATTTCCCTGGTCAGACGTGCATCAGCATCAATGAAGAAGTGGCGCACGGGATACCGGGCGAGCGGACCATTCAGGAAGGAGATCTTATCAATATTGATGTCTCAGGCTCGAAGAATGGTTATTTCGCCGATACCGGAGTTTCCTTTGTGGTCGGTAATGCTGAACCAGCTTTACAAAAAATTTGTGACGCTGCGAAAGAAGCTTTTGAGGCCGGGCTGGAAAAGGCAAAGCCGGGATCGAAAAAAAGCACTCTCGGAAAGGCTGTACACAATGTAGCTAAAAAGCACGGATTGACTGTTATTAAAAACCTTACCGGCCACGGTATCGGGCGCTCGATTCATGAGCCGCCGGAGCATATTTTCAGCTACTTTTCCCGCTGGGACGATGAAATTTTTAAGGACGGGACCGTTATTGCCCTTGAGCCCTTTATCTCTACATCTGAAGAGGAGGTTTTCCAGTCTGACGATGGATGGACCCTTTTGACTGATGACAGCTATGTGGCTCAATATGAACATACAATTATTCTTACTAAGGACGGACCGATTATTACCACATTATAAAAGCGCGGTTCTTTTGTATTTATTTACTGCTGCGGGCAATTCTCCTTCTGGTTTATGTCTAAATTTCCGCTGATACGGGAACAGGCTATTATTATCCAGTTCAGGAGGTACATTATGGCAGCACAACAAACAGTCAGTTCCTTTTTATACGACTGCCTTGAAAAAGAAGGCATTACAGAAATATTCGGCGTACCGGGCGACTATAATTTCGCTCTGCTGGATGAACTCGAAACGCACAGCGGCATACGTTTTGTCGATAACCGGAATGAGTTGAATGCCGGCTACGCCGCTGATGGGTATGCGCACGTCAAAGGGCTCAGTGCCCTGATCACCACGTTTGGCGTCGGGGAATTGAGCGCTTCCAACGCTGTAGCCGGTGCCTACAGTGAACATATCCCTTTAATTCAAATTGTCGGCTCCCCTGCTTCTTCCATGCAGAAAAGTGGTGTTAAAGCCCATCATACCCTGATGGACGGTGACTACTCGGTATTTCTTCGTATGCACCAGGAAATCACGTGCTACGCAGTGAAAATCACTGCTGAAAACGCCACCGCAGAAATTCCGAAAGCAATCGCTTCCGCTGTCCGCGAACGAAGGCCGGTCTATATTGACGTCCCTCAGGACGTAGCAGCCACTTCCATTGAAATGCCGGGAGTGCAGCAGGAGCTCTCTTATACGAGCGATGAGCTGGTCGTGCAGGAAACAGCCCAGCTGATGAAAGAAACAATCGCTCAGGCAGAAAAAGCGGTGCTGCTTGTAGATATTTTTACGTCCCGCTATCATATGGAGAACATGATTTTACAGCTGGCGGAGCACTTAAATATTCCAACAGCCCAGATGATGCAGGGAAAAAGCGGATTTAATGAACAGCACCCGCTCTACATTGGCATATACGGCGGTGCCTTCGGCAGCCAGCAGGTGCGTGATTACGTCGAAAACGCCGATTTAATTATTACTGCCGGCCTGCTTGAATCCGACTTTAACATGGCGAAATTCACCGCCGATCTCCCGGTGGAAAAACGGATTGATATCCAGCCACAGGACATTTCCATTCAAAACAAAGCCCGTTACAATACCGCGGTTGAAGAAGTGATTGATGCCCTCACACTAATGGAGTGCCGTACATTTGAAAAACCAGGGTATTTTCCGTCCTTCTACGATTTTCCTTCCGAAAATTATTCTGAACGACTGTTGGCGGAAACGTACTATCCAATTATTCAAAAAGCGCTCCGGTCCGAGGATATTGTTGTCGTTGAAACCGGCACCTTTTCCTACGGTCTGCCGCATGTACGCCTGCCTGAGAATACGCTGTTTATTTCCCAGGGCTCATGGCAGAGCATCGGGTACGCCCTGCCGGCAGCTTTCGGTGCCCAGCTTGCTGCTCCGGAGCGGCGTGTGCTTTTATTTATCGGGGACGGATCGTTTCAGCTGACCGCCCAGGAGTTGAGCGCGATGGCCGAACAGAATCTTAAGCCGGTGATTTTCTTTTTAAACAATGACGGCTACACTGTAGAACGTTATTTGAATACAGAAAATACACACGCCCGCTACAATGACATTCCGCGTTGGGAGTACGTGCAGCTTGTGAAAAGCTTTTACCCGGATGCTGAAACGATAAGTGTCTCCACCTCTGCTGACTTAGAGGAGGCTGTCACACAGATCGATCAGAAAGATACACTTCATTTTATTGAAATGAACGTTGATGATCAGATGGATGCCCCGATCCACTTGAAACGGCTTCGTGAATTTGCCGAAGGCGGCGGTTCATAGCAAATACGTAAAAGCCAGCCCTTTATGATAACGGGCTGGCTTTTTCTATATGGAATTAACGTTTGATCAGGGCCGACAATTCGCTTTCAAATACCTTTATGTTCTTTTGATTGTATGTTCTGAGCATCACCGTAAGAATACCTTCCGTTTCTCTTTTTGCTTCTATCTTCATCACTTCAGCATAAGCCCGCAGTTCGTCGCCCGGGTACACCGGCTTCATAAATTTAATATGATTCATCTCCGTACCCGCGACGACATCATCTCCGTACATCCCTGTTTCCACCCAGAGCTTGAACGTGATGCTGATCGTATGAATACCTGAGGCAATAATACCGTTGAATCTTCCTGCTGCAGCTTTCTCTTCATCCATATGCATATATTGTGGGTCAAATTCGCGCGCGAACCGAAGGATATCCTCCTTCGTTACCCTGAATGCATCTGTTTCAAATATCTGCCCCGGGGTAAATGTATCAAGCTTCATTTTCCCCCTCCTTTCTCTAACTATCTTATTCGATCACTCACAATAACAGCAGGTCTATATTAGCACACTTCCCCCTGGCTTATTAAAATCTGCTCAGCTCAAAAATTCTGCAGGCTTTTTAAAATAAATAGAGCATCTACGTTTAAACCTTTTGATTATTGGCTATAACATAAGCAGTACAACATATTGCATGGCGGGAATAACCAGATAAAAAGCTGAGTTATGAGCCAGAGAAGGGAGACACCTCCTTTTTCTGGCTCTTTTTTATGATTTTGGAAAGGAGGCCGGGCCACCAGGCGCCAGGGTAGTATGTTGTTTTATTCATAGATCGGACGATACACACCTAATTAGACCAACTAACTATTTACTACAAAAAGGGGTTATTCATTTATGTTTTTTCACCGTAAAGAGCTTCAATTTCACGCGAAACCAGATCGTCCGGATCCCGTCTTTGCCAAAAAGCTGCAGGAGATTCTCGGCGGTCAGTTCGGAGAAATCTCGGTAGCGATGCAGTACATGTTCCAGGGCTGGAACACCCGCGGCAACGAGCAGTATAAGGATTTATTGATGGATACCGGCACGGAAGAATTCGGCCATATCGAAATGATCGCGACCATGATCGCCCAGCTGCTTGATGACGCGCCTGTGGAAGAACAGGAAGAAGCAGCGAAAAATCCCATTGTCGAATCCATTATGGGCGACATGAACCCTCAGCATGCGATCGTTTCCGGACTTGGAGCTGTGCCTAAAGACAGCAACGGTGTCCCTTGGAACGCCGGCTATATTATTGCGAGTGGCAATGTACTCAGTGATTTCCGTGCCAATCTTAACGCAGAATCGCAGGGACGCCTTCAGGTGGCACGCCTGTATGAAATGACCGAAGACAAAGGTGTCCGCCAGATGCTTTCCTTCTTACTCGCCCGGGACACGATGCACCAGAACCAATGGGCAGCAGCGATTAAAGAACTCGAGCAGAAAGAAGGCTTCACGGCACCATCCACCGTACCGGCCCAGTGGGAAGCAACCGAGTTTTCCCATCAGCTGATGAACTTCTCGGAAGGAGAGCAAAGCGCGAATCTCAACTGGCTGAAAGATAAAGCTCCGGACGGCCAGTCCTTTGAGTATATATCCGAGCCAAAGGCCCATGGTGGCAAGCCGGAGCTGAAACCGGCTCCTGACTATATGCACAACACCCTTCCGGACATGGACAAAAAATAAGCAGCGCAGTTTATTTTAGCAGCGCAGTTTATTTTATAAATTTCACCAATAAGGAAGAGATCTTTTTCTCTTCCTTATTTATTTATCACCAGATATGCGCCACAGCAAAGAAATTACATTTAAAAGGAGGTACCAATGACGAATATGTCTAAACAAAACGCCATTCCGCTTGCGATTTTGTCTACAGTCATTGTTGGAAGCGGCATTGCCTGGCTTACAGTGAGGTCATCCAGCCCAGAAAAAGAAACCGCCGAAAATAAAAACTTAGGAGCCCGTACCCGGGACGCCGGTGAAGGCATTGATATGGAAGAAGTAAAAAACAGACTCCAGCGTTCCCTTAAGCTCTTTAAAACGACAGTTGTTCAACTGCAGACGATTTATGAAAAATACGGCAGAGATCTCATTGTGCAGCTTCAACAAATTCAGCAGGAATCGAAGACAATCGCCGCCACCGCCAAAGAAGCCAGCGAAGAGATTGAGGACACTGTGCAAACGGAAGGCAAGGAAGCTGTACAGGAAGTTCAGAAAACGAAGGACGAAGCCAAACAAAGCCTCTCCCGGGATGATAAGAATCAGAACAGCTCCTATTCCCATAATCCCCATGGACCGTTTGGATCCGGTTAAACTATCCAGGTGAAGGATTTGGGGAGGCGCTGCCCATGTGTTCTGCTTGCGCTCAAGTTCGTATTCAAACATATACACAGCAGACATCCTTTGCTTCTTTTTATTTTACCGGCAGATAGTTATAAACCAGTGCCCGTGTTTACACATATTTATTGTACAAAAGCCACGGCTGCAGACGCCATGGCTTTTCCTATTTCTTCGTATCGACTTCCATCTTCAAAGCTTCAAGAATAAGGCGCTTGAAAAAAGGCGTCATGCTTCTTAATTGGCTTACACTATAAATTCCTACATAGTATTGGATAATCAAGCCGTCCACAAAAGCTATCAGCACGGAAGCTCCGTTATTTGTCTGAACGACGGGGTACTTTCCGCTTTGATCAAGCTGCTTCAATTTTTGCTGCAGATGCTCAACCATTTCGTTAAATGAACCGCTGAACGTAGCCTGATAAATTTCATTTCTCGTGTAACGGCTTAAAACACTTTTGATATTTTCTATATTATTTTCGTTATATGCCCAGGAATCATACAAAAACTGTTCAATAAAGTCCTCAATATTTTTGCTTTCATTGCTTTTCACAGCTTGAACGTAGTCCTCTTCCAACTGCTGCAGCAGCTCATCCATATCGTGGTGGTTGCTCATAATAATATACGCTCCTTTAATGACTTCTCCCCTTCATCTTTATTTCCCTTAAGAGCTGATGATAAGACTGCTTTTTAACTTAAGAATTTTTTCTCTAATGTTACGGTTTTGAAAACAAATGTTGATCACAGAATTAAAAAATGGAAATATTAATCAATATTATTCAAGGACCCTGTCGAGAAACAGGCTATGCATTAGATTTCATACACGTTTTCCAGGCTCGTGCCCGGGCGGGGGGCTGCATAGAGAAGCCTTGGCGTGAGCTAGCCAAGGCTTCTATACATATTCACTATCACTTTGTCCCGCTGTTATTTTGAAGCTGCAGTGGTTTTCACTTCTGTTCTGTGAGCGGCTTTTACAAGAAGTGCATACACAACCGCTACGACAACCGTATAAAAGAAGTGGGTGGCGAGTCCCATTAACTGGGCAGGAGCGAATGCCTGTAAAAGAGACGTTCCCTGCCCCATTAACAAAGGCATCATTACAAGAGGGCCAATAATCCAAATCAGGACCGAATATAAAACCGTCAAACTAATAAGAGAGGAAAACCGGAGCGCGAGCAACCCAAAGCCGGCACCGAACACGATGCTGATCATTAGATGAACTATCCATCCTGCAAGAAGACCTGACGATCCCATCATTGCTGACAGCATTTCAATCTGCCCCATTGTCTGCATAATAATCCCAAATAAGATTCCGCCTGCAATACCGCCGAGACTGCCAAAGAGAACTGTTCTTCCCATTTCGACCCCTCCTTTTTTGTTATGTTCATTGTATCCTTTGTGTATAAATATTAATGTAAGCTAGCTTACTATGCATCTTGTTCCAATTTTAAATATTGTGTAAGTTCCCTTACATTTTGGTACGTATGCTTTGAATAATTACTTTCCACCGTGATACATTGTTTCAACAATAGTATTCTCCGCTTACTAAAGGTATAAATGCTTTTATAATGGGTACCACTTGGTACACCTGTGTTTCGAAAGGAATGAAGACTTGTGCTCCCACTTCCGCGCTGGCTGAAAATTGTTTTAGTTTTATTGGCATTCGGCACCGTTTCTTACTTCACTCATTTTCATTTGGAGATCCGTCCGCCCGATATCCGTGACTTCGTATTGTCGTTTGGATGGTGGGGGCCGATTATTTTCTTCTTTATTTACACTATCGGTCCGTTTGTCTTCTTCCCGACCTCTGTACTGTCGCTTGGAGCAGGTCTTGCCTTCGGTGTCTGGCCAGGTGTTCTTTATATCATTATCGGGGCAACGGGAGCCGCATCCACAGGCTATGTGATGGCCAGGCTGTTTGGCAGGTCCGTATTAAAAATGGACAGCTTCTCCTGGTCGGAAAAGCTGTTCCGTCAGATGGAAAAACGCGGATTCTTGTATATTTTTGTTCTGCGTCTCATTCCTATTGTGAGCTTTGATTTACTCAGCTACGCAGGGGGGATCGCCAAAGTGCGTTTTTCTTCATTCATTCTTGCCACCGTTCTCGGGATGATCCCCGGAACATTTGCCTACAGCTTTCTTGGTGCCAGTATTGCTTCGGGCAATATTTTTATATTCATCATTGCCGCAGCTTTGTTTTTATTATTAATCGGCATCACGTATTACTTCCGCGAGCCCGTAAAACGATGGCTCGGCCTTTCTCCTGACAAGCCCTAAAAAGGCATGGCCAAAATATTGGAACAGATGAATGAGTCCCTCTCCAGACAATACAAATCACCGGGAAAAGCAAATGTAATCTATATTACACCCCCTGTTTCAGGCCATAGGTTGAAGGCAATACAACGAACAGCACCAATTATTCATTAGGAGGATTTTTATCATGATTGAACACATTAGCGCCGTATCTAAAGGAATGAACACTGAAAGCACTGCTGGAGATCATAAGATCGTCATCGACGAACCATCCAGCATGGGAGGTACCGATGAAGGAGCGAACCCACTTGGTACGCTGCTTGCTTCGTTAGCCGGATGCGAAAATGCGATTGCCAACTTTGTGGCGAAAGAAATCGATTTTGATCTTCAGGGTATTGAGTTTGATGTTAAAGGCGAGCTCGATCCCAACGGTATGATGGGCAAAGGCGATGTACGTCCTTATTTTCAAACCATCACAGTCAACGCAAAAGTGCACACGAGCGAGTCCGATGAGCGCATCCAGGAACTTCAGGAAAAAGTTGACGCCCGCTGCCCGGTCTTTACGACGATGGTAGCTGCAGACATTGATATGCAGGCAAATTGGGCCAAAGCATAAAAACCCGTGGATTGAATGAATAGAAACAGGGGTATCCGGACAGGGTATTCCTGTTTTTCTCTTTTTCTATTTTCTTTAGAACCAAAAATGAAAGGATCGATAGTATGTCTATGAACTTATTTTCTCTTTCCAGCCAGGTGGCCGTTGTCACCGGGGGCGGCAGCGGCATTGGAAAAGCAATGGCCGAAACACTCGCCGGCGCTGAAGCTCACGTGGTTATTCTCGGCCGTACCCAAAGCAAAATTGAAGAAGCAGCTGATGAAATCAGCAACGAAACGAATGCCGAAGTGACTCCTCTCACCTGCGACGTGACGGACAAAGATCAGGTGTCCGAGACAGTGGAACGTATAATGAACGACTTCGGCCGGATCGACGTGCTTGTTAATAATGCCGGCACCGCCGCTTATGGTAAGGTGGAAGATATAAGCGAAGAAGACTGGGAGCACGTGTTCAATACGAACTTGAAGTCTGCCTTTCTAATGACCCAGGCCGTCGTTCCCCACATGAAAAAAGCTAATTACGGCCGCATTGTGAATACGGCTTCGGTTGCCGGCGGCGTAAGCTTGTTCTTCAGTTCTGTCTATGGCCCGAGCAAGGCAGGCCTTATCCATTTTACCAAACAGTTGTCGGGCGAGCTTGCCCCGTACGGTATTACGGTGAACGCGATCAGCCCATGGTTCTTTAAAACAGATTTCAATGCCGAATCCCTTGAAGACGACGACTTCCGGCACTCCGTTGAACAGCGCACCCCGGTCCAGCGTACCGGCCGTCTCGACGAACTCAAAACCTCTGTCCTGTATCTGGCTGCTCCCGGGTCGAGCTATGTCAACGGCCAGAACATTTACATTGACGGCGGCATGACTTCATTTGGACTGTAAAACGGCCGCCCGCCTTTTAAACTATGTTTACTTCGAAAATATAAATTGAAAAGGAGCCTTTCGATGTCTGCAAACTCCATTTTTGCCTTTGACGTTTATGGAACTCTGTTTAATATTCAATCAGTCGATACCACCTGCGAGGAGTATTTCCCCGGACATGGGGAGAGCATCGGCCAGCTTTGGAGACAAAAGCAGATCCAGTATTCCTTTCTCCGTCAGGCCATGGGAAAATATGTACCCTTTTCCTCTGTTACAAAAGATGCGCTTCGGTTCTCTTTAGCTGCCCATCATGCCGAATGGACCCAGGAAACTGAACAAAAGCTGATGAAGGCCTACAATCATTTATCGCTCTTTGAAGAAAGCATGCATGTACTGCAGAAGCTCAAAGACCAGTCTGCCACCCTGATCGTGTTCAGTAACGGGTCAAGAGACATGCTCGAGCCATTGCTTGAACAGGCTGGGTTAAACGACTACCTCGATCACATCATCAGTGTTGATGACATTAAACAATTCAAGCCTTCCCCGGCATCGTACCAGCTTATTTTAGATACCGCCCGCGTACCTCGTCATGAAATTACCTTTCTATCGAGCAACGGCTGGGACATTAGCGGCGCTAAAGCATTTGGCTTCACTACGGCCTGGATCAACCGAAGTGAACAGCCAACAGAGGAGCTTCAGCTGCCTCCGGATTATCACTACACCACGCTCAATCCGTTAATCGAAGGCTGAGTTTCTTTAATCAGATCTCAAAACACAAAATCCGCCCGAGTCGCATTAAACACACGAACCGGGCGGGTTTTTTCTTGTATAAAGGGTATAGTTATACATGTTTATCAAAAGCAACATTCATTTGCCGCTTCATATTTCATCCAATATTTTGTAAGCCCTGTCTGCATTAATGGATAGAAAGCCTTCCTGTTTAATAATCCCCTGCTTTTTAAATGAGCTCAATACCGCACTCGTCGTTTCCCTTGTAGACCCCACCATGTTTGCAATATCCGCATGTGTTAATTTCATCTCAATGGACTGCCACTCATGATGCCGCTTGCCTTCCTTTTCGCTCAGCTTTAACAGCAGAAACAAAATCCGGTACTTCACATCTGATAACGCGATTTTTTCACTCATGGAGTAGGTTTCCTTCAGCCGGTTGGACAATATATTGATCAGCTTCAGCGCAATCTTTGGATGCCGCTCAATGAATAGTTCAAACTCATCCACATTTATAATGCACACGTAGGTATCCGTCATAGCTTCAGCGTATACATTTTCGTCTGTTAATGAAATGGAGCTCGTTTCCCCAAAAATATTCCCATTCGTCAAAATATCCACTGTAAACTGGCGGCCCTGATGATTCATCCGGTACAGCCGCACCTGGCCCTGCTTTAATAAAAAAAGGGCCGGGATAGGTCTTTCCGGGGAAACGATAACTGCTCCCTTTTTGATTGGGCGCATTTCACTCATTTTATCGATCGTACGAAGCTCATCCTTTTTCAGTTCTTCGAACAAGCTGATCTGAGAAATCTCTGAAAGTTTATCCATGCTTTTCTGCCCTCTCTTTCTATAAAATGTAAGTTATCTTACGGACGTCCATGCCTGGTACTTGTATCATAGCATAAAAGGGGGGATTCCAATGGTGACACTTTACACCATTGACGGCTGTCAGGACTGTTGGCACTGGCGGGAAACGCTTGAAAAAAATCATATTTCTTTCAGAGAAAAGAACCTTTTCACCGACGAGCAGGCGGTGAACGATTTATTAGCATCCATTGGAGAAGTGAAAGCCCCGGTCCTTCTTTGCCGCAAGAAACAGATTCCCCTTTCTTCCGTGCTCGCTTCTCACTGTTGATCATTTTAGTCATTTCATCCAGCCGTGATTTGTACCACACTTTCATCTATGCGATGAATAACAAGGAGAGATGTTTCATGAGCCGTCTATACGCAGTGGTACTCAACGCTTCCTTGAAAGGTTCCCCAGAGCCTTCCCACACTGAAGCTCTTTCGGATGAAGTTCTCGATATTTTAAAAAGTAAAGGTGCAGAAACAAAGACCATCCGTCTTGCTGATTATTATATTCCCTATGGCATCAGCGGTGATATGGGGAATGGAGACGAGTGGCCGAAAATCTTTAAAGAAGTGCAGAAGGCAAACATTGTTATTATCGGAACACCCCTCTGGCTGGGAGAAAAAAGCAGTCTGGCCACGCTCGCCATTGAGCGGCTTTATGGCAGCAGCGGAGAAACTAACGCCTCCGGCCAGGCCGTTTACTACAATAAAGTCGGGGGCGTGGTCGTTACGGGAAATGAAGACGGGGCAAAGCACGCCTCCGCGTCTATCCTGTACGGGCTTTCCCACATTGGCTTTGTCATACCCCCAAATGTGGATGCTTACTGGGTAGGTGAAGCCGGACCGGGCCCCTCCTATATGGACGGTCACGGAAAGGAAAACGCGTTTACAAAAAAACACGTAAAGATGCTTGCCTACAACACATGGCATCTGGCCTCGTTCTTCCAGGCTCACCCTATTCCGCCAGAAGGAAATACGAATAGTGAATAACATTAATTTAGGGCAGAAAAACCCCTCTGTGCAGAAGCCAGAGGGGTTTTATGCTTATTTAATCATTTATTGTTCAGTAGCAAAGCGTTATTTATTCGTACAATGATGGGCCCGGACAAAAGCCTCTCTTTAATCCCATACTGTGCACGAGTCTCTTTTAACCAAATGATGCGGCACGATTGTGTGCTGAATATCTTTGTTGCCTGAATGCATTAAATTCACTAAGCTCTCCGCTGCCCGCGCCCCTAAATCGAATATGTGGATATCCACTGTAGTAAGAGGCGGGGCGGAGAGCTCAGAAAGCATAAAATTATTAAAGCTGACAATGGAAACATCATCTGGCACCTTTTTGTTCATGTCCTGGATCATTCGCAGTACCCCAAAAGCCATCATGTCATCTGCAGCAATTATTGCAGTGGGCGGGCTCGAAAGTGACATTAATTCGATAGCTGCTTCCTGTCCGCCTTCTTTAATTTCTTCCCGATAAACAACATATTCTTCCCGGAATGGAACCGATCTTTTCGCCAGGGCGTTTACATATCCTTCTAAATGATCTTTCGTTACCATCGAGTTTTCATTTCCACCGATGAAACCGATTTTTTTATGATTAAGGAGCAGCAGGTATTCTGTGAGCATTCCCCCTGCTTTCACATTATCATTATTAACGTAGGATATTTGGTTTAACTGTTTAGAAGGACGTCCAATTAATACAAAGGGGAAATTTTTCTCTAATAGAAAAGGCATGATGCGGTCGTTCTCTTGAGAATACAAAAGAATAATTCCATCCACCCGGCTTTCCACTACCATTTTCACCACTTCATTATAAATTTCATCTTCCGTCTGCCCTGTGGATAGATACAATCCTATATCCTTATCATGTATTTCAGACGTAATCCCCCTGATTACTTCTGGAAAGAAGGGATTTTGAAATGTCGACTGGGCCGACCTCGGCATCACGATTCCTATAGTGTTTGTTGTGTTTTTAACTAAGCTTCTGGCATGGTAATTTGGATTGTAATCAAGCTCTTTGATTGCTTCACGAACCCTGCGTGCTGTGCCGGGGCTAATTTTAGAGCTATTAGCAATGACCCGCGATACCGTAGACGCCGCTACATTCGCACGTTTTGCCACATCTTTTATCGTTACAGCCACTAGGGGTCCCTCTTTCCTGCCAGCTCTCATGGTTTATCCTTTTGTTGCTCCAGAGGTGAGCCCTGAAATTAACCACCGCTGTAAAAGTAAATAAACCGTTGCAATTGGCACTGCAATTAATACAGAACCAGCTGCAAAGCGAGTGAAATTATTTGAAAATTGGTCGTTAACAAAATTAAATAAACCAAGCGCCAGCGTAAAATTTTCTTCACTTCTTAGTATAATGCTTGGCAGCAGAAAATCCATAAATGGCGTCATGAAATTAAATAATGCCACTACAGCGAGTATTGGCTTTGCAAGCGGGAGCATAATTTTGAACAATACAGAGAAGTGCCCTGCTCCATCAATTCTTGCTGATTCATCCAATTCCTTAGGAATTGTATCAAAATATCCTTTTACAAGGAACGCATTCATCGGTATCGCTCCGCCTAAATATATCAAAATCAGTCCTAAAAGTGAATCCAGCAGCCCTACCGTGTTTAATAAAATGTATAGAGCAACCATGCCCATTAAAACAGGAAACATTTGTAGAATTAAAAATGTGTATATGCCATACTTTCTTCCACGGAAACGATACCTTGAAAATGAATATGCGGTCAAAGCTACAAAAAATGTAGCTACAATAGAAACCGTAGCGGCAACGATAAGCGTGTTTTTATACCACGTCACATAATTACTTGCGGGATCTGTGAAAAGCCAAATGTAATGCTCAAATGAAAGGTTTTTTGGAATGATGCTCGAAGAATACAGGTTAGTGCCTTCGTTCAAAGACAACCCAAAGGTCCAAAGCAGCGGATAAAAAATAATGACGAACATTACAGCTATCACTGCATAAATTCCGGTTACTTCCAAACGGGATTTCATACGTGCCGACATTACCTCTACCCCTCTTCCTGAAATGATTTTGTGCGTCTGAATTGAAGAATAGCAAATGCTGCAATCATCAGACCCATAATTAATGATATGGCTGCCGCCATGTTAAACATATTATTCTGGAAAGTAAGTTCATAAACCCAGGAAATTAATATATCCGTTCCTCCGGCATTTTGCCCTCTCACTGCCGGGCCGCCTTCATTAAATAAGTAAATGATATTAAAATTATTAAAATTAAACGAATACTGCATGATCAAAAGAGGTGCCGTAGCAAATAATACGTGGGGCAGAGTGATAAATTGAAATTTTTGAAGCTTTGATCCGCCGTCGACGTCCGCTGCTTCGTACCATTCTTTAGACACACTTTGCAGAACCCCCGTAAATAAAGCGAATACAAATGGAAAACCGAGCCATACCTGAATCATAATCAGAGCCGTGCGGGACCATAATGGATCTGTGAGCCATGGGACACTCTGCCCAAATAATGGTTCCATGATTCCTTGATTGACGGCCCCAAAATTATCATTAAACAACGCTGCAAAAATAAGTATCGTCACGAAGGCAGGTACTGCCCACGGAAGAATAAATACCGTTCGGATCAACTTTTTTCCCTTTATTCTTTCATCATTTACAAACACAGCTAACACCAGGGCCAGTATAATTTGAAGAGTAGTAGCAACAAATGTCCATACGAGTGTCCAGGAAAGTACAGATATAAAAGTTTCCCGCCAAATAGGTACATTGATAATGTTTAGAAAGTTTTCAAATCCCACCCATTCCAACAGATTTCCGGGCGGTGCATTGTACCGGTCGTAATTAGTAAAAGCGAGTAATATCATAAAGAGCAGTGGAAAAACGACGACAAATATAAGCAGTAAAAAGCCAGGCGTTATAAGCGCATACGGAAAAATAGCATCCCACCAGTTTTTAAATGCTTCTTTTACCGAGGGAAGGACCCAGCCTTCAGAAATCTTGACAGCGTCCTGACGGGCATCCACGAGGTTAAAAATGTAAAATCCTGCTCCGACCACTATTAAAAACAATGATAGTATTCCTTGAATAATTAATGCCCGGGAATCATCAAGCCCAGGAATAGTACCAAGTGTGCGCAAACCCCAAAGTCCTACACTAATAAACTGAAAAAAAGAGATAATGAATGCGGCCGCCATAAAAAAGAGAATTGTTCCTTTAATCCATCGCCTGTTATACCATTGCCCTGCCCCAGGGATGATACTTAAAAGTACAGCGAGACGTACACTGTGCCGGGACTGTTTATTATTATGTGAAAGTGCCCTTTCATTTTGCATAAGAACCTCCTGTGTAAATATTAAACGCGGGCCATCAGATATGTTCAAAAGCCCGCGTTATCATTTGAAAGCCTATAGTTATTCTTGCAATTCAATTTCCTGCTCTATTTCGCCTTCAGCTTCTTCAAGCACTTCTTTTGCAGCGGCTCCTTCTGCGATGTATTCATGAGCATCTGCCATTGGATCCCACACCTGCGTCATTTCCGGTACATTTGGCATTGGCTCTGCATGTCTGGTTTGCTCAGCAAATCCCGCAAAATATTCGTCTTCCTGAATCAGATCTGACTCTACGACTGCTGTATTCGCCGGGACTTCTCCAGCAGTTTCAAAATATGTTTTTGAGCTTTCTTCGTTGGTCATAAATAATGCCAGCTCTTCCGCCCAATATTTGCGGTCCTCTTCGACGAAATTAGAAACCATCCATCCCTTTACTCCCGAGAATGAAGTTAGTTCTTCACCGTCCTCTGTCGTTGGCAGAGTTGCTACTCCAAGGTTTTCTTCACCTATTGCTTCTTCATACCCCCGCAGAGACCATGGTCCGCTGACTACTGCCCCAACGTCTCCGCTTTCAAACAAACCATTCATCACGTCTGCAGTTATTCCCTGAGGGATATAGCCCTCTTCGTACCATGAACCGATCATTTCTCCGCCCTCTACAGCTCCATCAGTGGCAAGTCCAATATCCTCCGTATTGTAGGTACCGTCTTCATTTTGTTCAAAAACGTATCCCCCGTAAGCTGTTACAAACGGATAGGTGAAATAAAAGTTGGCTGCTTCCATAAGAAATCCATACTCATCATTACCGGCATCCGTGTGCTCTTCGGCTGCCTCTTCGAGTTCTTCCAGAGTCTCCGGCGGCTCCTCCAAAATTTCTTTATTGTACAGCATCGCGTAAGTTTCTGTTACCGACGGAATTCCATAAAGCTCTCCGTCGTATGTCATTGCCTGTACCGCTTCTTCCTGGTATTCCTCCAGCCTTTCATCTTCTGCATCCAACGGGGAGGCAAGCCCCTGGAGCTGAATATCGCCAATCCGGTCATGCGGTTGAAAAAATAAATCGGGACCATTGCCTGCGGGGCCGTCCAAAGAAATTTTTTCTGTTTGTCCATCAAAGTCCTGGCGTGCAATTTCAACTTCAATACCGGTTTCTTCAGTGAAATTTTCTGTGATTTCTTTATATGCGTTTACCTGCCGGTCATCATCATTTGCCCATATTTTTAAGCTTTCTGGTTTATCAGGCTCTTCATTCCCCGAACTGCCGCCGTTTTCCTCAGCACCTCCGTCTCTGTCTGGTGCACATCCCGTGAGTATAACTGCTCCGCTTAAGAAAGGAATCGCCAGCCATCTAAGTCTTTTCTTCATGTCATTTCCCCCTATTCTAAATTAAGAAAGCAAACGTTTGCATAAATAATTTTATGAAATCGCTTTCAAATTTAATCTTATTATATTTACAATCGTTATTAATTGCAATAACAAATTATTTAAAAGATAATAAATTTGAGCAAACGTTTGCAAAAGTTATGATAAAATACCTAACTTTTAAGTTAAAAAGACGCCCTGTAAATCTACAGAACGTCTTTTTCTTCTTTATTACAGAATACCGATCGTGTTCAGTAGAATAACGACAATAACGGAAATGATCGGAATCAATACAGCGACAACAAAAATATCCTTATAGCTGTCTTTATGGCTCATGCCTGTGATTGTTAAAAGGGTCAGCACCGCTCCGTTGTGAGGAAGAGCGTCGAGTCCACCTGAAGAAAGTGAAGCGATACGGTGGAATGCTTCAGGGTCAATTCCTGTATTCATCGCTATCTGGTAGTATTCTTCCCCCAGCGCTTCGAGTGCAATCCCCATTCCTCCAGACGCGGATCCTGTCGATCCGGCAAGAATATTAACTGCCACAGCCTCGGAAATTAATGGATTTCCGCGCAATCCCATCAACATAGAGGTTAACTGGTCAAATCCCGGCACTTCCCTTACTACACTGCCAAAACCAACAGCAGCACTCGTATTGATGATGGCAAGCACGGAGCCGCTTGCTCCTCCGTTAACGGCAGGCACAAACTTTTTAAATTTAGACAGATTGAGAAGCATAATAAGTACTATGCCTGTCAGAAGCGCCACCACAATGTCCCATCCGAGGAGGTTCAGTGTTAAAAGCACTGTGATCAGCGGAAGTATCGACAGCATGAACGGTGGTGCCTTCTCTTCTTTTTCCATCATGCTTTTGTCCTTAGGTTCGGTGAAAAGCTCTCCTTTAGCCGTCATCTGTTTTTCACGCCACCGTAAATAGAGATAGCCTCCCACAGCCATTACTACTGCTGCGATAAGCCCCATTAAAGGAGCAGCCGTCGCGCTTGTACGAAAGTATTCGATCGGAATCAGGTTTTGAATCTGCGGCGTGCCCGGGAGCGCTGTCATTGTAAATGTAAATGCCCCTAAAGCCACCGTTGGAGGCAGAAGCCTCCTGCTGATATTTGCTTCCCTGAATAAGGAAAGAGCAAGCGGATATACAGCGAAAATAACCACGAACAAGCTGACACCGCCGTATGTAAGCACCGCAGAAGCCACCAGGACGCCTAAAATCGCCCGATTCCTCCCAATGAGCTTTGTCAGCGCTACAGCGACAGAGCGTGCCATTCCGGTGTCTTCCATCAGTTTTCCGAAGACGGCACCGAGCATAAATACCGGAAACCATTCTTGCGCGAAATCGACGAAGCCGCTCATGTATGTGCCCGTATACGCATCAAGCAGATCGAGTCCGCCGGTAAGTGCTACTATACCTGCTGCCACCGGAGCCACCCAGATGATGGACCAGCCTAAGTAGGCGAGAACCATTAATGTAATTAAGCCTAATAATATTCCAAGCATTATTTTACCTCCTTTTCTATCTTAAACAAACGCAGACTACTGCGCCGTATAACCTCCATCAATTAATACACTCTGCCCGGTTACGCTTTTCGCCTGGTCCCCGGCTAAAAATAAAGCATAGTCTGCCACTTCCTGTGGATCGAGCAGACGCTTCTGCGGTACGAGCGGATAAATAACCTCCTCCAGTGCTTTTTCTAAAGTGACACCCCGGTCTGCCGCCAGATCCTCCAGCTGATTACGGACGAGCGGGGTATCGACGTAGCCCGGGCAGAGGGCGTTTACTGTGATTCCATGCTCTGCTCCCTCTAAAGCTGCTACTTTTGTAAGCCCGATCAGCCCGTGCTTTGCGCTGTTGTATCCCGCTTTTCCGGCAAATCCGATTACGCCGTTGATCGACGACATGTTAATAATTCGGCCGTGCTTTTGTTCTTTCATAATCGGAACCGCTTTTTTCATCATGGAAAAAGGTGCTGTCAGCATAATTTTGGTCATTTTTTCAAATGTTTCGGTTGGAAAATCCTCAAGCTTTGCCACGTACTGCATTCCGGCGTTGTTTATGAGAATATCCACCCGGCCAAACACTTGAAGCGTTTCCGCGAAAGCCTCGTCCACCGCGTCTTCATTGGTAACATCGCAGGGCAGTCCGATGCAGGTGAAGCCTTCATCTTCGATCTCACTGGCAGCAATCTGTACTTTGTTTTTATCGATATCTGTCAGTACTACCTTCGCGTGCTGCCGGGCAAATGCTTTTCCGATTGAAAGGCCTATGCCGCTTGCTGCACCTGTAATAAATACCACTCTACCTTTAACCATTTGTATCACTCCTGAATAAATTTTTAAGTAATCGCTTACAAAAACGAATTCTGTTTCAAATTCGTTTACTGTCTATAATATTTGCAAAAACCATGCCAAGATTCATTTGAATGCTTTCTGCTTCAAATCCCCGTCGCTAATGTATTCTTTCACGGGAACAAGCTTAAAAAATAAAAACCATTCCAAAACAATGGAATGGTTTCCGCAAACATGGAAAAAACAGCTGTTATTCCAGGCTGTATTTCATGATTTTATTGTAGAGACTGGATTTTCCTATTCCAAGCAGGTCGCAGGCTGTCCGCTTGTCGCCCTCCGCTTCCTTTAGCGCCTGCTTTACCGCTTCCTTTTCTGCTTCAGCAATTACTTGTTTCAATGTTTTTATTCCGCTTTCCCGGTTTGCCTGCCGCACCTCCGTCATGCGTGCAGGAAGGTCACTCAGATGAATTGTTTCTCCTTCAGCGAGATGCACGGCTGCTTCAACCGTATTTTCGAGTTCCCGTACATTCCCCGGCCACGAGTAATCTAAAAAGCGGTCAAGCACCTGCTGATCGAACGCCGTAATTCGTTTGCCCAGTCTTTCCGTAACTTTTTGAAGCATAAATTTGCTGAGCAGGGGAATATCCTCCGGACGGTCACGCAGAGCAGGTACCGTAAATGAAATAACATTAATCCGGTAGTACAAATCCTCCCGGAACTGCTGCTTTTCTATCAGTTGTTCGAGCGGCTGATTGGTAGCAGCAATCACCCGCACGTCTACCTGCCGCGGACCTTGTGCACCAAGCGGCTCAAGCTCTCCCTCCTGAAGCACACGAAGAATTTTCACCTGGGTATTCAGCGGCATATCCCCTATCTCGTCCAGAAAAATGGTGCCCTGGTCAGCCTGCTGGAATTTTCCCGGCTTGCCTCCTTTTTTTGCACCGGTAAAAGCTCCTTCCTCATAGCCAAACAGCTCCGACTCAAGCAGATCACCAGGGATGGCAGCACAATTCACTTTCACAAAGGGCTTCGTGCTTCTTTCGCTCAGCTTGTGCAGGCCCTGGGCAAATAATTCTTTACCGGTCCCCGTCTCCCCACGCAAAAGTACAGATACGTCGCTTGAAGCTACCTTACGCACGTTTCTTTTTACTTCTTCCATTTCCGGGGACACACTGATCGCATCGTGCAGGGAATAAGATGTGCCATTCAGCTGCTCCACCTGCTTTTGATACGATTCGAGTTCCAGCATTAATGT
Source organism: Marinococcus luteus (assembly GCF_034497705.1). Classification (GTDB taxonomy): domain Bacteria; phylum Bacillota; class Bacilli; order Bacillales; family Marinococcaceae; genus Marinococcus; species Marinococcus luteus_A. The sequence goes on along the minus strand of NZ_JAXRUV010000012.1, from coordinate 23,288 downwards.
TTTAATATGCTGATTCATCTCCGCCCATTCTTTTCTATCCCGGAACATGACCAGTCCCAGCGCTCCAATAATACGGCCATCATCATATAAAGGTACGCGGTCGGCAATCATATAATTACCTCTAATGTACTGCATGTTTGCTTTCTCTGCTTCTCCCGAAGCAGCTACGATATGCATGCGTGTATTTTCAATCACCTCAGTTACATGGCGGCCGACCGCTATTGCGCTACTTGTGCCGAGAAAATCATAGTAGCATTCATTCATATACGTGATGACCCCCTGCTCATCGACAATGACCACACAATGGTGAAGACTCCCAAATAATATGTCGTAAATATGTTCCAGCCCTTCTAAATGTTTCATCTTTTCCACCCCGTTATCGCGGTTGACGTTTCTGATTAAATGGTAACGGCCCTGCAGATTTTTTCAATAGTCTCGGAACCTTTATTGAAAAAAATATCCCCGGCAGCCGATGAGTATGCGCCGGCCCGGAGATGTTTTATATTTGCCCATATTAACGTATTTATTTAAACTCTTTCCACGATGGTAGCAACGCCCTGGCCGCCTCCGATGCATAGCGCCGCCAGTCCTGTATCCACCTGCTGGCGCTTCATCTGGTGAAGCAGGGTCACGAAAACTCTTGTGCCGCTTGCCCCAATCGGGTGCCCTAACGCGATCGCCCCTCCATTTACATTCAATTTATTCGAATCGATATTCAAATCTCTCTGCACAGCAAGTGACTGGGCGGCGAACGCTTCGTTTGCTTCAATCAAATCGATGTCTTCCATCGAGACGGACGCTTTGTTTAAGGCTTTGCGGATGGCCGGAACCGGTCCCAGTCCCATCACGCTCGGATCCACGGCAGCACTGGCATTGCCGGTGATCCGGGCCATGCCTGTAATGCCAAGTTCCCTCGCTTTCTTTTCACTCATCACAATAACGGCGGCTGCCCCGTCATTGATTCCGGAAGCGTTTCCTGCGGTCACGCTTCCATCTTTTTGAAACGCCGGTTTTAATTTTTTCAGCTTTTCCACTGTCGTGTCACTTCGGATATGTTCATCTTCTGACACTGACAGGGGATCTCCTTTTCGCTGAGGCACCTGGACAGCCACGATTTCTTCTTTGAACATCCCATTATCTCTCGCTGCCGCTGCCTTCTGCTGACTAGCTGCGGCGAATGTATCCTGTTCTTCCCGTGTAAAGCCGTACTCATGATTGATGTTTTCTGCTGTCACACCCATATGATAGTTTTCCACCGCGCACATCAGTCCGTCGTGGAGCATGCTGTCAACCAGCTTCTGGTCCCCCATCCCAAAGCCGCTGCGCGCGTTCATCTGCAGGTACGGAGCCTGACTCATGTTTTCCATCCCGCCGGCAACGACGATTTCCGCATCGCCGGTCAACACGGCCTGAGCCGCTAAATGGACAGCCTTCAAACCGGACCCGCACACTTTATTAATGGCCATAGCAGGTACATTTTCAGAAAGACCGGCCTTTAAAGAAGCCACCCTTGCCGGGTTCTGCCCAAGACCTGCCTGCAGCACGTTTCCCATAATGACTTCATCTACTTCTTCCTTCGGGACACCGGCACGTTCAAGCGCTTCTTCAATCACAAGCGCGCCCAAATCTACAGCCGGTACATCCTTTAAACTGCCCATAAAGCCGCCGACCGGCGTCCGTACCGCTCCCCCAATCAGAACCTCTTCCATCTTCATTGTTTCCCCTCCCGGTCTATTAGAGCTTCATCAATTGTAAAAGACGCTTCTGTATACTGTTCCACTGTTTTCACGTCTGCTCCGTTCAATACTTCTTTCAACACCATGCCCGACGGCGTGAAATCAAAGACGGCCATATCTGTAATCAACCTGCTTACTACCCTTTCCCCAGTCAGCGGCAGAGCGCATTCCGTCCGAATTTTCGATTCCCCTTCTTTGTTCGTATGAGTCATGATGATAACTACTTTTTTCGCTCCCTGCACAATATCCATGGCACCGCCCATGCCTTTGACCATTTTCCCGGGAATCATCCAATTCGCAAGATCTCCCTGCCCGGAAACCTCCATGCCCCCGAGAATTGCGAGATCAATATGGCCGCCGCGGATCATAGCAAAGGATTCCGCGTTATCAAAGAAAGAACCTCCCTGCTTCACTGTTACTGTTTCTTTTCCAGCATTAATCAGATCCGCATCAACGTCTTCCTCCTCCGGATACGGCCCGATGCCGAGCAGACCATTTTCGGAGTGAAGAAAGATATCTTTATCTGCCGGAATGTAGTTGGCGATCATTGTCGGCATGCCAATGCCAAGATTCACAATCGTGCCGTCTTCGACTTCCTTTACTGCCCGTTGTATAATGTTTTCTCTTTGACTACTCATTCTTTTCCTCCTCCTATTGTGCCTGCTGGACCGTTTTTCGTTCGATGCGTTTTTCATACGATGCTCCGACAAGCAGGTGCTGAACGTACAGGCTCGGCGTGTGGATAAAGTCCGGATCGAGTTCACCGACGTCAACCAGCTCTTCCACCTCTGCGATGGTGAACTTCCCTGCTGCTGCCGCGAGCGGATTAAAATTACGGGCTGTTTTCCGGTAAATGAGGTTTCCGTAGGCATCGCCCTTCCACGCTTTAACAAGCGCCGCGTCCCCCTGAATAGCTTCTTCAAGGATGCACTGCCTGCCGCCGATAACCTTATGCTCTTTGCCTTCGGCGATCGGAGTTCCTACCCCGGTCGGCGTGTAAAAGCCGGGAATACCTGCGCCGCCTGCCCGGATACGCTCTGCAAGTGTCCCCTGAGGCACAAGTTCCACCTCGAGTTCCCCGTTTAAGTACTGCTCTTCAAAAATTTTATTTTCTCCTACATAGGAAGCCACCATTTTATTAATCTGTTTATTTTCCAGCAGCAGTCCAAGACCCCAGTCGTTGACGCCGCAGTTATTACTGACTACTGTTAAATTCTTCGTTCCCTTTTCAGCCAGTGCCTGAATGGCTTTTTCCGGAATACCGCAAAGGCCGAATCCTCCGACAATCAGCGTAGCACCGTCCTGAATGCGGGCAACGCTCTCTTCAAAAGACGTCTGTATCTTCGTCATTGTATGAACCCCTTTCAGTCCTTTAATTGGTACTTCCACTTTACTAATAGCGCTTTCATAAGTAAAATAGATAAATAATATAAATTTATTACTAAATGGAATAAGAGGTGGCGCATGGATATCAAACAGCTTCGTTTTTTCCTCGAAGTCTGCAAGGAGCTAAGCTTTTCCCGGGCCAGCGAAAAGCTTCATATTTCACAGCCTGCTTTAAGCAAAACGATTCATCAGCTTGAAGAAGAAATCGGCCTCCGTCTGCTTGACCGCTCCACCCGGCATCTTTTAGTTACAAAAGAAGGCGAAATTATCCGTCAGCACGCTCGGAAAGTACTCCGTAGCGCAGAGGATTTGTGGCAGGAAGCAGAAGAAATTAAGCTTCATAAAAAAGGCAGCTTTACGTTCGGGCTCCCGCCCGTCATCGGCTCCAGCTTTTTCCCCGAAATTATTGCCGACTTCCGCACTGCCTATCCGGACGCCGGCATGCACATTGTCGAAGAAGGCGCGAAAATTATGGAACAGTCCCTGCTCGAAGGAAATATCGATGTAGGTGTAGCCATTCTTCCAGTGGATGAAGAACAGTTTGAGATTCGCGGAATTATCGATCGGAGGATTCTCGTCGTTACTTCACTGGATCATCCACTTGCCGGCTGCGAAAGCATACAAATGCAGGATTTAAAACATGAATCCTTTTTAATGTTTCAGCAGGGGTTTGCTCTGTACGACCGGGTCTTTGAGTCATGCATCCAGGCCGGCTTTGAACCCGAAATTCTTTATGAAAGCTCCCAGTGGGACTTTTTGTTTGAGAGTGCGATGGCGGGACTAGGCGTCGCCCTTCTTCCCGAAACAGTTGTCCATAAAGCAGATACCACAAATGTTTCCGTGCTCAAAGTGGACGATGAATTACTGCACTGGCGGCTTGCGCTCATCTGGCGGAAGCAAAGCTATCAGACGCAGGCCGCCCAGGCATGGATTTCATTTGTGGAGGAAGCTTTTGCGTAATAGTGAAAAAAATCTGTACTTTATTAAATTTTATAAAAAAGTCAAACCTGCACCTATAACAATTCCACTAATCACAAGAATCCATACACAAAATCCCATAATGTCTCTAGCGCGTAAACCGGCAATTGCAAGTGCTGGCAAAGCCCAAAATGGTTGTATCATGTTCGTCCAGGCATCTCCCCAAGCAACAGACATTACTGTTTTCGCAGGATCAACACCAAGTGCTGCTCCTGCCTCAAGCATAATAGGAGCTTGAACAGCCCACTGTCCTCCTCCGGAAGGCACAAAGAAATTAACTATGCCGGCACTAAGAAAAGAAAAAAGTGGGAATGTTGCTTCTGTGGAAAATGCTATAAACCATTCTGAAATTTGTACTGCAAGACCAGAGGTAACCATCATTCCCATAATACCTGCATAGAATGGAAATTGGATAATAATGCCTCCAGCATTCTTTACAGCATCCGCTACACTGTTTAAAAAGTTTTTTGGAGTTCCGTGAAACAAAATGCCTAATGTTAAGAACATAAAATTCACAATATTTAAGTCCAATAGAAATCCATTTGTGAAAAAATAGTAAACTAGAAAAACTAATCCAAAACCTCCTATAATCATGGCGAACCATCTGCTGTTTTCCAGTTTTTCAGCCGGTGTCCAGACTTCTGTTGAAGTCTGAGTTGTCGCTGCTTTATCATCAAGCAGTGCTGGCTCTATCGTCACAGCATCTTTTTGATTCAACATTATCCTATTAACAATTGGCACAACAATAAAAAGCGCAGCCACAATAGCCAGGTTAAAAGCAGAAAAAATCGTTTGGTTTGTCGATATTAAACCAATTGTATCCTCTGAAATGTTATCCGGAGTTGCAACTGTTAAAGGGATGGAACCGGCAAGGCCCCCATGCCAAACTATAAATCCACTGTATGCACTGGCAATTAACAAGCGGTAATCTACTTTAGGTACTTTCCTCGCAAGTTCTTTTGCAAACAAAGCTCCTATGACTAGGCCAAAACCCCAATTAATCCAACTAGCTGTCAAGGCTACTATAGTCACCAATACTATAGCTTGTCCTGGCGTTTTAGCTACTGAAGCAGTCCTTTTAAGCAAACGATTAAAAAAAGGGCTACTCGCAAGAACATATCCAGTTACTAATACAAGAACCATCTGCATCGCAAATTCTAATAGATCCCAAAAACCTTCTCCCCCAATAAGTAACCATATTGATCGGGGTACTGGGAGTAAGAAACAATCCTGACAAAAAAACTACAATAGTCAAAATAAGCACAAAAAGAAAAGGATCCGGTAGATAGCGTTGCACTAGACTGGTCGAAAATCTCGTTAGTGTTTTCAATTAAATCCCTCCCGGTGTAATCGCTTACAACAAACTTTATAGAAACATTTCCTCGAAGTGAAATACCTTCGGGTTATATATCTATTCGTTTTCAATATAAGTTAACTGTTTCTAGAATAAAAACTGTCGAAATACTTCTAGTGCTAATGGGCATCTTGATAAATAGTAAATTAAATCTTTAGGAAAGCACATTAAACATAAAACACTAATCAGGTGTTCGGCTTTTCTTTTTGATATAATTCATAAGCAGTTTTATTTCATTTCTTTATGCTTATTTCGCGTTGAGAGGACGATGCTTATGAAACATACAATTTCTTTCTGGCTGGAGGCCGCGCGGGCAAGCTTTTTGTCCGTTATGCTGATGCCTGTCCTGTTAGGAGCACTTGGGGCTTTCGCATGGAACGGGGTCTTTGAGCCGCTTTGGTTTATTATTACACTGATCGGAGCATTCAGCGCCCACCTGTTTTCCAACATGGTGAATGATTTGTGGGACTACCGTAACGGTGTCGATACAAAGGCACAGGATACGGCAAACGATGTTTCTACAAATTCCGGCATGCTGACAGGAGGCCGGGTCTCTGAAGAAACATTCGCATTTGTTACATGGGCTTTCCTGGCAATCGCTCTTTTATGTGGTTTCATTTTAAGTATTGCCAAAGGATGGCCGCTTTTGATACTAGCTGCCGCCGGCGGACTGCTTGCTTATTTTTATGTAGCTCCTCCTTTTAAGTTTGGTTACCGGGGGAAAGGATACGGGGAAGTCGCTATTTTGCTTTCATTCGGGGTGCTTCCCGTAATGGGCAGCTATTTCGTGCAGACGGGATTTTTTGACGTTCGGGCCTTTTTCCTCTCTCTGCCGATAGGCATATTAACTACGATGGTCCTTTACAATCATCATTTTCTTCATTGGCGTGCTGACCGTGACTCCGGAAAAAATACGCTCGTTGTCGTACTCGGGGAAAGGAAAGGACTGCTTCTCTCGAAAGCCTTTACCCTTCTTGCTATGCTCACGGTCCCCTTAGGTATTCTCGTCGGATCTCTCCCCTGGTATGCGCTGATTGCCATCGCCTCTGCCTGGCCGCTCGCAAAGGCATATGCCGCCCTCGAAGATACCAACCCTTCCGAATCCTATGAACCACTTATGGGTGCATCGATTAAGAGCACCGTCCTGTGTGGATTTTTCCTGGCAGCGGCTCTTCTTTTGCAGGGAATATTTTAACCGCACGGACACCAGCTTCTGCTGCATGACAGGCAGCTTCTGTTGTAATAGTGTACAATGTGGTCACGAGACTGCATTTTGTAATTAATTAGGAGGATTTTTGATGAAAACTATTCGATGGGGAATTTTAGGCACAGCCGATATCGCCAGAAGAAAGGTGCTGCCTGCACTGCAGCATACGGAAAACGCCGAAGCATATGCGATCGCAAGCGGCAGCGGCAAAGCCGGAGAACTCGCTGAAGCTTTTAATATTCCGAACGTGTATCAAAGCTACGATGCTCTGCTTGAAGACCCGGACATCGATGCAGTCTACATTCCTCTTCCCAACCATCTGCACAAAGAATGGAGCATCAAAGCTGCCGAAAAGCAGAAGCATATATTATGCGAAAAGCCGGCGGCACTGACACAGGCAGAGGCCGAGGAAATAAAAAACGCCTGCGAAGAACACGGTGTTCAGTTTATGGAAGCGTTTATGTATCGGTTCCACCCCCAGCACCAGCTTGTACAAAAAATGCTTGCAGGTAATGCGATCGGAGACGTGGTGACGATGCGCTCATCGTTCACTTTCCCGCTGCAGCGTACCGAAGGCAACATCCGGCTTCATTCGCAGGCTGACGGGGGCGGAAGTCTGTATGATGTCGGCTGCTACTGTATTCATGCCATTCGTCAAGTTATGGGGGAACCAGAGCAAGCGAAAGCTTTTTATTCATTTCATGAAAACGTACGCAGTGACTGGGCAGCAGCAGGAATTCTTACATTTCCCGACGGCAGGCTCGCCCATTTCGACTCCGGTATGAATGCGGCGCTCCGAAACGATTACGAGGTGGTTGGAACGAAAGGTGTACTTCGGGCCCACCAGGCGTTTGTGCCGACAGAACAACCGTGTAAAGTCTCTATTGAACTGGCAAACGGGGAATCCTACAGTGAAACGATCTCAGATAACTATTACATCACCGGCATGCAATCGCTTTCCCTCGGTCTCCTGGAGGGAAGAAGCTGGCCTTCCGATGGCCTCGCGGAAAATGCTTCTGTGCTGGAGCAGCTTATCAATTCATAAAAAAACGACCCGCGGTCTCCTTTGATTGGAGGCCGCGGGTCGTTTTTTACTGTTATTCTATATACTTCCGTTCAATGGATTCCTGCACATTCATGATTGAAACTCTTGCCGTTAAAGCATCTCCCTCGCTGACTGATTTCCCTGTGACATCCACCAGTGAAAACTGCGAACTCGGCTTACCTACTATCGAAACCGGGTCTTCTCCCCAAAATATTTTCGCCGGGGGACGGACGTAGGAACGCACATCCCGCAGAATGTTAAAGGCGAGCTTTTTTAACGTATCGGACTGTTTCTCACGGGCAAAGTTAAAGCCGTGGGCTTCTCCGAGCGGAATAAGTCCGACAGTCATTGGTTCATCCAACGGCTTTGTGTCCCCATAGCCCGCTGTGCTTCCTGCTTCAATTTCCCTCGTTTCAAGAAGAGGTGTTTTCAGCTCAAACGTTTCTTCAAAACGCAGACCATTTCTGCTCGCTGCCTGGCCGAACATGGCATTGCCAATACGTATCATATTAAAGCCAAGATCCGGATGTTTGACAGCTATCGCGCTGTTAGCCATGTGCACGTAAGTGGGATGAATCTGGTAAATTTTCGTGATGATTTCTACGCACTGCTTTAAGCGGTTACTCTGAGAAATAATCTTTTCTGCATGCCTGTTTGCGGCAAAATGAGAGTAAACACCTTCCATCTTTACTGAGTTTAATGCCTGGTAAACCTCCAGAAATGAGTTTAAATCCTTTTCATCCAGACCGAAACGGTTTAAAGAAATATTGATTTTCAAATGGAAGGGATATGCCTCCACGTTTTTTTTCTCTGCCGCTTCATTTAATTTTTTCATCTTTTCAATCGTATCAACGGTTGGCGTCAGATTGTAATCGATTACACTTTCTGCGTTGAAATAAGGACCTAAAATTAATATGGGAGCCTTCATGCCATTGTTTCGCAGTTCAACGCCTTCTTCCTCCACCCCTACCGCTAAATAATCAACTTCGTTTTCAATGTACTTGGCCATCGGCACCAGTCCATGGCCGTAGGCATTACTTTTAACGATGCCTGCAAAAAATTTATCCGGCATCCGGTCTTTAATTTGATGAATATTGTTTCGTACAGCCTTTACGTTAATTTCAATCCATGAAGAATTCATCCATTACACGCCCTTCTCTGTTGAATATTACTCAATAGATCTGAGAATAATTTCATGCGTCTTCTGTTCTATACCTTTACGTGCCCGCTCGAAAACTACCTTTCTTTCATCTTTTTTAATATAAATGCATTTCCTGTCAGCTATTATTCTTTTGAGGAAAAGCATTTGATTAAAAAGACCCCGGCGCGGGTATGATGATTAAGGTGTACAAACTTTTGTTTTCATCGAAGGAGGCTCATATATGAGTAATTCAAACATTACCGCAGATCAGGCCGGCACATTCCGGATCGGCGGCGATATAGAGGTAAACCGTCTAGGGTATGGCGCCATGCAGCTAACAGGTGAAGGAGTATGGAAGGAACCATCCAACCCTGATGAAGCCGTCCGTGTGCTCCGTCGGGCATCAGAGCTCGGAGTGAACTTTATTGATACGGCAGATGCCTACGGCCCGTTCACAGCCAACCGCCTCATTAAAGAAGCTCTTCATCCCTACAATGATGACATGACGGTCGCGACAAAGGTCGGCCTCACCCGTGCAGGACCGAATGACTGGCGCCCGGTGGGACGTCCGGAATACCTGCGTCAGCAGGTGGAGCTGAACCTGATGGATCTGGGTCTTGAACGCATCGACCTTATGCAGCTGCACCGGGTAGACCCTGAAGTGCCGATTGCAGATCAGGTAGGCGAGCTCAAAAAAATGCAGGAGGAAGGAAAAATTCGTCACATTGGACTCAGTGAAGTGAATACAGAGCAATTTAAAGAAGCGCAAAAGGTGACTTCCATTGCTTCTGTGCAAAACCGCTATAACCTGGCCAATCGTGAATCCGAAGAAATGCTCGACTATTGTACTGATAATAATATTGCCTTTATCCCGTGGTTCCCTCTTGCTACCGGGGAACTGGCCCAGGAAGGCGGACCGCTGGCCCAGCTCGCAGAGGAACACAATGCGAAACCAGCCCAGCTTGCGCTTGCATGGCTGTTGAAGCGCTCTGACGTTATCCTGCCAATTCCCGGAACGTCCACAGTAAGCCACCTTGAAGATAATATTGCTGCAGCCGGCATCAAACTGAGCGACGAGGAATTTAACACGCTTACCAATGCCGTGGAGAACAGCAGCAGCTAAACCTTTTTATATAAGCTTTCAGCCGGCAATGATGCTGCACTGGCTGAAGGCTTTTTTAAACTAGGCAGGCGCCCTTGACTTTTTGAATGAAAGGAGCAGCAGTATGTTAAAAACGAACAGCCCTTACCTGCTGACGAAAGAGGACATGGAAACGTCCAATGAGCTTCCCTCCTGGCTGCAGGAGGAATACCAGACCTTTAAGCGTGTTGTAACCAACCCGGAGTTCCCCTGTTTTTTTGGCATGAAAGCCCAGCGAAAAGGAGAGCTCCGCTACTCTTATATTACTCATGATCAGTGGGATCACCTTGGCGATGTGCTTGAAAGCTTTCTGCATTTAATGAATGAACCGCCCTTTACCCGGCACGGCCTTTTCCTTTTCGTCGAGCCGGAAACACACGAACAGTCCGTCGATTATTATCGTTCTTATTTCTGGGACGTTCTGCAGCATCTGCATGAACAGGACCGGTACAGCTGGCCGGGAGACAAGCCAAAGGATCCTGATCATTTTCTTTGGGATTACCATTTTGCCGGCGAGCCTGTTTTTGTTTTCGGTAACGCCCCGGCCTATAAACAGCGGAAAACGAGAGACCTGGGAAATAGTTTGATTCTCGGCTTTCAGCCCCGGGCTATTTTTGAAGGTCTCGAAGGCACAGAAAAAGGCGGCATTATGTCGAGAGAGAAGGTGCGGTCGCGCGTGGAAAAATGGGACAACCTCCCCACCCACCCGGACATCAGCCATTTCGGCGATCCGACGCACAATGAGTGGAAGCAGTTTTTCATTGGAGACGATATTAAGCCGATAGAAGGAAAATGTCCGTTCCATCATAAAGACGTATAACCATTTCTGATCAGGACAGTTAAATATTCGCGCTTTCTGCTGAACGCAGGAAGCGCTTTTTATATGTATATACTTCGCATCTTAAGATTTGAAGTACCAGGACGCAGCCCTGTATAATGAAAATGTACACTCAATAAATAATGATTTGTCCGATATAGCTTGCTGCGTTTTAAAAATATATTTTAAAGGAGTCTTTATGGCTGACAAAAATACTGTACAACAAGCGGGCTGGCAGCTTGAACACAGCTACGCCTCCCTTCCGCATACTTTTTTCTCCAAAATCATCCCCGCTCCGGCTCAGAAACCGGAGCTGATTGTACTGAACGAACAGCTTGCTGACTCTCTCGGTCTCGACAGTGAGGCATTAAAAGAGGAGAAAGGCGTACAGGTACTTGCAGGCAGCGAAACGCCGGAAAACGGCTTCCCGCTTGCCCAGGCTTACGCTGGTCATCAGTTTGGTCATTTTACGATGCTCGGGGATGGGCGCGCCCTGCTTCACGGGGAACAAATAACGCCGGATGGCCGCAGAGTCGACATCCAGCTGAAAGGATCCGGCCGTACGCCCTATTCACGCGGCGGGGACGGACGAGCCGCTCTCGGCCCAATGCTTCGCGAATATATTATCAGTGAAGCCATGCATGCTCTTGGCATACCGACCACCCGGAGTCTCGCCGTTGTTAAAACCGGTGAACCTGTTTTTCGAGAAAGTGTACTGACGGGAGCGGTATTAACACGCACGGCCTCCAGTCATCTGCGCGTTGGCACGTTTGAATATGCTTTAAACCGCGGATCGATGAATGATCTAAAGGCCCTGGCCAATTACACGATCAACCGGCACTATCCAGAAGTCAAAGAAACGGAAAAGCCGTACCTGATGCTGCTCCGGAAAGTTGTTACACGCCAGGCTTCCTTGATTGCCAAATGGCAGCTTGCCGGTTTCATTCACGGTGTAATGAACAGTGATAATATGGCACTCAGCGGCGAAACCATCGATTATGGTCCATGCGCGTTTATGAACAGCTATGACCCGAAGACCGTATTCAGTTCCATTGATGCGCGTGGCCGCTACGCTTACGGACGACAGCCGATTATGGCAGAGTGGAACCTTTCCCGGTTTGCCGAAGCCCTCGTGCCGCTCATTGACGAAAACCAGGAAAAAGCCGTCGAGCTCGCGCAGGCAGAAATCTCCCGTTTCCCGCAACAGTTTAATGAGTACTGGCTTCAGGGCATGCGTGCAAAACTCGGTCTTTTCGTGGAAGAAACGGAAGACGAAGCACTTATTACAGATCTGCTCAACCTTATGCAGGAACACGGAGCAGATTACACAAATACCTTCCGGGCCCTCACCTTTAACAAGCTGGACGAATCCGGGCTGTTTACAGACAGTAGATTTACCTCCTGGCAGGAACAATGGCTCGAGCGTCTCGGTAGACAAAACGAACCTGAAGAAGCTTCCCGCCAGCTGATGCGTGACCACAACCCGGCAGTAATTCCGCGGAATCATCATGTGGAAGAAGCACTTGAAGCTGCCGAAAAAAATGGAGATTACAGTCTCATGAATCAGCTTCTGGATGTACTTTCAGAGCCTTATGCCCACACCAGGGAGCAGGAAAAATATACGGCACCGCCCGCTCCCACACTTGTGCCGTACCGAACTTACTGCGGTACGTAGAGAGACGATGTGCAGTTAAAGGAATCCCCTGCTCAGCAGTGAGCGGAGGATTCCTATTTTTAGTGGTCATGACAGCTTTACCGTTTTACCCAAACCATACCTGTGATAAAAAGATGACAATGGAAACCGTCAGTCCTCCAAGTATTGTAGAAATAAGCACGCTTTGGGCGGCATATTCCGAATAATTATCGTATTCGAGCGCAAATAGGGCGCTGTTTCTGGACATGGTAAACGAGCTTACAATAAATAACACCTGGGCAAGCATTCCTTCAAGCTGCAGCAGCCAAATAATTCCTAAAGCGATAAGCGGAGCCCCACTAAACGAAGACCGATAGTAAAATAGAAAACCACGGATAAATGTTTCAGCTTCGGATATTCAATCTGTGCGCCCAGGACAAGAAGCGCGAGGGCCGTGAACCCTTCAGCAATCTGGTTTAACACCTGCTCTGCCGCTTTTGGCAGTGAAAGATTAAATATGTAAAACATAAGACCAAGCGCTAAGGCATAAATCGTGGGCATTTTAAATAACGGGGCCAGATTTTCCTTTATTCCTGTTTTCTGTGTGGTTGCAGAATTGAAAACTCCATATGTAAATGTTAAAAAGTTTTGAAACATAAGTACAATAATTTGGGTCGATGCCCCAAGCGGGTTGGAAGCAAATACCAGGTGGCTGATCGGTAGTCCAAAGTTTCCTGAATTCATAGGCGCTACACTGTTTTTAAATGAATATTATTCAGCATTTGGAACAGTCAGGCCTTATCAATTTTAACCGCCATTGTGACAGTATATTGTCTGATTTATGTCTGAAAAATGACAAAAAATTCTACACCTCTCTAAGTCAGGATCTACTATTGCATACATTGATGAAAGCGTTTAATATAAAATTAATACATCTGATGACCATATCTCCAAAGCAGAGAATTATTTTAACTTTTCCCACCTAAAGGAGACAAGTCTATGCTGATGCTCGTCGCCCTAAGCGCTGTTATTTTTCCATTTATTTTTCTCGTCCTGCTTCGCATGCCTGCCATTAAAGGAATGACTCTCAGTTCTGTTATTGTGCTCCTGCTTGCCGTTACCGTCTGGGGTATGGGGAGCCAGGTTATTCTTTCTTCTATTCTGCAGGGTGCTCATAAAACATTAACCATTCTGCTTATTTTATTTGGAGCGCTCGTACTGTTGAATACACTTCGGAGAAACGGAGCTGTAGACCGTATTAACCAGGGGTTTCAAAGTATTTCAAAGGATATGCGGGTGCAGCTGATTATTGTAGCTTTTTTGTTTGGCTCTCTACTCGAAGGGGCTGCTGGCTTCGGCACCCCAGCGATGATTACTGCTCCGCTGATGCTTGCTCTGGGCTTTAAGCCGCTTGCTGCAGTATCTACAGCGCTTATAGCAGACAGTTCAGCCGTTGCTTTTGGAGCCGTCGGTACGCCCGTCATTGTCGGCCTCAGCACGCTTGACACAGCGGGCCCTGCCTTTTTTCAGGAAGTTGGTATTACAGTTACATTAATTGATTTATTTGGCGGCACCTTTATACCATTTATTCTAATTGTGGTACTCACCCTGTTTTTTGGGAAGGGTAGAGGATTGAAAGATGCTTGGCCCATGCTTCCATGGACCTTGATGGTCGGAGCTGTGTACACGTCGTCAGCATTATTATACGCGTTTTTGTTCGGGCCGGAGTTTGTTGCTATTTTAGGAGCGCTCACCGGACTCGCTGCAGCAGCATTCACCGCTAAAAAAGGGATTCTGCTTCCAAAAGACACCTGGACGGATGCCCTGCAGGACGACTTCGAGATCGATACTAAAAAATCCGACATGAGTCTTCTTACCGCCTGGTCGCCTTACCTGATTGTCGTGGCCCTTCTGCTTTTAACAAGAATTGTTCCCTGGCTGCGGGAGTTTACGACTACGGTTCTTGACCTTTCCTGGACTAATATTTTAGGGGTTGAAGGTGTAACTTCCAATTGGGAGCTGCTGTATTCTCCCGGAACCATTCTTACTATTACTGCACTGCTTGCAGTACTGATTCAACGGCGTTCATTCAAAAATTTCACCGCTTCTTCAAAAGAAGCTCTTTCCACTATCAAAATTACCGGAATTACTTTATTTGCCACGCTTGTAATGGTGCATGTGTTCAGCAATTCCGGAATCAACACCAGCGATATTACCAGTATGCCGGAGTATATCGCAGCCGGTATGGCAGCCGCTTTCGGTCCGATGTGGATTCTTGTCGCCCCGTTTCTCGGGGAGCTTGGCTCATTTATTACTGGAAGCGCCACCGTTTCTACTCTTACATTCTCTCCTGTACAATACAGTATCGCCAATGCTACTGGAGTAGATGCCAGTGTCGTACTGGGTGCACAGCTCGTAGGCTCCGGTGCCGGAAACATGATTTGCATTCACAACGTTGTCGCCGCATGTGCAGTGGTCGGCATGGAGGGAAAAGAAGGCAGCGTCATCCGCAAAACGCTTGGCCCGGCCATTCTTTATGGGGTGCTAGCAGGAGTTGGAGGGTTTATTATAATGAATGTATTCTAATACAAAAAACAGGCATGACCCTTTAATAAGCGTCATGCCTGTTTTTTTCTTACTTTAAAGCTGGCCGGCGCCCATGTAACGAGGGCCCCAGTAAGAGCTGTCAAGACTCGAAGTAGTTACGCCTGTAGAAGAGCCGGAGTGAACAAATTCATTGTTACCTACGTAAATTCCCGCATGGGAAGCCCCACCACTCGTGTTAAAGAACACAACATCTCCTGGAGAAGGACTGGAAACTTTCGAGCTCGCACTATACATGCCTGACACAGTCCGCGGTGTGCTTTCGCCATTCTGCTCATAAACGTGTTGAATAAATCCACTGCAGTCAAAACCTCCTGGAGAGGTCCCCCCCCACACGTAAGGAGTGCCAATGTATTGCTTAGCCGTACTCGTAATACCAGAGTTGCTGCTTGTAGATACTCCCGCTACCTGTTCACCCGAAGAGCCTGATCCCATTAAAGAATCCTGCGTCGATGGACCGGCTACCCCGTAATAACTGCCAGCCGGGGATGAAAGGCCGTGATCGGATTGATATTCCTCTACCGCGCTCAACGTCTTCGGACCGAATCGCGAGCCGGTATATCCGTGGAAATACCCTTCATCCTTTAAGGTTTCCTGTAGGTCGTTTACAGAGGAATTAGTGTCTCCGTAGGATAAAGATCCGTGGTCATCAATAGCTGCATCTGCTGCCTGCGGAGCACCAAATAGAACTCCTGCTGTAACTGCTGTTCCAAAGAGATATTTTTTCATTATAATGTTCACTCGTCGCCACACCCATCACCGAAACTTGATTAAGTAGGTATTGTTTATTTTTCTTATATGTTTACTTGCCTTTTTGCCACAAGACTGGAGCAACAACGGCTGGTTACGACGGAGTGAAGCTGCACCTCCATTAAGTAATTTAAAGATTTTTTATGTGCGTTGAATCAGCGACTCAACATGACCGAGTATATCTGACCCGGCTTTGTTAAACAACGACATTAGGACATTTGTAATCTCATTTTAATAAAAGTAATATTTTATACATTAATTAGGTAAATAAAATTTAATATATTTTTAAATACATCATAAATGCTATCACCCTAAGAAAAAGAATGATATAACACTTCATCAAAAGGTTCTATTCTGAAAAAATCAAGGTTCTATTCTGAAAAAATCGGATATAAGTCAGCATATTCTTCTTTGTTAATCTCTATTTTTAAATAAATGGACTGGCCTGAATCAATACAAAAGAGCTGTTCCGGATTATCCCGAAGACAGCCCTGGCGCTTTAATTCAATTGTTTACGCTGCACTTGAAGACTCGGCGACCTCCTTCATTTCCATCCGATGAAGCAGTACTGTGAGCAGAATACCGATGACAGAAAGGGCCGCCCCGCAGAGGGTCAGTACAAAAAACGTCGCTCCCGTGTTCAATACAATTGTTCCCAGCGTAGCTCCGAGCGCATTTGCCAGGTTAAAGGCGGCCGCAGCTATTGTTCCGGCAAGAGAAGGGGCATGCTGCCCGGTAATCAGCAGTTTGGCATTTAACAGCGGCACCGTACCAAACGCAAACATTCCGAGTAAAAAGCTTGCGATAAATAACGTGCCGACAACACTGATCATTGGTATAAAGAAAACCAAAATGAGTGTCAAAAGCAGAAACGCAATACGCAGCCTGCTCGTTAAATGATTAAGCGGGATACGGCTCGAAAGAAAATTCCCGGCGACCGCTCCAGTGCCGAACGCAAATAACGCGAATGTCACCCCTAGGACGTTCACACCACCGATTTCACGCAGAATCGGTTCCTTGAACACATACGTAGTAAAAACACCGGAATAGCCGAGAATAACGATGGCAAGCGTCATAAGAAATTTCTTTTCTTTAAAGACACCCAGTTCATATTTCACTTTTGGTATCTCTGCCGGCTTTTCATTTGGCAGGGTCAGCACAAGCCCGAGTAGCGTAATCAATCCAAGAACAGCAATCATCCAAAATACAATTCTCCATTCCAGCACGCCGCCAAGATAAGACCCGAACGGCACCCCAAGCATAATCGAGATCGTTAAGCCGCCCTGCACAGCAGCAATGGCCTGCCCTCTTTTTGACGGGGCCACAATATGGTGGGCCATCGCAAGACTGAGACCGAAAAACGGAGCGTGAATCGCCGCTGAAATCAGGCGCGCTACCACAAGCACAGTAAAAGACGTTGCCACTGCTGCTAAAATATTGCTTAGCACAAAGACTGCCATACAGGAAATTAGGACTGGCTTGACCGGAAACTTCATTGTCGTAATACGAAAGATAGGTCCAAAAACTGCCACACTGATAGCATACACACTGAGCAGAAGACCAGTAAGAGAAACAGGTACGTTTAAATCGTTAGATAATTGAGTGACAAGACCAGTAATCACGTATTCAGTCATACCAATAGAAAAAGTCCCTATCATAAAAGCAATAATAATGGCCCGGTTCGTACGAAGAATACCCATCGTTGCCACCTCTCTTTTTTAACTATGAGAGACTATGGTAAAGCGTTTAACCTCAATTGTCCACCCCTATAAAAAAATGCTGCCGTCGAAACGGCAGCACCTGTTTGTTTACCCAGATTTTATTCTTTCCACGGCGAATGCAGAACACATTCGCAAAAGTCAGGACTCTTATAATCCGGCATAAACCGCTCACAAACGTCAGCTTTAATATTTCCAAATGTCGTCTCGGGCTTATGCTTGAACCCTTCATAAAAAGCAGGAAGAATTTTTTCTTTAAAATTATTCCGCGGGTATGCGCTCACGACCTCTTCCCGTAATTTTTCAGGAAACTGGTGGTATCCGTCTCCCATGACGTCAAGGCCCACTCCTGAATAAAGGAGGGAAACCTCGGACTCTTTATACTCTGCAACCCCAATTGTCGTATGCAGAGCAATAGCGTCCCACACAAGACGAATGGATTCATCCTCCATGTTATGCTGCTGCAGGAAGCTGCGAGCTGCATTGGCCCCGTCTACCTCAAACCGTTTATCAGGACTGCTGTACTGAGTCGTCAGCCCGAGATCATGGAACAATGCACTCACATATAACAGCTCCGAATCATACTTCAGTCCGGCTTCCCTTCCCTGAATTTCCCCGAAAAGATATGCGCGGTTCGAGTGATTCCAAAGCAGTTCGGACCCGTATTCCCTCAACAGATCAGCTGCTTCTTTTGCTATTTTACTGTCAGGAATTTTTACTCCTGCTACACTATTTGCCATGTTCGTTCATCCTCTCCTGTTTTATGTTTATATGGCCGTTCTACTGGATTTCCCTTCTGGGGCTTCATGTATGCGTTATTTTAACAATTCATATATTGCTGTTCATTAATTTTCGTTGGTATGTACCCCCGCATGTTAAGCTGAAATAGCCTAAATTCGCAAAAACATTTCCGCCTGTTTCACAAAAATTAATCTTTATAAACTACCCGCTTCTGCAGCCAAAGGAGGGAAAACGTGCGCTCAAGTATAAATGTTATCAAAGGCTTTTTATTTATTGCCTCTTTAATCGGGCTGTATTACCTTTTCAACGTCAGATTGAGCATTCGTCCAACAGAAATTCAGGACTTCATCACTTCGTTTGGATGGATTTCGCCTTTCGTTTTTCTGCTTGCCTACACGCTGGGCCCTTTTATTTATTTTCCTTCCTCCCTGCTATCCATTACTGCAAGTATCACCTACGGCATATGGCCCGGGGTACTGTTTATATGGACAGGCGCCCTCGGCGGAGCCACTAGCGGGTATTTTATCGGACGTTTCATGGGAAGAACCATATTCAGCAAACGTCAGATCCCCTGGAACCCCAGAATAAAATATTTGATGGAAAATCGTGGTTTTTTTGTAGTGCTTGTGCTTCGTTTCTTCCCGCTGATGGGATTCAGCATGCTAAGCTACTTGTCCGGTTTTTCGAAAATCAAGTATTCACACTTCATTTCTGCAACCATGATCGGTATCATCCCGGGGATGATGATATACGGCACGTTCGGCCAGAGTATTGTCTCCGGCAACCGTCTTCTGCTTTGGATTGTCCTCGCTCTTCTTCTCATTTTGAGTACTGCCGGCTTTTTTCTTCGAAAGAAAATTAAAAAATGGCTTGGCCTGCATCCATAGAAAAGCTGGAGCACCTCATCGGCACTCCAGCACTTTCAATATCTATTTCTTGTTACCCGGCAAGACCAATAGGAGAGAACAGCAGGTAGGTTGCTACCACAGTAATAATGATGACTGCACTCACCCACTTTCTGTGCTTCCACGGAGTCATATCAACCTTGTTGATATTTTCCTGGAACTCAAACGGCCTGTCGAGCGGCTTCCACCGGCTTACCAGCCATAGGACAAGAATATCAACAAAGAACAACACGCTAAAGGCGTACAGATAATGATAATCCATGAATATCCAGAAAATACCGTAAAGCACAACGTGAGTAATAAACGTTACTTTCGCGGCAAATGCAGTACCATACTTGAAATAGAATCCGAGTATGATAATGACAAGCAGCGGCATACTGTATAATCCGTTAAAAGACTGAACGACGTTGTAAAGCCCCGACGGCGCAAACGAAATGAGCGGAGCAATTAAAATAGCAATTAAAGCTACAATGACCGTAATTAATTTACCAGCCCGTGCTACCTGTCTGTCGCTTGCATCCTTTTTAATGAGCGGTTTATAAAAGTCCAGCGTAAACAGAGTAGCGGTTGCGTTCAACGCACCGACAAATGAACTTAAAATAGCACCGAAAATGACTGCTGCAAAAATCCCTTCCACCGACGGCGGCAGTACTTCAGTAACTAGACGTGGATACGCGTTATCTGCTGTTCTAAGTTCACCGCCAAACAAATTAAACGCAATAATTCCTGGAAACACGAGAAACAATGCACCAAATATTTTAAAGAATCCTACATATAAAGCACCCTTCTGGCTTTCCTTTAAGTTTCTTCCTGCCAGCGCTTTTTGTACAATCATCTGGTTTGTGCACCAGAAAAACAAGTTATTAAAAAACATTCCTAAAAAGAGCGTCGGCCACGGGACATAAGAAGAATCAATAGCGCCAATAGAGTTTAATTTTTCAGGTGTATTGGCCTGAATCGTTTCCATTCCACGGAAAAAGTTACCATCACCTAAGGCCATCAGACCAAGAACAGGAATAGTAAGTCCACCGAGCAAAAGAGCAATCCCATAGACGGTATCACTGAAAGCGCTTAACCTTAAACCACCCATTAAAAGGTAAAGAAGGCCAATCAGGCCTGTTAATCCAGCGATAAAAGCTACGGCTGTTAAGGGCTCTACACCAAGCAGCTGATCAACTGCAAAAATCTGGTTAAACACGAGTGAACCAGAGTACAATACCACAGGTAAAAAAGAAGTCATATAAGTGAAAATAAACAGAAAAGAAGCGATTCGTTTCGTCGTTTTATCGTACCTGGTTTCGATAAAATCTGTAACAGTATCCACACCGTATTTTAAGTATTTAGGGAGAAACACAAGTGCCAGTAATACAATCGCTATAGCTGAGGTTACTTCCCAGGCCATTACTTCCATCCCGGAAGCATAGCTTTGGCCGTTTTGCCCGACAATCTGCTCTGTGGACAAATTCGTCATAATAATTGTTCCGGCAATCGTAATACCCGTTAAACTTCTGCCGGCAAGAAAGTACCCTTCAGCGCTGTCCGTTTTAACTGAGCGGCTTCGGGTAAAAGCAAAAAGCCAAATTGCCCCGACGATAATAATAAATGTAATAAGAGATAAAATAATAAGCCCCCCTTTAATCATATGCTTACACCGTATTTCTAAAATTGAAACAATTGTTACTATTTTTGTTTCAATTCGTTCCCCTCAGCGGGGTTGTTTTTATTCTAACCGAAAACATCAGTAAGGTAAACGCTTTCCTAAAAATATTTTTAATTCCCCCTTATCTTATATATTTGCGAAACAGGTTTCGTAAATATATAAAACTGCCCTGCAGCATATGCTGCAGGGCAGTCAATTCAGGCTGTTTCAGCTATTGTTCTTTGTTCGCCTTCGCGCGCTCCTGTTCGCGGAGTTCTACGCGGCGGATTTTTGCAGAGCTTGTCTTTGGCAGTGATTCAACAAACTCAATGCGACGCGGATATTTATACGGAGCAGTCATTTCCTTTACGTGATTCTGCAGTTCTTTCGTTAAATCTTCTTCATTTTCCACCTGGCCGTTAGGCACGATAAACGCCTTCACGACGTTACCTCGGATATCATCCGGGCTTGCCACAGCGGCACATTCTTTGACAGATGGGTGTTTTGTAAGTGCATCCTCTACTTCGAACGGTCCGATCGTATACCCTGAACTGATAATAATGTCATCACTGCGTCCCTGGAACCAGTAGTAATTATCTTCATCCTTCATTGCCCTGTCACCGGTTAAAAAGTAATCACCCTGGTAGGATTCACTCGTACGTTCCGGCTCTCTGTAATAGCCCTGAAACAGCGATGGAAGATCACGGTGCACAGCGATATTGCCAATTTCATTAGTCTTCGCAGGATTTCCGTTTTCATCCACTATTTCAATAAACTGTTCGATCATTGGTTTGCCCATGGAGCCTATTTTTTCAGGAACGCCCTTTAACGTTCCGATAAGCAGAGTGCTTTCTGTCTGCCCGTAACCGTCACGAACCGGCAAATTAAACTTGTCACGGAACACTTGAATGACTTCTTCATTCAAAGGCTCTCCTGCAGATACTGCGCTGTGCATCGCTGAAAGATCATACTTTTCGAGCCCTTCAATTTTAGCCATCAGCCGGTACTCTGTCGGCGTGCAGCAAAGCACATTTACTTTTTCATCCTGAAGCAGCTGCAGGTACGTTTCCGGATCAAAACGTCCGTTGTAGGCAAATCCGGTGGCACCCTGGCCGAGTACAGATAAAAACGGGCTCCAGACCCATTTCTGCCAGCCTGGTCCGGCGGTAGCCCAGACAACATCGTTTTCGTGAATGTCGAGCCATTCGTCTGCGGCTACCCGGAGGTGGGCGTAGGCCCACCCGTGGCTGTGCACAACAGCTTTCGGCTTACCTGTGGTGCCCGACGTGTACGGAAGAAAGGCAGTGTCATCACGATGAGTCTGTACCATGTTAAAGCTTTGGGACTCTTCCTCTGCCATTGTTTCAAGCTCTCTCCAGCCCTCTTTACTGCCCCCGATCATCAGCTTATGCTCGAGTGTCTCCGGCATAGGATTCATCCGGTCAATTTCATCTGCGTACGGAGCGTATGAAATAATCGCGCGGGAACCGGAATGGACGGCCCGGTACTTAATATCGTCCGCCCGGAGCATCTCTGACGAAGGAATAATCACAAGGCCTGCTTTCAGGCACGCGTAATAAGTAACATAGGCTTCCACGAGACGCGGCACCATAACGAGCACCTTGTCACCTTTGGAAAGTCCAAGGCCAGTAAGTACGTTAGCATACTGATTGGCCTGCTGGATCAGTTCGTGATATGTAACCTCGCGGCGGCTGCCTTTATCATCCTGCCATTTCAATGCCAGACGATCTGAATCATAGCGTTCCATTTCTTCGATTAAGTTATAGGTTTCATTTGGTGTCAGCTGATTTGCATCAATCATCATCATACATCTCCCTTACCACTATTTTATCTTTTTCCATCATATGTGCCACAATAGCGTCTGTCTACTTATACGCCTGCAAAAATCTGATTATTTCAATTATGATTTTATCTTTTTTTCATGTTTGTGGGAAGAAGGAAACGGTTATAGCAGGAGAGGAACATCTTTGTACGGTAACTATCATTGATTTGGAAGCAGAAAGGATGAATGTCACGATGCATATTATTATCAGTAAACCTAACGAGGAAATTGAAGTCCGCGAAGTAGAAGGACAAAATGATATCTACAGTATCATGGGCAACGACGCCATCATGCTCGAAATGATCCCGGAGCTTGATATTTACGCACTTGCGAACGAAAACCAGTATGAAGAAGCAGATTATAAAGTGGAATCCAAGCAGTTCGGAGATCTTACGAATAAATACTCCCTAAATGGAACGTCCGTTATATTAACGTTAGACGCTGCCGGCAACTACGCGGAGTTGAACGATGAGCAAATTGAAGCTGTCCGCCAGCTGCAGGAAGTCCGCGGAGGCAATTTAAACAGCTAATCATTTTTCAATAAAATATTAATAAAAAAAGAGAGGCTTACGAGCCTCTCTCAGACTGTCGACAATGACTCTCATTTTAGAGCTTGTCGGCAGTTTTTTTCGTGCTATGATAAAAAGAAA
>NZ_JAXRUV010000011.1:0-86889 GCF_034497705.1 Marinococcus luteus | reverse complement strand
GCCCAAACGATCGCCTCCTATGGTTTTACAACCACCACGCATGTCATCAATGAGGGCCATTACATGGTAGAGGCTGTTGAAAGGTAAAGCTTCCGCAAAAACATCAAGGTCTTTACAGGAAAAACCCCGCAGAGACACCATTAATTATTAAGGAAGGAGGATAAACGATGAAGACCACGACTTCTGCCATTGGAATTGTTGAAAATCGGCTTCCTTTTTTTCTATTGGTGCTGATCAACGTCTTTGTCGGCTCCATGGTGGGTTTGGAGCGTACCGTTCTTCCGTTAATAGGCGAGGAGTTGTTTGGCCTCGC
The DNA here is from genome assembly GCF_034497705.1 of Marinococcus luteus. GTDB lineage: Bacteria > Bacillota > Bacilli > Bacillales > Marinococcaceae > Marinococcus > Marinococcus luteus_A. Next base: position 86,576 of record NZ_JAXRUV010000011.1, on the reverse strand, counting down.
ATCAGCCAGTGCTGCCCTGTCCTTTATTGTCAGTTTTGGGTTTTCTAAAGCCCTCGTCAATCTCCTGGCGGGGACTCTTGCCGACCGCTTTGGACGCAAGCAGATATTACTGATTGGATGGGCATCCGGTTTTTTTGTGCCCCTTCTGATTATTTTTGCCTCTTCCTGGTGGATGATTATCGTCGCCAATATCTTCTTAGGTATTAATCAGGGGCTTACCTGGTCGATGACTGTGAATATGAAGGTGGATCTGGCGAAACCGACCCAGCGCGGGACAGCTGTTGGTCTGAATGAATTTGCCGGTTATATGGGGCTTTCTATTATGGCCGCTGTTTCCGGCTATATTGCTTCCACGACCTCACTGCGTCCAGAACCCTTTCTTCTAGGCTTCGGTATCGTCGGTATAGGTTTATTGCTTTCGCTGTTCGTTCCTGATACGAGCAGACAGGTTGCACGCCAGACTGCTTCCGGAGAAGCCTCTCTATCCTTTTGGCAGGCCTTTTCCCAAACCACCTGGAAGCAGCCGGCCCTATCGAGCTTCAGCTTTGCCGGGCTGACGACCAATCTTAAGGATGGCATGGCCTGGGGCTTGTTTCCCCTTTTCTTTGCGTCTGGCGGGTTATCTGTCAGTCAAATTGGCATTATCGTAGCAGCATACCCCCTCGCCTGGGGGATCGCCCAATTGTTTACCGGTCCCTGGAGCGATGTGATCGGCCGCAAGCGATTGATTGTTGGCGGCCTCTGGCTCCAGGCCTTTTCTCTTTGGGCCCTGTTGGCCGGCTCTTCCTACGGATGGTGGCTCGGAAGCTCCATTCTGCTCGGTCTCGGGACGGCGATGGTGTATCCGGTTCTCATCGCCGCCGTCAGCGACACAGCTCCCGCCCCCTGGCGGGCCAAAGCAAACGGCGTTTACCGTTTCTGGCGGGACAGCGGGTATGCCTTTGGGGCCTTGCTGGCCGGCCTGTTCGTAGACACGCTGAACGCTTCTTGGGCTATTGGCCTCGTGGCTGTGCTTCCATTTGCCGCCGGCCTCATCACACTTCTACGCATGCAGGAATTATTAAACAAAATATGAAAGCCCCGGCCGCAATTGACATTTACAGCATCTTTTCCATAACTACAACCCCGAACGGGGGCTTCCCTTCTTTTTCTGCAGTATATTCTCTGACTGTACCGTAGCCCATCCGTTCATACATACGGATGTTTCCTGGCGTTGATGCCCGCACTTTACAATACACGCCTTTAAAATGTTCCTCTGCTGCAGTTTCTTCCACCCAGTGGACAAGCGCGGCAGCAGCGCCGTGGCCGCGATAGGACGGCCGAACCGATAAACGGTGAAAATAGATATATTCTTCCTCTGCCCGAAAACGGATCATCGCTGCCGCTTCCCCGTCCTTCCACCAGACGGCCGCCCGCTCTCCCTGCTCCAATCCAGACTGAATAGCTTCTGTCGTTTCCTCAATGGCTCCTGACGGCGGCGTTTCGTTCCGGTACTCCCAAAACGCTTCATGCATAATGGCATTAATCAGAGCTGCTTCTGACGGTTTTGCTTCTTTAATTTCTTTCATTTTTTCCTCCTGGCGCCTTCCGAGTCCATGCTTATGATCATTTATCGTACCATATTTGTTCAGGCACGAAAAAAGGAACCTGCCCCCGGCAGATTCCTGGTTCCAATCATCAGCTTGCAAAAACGTGCTGACCGATAGATAAATTCGGCGTCCGGGTCCAGATCCAGTCAGAGGTGACATCCTCTGGGTTGTAATAATACATCGAACCCTGTGATGGATCGTATCCATTCCATGCCTGCTTGACCGCTTCATACGCTGTCTGGTCCGGCGTCATGTTGTACTGCCCGTCAGCTACTGCAGTGAAAGCATTCTGCTGTTGAATAACACCGTTTACGTTATTCGGGAATTCTGGAGATTCAAGACGGTTTAAAATTACCGCTGCTACACCAATTTGTCCCTCAAATGCTTCTCCCCGGGCCTCTCCATACACCGCCTTGGCCACAGAAGTTACTTCATCCATCCGGCTTGTTGTCTGCGTTCCGGCCGCACCGTCCACGGTTAAACCAAAATCACTTTGAAACTGCTCTACTGCCTGTGCTGTTGCTGAGCCGTAATAACCGGTCGCATTCGTATGTAAGTATCCCATCTGTATTAAATCCTGCTGAAGCGCCGTTACTTCCGGTCCCTGTGCTTCTGTTTCCAGCATAGAGGCCTTAGTGGTACCCGGTGAAGCGAAAATAAAGATTGTAGCCATAATTGCAAAAATAGAACTGAATAATAATTTCTTTTTCACTTTTTCACCTCCACACATATTGTATCCAAAAAATTCAATTTTCTAAACAAATTTCCTTCTTTTGCGGAAAAGTATATAACAAGGTACTAAGCGCTGGTATTAAACTGTTCCAATTTTTACCAATAAAAAAGACCCCCATGTAAAAATGGGAGTCCTGAACTTTATTTTAAGAAGCCTTATCCGGCTTATCTGTATTTTTACTTTTATCCTTTGTTTCAATATCTGTTTCTTCTCTCAGCGCTTTGAATAGCGAGAACACCATCAGTATCATTACAACGGAAAATGGAAGTGCTGATATAATCATGACGTTCTGCAGTGCATCTATCCCTCCGGAATAAAGCAGTACTGCCGCGGTAGCTGAAAGCATAATTCCCCAGATGAATTTTACGACTGCGGAAGGGTTTAATGCCCCGTTCGATGTCTGCATGCCAAGCACGAACGTCGCAGAGTCCGCGGACGTAATAAAGAAGGAAATGATCAAAAGAAGCGTAATCACAGACAACACCGCGCTAAGCGCATAGTTATCAAATACACCAAAGATGGCTTCCTCAGCAGCCAGTGAAGAAACATCCGCAAGACCAGTGCTCTGTACGTTTAACGTAGCACCGCCAAACAGAGAGAACCAGATAAAGCTGACAATCGACGGTACCAAAATGACACCGATCGTAAATTCTTTCAACGTCCGCCCTCTCGACACACGGGCAATAAATATTCCAACAAACGGCGACCAGGAGATCCACCAGGCCCAATAAAAGATTGTCCACGCATTAATCCACTCCCTTGCGCTATCGGACGTTGGTGCGATCCGGAAGCTCATGCTTGGAAGCGACTGAAGATACGTTCCGATCGTATTCGTAAACAAATTCATGGAAAATAACGTCGGCCCGACAAAAAGCATTAAGATAAATAAAACGATCGTTAAGTAGATGTTCGCATTACTCAGGAATTTGATTCCTTTATTTAAGCCAGTATAAGCTGATACTAAAAACAAGACTGTAATAATGATAATAACAATCAACTGCACCGTGTAATTGTTCGGTGTATCAAACAAATAAGCCATACCGCCGGACACCTGCGCCGCCCCAATGCCAAGGGTAGTTGCAATGCCTGATACCGTTGCCACCAATGCAATAATGTCCACTGCTTTTCCGCCGATGCCTTTTTCGTTCATAATCGGGCTGAGCATGGCGCTTACCATGCCTGGGGCTCCGCGCCGGAACGTAAAATACGCAAAACAGATGGCCGTAATGCCGTAAATCGCCCACGGGTGTATCCCCCAGTGCAGGAACATGTAGCGCATGGAATCAACGAGCGCCTGATCTGTTCCAACCTCTGCTTCCGGAGCGCTCGTTGCATAGTGCGATACCGTTTCCGCTCCGCTCCAGAATACAAGACCGACCCCCATTCCGGCACTGAACAGCATCGCAAACCATGTTGGATAGCTGTACTCCGGCCGGTCATCCGGCTTTCCGAGACGAATATTTCCATACCGGCTGAAAATAAAATAAATACATAAAAGTACAAATGCCGATACAATTAAAAGATAATACCATCCAAAACGGTTTGACACGAATGTCTGCACTGCGGAAGTGGCATTAAAAAACGATTCCGGGACTGCAACTCCGACAACCGCCATAATAAGTAGTATTACCAGGGCTCCGTAAAACACAAAGCCTACTCTTGGTTTTTGATTCTCCACGATGGGGGACCCCTTCCTGTTTATGTATGCTGAAATTTATGGAACTTTTGCATTATGCAGAATTAAACGAAAAATAACAAATACACTAATTTCATAGAATTTGCCGTAATTCACGATATTTTGTGGTTACGTGAGATATCCTCATTATATAATCATATCACCGTCTATATCGCGATTTAACTGTTTTTTCCGGTAAAACAATAAAACGACGTCAGGTTTTCTTACGGCTTTTTTCTTTCTTAAAGCCTTACATCAGCACGAACAAGCTTCATTATCCTTTATTTTCCTGATGCAAGCTGTTTTTTTGCTTCCAAAGAGAGAATATGATTTCATATATATGCAAATAAAAATACGGCAACCTTATTCAAATAAAATTCCATCATTTTGGAGGCAGCAGTATGATTATGACCACCTTTTCTACAAAAGCCGAGCGGCTGCAGCAGCTCGAAGAAACGGTCCGGGAATTCGCAGAACGGACAGAGGAGCATGACCAGAACGGCACTTTTCCAGTCGAAAATATCGATGCACTAAAAAGTATTGGCTATCCGGCCTTAACGGCACCGGCTGCTTTTGGCGGTATTGATGCCGGCCTGCTTGAACTCGTGGAAGCCCAGGAGCTTATCGCCCGCTACGACGGATCCACGTCGCTTGCTATTGGGTGGCATGTCGGGATCGTTAAAAATTTAAACGAAACACGGCCGTGGGAGGAAAATTTGTACAGCCGTGTCATGAAAGATATCGTAGAAAACGGAGCCGTCCTGAACAATATCGCGACCGAAGCCGCGACCGGCAGCCCGACCCGCGGCGGCACACCGGGGACCATCGCTGAACCCCGGGAAAGCGGATGGATCCTGAATGGTCGAAAAACATTCGCCACCATGTCGCCCGTGCTTGATTACTTTATCGTAACGGCACATATTGCGGAAGAAGATGCTACAGCCTACTTCGTTGTACCGAAGGAAGCTGCAGGAATATCTATTATCGATACGTGGGATTCGATTGCCATGCGCGCGACCGGCAGTCATGATGTGATGCTTGAAAACGTCCGGGTGCCAGAAAACCACCTGGCCCAATATATCGTTCCCGGCAATAAACCGGCCGCTGGTTGGCTTCTGCACATTCCGGCCTGTTACCTGGGAATTGCACAGGCCGCAGCTGATGAAGCTGCCCGTTTCGCTGCTTCCTACTCGCCGAACAGCATTAATAGAACGATCTCGGAGCTTCCGAACGTTCGGGAAAAACTCGGCCGTATGGAGCTCAAACTTCTGCAAAGCAGGCACTTCCTCCATTCTATTGCGCTAAAATGGGATGAATCCAGTACCGAAACGAGACAGCAGATGAAAGGCGAATTAGGCGCAGCCAAAACGAGCATCGTAAACGAAGCCGTTGAAGTAGTTGACCTTGCCATGCGGGTGGCCGGGGCCAGAAGTCTTTCCGCCTCCAACCCGCTGCAGCGTCACTACCGTGATATCCGCGCTGGGCTTCATAATCCTCCTATGGACGATATGGTCATTGACCAGCTCGCCGGCCGGCTTCTGGGTTATCAGTCTCCCTCGTCCTAAGAAACCGCGCGCAGCGGTTTCTTTTTCTATGCCATTTTCTGTAGTCCCGCCTCTATTATACGTTTGTAATATGCATCCTGATGGTATAAATAACAATGTACGCATGATTTCAATATGAGAAAGGATGTTACACATGGATCCTAGAGATATGCAGAACGGAAGCACGCCGAGACAGTGCCAGGACAAACAGCCGGGTATTGAATCGAAGATGGAGCCGCTCCCGGCTCATCCCACCGATTACCAGGGGACCGGGAAACTCAAAGGAAAAGCCGCGCTTATCACCGGCGGCGACAGCGGTATCGGACGCTCTGTAGCCCTTCTTTATGCCAAAGAGGGAGCCAATGTCGCCATTTCCTATCTTGATGAACACGACGATGCTGAAGAAACGAAGCGCATGGTTGAAGCAGAAGGAGGCAGGTGCCTGCTGCTTCCCGGAGATATTAAAGAGGAATCCCATTGTATCGATCTCGTGAAACAGACGGCAGAGGAGTTTGGCGGATTAAACATTCTCGTTAATAACGCAGCGATCCAGCACGTCCACGAAAACGTCGAGGATATTCCGTCTGATGAATTTGAGGATGTGTTTCGTACCAACTTTTTCTCCCAGTTTTATTTAACAAAAGCAGCAATGGATTATTTATCTGAAGGTGACTCGATCATTTCCACCTCTTCGATCAACGCCTTCCGCGGCAACCCAATTCTTATGGATTACTCCGCGACAAAAGGAGCAATCACTGCCTTCATGCGAAGCATTGCCCAGAGCCTAGCTTCGAAAGGCATCCGGGTGAACAGCGTCGCTCCGGGGCCTGTATGGACACCGCTTATTCCTTCCTCATTTAATGAAGACGGGGTGGAGGATTTCGGGCAGGACACGCTCATGAACCGTCCCGGCCAGCCGTCAGAACACGCATGGCCGTATGTGATGCTTGCTTCTGATGAAGCCTCCTACATGACCGGCCAGACGATTCATATTAACGGAGGCGCCTACACGTCTTCTTAACGTTCAAAAGCTTCGAACCCTAATTGGATTCGAAGCTTTTTTACTTTAGCTTGACCTGAATTGTTTCCACCGCATTGTAGCCGTATCCCTTCTGATTCCAAAAGGCCTGCATGGGCTGCTGGCGGCCGCTGGCATCACAGGCTCTCGCCATTAGTGTATATTCTCCGGCCGCAGCCTCCTTCCACTCATAGTACCATTTCGTCCATGTGTACGACGTCTCGCCTTGAGGCTCAAGCTGCGCCTCCGACCATGTCTGCCCGCCATCCGTACTTACTTCGACCAGCTCAATGACAGCCTCGCCCGACCAGGCAATGCCTTCTATTACCTGCGTTCCTTCTTTTATTATTTCCATGTCAGCTGGAGACTGGATAATGCTGTTTACATTCATGGTTGTCACCGGAAAGGCGTCCTTCCGGCTGTTTTTGTGCGGGTAATACACATAGTCAATCGTCTGAAAGAGCCCTTCAAATGTTTCTTTACTCACTGTGATCCGCTCAACCCATTTCATGGAAGCCATTGCGTACCATCCCGGTACAATTAATCGAAGCGGCGCTCCGTGTTTAAAAGAAAGGGGCCGGCCATTGTATTCGTAGGCGATGATAGTATCCGGGTCCATCGCTTTTTCCACCGGCAGGCTCCGGGTGTAGGTATAGACATCCTTTTTGTCAGGACGCTCTCCCGCGTCCCCTGCAGCAGTGATAACTTCCACGGCTGTTTCCTTGTCCCAACCGGCTTTTCCTAACAGGATTTTCAGCGGCACTCCCCGCCATTCCCCCTGGCTGATGGCTCCTTTTCCCCATGGCTCACCAAAGGTTTTAGGCTCAAATAAGCTTCTTTTGTTACCAGCACACTCAAGCACTGTTTCTACTGTCCGTGATGGGAGTGCCTTAATATTCTCGAGCGAAATAAACCCCGGGCTTTCCACGAGACCGTCAATTGTAAACCCTGCCGCCGGCTCCTGCGGGTACGAAAAGTGATTGCGCCGGTAGAACAACGAAGAATGCACGTGGTCGTTTCCGACAAATGGAATCGGCGTCTCCTGGTTTTCCGGCTCAAGGCTTAACGTTTTTAGATACAATTCTTCCGGAGCTTTTTTTGAACACATATTCTCTCCCTTCTTTTTCAGCCGCTAAACGAGTAGGTTGGCATGCCCGGCACGTCGGTACGGATATGAAACAGCCCACCTGCATGTGGCTCTTCGCGAAGCTCCTCGTCAGAAAGCTCCCCTCTCGCTGTTGTAATGTACAGATCCTTTAAATCTTCGCCGCCAAACACACATGAGGTCGTTCTCTGTGCTGGGACGGTCACTGTTTCCAGACGCTCACTCGTCTGTGGATTCCAGCGTTCAACTTTCCCGAGGCGATGCAGTGCAATCCAAAGCATGCCTCCCTGGTCCATACACATTCCGTCCGGGGAGCCTTCCTGAAACGTAATCGCTGTACGTTTGCCAGTGATTTCCCCCGTAGCAGCATTCAAATCATATGCCATGACTTTTTTGGTCGGTGTGTCGATGTAATACATCATGCTTCCGTCTTCCGTCCATGCCAGGCCGTTTGAAATAGTGACGCTGTCAAAAATCGTATCGAGACTCATATCTTTATTCAGGCGGTATAAAGCGGCTTCCCCCGTGCCGCGTTCGACCGCCATCGTTCCTGCCCAAAATCGTCCGGATGGATCACATTTACCGTCATTAAACCGGTTGCCCGGCTTATCTGCTTCCGGATCTATAATGGCTTCCTTTTCTCCAGATACGAGATCGTAGGAATAGAAGCCATCTCTCAAGGCAAGCATCATTCCCCCTTTTTCTCTCGGTACCGCAGCACATACGTGCTGATCGAGCTTACGTTCATAGTGCCGTCCTGAAGCAGGATGATATTCCATCAATTTAAATCCATCAATATCGACCCAGTATAAAACACCGCGCCCGGCGTCCCAGCTCGGGCCTTCCCCAAGCTCTGCTTTCTGATCTATTACGAGTGCTGCTTCTCTCATCCTGTTTTCCTCCTCTTCATTATTCTAATGTTCTTCTTCCCCGTCCTTTCCATGTTTAATGCCGCCAAAAGCAACTTTCTTTACTTTTTATCAGTTTAAAGTTAAACTGACAGCAGTTATAAAGGAGTCAATGTGTATGAATAAAACCAGACTCGGCCTGCTTCTGTGGTTCCGGCTCGCCCGTGTATACGAGCAGAACCTCAGCCGCTCAGCCGCTCATTTAAAACAGGCAGGATTCAGCCCGCCACAGTTCGATATCCTTGCTCAGGTACACGCTCATCAGCCGATTACCCAAAAGGAGCTCGCGAGTAAGCTGTTTGTCACAAAAGGAAGTGTCACCTATCTTTTGAAAAAGCTCGAGAAAGAAGGGCTTGTCACGCGCAGACAGACCTGGAAAGAAAAACATATTTCCCTGACCCCGCAAGGGCGTGCTGCTCTCAAAGCAGTCGCTCCGGGACAGGAAGAGTTTCAGGCCGCACAGTTTGACGGCCTGACAGATACAGAAAAACGGGAGCTGCTGCGGCTGCTCCGCAAACTGCAGAAAACAACCCGGGAGGAGGAATCATCATGCAGCTGAAAGGTATTCACCACATCTCTTCATTAACAGCAAATGCCCGCCGTAATGTCGATTTCTATACGAACGTTCTCGGCATGCGGCTCGTCAAAAAAACGGTCAATCAGGATGACACGTCTGTCTATCATTTATTTTACGGAGACGAACGGGGCAATCCCGGCACTGAAGTTACGTTTTTTGAAATTCCAATGGCCGCCTCCAACAAGCGCGGCACCAACAGCATTACAAACGTATCTCTACGCGTGCCCGGGGACAGTGCACTCGACTACTGGAAACAGCGGTTTGAAGAGCATTCTGTACAGCACGGTAATATTCAGAAGCAGGCGGGAAGACTCGTCCTGCCGTTTGAAGACCCCGAGGGTCACCGGATGCAGTTTGTGTCTGATGAACACGATCAAGGCGTGGAACCCGGCATCCCGTGGGAGCATTCAAATGCCTCCCCGGCAAACGGAGCCACCGGTCTCGGCCCGGTCCGTTTAACCGTTAAAACGGCTGAATCTACGGCTGCCGTGCTGAAGGATATAATGGGTTTTTCCGAAATTCAATCCTATTCTCACCCAGACGATACTGATCTGCCGGACATTCGTGTATTTGAAACAGGAAAAGGAGGGTCCGGTGCCGAAATTCATATAGAAACCCGCAGCGACCTGCCCGCCGAGCGCCAGGGGCGGGGTGCTGTGCATCATGTAGCTTTCCGGGTGGAGGATGCAGACGAACTGCAGCAGTGGATTGAACGCATTAAAAACGCCCGGCTTCCGAATTCCGGATTCGTGGAACGCTATTATTTCCAATCGCTGTACTTTCGCGAACCAAACGGCATTCTTTTCGAACTGGCTACCGACGGACCGGGATTTGAAGGGGATGAATCGTTTGAACACTTGGGAGAAAGCCTTGCCCTTCCGCCTTTTCTCGAACCGAGGCGTTCAGAAATCGAAGCACGTTTAAAGCCGATTGATTAAGTAATCAGGGACGGAGGAGAGGTTTGATGAAGCATATATTTCTACCAGGAAGCAGCACTGCCCCGACTATTTTAATCCTGCACGGCACCGGAGGCACCGAAAAGGATTTTCTCGAAGCAGGGCGGCTGATTGACCCGGAAGCAAACATCTTAAGTGTTCGCGGCAACGTGGTCGAAGATGGCATGCACCGCTATTTCGCCAGGCTTGCCGACGGGTCGATTGACGAAAAAGACCTGATTTTCCGTACCCAGCAGCTTCATCAATTCCTCGAGGAGAGCGCCGGCCGCTATCATTTCAGCCTTCAAAAAATCATCGTGTTCGGTTACTCCAACGGAGCTACCATGGGAGCGAGCCTGCTTTTTCATTATGCGCGCTCAGTCACCCTGGCTTTTCTCCACCACCCGATGGTGCCAAGACGGGACGTGCCTCTTCCTTCCCTTTCCGGCAGCAGCATTTTTATCGGCGCCGGTACAAATGATTCCATCTGCCTCCCGGAAGAGGCAGAAACCCTTTACTACCTTTTTAAAGAAGCAGGGGCTTCTGTAGAACTTTACTGGGGGCATGAAGGCCATCAGATCACTACAGAGGAAGTAAAGGCCGGTGCCACATGGTATCAACGCGTCATACAGGAATAAACAAAGCAGCATAAAAAAACTGCCTCCCGTTCAGGGAAGCAGTGCTGCTGTTACTGCGTTTCAAGCACCTGCTTGAAATCGTCGTTTTCCTTGATTGTTTCTTCCGCATAAGGGCAGCGGGGAACGATTGTTTTGTTTTCTGCTTTTGCTTTTTCCACCACATTGCGGACCAATTCTTTTCCTACGCCTTTTCCTTGCTCTTCATCGATTACTTTGGTACTATCGATGACAATGCTTTGTTCGCCTTCTTCAAAAAATGAAATGTCACCAATAACCTTGCTGTCCTGCTCGGCAGTGAATCTGTTATCATAATGTTTTATTTCCATGAAAAGAAACTCCCTTCGTATAAACGTTGTTACTAAATAATTCATTACCGTTTCCGGCGGATCATAAACATCGGAAACAATAACAAGAAACCTTTACACATACCGAGGCAGCTGTTATGATGAAGTATGTGCTTAAAAATATGAATGCCACGAATATTATGAAAAGGAGTGAGAACCTTGGCTAAACAATCTAAACTCGCAAAAGAGCGTAAGCGCGAAGAAACGGTAGCGAAATACGCTGAACTCCGCCGTGAGTTAAAAGAAAAAGGCGATTATGAGGCACTGCAGAAGCTTCCTCGTGACGCTTCTCCAACACGCCTTCACAATAGATGTTCGATTTCCGGTCGTCCACACGGCTATATGCGTAAATTCGGCATGTCCCGTATCGCTTTCCGTGATCTGGCCCACAAAGGTCAGGTACCAGGCGTCAAAAAAGCAAGCTGGTAAGCCGTTCTTACTAAAAAAAGCAGCCAATCGGCTGCTTTTTTTGTGTCTTTTTATTCGTTACGTATTGCCTTTGGTTGGAATAGGATTCTCTTTTAAAATCGTGCCCACATGCAGCATATTGTACGCCAGTTTAGGGATATGCTTTTGAACAAATTCGCTTTTAATGCCCTCTGCTTCAATAAACGAAGGCCCCGGTCCGGCTTCGCCGACCCAGTAGCAGTTCGGACGCGGCGGAAGCGTAAAACCTAAATGGGACAAGCCGAAAACAATAGATTGAATGGCGTGTTTGGCGCCGTCCTCGTTACCTGTAGCTACTACTCCGGCAACCTTGTCGTAATAGATTCCCTGCCCTTTTTCGTTTGTATGGCTGGCTGATCCATTCAGACGTTCTATCGCTTTTGTAATCATACTGCTTTTTTCCCCGAGCCATACTGGTGTGCCCAGCAGTACCAGTTCCGCCTCCTCAATTTTGGCCTGGATGGTCGGCCAGTCGTCTCCTTCTCCGAGATCATCTGCGACTCCGTAAGGAATATTGTAGTCCGCCAGACGGATTTTCTCCACCTGCACCCCTTCCTCTTCCCAGATCTGCATAACTTCATCTGCCAGTGCGTCTGTGTTCGACGTATGAGAAGAATCCTTTAACGATCCGTTTAAAAATACTGCTTTCATCGTTTCACCTCTTTTTATAGTTGCTGCTTCTTTATGTACCCCGAAGTTTCTTTATATAATCTTCCATTACCAGGCTTTCGTTTGCTTCCTCTCCCCTGCGGGTAAATATAGGCAGACTAATTTATACATGGAGGAACACATAATGATGCCATTTGCTGAAAACGCACTGCAAAACGAACATGCCCTTGTGACTGGAAGCACACGAGGCATTGGAAGAGAAACAGCCATTACGCTTGCCCGCATGGGTGCTGATGTGACAGTTACCGGCCGAAACAAAGAAAAGCTAGAAGAGACCAAACAGTTGATCCTCGATGCACAGCCGCAGGCCCATGTATTTGTCTATCCTGCAGACATCACTGATGCTTCGGCGCGCAGTGAGCTCGTAAAAGCAGCTGAAGGGGCACATGGTTCGTTGAGTCTTCTGGTGAATTCCGCAGGCGTACTAAAACGTAAATTTGTTGATGAGCTCGAAGAATCAGATCTGCAGGAAATGATGGACGTAAACTATACCTCCACCGTTCTTTTAACCCAGCTTGTGTACAAACGCATGCAGGAGCAGAAGAAGGGAGCGATTGTGAACGTTTCTTCTCTTTCCGGTTTGCGCGGGACGCCGGGTAACAGCGCATATTCTGCTTCGAAGTTTGCGATTACCGGCTTCACCCAGTCCCTTGCGCTTGAAGCCATTGAACACGGTATCAGGGTGAACGCGGTCTGCCCCGGCTATGTACAGACGGAAATGGTGGAGCAGCTCATGCAGACAAAGGCTGAAGAAACCGGCAGAAGTCTCGAAGAACAGATGCAGGTCTCCGCTGACAGTCTTCCATCTAAACGGATGACCCAGCCGGATGAGGTTGCCAATACTATCGCCTACCTGTTAACAGACGCTGCCTCTAACATTGTTGGCGAAGCCGTAAAAATTTCCGGTGGAAGTGTCGTACACTAAATGGAGTTCCGTAACTCCTCTATCTACAGAAAAAGCCTGTCCCCAAATTCCGGGAACAGGCTTTTTTTCTTTAATGATCCGAATGATCCATTTCCTCTGAACCGCCGCCGGAACCACCGCCGCTGTCCATATCCATGTCGTGCATGCCAAAAGACATGACCCAGATGGAACCTGCGATGACTACCGCTGCGATGAAAAATCCAAATAGGATATTTCCATACTGCGGCACTGGGTTTTTCTCGGCAATGTGCATGAACATGACGAGCTGAAGCACGGCCTGGATAACTGCGAGTATCATAATGATTGCAATAATCCATGGTACCGGGAGTCCGGACATCACAGTTGTGTAAGCAGCAACGAGCGTTAAAACAATAGAGGCAATAAAGCCAATAATGTGTTTAACGGGAATGGCTGACTCACTGTGTTCTGTGTGTTCACTCATTTAAACCACCATCCCTATCAGGTAGACGGCTGTAAAGATGAAAATCCATACAACGTCCAAAAAGTGCCAGTACAGGCCGATGACAAATGTTTTTCTCGCTGTCGTTGGCGTTAAGCCAATCCGGACCAGTTGAATGATAATCAACAGACACCAGACGATACCAAGCGTTACGTGTAGTCCGTGCGTACCGGTAAGCGTAAAGAACGCTGACCAGAATGCGCTTGATTGAATCGTTGCGCCTTCGTGTACGTAGTGTACGAACTCATAAATTTCAAAGCCAAGGAAGCCAAGACCTAAGGCCAGCGTGATGCTAAGCCAGATAAGAAGACCCTTTAATGACTCTTTTCTCATCATATGAATCGCTATCCCACACGTGAAACTACTCGTTAAAAGCAGAAACGTCATGGCAAGCGCTATTGGCATTTCAAACAATTCCGGTGCCGGAGTAGCATCCCCGTAGCGGCCGAACAAAACGGCGTAAGTGGCGAAAAGCGTGGAGAAAAGCACCACCTCGGCTGCAAGAAAGATCCAGAAGCCGAGAATGGTTAGCGTTCCCTCTTCTTTTCGGTACTCAAGAGGTCCGGTTTTTAATTCCGCGTGTTCACTCATTCTTTACGCCCCCTTGCCTGCTCCTCAGTACGTTTAATTTCATCAATAGGGACGTGATACCCTTCATCATAGTCGAAGGAGCGGATGACCATGCATATAATAATTCCGACCAAGGCTGGAATCGCAAGCCAGAACCAGTGCCAGACAAGACCAAAGCTTGCCACAAACATAATGGCTGACATAATGATCGGCATGCCTTTGTAGTTAGGCATATGAATAGGCTCAAGCTTCGACTCATCATAGGTGGTTGCACCTGTTTCTTTCATATCCCAGTAAGCTTCATGGCTGTTCACGTAAGGAACAGTAGCGAAGTTGTAGTGCGGTACTGGTGTTGTCGTTGCCCATTCGAGCGAACGGCCGTCCCAGGCATCGCCTGTTTTTTCACGAGGCTCGTAGCGGGCGCTGAAATAAATATTGTACACAAAGATGACAAAGCCGCCCGCAAGGATAAACGCACCAGTAGTGGAAAGCAGGTTGAGCGGCATCCATTCAGGCTCAATCGTATACGTACGGCGCGGCATCCCCATAAGACCGAGGAAAAACTGCGGCAGGAACGTAATATTAAAGCCAATGACGGTAAGCCAGAAGCTGACTTTTCCAATCTTTTCGTTCATCTTGTGACCAAACATTTTCGGGTACCAGTACGTAAGACCCGCAAACATTCCAAACAATGTCCCGGCAATCAGCACATAGTGGAAGTGGGCAATCAGGAAGTACGTATTGTGGTACTGGTAGTCAGCGGAAGCCATACCGAGCATAACCCCGGTAACACCGCCGATCGTAAAGTTCGGTATAAAGGCAAGCGCCCACAGCATCGGAACATTAAACCTGATCCTGCCCTTATACATCGTCCCAAGCCAGTTGAATATCTTAATCCCGGTAGGAACGGCAATCAGCATAGTCGTAATGGAGAAGAGAGAGTTCACTCCTGCTCCGGCACCCATTGTGAAGAAGTGGTGGACCCATACGACGAAGCTCAATCCGGCAATAACAACCATGGCATAAACCATTGCTTTATAGCCAAACAGCTGTTTTCTCGCGAAAGTGGAAATAACTTCAGAGAAGACACCGAACGCAGGAAGAATAACGATATATACTTCCGGGTGGCCCCAGAGCCAGAATAGGTTGGCCCACATCATCGGCATGCCTTCACCGGCTAATGTAAAGAAGTGGGTGCCAAAAATACGGTCAAGCGTCATCAGAGCCAGTGCAATTGTCAGAATTGGAAAGGCAAATATAATAATAATGGATGTGATCAATGCAGACCATGTGAAGATAGGCATCTTCATTAAGGTCATGCCCGGCGCACGCATCCGCAGGATCGTAACAAGGAAGTTAATCCCTGTGGCAAGCGTCCCGATACCAGACAACTGCAGAGCCAGCAAATAGTAGTTCTGATTAATCTCCGGACTAAGCTCCGGTCCGGCCATTGGAACATAGCTGGTCCACCCGGCGCTTGGAGACCCACCGATAACAAAGGAAATGTTAAACAGCATCGCGCCGAAGAAAAATGTCCAGAAGCTTAACGCGTTCAGGAATGGAAACGCAACGTCCCGAGCACCGATCTGCAGAGGCACAACAACGTTCATCAACCCGATGATAAACGGCATCGCCATAAACAGAATCATAGTGGTACCGTGCGTTGTAAAAATTTCATTGTAGTGCACAGAGTTTAAAAAATTCATTCCCGGGAGCGCAAGCTGCGTTCTCATCATTAAGGCATCTACACCGCCGCGGAAAAGCATTGCCAGGGCGGCAACAATATACATAATACCGATTTTCTTATGGTCCACCGTTGTCAAATATTCATCCCACAGCCATTTCCACAGCTTGAAATACGTGAGGACAAATACAATCAATACTGTAACGAGGACAATGGAAGCCATTGCCCCGTAAATTAACGGCTCTCCGGTGACAAGAAAATCATTCCATATAAAATCCCACAAAGGATGTCACCTGCTTTCTATATTTATCATGCTGAGATTGCTTTATTCTTCTTCCCAAGGGCCGCCTTCGCCGCCATAAAGTTCTACGTCTTCACCAAGGTCTCCGCTGTAGAGATCAGTGATATAGCTTCTTCCGTCATTTTCGCCAAAATCAACGTACTCTAAATGCGTACTCGAATATTCAGCCTCTTCAGCAAGGCCTGGTTCGAGGTACTGGTCAAAACGTTCCTTGGTCAACTCAGGAGCGTTATTTTGAATACCATTTACCCACTGATCGAACTCCTCTTCACTTTCAGAAGTAACAGTGAACGTATGCTCGGCAAAGCCGGATCCGTTAAAGTTCGCATTACGGCCTGCAAATTCACCCTGTTCCTCTGCTTCCAGATACAGTGTATTCTGCATACCGGCCATGTTGTATTTCTGGCCGCCAAGCGCCGGTATCCACAGTGCTGTCATTGAGTCAGCAGACGCCAGCTTGAATTCGATCGGACGATCTTCCGGTATGTGTAAGTAGTTAACCGTTTCAATATTTTGCTCCGGATAACTGAAATACCATTTCCAGTTGGATGTATCGGCATGAATGACCAACGGCTCCTGGTCTTCTGAGCCTTCGGGCGGTTCCTCCAGTGCATACAAGGAGGTCACTGTAGGTACTGAAAGAGCTGCTACAATAATAAATGGAATAACCGTCCAGACAATCTCGAGCGTGGTGTTTCCGTGCTGGTGAGGGTCATAGTCCTTGTCTGTCCAGTTCGGTCGTTCCCTAAACCGGATAATCATGTAGAAAAATAGCACAAAAACAACAATGACAATGACGGACATCAGTGTAATAGAAAAAATGATGAGTTCCTGCTGGGTTCTGGCTACCGGACCTTTAGGATCCAAAACTGTAATACCGCTGCAGCCGCTAGCGACGAGCAGCAAAGCAAACAACCCTGGTACCATAAACAGTCGTTTGAACCAGGAAACTGAGTTTTTCAAGCGCTTCACGCTCCTTCCTTTTTATTACCGACTTCTGTGATGAATAACCCCTCTCTCCATCAGCCACGGTTCATTCCGTTCATATGCAGAGCGCACCATTATCGTAGCAAATTTTTATGCCTCTCGTCATTTTTTCTCCGGCAAAATTTCAAAATTGACGATTTTTAAACACAAATATGTCATAAAACGTTCACTTCTATGCGCCTGTTGCTTAGAACCTTTATCATCGTATCCTAACGCCTGCCAATTTTCAACCTGCGAAAGGTTGTTTTAGGACAAAATTATGATGCCTCCCCGTACGCGTTTATACCTTATTTTCCGATTCCATATGAGCCTGCGGACTGTCTTCTTTCTCCGGTTTATACTGAAGGAGATAATTGCTGTACTTTTCGTTCCAGCGGCGGTAGGATAAAGCTGCAAGCACAACGGTGGCTCCAGCAATCATTGCCACAAAAGGCCAAAACCACGGAGAAACTATTCCATCTGCATAGGCGAGGCCTGCCTGGGAAAACAGCACGAATAGAAAAGCAACCCCTCCAATAAGCACCCAGGAAATGCTCAAGGCATGCTTCCATGGCATCATGGATACTTTCGGCTCGCTTCGCCGCTCTGCTGCTTCCATTGGCCTGTACAATCCCAGAAGCAGCATAATTCCAGCTTCTATTAAAAAAAGAATAAAAGACACATAAATAAAATTAATTGGTATTTCCACGCCTGTAAACTGCGGCAGTCCCCACAGCGCTATATAATAAGAAACTACGTGAAAAATAATTACGATTTTAGCCGCAAGCGGCGGCACCCGCTTTGTAAACACGCCAAATAATACGATCGTAATAATAGGAATGTTAAAAAATCCGGTGAATTCCCGGATAATGGTCCACAGTCCCTCCGGGGCAAACATAAGCAAAGGTGCGATAAAAAAAGAAATAAGCGCCAAGACGCTTCCAAACCATTTACTCACCGTAATCAAGTGCTCGTCGGAAATTTCTTTTCGCGCATTTGCTTTATACACATCGAGGGCAAACATGGTCGAAGCACTGTTTAAAAGCGAATTAAAGCTGGATAATACTGCTCCCATCAATACGGCAAGAAAAAATCCACTCAAAAAACCCGGCAGCAAGTTATTAATCAGTTCCGGATAAGCAAGATCAATGCTTCTCAGTCCGTCTCCGTACAAGTGGTAGGCAATTACGCCGGGCACCATCATAAACAGAGGTACGAGCATTTTGTAAAATCCTGAAAACAATACCCCTCTCTGCCCTTCCGCCAGGTTTTTTGCCCCAAGCGTCCGTTGAATAACATATTGGTTGGTCGCCCAGTAAAACAAATTCATCATAATCATTCCGGAGAAAACGGTGCCGATCGGCACCGCATCCCCGCTCGATCCTATCGCATTTAGCTTTTCGGGTTCCTCAACAGCAATCGTTTCCATTCCCCGCAGCAAATTTCCGCCTCCGAGCTCGATGAACCCGAGGATCGGAACGATAAGCCCGACAATCAACAGCCCGATGCCGTTTAACGTGTCAGACACCGCCACTGCACGCAGTCCGCCAAAGATTGCATACGCTGCCCCAATCAACCCGACCGTCCAGACCATTGCCCACACAGACTGCTCATAGGTAATCCCGAATACATCCGGAATGTTAAACAACTGCAAAACGGCAAGGGCCCCCGAATACAGTACGGAAGGTATCGTAACAAATACATAACCCAGCATGAATAATACAACTACATACCTGCGGACGCCCTGATCAAAACGCTCTCCCAGAAATTCAGGAAGGGTGCTGAACGCCCCGCTCAAATATCTCGGGAGCAGAAGCAGCGCTAAAATAATTACCGAAAAAGCCGCCGTCACTTCCCAGGCCATATTGGACATATTCGCCCCGTATGCCTGCCCGTTCAAACCGATCAGCTGTTCAGCAGATAAATTAGTAAGCAGAAGCGATCCCGCAATAAACCCGCCGGTCAAGCTTCTCCCCGCTAAAAAATAACCATCGGAATTATTAATACGATTTCTTGTTTTCATATAAGAAATAACAGCCACGAGCAGCATGAAAAAGATACAGGAAACAAGCATAAACACATTGTCCGCCATCAAAACGCCTCCTTCACCGTGATGAAACCAGTATGCAAAAAGTTTATTTTTGCTTTCCCGATTTTTCCATTTGCTAAGCATGCTATATATGCCTATTAAAAAGAACGAGCCGTCAGGCCCGTTCTTTTACCGCTTCAAGCAGCAGCATATTGGAGTTGATAAGTACCTTCCGTTCTTCCCGGTACGTCGAAAATGCCTGTGCTTCACTTTCAAGCTTATGCACCGTCCAGCCTTCATACTGGCGGGAAAGCTTTTGAATAATATCTTCGGTATCGAAATTCACTTCCATTTTTGCCGGGAGCTTCTCCTTCGTCTCCGCGTCTGTTTCATGAACCCCGGTATTCATTAAAAAGGCATGCACTCCGTTCTCAGCCGTGCCCTTCTGGAGTTTATCGATTAAATTCCAGAAGGTTTTTTCATCAGGCACGTGTTCGATGCTTGAAACTGCTATAATGCCGTCAAAATACGCCTCTTTCGGAGTGTACTCTTCTATTGCCTGCTTCACCGGTTTAATTTCCTGTTCGACGCCGTATTCCCTGGCGTACTCCGTTAACTGGGCTATGGCTTCGTCTAAAAAATCCACGCACGTAACCTCACAGCCCTGCTCCTGGAACTGCCTGGCAGCCGGTATGCTGTTACGGCCAATCCCGCTCCCAAGGTCAAGCAGCCGGATGTCTTCCCCTTTTCGAATTCGGTCCAGGGCATTGATAATACGGGAGGCCGGCTTTTTCATCCAGGTGCCCTTTTCAAATAAGTTATGCTGCTTGTAGTACTGGCGGTGATATTCTTTTTCTGAAGCCCGGATTTCCTCTAAACTTGGTTCTTTCACACACAAGCACCCCTCTTATTTTTCATTTTCCTTACAAGTCCCGCTGCTTTGTAGCCTCCCAAACCACGTGAGGCAGTTCAGGGATAATCAGCTTTTCCATCGCAAGCTTTACAGCCCCGGAGGACCCCGGCATTGTAAATACCGGCTTGTGATCGATAATACCGGCGGCAGCTCTCGATAAAATCGCCGAAGACCCGATGTCTTCCACGTAACTCAGGTAGCGGAACAGCTCGCCAAACCCGACAATTGCTTTATCAAATCTGGGCTCTACAGTTTCGATGGTAATATCCCGGTCCGCAATCCCGGTTCCGCCGTTAATCAGCACCGCTTCCGCCTCTGGATGGACTAGCGCTTCGTTCAAGCAGTTTGTGATTGATGCCTGTTCGTCTGTCACTATTGAGTAAAAACACACCTCATGGCCATGGGATTCGAGCAGTTCATGAATACGTCTGCCGCTTTTATCCGTTTCTTCGGTCCGCGTATCACTTACGGTAATAACAGCGCATTGAATCTTTTTCTCTGCCTGCTCTTTATGCTCTTCTGTTGCCATAGAAGTCCCCTCCTTTATTTTTCTCTTAAAAAAGAAGCCCTTTTCAGGCTTCCTCTTTTCTTCCTATTATCCCCCGATATAGGACATTTCAATCCGCTTACGGTTACGCGCCGTTTCTTCGGTCCGCTCTTCCGAATAACGGTCGGTCCGTCTGCCCCATATGCCGGCAATATTATTAAATATCGTTTCATCTGAATCCTCAGAACGGAGCTGATTACGTAAATCATACCCTTCGGTAGCAAACAGGCACGTAAACAGCTTGCCGTCCGCAGAGATCCGCGCCCGGGTGCACGTAGAGCAGAACGATTCTGTGACAGACGAAATAACGCCGACTTCGCCGCTGCCGTCCTTATAACGGTAACGGTCAGCCACTTCACCGTAATATCCCGGGTCCACGGGCTCAATCGGAAACGTCTGATGGATCGTGTCGATAATATCTCTTTTCGTCACCACCGACCCAAAGTTCCAGCCATTGGTGCTGCCCACATCCATAAATTCGATAAAGCGCAGGTTGACGCCGCGCTGTTTAAAATACATAGCCATTGGAAGAATCTGTTCTTCATTCATCCCTTTTTTGACTACGGTATTCACCTTTACAGTAAGGCCTGCTTTTTTTGCCGCTTCAATGCCTTTTAACACCGGCTTCGATCCGGTTTTTCTGCCGTTAATGCTCGCAAATACTTCATCATCGAGTGCATCAAGACTGATGTTCACCCGCTGCAGGCCGGCGGCCTTCAATTTTTCAGCCTGGGCGGGCAGCATTACACCGTTTGTAGTCAAAGCGATATCTTTAATGCCTTCGATTTCCGTCAAACGGCGGATCAGCTCGGGCATATTCTTACGAAGCAGTGGTTCCCCACCGGTCAAGCGGAGCTTTTCCACACCCAGACCGGCAAACAGGCGCGATACTCTGACGATTTCATCGAAGGAAAGCCGCTCGTCCTGGCCCATAAATTCAAAATCCGGACCGAAAATTTCTGCCGGCATGCAGTAGGTGCACCGGAAGTTGCATTGATCTATCACGGAAATACGCAGGTCACGAAGGGGACGGTTTAACTGGTCAGTTACATTGGTCATCGTATTCCCCCTCTCTCTATTTTACCTTTCTGTTTAACTCCTCAAGCTGCCGGACAGTATTAATATTTTCAAATGCTTCGGGACGCCAGTACGCTTTATTGACCTCTACGACTTTTTCCTTGCCGCTGAATACATTTTTCATCCGGTAGTCCCCGTTGGCTAGCTGGGCTTCTGCGTTTGAAAGCAGCTCCGCGCGAAACCATCCACATGCAGGGGCGAGTCTCCCCCCGACCTCCGGGATGACCGCATCTGTTTCCCGCGTAATATAAGAGGCCAGAAAACGCACCTCTTCCGCGGTAATAAGCGGCATATCAACTGGAAGCATAAATACCCATTCTTCTTCTGTATAGGAAAGGCCGGTGAAAAGACCGGCCAGCGGCCCCTTTTCTTTATGGGGCGGAAGATCTTCCCGGACCTTCACCTGTTTTCCGGCTTGTATCTGTCCGGTAATCGACGGATGAGAAATCAGCCAGATGGTTTTTACTTCAGTCTGAAGAGCCTCGACAGCCCGTTCATAAAAATAGCTTTCTTTCCAGACGGCAAAGGCCTTCGGAGAACCAAACCGCTCCGACATGCCTCCGGTCAGAATGATTCCATCTGCCACAGTATCATCCCCCGCTGACCGGCGGAATAAGGGCTACGGTGTCCCCCTGGGCGACCGGCGTGCTTTCTTCAGCAAACTCTTCATTCACAGCGGTCATAATGCCGCTGATATCAGCATCATACGTTACCTTTAAATGCTCAAGTACATCCTCCACAGTAGCTATGCCGCCACTGCTAATGGTGATCTTTTCACCGCCAAAAACATCTTTCATGTGGGCAAAGCATAACACATTAATCACTTATTTCCACCTCCCGGGGCCCCGTCTGGGTACCGCTTTTGTTCAAGCTGATCTCCTACCCACTGCTCGCCGTCTTCCCAGTGCTCTTTTTTCCATATAGGTACAATTTGTTTGATGCGCTCAATAATATATTCATTCGCCTCATAAGCGTCTTTCCGGTGCGGCGTCGAAACAGCAATGACAACTGCCGCATCCGAGATCTGCAGTTCACCGGTGCGGTGGCCAACGGCTGATTCAGCATCCGGCCAGCGTTCCTTCACTTCCCGTCCGATCGCCTCGAGCTGTTTTTCAGCCATCGAATGATACGCTTCATATTCCAGGTAGACTGTCCGCCGGCCTTTGGTGAATTCCCGGACCGTGCCGATAAACTGCACCACAGCTCCTGCTTCCGGACGCGTCACTTCAGCAGCAAGCTCTTCCACAGACAGCGGTTCTGATGTAACGAAAAATCGTTTCTTCATAGTATACTCCTCATATATTGTTCAAACCATTCATCTGTTTTTTCCATATCCTGAAAATGATTCACTTCTTCTCCAGGACCAAACGCTGTTTGAATATTATCAAGACCCTCAAGGGATATTTTATCTTCTGTGCTCCGGAGCAGAAGGACTTTAGGATGCGGCGCTTTTTTGTATCCTTCTATAAGGATAACATCAAGCGGCAGCTGCTGATAAATATTAAGAAGCGTGGAAAGGTCCGGCTCCTCCATATCTGCGAGGAACTGAAAGACTCCGGCCCCTTCCACACCGGAAGCCACGGCGCCCGCCTCCTTCAGCTCCAGGCTGTCGACACCCTCCGGCTGAAGCGGCACGCTCCTATGGCCGTGATGCTTTAATACACCTACCCTCCAGCCGTTTGCCCGGGCAAGCTCCGTCCAGCGTTTAAGCAGGGTCGTTTTCCCGCTTTCTTTAAATCCCGTTACCTGCAGTACCGGGGTGGTCATGAGAGCGGCTCCTTCTGGCCTTCATTATCTTCAAGCAGCATGACGTCGACTACGTCCCCCTGCTGGTACCCACGACTTCCCCCGGGTAAAACGATACACGCATTGGCACCGGCCAGGGAGGTTACCGCACTCGACTTATTAAAGCCTCCCGGCTCTGCATATAAACGGTCGCCTTCTGCACGGCAGCTGCCGCGCACAAAACGGGTGTACGGGTTCGGCTTGGAGAAATCCGCCGCAAGCTCCGCCTTTACCATCGTATGGTGCGGATGCGCAGAATGCATGACAGCCTGAATCACCGGCCGCACAAAAAGCTCAAAGCCCATATAGCAGGCGGACGGATTTCCTGAAAGGCCAAACAGCAGCGTGCCTTCCCAGCTGGCAACGGTCGTCACGCTGCCGGGACGCATCGCTACTTTGTTAAAGAACACGTCTGCGCCGAGTCGTTCATAAACGTCCGGGAGCAGGTCGTAGTCCCCGACCGACACCCCGCCGGTCGTAATGACCATGTCCGTTTCCTCGGCCGCCTGGCGCACCGCCTCGTAGCAGGGATCCAGTTCATCCTTCAGCTTACCGTAGTATACAGGCTCCGCCCCGGCGCGCTGAAGCTGGGCGATCATCATGTAGGCGTTGCTGTTTCGTATTTTGCCCGGCTCCAGATCATCAGAGACATCAAGCAGCTCCGTGCCTGTCGCAAACACGCCGACGACCGGCTTTTTAGCCACCTTCACCGTGGCGTAGCCAAATGTCGCAAGCAGGGCCGTGACGCCCGGGTCAATCCACGTGCCCACCGGAACGAGTTCGGTGCCTGCCTCCGTGTCCTCCCCTTCAAAGGAGATGTTTTGATGCTGTTCAAATTCGCGCTTAATCGTCATAAGCGGGTACTTTCCGTCATGATCCTCCTGGGCAAGCTCGAGCATTACGACGGCATCGCACTGCTCCGGAATTTTTGCCCCTGTCATGATGCGTACTGCCTGGAAAGGCCCGAGTTCTTTTTGTGACACAAAGCCAGCTCCTATTTCCTCAACTACCTGAAAGGTAACAGGCTGCTCCCGCGAAGCTCCACGCGAGTCCACCGAACGGATGGCAAACCCGTCATAGGGGGAACGGTCAAACGGCGGGACCGGATGAGCGGCCGTAATCGTCTCTGCCAGCCGGCGGCCGTAGGACTCCTGGATGGAGACCTCCTCCACGCCACCTTCTTTGATATTCTCCATTACTCGTTCAATTGCTTCTTTTACAGGGACAGGCGTACGTTTTTCAACCATATCGATGCTCCTTTGTCGTATTTGAATGTATGTATCCGTGCTATAATCGGTCAATACTATATCCAGGAGGGAGATTTACCATGTCAGAATTTACGCATTTTAACGAACAGGGCCGGGCCAGAATGGTGGATGTCTCCGATAAACCGGTGACGAGCAGAAGCGCCCTGGCAGGTTCAAGCATTCGTGTTCCGGAAGAGGTCTACCATGCCGTGACGCAGGGAGATATTAAAAAAGGGGATGTGCTTGCCGTTGCCCAAATCGCAGGAATCACCGGCGCCAAACAGACATCCACCCTTATACCAATGTGCCATCCGCTCCCGTTAAGTAACGTGGACATCAGCTTCTACTGGAAAACAGAAGAAACGTATGAACTGTTTATTGAAGCTTTTGTCAAAACGAAGGGAAGCACCGGTGTGGAAATGGAAGCGTTGACTGCAGCATCCGCCGCTGCTTTGACCGTGTATGATATGTGCAAAGCGCTCGATAAGGGAATGGTCATCGGACCGACATATCTGCTTGAAAAAACCGGGGGCAAAAGCGGTGACTATCACCGGGAAACAAGCGATTAATACTTAACGTTCCCGGTTTAAAAGGTAAGTTAAACCGAGCAGCAGGAAGGAAATAAATATACTGATGCCGACGTACGTATACGCAAGGTTCATTTGATTCGACTCAATGGCCACGTAAATGGCCGTCGGCATTGTTTGTGTAACGCCGGGAATATTCCCGGCAAACATCAGCGTAGCCCCGAATTCCCCCAGAGCTCTCGTAAAACTGAGCACAAACCCTGTCATAAGCGCCCTCCCGGCGAGAGGAACAGCAATATTTGTAAACACCCGCCACTCTCCTGCCCCGTCAACTCTTGCAGCGGATTCAATATTTGGGTCAATTGAACCGTAGCCGGTTTTTGCCGACTGAAACATTAAAGGAAACGCCACGACCGCAGCGGCAACAACAGCGGCGACCGGCGTGAAAATAATCGAATTTTGAAACACTTTTTCATACACGCTGCCAATCCAGCTGTTCGTTCCAAAAACGACGATAAGTAAAAAGCCGGTAACGGACGGCGGCAGCACGAGCGGAAGCATCAGGAACGTTTCCGCCCCCAGCTTCCCCCGGAAATTTCTGACGGCAAAAACTCTCCCGAGCATCGCACCGGCAATGAAAACAAGGACTGCTGCGATGCTTGCTGTCAAGAGAGATAACTGTATCGGAAACCAAAACATCAGGCACGCTCCTTTATTCCGGGTTTGAAAAGCCGTACGAGCGCAAAATGTCCCGGGCTTCGCTGCTTTGCATATACTCCATAAATTCCCGGCTTTCTTTTTCATTCCCGTTCCCCGCCACGGCCCCGCCGTAATAATGAATAGCTGAGTACAGAGAAGCATCAATTTCTTCAAGCATCCGGACGTCAGCTCCGCGGGCGTCTGAAGCGTACACAAAGCCGACCGCTGCATTGCCTCTTTCGACAAGAGTTAACGCGTGCCGCACATCCTTGGCAAAAACCATCCGATCCTGCACGCGCTCCCATTCCTCCATGGAAGTGAGTGCTTCCCGGGTATACCTTCCGGCAGGTGCTGCTTCCGGCGTTGCCACGGCTATCCGTCCGCTCCCCTCAAGCACGTTTTGAAGTTCCTCTGCCGAACTGTCTTCAGGCACGACCGCCACCAGCGTATTTTCTGCAAAAGCAGGATTTTCTGCTTCCACTATTTTATTCTCCTGTTCAAGATCGTTATAGTGCGAAGCTGAAGCTGACAAAAAGACGTCCGCCGGACTGCCGCGCTCAATCTGCTGCTTTAGTGTTCCGGATCCGCCGTAGTTAAAGGCCAGTGAAATATCCGGATGCTCGTTGGCGAAGCTTTTTTGCACCTCTGTCAGGGCATCCTGAAGGCTGGCCGCCGCTGAAACCGTCAGCTCAGTCTCCCCTTCGTTCTGTTCTGCCTGCGGACCGCCGCCGTTGCAGCCCTGAAGAAGAAAAATCCCGGCCCCTGCTGCTACGAAGGGTTTCCAGTTCATATTGTCCGTCAGCTCCCTTCGATGGATTGTTTTTAGGTTACCCGAGCAGCTGTGCATACCACCGCTTGGCTTCCTGAACGTCGCTCGTGCCGTGAATGAGCGCCCGCCCGTCCTGAAATAAAACGATACGCCGCGTTTCAGTCTGCACCGACAGCAGATAAGGATTTTTGCGCACGCTCCAGTTCCGGCTTTCCCAATCGCGCTCGAGCCGTTCAAAGTTCAGCTGTTTGCTTTCCCCCGGGCGGATCTGTACCGTTTCCCTGCCGCACAGTACGCTCGTTTTATTTGAATGTTCATATGTTAACGCCGGATATTCCGCTTTTTCACCGCACGATAGGCATTCCGGATCTTTACTGCTCTGCAGGCCGATGGAAAACTGCTGCTGGTTCCAAAGATCAAAATAATCCAGACTTACCGGAAGGCTTTCTCCATCTCCGACCAGTATTTTCAAGGCTGCGGCCGTCTGCTTTGCCGCTACTGACTGCACAGCCGGAGCGATCACTCCTACTGTGTCACACGTCTGCCCTTGCGAAGGGATCTTTTTCCATACGCAGCGGAAGCATGGGCGCCCCCCTGGAAGAAACGGGTGCACCATGCCGATACTTCCAACACAGGCTCCGTAAATCCAGGGCTTGCGGTATTTTCTCGCCGCATCGTTTATCAGCAGACGGGTATCAAAATTGTCCGTGCCGTCAATGATAAGATCTGTCTCTGCAGCCTTTGCTTCGATCCATGTAAAATCGACATCCACCACTTCACCGTGCACACGAACCCCGGAGTTAATTTCACGCAGCCGTTGTTGTGCCGCGGCTGCTTTAGGCATCTGCTCTGCGGCATCCTTTTCCGTATACAGCTGCTGGCGCTGCAGGTTACTGTACTCTACGTAATCACGGTCTGCGATCGTCACCGTGCCAACGCCGGCGCGCACAAGCATCTCCGCTGCTGAAGCCCCGAGCGCTCCCGCACCGACAATCGTCACAGAGCTTTCGTTTAATTTTTTCTGGCCTGCTTCACCAATCGGCGAAAACAGCTGCTGTCTCGAGTATCGCTCATCCATGCTTTCTCTCCTTTTCTTCAATTATTTATAGCTGCTTCTGTTTTCTTTCTCTGCATATGAATACGTGTCCGGGAAACGGTAAACAGCGTAAGTCCCGCCCAAACAATTAAAAATGCCGTGAACTGCTGGAAGGAAAAAGGCTCCCTAAATAAAAAAACACCCAGCCCGAGCATAATCGTCGGCGCAATGTATTGCAGAAAGCCAAGCAGAGAATAGCTGATCTTTCGTGCCCCTGAGGCAAACAGCAGCAATGGAACGGCTGTAGCTGCCCCCGCCCCGAAGAGCAGTGTCCACGTGCCCGAATCATAGGTGGAAGCCGTTTCGCCCGAAAAGAACATTAAAAAAATCAGGGCAAATGGAGCTGCCAGAAACGATTCCAGTGTCAAACCTGCCCATGCGCCGAGCGCTACAGTTTTTTTAATAATACCATAGCACCCAAAGGATAATGCCAGGATAATCGAAGCCCACGGAAACTGCCCGTAGGAAATCGTCAGCACGAATACGCCGATAAATGCGAGCACTACCGCAGCTATTTCCATGCGTGCCAGCCGCTCTTTTAAAAACACCGTGGCCAGAGCTACGTTCACAAGCGGATTAATATAGTAGCCCAGACTCGCCTGGATCACGTGGTCCCCGTTTACCGCAAAGATAAAGGTGAACCAGTTGATGGTAATCAATAAAGCGGCGCCGGTAATCGCCGCCGTCGTTTTCACGGAATGAAAAGCATGCGTTATTTCATTCCATACTCCTTTATAGCCCCCAATCAGCACAATAAGTACAGCCATGAACAAAAACGACCAAATCACCCGGTGGGCAAGCACATCGATCGCCGGAACATCGTTAAAAAGCTTCCAGTAAAGCGGAAGAAATCCCCAAAGTACATAAGCCGCCACTCCTGCTGCAATGCCTGTCTGCTGCTCTCTCATCTGCATCTCCGTCCTCTCTCCCCGTCTATTATAGCGGACAAAGGTGTCTCCCTGCCAAACAAGAACGGCTGAAGTCATTGGATTTTTCCATGCACAAACAAAAAAACAGCTTCGAAGGGTGTCGAAGCTGTCCGCTATTACTTTTTACGCTCTCTGTTTTTCCATAAAATGATAGTGAACGCGGAAACGACTGTCAGACCAAGCGTCCCCATAATCACCATGCCGGGGATATTCGGGCCTGCTTCTTCTGCTTCCTGCTCTTCCTCCTGTTCAGCCTCTGTGAGGGCACTTTCACCTGTACGTTCTTCCAGGTTATCCTGTCTTTCTTCTAAAGAAGAATTACTGTTAATACTGAAATTAATGCCCTGCTGCTCAGACTCCCCTTCCGTATCCGTTACAGTGTAATTCAATATATAGTTTCCATTTTCCAGAATGCTTTCGATTTCTGCAGAGACTGTCGTTCCGTCTTCACTGATCGATGGTTCTTCTATATCAATTTCATCGCCGGTTTCTACAAGCAGATACATATCTTCTACACGGTCAATCTCTGTATCAAAGTTGAGTTCCACTCGCTCGGGTACTTCCAACAAAGAATCTCCATCTTCCGGACTCGAGGATTCCAGTACGGGCGCTGCAACCGCCTGGTAAGGGGAAGCGATGAAAAATAAAACCGCGAGAAGACCAAAAATTCGATATTTCATAGGACTTCTCCTTTCAATAAATAAATCACTCTATTCTTTATATCATGATATAAAGCCAAATTCGAACCATATCATTTACGTTTTTGTGTCAATTTTATATTTCCCGGGAAATATCTACCTCTCTATCCTTCCACCTGGTACAAAAAACCCGGACGCGGCAGGCGCATCCGGGGAAGGTGCATATATTCAGCTTTGTTCTAAACGGCGGATCCGGTCTTCAAGCGGCGGGTGCGACGAAAAGAGCATCGCAGCTGCCGACGGCTTGTTATTAATTTTCAGCGTCTGCATGGAGGACTGTTCCGTATCTACCCGGTCCACATAATTTTGCAGCGAGCGGAGAGCATGGGCCATCTTGTCTTTTCCAGCAAGGTCTGCCCCGCCGCGGTCGGCGTGATACTCACGGTAACGGGAGTAGGCAGCCACGACAATGCTTCCGAGAATCGAAAAGAGGATTTGAAATACAATAATCGCCAGAAAGTGAATAATCGGGCGCATATTTTCGTTTACGAATCTCGATACTGCAAAGGCTACGACCCGTGCCAGGAACACCACGAACGTGTTCACGATTCCCTGCAGCAGTGTCATAGTGATCATATCGCCATTTGCCACGTGGGCAACCTCATGGGCGATAACGCCTTCAACAGCATCATCGTCCATCGATTGAAGCAGACCGGTTGAAACGGACACAAGCGATCTTTTTTTGGTCGGCCCCGTCGCAAAAGCGTTCACTTCAGAGGACTGGTAAATCCCAACCTCCGGCATATGAGTGAGCCCTGCGCGCCGGCAGAGACGGTGAACTTTTTCAACTACCATTTTTTCAGCCTGGCTTCCCGGATTATCCGGGTCAATCACTTTGACGTTCATCGCTTTTTTCGCTATGAATCTCGACATAGCCAGTGAAATAAATGCTCCGGCAAAGCCGATAACGGCACTGATAATTAACAGCGGCACCAAATTGAGCGTCCCGGCCCCGTAGTCATAAGCACCCAGGTTAACACCAAACAAACTTAGTATTGAAAACACGACGACAATTGTTAACAACACCATCATGTTCGTTAACAGAAACAGCATGATTCTTTTACCCATGGCTTTCTCTCCTTTTTTCCTGTTCATTTTCTTTTACACAAGTATTTATACGCAGGTGTACCCCGGATGGTTTCATCCTTATTTATATTATCACACATTAAAATTTACACGAAAAGAAAGATCCCTCGTATGTTTACAAGTTTTTCTAAGCAGGTATAAATATTAAGAGCATGTTTTCATTCAGAAAGAATTAACACAATTGGAATTCTGACGAAGGAGGACGCCATTTATGGCACGAAACGTCGCACAAAAGTTAATTGAAGAGCACCTCGTCTCGGGAGAGATGACTCCAGGCGAAGAGATTGGGATGAAAATCGACCAGACACTCACCCAGGATGCCACAGGAACAATGGTGATGCTTGAGCTTGAAGCAATGGGGGTTGAACGGGCTCAGACAGAAGCTTCCGCCCAGTACGTAGACCACAATATCATTCAGGAGGATAACAAAAACCCGGATGATCACCTGTTTCTTCAAACAGCAGCAAAACGCTTCGGCATGTATTTCAGCCGCCCGGGTAACGGCGTCAGCCACCCAGTACACATGCAGCGCCTTGCCCGTCCCGGCCGCACCCTTCTCGGGTCGGACTCCCATACTTGTGCCAACGGCTGTATGGGGATGCTTGCCATGGGAGCAGGCGGCATCGAAGTAACGATGGCCATAGCTGGAGAGCCATTCTTTGTTAAAATGCCCCAGGTTTGGGGAGTAAAGCTTACCGGCAAGCTGCCGGACTGGGTCAGCGCCAAGGACGTTATTCTTGAACTTCTACGCCGCCATGACGTAAAAGCCGGCGCTAACAAAATCATTGAATACTACGGACCAGGCCTTGAAGACCTGAGCGCTATGGATCGTCACGTCATCGCGAACATGGGAGCCGAGCTCGGTGCCACCGCAAGCGTATTTCCATCGGACGATGAAGTGAAGCGTTTCATGGCAAGCCAGAACCGCGAGGACGAATGGCACGAGTTGAAAGCTGACCGCGGTGCCCAGTATGACATCGATGAAGAAATCGATTTGTCCTCTCTTGAGCCGCTGATTGCCAAACCGTCGAGCCCGGGCAACGTTGTACCGGTGCGGGAAATCGCCGGCGAACCTATTTTCCAGGCATATATCGGTTCATCCGCGAACCCTGGATACCGGGACTTTGCGATTGCTTCTGAGATTGTCAAAGGGAAAAATGTGCATGAAAATGTAAGCTTTGACATTAACCCATCTTCACGGCAGATGCTGACAGACCTCGTGTCCAACGGCCATATTGCCAATCTTCTGAGCGCTGGCGGACGGCTGCACCAGGCAGGCTGTAACGGCTGTATCGGTATGGGACAGGCACCTGCCACCCACAAAAACAGCCTGCGGACGACTCCGCGGAACTTCCCGGGACGCTCGGGTACGAAGGAAGACCGCGTATTCCTGTGCAGCCCTGAAATAGCTGCTGCTTCCGCGCTTTACGGTGAAATTACTGACCCGCGGACTCTTGATATGGATTATCCTAAGGTAGGCGAACCTGATGAGCCAACCGTTGATTTCCGGCTGCTGCAGGAGCCGCTTCCTTACGAAGAAGCAAAAAATATAAAAATTGAAAAAGGCCCGAACATTGCTACCCTTCCGGAAATGGAAGAGCTGCCGGACCGCATCGAAGTACCAGTACTGCTGAAGCTTGGCGACAACTTCTCCACCGACGAGATTCTTGCCGGCGGAGCACGCGTGCTTCCGTACCGCAGTAACCTGCCGGAAATCAGCAAGTTTTCATTCGAAATTACCGATGAAGACTATTACAACCGGGCAATGGAAATTAAAGATGATACCGGTCACGCTATTGTCGGCGGATCCAACTACGGCCAGGGCTCAAGCCGTGAGCACGCAGCCCTTGCACCCCGCTACCTCGGCCTGCGTGTTGCCCTTGTCCAGGACTTTGCCCGTATTCACTGGCAGAACCTGGTGAACTTCGGCGTGCTTCCGATCACGTTTGAAGACACTGAAGACTATATGAAAATCGACGCCGGTGACACTATTGTGCTTGAGAACCTGCGTGAAAATATCCAAAATCACAACACGTTTGAAGCCACTGTTAAGAACAAAAATGAAACCATTACCGTGCGCCATGAAATGTCGAGGCGCCAAATTGACATGATGCTCCGCGGCGGCTTGATCAACTGGGTACGCGCAAAACAATAATAGTACCGGCGGGGCAGACGCTTCTTTTTTAGGAAGCGCTGCTCCTTTATATTTGATGATTAAGGGAGGCCTTCATTGATGGAAAACAAAGTAGAAAATCAAAGAACTATCCTTTTGACCGGTGCCACTAACGGCATCGGCAGAATCGTCGCAGAAAAACTGGCAGCTGAAGGGCACACCCTATTGCTGGTGGGACGCAAGGAATGGAAATGCGAAGATTTGATTACAGAATTGGAGCAGAAAACCGGAAATACGAAACTTCATTTTTATCAGGCTGACCTTTCTCTGCTTCGGGAAATTGAGACACTCGCAGAGACAGTGGCACGGGACTACGGCCAGCTTGACGCCCTGATTAATAATGCCGGAGCCGTCTACTCTTCCAGGGTTTGGACGGAGGAGCATCTTGAGCGCACCTTTGCCCTGAATTACCTCGGGGTATTTTATCTTACTGAACTTCTCCTTCCTCTTCTCCGTAAGAGCTCTGACGGCCGGATTGTAAATGTTTCCTCTGCGGCCCATGCCTTATCCAGGATGAACTTTCAAAATCTGCAGGGTGAGCAGAAGTATAACGGTTTGAAGCAATATGGTCTGGCAAAGCTTTCGTTGCTGCTGTATACGTATGACCTGTCCCAAAGGCTCCGCCATGAAAATATTAAAGTGAACGCTCTCCACCCCGGCAACATTTCCACCGGGTTCGGATTGAATAATAAAAATGCCTTTTACCGGGGGCTTAACAAATTCACCAGTATGTTCGGCGACTCCCCCGAAGAAGGAGCTGACCTGGAAGTGTCGCTTGCTTCAGGTGCCCGCGGCTCTCAGGTAACCGGTAAATACTTCACGAAAAAAGGTATTACGAGCTCTTCGAGTGATTCCTATTCCACAGCCAATCAAAGAAAGCTGCGGGAAATCAGCGAAGAACTTGTTTATCACTACACCGGAAGAGAGCTTCAGAAAGAAGCCTAAAAAATATCAGCCTAATGGAATGCCTTCGCGGGCATTCCTTTTTTCGCTTTTCTGTCTTTCCGCCTTGTTTTGCCCTGTTTTGAAGCGGGTATTTAATCTTCATGTGCATGTACTTATGCACCATTCTATTTATCTGAGGAGGAATTCCCCATCGTACAGGCGAAGGCAAATGCCGCAAAAGCTGACTTTACCGAACGTTTTAAGTCTCTGCGTCAGCAGACGATGAAGCTGACCGAACCGTTGTACACCGAAGACTTTATGATTCAGGCGCATCCTGACGTCAGTCCGGCGAAATGGCATCTGGCCCACACGACCTGGTTTTTTGAGCAGTTCATTCTCAAGCCGTACGCTGACGATTACGAAGAATTTTCAAAATTCTCTAACGGCTTGTACAACTCCTATTACGAAACGCAGGGAAAACCATTTCCAAAGCAGTACCGCGGACTGATTTCCCGGCCGACGACCGAAGACACCATGGAATACCGGCGTCATGTGGAAGCGGCCATGGAACGTTTTCTTCAGGAAGGCCCCTGGAATGAAGAGATCGCTGAATTAATGGAAACTGGCCTGCAGCACGAGCAGCAGCACCAGGAGCTGTTAGTCACCGACACAAAATTCAACTTTTCGATGAATCCACTTAACCCTGCCTACCTGGAAAATGATTCTTTTGCTGAACAAGGCGGGACTCCCAAGCTGGAATGGCACGCCTATGAAGACGAGCTAACGACTATCGGGACGGACAATCTGCATTTTTCCTTCGATAACGAACGGCCGAAGCATAAATTTTATCTGCACGCCTTCTCTATCGCCTCAAGGCCAGTGACCAACGAAGAATATATTCGTTTTATTGAAGACGGCGGCTACGAAGATCCTGAGCTTTGGCTTTCCGAAGGCTGGGGCATTGTCCAGGAGCACGACTGGAAAGCACCGCTCTACTGGCAGAAGCAGGGGGGGATCTGGTTCTACTTTACGATGAACGGCCTGAAAGAAGTGCGCCTTCATGAACCTATTGCCCATATCAGCTACTACGAAGCAGATGCCTATGCCCGCTGGGCCGGAGCGCGCCTTCCTACCGAACAGGAATGGGAGTATGCTTTCCGCAGCTCCGAAGCAGACGGTACGTTTCTTGAATCTGAAAGCTATCACCCGCAGCCGCTCCAATCGACTCCGGGTGCATACGGAGACGTGTGGGAGTGGACACGCAGTCCTTATTCCCCGTATCCAGGCAACCGTCCGCCGGAAGGGGCCTTGGGAGAATACAATGCAAAATTTATGAGTAACCAAATGGTGCTGCGCGGCGGTTCATGCGCGACTCCGCAGTCACACATACGCTCCACCTACCGCAACTTTTTCCCGCCGGAAAAACGATGGCAGTTCAGCGGGCTGCGGCTTGCCAAGGACGGGGTGCACAAATAGCCATGGCTGACTATACTGTATTGGATTTAAAGCCTTCGCTCTCATCACTGGCTGAAGACGTTCGCACCGGACTGGCTGCCAACCCTAAGAGTATCCCACCAAAACATTTCTACGATGAACGGGGGAGCATGCTGTTTAATGAAATCACCCGGTTGCCGGAATATTACGTAAGCCGGACCGAGGCATCTGTTTTATCCGACTATGGGGAAGAAATTGCTGAAAGTATTGGAGCTTCCTCCCTTATTGAGCTTGGAAGCGGAAGCTTTGACAAAATCCGCTGCCTGCTTCCTTTCCTTTCGGAGGCAGTGAGCTATACCCCCGTCGATATTTCGCTTAGTGCCCTGCACGATACCGCAGCCCATGTCAAGGAAGCTGTGCCGGCTATGCAGGTCTCGGGCGTATGTGCGGACTATACAAAAACGATGTCTTTTTTAAACAGCAGCAAAGACCAGCCCTCCGCTGTCTTTTTTCTCGGCTCTACGATTGGAAACCTGGATCCGAAGGAGGCTTCGGAATTTTTGCAGAAGCTCGCTTCTCAAATGAAGTCCGAGGACAGACTAGTGGTCGGCGTCGATTTGAAGAAGGATCCGGTTGTGCTTCACCGGGCGTACAACGACGAAGCGGGTATCACCGCTTCCTTTAATAAGAACCTGCTCCACCGCCTGAACCGGGAGCTTGATGCCGGCATCAACACCGGCCACTTTCAACATGAGGCTTTTTATAATGAACGGCTCGGACGGATCGAAATGCATCTGCGTGCCGAAAAGCCTTCCCTGTTCTCGATTGGCGGGGAAACGTTTACGATGTGTGCCGGTGAGACGATCCATACAGAAAACAGCCGGAAGTTCACTCCGGAGGAATTCATGAACCTGGCCCGCCAATCTTTTTGGAAAACCAACGACTGGTGGACGGACGAAAATGGATGGTTTGGCGTATTTACGCTTTCCCCTCAAATATAAGCGAATCCCCCGGTCCCCCGGGGGCTTTTCATGTCTGCGGCCAGCCTTCCAGCCGGTACGCCATTTCCCAGAATAAATACTCGAACCGGGTAGTTGTTAAAAATATTTTTTCAATTTTTCTTTTTTCTTCCTCGGTTTTGTTTTCTGCCAGGCGGTCGAGCATGCTGATGCCCCAGTCCGCCAGCTGCTGAAATTCGTCATCGCTGTACATCTGCACCCATTCGCCGTACAGCTCATGCTCCAGGGCTCCCGGCCACGCACTGAGCTTTCTCCCGATTTCTGCGTAGCTCCACATGCATGGAAGGACAGCTGCAAGCAGCTCAGCAAGGCCTCCGTTCTGCCCTTCGTGCAGCATATATCTTGTGTACGCAAGTGTGGTCGGGGCCGGTTCTGCCTGTTCGAGCTCCTGTTCGGTGATGCCAAACTTTTTCGCATACTGGCGGTGCAGACTCATTTCTTCATTCATGGTCGCATCCATCACCTTTGCAAAAGCCCCCATCGTTTCCACGTCTTCGGCTTTAACAGCGCCAATCGCAAACAGCTTCGCATATTGCACAAGATAAAGATAATCCTGAACCATGAAATAACGAAATTTTTCTTTATCGAGGGTCCCTCGCCCAAGCTCTTCCACAAACGGGTGCGTATGATTCTGTTCCCATACCGGAAGCAGTTTTTCCTTTAAATCATGAGTGAATGACATTAACCTCTTCCTTTCCTTCAATAAAAATCAAGCCGATTCGAGCCCAATAGAAAGCAGGAGTTTTCCATATTCAAACACAGTTCCTTCCCGGAGACAACACGTGCATGAGGCAGCCCTTCGCAGGGTATACTACAAGTATAACGAAGGGAGCGTGATGAATTCATGAAAACAACGAATACCGATGTATGCATTGTTGGGGCGGGCCCCGTAGGTTTGACTGCCGCCAACACATTGAGAGCACTCGGCATCCGCGTCCGTATTTTAGATAGAAAAAGCTCTATTTCTCCCTTTTCCAAAGCATTCGGACTCCAGGCGCGCACCCTCGAAATGCTCAGCCTGATCGGTGCGCTCCGCCCCTTCTTGAAGGAAGGGTTCCCCATTACTGATGTAGCTGTTCAGCCTGAGGGCAAGCGTGCTTCCAGGGCCTCCTTCGCTTCGCTCGATACGCCTTTTCCCTTCATGCTTATGCTGCCGCAGTCAGATACGGAGCATATTTTAAAGAAACAGCTTCGGGAAATTGGCCAATTTATCGATTGGAACACCCATTGCAAACGGATTACCCAGTACCGGGACTACGCGGAGGTGGAATGCTCCACCGAAAATGGACACGAATTAATCCGCGCTTCCTATGTGATCGGTTGTGACGGCCCTCACAGTACAGTCCGTGAGAACATGAACGTTTCCTTTCCGGGTGGCAAGCATGACACCATCTACTTTTTAGGGGACGTTACCGTGGAAGGAATTCCGCTTTCCAACGATATCTCCACATTTATTACCGAACGCGGTGTAGCTGCTTTCTTTCCCTTCCGTGATGAAACGTACCGGGTCATCACCATCGACCATGCCGAACAGAACCGTGAACACCGGGACGACCTCCCTCTTGAAGATCTCGAAAGAAGCGTACAGCGTATTACCCAGCAGCCAGTACGTCTGACCAGCGCCTCCTGGCTGTCCCAGTTCGGCACATCCCATCACCAGGCTGATGCCTACCGGGATAAGCGGTTGTTTCTTGCCGGGGACGCCGCCCATCTGCACAGCCCCTTCGGCGGCCAGGGGATGAACCTCGGCATGCAGGACGCGGTCAACCTCTGCTGGAAATTGGCCTGGGTCCTGCGCGGCCATTCGGATCCTGCTCTGCTCGATACGTATGAAGAGGAACGGTACGCGGTCGGGCGCAAGACCATTCGTATGACAAATACAGCCATGCAGGTGATGACCCGCTCTCATACCCTTATCCCACGCCTACTGGCGAACCCTGTCAGTATGCTGAGTAAAAGCAGTTCGCTGCAGCGAAAGCTGACACAGCGCCTCGCCAATATTGACATCAGTTATCAGAACAGGGCTTCGTTTGCGAAATTCCAGCACCAGGGCGGAATGATTCCCGCCGGAGCCCGGGCTGCTCCGGCACGTGTTCTTACCGAAGAAGGAGAACACGCAGATGTAATGGATTTTCTGCACATCCAGCAGTTCACCTGCCTGTTTTATATCGAAGACGAGCAGGAGCTTCATCAGCTCGATGAAAGTATTCAGGAGGTGCGCCGGCAGTATGGTCCTTCCATTCTCATTCTCGTTGTTCAGCGTAAAGGCATACTCCGGGCCTCCAGGCCGAACATCCACCATCTGTTTGATTACCGGCGCGATCTTGCCGTTAAATGGAAGCTGCCAACATTTTCAGCTGTACTCATACGTCCGGACGGCTACGTTGCTTTTGCTGAGCACCCGGTCCGTACCGGAAGATTGATGAGAAAAATCCACACCGCTTTATACCAGTAGCTTCCTTCATCCAAGCTCCATTTTCCAGCCGGCTGTGGGTAATTTCCGAAAAAATTCAACAACTGTCCACAAGCCGGCGTTTCATTTTAGTAAATTCTCTGTCATCAACACCTTCAATCGAAGCAGGTGCTTCCCTTATCCCAGCTGGAAACCATCTCCATTGTGTATATGTCTGTGGACGGTTTTGTTAGTCGTTAAAAACCGTCAGTTTTTCCTTCTGTTCGTTTCCAGAAGAGAGCCTCCTGTTCGAGCTTCTGCACGACGGCATGCTTTTCATCCATATATCCAGACGGGCTGTGCGGGTGCCTCGCTGCAGCCTGTTTTTTAATGATTTCATATTCCTTCGCCTTTGCCGGAAAAGAGCGTAAATAATCACGGAAGGCAAGATGCCGCCCGCTCCCTTCGCTTTCTTTTTCAAACACGTGCAGGTGAAAACGGCGGATAGATTCGCCTTTATAATAAAAAGCCCTTCCCTCAACGCCGTGCTCTCCTTTTCCGGTGTATCCGAGTCCTTCAAGCCGGTCTTCGGACCAGATAGAAAGCTCCGGCGTTTCGATCAGAATATCGATGATTGGCTTTGCCGCAAGGCCCGGAACACTCGTGCTTCCTATATGATAAATATGATCTTCTGGTCCGGCGGCTTCAAGCTCCAGCAGCTTTTGTTCATGGTAAAAATAGTGCTGCCACTCCTTTTGCCACGGCACGATCTGTATAGTTCTCATCGACTCACTCCTTTTCAAAACACTTTGCTTTACTCAAACTTTAGCATAAAAAAACTGCCCTGGAAGCGTCCAGGACAGCTGATTGATTTCATTATTCGGGAATATACGGCAGATCCCGCATTTTCGGTACATTGATGACGTGAGGGGTTACGTAGCCGAGAAGGCCTTCTTTTCCGTATTCACGGCCGATGCCGGACTGCTTGACTCCGCCGAATGGATAGCGGACATCGAGTCCCTGCACAGCAGCGGTATTGACCATCGTAGTGCCTGCTTCAATACGGGCTGCTACTTCGATGGCATGGTCCTCTTCTCCCCATACCGAGCTTGTGAGGCCGTAAATGCTGTCGTTCGCCATTTCCACCGCTTCATCCACCGTATCGTACGGTACGATCGGAACGGTCGGGCCAAACTGTTCCTCCTTCACAATTTCATCCTGCTGGTCCGCGCCGAGCACCAGGGTCGGCTGCAGGAAGTACCCCTGTTCAAACAGCTCGTTATCCACAATGTGGCCAAGCGGGATAACATCCGCGCCTTTTTCAGCCGCATTATCCACAAGGCCTTTCACAAAATCCAACTGCTGCTTGTTGTTGAGCGGTCCGGTCGTGACCTGTTCATCAAAAGGACTGCCGATTTTCACCCATTTATTGGCTGCATCCTGATACTTTTCCACAAACTCATTGTACAGAGTGCGCGGTACATAGATGCGTTTGGCGATCATACATATCTGGCCGGCGGTCAGGAAGTTGGAGATAACCATGCGGCGCATCGCGCGCTCATCGTTTACGTCAAAGTCCGGCAGCACTACGGCAGCATCGTTGCCCCCGAGCTCAAGCGTCATATCCTTGATTGTATCCGCGGCCGACTTCATAATTTTCTTAGCTGTTTCCGTACCTCCGGTGAAAGCAATTTTATCCACATGTTTATTGGAGGTAAGCTCCACGCCGACCTCAGCTTCACCGTGGACAAGATTCAGCACGCCGTCCGGGAATTCTTTGGCAATCATTTCAACCACCAGACTGACCGCATGCGGAGCAAACGGGCTCGGCTTTGAGACGACTGTATTTCCGGTCAGAATCGCCGGAGCAATCTTGATTGTAGAAAGCGCAATCGGGTAGTTCCACGGACTGATGGCAGACACTACGCCTATCGGTTCCTGACGGACGATTGTTTTGCCGCCCTCGCCTTCGTCCACTTGATCGGCGATTGTTTCTTTAACCGTCTGGCAGGCGTACTCCATCCACATGATCGAAACTGCCATTTCACCCTCTGCGTCGTAAACCGGCTTGCCGTGTTCCTCTGCGAGCGTTTCAGCAAGCTCCGGCGTACGGTCCTTCAGTGCTTGAATGGCCCGTTCCATCCGCTCGATCCGCTCTTCCACCGCTACTTCCTTCCACGTAGGAAAAGCAGCACGGGCTGCTTCGATAGCCTGAGCTGCCTGTTCAGTCGTCGTTTTCGGCACGTAGGCCACGATTTTTTGCGGATCGGCCGGATTTTCCCGTTCCATATATTCATCGGCGTCCACTCGTTTTCCATTAATCCATGCATATAATGTTACTGATTCGTCTGCCATTGCTGACTCCCCCTTAGAAACATTTTTATCTTTCAATTCATCGTAGCCTGCACCACGTGATTATTCAACTATTTCGCTGAGGCAGCTGCAGGCGTTACTTTTTAATGACCTGTTTGGTGCCGGGCACCATTTTCCCTTTACACATCGGGCATTCTTTTTCAGTGGTATCAGGCGCTTCGGACAGACGTATCCAGGCCGGGCACATCGCTTCTTCACAGACAAGCGCCTCGATGGTTTCCGTTTCCTGCTTTTCCCCGGTATGTGTTTCCCCCGGAAAGGCTTCGAGCAGAAAGCGTGACACTTCCACCTCCTTGCCGCGGTAAAACGCCGGCGAGCTGATGCACAGCTTTTGCTTCGCCCGCGTAATCGCTACATATGCGAGCCGCCGCTCTTCCTCAAGCGCCTGTGTCTGCTTATTTTCTGCCTTCTCTCCGTATAAAAGGTCCTTCATCCGGTCAGCCTTTAACGCAGAGTCGTGCGGCATAATCGTTTCCGATGCGCCGATTACATAGACAACCGGAAACTCCATGCCTTTGGCCCGGTGAATCGTCATCAGCGACACGTGGTTCGCGTCAGGGTCCTTCTCGCGTTCCTTCATCTCGCGGAACGTCCGGAGCATGTCGTCAACAAAATATACAAAGGACGACACACTCTCAAACCGTTTGGCCGAGGATTCCAGTTCATCAAGAGTTTCCTTTAGCGTTTCTTTTTTCATGCTTACCTGCTGCTCATCCGCCTCCAGGTAGCCGTCGTAAAACTGGCGCCGCATTTGGCGGATGGCCGTTTCCGGGCGTTTTTCCTTCAGCTTCTGAATCATGCTCTGCCGCTCCTCCACCTTTTTACGCTGAAACGGGCGGATGCCCGGCATGTCTGTTAAATGAAGCAGCGGCTCGCTGCGGGGTGAAAATACTTCCTGCTCTTTAATATGCCGCATGCCGCGTTCCCGGGAGATGAATAAAGTCGGTACGACCTCGGGCATCGCCTCCACCAGCGTCGGATTCAGGCTCAGCCGCAGATAGTCCATCATGGCTTTTACCGGCCACTGTTCGTAAAACATCTGATTGCCGAGGGAATGGTGCACAAACGGCACGTCCTGGGCGGTCAGCTGTTCAAAGATGGCACGGCTCACACTGATCGTCCGGTGCAGTACAGCCATATCACGCCATTCGCATTCTCCCTCTGCCACAGCACGTTTCATATCTGCCACCACCTGCTCCGCTTCCTCGTCGGTGGACGCGGCACGAAAATAAAACGGGGACGAGGCTTCCGCATTCATCACCTGGAGGGTTTTCGTTTTTCGCTGCTTGTTGTGGCGCACCACTTCGTTTCCGAGACCGGCGATGGCTTTATGGGAACGGTAGTTGACGTCGAGCACAATCGTCTTTGCTTCTGGATACTTCTGGTCAAACTCCAGAATGAATTCGTGACGGGCCCCGTTAAACGAGTAAATCGTCTGGTCGTCATCACCCACCACAAACAAATTGCGGTGCTTTTCTACAATCATCTGCACGAGCATGTACTGAAGATAGTTGGTATCCTGGAATTCATCAACCATGACGTATTCAAACCGGCCCTGCAGCTGCTGCAGAAAAGCCGGGTCCTCGTCCATCAATGCTTTAGCTTTCATTAAAATATCGTCAAAATCAATATAATTGCGCTCGAGCTTCCAGTCTTCATACGCCTGGCAGATACGTTTTAACTGCTTCTGGCTTGTTTCTTTTTCTGGCAGATCCGCGACGGCGGTATCATTCATTTTATGATAAGAAAGAAAGGATAAGACCGCCTCGGGCTGATAGACGTCTTCAAGACCCATATCCTTCATCAAAAGCTTCACGGCCAGCTGCTTTTTCCGCTCGCTTGAAACAATTTCCTGTCGGATGCCGTGGCGCCGGAGCAGAAGCAGGAAAAAGGCGTGGAACGTGCGCACCTGCAGATTGCTGGCCGTTTCCCCGACACCCGGCAGGTTCATCACTCTCGTTTTCATTTCCTCCGCTGCTTTTTTCGTGAATGTGATCAGCAGAACGGATTCTGCCGGCACCTGCTTGACCGCCATTAAATAGCCGGCCCGGCAGACGAGCACCGACGTTTTCCCTGACCCGGCACCCGCAAGCGCAAGC
Source organism: Marinococcus luteus (assembly GCF_034497705.1). Lineage (GTDB taxonomy): Bacteria > Bacillota > Bacilli > Bacillales > Marinococcaceae > Marinococcus > Marinococcus luteus_A. Next base: position 43,711 of record NZ_JAXRUV010000011.1, on the reverse strand, counting down.
AGCGGTCCGCTGCCAAAGCGTACGGCCTCAATCTGGGCTTCGTTCAAAAAAATACCGTCCGCTTCAAGCGAACGAAAATAAAAGGCATCGGATTCCTGATCCGACACGAGCTCCCTGCTTGTGGTAGCTTTAGCGATTGCTGCATATGGTACTTCCTCTCCGCTTACACCGAAGGGAGTCGAATAAAAAGAAAATTCCCGCATAAGTTCTCACCGTTTCTGTTGGATTGAGTATGTTTATTATAAATCGGCACAGCCCCTCTTGTATAGAGCAGGCAGTCACGGCTTCCCGAGCATTATTTTTTCGCCACCGCCGAATCTTCCGCTCTCATAGTCCTGTAACGCCTGTCGTACCTGAACGAGCGGATATGTATGCCTGGCGCGTGGCACCACGGGCTGCCCGCTTTCCACCAGATGAAACAGCGTCCTGAATACTTGCCGGAAGCGCGCATGGGAAACTGAAGCATTCCAGTGCCTCAGATGAAACATCGCACCCTTCACTCCCAGTACTTCCGTAATATACGGCCAGTCTACGCATAATAAAAAACCCGGGCTTCCCGGGTTTTTTGCGTCAGCTGTTGATTTTATTCGCTGCATGCTTCATCTGATAATCCTTCATGTTTCCAGCAATCTGCTTCACTGTTTCATAGTAAAGCTTCGTACCTTCGATAATATCTTCATCTGTGCTGTACTCAAGCGGATTGTGGCTGATGCCGTCCTTGCATCGCACAAAAATCATGCCGTAATCGCACACCTTTGATATCGGCATCGCATCATGAAACGGGCCGCTCATCAGCTTCGGCGCTTCCATCTTTAAATGCCCGGCCTGCTCTTTCATGATGCTCTGGATCCAGTCTGCGCAGTATCTTGGGTCACTGTTCGTATCCTCCTGAATGTCAATCTCCAGGCCGTGCCTGGCAGCAATAGCTTCAAGCTCCACACGCAATTCGCGCTCACACTCATTTCGCCGCTCAAGGTCAATATCACGAAGATCGATCGTAAACTTTACTTCTTCGGGAATGATGTTCCTGGAGTTGGGAAATACTTTTATATTCCCGACCGTGCCGATCGTTGGGGCCGGCTGTCGCTTTCCCACAATGTCATTCAGCGCCACCGCCGCTTCGTTGGCACCAAGCAGGGCGTCCCGCCGGAGGTGCATCGGCACAGAGCCCGCATGTCCCGCGAATCCTTTATAGGTGACCGTGAGCCAGAGCGGGCCCGAGATCCCGGTTACAATACCCACCGCTGCTCCTTTATCTTCAAGCACCGGTCCCTGTTCAATATGCATCTCCAGAAATGCGAAAAGCTGCTCAGGATCATAGGCAGCCAGGTGCACCTTTTCCGGATCGAGTCCCATTTCTTCAAGAGCCTGCCGTCTTGTGATTCCGTCTTCATCTTCACGTTCAAGCTCGCCTTCTTCAAGTTCACCGATCAACCCGCGGGAGCCAAAAATCCCTTTGTTAAACCGGGAGCCTTCTTCATCACTGAAGGCGATCACTTCAATGGGGCCTTCAAATGTATAACCTTCTTCAACCAGTGTCTGGACCGATTCCAGGGCACCGAGCACCCCTATGGCTCCGTCAAAGCGGCCGCCATAGGGCTGGCTGTCTATATGTGAGCCGAGCATAAAGATTGGCAGGGAAGGGTCCTGTCCTTCCAGCCGTCCGATCAGATTTCCCACTTCATCACTTCTCGTCGCAAGTCCCGCTTCTTTCATCCAGGACTCTACGAGGGCCATCCCCTCCTGATCCTTTTTCGAATGGGCCAGCCTTCGCACGCCCGTTTCCCCAATCCGTCCAATCTCTGCAAGTTCGTGCACGTGTCTCGTGAGCCTCGCCGTATTAATCCCCATCGATTCATCCCCTTCCAGGCTTCATGATTTTATTTTATCGGTTTTCTTTTAATAGAGCGTATAACAAAATGTTAAATTATTCTGACTTCTTTTGCACAATCTGTATCATGCTTCTTTCCGCCTTTCGGGCTACCATATTATTATGCAGGCATATGAAAGGGGCGTTTTGCGACATGAACCATACCGATAATCAGACCGTTTCCGAAGAAAAGGACATGCTTCTGAATCAGGACCGTGCTTTTTTATGGCACCATATGGCCCCTCACAACGATCATCCGGCTATTTTTACCGAAAGCGACAATGTGTACCTTACAGACATTGACGGCAATTCCTACATAGATGGGATGGCCGGGCTCTGGTGTGTAAATGTTGGCCACGGAAGAACTTCCATCGCGGAAGCGGCAGCAAAACAGCTCAGTACGATGCCCTTTACCCCCATGACCAACAGTCATAAGCCGGCCATTCAGCTGGCGGCAAAATTAAACGACTGGCTTGACGGCCACTACCGCATCTTTTTTTCCAATTCCGGCTCCGATGCCAATGAAGTCGCCTTTAAAATTGCCAGACAATATTTCACTCAGACCGGCAAACCGAAAAAATATAAATTTATTTCCCGCTACCGGGCTTATCACGGAAATTCAATGGGAGCTCTCGGTGCGACCGGCCAGGCTGACCGGAAAGCAAGCTACGAGCCGGTTGCAGAAGGCTTCCGCCACGCGGCTCCGCCTTACTGTTACCGGTGTCCGTTCGGCAAAGAGCCGGACAGCTGTTCCCTCGAATGTGCTTCTTCTATTGAACAGACCATCATCTGGGAAGGCGCCGACACAGTCGCCGGAGTGATTGTGGAGCCGGTAATTACCGGCGGCGGAGTCATCACACCGCCTGAGTCTTATCTGCAGAAGGTACACGAAATCTGCCAAAGGCATCAGGTGCTTTTAATTGTGGATGAAGTCATCTGCGGGTTTGGGCGGTCGGGAGAAGCCTTCGGCCATAAAAATTTCGGCGTACAGCCTGATATCGTCACTATGGCGAAGGGAATTACGAGCGCTTACGCTCCGTTATCCGCTACAGCCGTTTCCAATGATTTGTATGAATCGTTTAAATCCGGCGGCCCCCAGAGTCATTTCCGACACGTGAATACCTTTGGCGGCAGTCCGATGTCATGTGCCGTCGCCCTCGAAAACATCGATATTCTTGAACGTGAGGATCTTGTGACAAAAGCTAAAAGCACTGGCAGCTACTTACGCAGTCAGCTTGAATCTTTTCACCATTTTCCGTCCGTCGGAGACATCCGCACGTTCGGCCTGATGGCTGGCATCGAGCTTGTCTCCGATAAAACAACGAAAGAACCGGCACCGCCGGAATTCATGCAGCAGGTGCTTGGCTACTGTAAACAGCACGGGGTCATGATCGGTAAAAACAGTGATACCGTGCCTGAGCATAACAACGTGTTAACCATCTCCCCCCCATTTATTATTTCCCATGAACAGATCGATACAATTGTAGCAACACTTCGTGAAGCAATTACCTGTGCTTCCCCCGCCTGACCGCCCCCCACGGCGGTCTTTTTATTTTCTGCTTAAAGCCGGTTAACTAATTTGTGTGTGAGATTTTATGACTGCCCCGCCCCCTGCCGGATAAAGGTTATTTACATTTTGTCCAATAAGACTTTCCATTATCCGACGGAATGTCACATGCTTTTTTCAGAAAATTCTATACTATTGAAAAAACAAACCGAAAGGGGATTGATTGTATGACCGATCAGGTCCGTATAGGAGTTATCCAGGCTTCCAATGACGTCGAAGGCAGTGCCTCTGTACAGGAGCATAAAGAAAAAGCCATTGAAAAACATATACGCATGGTTCGCGAGGCTGCCGCTCAAGGAGCACAGATTATCGGGCTTCAGGAAATATTTTACGGTCCTTATTTCTGCTCCGAACAGTCAATGAAATGGTACGAAGCAGCTGAACAGGTTCCGGAAGGACCAACCACCCGGCTGTTTCAGGATCTCGCTAAAGAGCTTGGCACCGTGATTGTGCTTCCCGTCTATGAACGTGAAGGCATCGCCGCTTATTATAATACAGCCGCCGTCATTGATGCAGACGGCTCGTACTTAGGAAAATACCGGAAAAATCATATTCCCCATGTTGCTGCCGGCAATGAAGGCTACGGATTTTGGGAAAAATTTTATTTTAAACCGGGCAATCTCGGCTACCCGGTGTTTGACACAGCTTATGCGAAAGTCGGCGTCTATATCTGCTACGACCGGCATTTCCCGGAAGGGGCCCGGCTGCTGGGGCTGAACGGGGCCGAAGTTGTTTTCAACCCATCGGCTACAGTCGCCGGCACCTCTGAATACCTCTGGAAGCTCGAGCAGCCGGCCCACGCCGTGGCCAACGGCTATTACCTGGCTGCGATCAACAGAGTGGGCTACGAAGCGCCCTGGAACATGGGTGAATTTTACGGCCAGTCCTACGTGGTAGACCCCCGCGGTGACTTTGTCGGTATCGCAAGCCGTGATCAGGATGAAGTTCTTGTCGCAGACATGGACAAAGAAATGATCCGGGAGGTGCGGAACGCCTGGCAGTTTTACCGCGACCGCCGGCCCGAAACGTACGGCTCCATGAGCGCCCTACTTTAAAACCCGAAAGGAGTTTTACCATGTCCAACCACCGCTCGGATGCATGGATTTCCACTGAACAGCTGCAGGAAAATTTTGCTGAAGTAAACAGCCCCCTTACAACAACCCATGCCGTTAAGGAATCGAACCGCTGCCTGTTCTGCTACGACGCCCCCTGTATTCAGGCCTGTCCGACAGGCATAGACATTCCTGCCTTTATTAAAAAAATAGCCTCCGGCAATTTAAAGGGATCCGCAGTCACAATCATGGATGCCAATCCTGTTGGAGCTAGCTGTGCACGCGTCTGTCCGACCGAGGAATTATGCGAAGGCGCCTGTGTATTAAACGGCGAATCCGAGCCGATCATGATTGGTGATCTGCAGCGCTACGCCACGGATTGGGCCATCCGCAATGAGCAGGTACTGTTTGAAGCGGGTCCTTCGACCTCCAAACATATTGCTATTGTTGGCAGCGGCCCCGCTGGTCTGGCAGCAGCACGGGAGCTCGCCCGGTTTGGGCATCAGGTCACCATTTTTGAAGCTGACGATGAACCCGGGGGCTTGAACCGTTACGGTATCGTTTCCTTCCGCCTTCCGGTTGATATTGTGAAATGGGAAATCGACCAGATTGTAAACATGGGCGTAACCATCCGCACGAATACCACAGTCGGAATAGACGTTACCCCAGAGGATCTCCGGGAGCAGTTTGATTCCATCATTATCGCTGTCGGTATGGGAAGCGTTCCGGAGCTTCATATGGAAGGAGAGGACGCTTCTGGCGTGTATGACGCTGTGGATTTCGTACGATCCACCAAAGAGGGTACGTTTTCCAGTAATCTCGCCGGCAAGCGGGTGGCCGTTATCGGCGCCGGCAACACGGCAGTTGACGCAGCCACCTGTTCCACCCGTCTCGGTGCTGAACACGTCAGTATCGTTTACAGACGGACAAAAAATGAAATGACCGCCTACCCGTTCGAATTTGAATTTGCCAAGCAAGACGGCATCGCTTTTCAATGGCTTACTTCCCCCGTGAAAATCGAAAAAAATGCCAACGGGGAAGTCGATGGCCTTGAATGCGTTCAGATGGAGCTTGGCGAAGCAGACCAGGACGGACGTCAGCGCCCGGTCCCGATCCAAAATTCCAACTTTATGATGGATGTGGATGTCGTTATACGGGCCATTGGCCAGGAGCGGCTGCAGGATACGATCGCAATGTTCGGCCTTGATCATACAGATGGCGTCGTTACTGTGGATGCCTCCTACGCCGCTTCCGAACCAAACCATTTTGCCGTCGGGGACGTCATATTTGGCAGCGGTCAGGGGGAAGCGATGGTCGTGAGTGCTGCGGAGCAGGGAAAGCAGGCCGCTTATACGATTCATCAGCAGCTTTCGGCAGGTACTCAGGCAGCAGGCTGAACCATAATCTGAAAGGAGTGTTTTCATGGCAGATTTAACGACCAATGTCGCCGGCATCCGTTCCCCAAACCCCTTCTGGCTCGCATCCGCGCCCCCAACCAATAGCGGGTACCAGGTACAGCGCGCTTTCGAAGCAGGCTGGGGCGGTGCTGTGTGGAAAACGATGGGAGACCCGATTCTGAACGTTTCCTCCCGTTTTTCCGCCGTATCATTTGGCGGAAACCAGGTAGCTGGATTCAACAATATTGAGCTGATTTCCGACCGGCCGCTTGAAGTGAACCTGCGGGAAATTGAAGAAACGAAACGTCTTTACCCGGAGCATGCAATTATCGGCTCATTGATGGTGGAGCCAGACCGTGACAAGTGGCATGAAATCGTCAAAAGAGTCGAAGCAGCAGGTGTCGATGGCCTTGAGCTAAACTTTGGCTGTCCGCACGGAATGGCAGAGCGTGGGATGGGGTCAGCGTCCGGCCAGGTGCCGGAGCTCGTCCGCCAGCAGACGGCATGGGTGAAGGAGGTGGCCCGGACGCCGGTGATCGTTAAATTAACACCGAATATCACGGATATTACGTTCACGGCTAAAGCCGCCGTCGAGGGCGGAGCCGATGCCGTCAGCATGATCAATACGATTAACAGCCTTTCCGGAGTCGATCTTGATTCCTGGAATACCATACCGAATGTAGATGGTAAAGGCGCCCACGGCGGCTACTGCGGTCCTGCCGTAAAACCGATCGCTTTGAATATGGTCGGGGAATGCGCCAGAACACCTGGCATCGACGTTCCTATTTCCGGTATGGGTGGCGTGTCCAGCTGGCAGGAAGCCGCGGAGTTTATGCTGATGGGGGCTTCAAACGTCCAAGTGTGTACGGCAGCTATGCATCACGGCTTCCGTATTGTTGAAGATATGATCGACGGCCTCAGCAACTACATGGACGAAAAAGGTCTTGCCTCCCTCGATCAGCTGATCGGGCAGACGGTGCCGAAGTATTCTGACTGGGGTGACCTCGATCTTACCTACCGGGTTGCCGCTAAAATCAATAACGATGTCTGTATTAACTGCAACAAGTGCTACATTGCCTGTGAAGATACGTCCCATCAGTGCATCGATATGCTGAAGGACGAAGATGGCAACGATATACTGCGGGTGCGCGAAGATGACTGCGTCGGCTGTAACCTATGCTCCATCGTCTGTCCAGTGGATGGTGCCATCGATATGGTGGAAGTTGCCAGAAAGATCGGAGATGAGCCGATGACATGGAACGAACGCCAGCAGCTGATGGCAGGTGCCGGATCTAATCAATAACAGGAGGAGATTATTTTGGCAAAAACGATTATCAAAAATGGAACCATTGTGACAGCGAGCGACGAATATGAGGCAGATATTCTTATCGAAGATGAAAAAATCACAACTATCGGCAAAAATCTCCAGGAGGCCGAGGCAGAAATCGTCGACGCCTCCGGCCAGTACATTTTCCCGGGAGGAGTGGATCCGCACACCCACCTCGAAATGCCGTTTGGAGGCACCGTTTCCAGGGATGACTTCGAAAGCGGGTCCATCGCTGCCGCTTTTGGCGGAACAACGAGCGTGATCGACTTCTGCCTGACAAGCAAGGACAAACCGCTCAGCTCCTCGATTCAGGGATGGCACGATAAATCCCAGGGACGTTCCGTGATTGATTACGGCTTTCACCTAATGATTACTCAAATGAATGAAGATGTGCTTGACCAGCTTCCTTCGATCATTCAAAACGACGGGATTACATCCTTTAAGGTGTTTATGGCTTACAAAAATGTCTTCCAGGCCGATGACGAAACGCTTTACCGCACGCTGCTTGCTGCCAAAGAGCTCGGGGCGCTCGTCATGGTACATGCCGAAAACGGCGACGTGATTCAGCACTTAACCGAAGAAGCACTCGCTGCCGGCAACACCGAGCCTATTTATCACGCCCGCACCCGTCCGTCTGAAATCGAAGGGGAAGCGACCGGCCGCGCAGCCCGCTTCACCGGGCTTGCTGACTCTCAGCTGTATGTCGTTCACGTTTCCTGCGCTGATGCCGCAGAAGAAATCCGCAAAGCACGCCGCAAGGGCGCCAATGTCTGGGGCGAAACGTGCCCGCAGTACCTCGTGCTTGATGAAAGCTACATGGACCAGCCCGGATTCGAAGGCGCCAAGTATGTATGGAGCCCGCCGCTTCGTGAAAAATGGAACCAGGAGGAGCTCTGGACGGCGATTAAAAACGGAGATCTGTCAACCATCGGCTCCGATCAGTGCTCGTTTGACTTTAACGGCCAGAAGGACCTTGGCAAGGACGACTTCACAAAAATTCCAAACGGCGGTCCGATGATTGAAGACCGGATGAGTATTCTTTACTCAGAAGGAGTAGCCAAAGGCAGAATTTCGCGCCAGCAGTTTGTTGATATTACCTCGACAAAAAGCGCCAAGCTGTTTGGTCTCTATCCGGACAAGGGAACAATCGCTGTTGGCGCTGATGCCGACCTTGTGCTGTTCAATCCGGATGAGAGCCGGACCATTTCGGTCAAAACGCAGCACATGGCGGTTGATTACAACGCCTTTGAAGGCATGGAGGTGCAGGGCGTGATTGAGTCCACCATGGTACGCGGCCGCTTTGTTGTACGCGACCGGAAGCTGGAGGGTGAACCGGGGTACGGGAAATACATGAAGCGCAAGCCTTTCGCTTTAGGAAGCAGCTCCAAAACTGCCGCCTCCACATTAGTGTAGTATACCCGGGGTCTTTTCTTCCCCTTCTTCCTCTGTTTCTTCAGGACTGGTGATCGTCTTTGACGGCTCAGGTATATTGTTTACCCGCAGGTAAAAATTTCAAGAAACAGAAAGGATGACGATGACTCATGAAAGATAACAGCTACTTAAAATCTCCGGACCTGATGCCGGTGGGCCATGATAAACGGAAAATCAGCACCTTCGGCTTTGCCGTTATGTGGGTCGGAATGGCGGTCGTCCTGGCTGCCTTTGCCATCGGCGGAGAAGGCGTCTCCTCCCTTCCTCTCGGCTGGGTTATCTTCGCTTCCCTGATCGGGTGTGTAGCTATCGGGCTGTTTATTACGATCGTCGGTGATATCGGCATTGAACACGGGTTGTCCTTTCCTGTCTATATGCGGGCCCCCTTCGGTACGATCGGCACGCATCTCCCCTCTGTGACCAGAGGCATTGCCGCCTCGTTCTGGTTCGGGATCAACACATACTTCGGCTCCACCGCGATGAACGGCATTTTAAATATATTGACCGGCTTTGATAACTGGGCCGTCTGTTACGCCCTGTTCGCCGGCGCCCAGCTGATCAATACGGCCATTGGCATCAAGGCTGTGGAACGGTTTGCTGACTTTGCCGCCCCCGCGATCATTCTGATTTCGATATGGATGTACATTGTTCTTACCGGTGAAGCATCCGCCCAGGGAACGAACGTATGGAACTGGGACGGCATCGAGGTCGGAGCAGGCTCTGCGGTAACTGCTTTTGTGATCGTTATCTTTGCCAACATGGGATTTTGGAGTACACTCGCGACAGATATCCCTTCGCTGAGCCGTTATATTAAAGCTCCGAAATATGAACGCAACTGGTTTAAAAGAAACCGCGGCACGATGGTCGGAAGCATGATCGCCCTTCCCCTTGTGCAGACATTCATGGTAGTCATCGGCGCCATCTGCTTTATTGCCCTCGGCAATTTTGATCCGGTCGTAGCTCTTCAAGAGACAGCCGGCGGGCTCGTACTCGCAGTGCTTCTGCTCATGATTGTGCTCGCCCAGTGGTCCACCAACACCAGTGCAAACGTTATTTCTGCAGCGACGATTTTTTCCAACGTTGGCGGGCCGAAAATTCCGTTCTTTGTAGGTGTGTTTATGGCGGGTATTATCGGGACTGCTGCCCAGCCATGGTTAATTTTCAGCTTACTTGACACTGTCCTTCTCATCGTAGGCGGCGTCCTCTCCGCCGTTGTTGGTATTTTAGTAGCAGACTACTATGTTCTAAGAAAACGCCGGGTGAACGTACCGGACCTCTACAAGCACACCGGCCAGTACCGTTACTTTAAAGGGATCAACGCCGCCGGCCTGATTTCCTGGGCCGTCGGAGGTGCCGTCGCTATTTTCTTCATCAACTTTTCTTTTATTGCCGGGTTCTTTGCCGGGGGCATCTGCTATTACTTCCTCGCTAAGTACTGGTGGTTCAAAAAGTATAAGCAGGTGGAAATCGAAGATCCGAGCGATGATAAATACCTCGGTATCACCGTTGGAAGAGACTGGGAAGTTCCTGCAGACGAAGCAGAAGAAGAAGTCAGACCAGATGTTGCCAGCATGAAATAGGAGGGGCGCCGCTTATGAAAGAACACGAGCACTTTTTAATTGAAAAAGAGCAGATTGACAGCCTGCTGAACGATGGCTTTTCCATCGGAGGTGTATCGGAAAACCTCGAGGGCACGTTTGTCCGCTTTCAAAAGGATACCGAAACCTTTACTCTTCACCTCGAAAGCCCGGACGCCCGCAAATATTTTGCCTTTTTGTTAAAGCAGCGGGCCGCCAGTACTTCTTCGGAAAGTTTATCTTAGCAGGATCAAAAAGAAGGAAGCCGCGGCTTCCTTCTTTACGTTATTCAACACTCCCGTATTTGTATTCGTACGCATGGATGGCCAGTTCAATCGAAAGCCGCTTCGGCGCTTCCAGAATATCCTCCCCCAGCAGCTCCTGAATTTTATCCAGACGGTGATACAGCGTCTGACGGACGACAAACAGCCGCTTCGCTGTCGCCTGCTTGGATCCGAAGCATTCCAAATATACTTTTAATGTCTGCAGCAGGCGGACATTTTTTTGAGCATCGTACGAGATCACCTCACCGAGATAATCCTGGATATAATCCTCAAGATCCCCCTGCTGCTCCATATAATGCACCGTGCGGAGAAGATGAAGGTTTTCATAAAATGGCATCGGCAGCCGGCCGATTTTCCGCTGAATCGTCATCGTTTCCTTCGCCGTCTCAAAGCTCCGCCCTATTTGGAACGTTTGTTTTAAACACTTCCCGAACGCTGCGAAATCATAAAGCTGTTTATCTTCCAGGGCCTCTGTTTTCCGCAGCTGCTCAAACGCTTTATACATCCGTTTGGAAAATGATTCCTGTTTTGATCTGACAGTGTCAAGCAGTACATACACCGGTCCCTGAGGCAGTACAGTGGATAAAAACAGTATTTGTTTTTCCTCAAAGGCTGCTCTTGCCACCATCGCTTTTTGCACATACCAGGCTTCGAGCGCTGACGCAGAGAGTGGCAGGTGCGACGTCTCCATCACACATACACAGGCCTCTGAAAATTCCTCACGCCCATAGTGACTGATTAGATGACGGCGCAGCTTTTCCTCTTGATGGTCACCGTTCAGCCATTCGTGGATCCACATCTCATCCCGGTATCGTTTCCGCTCCTCCATATAAGCTGTGCGCATTACCTCCTGAGCCACCGCTGTCGCACACCGGTCCACGGCCAGTTCTTCAAACGACGTTAGCTCCCGGCCGCTTCCATATACAACAATATCGGCGAAATACTGATCAAGGACCATGATCGGCTTGTGCATTACAAATTCCCTGTCCTCTGTTTTGTTCTCAAGCCACCGGCTGACGAACTGCTGCTCGCGTGCCGCTGTGATTTCGGGAACGAATTCACTTTCCCCCTGCACCGGAAGATAAAACAGCTCCAGTTCCGTCTGGGCGCGCAGCTCTTGCAGAAGTTCCCCCACCCCGCGACCGTTCAAAAGCATCTGGTTAAATGTCTGGGACAATATTTCAAGATCCCGCATCAGGGTATACTGCCTATGAATAAAAAACGCATGCAGGTCCTGCGTAATGTCCACATAGCGCACCTGCTCATGAAATAAAATCAGCGGAAAATCACAGGCTTCTGCTCTTTGCAGCATCGCTTCCGGCAGCCGGTCCGTATATGTACCCAGCTCGATACAAAGCCCTGCGGCACCGCTCTCAATCAGCTGATTTAAAAAAGCCAGGGAGAGCTCTTCGTCATTATGCCAGCCTACACCAGTCGTTAAAATCAATTCTTTTCCGTTCAACAGCTGCTCCACCTCAGCTACTTCGATGACGTGCACCCATTCAACCGTCCGTTTTAAGGCCTCTCCGCTTCCAATAAACGTAATATTCTGAAATATTGGCCGCTCCAATATTTCTTTTAACGTAATATGTTTGGCGGCAGTTGATTCATATACTTGCTGCACAGCGATTCCTCCTGTTAAAAGTATATTTTTTCTTTATTATAATTGTTCTATTGGCACCATAGCGGCTCGGTGTGACATTTTGTCACACTGTTTCTTCCTGCCTCCGCCTTTCTGCTGACCCCGATTTAACAAATTGACTATCTTTCGTAAACCATTTTTTAAATCAAGTTGACAAATTGCTGATTTCTTTCTATCCTTAGAAATCAGTGAGGTGAACATAGATGCGTATACAAAAAATTATTTATACGGCTTTATTTGCAGCAATTATCGCAGCTTTAGGCATTGTGCCGCCAATTCCGCTTCCATTCAGTCCGGTGCCAATTACCCTGCAGACCCTCGGTGTCATGCTTGCAGGCTCTCTGCTCGGTGCGAGATACGGCGGCCTCAGCATACTGCTGTTTGTCGTACTCGTGATGATAGGACTGCCACTGCTCGCCGGCGGACGCGGCGGTGCCGGAGTATTATTCGGTGCAGGCGGCGGCTACATTTTAAGCTGGCCGATCGGGGCATTTATCATTGGCTGGATCGCCCATTCTTTCAAGAAGCCGTCGTTTCCAAAGTATTTGTTTGCCAATATCGTCGGCGGTATTGTTGTCATTTATGCCGGCGGGGTAACCTACTTATCGTTTTTAATAAACATACCGTGGACCACTGCCGCCATTCAGGCACTCGCTTTTCTGCCGGGAGATATTTTTAAAGCGGTGGTTGCCGGCTTTGTGGCAGTCAGGCTGAACAAGCAGCACAAAATCAGGCTTTAGCGCCGAGAGGGGGAGGACTTTAAATGATCGGCCAGGCTATCACCCGGCATGCTGATTCTAACCCTGACGGGACGGCGCTTTTTTACTCGAAATGTTCCATCAGCTGGCGGGAGCTGCACGAAACCATTAACCACCGGCGGAGTCAGCTGCAAGCTGCTTACGGCCCGTTTTTTCAAAAGCAGATTGCTTTTGCACTTCAGGATCCTCTAGAGCAGCTGTATATGTTTTTTGCGGTCGTGTCTGGAGGCGGGATTGCTGTGCCAGTGGATGCAATGCTGGACAGCGCCACGAAAGCTTCTCTTCTTTCCTCCTCCAGGCCCATCCTTTTCGTTTCAGAAACTGAAGAGACCGGAATTCCGGTACCTTCATTGATGCTTGCAGACGTTACCGGCACTGAGGCGTATCCGTCCGCGCCCTCTGCGTTCTGCGAAGAAACCGATTTGTTTTACGGTGCCTGCACGTCAGGTTCCTCGGGGAGCCCAAAGGTATGCCTTCGGAGCCATCGTTCCTGGCTGAAAAGCTTTGAAGCGGACGAGCAGCTTTTTCCGTTTCAGGATAACGAACGCGTACTGATTACCGGAAAGCTCTCCCACTCTCTCTTTTTGTACGGTGCCGTCCGTATGCTCGAAAACGGCCACACCGTTGTTCTGCCCGCCCGACACTCACCCCGGGCGTTTGACCGGATGGTGGACGAGCAGCAGATTACAGTATTGTACGCTGTACCTACCACGCTCCGCTGGCTTCTCAGCCACTCCTTTCTCCCTTCTCCCTCGGTCAGACTTATCATTACGGGAGGAGAAAAATGGTTCCCTGCCGATAATCAAAAAGCATTCGCCCGATTTCCTTCTGCGGATCTGTATGAATTCTACGGCAGTGCAGAAACCAGCTTTATCAGTGCCTTAAACCATCGTGCAGAACAGGTCAGCACTTCCTGCACCGGCCGCCTTTTTCCTTTGGTGGAAGTCGCAGCTTCCCGGGACTCCGGAGAATTAATCATAACAAGCCCGTTTTTATTCAGCGGCTATGCCGGAGATGAGTCTTTTCATTCTCCCTCTTCGGTTGCTACCGGAGATATTGGCTGCGTCGATGAGGAAGGATTTCTTTATATTACTGGCCGCCGGAGCGGCAAGATCGTCAGCCGCGGGCGTAATATTTATGCGGAAGAAATTGAACAGGTACTCATGAGCCACCCGGACGTTGACCAGGCAGTCGCTTTTGGCGTACAGGATGCTTTTCAGGGGGAAAAGATTGCTGCGCTGTATACTGGAAGGGCTGGCTCCGGCAAAGTGCAGGCACACTGCCGAAAACAGCTCCCCGCTTATAAAATACCTGCATGCCGGCATATGGACCGTCTTCCCGTACTTGGCAGCGGCAAAATCGACCGGTCGCGGGTGCAGAAGTATTACGAAGCTTCATTTAAAGGAGAGCGGTAATGATGACTGAGCCTGTCTATATTATTGATGCCAAACGGAGCCCTGTACATCATGTGAACGGGACGTTTTCCCAATTGGAGCCGGAACAGCTGACGGCGCCGCTGTATAAGCATTTCCAGGTCCATCACGGGATAAATGACCGGGTCCCGGCTGACGAAGTTTTTATAGGAAATGCAGTTGGTCCGGGCGGTAACCTTGCCCGGCTCAGTCTGCTTGAAGCCGGATATGATATGTCTGTTCCCGGCGTAACAGTGGACCGCCAGTGCGGTTCAGGCCTTGAAGCTGTGCATCAGGGGTTCCGGCATCTGCAGGCCGGCGCCGCGGATACCGTTCTTGCCGGCGGAGTGGAAAGCACAAGCCGGGCCCCGAAGCGCTCCTTTTTCGCCTCGGAAGCCTACCCGGTCTCCGCCACGCAGGAAAGAGCCCGCTTTTCTCCAAAGTTTATCGGAGATCCTGATATGGGGGAAGCCGCGGAAACGGTAGCTGAAGCCTACAGCATTTCCCGCGCAGAGCAGGACGCCTTTGCCGAACGAAGCTACAGGCTTTCGTGGGAGGAAGCAGCAAAGCCGGATATTGCCCGGGAAATCATTCCGGTGAGCACCATCCAGGCAGACGCCGAGCTTCGTTCTCCAGATAAAATGTCCAAAATCATCCGCCGGGCCCCCTCTGTTTTCCAGGAAAACGGGACAGTCACCGCTGCCAACTCCTCCCGGATCAGTGACGGAGCGGCACTCACGCTGATGGCAAGTCGCTCCTCCTGCCGGCAGCACGGACTTGAGCCTGCGCTTGAAATCATCGATGCCGCCGCAGTCGGTGTCGATCCGACGATGCCAGGCGTCGGTCCGGTGCCTGCTGCACGCCGGCTGCTGGAGCGAAATCGTTTGTCTGTATGGGACATTTCCGTATGGGAATGCAATGAAGCGTTTGCCTCCCAGGTGCTTGCCTCTGCATTTCAACTCGGCATTCCACCTGAGCGGCTGAATACAGCCGGAGGTGCCATTGCTCAGGGGCACCCGTATGGCGCATCGGGGGCGATTCTTGTTGCCCGGCTGATGCGGCTGATGCAAAACGGCAATCTTCCGCTCGGCGTGGCCATGATTGGAATCGGAGGCGGGCTTGGACTAGCCAGCCTGTACCGGCTTTTATAATAAAAACAGCCTGCACTCATCAAAGGATGAATGCAGGCTTTCTTTTACTGCAGCATAGAGCGCAGCAGCGTATAAAGATTATTCTTTGCTTCAAAGCCGATGCCTGGAACCTCAGGCAGCTGTACATAACCATTTTCCACCGGATAGTCATCAGCGAATCCACCGAATGGCTCAAAGCCGCCGGGATAGGATTCATTGCCGCCAAGACCGAGTCCGGCTGCAATATTAAGCGACATCTGGTGACCGCCGTGGGGTATGCACCTTCTCGACGACCAGCCGTTTGCTTCCATCATACTGAGTGTGCGCATATATTCCACCAAACCGTAGCTGAGAGCGCAGTCAAACTGCAGATAGTCCCGGTCCGGCCGCATGCGACCATAGCTGATTAAATTTCGTGCATCCTGCATGGAAAACAGGTTTTCACCGGTCGCCATCGGATGGGAATAGTAGCGGCTCAATGTATTTTGAAGAGCGTAATCAAGCGGGTCACCCGCTTCTTCGTACCAAAACAGCCCATATGGCTCGAGCGCTTTTGCATAGGCAATCGCTTCATCCAAATCAAAGCGTCCGTTCGCATCCACCGCCAGCTTGCCCGGGTCGCCGGTCACCTCAATGACTGCTTCGATGCGTTTAATGTCCTCCTCAATCGACGAGCCACCTATTTTCATCTTCACCACCGAATAGCCGGCCTCCAAGTACGTACGCATCTCCTGCTGAAGAGCATCGAGCCCTTTTCCAGGCTGGTAGTAGCCGCCGGCAGCATATACAAATACACTGCTGTCTGCCCTTCCATTTCTATACCTTTCGGCAAGCAGCTGATACAGCGGCTTTTCTTCAATTTTTGCCACCGCATCCCATATCGCCATATCGATGACTCCGACAGCCACGGAGCGTTCCCCGTGGCCGCCAGGCTTTTCGCCGGTCATCAATACATTCCAAATTTTAAAGGGATCCAGGTTTTCCCCGTCATCGCTCGCAATATCCTGCTCAGAGGCTTCCAGCAGCCGGGGAATAAACCGCTCGCGCAACAGTCCGCTCGGAGCATACCGCCCGTTGGAGTTAAACCCGTAACCCACAACCGGTTTTCCGTTCTTTATTACGTCGGTTTTGATTGCGATAACAGAAACATTCATTTTACTGAAATCAATAAACGCGTTACGAATATCCGATTTGATCGGCACCGCCTGCTCTTCTACCTGTACGATTTTCACCACGGGTCCTCCTTAGTTGTTACGGAACGAGTCGGGTACGGTGGTCAAATCGATGCCCCATAGGACCGGCAGAACCGAGTACACTAACACGGTAATCATTATAATCGCGATAATGTTCAGCCAGAACCCGTTTTTCACCATGTCGATAATCCGTATTTTCCCGCTACCGAAAATGATGGCGTTTGGCGGAGTACCAACCGGCAGCATGAACGCGCAGTTTGCAGCCATCGCACACGGAACCATCAGCGCAAACGGGTGGACTTGAATAGCCAGTGCCAGAGAGGCTACCAACGGGATGATCATTGTTCCTGTAGCCGTATTGGAAGTGATTTCTGTTAAGAACAATACGAGCGTGGCAGAAACAAGAATAACGAGGATAATATTTAACCCTTCAAGAACAGTTAAGCTGTTACCGATCCATTCGGCCAGATCTGTTTCGCTGAACCCGGCAGCAATAGCGAGACCGCCCCCGAATAACAGCAGAATGCCCCACGGAATTTCTCTGGAATCGCTCCAGACGAGCACTCTCGGATCCTTTTGTTCCTTCGTGGCAGGAATCAAAAACAGCAGAACCGTAGCGATCATAGCAATGGATCCGTCGCTAAGCCCTTCCAATCCAACGATGCTTTCCCAAAAAAAGGAACGTGTTATCCACATCGTAGCGGCAAAAACGAACACAGCCATTACAATTTTCTCTTCGTATTTCATCGCCCCAAGCTTTGTTCTTTCCGCCTGAATCATATCACGGCCGCCCGGAATAGTCGAAAAGCCGACGTTGTACGCAAAGCGGGTCAGGTAAAACCATACCAGCAGTAAGAAAACAGCTACAATCGGCGCACCGAACATTATCCACTGCGCGAAGGAAATCTGCTGCCCGAACAGCTCTTCCGACTGTGCGGCCAGTATGCTTAGCGGCGGCGTCCCGATCAGTGTACCGAGACCGCCGACCGTGCCCGCGTAACCAACACCGAAAATAAGCGCTTTTTCGAATTTTTTCACTTCTGATTCGGAATCCTGCTCTCCTTTGAGAGCTTCGGATACCTGATACGTAATCGCAAGCGCGATTGGCAGCATCATCATCGTGGATGCTGTGTTGGATACCCACATGGATAAAAACCCTGTGGCTACCATAAATCCAAGGATAATACGATTCGTGCTCGTACCGATAACCGCTATAATAAACAGCGCGATCCTCTTATGTAGGTTCCATTTTTCCATGGCGTAGGCAATGAAGAAACCACCTAAGAACAAGAAAATGATATCGTTACCGTAAGCAGAAACGACGGTGTCTCCGTCTAGTCCCCCAGTAATCGGCAAAAGAACAATCGGCAGTAATGAAGTCGCCGGGATAGGAATTGCTTCGGTGATCCACCAGGTGGCAATCCAAAGCGTCACAGCAAGAACTGCTTTTCCTTCATAGCTCAGCCCGGAAGGATCCAAAAATAACATGGTAATTAGAAATAATAATGGCCCTAAAATAAGTCCTACGAGCTGGGGACGTTTGTAGGCGGGATCATGCCCTCCATCGTCTCCTCCATCGTTTCCTCCCCCACCGTCGCCGCCACGGTTTTGATCGCGGCCTGCAGTAGAAGGGTCCTGGATCTCTTCTTCCTTGTGTCGTGTCGGTTCCCGGTCAGTTTGAAACACATTCAGCAGTTTTTTTGTCTGCCGGTGGGAACTCCACAATGTTTTCCAACCGGAAGCAACCATATTCTTCATCCTTCTCACCTCTAACTTTTCAGATTATTGAAAGCGCTTGCTGACTAATATAATAAAGTTTTGATTTTTTGTATACATTTTGTAAGTAAGCACATACTTTTGTAAACAAAATAACCAAAACTGACAGCCTTTTTCCTTACTTTTCCATCCAGTCTTTAAGTATTTCTACCTGTTCCGGAGGCATCGTGTACTGCTGCAGCGGCCTGCCGCTTCCCGCATAATTCATCGTTATTTTAAGCACCCCTTCTCCCTCTAGAAAAGCGAGGTACTTCCGCACGGACACTCTTGAAATGCCCGTACTTTCTGCGAGTCCCTGCGTCGTAAAGGTGCTGCCGGCATGCTTCAGAATCTCTTCGCCGACAATCCGGAAGGTTTCTGTCGTCAGGCCCTTGGGCAGCTCCTGCTCCTCCTGTGTGCCCTTATTGGCTAAAAATAGCTGATCCACATCCTCCTGCCCCCATTCCTTTTTTGTCCCGGAGGCCTTCTGCCATTCCTTTACATTGATTAACGCTTCCCGGAAACGCTCAAAGTGAAACGGTTTAATCAGGTAATCCGTACAGCCAAGCCGTTTGGCCCGCTGTAGGGAGGAGGTGTCATTGGCCGACGTAATTGCTATCACGTCCACCGGGATTTGTTCTTTTCGCAGCTCCTCCAGAAGATCAAGACCATTTTCTTTACTTAAATACACGTCCAAGAGCACAATATCAATCGCTTCTGCACGAAGCATCTCTTTTGCCTTCGCCAGGTTTTCCGCATGCCCCGCTACGTCAAACCCCGGGACCCGTTCAACATACATGCGGTTAAATTTAGCTACCATCGGGTCATCTTCGACCATTAATACTCTCATTTCATTTCTCCCTCTCTATTGGTATCTGTACATCAAAGGCTGTTCCTTCTCCCGGGTGGGAATCGATAAACACTTCTGCTTCTAGCGTATCGAGGGAACGCTTCGTATTGTACATGCCAAAGCCCCGGCCTTCACCTTTCGTCGAGTATCCCCGTTCAAACAGTTCTGCCTGGGTCTTCTCATCCATCCCCCGCCCGTTATCCTCGATTTGGAAGCCGAGATAGCTGTTCTCTTCGTAAAGATGCATAAACAAATGAGGGGCCGGCGTATGCTTCATCGCGTCACGGGCATTGTCGATCAGATTGCCGATAATCGTGATCATATGGTCGGTCCATTCAGGATCAGCCATCGCTGGCCACATCCCGCTTCCCGACAGCTCTACTTCGATGCCATTTTCCTGCAGGTTGGATATTTTATTCATTAAATAACCGGCAAGCACCGGATCCTTTACATATGCGGTCACCCATCCGACCTCCTGGCGGTAGTTGCTTGAAATGCTCATCACATAGTCGTCGAGCTCTTCATACGACTCCGTCTGGATCATGGCCGAAATGACGTGAAGCTTGTTCATAAACTCATGGGACTGGGCCCTGAGCGTCTCTGCATAGGTTCTGGCCCCGGACAGCTGCTCGACGAGCCGTGTGAGTTCATCCTTGTTTCGGAAAGTAGCCACCGCTCCAAGCAGAGTGGCATCGGAAACCACCGGCATGCAGCTCACAATAATTTCTACGTCTTTCAGCTGCTGGACCTGGTCAAGCTCCTGCTCTTTAGTCTGCAGCACCCTTTTCAGGAGAGAATCGGCAAAGAAATAGGATATATCTTTTCCGATCGGGTCTTCTTCGGCGCCGGCTTCCGCGAACAGTTCCCTGGCCGCGTCGTTGGCCAGAATCACCGTGCCGCTGCTGTTGACAGCAAGTACGCCTTCCCGCACCGAGGACATAATTGCCTCCCGCTGTTCAAGCACCTGCGATATTTCAAGCGGCTCGAGCCCGTGCATCGTTTTTTTGATCCGACGTGCCAGCCAGAAAGCGCCAATGACACCGGCAGCAAGACCGATACCGCTTCCGAGAACCAGCGTCTGCTGGTCTGCCCAGATATCTTCCTGAATACTGTCAGTCAGAATGCCCACGGAGGTGACTCCGATCTGTTCGCCCCCCTCCATCACCGGTACAAATGCCCGCATGGAGACGCCGAGCGTTCCCTCAGCCGTTGATACATACGTTTTGCCGTTTAAAGCCTCTGTTTCATCTCCACCGGCAAATTCCTCACCGATTCTGTTTTCGCGCTGGTGCGTATAACGCACGCTGTTCATATCCATGACGACAATATATTCCATGTCTGTTGCTTCCTGCACTTCTTTTGTATATTCCTGGAGACTCCCACCCTGTTCACCAGCCTGCAGTGCTTCAGCTGCTTCCGGCGAATGGCTGACAGCCTCGGCAATGTTCAATGCTTTTTCTGCCTGCTGCTCCCGAACATCGTCAGCAGTATCTACGGCAACGATGATTCCGGTAATGCAAAGCGCAATCAGCATCACTGCAGAAATCAACAAGGTAATCCATGTTACGAGCTTTAACGGTTTAGTTCGCTTATCCCCCACCATATCCCCCATCACTGCTGCAAATACTTATGTTTAGTAACATATTTATTATGCAGGGAGCAGTTCTTTTTTTCAAATGAAGGTGATGGCGGTCGCACCGTTTATTTTTGCTGGCAGGTCGGACAGTAATAGCAGCGTCTTGAGCCGGCAGTGAAACGGATAATTTCCGTACCATCCACCCGGCACGGCTGCCCACCGCGGTTGAACACCCAGTGCCTGTACTCGCTGTATGTTTTTCCTTCTGCCTTTGCCCGCTCAACGACTGACTTATCAGTTGTTATTCCTTTATGTTTATAGGACCGTTCTATTAATATCAGCAGTTCTTCAGCCAGATTCCGAACCTGCCCGTCACTTAAATCGGCGGGCCGCTGATCCGGATAGACACCAGCCGCAAACAATATTTCGCTGCGCAAATAATTACCGATGCCCCCGACAAAATGCTGATCAAGCAGAAGTGACGTCAGGCGACGATTCCGAAACTTTTTATCCAGGGTACGCTCCACAATCATATCTGCTGTTACTTTCTCGCTGAGCGGATCCGGCCCGACCTTCGAGACAAACGGGTGATCCCAGATTTCTTCTGTCGGCATAATTTCCACATCCGAGGCGCTGTATAACAGTGCGGACTGCTTTTCGTTGTGCAGAGCGAGCCGGAGCTGCCGTTTTGTTTTCGGGTACGTGTAGCTGTTTTTAACATACCATCTTCCGTACAGCTGATTGTGGGAATAAATAGTATAGCCACTGTTCAGGTGGATGAGCATCGCTTTTCCTTTTGTCGCCACCTCGTTGACATTTGACCCCAAAAGCAGATTTTCATAAGTCTTTAATCGTTCAAACGCCGTATACATCTCGATGATCGGTCCCTTTTGCAGGGCTTTTTCCACTTTATCGGCTTCCCGCCGTATCTCTGGTCCTTCAGGCATGTCGCTGTTCGCTCCTTATTCTTTTTTATCTTTTCGGCCCATTCGTGACCTCGTCTGTCCCCGGGACATTGCTTCGGCTTCCAGTTCTTCTTCGACGGCCCGCTCCGGCTTTTTTCCATTTGTATGCAAAGCCGCAATCTGCCGAAGACCAGCCTGAATCATCGTCAAAATCAAATACCAGGCCACTGCGATCAAAATCAGCTGGACAAAACGGCTGTCAGGGAATAACGCAATAGGCATATCCCATACCGCGTGTAGAAGCACTGGAATAATAAAGATTTTCAAAAACTGCCGGTCCGCCACATGCTTTCTCTGGAGCGGCTCGTCTCGCTTCACGAGCAGCAGGGCAGCGCCAATAATGGCACCCCATACAACGTGCCCGCCAATCGACAGCCAGCCGCGTTCAAAAATAACGTCGATCATTACGCCAGTCCCGTACTGCAGGCCGAAATTAAGCGCATAGCCGGCGGATTCAAAGGCAGCGAAGCCTGCACCGACAGCAGCACCGATTAAGAGCCCGTTCAGAATATACTTTACCTGCGTTTTCTTAATTAAGTATGCGATAATAATCAGCTTTCCCACTTCTTCGACCACACCGATGACGATAGCGCTGAAGAACCCAATTTCACCGATGGGGATAAAGGAATACAAAATCAGCGTGACAAAAATCGACGCCACTCCGCCGACGAAAAACATCTGCAGCAGACGAAGCATACTGATATTTCTCGGCGCATTCAGTTCGTAAAAAAATACAACGAGTGCAAACGGTGCAGCAAATGAACCGATGGCGATCATGCCGGGAATTGTCAAAACATTGCCGAAGAACAGCGTGCATCCATATAAAATCAAATACGTGATCACAAGCACCAGAAGTACACGCGAAAACAGCCACGGCTTTGGCCACGACAGTGGAATCTCCTGCTCGTTGGGTGTTGTCAGAGAAGTACCGGAAATAAACACAAGCTCTGCTTCTTCCCTTGAGTGCCGCTTAAACACGTTGGAGAACAGATTTTTCAGATGAAAATCTGCAGATCCTTCTTCTCCGACATATTGATTAATCCGGGTCGAAGCCCGGATAAAAGCGCTTCTCGCCTGATCTCCCGGATGTTCTTCATCCTCCACCAATGCTTCAACAAGGACCGTACGACTGAGTGGAAGCCATCGCCCACCGGTAGCTTCTGACCATACAAGGGTTTTAGCACCAATTTGCTTTTCATCGATTAATGCCCGCATCTGTGGACTCGACAGCGGGCCATGCTCTTCGTCGTTCTTTCTATAGTACCAGTAATCCATAGACCTTCCCTCCTGCCTGACTTTCTCCAATTACTCTCATTTTACCCGAATGCCGTGAATCATAAGCTATTCATAAAGAACATAACACCCGGGTCCTGCAGATTGGAACACAAAAAACCAGCCTGTTTTTCTACAGGACTGGCTCTTCGGTTATTTTATTGTCTTTTCTTTTTCTTGAAGAACTGCTGTCGGACGGTCAAGCTCATAGAGCCTCTGATACCGTGGGCTTGTATGCATTAAATCTTCGTGAGTACCGCGCATTGTAATCCGCCCCTGATCCAAAAAGCAGATTTCATCTACCTGCTCCAGTCCACTTAAATGGTGAGTAATCCAAATTACCGTCTTACCCTCTAATGACTGCAACACGTCATCCATTAATGCTTGCTCCGTCCGGGGATCAAGCCCGACCGCAGGCTCGTCTAAAACGACGATTGGTGTATCCTGCAGAAGCACCCGCGCCAGTGCTATACGCTGGCGCTGGCCGCCGGAAAAACGAGCACCCGCCTCCTGCATATTCGTATGGAATCCTTCCGGCAGCGAGTTTACAGCGTCATAAATCTGTGCCTGTCTTGCCGCCTGCTTTACTTCTTCTATTGATGCGTCCGGGCGGCCAAGCCGTATGTTATTTTCTACCGTAGTCGAAAATAAATACGGAGATTGGTTCAATACGGCAATCTTTTCCGTAATTCTCTCGCCCCAGGCAGAAGCCGGCCGCCCCTCCACAACCACTTCTCCGTGAAAAGGAAAACACACGCCCCGCAGCAGGTTTAGCACTGTTGATTTCCCGGATCCGCTTGGCCCTAAAAGAGCTACACGGCAGCCAGGCCTCCATTCTGCCTGCAAATGCTTCAACACGGGCTGTGAAGCTTCATAATGAAAAGAAACATCATCAAAGAAAATATGCTTTTCCTCGTATTCCGGCTTCCACGACTGCGAATCCTGAAGATCCTCTTCCGCTTCGAGCCTGTTTAGGCGCTCTGTCGAATGCGTGTACCTCGGCAGTTCGCCCACCGCCTCAGAAATTGGGATTAGCGTTTCTGTGAGCGGAAAAATAAACAAGGCAAACGCCGCCACGAGCGTTGGGGTAAGCGATCCCGCTTCCGCCCCGGATCCGGCCCATACCAAAACAATGAGCACAAGCCCCGCTGTCACTGTCTGTAAAAGTATCCCGCGGGCGCGAATAAACCGGCTGTATTTCCACTCCACTGAACGCATGGCCTCGTCCGCCTGGCGAAAACGTCCGGCAAGCTCCATGAAACGACCGCTCAACAGCCATTCCCCAATCCCGAAAACCGCCTCTGATGTTTCTTTATACAGCCCCGCCCGTTTTGGCTTCCACTTCTGCACAAATGAGGCTGTGCGTCTGTAGGACCAATACGGAACCACAGTCATATAGATGAGCGCATACACGGCTGCCAAAGCGCCCATCCCCCAGGAAAAAAACCCAAACCAAAGTGCTGACAGCAGATAAAGAGCGAGCGCGCTTACTGCTGGCATGACGGTTTTAATGTAAATATCCTGGAGGCGCTCGATGTCCTCAGCCAGAAGCCCGAGCATATCTCCAGCATGAAGCAGATGAGACCCTTTTTCCACCACAGGAAGCAGCCCTCTGTATAAACGAACTCTCATATCAGATAAAATCTTTAGTACTGCCTGATGTGCTGCCAGCCGTTCTGCGTAACGAAAGACTGCCCGGCTGACCCCAAAAGCCCGGACAGCAACAATCGGAATGTATACCATTAAAATATTTTCAGGCTGAGTGGCCGATTTGGTTAACAAAAAGCCTGAAACAAACAGCAGAGCCACGGCTGATATGGAGGCAAGAAGCCCAAAGAAGGCCGTCCATGCGATACCCCGCTTATATTTTTTTACGTAAGGCAGTATCCATTGCCCCTTCATTCTGCTTCTCTCCTCTGCATCCGAATCCATTCCTGAAAAGCCGCGCTGCTTCTCATCAGACCCTCGGGGCTACCGTCTCCAGCTACTCGGGTCTCTTTCAGAAAAATCACCCGATCGACATCATTTAACCAGTGCATCCGGTGCGTCGCCATAATGACTAGCTTACCTTCAAACAGCTGTTTTAACCGCTGTTTAATATCATATTCTGTTTCTATATCCAAATGCTCGGTGGGTTCATCCATCAGCAGAATCGGCCGGCCGCTTAAAAACGCACGTGCGATCGCTATACGCTGCCCCTGCCCGCCGCTAATACCACGGCCTCCTCCGCCTACGACTGTCATTTCTTTTTTCGGGAGGCTTTTTATCCATTCACTAAGGCCCGCCTGCCTCGCTGCGTCATTCACTTCTTTTTTTGAGGCTTCCGGCTTATTCATGCATATGTTTTCTTCAATGGTTCCTGCAAAAATATGCGGGTGCTGCGGAATGTAAGCAATCTGCTGCCTCCATCCTTCCTGCTGTAAATGGGTCCGCCACTCTCCGTCTATGACCATCGCTCCATTTGAGGCCGGCAGAAACCCGGCCAGCAGATGAATGAGCGTAGATTTACCTGAACCGCTGTCTCCGGCAATCATGATTTTTTCGAATCCACCTAAAACCGCGGAAACCTCGTTAAGTGCATTCGCTTCGCTTCCGGCATGAGTCACGGAAATGTTTTTCAGCATTAACCTGCTCTGGTCTGTCCACTCGTGCTGAAGCTCAGGCTCCTGATTCTTCTCTTTTTCCGCCAGCCACTGTTCGGCAGCAGCCCCGGCTTCCTTACCGTCGAGCGTCGCGTGGAAATCGCTCCCGAGTTCACGTACCGGCATGAAAAATTCCGGGGCCATAATAAGCACAAATAGTGCCGGAAGCAGCTCCCCCTGCCCTTCAATCAAGTTCAAACCAAGAAAAACGGCTACCACCGCTACTGAAAGCATGGCAAAAAAATCAAGGGCAAACGAGCTTAAAAATGCTACCTTCAGTGTGCTCATCGTCGCTTTCCGGTACTGCTCACTCACCTTACGGATGTTTTGTTCATGTCCGCGTGCCTTCCCTAAATACACCAGTGTTTTCAGCCCCCGCACCGAGTCGATGAAATGGTTGGATAACAGCTGGTAGGAATGCCACTGCTTGTTCGCCTTTGCCTTCGCCGCCACTCCAAGAAGAATCATAAATACAATTAGAATGGGAAAAGCTGTGAATAAAACGACCCCCGACCGTATGTCCTGGCTTAATACCACCGCTCCAGTGACGACCGGAATGATAAGCACACCGGGGATTTTTACAAGCGACAGTTCAACATAGCGCTGAAACTGACTCATTCCTTCCACAAAAGTTGTTACTGTGCCTCCCGTGCCCCGGACAGTGTTGCCCGGACCGAGCCGGCCGATTTTTTGAAAGAGCGCATCGCGTTTTTCCCCCGTCAACCTGCTGGCATAGGAAGCAGCCAGAGCCTCTTTCCAGGACTGCAGAAGATAGCGTAAAACCAGGGCAGCTGTAAACCAGGCAGCAGGCGCTAACGCAGACGGCACGCCCTGTTGTTCAAATAACGGCACAATAGCCCGGGCGAGCCAGTACGCCTGCATCACAATCATGCCTGCCTGGATGAGCGTCAGCACCGTTATCCAGCTGAAGCAGGCCTTTGCTCCCCGGTAAGCCAGTAAGTCTTTTCCCATTAGTAGGTCAGATCCTTTCCAGTGACCCGTTTCCGGAACACATAATAGCTCCATATTTGATAGCCGAGCACAAACGGCAAAAGCGTAATGGCTACGATCGACATGACCCGCAGGGAGTAATCCCCCGAGGAAGCACTGTATACCGTTAAGTCATTTAATGATGAAAGAGAGCTCACCATAACTCTTGGAAACATGGCCACAAAAACTGAAGCGATAACAGAAGCTATCCCGAAGCCTGAAAAGATAAATGCCCACCCGTCTCTGCCCCGCAGGGAGAAAAGAAATGCAGCAGCATAGCTCAATACAGTAGCAACGGTAATGGCCGCCACCCAACCGCCTTTAACCACATACATATCAGTATTAAAAACAGACAGCACCACGAAAACGATAAGCGCAGAAAAAACAGCTGCTGCAGATCTCCCAGCATGTTTACGCGCCCGTTCCTGCACTTCTCCGACTGTTTTCAACGTCAAAAACATCATGCCGTGCAAGTAGCATAAAATTACGAGCGTGAGGCCGCCGGCCACCGAATATAGATTGACAAAATCGGTAAACCCCGCCCGCATTGTCATCGTTTCGTCAATGGGCATGCCCTTCAGCATACTCGTAAACAACACGCCAAACAAAAACGGCGGCATAAGGCTTCCAAGAAAAATGCTCCAGTCCCACGTTTTTTTCCAGTACATGTGGCGGCCCTTTCCCCGGAACTCAAACGCCACGCCCCGGATAATCAGAGCAAGCAGTACGAATACAAATGGGATATAGTAGCCGCTGAACATAGTAGCGTACCAGTGCGGAAACGCAGCGAACACCGCTCCTCCGGCTGTAATCAGCCAAACCTCGTTTGCATCCCAGAATGGGCCAATCGTATTGATAAGCACCCGGCGGTCATGGTCGTTTTTGGCCAGTACCCTCGTGCCCATGCCGACGCCGAAATCAAATCCTTCCAGGAAGAAAAATCCAACAAACAAAATAGCCACCAGCAAAAACCAAAATTCACTGAGCTCCATGTTCATATGCCTCCTTGTCAAATGGATCTATCACCGGCTCTTGATCTTCATCCTCCGGGTCATGCTCAGTACCTTGTTTAATTTCTTTAATGTATAAATAAACCATCACAAGGCCAAGCAGTAGGTAAATTGTAGTAAATGTAATGATGGAAAATAAAAGCGACCCCACTGAAACATTTGGAGAGACCGAAGCAGCAGTCGTCATCAAACCAAACACGGTCCACGGCTGCCGGCCGATTTCTGTCATGATCCATCCGGCGGTGTTTGCTATAAACGGGAAGGCAATAAGTGCCATCATCAGCTTTAAGTACCAGCGTCGTTCAAGAAGCGTCTTCCGGAATAAAAACCAGAGACCTAGCGCTGAAGCTGCAATCATAGCCATTCCGGCACCAACCATTATCCGGAAACTCCAGAAGGTGGCGTTTACCGGCGGAATGTAGTTTCCCGGCCCATACTCTTCTTCGTATTCCGCCTGAAGCGTCTTCATTCCTGGCACTGAGCCCTCAAATTCTTCATAGGCAAGATAACTGAGCAGGTATGGAAGCTCCAGCTGTGCTTTATTTTCCTGCGCTTCGACATCCATCCAGGCAAACAGGTTCCACCCGGCTGGGTCTTCGCTGTCCTCCCAGAGAGCTTCACTGGCTGCCATTTTCATCGGCTGTGACTCCATCAAATGCTGTGCCTGCACATGGCCGCTGAATGCTGTTCCCATACCGCCGATCAGACCAAGTGCCATCGCCAGGGCGAACGATTTCCTAAACAGGGAAACCTCTTCTCCCTTCAGCATTTTATAAGCACTTGCGCCACCTATAACAAACGCTCCTGTCGCAAAAGCACCGAATATAACGTGCGGAAATTCCACTAAAAACTGAGGATTGGAAAGAAGAGCAAAGAAATCATTCATTTCCGCCCGCCCGTTCTGCAGAATATAACCGACCGGCTCCTGCATAAAAGCATTGGCTGCGAGAATCCACATAGCTGAAAGGATCGTTCCAAGCGCCACCAGCCAGATGCACATCAGGTGGATACCTTTTGGCAGACGATGCCATCCAAAAATCCACAGTCCGATAAAGGTCGATTCCATAAAGAAGGCAAGCAGAGCCTCTACTGCTAGTGGCGCTCCGAACACATCGCCTACAAAACGGGAATATTCCGACCAGTTCATACCAAACTGAAATTCCTGAATGATACCAGTGACCACCCCGATTGCAAAATTAATCAAAAACAGATGACCCCAGAACTTCGTCATTTTTAAATACACTTCTTTACCGCGGAAATAATATAACGTCTGCATAATTGCTACCATAAAAACAAGTCCGATCGATAAAGGCACAAAGAAAAAATGAAAAATCGTCGTCGATCCGAATTGAATTCTGGCTAAAATCAGCTCATCCACTGTAGAAACCCCTCCTCTGTTCACTATTTCACAAATTCAAGTGAAATTATTCACATGACTCGATATTATTATGCTCCTGAACGTGATAAAAATTACATAGTATTTATGACAAAGCTATTAACATATTGTGGCAAAAGTATGGCAGATATTAAAATCGTTCCGGGAGGGTAAGCCCCGGAACGATTTTAATATCTGCCATATGCCGAAAATGATTAAAAATCTTTCATAAGCGATTCCGGAAGCGCGTACCGATACATATACATCGGGTCCTCGTGACGGTCCAGAACGTCTAGGAGCTCTGCCGGCGGGTCCGCGTATATTCCCGGGTAGTCCCGCTCGTCCTTTTTCTCCTTCAAGTTAAAGGCCAGCTGCTCTTTATCGGTAAAAAATTGGGCATCGATGCCGGGCTTATTGCCCCTCGCATCCAGCCGCACCCATTTGTCTTCCTCATTAAGATAGACGGCATTTAACGCATGAATACAGTAGCCGTCTGCCGGTTCATCAAAGAGTGTTAGCCGCTGATAGCTGAAGCCGCAGGGTATCCCTTCCGAGCGGAGAAGTGCCGCCAACAGATGCGACTTGGACCAGCAGATCCCCTCCCCGTATTTCAGCGCCTCCGAGGCTCTCCGGGTAACTGTTTCACCCTGAATATCCCACGAATGGCTGACTTTATCACGCACAAATAAGTAGGCAGCTTCTATTTTTTCCTTTTCATTCATTTCCGGGAAAAACAATTCCGCCTTTTTCTGCTGAATACTCTCCGCCTCGTAATCGATGTCATAGGTTTTCTTTAAAAATTCTATGAGATGTACCATCGCCCTGCCTCCCTTTATGTATAATTATACTAAATAAAGAATTTAAATACAAAAAGAACAGGCAGCTGCCTGTTCTTCTGATTATTCCTTTATCCACTGGGGCTCCGGTTTTTCGTTCACTGTCTCTTCTTCAATGAAGCTTTGATTCATCCCCTCCTGAACATACGGTTCGTGCCCTGCAATCCAGTATTTCATTAATACAGTATAGAGCAGCAGGGCTGGCAGTCCGCCGATAAACCATGAGCCGTCAATATTAATAAAGGAAACGGCAGTACCAACAACAATGGAAATAATTGCTGCAGGATTCCATCCTTTAAAAGCCTGGAACAGCTTGCTCTGCTCGTACAGCGCTGCTACGTTATAATTTCGTTTATGCACGAAAAAGAAGTCCGCAATCATCACACCGAATACCGGTCCCAAAAAGGCGGAGACAATGGCAATGAATGTTGTAAAATATGCAGCATTCATCAGCCACCACGGGCATGTGAACGTAGCGAGTATACCAATGATGATGCATGACTTCGCCCAGGAAATTTTAAAAAGGTCCATTGCTACTAGCGCCGGCGGCATAATGTTGGCCATCAAGTTCGTCGTCATCTGGGCTATCGCAATAAAAACCAGTACGATAATGCTTGCAACGGTAGAAGGAATATATTCGGAAATAACATCAATCGGATTCCAAATTCCAACCGCAGCCGCTCCGAGCATTCCGATAAATGGAAGCAGAATGCTCGGCGGCACCATGCCAACCAGATGAGCGTTAATATAGGTGGATGTTTTTGTCTTTTTCGGGACGTATCTTGTGTAGTCCGACACGTTAATCAGAAGGGCTGCAAACTGCCCCACCAATACGGTCATTGCCAGCCAGAGTGGAATGCCCCAGGAGCCATCCACGTTCGCAGCTGCCTGCACCTCAAATCCAAACGTCGTTAAAAACAGGAAAATTAAGTAGACGATCCCGCCCATAATGATGACAGAACCGATAATTTCCACCCATTTGATGGATTCAATACCTTTAGCCGAAAGAAAAATCTGCAGGGCCTGAAAGCCAAAAAACCACACCCATACATTTTCAAAGCCTATAAAGCCCGAGGCAATCTGGTTCAAAGCCTGCGCCCCGAGCCATGTCTGTATCCCGAACCAGAACAAAGCCGGAATACTGCGCAAAAGTGCAGGAATTCTGGAGCCAATCGGCCCAAAGGACGAACGAAGCTGAACAACCATCGGAATACCATGCTTCCATCCTACATATCCATTCAATGAAAACAACAGAGCGGCCATAATATTTGCCAAAAGCAGTGCTGCACCCGCCTGATAAAGGTTCAGGTCGCCAAACGGCGGAATCAGACTTGAACCGAGCATGAATGTACCAATCATGATGGTGTCCCCCCACCACATCGCCACGTAAGCTTTCGGCCCAAGGATTCTTTCTTTCTCACTAGTAATTGGTCTCAGATCCTGCCGTGCCTGCATGATATTTTCCTCCTAAATAAAAAACGAACAATTCATGTTTAATTTATTCATTCATTCGTTTAATGATTAATTTTATTTTATCGGAGAAATATGCACCGGATCATTGTTTATCATCACACAAATTTATTATTTTCTCTGTGCATTATCGCTAAAATTGGTTGATTAATTCTATATTGAATGTACATTTTCTGACATAACTGTCACAAAATCAGATTTGTATAAAGTCCGGAGAGCTGTTTTAAATCCCTCTTTCATGCGCGTTCACTCTCACTCATGATACAATCAAACGAGCGAACAAGGTCTTTCTACGGCCTTCATGAAGGAGGTTCTTTTTTGAAAATTATTATTGGCATTACCGGCGCAACGGGCGCCATTTTTGGCATCCGTCTGCTCGAAATATTAAAATCCACCGACATTGAAACCCACCTGATTTTATCCTCCTGGGCAAAGGCTACTATTCCACTTGAAACTTCGTACACAGCGTCACAGGTAGAGGCGCTTGCAGACGTTTCGTATTCCTCAAAGGATCAGGCCGCCCGTATATCAAGTGGCTCCTTTCGTACCGAAGGCATGATTATTGCGCCGTGCAGCATGAAAACGACCGCCTCCATCCGTCACGGCTTTGCGGATAACCTTATTGCCCGTGCAGCCGACGTGGTTTTAAAAGAGCGTAAGCACCTGCTGTTAATGACGCGGGAAACGCCGCTTAATACTATCCATTTGGAAAACATGCTCGCCCTTTCCAGGCTCGGCGTAACCATTGCCCCACCGATGCCTGCTTTTTACAATCAGCCGGCAGACATCAATGAACTTGTCGACCATATTGCCTACCGCACGCTCGACCAGTTCGGCATTCATATGGAGGAAGCTGAACGCTGGGAAGGCATGCCTTCGTCAAAACATAAATAGAAGCGGGCGCCCGGCATTAAAAGGCGCCCGCTTCTATTTTACAGATAAGAGTCCTTTCACGCTTTATCATGCCAGCCAGTCGCCCTTCATAACAGTGACTGCCCGTCCGCCGATGTGACAGCGGCTGCGGTGCATTTCCACCTCTACAACGCCTTCCCTCTTACTGAGCTGTTTGGCCGTGAAGTTCTGCTTTACCATTCGTTTTGCCCAGTACGGACCGAGTGCACAGTGAGCCGAACCCGTTACCGGATCCTCCTCTACACCAACAGCCGGAAAGAAGCAGCGTGACACAAAATCGATCCCCTCTTCTTCTGACAGAGAAGTAACTAAACATCCCCGCGTCGTATGCTGGGCTAATGCTTTCATATCCGGGACGAGGTTCCGGAGCGTCTGTTCGGAATCGACTTCTACAATAACGTCCATCCGGTTTTGCTCCACCGCAGGCGCCTCCACCCCAAGAGCCTCCAGCAGCCCTCCATTTAAAGGCGCAGGCTCCGGCGGTTCGGAAGGAAAATCAAGCCAGATGGTTCCTTCCTTTTGAAAAGCAGCCAACGGCCCGCTCGCGCTTTGAAACGTAATCGTCTGCGTTTCCGGAATCTTTTCTTCTTCCCACAGCACATGAGCGGAGGCGAGTGTCGCATGACCGCACAAATCCACTTCAGCGGATGGGGTAAACCAGCGTATTCCGTATTCAGCCTCTCCTCTTTTAACCAGAAACGCGGTCTCAGAAAGATTCATTTCTGCAGCTGTCTGCTGCATCCATGCCTCAGACCTCTGCTCCGTTTCTTCCAGCAGGCATACGCCTGCCGGATTCCCGTAAAAAGCCCTACTCGTAAAAGCATCGACCGTATATATTTTCATTCTTTTTTCTCCTTTGCGCTTTTGATTCTGCCTGTATTGTAGCATGAACGCCCTTTCTTTAGGAGTTTATACACTTTAAGGAAAACATGTATTTAGGAAACAAGGATTAATTATTTATTTGATAGGGAATGGGGTATCACACATACTTCCTGCCCCGGTAGTTGTGACTACAAGCAGAAAGGAGAGAAAAGAATAGATGAAATGGAACTGGGAAAAAAATAATTCTCTGCCTTTTCAGGATGTTTTCGGCCCCGCTGAATCGACAATCACTCATGTCACTTATGATTCCCGGAAAATCCAGGAAAACGGCTGCTTTGTCTCGATACCGGGCAATAATATCGATGGCCACACGTTTATTCCGGATGCTGTCCATAACGGCGCGTCCACCATCGTAGGAAGCGACCGCGATACACTTACCCATTATGCTGCTGTATTTCCAGCTGTCACCTTTGTTCTCGTGGAGGACAGCAAAATAGCGATGGCTGAATATGCAGCACATCTGCATCATCACGTTCATAAAAAAATGAACCTCTTCGGCGTAACAGGTACTAATGGAAAAACGACTGTTACGGCTTATATACGGTCAATGCTGAACAATTTAGGAGAGCCTGCGGGCATTATAGGAACAGCTGGAGTATGGTCCAAAAATAATAAGCAATCATTTAAGCCCACCACTCCGACTACGCCGGAGGCAGCAGACCTGCATGATATTTTCGCATCCTTTTATGAAGAAGGGACACGCACAGTAGCAATGGAGGCGACCTCTATTGCCATCGACTTAAAACGTCTGCACGGCCTCGAATTCGAGGTGGGCGTTCACACTAATCTCGTTTCTGAGCATATGGAATTTCACGGCACGATGGAGAACTATAAACGGGCAAAATTAAAATTATTTCGGCAGTCGCGCCAGGCTGTAGTGAATCTTGATGATGACGGCATGGCCCAGGACATTTTAAACATGTTCGATGGCCCCGTCTGGACATACGGCATTCGGCGCTCTGCAGACATTATGGCCAGCAACATCCGGACGGATTCAGGCGGGTCGAGCTTTCTGCTGACTGTACAGGGACGCTCCTACTTAGCTAGAGCTCCGGTATTTGGTGAATATAATATCTCCAACACTCTGGCAGCGGTAGGCTCGTGTCTCGCTGTCGGCTACTCAGTATCCGACATTCTGTGCTCGCTTCCAGATATTCAGGGTGCGGAGGGACGTTTCCAGATTGTCTCCGATTATCCGGAGAAGCAGATTATTCTCGATTACGCCCATACGCCTGATGCGCTGGAGCTGGTGGTGGAGACAGTTAAAAGACTTCCTCATAACAGGCTTATCCTCATGATTACCGGAATCGGCCTCCGGGATCCGGCCAAACGTCCAAAAATGGCAGCAGCAGTAGAGGGAAAAGCGGATCATATTATCGTTTCTGTCGATCACCCCGGCCCATACAACCGCCAGCGGATCGTCGATGACGTTGCTTCCGGTTTTAGCGATCCCGGGGCAGAGAATATATACAAACGAAAACACCGGGAGGACGGTATTCATAAGGCTCTCTCGCTGGCGGAAAACGACGACCTTATCGTCATTACCGGTCTCGGCTTCGGTGGCTACCAGGTCATTAACGATCAGCATGTTCCTTACGATGAACTCGAAGTGATTGACTCTTATTTTCAGGAAAACCGGCAATTATCATAAATAATCTATAACCGGAGAACAATTTTATTTGTTTTCCGGTTTTTTAGCTCGTCTGTTCTGATCGCGTCATATCATTAAGATTAATAAAACAGGTTACCGGGAAAGGCACTATCAAGAATATGTAAAGGAGGCTTTTCATGGATTATCAAATCACTGCCATTCATTTTGACGGCAGCCGTGAAAAAGAAGAGTACATTACGCATATACAGCTGGTGGACGGGACCGAAGAAACGATAGAAAAAGCAATCGCAAGCGTTGATGACGGTAAGGATTATTATTTTCGCGTAGACGGCGGGGACAAGGTCCGTGTGGACACGGTTCACCCGGAAGACCCGGACACTCCTGCCTATCTCCGGACTCATCCGGATCAGTCGACAACAGACAATTTGTTAAAGCTTCCTACGTTTGACCCGACCTACATGCCTTAACTCATAAAAGCAGCGTCCTCCTGCGGGAGAACGCTGCTTTTTACAGTTCCTGTTCAAACGGATACAGCCCCTGCGTCTCAGCCTCAGGGGCATAATCATTTAAAATTTCTTCAAGTATATCCTCTGCATCTTTTCCCTCTGAACCAATACCAAGTACCTGGGCCGCGTGCATAATTTCCTTCTCCCGTACGTCCGCCATCATCTGCGATACGTCTTCAGTGACTTCCACACCGTAAGCTGCCGCTTTTTCCTTCCATTCCGCCAGAAGTACTTCATCAATTACTGTCTGTTCATCTTTATCTTTGATAGCTATGCCGTATTGCTCTGCTTTTTTCGTTAAATCATTTTCCCGGATCTCCGTGCCCATCCGTTCTATCCCTGCTTCGCTTTTTTGCGCCGAGACATTGGCCGGCAGAGCCACACTCGACAGTATACAGGCGGTAATAATGGCGTACATCCATTTTTTCATCAGTTCAACCTCTTTTTTGATATAGATTGAAATCTTACTTTATCGTATAGATGAAACATGTCAGGAAAAAGTCAAACAGAAGGTTTTAGATCACATCCGTTTGTTTTTCATAATTGGTCTCCTCGTCCGGCACGTCACGTGGCAGTTCAAATACAAACACGGTCTCTTCCGGCCGGCTCGACTGCAGGTACAGGTCGCCGCCAAGTCCCTGGGCGATTAATTTACTGAACGGCAGCCCGAGGCCGAGGCCGTGCACATTATACTTTTTATTTTCTCCCCGGTAGAAGCGCTCAAATACGAGCAGCTGCTCCTCCTCATCAATACCAATGCCGCTGTCTATCACTTCAATAGCCACCATGTGATCATTTTTTTCACTGCACCGGACGGTCAGCGTCCCTTCCTTCTTCATTGCCTGATTCGCGTTATTCAAAAGATTGACCATAATCTGCTGGAATCTCATCGGATCAGTGTAAACCGCGTGCGTCTCTTCGCCGTAAAGCTTTTGAATATCCAGGCGGTCCGTGTCATTGGAAATCGACCATTGATGGATGACCTCATTCAGCAGCGATTCGAGCGTCAATGGCCGCATGTCTGTAGGCACACCCTGAGAAGAGAAAGTGTTAAATTCAAGCAGGTCCGCAATCATGTTTCGCATTCTGCCCGTTTCAGCCAGCGTCACGCTCAAAAATTCCTTCGCTTCATCGCCAGTCACTACATCATCTTTGACCGCCTGTACCATCCCACTGATAGAAGTAACCGGAGTTTTCAACTCATGGGTAACACCAGCCAGCAGCTCGGTCCTCATGCTTTCAAGCTGTCCGAGTCTCGTCGTCATATCATTAAAGCCGGTAACCAGCTCATCGATCTCCCGCTCCTTGGCCTCGGTATCAATACGAATGGCATACTTTTCTTCCTTTACACGCTGAAAGGCCTCGGCGATCTGCTTGATCGGACGGAGCAGCCGCTTGGAAAGAATATAAATCGTGAGCCACCCGAGTATAGCCAGACTCACCAGCAGGATACCGACCAACTGATACTGGCCGCCGACTTTCACCAGGGAATCGGCCGGCTGGACGATTACCACCCATCCTTCAAATGAACCGTCTTCGCCCTGGATACGTGACTTGACCAGGTACTGCTCCAGGTTTCCCTGCTGGACTTTCACCGTCTGCGGGCCTGATTCGAGAAATGAATCCGGAAATACAACGGGATCCTGATAAAGCGAATTTCCAAATAAAGAATCGGATACAATGTTTCCGTTGTTATCCACTACATAAACAAGCGGCTCCGTTTCAATATCAAATGCCTGCTGGCGCTCACGAACATAGGCAGCAAGGTCAGCGTTTAAGCCAATTGAATTATCTTCTGAGCCGGCTATATCCTCCGAAATTTCATCCGCCAAAAAAGAAGTAACGTTCAGACCTCGTTCTAGATTATAGGAGCGGAGCCAGAAAAACGAAATCAGGCCAATAATAATCAGGCCAATGCAGAGCGTAATAAAGTAACGCGTCGTCCAGTAGCGAAGCAGCGAAACTTTTTTATCCTTATTCCTCTTTAACACTGAGCTGATACCCCACTCCCCGGAGCGTTCTGATTTCCCCTTCTTCCACCGGCCAGTTTTTCAGTGACCGGCGGATCCGCTTGATAGCCAGGTCCACCGCGCGGTCGCTCCCTTCGTAATCAATGCCCCACACGTGGGAAATTAACTGCTCCCGGTCAAAAAACTGATTCGGGTGATTGCCCAGAAAAATAAGCAGCGACAGATCCCGCGGTGTCAGATCGAGCTGCAGGCCGTTCAGCGTCACAGCGTATGCCTTTTCATCAATGACGAGGCTTCCGAACCGTTTAAGATACTGCTCCTCCTCCGCTGGAGAGGCTGTTTTACCGCTGCGCCGAAGTACAGCCTGAACACGGGCTACCACTTCATCACCTTCAAAAGGCTTCGGAATGTAGTCGTCCGCCCCGCCGTCAAATCCTTTTAACCGGTAGTCCACGTCCCCGAGAGCGGTCAGCATAATACACGGGCAGTCGCTTGTACTCTGGATATGTTCGAGCACCGCCCATCCATCCCGGCCCGGGAGCATGACGTCAATTAAAGCTAAATCAAAATGCCCGCGGTCGAACGTCTCTACGGCTTCGTTTCCTTCATATATTTGAGTCACTTCAAAGCCTGCCTTCTGGAGATAGGCCCGAAGCACCTGACTGATCGATGTTTCGTCTTCAATTACAAGAATCGAGCTCATATATGCTCTCTCCCTTCTCTATGTACTTTCATTATAAATCAACAAAGCACAGGAACAAACGGGGTCCCTTGCAATCCGGTACAAAAAAAAGACCCTCGCGGGGGAACGAGGGCGTACAGCTATATGAATCTAGGGGGTAATTCCATGAAGAGTGCACTACCCGAGTGAGTGCAGCTCTTAAGCCGAGTAATAATACCCAGCTAAAACACAATTGGATTGTTTGCATAGGGCCATCGTATCCACATGACTCTTTGGCTTCTTCTGCAGTTACAGGACGATCAATCGTTGTTCTAGGGGGGTCAACATATTTTAGGTCCTGGAACCAGTAAACTGCATATCCTCACCTTTTCTTCATATGTGCCAGTTATTTGATGCACTTTCCCTTTCGACAATGCAGCAAATAGAGGGCGGAAGAAAATGATGATTCGATGCCGATTACGTGGCAACTGTATCAGAAGCCGGCTTTCACTCCGCTTTCTAAAGAAGTTTTTCCTGTTGCAGCGCGGGAGTGTTATAAGCCGTGGCGGCCTCTACATTTATTACTATAAGTGGTTTGTGTGT
Organism: Marinococcus luteus; assembly: GCF_034497705.1. Classification (GTDB taxonomy): domain Bacteria; phylum Bacillota; class Bacilli; order Bacillales; family Marinococcaceae; genus Marinococcus; species Marinococcus luteus_A. The sequence continues at coordinate 5,184 of NZ_JAXRUV010000011.1, read as the reverse complement.
CAGCAAAATGTCAACAAATATCTTTTTTTAAAAAGTACTGTTTAATTTGCCGGAAGTGCCTGCATTAACCGCTTAATTTATTGAGGATTTTCGTTATATTCTACATTGATGATGACGTTCCCCTTCTTGTGTCCCTTCTCCACATACTGATGGGCTGCCACTATTTCTTCAAGCTCATAGTACCTGTCCACTGCAACCTTTAACTCCCCCGTCTCCACAAGCTCCTTGAGAAAGCTGAGAGCTTCGGCGTTCTCTGATGAATTTTGGGCCAAAATTAATTTCCTGCTGCTTGTCAGTTTAGTCCACAGCATTCTAACTCCCGGCAGCGGTACAGTGACATTTATATAGGTGCCATTCTTCTTTAATGATTTCATACAAGCTGAAAACGAACTTTTGTTTACCGCTTCAAAAATAACATCATAAGTCGCTCCTTCACTGGAAAAATCTTCAGTGGTGTAATCAATTACCTTATCAGCGCCGAGGGATTTTACCAATTCCAGATTCGTCGTGCTGCAAACTCCTGTAACTATGGCCCCAAGATACTTGGCGATTTGGACGGCATAGCTCCCTACACTCCCTGAAGCACCGTAGACAAGCACCTTCTCCCCCTTCTGAATGTCCGCTTTCTCAAGATGAAACAATGCGGCACTCGCCCCTATTGGTATAGCTGCGGCTTCCCCAAAAGATAAATTACTGGGTTTAATACATACTGGTCCGTCTTCAGGCAGACACTTATACTCGGCATAAGCACCGGCACCCCTCAAGGAAGCAGCAAAAATCCGGTCGCCTTTTTTAAATCGGGTTACTTCTTTTCCGGCCGACTCTACTTCTCCAGCTAACTCCATACCTAGTATCTCATTTTTCGGTTTTCTTACACCCAGGGCTATGCGGGCAGGCACCCAAACAGAAAGAGGAACGGTGAAACTCCGTGCGCGAATGTCTGCGGCGGTTACAGTAGTCGCTTTTACTTTCACCAGTATTTCATTTTCCTGAGGAACGGGTTTTTCCATATCTTTGAGCTGGAGGACTTCGGGGGAGCCATACTTTTTGTACACAATGGTTTTCATTTATCCACCTCTATTTTGTTGTATTCGTTAATTACCGTGGAAAAGTCTTAAACATACACAACGTCCTCTTACTTTTTATAGTACAAATACATGGTCAGTGGTGCGAATACGAGGACTAATAAAAATGATACCAACAGCACCCAACCGATTTCGGCAAAAGCTGCTTCCCCGCCCATGAAGCCGCGGACAGCCACGACCAGCAGAGACACTGGATTAATTTCCACAAGCGGCTGAAGCCAGGTGGGCATTGTTTCAGGATCAACAAACACGTTGCTGATAAACGTTAAAGGAAACAATACCATCATGCTTGCTCCCATCAGCGACTTTTCAGATCTCATCACGATGCCGAGCGTCGTCCATATCCAGGAAAGGCTGAAGGCAAACACGAGCAGTATAGCTACGCCGAGCAACACACCGACTACTCCTCCCTCTGGTCGAAAGCCGAGAATAAAGCCAAGCGTAATCATAATCGTAGAAGCGATCGAATATCTGACAAGATCCACGAGCAGCGCGCCTACAAGAACCGAAGGCCTCCATACTGGCAGTGTCCGGAAACGATCAAACACGCCTTTTGTAATATCGTTGTTCAATTCGATGCCTGTGTACATCGTAATCATGACCACAGTGAGTACGAGCACCCCCGGCAGCACAAATTGCAGGTAGGCTTCCGTCGACCCGGCAATAGCGCCGCCAAATAAATAGGTGAACATAAGCAGAAAGATAATTGGAAAAGCTGTAATATCAAACAGCTGCTCGGGGACATATTTGATTTTCAAAAGCATTCGTCCGCCAAACGTAAGCGATGCTGAGACCGGGCCTGCGTTTTTCGGCCGTTCACTGGTCGAAACTGCAGCCCGGAGCGCATCCTGTTGACTGAGAGGAGCCTGTTTTTTGTTCATGCTTCCGCCTCCATTTGTTCAATCTGTTCGGCTGAGCGTCCAGTTAACGTAAGAAATACTTCATCCAGGCTCGGTTTGCCAACAGAAAAATCAGAGACGGCGATGCCGGCCTTATCTAATTCCTCAAGCATTTGAACCGCCAGATTATTCTCTGCCACCTGGGCGGTCAATTCCGACGCGTTGGAGGAATAACTCACAGCTTTACCCAGCTTTTGCTGAAGTAGCTGCGCAGCGAGCGGCCGCTGGGCCGGATCCTGAAGACGAACATGAACCTTCCCCGTTCCTATTGATGCTTTCAGTTCACCGCTCGTGCCTTCTGCGATGACTTTTCCCTGATCAATCACCGCGATCCGGTCCGCCAACTGATCGGCCTCATCTAAATACTGGGTTGTTAACAGCACCGTGGTTCCTGTACTCACGAGCATCCGTACAATAGCCCAAACCTGGTTGCGGCTTCTTGGGTCAAGGCCTGTGGTCGGCTCATCCAGAAACAGCAAATCTGGCGTTACAACAATGCTTGCAGCGATATCGAGCCGTCGCTGCATTCCTCCGGAGTACTGTTTCACCTGCTTTTTTGCGGCTTCTTTAAGCCCGAAAGCGTGCAGCAGCTCGTGTGCCCGGGCTTTTGCCTGGGCTCGTGTGAATCCCATTAAACGCCCGATCAAATGAAGATTTTCCAGACCCGACAAGTCTTTATCCACTGAAGCAAACTGTCCCGTCATGCTAATCCGCTTCCGAATGAACGCCGCTTCTTCCACCACGTCATGTCCGAACACACTAGCCTGGCCTTCGCTTGGCTGGAGAAGAGTCGCAAGTATGCGGAGGACCGTCGTTTTCCCCGCCCCGTTTGGACCGAGCACTCCGTAGACTGTTCCTGCCGGCACCTCCAGATCGATCCCGTCCACTGCCCGGGTCGTTCCAAACGTTTTAACCAGACCTTTGACGACCACAGCCACCCTCCGTTCATCCGCCTTGCTATCCATCGCTTGTACCTCCTTCTACGTTGTCTCTCAACCGTCTCCTTTCTATTTATCATAGCACTGCCGGCCTGCCTGGACTTCTTCTCGATTGCTATAAAAACGTACGTTCGTATTTTTTACAGTCGGTTCTTTTTTAAAAAATTTAACACAGCATGGTCTCTGTACTCTGCTTCCGAACCGATCCAGATCAGATGCCCCCACGAATCCAGAATAGTTAATTCCGCCTGAGGTATTAACCGTTTAGCCTCATACGCATGCTCAATAGGCACCGAAGCGTCATGCTCACTGTGCACAATAAGCACCGGTGCATAAATCTTTGGCTGCACCTCTTCTGCCGCATTTGTGTTCACATCAATCAGAAAACCCTTTCCAGACCTCTGTGCTGCTATCATACTGGCAAATTCCTGCAGCGCCCCGCTGTTTATTTCCTGACGAATACGTTCATACGAAAGCGTGCTGAATGATGCAGCCATTTGTTTAAATATCATTTCCGGTCTTTTTTTGACAGCCATCCTTAATAGCGCCCAAGTCCCTTTTTCCACTACCGGTCGAAACAGCACCATTGCCGCTTTATAGGCAGCATCCTTTTTCTTCAGCCATTCGGTAGTGACCGCCGACTCGAGCGTTAATGTGCGCACCCGTTCAGGATAAGCTGAAGCAAGCATCAACCCACTCGGCCCTCCAGCGGAAACCGCAAGCACATGAACAGCCTCTATCTGCAGATAATCAAGCAGACCGGCGTAGGCTTCTGCGGTGCTCTCCAGAGAACCGCCGATTTCAGCGCTTGTGGCTCCGTACCCGGGCCTCGAAGGCGTAATTAACCTGTATCCCCGCTTCACAAGCGGTGCATAGCCCATCTCCTCCATGCAATTGGCATGCCCTCCATGCATCACCAGCACCGGCTCCCCACTCCCACAAATAGTATATTCCAGCTGCGTACCGTCTTTCCGGTACCACATGCCAAGTGTCCGTTCCATGCTCTGCTCCCCTTCCCGTTTTCTATACCTTTACTATATCCTATAATAGAGTAGCCCGCCGATCGCATTTCCGCTAAATCCAAAAAAATTTACGCCCGGATTTTTATAAACATTCACGCAGGAATTGCAAAGCATTCTGCTCTTTGTCATATTGAATAAGAGACAAACTATAAACGGAGGCTGACCATGGATCAATTTATCTTTTTTCAACCTATCTTTCAGGAACGCATTTGGGGTGGAAATAAATTACATACTCATTTTAATTACAACATCCCATCAGCATCGACCGGTGAAGCATGGGTCTTTGCCGCCCATCAAAACGGTTCAAGCATTGTAGCGAACGGATCCTACGCGGGCAAAACGCTCCTGGATCTCTGGCAGGATAAGCGGGAATGGTTCGGTTCGTTAAAAGGCGACCGCTTTCCGCTGTTAACGAAAATTCTCGACGCGGCCAGGGACCTTTCGGTGCAGGTGCATCCGGACAATCAGTACGCCGCCGCTAATGAAAACGGCGAATACGGCAAGACCGAATGCTGGTACGTGATTGACTGCGATGAAGACGCGGAGCTCGTACTCGGGCACAACGCCGATAGCCGGTCGGAGGCTACAGAGCTTATTGCAGCTGGCGAATGGGACGCTTTTTTACGGAGAGTACCAGTAAAGCCCGGGGATTTTGTTTACGTACCGAGCGGCACGATGCACGCCATTGGCGAAAGTGTGCTTATTCTGGAAACCCAGCAGAACTCGGACGTCACCTACCGCGTCTATGACTACGACCGGACCGATAACGAAGGAAACAAGCGGGAGCTTCATCTGCAGCAGGCCCTCGACGTGACTCATTTCCCTCATGAGGATGCTAAAGTGGATCCTTCCGTGGAATCCGACGGCGAGGCAGAAGTCACCACCTTTGTGGAGGCAGACTACTTTTCCGTCTACAAATGGGAGGTGCACGGCACAGCTTCATTTACCTGCGAAGCGCCGTTTCTGCTCTGCAGCGTCATTGAGGGCAGCGGTACTGTCGATAACCTGACTGACAGCGCCCCAATCCAAAAAGGCGATCATTTTCTTGTCCCGAACCACGTGACCGACTTCACGATCGACGGCAATGTCACCTGCATTGTGTCCCATCCTAATGCTTCCCTTCATTCCTCTTAAATAAAGAAAACCACCTTCTGCCAGGCAGAGGGTGGTTCAGATTGTAGACAAAGGCCTCCGAAATTCATTTTCGGAGGCCTTTGTTTGTGCCATTGAGGGAAAAAGA
>NZ_JAXRUV010000010.1:0-92911 GCF_034497705.1 Marinococcus luteus | reverse complement strand
ATCCGGTCAGGAATCGTGCCGAGAGGGATATGAACCGACCCGGGAATGCGTCCTTCATCGAGCTCCTCGTCCTCCCGGACGTCAATCACCTGGACGCCGCTGCCTTGTTCGAGTTCGTGCTGAACGTCTTTTGGCTGGACTTCTTTGATGCGTTGTTCTTCTGTCATAGGGAATCACCTCATATTTTGATTATTACTTTGCGGTTTGAATAACTATCTGTTGAGAATACATAATAGGGTATATAAGGCTCTAAAAAATTTTACACGGTCTGATCGATGCCCTGCTTTAAACGCTGCTCGATATCTTCGGCTGTCGCTGTTAATCCCGGTTCCTCAGCCAGCTGCATTAACACAGACGGGCGGGGCATGCTGATATACGTAGAGCCTGAATCTTCATAAACCGTTACTTTACACGGAAGAAAATTGCCGACCAGCTTATTTTTGTTTAAGACCTGTTCAGCCTCTTTCGGATTGCATACTTCAAGTACCCGGTGCTGGTCCGGAAAATCGATGCTTTTTTCCTGTAGCTTGCTCTGCAGATCAAAATTCCAAAGCACACCAAAACCAATGTCTTTAAGATTGGCTTCAAGGTCTTCAACGGCTGTATGGACAGACTTTGAGGTGGTTACAGTATAATGAAACATACAAATGCCTCCTTGTTCGTTCTCTACATCCAATAATACCCGCAGGTGTATATATACAAACGTCTTATCCATTAAAGATCTGGATCCATATTTGAATGGCCGTAGCTAAAATGATCACCGCCAATATACTTTGCAGCAGCTTGGTGTTGACCTTCTGGCCGGCTTTGGCCCCGAGCGGCGCTGCGATCAGGCTGGCGGCAATCATGACCAGGGCCGGGCCGTACAGCACCTGGCCGGTCGCCACTTTACCAACGGTCGCCCCGATGGACGAGATCAGGGTGACGGCAAGCGAGGTCGCAATTGTCATGCGAGTCGGAATCTTTAACACGACAAGCATGATGGGCACGAGAATAAATGCGCCGGCGGCCCCGACGATGCCTGACCCGATCCCGACCACGAAGGACAATCCAGCAGCGAGAGGCTTATGGAACGTAATCCGTGTAAGGTCCTGGTCGTCCAGGCCTTTTTTCGGTACAAACATCATGACCACGGCGATGGTCGCAAGCAGGGCGTACACCATGTTGACGCCAGCTTCGCTGAAGAAATTCGAGGCATAGGCGCCGATAAAGCTGCCGATCAGAATACTGCTGCCCATATACAGAATCAGCTGGCCGTTCAGATACCCGCCCTTCCGGTACGCCCAGACGCCGCCAATGGTGGCGAAAAAGACCTGCACGGCGCTGATCCCGGATACTTCATGAGCGGAAAAAGCTGCCACGCCGAGCAGCGGGGGGATGTATAACAGCATGGGGTATTTGATGATCGAGCCGCCGATGCCGACCATGCCGGAAACAAAGGAACCGACAAACCCAAGAAGGAAAATCACGACGATCAACAGCAGTGACAATGGAAAAACCTCCCTTGCAGGGAAGCAGATCCAAGACTTCCCCGGGTGACGATATTGTTAGCCTTTTTGAATCCAGAATTTATAGACGCCATTGTCTTCGCTGTGGTCGAGCAGTTCGTGGCCGCCGGCTTTGGTCCAGGCCGTTAAGTCGCTCTGCGCGCCTTTGTCGGTCGCGTGCAGCTCAAGCACCTCGCCACTGTCCATTTCCTTGATCGCTTTTTTGGTTTTCAGAATCGGCTGCGGGCAGGCAAGCCCCTTCGCATCAATGGTTGTTTTTGGTTCCATACATCATTTCTCCTTTAGATTCATTTTTTATGATTCGTGTCGGTTAGCTTTCGTTACGTCCGACCTTTAGGTACTCCGGCAAACACCGCTTAAATAAACAGGTTCACGTTCCCATCGGAGGCTTCGCCCAGATAGGCAGCGACGCCGGCATATTCAATGTCATCGCGCAGTTCTTTTTCATCAAGACCGAGCAGATCCATGGTCATGGTACAGCCGATCAACCTTACGTCCTGTTCTCGGGCCATATCGATCAGCTCCGGCAGTGGCATGGCGTTGTGTTTTTTCATGACTTTTTTGATCAGCTTCGGTCCGAGTCCGAGAAAGTTCATGTTGGAAAGACCCATGCGGTCGGCGCCGCGGGGCATCATTTTACCGAACATTGCTTCAAGTTTTCCTTTGGCGATCGACTGCTTTTCCGGCTTGCGGAGAGCATTTAACCCCCAGAAGGTATGAAAAATGGTGACCTCATGGTCATATGCGGCTGCGCCGTTAGCGATAATATAAGCGGCCATCGCCTTGTCGTAGTCACCGCTGAATAATACAATAGTGGTTTTTTTGGTTTCTGGCATCTAATCTCTCCTTAAGTTAAATACATTTACGGGTTTGGGTATATAAATAATAAAAAATTTTCTAGGAACTCCCGCTGATATCTACCCGTTCCTTTTTTGATTAATTACCCTGTAGGGTATATAAACACTTTAAAATAGATTAGAGAGCATGTCAACTTATTTTGTTGAAAATATTTTTAGAGAGGGATATACACATGGGAATGTTAAAATTAAGAAAGCAGCTTTTAATAGTTAAGGAAAGGGAGATTTTTATGCGGGATACCTATATGGGTGAGTACCGACGCCGCTGCTTAAAAAAGACAGCCGCAGTACTGGCGGTGGGGATTTTTACTGTTTTATGGAAGAGTCAAAGAGGACACCGGCGTTCACCGGACGCCTGGGCTGCGACGATTCCCGCCCATTTTATCGATAAAAACAGCACCCGGGAAGAACAAAAGGAGCAAATGAAAAAAGCATTCCGGCTCGCGGCGGCCGAAGGAGATCGAAAGCAGGACATATTTAAGGCTTATCAACGTTAGGCCGGGAGTCCAGGATTGTTTCGGACAAAGAAATAAAGAACTGCTGCTCTTCCTTCAGAAGGTGAAGAAACATAAAAACAGGGACTGACCCGAAAAAGGGAAGTCCCTGTTTTTTGCTGTTATTTTAAAGCAAACTTTTCGTTTAGACAGCCGCGCGTTCGACCTCTCCTTTGCGAAGAATAACGCGCGGATAAGGAAATTCTTCTTCCTGGCCGGCGAACGGGTAATGAACGTATTCGACACAAATCGTACGTTCATATTCTGCGATCACCCTGCATTCTTTTCCATCAAAATACAAAAGTTCGTCTTTATCAAATATTTTTACGTCTTTTTCTTGTTCCACTTCCAAACCTCCTTACCCCTCTCTTTATAGAGTAATCAATTTTAGGGCTGGCCGCAAGGTAATAAAAGGAAACAGAACAAATTCAGCTTCAAATTTCCGGAGAAATTATAATGGATACGGGCGGTCCTGCGCCTGTACGCTGATCCACTGCTCGGTCGTAAATTCATCTAAAACCCATTCGCCGTTAAAGCGTCCGATACCGGATTGCTTTTCGCCGCCAAATGGCAGGTGTGCTTCATCGTTTACAGACTGGTCGTTTACGTGGACCATTCCGGAATTAATGCGCCGCGCTGCCTGCATGCCCCGGTAACGGTCCTGGGTGAAGACTGAGCCGCTCAAGCCGTAAGGAGAATCGTTGGCAATACGGATTGCTTCGTCCTCGCTCGATGCCCGGATTAATGTTGCAACAGGGCCGAAGACTTCATCCTTTGCTGCCGGCATGTCATTAGTCACTTCGGAAAGAACCACCGGCGGTATAACCTGGCCGTTGATTTCAAACTCAGTCTGAAGTTTAGCCCCGGCATCAATTGTACCCTGAACCAATTTCTCAATGTTATTGACCTGTTCTTCATTAATGATCGGGCCGACGATGACATTTTCATCCGAAGGGTCGCCAGCTTTTAACGTTTTCGCCACACGGGTGAACTCTTCGACAAATTCGTCGTAAATGTCATCATGAACAATGACGCGGTTCAATGCGAGACAAATCTGTCCCTGGTGAAGGAAGGACCCGAATACTGCTGCTTTGGCAGCTTTTTTCACCTCGGCGTCCTGAAGAACGACCATGGCATTGTTGCCGCCAAGCTCAAGAGCGGTTTCTTTTAAGTTTTTCGCCGCAACCTCAGCAATATGCGTGCCGACTTCCGTGGAGCCAGTGAACGATAACAGAGCTGGTACTTCATGGGTGACGAAGGCATCGCCAATTTCGGAGCCGCGTCCGGCAGTGACGTGAATGACGCCTGCTGGAAATCCGGCTTCTTCAAACAATGCCGCAATCAGAAGTCCGGAAGTAACCGGTGTGTCGGAGGCTGGCTTAACAACGACGGTATTACCTGTGGCCACTGCTGGTGCAATTGTTCTCATTGCAAGGTGGAACGGGAAGTTCCATGGGCCGATAACGCCAATAACTCCTTTGCCCGAACGGAAGGTGTAGTTTTCTTTGCCGGGAGTGTTTGAAGGAGCAGTCGTTCCGTGAACCCGGTTAGGGAAGGAAGCAGATTCAAAAACAATATTGGAAGCTGTGTTGAACTCAGTTTCTGCCTTTAGTCTGCTGCTTCCGGATTCCTTGATAAGCCATTCCACAATGGTTTCCTTCTGGTTCTGCATGACGTCGTACAGCCGGTGGATATACTGTTGTTTTTCGGCTGGGCTGTGAGCGTCCCACGTTTTCTGATAATCATTGGCCGACTGATACGCGCGGTCAAGGTCATTGGCATCTGCGGAAGCTATTGTTCCCAGGGATTCGCCGTTATAAGGATTAGTATTTTCAATTGTTTTGCTGGATGAGCCGCTCACCCAGGAGCCGTTAATATACTGCTTTGTAAAATCGGTATGCATAGCAACCATCCTTTCATAATTACCGGATAGGACCCGGTAGCAATGTATAATATACCTCGTGCTGTATTTTTTCAAACATTTAAGATCAGGAAAGGTCAATACTATTTGAGAATAATAATAAATTTATAGAAAGTGGACAGGGAAATTTGAGATGATAGCGGAGCTGAAGGAAAATGATTTATATAAAGGGGGAGCAGCTATGAAACCATCCACTGCTTATTTATTTGCCGTCGCCGGTGCTTCGTTCTGGGGTTTTACGGGATTGTTCGTGCAGAACATGTACCGGTACAATATCGAACCCGATCAGGTGGTGGCTCTGCGCATGGCGGGTTCAGCTCTGATTTTGTTTTTGGCTGTTGCCCTGATCCGCCCGTATCTTCTAAAGGTCCGGTGGTATGATCTGCCGCACTTTATCGGGCTCGGCGTCGGTAGTATAGCCCTCTTTAACTGGTGTTATTTTACTGTTATGAATGAAGCCTCGCTTTCCATTGCAGTGGTGCTTCTTTACACAAGCCCTGTGTTTGTAGCCCTCATTTCAAGGTTTGTATTCAAAGAAAAAATAACAATGAATAAACTGGCTTCTATTTTGCTGACGATCGCGGGCTGTGCGCTGGTGGCCGGCCTGCTTCCGGGCGGCACAGGCGGAATGTCGCTTCCGATTCTTATGATTGGTTTGCTTTCTGGTTTATGCTGCGGCCTGTACAGCATTCTCGGCAAATTTGTGACGCCGAAGTATCATTCCATTACGATTACTGCCTACACGATGCTTGCCGGGGGAGTGGTAATGATTCCTTTCAGCGGTCTGCTGGCAAATGAAGAAGCCCTCCGGGAGCCAATGATGTGGATGTACGGTCTTGGAGGCATTCTTCTTTCCACGATTGCTGCGTATATACTTTTTACGATCGGGCTGAAATATATTGAATCGGGCAAAGCGGCGATTTTATCAACCGTGGAGCCGATGGTGGCCATTTTGATCGGCGTATTCGCTTTTGGGGACAGGCTGAGCACCTGGCAGGGGTTTGGTATCTTTCTTATTTTTTCCGCGGTAATTCTTTCCATCTATTCAAGACCGGGGAAATTCCGGAAAAAACGTGGAGAGAACCGGGGAGAAGCGCTAAACGAGTGGGAGAAGAAGCCCAAGGGAGATGTTTAAACTGAGGACTGCAGGGAACAAATGTAAAAAAAGGAGGCATTAAAATGGATGTACTAGTCATAGGAGCGAATGGCCATACGGGCCGCTTGCTGGTGGAGCAGCTTGCAGCCCACCCGGAGCATACACCGCATGCTATGGTACGTGAAGTCTCCCAGGCGGATGAACTGAAAAAACTGGGCGCGGCATCCACGATTCTTGCAGACCTTGAAGAAAATACGGCGGCCGCTTTGAAGGGTGTGGATGCTGTTATGTTCGCTGCTGGCTCCGGCTCTTCAACAGGGCCTGAAAAAACAGTGAGCGTAGACCAGCAGGGCGCAAAAAAAACTATTGATGCTGCAAGAGTGCAGGACGTGAAGCACTACGTTATGCTGAGCGCAATTGGTGTCGACAATCCGCAGGGACCTATTAAGCATTATGCAGAAGCAAAGCTGAACGCAGATAAGCATCTGCAGAGCAGCGGACTGCCATATACGATTGTTCGTCCGGGAAAGCTTACGTTCGATAAGGGAACAGGGAAAATTGAGCTTGCAGAAAAGCTTTCCAGCCCTGAAGAAAGAGATATTTCCAGAGAGGATGTGGCCCGCACGATGATTGCAGCCCTCGACATTGAGAACGCCCGGGGACAAACGGTCGAACTGCTTGCAGGAGATACGGATATTCATGAAGCCTGGAAGGTCTTATAAAAATACCCCCCGCCGGAACTTATGCCGGCGGGGGCTTCTATTAACTTAAGAAGAAAAATCGATTTCCTCGGGAGTATCACCTTTGGAGTTCATCAGGCGGATAGAGTCCGGCTGGATTTCGAGGACAATATATTCCGGATTGTCCGGCGAACCAAGCCAGGATTGCACGCTGTCAGTCCAAACCTTTTTCTTCGTTTCCTGGTCATGACGGATTACTGCTTTGCCGGAAATTTCAACAAAAGCGTCTCCGTAGCCTTCCCCGTCGTAGCCGAGCAGAATATGGACATTGGAATTCTTTTCGATTTCTTCTGCCTTGTGGGTTTTGCTGCTCGTCGGTGTGAGAAGGGTGAAATTATCATTGTAAAACGTCATATAGCGGGAGTGGGGCTTGTTGCCTTCAATCGTGGCAAGTACGCCTACTTTGTTGCTGTCAATGATATCGAGTGCGAGTCTCTTTGCTTCGTTTTTATCCATGGGTAATCCTTCCTTTCGTAGTGAAACTAATTATCATTATTCCTGCCGCCCCGTACTTTTAAACATGGGTTCAAAGCCGGAAGGGCAGTGATTTCTACATACAATAGTAATTGTGTAAAAAGAATGAATATTGTTAATATAAAGAAATCGTGCGTTTGCTTTCATAGTAGAGCGGTAATAGGTAAGTGTATTTTGCTAGCGAAATACGAATTTAAACCTATAGGAGGAATCATTGTGTTTAAGAGAATTGATAAACTGCAGATCGACCTCCCAACGCCCAGTAATCCAGACGCTAATTCAGCCAACGTCGTACAGGAGCTTTTAGGTGGAAAATTCGGTGAAATGTCAACGCTCAATAACTATTTATTCCAGTCGTTTAATTTTCGCAGCAAAAAACAGCTACGCCCTTTTTATGATTTAGTTGCAAGTATTACAGCTGAGGAACTCGGACACGTAGAGCTGGTTGCCAATACAATAAATTTATGCCTGCAGGGTTCCACAAGCCAAAGCGGCCAGGACCCGGCCAACCCGGACAGTACACCGCTCAGTGAAGCCATGGATGCAAGAAACCCACAAAGCTTTATTTTTGCCGGTCAAAACGCTGTACCGAAGGACTCGATGGGAGCTCCGTGGACAGGGGACAATGTTTTTACAAGCGGTAACCTAGTCAATGATCTGCTTCACAATTTTTATCTTGAATGCGGAGCAAGAACGCATAAGATGCGTGTATATCAAATGACCGACAATGAAACCGCCCGTGAACTGACCGGCTATCTGCTTGTGCGCGGCGGCGTGCACGTAGTGGCCTATGCTAAAGCGCTGGAGAAATTAACAGGCGTGGATGTAACGAAAATGCTGCCGGTACCGGACCTTGATAACAGTAAATATGACCACGCCCAGAAATATGAAGCAAAGGGTGCGCACCGTAAGCTGTATCGTTTCAGCGATAACGATTACACAATGCTTGACCGGATCTGGAACGGACCGACACCGGTCGGACCACCGGGTGAGCTCGAAGTAGTCAGCGACATGCCGACACCGGAGGGCGGGGAAATTCCGAACCTCGATCACATTCCGGAAGAATTTGCGCCAGGATTTGACGAGCAGCAATTCCGGGAAATGTCGAAAAAATTGAATTACGAAGCAGGACTTTAAGCATCAGAGTCCGAAGCAGGAAGCACCGCCAGCTGGCGGTGCTTTTAGTTTGAATAAACCTATAGTCATAGAGAGAAAGGAAGCATCAGATGAAAACACCAGTAATTATGGATATGGACCCGGGACACGACGATGTAATCGCATTATTTCTCGCAGCAGGTCATCCGGACATGGATATCCGGGCTGTGACGACTGTTTCAGGAAATGCTGATATAGGAAAAACAACAAGAAACGCTTTAGTGGCTGCTGATACTGCGGGACTGAGCGGAGTGCCAGTGGCGGAAGGGGCGGGAAGGCCTCTGGTCCGTACGCCGGAGCACGCTCCTTCTATTCACGGGGAATCCGGTCTCGACGGCCCGGAGCTTCCAGCGCCGACATATATGGTGGAGGAACGACATACGGTGGATGTAATGGAAGACATACTGCTTCATTCGGAGGAAGAAATTACCGTTATTGCGACTGGTCCGCTTACCAACATTGCACTACTGTGCCGGAAAAATCCGAAGGCGGCTGCTCGTATCCACCATCTGTCGATTATGGGCGGCGGCACGTTTGGGAATTGGACACCTGCGGCAGAATTTAATATTTATGCGGATGCTGAAGCGGCAGAGATCGTTTTTACAAGCGGTATTCCAATCACGATGTGCGGCCTCGATGTTACTCATCAGGCATTATCGTCCGAGGCCGTAGTGGAACGGATTAAAGAGATACCGACAATGGCAGCCCAGTTTACGTATGAACTGCTTGATCACTTCCAGCGTGCCTACGAGGAGCATTTTCAGCTGACGCTTCCACCGGTTCATGACCCCTGCGCGGTGGCAGTATGCCTGCAGCCGTCCCTGTTTACATTTGAATCGGCCGAGGTAAAGGTTGAAACAACTGGAAAGCATACGTACGGGGAAACAGTCATTGATACTTACGCTGCAGAAGGGCCGGTGCAGGTTGCCACAGCAGTCGATAATGATAAATTTTGGGATTTAATCGTACAATCGCTTAAAAATCTGCCATAATGGAAATAGATAAGTAAGCGTTATTATTATAGAGACAAGGGAGCAGGAGGGACGTATATGGGTTTTTCTGTAGAAATGAACTGGGAAATTATTACGAATAAGCAGGCAGAGCGCCTTGATGAAAAAAATTTTCGGCTGATTAAAGATAATTATCAAATGTTTCCGCTCGATCACCCGCTTCCAATTCATACTTTTGTCGAAAAAGTACCTTTTGGCAAGGCGGTTATACACCGGGTGGAATGGGAATCCCACCGGACCACAATTGAGTATGAGCTTGTGTCATTAACCTCTGTGAACTAAGCAGATAATATTGTTAAGAGTCTGGTCCCGTCGATAACATCGACGGGACCAGACTCTTTTACCTTTATTTGCTTAATGAAGCACCGGCCAATAATCTTTATTGGCTTCCTGAAGGTCTTCGAGAATATCCTTTGCCACTTTGGCACTTGGTACAATACGGGAAAGCGTCAACGCCTGCCAAAGCTTTTGATAGGACTTCTCGTACCACGCTTCTACTACGAGCTTTTCTACAGCGGCCTGCTGCTCCATAAGTCCTTTCTGAAATCGGGGGATTTCTCCCTGCACGAGAGGCTCTGGTCCTTTGCTGCCAACAATGCATGGCACTTCCACCATCGCAGTAGATTCGAAGTTACTTATCGTTCCATTATTTTCTACAATTAAAAGCATCCGCTCTTTTGTATTATAGGCAATCGCACGCGCAAGATCCACAATATAGGAAGCATGCTCATCGATGTGCAGCGCAGAATCCACCGCAGTGCCGCTCTCGATAATTTTACGGCATTCCCCAAAAGTAAAGGTTTCGCGTCCTTCCATTACTTCATTGGCACGTGTTACTTCCGGGTTGGAATGAGCGACTTCGTAATCCGGATAAAAGTAATATTTTAAATACGTGTTTGGCACTGTTTCCCGATCGAGTGCCTGAACATCCTTTGCTTTTGCAAATGTATTGTTCCAGCTTTCATCCGCATGCTGCAGCGATTGATCTTCTGTGACATAACCGAAATTGGCGACGTGTCTGCGAATCTGTGGGAGGAGGTCGTTTCCTTCCTTGTCCCGGATCCCGGTCCACCAGCCGAAGTGGTTCAGCCCGTAATAATCCACTTCCATTTCTTTTCGGCTTTCAAGCCCGATGGCAGAAGCCATCAGTTCTTCGATCCCAATCGGCATATCGCAGATATTTAGAATGTTTGATTTCGGACGAAGCTTCCGAGTTGCTTCGGCAACAATAGCTGCTGGGTTGGAATAGTTCAAAAACCAGGCCTCTGGTGAATACTTTTCCATAAAATCCACAAGCTCAAGAACGTCTCCGATTGAGCGCATGCCGTAAGCGATGCCGCCGGGTCCGCAGGTTTCCTGGCCGACGACTCCGTATTTCAGAGGAATTTTTTCATCTTGTTCACGCATGGCGTACTTCCCGCTTCGAATGTGCGCCATCACGAAATCAGTATTGGAGAATCCTTCCTCCGGATCGGTTGTTTCTGTAAACTGGATTTCCGGAGCCTTTTCATTCAAAATAATCCGGCATGCCCCGGCGATCGTTTTCTGCCGCTCTTCGTCATTATCAAAAAACGTAATCCGGTCAATCGGAAATTTTTCGAGGTTATCGATAAGCATCAAAACGATGCCGGGCGTAAATGTGCTTCCTCCGCCTGCGATAGTGATTGAGGATTTTTTCATAACTAACAGCCTCCTGCTTTTGATTTATTCGTTTCCGCCAATGAATCCTTCAATAGAGTCTCTGACCTGTGGCACAGACAGTCCGACAATAACCTGGATGCTCTGTCCGTTTTTGACGAGACCGTGGGCTTCCCCTTGGTTTTTAAAATAATCCTGGTCTTTTACCTGCTCCGGGTCTTTAACAGTCACCCGCAGACGTGTTGCGCAGTTGGTGACGTCGGAAATATTGTCCGAGCCGCCAAGCCCTTCGAGGAAAGCGGCCGCTCTTCTGTCGTAGTCGCTAGCGTAAGCTGCCGGCTCTTTCTTACTGTCATCTTTCTCTGCCCGGTAGTCAGCCTTTGTGTACAGCTTCGTTTCCTGGTTTTCGTCTTTTTCCCGTCCCGGCAGGGCATAATCGAATTTTACAATCAGCCAGCGGAAGAGATAAAAGTAAATCACGGTAAAGATGAGGCCGATAGTAATCTGGGCAATGTAGACCTCCCAATGATTTCCCATCAGCGGAATCCAGTTGGTGGTAGCCATCTCAATCAGTCCGCCGGCCTGGTTGCCGACAACTCCGAATGCACTCTGCAGTGTGACCATGGTTGCTCCAAGCAGGGCATGAATAAGAAACAGGAGTGGTGCAATAAAGAGGAAGGTAAACTCCAACGGTTCTGTGATGCCTGCAACCACCGCAGTCAGGGTTGCTGCAAGCAGCAGGGACCCAACCTGTTTTTTCTTTTCAGCGCGTGCCGTGCTGTAAATAGCCAGTGCAATCCCTATGGAGCCGAATATTTTGATGTTCCCCTGCAGGAGAAAAGCCCCACCTTCCCACTGTTCCCGGAGCGGTGTGTCAGAAGCCGCAAGCTCTCCGAGGCGGGAAACCCAATTGGCTGTAATGCCACCGTCCACGACCGCCGGGCCGAACTGGAACGGAGTATAGATAAAGTGGTGAAGGCCGGTCGGAATCAGAATCCTTTCCAAAAAGTGAAAAAGCCAGACCCCGACATAGCCGGAAGAAACCATGAAGCCCTGCAGGGAAGCAATCCCATTTTGGACAGTCGGCCAAATCCATGCGGTTAAAAAAGCCAGTGGAATCATGACGAAGAAAGAAATCATGACGATAAACGGACCGCCCTGAAAAATACCGAGGGCATCCGGCAGTTTCTTGTCGTAATAACGATTGTGAAGCCAGATAGTGATACTTGAAATAACTATCGCACCCATAATGTTGGTGTCGAGTGTCAAAATACCTGCTATCTCTGTTAAACCTGTTGATTCATCCGCTCCGTCGCTTATATCAACACCGAACGCCGGCCCCCATATGTCGAGGATGGAATTAATAAAGGTATTGTACATGAGATAGGCAACAATAGCGGCAAGCGTTGCTCTGCCGGCTGCCTTTTTTGCCAAGGAGATTGGAAGTCCAATCACAAAGATGAGCTCCATATGGTCAAAGACGGTCCAACCGGTATTTTCCATAAAGGTCCACATCTGATACCAGAGGCCATCCGGGTCAGCCAGCCCACCCATGATCTGTTCATTTTTAAACAGCGCAGCCAGACCGACTACAATCCCGAAAAAAGGAAACAATAGGACCGGGACGATCATAGCACCGCCAAATCTGCGTATAGCGTTCATCATATTCCCCACCGCTTTCTAAGTAATGTGTTCATGATATCGATTTCATTTACTTATCCGAGTGTATGTGTGAAAGTGCTTTCACTCAACATCATTAAGGAATAGAGGGAAAAAGACAAAAAGATCGGACATTGTTTCAAAACCCGGGAATTTTCCCAGGGATGAAAGCAGGTGCTATACTGAAAAGAGTGGTTTTCTATATATAGAAGAGAGGGTTAATATGTCACTTGAAGAAGTAATTAATACGTATTATGGCGAACTCAATGATAATGACATGCACATACTTAAATATATCCTGAATCATAAAGAAAACTGCCGGGATATGGGCATCAATGAGTTGGCGGATGCCACTCTTGCTTCCCGTTCATCGATTCACAGGCTCACAAAGAAGCTTCGGTTCAGCGGCTATAGTGAATTTAAAGTATTCTTGAAATGGGAAGAGGCTAATAGCGAAGAAACCGGCGATTATATGCAGCAGCTTGAAAATGATATCGAAGTGACGCTGAAAAATTTGGGTTCATTACATTTTGAACCTATCTGTGAAAAGCTGTACCATGCAGGACGGATTTTCATTTACGGCACTGGAACAGCCCAGCTTACCTGTGCCCGGGAGGCTCAGCGCCTATTTGCCCTGCAGCAGACTTTCGTGACAATCATTTACGACAAGACGGAGTTTGAATCTATGCTGAAAGCGATGGTTCCGGAAGATATCGTGATCATCATATCTCTTTCCGGAGACACCCCAAGTCTTATACCTCACGTGCAGCAGCTTACGGCGAGGGGAATTACGTTCATTTCCATTACAAACCTAAAAAATAATAAACTCGCCCAGATGTCTCCTTTCAGTATTTATGCTGCAACGAGCACTACCCACTCCAATAACGGGGAGGAAATCGTCTCATTTATTCCACTGACGATCGCTCTGGAGACGCTTTTCCGGAAATACATTTCCTACAAAGAAGAGCAAATAGAAAAATGAAGCTGCACCAGTAGTTGGCGCAGCTTCTTTAGTAGAACGATAAGGTTATACATAATCCATATTGCCTGTGTCACCGTGCATGCTGCGGATTTCATCGGGGTTAGCAACGACGGTCGGCTGATAGTCAATTAAAATGGCAGAACGCTCTCCGGGTCCGTCTTCTGGGCCCTTGCGGACGGAGCCGACGTAGTGAGTGACCAGCGGATCATACACCCCGTAGGATTCAAGCGGGAGGGTCATGTAAAAGGAGTCAGTGATTTTTTCCCTTTCAACATCCTCCGGCATCCGTCCGCGGACCTCCGGCACAGAAATGACGTTCCGGGCACCCTCGATATTGCGCCGGCGGATCAGATGGGCAAACGTAAACGGCTCGCCGTCCTGGTGCAGCGTGTTTGGCGAGGAAAAAGCTTCGTCCTCCTCCGATTCAACATGAAGCTTCACAAAGTGGACGCCCGCATGAAAAGGCATCAGCGCATCTTCACGCGTCCAGAATGTCTGGCGGAAATTAAAGGCGATCAATGCTTCAAGCAGCCGGTTATGCCTGACGTGTTCGGGAATGGCGGGGAATCGGCGGCTCGCATCGGGGTATTCCGGATTGAACGATCCCTGAAAATAATCGTAGTAGCTTTTGCCGTTTTTAACTGTTTCCGGCAGCCATTCGATCCGGTGAGTGCCCGGAAAAATGACGGCACGGCCATACTGCCGGTAGCGATTCAGATCCGGGGCGTAGTCATCCGCCGGAAGATCATCAAAGGCTGCAGTGAGAGCAGCAAGATCTTCGTCGCTGTAGCTGTCATGCAGTATATCGGCTAAATCATAATATTCGTATCCCTGCTGTTTTAAAGGCTTCATTTGTTTATTTCTCCTCCCGAATGGTGGTTTCTTCGAGTGGAAGCGTCCTTCCATTGTTTTCACAAATGCTAGTGTATCACGCCCGGCTGAAGTTGAGTATATGAAAGCCAGGCTTCATCTTTCGTTTTTGTGACAGATTCATTATAATTAAAGAACAAATGTTCTTGAATTCAAAGAAATCAGTGAAGAGAGGAATTTCTTTATGCCAGTGATCTTAGCGGAGAAGCCGTCTCAGGCAAAAGCCTATGCGGCCGCTTTTCAAATTCAGGAGAAAAAAGACGGATATATGCGGCTGAAGCCGTGCAGTCTGTTTCCGGACGGGGCGGTGCTTACCTGGGGATTTGGGCATCTGCTCGAGCTCCGGGCGCCGGCCGATTACGAGTCTTCCTGGAAAAAATGGTCGCTCGACACCCTCCCGATGCTTCCCGTCCATTTCCGCTTCAAGCCTAACCCGAGGGCGTTCAAGCAGTTGAAAATCGTCAAGCAGATGCTGCAGGAGGCCGACAGCATTATTATTGCGACCGACTGCGACCGGGAAGGCGAAAACATCGCTCGAAGCGTCATCGACTACACGAAAACATCCCATAAACCGACCCGGCGTCTTTGGATCAACAGTCTGGAAAAGGATGAAGTGTATAAAGGGTTCGAGCAGCTCCGCGAAGGAGCAGACTATCTCCCTCTTTATGAGGAGGCACGGGCCCGCCAATTTTCCGACTGGATTGTCGGGATGAACGCGAGCCGCCTGTATACACTGCTGTTAAAGCAGAAGGGCATCAATGAAGTGTTCAGCGTCGGCAGGGTCCAGACACCAACGCTCAAGCTTATTTACGACCGGCAGAAGGAAATTGAGGCGTTTGAGCCCGAGCCTTACTGGGAGCTTGAAGGAACCTTCCGGGCGGAAGCAGGAGAGTATAAAGGAAAATATAAAAAACGCTTCGGCTCGAAGGAAGAGGTGCTCCGGATTTGGAAGGAGCACGGATTGAAAAAGGATACCGAAGGCACGATCAGCAGCATAAAAAAAGAAGAGAAGCAGGAAAAGCCCCCGCTTCTGCATTCGCTGTCGAGTCTGCAGACGACGATGAATAAAAAGTATAAAATGAGTCCGTCTGCCGTGTTGAAAACAGTGCAGAGCCTGTATGACGAACCATTAAAAGTGGTTTCTTATCCGAGAACAGATACCCGCCATATCACGTCAGGGGAATTTAACTACTTAAAAGGAAACCTGTCCCGGATGCAGGAAAGCATGAACGCCTCCTTTGAACCGGTGTCCACTACGCCTTCGAAGCGGTTTGTAGACGGCAGCAAAGTCCAGGAGCACCATGCGATTATCCCGACCAAAAAAGTGCTGAGCCAGACTCAGTTTGAAAAGCTGAACCGGGCCCAGCAGCAGGTGTATAAAGAAGTGTTGAACAGCGTGTTAGCTATGTTTCACCGGAACTATGTGTACGAAGAAACGACGGTTGAAACGGATGTTCAGGGGCTTATTTTTGAAAGTAAGGGCCGGGTGGACAAGCAGCTGGGCTGGAAGGAGCTCTTTCCGTCGCCAAAGAAGAAGAAAGAACAGGAGGAGAGCACCCTGCCTCCTGTTACTGAGGGAGAGCAGGTGGAAGCATATGTCCAGGCGGCCGAAAAAGAAACCCAGCCGCCAAAGCCTTATACCGAAGGCCAGCTGATCAACATGATGAAATCCTGCGGCAAATGGATCGAGGATGATGAAACGTCTAAAAAAGTACTTCAGGAAACGGAGGGTCTCGGCACTGAAGCGACGCGAAGCACCATTATTCAAACGCTGCAAAAGCAGGAATATATCCGGATTCAAAAGAACATTGTCGAGGTGACCGCTAAAGGGTGGGCGCTGTGCGAAGTAGTAGAAGGGACACTTTTGTCCAAACCGCTGCTCACCGCGAAGTGGGAAGCCTTTTTGAAGCAGATCGGCAGCGGGGAAGCGGATAAGGAAGCTTTTTTAAAGCAGACAGAGGCTTTTACGAAAAAACTGGTCGAAGAAGCGCCTGCCGGCATAACGAATATGCAGACTGATCCCGGGCAGGTCGCTTCATCCAAAAAACAGCCGCAGCGTACAGAGCCAATCGCTCTCTGTCCCGTCTGCCAAAAGGGCCAGATGATGGAGCGGAAATCCTTCTACGGGTGCAGTGAGTATGCGAATGGCTGTAAATTTACTGTGCCTAAAACATTATTGAAGAAAAGAATTACTCAGGCCCAGGTTAAAAAGCTGTGTGAAAAAGGGGAAACCCAGTTGATTAAAGGATTTAAAGGCAAAAAGCCATTTGACGCCAAATTAAAACGAAAAGAAAATGGCGTGGAATTTGTGTTTCCGGCTAAAGACAATGCCTCCTCATAGACAATATTCGGAAATTTGATATACTGAGAGGCAGAATGTTTTCTAGGGTTCCGCGGCAGAGCCGGTCTGGTCCGAGAGAAAACCCGCAAACAAATAGTTTGCGCCACGGAGGGATAAAAACCCGGGAGATCTTCGCTGCGAAGACTTCCCGGGTTTTTTCGCGGCTGAAAGCTGAAATGTATATTTCCGGGAAATAATTAAGCAGGCGCCGGCAAGGAGGGGCTGTAATGGGATGGATCAACGTCGCTGTGGCAGCAGCATTTGAAATTCTCTGGGTCATCGGTTTGAAGCATGCATCGGCCGGATGGGAATGGGCAGGAACACTAGTAGCTATCGTACTTAGCTTTCTCTTTTTAATCCGGGCAGGCGAACATCTTCCGGTAGGCACATCGTATGTGGCCTTTGTCGGCATTGGGACGATCGGAACGACGGTTCTTGATATGATCTTTTTCGGCCAGCCGTTCGTATGGATCAAGCTGGTCTTTATTTTCATGCTGATTGCCGGAATTGCCGGGCTGCATACAGCTTCCGGACGGGCAAGAGTAAATGAAGGGAGCGGTGGACAGTGATGACATGGCTGTATTTGATCGGTGCAGGTATTTTTGAGATGATTGGTGTTTCTATGATTAACGAATGGATTCAAAAGCGGGTCATCTGGCCGCTGTTCATGATTGCTGCTGGGTTTGGAGCAAGCTTTTTTCTCCTTTCCCTGGCGATGCAGACGCTCCCGATGGGCACCGCCTACGCCGTCTGGACGGGAATAGGGGCAGCAGGCAGCGCACTGTTCGGCATGCTTTGGTACAAAGAGCCGGCAAACACAGGCAGGCTTATAAGTATTGCGGTGATCCTTGCTTCGGTTGTAGGTCTGAAGCTGATAGCGCCATAAAACGTTCAAAAACAAAAGCTGCTACAGCTTGAGCGCAGGCTTTATTTTGATTATAGTTACAATCAGATGAAACATTTGGAGTAGAAACTTAATAAAGACTGAAAGGAGGAAAACATATGGATCTTCAAAGTATTTTGTATGAGGCACATTCTGGTTCATGGGCGTTTTTGATCATATTCTTTTTGATCAGCTACCTGTTTCCGAAGCAAAAAGTGACAATGATGATTGAGCGGCTGTTCGTGGTTATCATGATTCTTTCTGGCGCAGGTATGGTACTGCTGTACGGCTTCCCGCTTCTGTCCATTATAAAAGGTGTGTTGGCCCTGATATTTATCGGGGTAATGGAAATGATGTTTGTCCGTCGGCGGGCAGGCCAAAAACACGCTATGTTTTGGGTTATATGGATCATTTTATTCGCAATTATCTTATCCATCGGCTACGATGTGATTGGGTAATGCAAGAAAAGCATGCTGCAAAAACAGCATGCTTTTTTATATGGAGGCATTTTTGGGTATAGAAAAGACAGACTAAATGGCCTGAATGCCAGTTTTTTTTAAACGGAAATTACATGTATCACGCAAGTAATACATAAAGAGGCCATGGGTACAACTGCGGCAGGGGAAAGGAGGGAGCTGGCATTGTTTGAAGGGAACGCGAATGTGGATTCATTTATATTATTAGGGGCACTTCTGCTTATTTTAGGTGTCATCGTAACAAAATTTTCGACACGGCTCGGCGTGCCTTCACTTATTTTGTTTATTATTCTAGGTATGCTGATGGGAAATGATGGTTTTGGCATTATTGAGTTCGAAAATGTCCAGCTTGCCCAGACCGTCGGGATTATAGCCCTGATCATCATTCTATTTGAAGGGGGAACCCAGACGAAATGGCGCGATATTAAACCAGTGGTGGGGCCTTCCGTTACGCTCGCCACGTTTGGCGTTCTGTTTACAGCTGCTCTGATGGGGCTGGTGGCAAAGCAGCTGCTTGATCTGACCTGGCTCGAAGCGATGCTTCTCGGGGCGACAGTCGGTTCGACAGACGCCGCCGCTGTCTTTGCCGCTTTGAAGGGGCGGAGCATTGATAAAAAAATGGGGTCCACCCTCGAAGCGGAATCGGGAAGCAACGACCCGATGGCCGTGTTTTTAACGCTCTTCTTTATTGAATTAATATTGGCAGATTCGCCGAACGTGTGGCTTTTATCCGGCGCTTTTTTCTGGCAGATGGGTGCCGGTTTTGCGATGGGCGGCCTGTTTGGATGGGCAGCCTCATGGACCATTAACCGTATTAATCTGGATTCGAGTGGGCTGTACCCTCTCTTTGCTATTGCTTTTGCACTGCTGACCTATAGCGTGACCTCGAGCATGAGCGCGAGCGGGTTTTTGGCAGTGTACGTAGCGGCGCTTTTGATAGGAAACTCTGATTTGATCTACCGCCAGCCGATTTACCGGTTCAACGAAGGAATGGCGTGGATGTCTCAAATCAGCATGTTTATCATCCTCGGTCTGCTCGCCTTCCCAAGAGATATATTGACGTGGTCAAACATCACGATGGGGCTCATTTTATCAGCAGTGTTAATGTTTTTGGCCCGTCCGCTGGCTACATTTTTGTCGACTTCTTTTTTCGGATACAAGCCGAAGCAGAATATCTTTCTATCCTGGGCGGGACTACGCGGAGCGGTACCAATAATCCTGGCTACATACCCGATCGTCGCCGGGGTGGAGTCGGGCAGCCAGATTTTTAACGTCGTCTTCTTTATTGTGCTGACGTCTGCACTTATCCAGGGAGCAACCATAGCTCCGCTTGCGAAATGGCTTCACCTGTCCGGTCCGCTTCGGGAAGCGCCGACTCATTCCCTGGAACTGGTGTCACTTGGAAAAGCGAACGCAGAAATTATGGAATTTCAAACGAATGAAGCGACGCCGATCGTCGGCCAGACGCTTCAAAGCATTGAATTTCCTGCCTCTGCGCTGATTAGCGCGATTGTCCGGGACGATGAACTGGTCACTCCGGTTGGTGAGACAGTAATCCAGGCCGGTGATTATTTGTATATCCTTGTATCGCGTAAAGAGAAGCGTATTTTAAAACAAATGCTGCGGCACGATTACTGAGAAAAAGCGGCCAGCGTTAAGATGCATTAAATTTGAGGAAGGAAGGGCTCCGCATGGGTGTGTTGATCAATGTATTGATCCCAATCATTTTAATATTTACGATTGGCTATTTGCTGCAGAAAAGACAGGCAGTGGATATTCGGCCGGTGTCGGCTGTCGCTCTTTATGTATTGACGCCTGCGCTTGTTTTCCGGACATTCTACGAAAGAGAGCTGAACAGTGACATGCTGTCGATGGCTCTGTTTTCTCTTGTGTTTTTAGCGGTTATGACCGGGCTGATCAAATTAGTGTCTTACGTGCGTAAATGGCCAAAAGCTAACGAAACCGGCATGATGCTGTCCACCGTGTTTATGAATGCGGGCAATTACGGGGCCCCGTTAATTGCTTTTGCGTTTGGTGATACAGCCTTTGCCTATTCTATCGTTTTTATGGTCATTCAGACGATGCTGATGAATACTGTAGGCGTCTATATCGCAAACAGTGCCAATATGGATGCGGCTGACGCGTTCCGGACGGTACTGCGGATGCCGGTATTTTATGCACTGCTCGCCGGCATCGTCTTCCAGCTGACGGGGATACCGGTCGGAGCGACCTATTATGAAGCCCTCGATATGTTAGCGAGCGCTGCGATTCCAGTCGTTATGATTATACTTGGGATGCAGCTTGCACGCATATCTGTAAAAAGCATGGATTGGAAGCTTGTTAGTGCAGGTACGTTTTTACGGCTTGTATTTGCGCCGGCTCTCGCTTACGTAATTGCTCTCTTGCTGCAGACCAGCGACACGTTAACGACCGTGCTGGTTGTTTCCACAGCGATGCCGAGCGCAGCAACCATGGCAATGATTTCCGTACAATTTGATTCCAATCCCCAGCTTGTTTCGAGTATTACACTGGTGACGACTATTTTAAGCGTTCCCTCCCTGTGGGTGGTGCTGTCGATTTTCCAGGCGTAAATTTCCGCATCGAATTGACGGAAAAAGAGTACCGCGTTATGATATAAATAATACCAACCACTAGGGGTGCCTGTTGGCTGAGACAGCGTAAAGCTGATCCCTTTGAACCTGATCTGGATTATACCAGCGGAGGGAAGTGGGGAAGAGATGCTGATACGACTATCTCCCCCGCTTTCAATTAGAAAGCGGGGTTTTTTGCGGGAAAATATTATATGTGCTGGGGGTGCCTGCTGAGGCTGAGACCGGAGAACTATCCGGAACCCTTTGAACCTGATCTGGAGAGCCAGCGGAGGGAAGCAGCCATGTTGAACCTCATAACAGGCAGCCTCCTTCCTTCTGGAAGGAGGTTTTTTTATGGATCACAAACCGAGGCTGTGTATACATGCGGTATCGCCGCCGGACATACCGGTGGCTGCGTGGTGGGAAAAAACGAAAGAGCTGACAGGGATAATTGATTACGTGCATATACGGGCGCCTGAATGGACAAAGCGTGAAAAAGAAACGGCCATCGATCTGGCATTAAAAGAAGGGACCGCCCCGGAGCAGCTGATCATAAATGATGAACCGGAGCTTGCTGCCGCATATGGTCTGGCCGGTACCCACCTGCCGGAGCGTCGTACAATCTATCCGGCATCCGTAAGCTGGGGGCAGTCGATACACTCTGTAGAGGCAGCGAAAAAAAGTGAACAGGAGGGAGCATCATGGCTGTATTTTGGTCATGTGTTTGCCTCAGACAGTAAGCCCGGGAAACCGCCGAACGGAGCCCGGGCGTTGAAAGCTGTGGCAGAAAGCGTCCGCCTCCCCGTTATTGCCATAGGAGGAATTGATGCTGACAAAGCAGCAGAATGTATAAACTGCAGAGCGGCCGGAGTAGCAGCCATTGCATATTTTTATGACGCGGCAGAACCCCGAAAAGCAGCCGAAGAGCTCAGAACCCGGTTAAGGAGTGATGACAATGAAGGCTGACACAGAAGTTCTTATTGTGGGCGCAGGGGTACAGGGATGCTCGCTTGCGTATCAGTTAAGTAAACGGGGCCGCCGTGTGATGGTTATCGAAAAAGAAACCATCGCTTCCGGAGCATCAAAAGCGGCTGCCGGTATGCTCGGAGCCCAGTCCGAATGGGAGGGGCCCGGACTTTTTCAGGAATTCGCCCTGGAAAGCCGTTCACTGTTTAAAGAACTGGTCCCTGAAGTGGAAGCGCTCAGTGGAATAGACGTTTCCTACGTGAACAACGGGATGCTGAAGCCTGTATGGGATATGGCGGGAGAAGAAAAATACCAGCGCGCTGCTGGGCGCAGCTACGGCGCGGAGTGGCTTTCGTCATATGAAGCACTGCGCAGGGAACCAGCGCTTTCCGAACACATCCGGGGCGCCTGGTCCATTCCGAAAGACGGACAGCTCCGTGCCTATGAATGGACAATGGCTCTTGCCAAAGCAGCAAAGGCCTGCGGGACCGTTATACGAGAAAATACTTCAGTTGAACGTCTTTTGGAAGCTGACGACCGCGTTTACGGCGTGAAAACAAGTGAAGGAGTTGTTGAAGCGGAAGAAGTTGTTTTTACCGGGGGGAGTGCCGGGGCGGGGCTGTTGGATGAGAAGGAGTTCACCCTCTATCCGGTGAAAGGGGAGTGTTTGTCCATCCGCATGCCCCGGGAGAATTTGAGACACACTCTTCACACTCCGCAGGTGTATATTGTTCCGAAAAAGGACGGGGAAATCTTTATAGGCGCTTCGGAAAAACCCGGGGACTCGAGTACAGGGGTCACTGTAGCTTCGATACAGGAGCTGATGAAAGCAGCTGTTCATTTAGTGCCGGGACTGAAGCATGCGAATATTGAAAGGCTTTGGAGCGGTGTCCGGCCGCAGACAGGAGACGGACTGCCATATATGGGACAGACCGAACGGGGGTTGTGGGTAATGACCGGCCATTACAGAAACGGCATTTTGCTTTCAGCACTGAGCGGAAGCTGGATGGCTGACCGAATCGAGGGGAAAAGCGTTCGCGAGGACTGGAAGCACCTGTTTGCCGTAGACCCTCAAATACGAAAGGGAGGAGTTATTCATGCAGATCACGCTTAATGGTCAATTACAGAATATTGAGAACAGCACCACGGTAGCCGATTTACTTGAAGAGCTTCAGATCGCCCACAAAAAAACAGTGGTGGAGCGCAACGGCACTATTGTAATTGAAGAGTTTCACCAGCAGGAAGGTTTAATGGACGGGGATAGAATCGAAATCATTCATTTTGTAGGAGGCGGATGAACAAATGCTTAATATCGGAAATATGACGTTTGAATCGAATTTATTTCTCGGCACCGGGAAATATAAAGACGCTCGGACCCAGCTGCAGGCTGTAGAAGCATCGGAAACAGAGGTACTGACCTTCGCCGTTCGTAGAATGAACCTGTTTGATAGCAGCCAGCCTGATCCATTTGAACAGATGGACGTCTCAAAGTACCGGCTGCTGCCAAATACAGCCGGGGCCAAAACAGCTGAAGAAGCTGTGCGCACCGCAAAGCTGGCAGAGGCGGCCAACATGTGTGACATGATTAAAGTAGAAGTGATCGGCTGCGATAAAACGCTTCTGCCGGATCCGGTGGAAACGCTCCGGGCCTCAGAACAGCTGCTGAATGAAGGATTTACTGTCCTCGCATATACGTCTGATGACGTTGTGCTCGCCAGGAAGCTTCAGGAGCTTGGGGTTCATGCAGTGATGCCGGGAGCCTCTCCTATAGGCACGGGGCTTGGAATCATTAACCCTTACAACCTGTCCCACATTATTGAACAGGCGGAAGTCCCGGTGATTGTAGATGCAGGCATTGGGAGTCCGAAGGATGCTGCTTATGCTATGGAGCTCGGCGCTGATGGTATCCTGCTGAATACGGCCGTTTCGGGCGCGGGCGATCCTGTAAAAATGGCAGAAGCGATGAAACTGGCAGTGAGGGCCGGTGCGCTTGGCGCAGAAGCAGGACGCATAGATAAAAAATTCTACGCCCAGGCGAGCAGCCCTTTAGGAGGCCTCAGTATTTGAATACGGGAGAACGTTTTTCCCGGCAGCGGTTATTTCACGGAATCGGTCGGAGGGGACAGAAAAGGCTGCAGGAGGCTCACGTTATAGTAGTAGGCGCCGGAGCTCTCGGGAGTTTAACAGCCGAAACCCTCGTACGCGCGGGGATCGGAAAATTAACGCTGATTGACCGTGACTATGTGGAAGAAAGTAATCTTCAGCGTCAGCAGCTTTATACGGAAGCGGACGCGGAGGCCTGTACGCCAAAAGCAGAAGCGGCGAAAAAGCGCCTGCTCGATATTCGGAGTGAGGCTTCTATTGAAATCATTGTGGGGGAAGCAGATCCGGCCCTTCTCGAAAATTGTCTGCCTGCAGACCTTATTATCGACGGACTCGATAATATGGAGACACGACTGATGATTAATGATACAGCGCTGAAGCACCGGATTCCGTGGATTTACGGAGCCTGTGTAGGCGCCTATGGGCTGAGCTATACCGTGAGGCCGGGACAAGGGCCGTGCCTGCGCTGCCTGATGAAGGGCATTCCGATGGAGGGAGAAACGTGTGACACGGTGGGAATTATTGCTCCGGCTGTTCAATTCGTAAGCGCTACTCAGGTGACTGAAGCGATGAAGCTGCTTACCCATTCCTTTGACCAGCTCCGCGGGACGCTGTGGTCGTTTGATGTATGGTCGAACGAAAGCTCCTCCATTCATGTGAATTCGCTGCAGGATAAGGATTGTCCCTCCTGTGGGGAGTCACCAGCATATCCGGCGCTCGCATGGAGCGGGAGAAGCAAGGCTGAAACACTGTGCGGCAGAGATGCGGTGCAGGTGAAGCCTCTTCCGGATGTGCATGTATCGCTCGAGCGGACAGCGGACGTTCATAAGCAGCACGTTTCCAAAGCGAATCAGCATCTGCTGGTATTAAATATTGAAAATAAGCGGCTGGTGCTTTTTAAAGACGGAAGAGCCATCATTCATGGAGTTTCCGGGGAAGTGGAAGCAAGGTCGTTATACCAGAGATATATTGGAGGATAAATATTCCTTGTTTCATTTTACGGGCGGGGTGGTAATATTCCTTGCAAGGAGGGGGAACTATTGCCTACCGCCCGTATTTTTTTATCCGTAGAAGAAGCACAGCAGGCTGTAGATAAATTAAAGATGCAGGGAATCCAAAAGGAACAGATTTATGCTTTGGCTCTGGAAGCGGAAAAAGCGACTGCGAAGGAATTAAGGGTCAGTGACACTGAGGCAGATGTTAAAAGTCCGGTGGAGTTTGTGAAACAGTTTTTCCGAAACGGTGCGTCCGATATTTATGAACGATTAACAAAGCTTGGATACAGTGATAAAGAAGCCCGGGATCTGAGTGAACAGCTGAAGGAACATAATATACTAATTGCCGTGGATGAAGATCCGGAAAAATTCTCTTTTGATAAGTGAATCTTTTCCGGATTTTGTTCAGCTTTGGGCCCGCAGGAAGCGGGTCAGTTCGATGTTGCTACAGGATGTAGCGATTTTAATCGAACATCATTTAAATAACGCCCTTCGCTTTTCTATGTCCAGCTCCGAAGCCTAATCGCTCGGGATTACTTTCCAGCCAACTACGGGCAGCAGGCTGCCCTGCACGCCTGGGAAGTACCTGTCGCGGTTGAACAAGGCTCCTCCGCTTTTCTATGTCCAGCTGCGGGTGTTACCAGCTTAATCCATTCGTGATTTCAGATC
The DNA here is from genome assembly GCF_034497705.1 of Marinococcus luteus. Classification (GTDB taxonomy): domain Bacteria; phylum Bacillota; class Bacilli; order Bacillales; family Marinococcaceae; genus Marinococcus; species Marinococcus luteus_A. The sequence goes on along the minus strand of NZ_JAXRUV010000010.1, from coordinate 67,483 downwards.
GTTTGCGACTTCGTCTCAAGCCGACTGAAACCGATGAGCCGTTCAAGTTGGTGCCCAAACACCCTCCGCCTTTCTGTTTTTCTATAAATTTTATGTAATTTTTATGAATTATGGCTGTGATAGCTGCAATGATTAGTTAGTATGATAGAATAACGGTGGTATATAGACAAATAGTTGCGTTAATATAAGGAGAGTGGTATTGTTTCGATGGGAATTCTACTCGGACGTACATATACGACGACAACTTGCACTCTACGAGGTAGAAATTACCTTATAGATACCCATAGAATTATGTTTGTTTGAATTATCAGATTGTATTAAATGATGTGGAGGTAACTGACGTGAAAATTATTGTTGCAGGTGGAGATGGATTTTGTGGTTGGCCGACCGCGCTTTACTTATCAAAGCAGGGTCATGACGTATCAATTATCGACAGTATGGTACGCAGGAAAATTGATGATGAGCTTCATTCCAATTCGATTACCCCGATTGCAAGCCTTGAGGACAGGGTATCGAAATGGAAAGAACTGACAGGAAAAGAAATACGTACATACGAAGGTGACCTTCAGCATTACGATTTCCTGCAGCAGGTGATGGAACAGGAAAAGCCGGAAGCATTCGTTCACTTTGCTGAACAGCGTTCTGCGCCTTATTCGATGATAGACCGCGAGCACGCAGTCTACACGCAGGTAAATAACGTAGTAGGGAACTTGAACGTGCTTTACGCTATTAAAGAAATGGCGCCGGACTGCCACCTGATTAAGCTCGGTACGATGGGAGAATACGGCACGCCGAATATCCCAATTGAAGAAGGGTATCTGGAAGTGGAACACAAGGGCCGCAAAGACCGCCTTCCGTTTCCAAAACAGCCGGGCTCCTTCTATCATTTATCGAAAGTACATGACAGCCATAACATTATGTTTGCCTGCAAAGTATGGGGCATCCGGGCTACAGACTTAAACCAGGGCATCGTTTACGGCTTGGATACAAATGAAACCAACATGGATCCGGTGCTTACCAACCGCCTGGACTACGACGGGGTTTTTGGAACAGCACTGAACCGTTTTATTATCCAGTCTGCCATCGGACGGAACTTGACAGTTTACGGAAAAGGCGGCCAGACCCGCGGATTCCTGAACCTTGAAGATACAGTACGCTGTGTGGAAATCGCAGCAGACAAGCCGGCTGAGCCTGGAGAGTTCCGTGTATTCAATCAGTTCACTGAAGACTTTTCTGTGCTCGAACTCGCTGAACGGGTGAAAAAGGTAGCTGAAGAAGAAGGCTATCATGTAGATGTGGATCATCTGGAAAACCCGCGGGTGGAGCTTGAAGAGCATTTCCTTGAAGCGGTAAACACCAATCTTTTAGACTTGGGACTGGAGCCGCACTTTTTAACAGACGACGTTATCCGTCACATCCTAAAAGCGGTGATTGAACATAAAGAGCGGGTAATCGAAGAAAACGTACTGCCGAGTGTGAGCTGGAAATAAAAACGGGGAGTTGTCTTCTATGAAGATAATGATCATCACCGAGACTTTTCTGCCTTCTACAGATGGAATTGTTACACGATTAACAGCCTGCATACGCTGGCTGCATCGTGATGGTCATGAAGTACAGATTGTAGCCCCGGATCTGGGTGTGTATGAATTTGATGGAGCAGAAGTGAAAGGGGTGCCTGCGCGCGCCCTCCCTTTTTATCGTTCAAAGAAGTTCGCTCTCCCGAACCGGGTAGTCAAGAAGTATATACAGGATTTCGGGCCTGACGTCGTGCACGTCGTAAACCCGGCGGTTGTAGGCTATTCGGGTGTTAACTATGCGAAGAAGCTGGGTGTGCCGCTGGTTGCCTCCTACCATACAAATCTGACCCAGTATATGTCCTACTATAATCTGGGCATGCTGAAATGGCTGATGTGGTGGTATGTGCGGCGCCTGCACAATAAGGCGGACATTAATCTCTGCACCTCGCAGACCGTGCAGACAGAGCTTCAGGAAAAAAGGTTTGAACGCATGCATCTGTGGAAACGGGGAGTAGATACCGAGCAGTTTCATCCGAGACATCACAGCAAAAAGATGCGGGAGCGGCTTTCCGGTGGAAAAAGCGACAGAACGCTGCTGCTTTATGTAGGACGGCTCGCAGCTGAAAAAGAGATTGAAAAAATCCGGGATGTCCTTGAAGAATCGGACAAGTTTTGCCTGGCCATTGTAGGAGACGGCCCCCACCGCGAGGAGCTTGAAAAGCATTTCGAAGGCACGGACACTGTATTTACAGGTTTTATGCATGGAGATGAGCTTGCTTCTACGTTTGCCTCCTCCGACGTATTTGTCTTTCCTTCAACGACGGAAACGCTGGGGCTTGTGATTATGGAGGCAATGGCTTCCGGTCTGCCTCTTGTTGCTGCAGAAAGCGGGCCGACAAAGGAACAGCTGACCTCGGAACGTAATGGCCTGTTGTATGATCCGCATACGAAGGATGACTTTAAAAATACTGTCTGCCGTTTTGAAGATGAAACCCTCCGTAAACGTCTGGCCGACCAGGCCTTTACAGATGTTGCCACCTTTGGATGGGAAGCGGCAGCAGAGCAGATCCGGGATTTATACAAGGAAGCAGCCGGCATGAGGGTGTCAAAATCGGCGGAAAATAATGATACAGTTTCAGAAGAACGCCGGTAAGCGGAGATTTCATCAAGAACAGAGGGGTTCTATGGGTAAGAATCAAAAGCGGCGTGGTCCTCTTCAAGCGCTTCAGTTTAGTGCGATTGGTGTAACGAATGCTGTAGTCGATATAGGAGCGCTGAATCTGCTTCTATTTCTTTTTCCAAGTGAAGAGCGGATGACTTTAACACTTTTTAATACGATTGCTTACGCGCTGGCAGTAACTAACAGCTACATCTGGAACGTGTTTATTACGTTTCGGGATACCGCGAAAGGAAGTACCCGCCAGCGGTTAGTATTTATTGTTCAGGGGCTGATCAGTCTCGGTATTAATAACGCTGTATTTTTAGGATTTAATGCTTTGTTTCAGGCACTTGGAGTGCCAACGTGGATCCGCCAGAACCTGGCTAAGGGACTGGCCATGCTGGCTTCGTTCTCGGCGAGTTTCTTTATGATGAAATACTTTGTATTTAAAGACTTTAATCGCCGGTATCCCAACCGTGAACAATCCTCACGGGAAGAAAACCAGTAGAAGAACATCTCAAAGCCGCTGCTGCAGCGGGGTGGGGTGTTCTTTTATTATTTCAACAGACTACTCATGCTATACTGAAAAAAAGGGGGACACGAATTGGAACCTATCCATTTGTATTTATCGAGATATAAGGAGCATATGAACTACCTGCGTCAGACAGGACAGGAAACCCCGTCCTTCCGGGAGCTTCGGGAAAATGAAATTCCCCGCCTGCTTCAGGTAGCGGACTCCTATGTGCAGATGGCAGCCGCAGACGGAGAGAAAGGGGAAAAGGCGTACAAGCTTCTTGCTTCTGTACAGTTAGTCGACGGAACCGGGTGGAATATGAGCGGCGAATTTGTACCTTCGGAAAATGACTGGTTCCCGGATGAGCAGCCGCTGACTCATCAAACATCCTATTGCGGCTTCTGCCAGGGGACGCTCGGCTTTTTTAAAAACGAAGACATGAAAAACTTTGACTGTATGCTGCCGCTCCCGGAAAAAAAGTGGCTGTTTGAAAAAATGCTCGATCAGCATGCATCTTCTATTTATCCCAGCCAGTCGTAAAGCGTAAAGGAGGAGGCATAATTGAAAGTAGTGATCGCACCGGATTCATTTAAGGAAAGCATGACGGCAATGGAAGCCGCTCAGGCAATCGAAAGGGGTTTCCGTCGGGGTATTGGAAACTCTAAGGACCTCGTTACAGAGCTGATACCCATGGCCGATGGTGGCGAAGGAACCACACAGTCGCTCCGGGATGGCCTTGGCGGTGAGGTTCATACAGTGGAGGCGCTCGGGCCGGACGGGAGCACCGTGATGGCTGAGTTTGTCTACATCCATAAGTCCCGAACGGCGGTTATTGAAATGGCAGAAGCTTCAGGAATCGGCCTGGTGGCTAAAGAGAGCAGGGACCCGTTAACGGCCACCTCCTACGGTACAGGACAAATGATTTTGAAAGCGCTCAACAAAGGAGCGGAGCGGATTATTTTAGGTCTGGGAGGAAGTGCCACGAATGATGGCGGGGCCGGGATGGCAGCTGCGCTGGGCGTTCGCTTCCTGAACCGGGACGGAAATGACCTTGGGCCCGGCGGAGGGGCGCTAAAGCATCTGTACCGCATTGATACGGGCGGACTCGATAAAAGAATTCATGAAGTAACCGTGCGTGCTGCCTGTGACGTTACGAATCCACTGACGGGGCCAGAGGGAGCAAGTGCTGTCTATGGCCCGCAGAAGGGGGCAGGGGCTGAAGCTGTTCAGGAGCTGGATGAAGCGTTGCTTGTGTTTGGGGTAGTAATTGAACAGGATCTGCATAAACCAGTGCTTGAGGAAAAAGGAGCGGGAGCAGCAGGTGGTCTGGGGGCTGGAGCGATAGCTTTTTTAAATGCTGCGCTTGAGCCGGGCATAGAAATTGTACTTGAAGAGAGCCGCTTCGCGGAACGAAGTGCCGGGGCTTCGCTTGTTATTACCGGCGAAGGAAAAATTGATGCTCAGACCGTATTTGGCAAAACGCCGGTTGGAGTAGCGAAAGCCTCCCCGCAAGGAAGTACGGTCGTTGCGGTTGCCGGTCAGCTTGGCGAAGGTTATGAAAAGGTTTATGAAGCGGGCATTGATGCTGCTTTCAGTATGGTGCCGGGAATCGTTTCCCTGGAGGAGGCAATGAAGGAAAGCACACGCTACATCGAAAACTGGGCCCGGAGCCTCGGCGGCCTGTGGAAAACATAAAAAATCCGCTGCTTCTCGTTAAGAGGCAGCGGATTTTTGTACCGTTTATAAAATAGGGGATAAAAGGTGGGAGACCGCTTCCTTGATACGGATCCAGAGCGAGCGCTGCCGGTACGCCTCGAGGGTGAGCTCGGAGGAGTGTGTATCCATATCGTACAAGAAGGTATCGGTCAGCTGTTTCGTCGTTTCCGCATGATAGATAAAAGCGTTCACTTCGAAGTTCAGCCGGAAGCTGCGCACGTCGATGTTGGCCGTGCCCACCGAACTGATTTCGTCATCCACCATGATCGTTTTGGCATGAATAAAACCATTGTTGTAAATATAAACACGGGCGCCGGCACGAAGAACAATGCCCACGTGAGAATACGTGGCCCAGTAAACAAACGGATGATCGGGCATGCTCGGGATCATGATGCGGACGTCGACCCCGGATAAAGAAGCGATCCGGATGGCATCCATCAGACTCTCATCGGGAATAAAATAGGGTGTCTGAATATAAACTGAATGCTTGGCAGAGTTGATCATTTTTATATATCCGTTTTTAATCTGCTCCCATTCGGAGTCCGGACCACTCGACACAATCTGCATACTGCATTCCCCGGGCTCTGCGAGAGTAGGAAAATAACGCTCTTCGTAATGGATGGGATTTCTGGAATTAGCCTGGTTCCAGTCGAGAATAAACCGTGTCTGCGCTGTTTTGACAGACTGCCCTTCCAGACGCAGGTGGGTGTCCCGCCAGTAACCGAACTTTTTGCTGAGACCAAGGTATTCATCGCCAATATTAAATCCGCCAACGTAGGAGGTTTTTCCGTCTATCACAACAATTTTCCGGTGGTTGCGGTAATTGAGACGTAAATTAATAATCGGCAGACGCTTCGGGAAGAAGACCGCTGCTTCTCCGCCGGCTTCTTCAAGGCCCTGGAGTGCTTTTTTACGCATCTTTCTTGAGCCCATGTCATCGTAGAGCAGCCGGACGACTACTCCCTCTTCTGCTTTTTTCCTTAATGCTTCGATAACCCTTCGTCCGAGGTTGTCGCTTCGAAGAATGTAGTACTGCAGGTGAATATGATCCTGAGCCTTCTCGATATCTTTAATCAGATTATCGAACTTTTCGTGTCCGTCCGTATACACCCGGACGTCGTTTTCCTTCGTAAGGACCGACCCATCATTTGCAAGCTGCATGTAGATCAGGTCCCGGTGCTTAGAGGAGACGGAATCCGAAAATTGAAAAGTGCCGTTACGCAGTGTATGCATCTGTTCCTGAATCAGCTCTTCAATTCCGATCTTTTCGATATCTGCCCAGTCAAACAGCCGTTTTCTAGTCAGGTTCTGCCCGAAAATTAAATAAAGCACGAATCCTAGAAAAGGGATAAAAAACAGCACCATGATCCAGGCCCAGATGGCGGTCGCGTTGCGTTTTTCAATAAAGATAATGACAAAGGCGAAAAATAAATTAAAAACCGATAATATTGCTAAGAAAATGGATAATATCTCGAAGCCCATCTGCTTTCCCCATTCTTCCTCTATGTTGAAACGGAGGACCTTGTTATAGATACCTGCGTATCAGGCATTAGTATTATTTTAACAAAATTAACGCCGTTGCGAAGCAGGAAACCTGTAATTTTAAGAAAAACGGGAAGGAACAGCGTGCTGCATCGTTTTCAATTCATCAGGAAGTAGGATAAAATACGAAGAGACGACAGAAGATATAACTATTTGAAAGCGGGACAGGGGGAGAAGAATGAAAAATGAAGTAGTCGGTATTGATGCAGGCGGTACGCTGATTAAAATTGCTTACCGTGTGAACGATGAATGGGAGCTGAAAAAAATACCTCTCACCGACATGGAGAAGGTGCAGACATGGATTGAAGACCGGATCGACAATCCAGTTATTCATATTACAGGAGGAAAAGCGGAAACGCTGCGGAAGTCCCTGCCCTGGCCTGCAGAACCTATTAGTGAGTTTGAAGCCACCTGTAGGGGCGTTTCGTATTTGCGGAAGCGTTTTAATGAAGACAATACCTACGGGGACACGTATATTATTACTAACGTCGGAACCGGAACCTCGATACATTTCGCCGGCCCGGAAGAATACGAACGCGTCGGCGGCAGCGGGATGGGAGGAGGAACGCTTATCGGCCTTTCCTACCTTCTCACCGGTATTGAAGCATATGAAGAAATACTGCGTCTTGGAAACGAAGGGGATGGACGGTCGCTGAACGTCAAGGTAAAGGATATTTATACTGATGAAGAGCCGCCGATTTCCGGAGATCTTACGGCCAGCAACTTCGGAAATATTATGAATATGAAAAATAATGAGTATGAGAATAAAGACTACATTGCTGCTGTTGTACGAATGATTGGTGAGACAATCACAACGATGAGTGTGCAGATGGCCGACCGGCTGAACACCGATTCCATAGTATATATTGGCTCTACCTTTGATAAGCACGACAATTTAAAAGAAATTATTGGCGGCTACACGAAGCTCCGCGGAAAAGAACCATGCTTTCTTCCTTACGGAGAATTTAGTGGAGCTGTAGGTGCTTACATGCACGAACAGCCGCAGATTGCTGCAAAGAAGGCTGAAAGAAAAGGATGAATGGGATGAGCGAAATGGAACCATATACACACAGGGAGCTGTTTGAACAGGCGGTAAATACGCTTGAAAATATTAGTACACTGCTGCAGCCGGAGGTTCCGATGCTCGGGGAGCTGCAATTGACGACCCGCCAGGAAGCGCTGTTTTTTATGAACCTGAGGCACGAGGGCCTGACGCTGACAGAGATGGCTCACCGGCTGCGCATTTCAAAAAGTGCAGTAAGCCAGGCGATGAAGCGTCTCGAGGAAGAAGATCTTCTTTATCGTGCTGCCAATAAAGAAAACAAAAGGGAAACACAGCTTGTCTATGGGATGAAAGGCCGGAAGCTGAAAGAAGAATTGACAAATTTCCAACATTATATCGTCGACCAGTACATTGCTAAAATACCGCTTGAAGAATTAAAGCAGGCAACCCAGGTCATACACCGGCTTGAAGAAGAAATTAATAACGCTTATAAAAAATAAAAAAAGCAGGCCGCCCATGCATCTTCATTGACGGAAGCCATCCAGTCGTTTAAGGTTGTTTGTGTAGTTAAGTTACTTAACAGTTTAGACGATGAACTACCGAAATATACATACCAATGGAGGAACGATGCATGAAAATTACCCGCACATCTATCCGGCGGCCGAAACTGACTATTGTCGGCATGATTTTATTTATCATGATGGGTTTCGTATCGCTGACGAATCTGCCTTTGCAGCTGTTTCCGGAAATTGAACCACCGGTCGCAGCTGTAGCCACAAACTATGAGGGCGCCGGACCTGAAGAAATTGAAACCAGCGTCACAGAACCGATGGAAGAACAGCTCTCCACCATCGAAGGGCTGGACCGTATGACTTCACAATCAGAGGAAGGCAGCAGCCTTGTCCTGCTTGAACTCTCATGGAGCACATCGGTGGAGGATGTGGAGCAGGAGATCAACAATGCCATGAATAACGCGAACCTGCCAGACGATGCCGGGGACCCTTCCTTTATCGAATTTGATCCGGACGCGCAGGGCATGATTCAAATGGCAGCTTATTCCGAAGGGAACGGGCTGGCTGAAACCCAGAGCCAGGTGGAGGATATGGTCACCGAGCTTGAGCGGACGGAGGGAGTTGCAAGTGTTGACACGAGCGGCGGCCTAAGCGAAGAATTTCAGATTTCGCTCGATCAGGAATCGCTTGAAGACAACAATGTGACCCAGTCCGATGTCACTAATGCTGTACAGGCAAATAATATCACTCAGCCAGGAGGGACGATCACCTCCGGGGATCAAACGTTAACGACCCGGACGGTCAATGAACTCGGTGGGGTTGAGGATTTAGAAGAAGTATCAGTCGGCCAGAATGAATCCGGTGATACGGTTACTGTCGGTGATGTAGGAGAAGTAGAGCGCACCACTGAGGAACAAACAGCCTATACGGAAGTGAATCAGGAGCCCGGCATTCAAATGACCGTGCTGAAGGAGTCAGATGCCAACACGGCCCAGGTATCTACCGACTTTAATGAAACCCTGGACGATCTGCTTGAAGAAGACCAGTATAATGATCTCGATACTACAATGATCTACGATGAAGGGGATTACGTCCAGCAGTCTATTAACAGTGTAGCACTTGCGTTAATTGCCGGCGGTGTATTCGCCATGGTTGTTCTTTTCTTCTTCTTAAGAAACTTAACGACACCGCTCATTATCGGTATTGCGATACCGTTTTCGGTTATTGTAACCTTTGCATTTCTTTACTTTACCAATGTGAGCTTAAACTTAATGACCATGGGTGGACTGGCACTTGGTATCGGGATGCTTGTCGACAACGCGATTGTTGTTATTGAAAACATATACAGGCACCTGTCGATGAAAAAGCTTCCTAAACGGGCGGCTCTCGACGGTACAAAGGAAGTAGCCGGAGCGATTACAGCTTCGACCTTGACGACAGTAGCCGTCTTTTTACCAATCGTCTTTATTTCCGGTATTGTAGGCGAGATTTTCCAGGCCTTCGCCTTATCGGTAGCCTTCAGCCTGCTTGCATCCCTGCTTGTAGCTGTAACGGTTGTGCCGATGATTGCGAGCCGTGTGCTGAAGCCACTGCCGGAAGACAGGGAAGTAAAACGTGAAAAATCCCGGCCAATGAGATTTCTGGACCGCTCGATCCGCTGGGTCCTCGGACACCGCGCTGTCGCGCTGCTGTTAACGCTTGTGCTGCTTCTTGGCGGGGCCGGCGGTATTGCCCAGACCGGGGTGAACTTTATCCCGACGACGGACCAGGGCTTTTTCACGATTGATGTTGAAAAAGAAAATGGCACGAATCTGGAAACGACTGGTGAAACAGTTGATGAAATTGAAAGCGTGCTTGAAGATCAGGATGAGATTGCAAGCTATATGGCGGTAGTCGGCTCGGGCGGCAGCGGAGTTGCAGCTGGAGGCGGCGGTGGTGGGAGCTCGGGCTCTAACGAAGCTTCTATTACAGTTACAATGGAGGATCTCGAAGACCGGGATATATCGACCGAAGAAATGATTGAAGAAATTGAATCCGATGTGGAGAACACTGACGAGCAGGCGGACATTTCGTTATCGTCTTCTGCAGCCATCGGCGGTGGGGAAGCGAATTCCGTGGAATTTACGCTCTCAAATGAAAATGAAGAGCGGCTCGAGGAAGACGCAAATGAAGTGCAGTCGGAGCTTGAAAGTGAAAACACGATTCGTAATGTAGAAACGTCAGATGAAGAGACAGCACCGGAAATCCAGGTTCAGATTAATGAAGACGAAGCGCAGGATAACGGTCTGACACCTGCTGAAATAGCCGAAACGGTGAACAGCACGACAAGCGGGGAAGTAGCATCGACGATTCAGACAGATAACGAAGGTGCGCTGAATGTTAACGTGCAGTATGCAGAGGACTCCCTTGAGAATCAGGATGACCTTGAAAGCCTGCAGCTTGCTACTCCGGAAGGAGAATATGTCAGCTTAAGCGACGTCGCTGATATTGAAGAAGGAGAGGGGCCTGCGGTTATTAACCGGCTTGATCAGGAGCGGAGTACTGAATTTACAGTCACATATGGCTCCGGTACAAGCCTGAACGAAACCTCTACGTTAATTGAAGACACAATTGACGACGTGGATACAGGAGCGGCGACTACCTTGAACTTCTCTGGCGAACAGGAGCTTCTCGATGACAGCATTCAAAGTCTGGTGTTTGCCTTCCTGCTGGCGGTAGTGTTCATTTATCTCGTCATGGCCGGCCAGTTTGAATCATTCAAATATCCATTTGTGGTAATGTTCAGCGTGCCGCTGGTCGTGATCGGTGTTATGCTTGCCCTGTTTGCAACCCAGACACCACTTAGTATCACTGTGTTTATCGGCTTGATTGTACTTGCAGGTATTGTTGTTAACAACGCGATTGTGCTTGTTGATTATACGAATCAGCTGGTGGAACGGGGGATGCCGGTAAGAGAAGCAGTCATTGAATCTGTGAAAAAGCGGGCACGTCCTATTCTGATGACAGCTTCTACGACTATCCTTGGTGTGCTGCCGCTTGCCCTCGGTTTCGGGGAAGGATCAGAAATTCAGCAGCCAATGGGTATTGCGGTTATTGGCGGTCTCATCAGCAGTACGTTCCTGACGCTGTTTATTATTCCAACGCTCTATACCTTGTTTACCAAGGAAACAAGAAGCATGAATAAAAAATTCGCCATGCCGGACGGAGGCTATATGTACGGCTGGGAAGTAGAAGAAAGACGCAAGGAACGGGAAAAGAGAGAACAGGAAGAACAGAATAATAATGAAGACCAGCAGAAAAATGAAACTACAGAAGAGAGCAAGGAACCTGAGAATATAGAAGATAAAAAACGCGAAGACTTGTCGCGGGATGAGATTCTGTACCTTCTCGAACGTATCGTCGGCAACTCACAAAACGAGGAACGGGACCGTGCCCCGAAGGATACGGACAAAAATAAAAAGCCCGGCGATAATGAAAAAAATTGACATTAGGACTGTGCGTCACGTACGATTGAGAAAAATAGTAAGGAATCCGCTAGGGGCGCCTGCGCTGAGACAAGAACCATTCTTGGTCCCTTCGAACCTGATCTGGGTAGTACCAGCGTAGGGAAGTGGAGCTTCGTTTTATACAAATACGTACGTATACGCCAAAGCTCACTCTCTACTTTCAGGGGGTGAGCTTTTTTTGAACCTAAAGCAGGATTCCTTCTGAAGGAGGATACAACGAATGCCACAGGTACCTAAAGTATTAACCATCGCCGGAACAGATCCTACCGGCGGGGCTGGCATCCAGGCTGATTTGAAAGCATTTCAGGAATGTGAAGCATATGGAATGTCTGCTATTACGAGTGTGCTCGCGCAAAATACGACCGGGGTTCAGCGGGTGGAGCATATGAGTACCAGTCTGCTTCAGGCCCAGCTGGATTCCGTCTTTGATGATATTATGCCGGATGCGGTAAAAACCGGAATGATTGCAACGCCAAATATGATCCGCACGACGGTGAACATGCTGAAAAAATATGACCTGCCGGTGGTTATCGACCCGGTGATGGTTGCTACAAGCGGAGATTCTCTGTCTGAGAAGGAGACGCTTGAAGTCATGAAAAATGAATTTCTTCCTCTGGCCGCAGTCGTTACGCCGAATATGGCTGAGGCAGCAAGCCTGACGGACTTTCAGGTCCAGTCCCTAGAAGAGATGGAAGCAGCTGCTAAAAAAATTGTTGATGAATTAGGGGCCCGGGCAGCGCTGGTCAAGGGCGGCCATATGAAAGAAGACGCAGTCGATATTTTGTACGTCGACGGAGAAATTCACTATTTCCGTTCGCCACGGACGGATACAAGGCATACGCACGGTACAGGCTGTACACTATCAGCCGCGATTGCCGCAAAGCTTGCACGAGGGAAATCCATCTATTTAGCAGTGCAGGAAAGCAAAGAATATATTACCAATGCGATTGCCCACCCCCTTGAGATTGGTAAAGGCAATGGACCGGTCAACCACTGGGGAGTGCGCGTTCCACTCGATCAACTGTTAAAATAAAGAAATGAGGGATCGGCATGAAAGCAAAGGAAGTTATAGGTCTGCTGGAGGAAGTACGAAAAACACGGCCGCTGATTCATAATATTACGAACACAGTAGTAACTAATTTTACTGCAAATGGACTGCTGTCGATGGGCGCATCCCCGGTGATGGCAAACGCGCCGGAGGAAGCAGCGGAAATGGCCAAGGCAGCGAATGCACTTGTACTCAACATTGGTACGCTGAACCGCGAACAGGTGAAGGCGATGCGGCTTGCCGGTAAAGCAGCTAATGAAAAGGGTATACCCGTAGTGCTGGATCCCGTAGGGGCGGGCGCGACGGCTTATCGGACAGAAACGGCAATTGCTCTTCTCGAAGAGCTGGATGTGGCGCTGATCCGTGCAAATGCAGGAGAAATGGCCGCGCTGCTAGGTGAAAGCGGAAACGTGCAGGGTGTGGACGCTTCAGGGGAAGCAGATAATCCGAAGCTTGCTAAAGAAGCCGCAAGAAAGTTTGAAGCAATTGCAGCGGTGACCGGAATAGAAGACGCAGTAGCTCATCAGGGTGAAGTATTTATCGTGCAGAATGGCCATACCCTGCTGACAAAAGTAACCGGCACCGGCTGCCTTCTCAGTTCAATTGCAGGATCCTTTTTAACCGTCCAGTATTCGGCTGGAGCAGTAGCGGCTGCACTTGCTTATTACGGGGCGGCAGCGGAAATCGCAGGCAGTTTAACGACACGGGAGGGCCCAGGCTCCTTTCAAATTGAATTATTGAACGCCCTCCATGCAACACAGGAAATGGATCTGCGCCACTATATCCGCGTCAAACAGGAATCATAGGGAGCTGAAACCATGGATAAAGAGATTTTGAAGCTGTATTTTATTATGGGAAGCAACAATACGGGAGGACGAGACCCGGAAGAGGTACTGCAAAAAGCTCTTCAGGGCGGCATTACGTGCTTCCAGTTCCGCGAAAAAGGCCAGGGAGCGCTGCTTGAAGAGGAAAAGTGGCGGCTCGGCCGGAGGATGAAGGCTCAATGTGCTGCTTTTCATGTTCCGTTTATTGTTAATGACGATGTGGATATGGCGATCCGGCTCGAAGCAGACGGAATTCATATCGGGCAGGAGGACGACCCGGCTTCTAAAGTTAAAGAACGCTGCCCTTCCCGCATGGTGATCGGGGTATCCGTGCGCACTATTGAAGAAGCACACCGGGCGGCTGCAGACGGGGCGGACTACCTGGGCGTGGGTCCGATGTTTGCGACTGATACTAAGGAAGATGCCAAAGCACCGGTCGGGCTTGAAGGCATCCGCCGGCTGCGGGCGGAAGGCATTGCTCTTCCGATTGTAGGAATCGGCGGCATCGATGTCTCCAACGCCGCTGATATTGTGGAGGCGGGGGCTGACGGGGTTTCACTGATCTCCGCGATCAGTCTGGCCGAAGCGCCAGAAGATGCTGCAAGAGAGCTTCGCAGCCGTTTGAATGGCCCGGCAGAAAAACAGAAAAAATAGAAGAACCGGCGGGTCATTACAAATTTCCCGCCGGTTCTGTTTGTTATATATGCTTCTGCAGGGTTTGTACGACGCGCTGCAATGTTTCTCTTTCTCCTACATTTCCCGGGAAAATTACATAAGGAATACCAGGAAAACGGCTTTTCTCATCTGTCTGCCAGACGGGCACACCCGGAGCAATCTGCCCAAGCACTTCTGCTTTTTTTACGAATAACCCCTTCGTGCCGACATCGCTCGATGTAATACCGCCTTTCGCCACAACAAATGCCGGCTGGCAAGCAGCGTTCTTCACAAAGCTTGTGACGGCATTGGAAATTTTTACGGATAGCGCGAGCTCTTCTTCTTTTCTATTTTCCCCTAAGTCAATACGTTCCCGGGAAGTGTAGACACACACTGTAGTTCCCTGCTCGATAAAGCTATCGACGATCTGCTGAACACGGTGGGTTTCCTTTTGAAATGCTTCCTCGCCCATCACTGCTGAACAGTAAAATTCAACGAATTGAATATCGGTCAGCTGTTTTAGGACTTCGAGCTGCTCCGTCGATTTTTGCACATGGGAGCCGATAATAATTAGGCCGCCATGATCACTTTGATGCTTGAAGAGGCTGCCTGCGTCCAAATAAGGTTTGCGGGTGATACCGCCAATTTCTTTTGTAAACGTCGCCGCTGTTCGGAATAGAAAGTTTTTACTGTTATTTACGGCCCGGAACAAAGCAATACAGAATACTTTTACATCTGTTTCACTGACAGCGTTGACGATAACCTTTTGAAAGGAAGCAGCCTGTCCGAGTTTAGATCCGATCGCTTCGAAGTCCAGGGCCCGTAGCTCGTCGAGAGAGATGGAAATAACATCTTCCCTCTTAAATCTGCCGCCTGTTTTTTCTTCTACATATTCGCCTAAGTGGCTCGAAGCAAATCCAAACATCCGGTCGCGGGCAAACTCTGTCTCCGCTACGGGGACAAAGGTTTCCCCCTGCTGAATGTAGTGCACGTCAAAGGCGGTTCGCCGGTTACCCTGTTCAAAAAAGGGAATAAGAATTTCTCCCTCCACCGCTTGGCCTGTCCGGGACTCGAGTGTATCTTTTAAAACCTCTGTTTCCAGCGGATAGTGACCCCGCAGGGTGGAATCTCCCCGGCTGATCAGCAGAAACGGCTGATTTTTTTCTTCAGATACGCGGGCTATTCGCTCTGCGATGTCGGTATGGACCTTCGTTGTTTCGGCTTCAGAGAAGGAACGCGAATTTGTGAGAATGAAAATGAGCTGCCGCTCGTCTTCAAAGGCCTCCCGGATTGTCGACTCCTCCCAGTCTGTATACACCGGTACGCCGTGGACAGTCTGGACGCCGGTTGGATCGTCGTCGAGGGAGATGATTTTGTGAGGCATATGTTTGGCTGCTTCCGTAAAAAAAGCATCCACTTTCTTTTCATCGTAACGGGGAAGGGAGTTAATGTAACTATTTACCTGTGTCACCCGTGTTTTCCTCCTTTTGGCACCGAATAGTTCGCAAGCATTTCATAGTGCTGTAGCACGCCGCTGTGATCGTCGGATTGTTTGCCGTGCGCAATCATCGATTCATACATTTCAGCCACATCCGATGCAAGCGGCAGGGGAACCCCGAGGGATTTACCGGTTTGAAGCACGTTGGAGAGATCCTTTAAATTAATGTCTATCCGCCCGCCTGCAGTAAAGTCCCGTTCAAGAATTTTCGGGATTTTTGCGTCGAGTACACTGCTTCCAGCCAGGCCGTTGCGGATAGCTTCATAGACTTTATCAATGTCCGCTCCTGCTTTGGAAGCAAGCAGAACTGCTTCCGACATAGCTGCCATCGTGACATTTACTAATATTTGATTGGCTAGCTTCGTGGTGGAGCCGGCTCCCACTTCGCCAACGTGAGTGACGTCTGTACCGACAGCCCGCAGAATTGGATAGGCAGCGGCAAAGGCGTGATCGGTGCCGCCAGCCATGATGGAAAGCGTACCGTCTATTGCCTTCGGTTCACCGCCGCTAACCGGCGCATCCAAAAAGGCTGCTTCTTTTTCCTGAAGCATCTCTGCCCAGCGTCTGGAATCCACGGGGGACACAGAGCTCATATCAATAACGATGGCTCCTTTTTTCACGACCGGCAGAATGTCATTCATTATTACCTCATCGAGTATGGCTGTGGTGGGAAGCATGGTGATAACAATATCACTGTCTTCAGCAGCTTCACCGGCCGAATCGGCAGCCTCACCTCGTGCTTCCGTTATCCGCTCTCTGGCCGCAGGATGGATATCAAACCCCTTCACTGCAAAACCGGCCTTCAGAAGATTTTCAGCCATCGGGCCTCCCATAATGCCTAAACCAATTTGTCCAATATTCATATGGTTCCACTCCTTCAGTTCGTTAAATGGAAAAATGTTTTTTATTAACATTGATAAGGCTTTCAATAAAAATCATTGTACACAATTTTATATTTATTGTATACATTAAATGGTTAGTTGGTTTAATTTCTATTAGATAGGTATAATGAGAATAAGAAAATGAAAACAAATTATTGCAGCAGAAGGGATGACGACACGATGAAGCAACAGCACTCTGCTTCGGATACGGCATATGAAAAAATTCGGGATGCCATATTTGAGGAAAAATATGAACGCGGGGAAAAACTTACGGAAGTAAAACTGGCAGACGAACTTGGGGTCAGCAGGACGCCTGTACGGGATGCAATGCGCAAGCTTGAAGAGGAAGGCTTAATTAAAGACAAACGGGTGATTAACCCAACTATTAAAGATTTAATGAATACGTTTGATGTGCGGATGCTGCTCGAAGGTTTTGCTGTCCGCCAGGCTGCCCGTTACATGGGCCCTAACCAGATAGAAGGCCTGCAGAGGTGTGTAGAAACGGCAAAGCAAGGAACTACAGAAGAAATAATGGAAGCGAATAAGGAATTTCACGATATTATTGTCAGCGCGAGCAATAACGATGTACTAATTGATACCATCGAACGAATGCAGTCAGTTATTTTTTTGTTCCGGAGAACAGTGGTGTATCACCAGAGGCCGCGTCTGATTGAAGAGCACGAAGCAATACTTGAAGCAATCCGGAATCACGAGGAGGACAAGGCAGAAGCACTGATGAAAAGTCACTTAAAGAAGGATCTGGATTTCTCCATTCATTCGTGGTGAGACCGGCGACATACTTCTACAGTTTCATCCCTGTAAATAAAAAACCCCCATGCACACAGGTGTGATAAAAACCCATAAGCACGGAGGGACCCCGGGAAAAGCATTATTATTCATTAAAGGAGACTGGAATGACACGTTTTTCCCAATCACTTTTTTCGGCGAGCTCGAGCAGGCGGATGACTCTGCTCGCTTCAATGGCAGTCACCGGATTTTTGCCATCCTCCTGGATGGCCTGGGCAACCTTTTCGTAATAGGATTCGTACGATCCTTGATGCGTAGGGATTGTTTCAGTACCGCCATACGCATCAGTATACGTCCCGTAGTAAGCCTCGTCCTCCAGGGCCCATCCCTGATCTCCGGGTGTTTTGCCGTTAATCAGCATATCCTCCTGGGGATCAAAGCCGTATTTTACAAAGCTGCCTTTCGTTCCATGCACAATATACCTCGGAACTTCTCCGACAGCAAGAAAGCTGGATTGTAAAATAACCCGCTGGTTCGGGTATCCAAGAATCGCATGAAAATAATCGGTATTATTCGTCTTCGGGCGCTGCATTTCAAGGTCAGCGAAAATAGTTTCCGGCATACCGAATAGTTCAAGCGCCTGATCAATGAAATGGGCTCCTAAATCAAACCAGCTCCCTGAGCCTGGCAGGTCCTGCTCACGCCAGAGCCCCTCCACCTCCGGGGCATAGTCGTTCCACGTCCCCTGGAAGGTGTGAACGTCGCCAAGCGCCCCTGCTTCCAGCAAGGAACGAATCGTCAAAAAATCACCGTCCCATCGGCGATTGTGATATACGCTTAAAACGACATCATTTGCTTCAGCGAGCTCTGTCAGCTCTACGGCTTCCTCATATGTAGGCACGAATGGTTTTTCCAAAACAACATGCTTGCCGTTTTCAATTGCAGCTTTAGCCAGAGGGTAATGCGTCGTGTTTGGACTCGTAATGACCACAAGATCAATGTCCTCCCGCCGGCAGGCTTTCTCTGCTTCAGTGGTAACTTCAACATCCGGAAGCCGTTCATGTACTTTTTCCGCACTCGAGGATGAAACGAGACGAATGTTAAAGTGATCGCTTTTTTCAATAATAGGTGTATGAAACACGGATCCTGAAAAACCAAAAGCGATAATAGCAGTATTAATTGGCTGCATGACTGACGACCTCCTCAAAAGTTATTAATAAACTTTTCCCCAGGGACCGTAAAAGGAAACGTCACCAGCACAGAAAAAGCGGCAGGACGACTGCCGCTTTAAAATGTTTCATATTAACATGCTATTTCCATTTCGGCTGATCAAAAAATTTCGGACGGTATTTTGCGATAACAAATAAAATAATAACGGTAATAATGGTTTGCGGAATTAAATACGAAGCGTTGTAGAGTGCTGAATACGCTACAACAGGTGTGCCTTCCGGCGCATAGCTTCCAAACCAGATAACGCCTGAGACAAAATGGTCGATATAGCGAAGCAGTGCCCCGAAGACAATGCCGATAAGCATTAAAAGGTAAGGAATCCGCTCCCGGAAGACAGCATGTGTCGTAAAAATTGCAGCAAATCCGAGCACCGTGTAAGCGATCGGGTATTCAAGAACGAGCTGAACAGGGTGGACGATGGTTGCTCCCTGCAGAAGCTGGAGCATTCCTGCCAAAAACCCTGTGGCAAGTCCCGCTTTCCATCCGCGGCGAAAAGCCATTAGAAAAATAGGAACCATAATAAAAGAAATCGAACCGCCGGCGAGCCACGGTCCGCCGAATTCAAGAAATCCTAAAATAAAAGAGAGAGCAGCCATGAATGCTGTTTCTATCATAATTGCTAAACGTTTACCCCTCTCCAACAATGAACACCTCCCTGGAATTTACCGATACTATCTTAGCATAATGGGAAAAAGAAAGAAACGCCAAGGGGAAGGGTTTGTCTGATATAATATGAAAAGAAGGAAGAAACAGGGAGAGGATTACATGGAGACATCGACAGATATGCTGAGAGAGTATTTAAAGGGCAGTGGAGCCGCCTGTACGGTGACCCTGCTGTTATTTATATTTTATACAATTATACTGGGAGAGGTGCAGCTTTTTCCCAATTTGGCTTTTCTTTTAGCAGTATGCACATACCTTGGTTCAATCGTCGGGGTGCTGCTTCTTAAACTCGTGGAGCCGTATCAGTATCATATTCTGTATCCAATTCTGGGTACGTTTTTTTTCGGTTTTCTTGGCATTTTTTACGGTGTATCGATTATTTACGCCTATCAGCTCGACGGCTTTTTCGTCGTTGTGACGATGGCGTCCTCCATGTCATTTTTTATTTCCCAGTTTGTGCAGGCACAGACCGTTGCCTGGATCATGGCAGGCTCCGGTCCGTTTTTTTTAGCAGTCATCATGTTTTCAAATCAGTTAGCCCGTTCACTCGGGCAGTGAAGGAGGAAAAGCAGTGAACTATCACGGCAGACAGTTTACAGGCATAGAAAACAGTGCAGGGGGAGAGGTATCAGGACAAACCATTTTTTATTACGAGCAGGAGGGATCAGTACTTAGGGCCCGCTATTCTGGAGGCGAAGTCGTTTCCGGTGTTCTAATTGGAAAGGTGTATGCAAATGGCGAGCTGGAATTCCGCTACAATCACGTAAACGAGGACTGGAGCATAAGGGGCGGCAGGTGTTATTCGATCCCGGAAGTGCTGGAAGATGGAAGAATCCGCCTGCACGAACAGTGGCAGTGGCAGGATGAAAGCAGTGAGAAGGGGACATCTATCGTAGAGGAATTAAAGAGCGACACGGTTTAAAATGCCGGCATCGGAGGAAAAGTATGTTCAACTACGTATCATACAAAGGAGATTTTAAACATGGAACATACTTCAATTGCCGGCACGAATCTTCGTCCGTCACGGATAGGGCTCGGAACGTGGGCTATTGGCGGCACGCAGTGGGGTGGAACAGATGAAAAGCAGTCGATTGAAACGATACATGCAGCACTTGATAAAGGCATCACCCTTGTGGATACTGCTCCTGCTTACGGGTTCGGAGAATCAGAAAAAATTGTCGGAAAGGCGTTAAAACAGGATAATAAACGGCAAAACGTTGTACTGTCCAGCAAGTGCGGCATAAACTGGAACGAGGAAGGCGCCTTCCGGGACGGTACGGCTGCCCGGGTCCGCCGGGAAATTGATGATTCCCTGCAGCGGCTGCAGACCGACCATATCGATATTTATCATGTGCACTGGCCGGACCCTAAAGCAGATATGGCCGAAACGGCAGAAGCCATGAAAGAAATACTCGATGCGGGGAAAATCCGCGCAATAGCGGTCAGTAATTTCACGGTCGAACAGATTGAAATGTTCCAAAGCACGGCACCGGTTCATGTCATACAGCCGCCATATAATATTTTCGAACGGGGCATCGAAGAAGACATTCTGCCTTATGCCGAAAAGCAGGACGTTTCCACGCTGCTGTATGGTTCACTGTGCCGCGGGCTGTTAAGCGGCAAAATGACGGAAAAAACGACATTTGAAGGTGATGATCTCCGCAACGGGGATCCGAAGTTTCAGGAGGACCGTTT
Organism: Marinococcus luteus; assembly: GCF_034497705.1. Lineage (GTDB taxonomy): Bacteria > Bacillota > Bacilli > Bacillales > Marinococcaceae > Marinococcus > Marinococcus luteus_A. Next base: position 46,774 of record NZ_JAXRUV010000010.1, on the reverse strand, counting down.
TTCGCAGTACATTGCTGCGGTAAATGAACTCGATCAATACGTGTGGAATAAATACGACAAGCGCGTGATCCATCTGGCTGTCCGCTGGGTGCTGGACCAGCCGGGTACAAGTACAGCCCTATGGGGCGGCCGCCGTCCGGACCAGATGGAAGGCATTGAAGAAATTATGAACTGGCAGCTCGACCAGACGGATATGAAAGCCGTGAACGAAATTGTAAATAAGCATGTAAAAGACCCGGTTGGACCTGAATTTATGGCTCCACCGACCAGATAAAGAAATAAAAATGCTGCTCCTGGAGCGGCATTTTTTTATGAAATAAAGGACAGCGGAGAGAGGTCAGCGAATAGGTACACATAAATGGAAGTTCATAGAGTAAGAGGGGTGCTTTACAGCATTTGTACCCGTTTGTTTAATCGTGTCAACATTGATCCTGTCTTATTTGTATTTTCCTTTAATTGTGTTCGCACAGAAATCCCCATAGAATAAAGGTGTAAGCGAATACTAAAAATGAACGGTCCATACTTCATCAAGAAATTATTTCATTATTGTCATCAATATATTTGGACCAAAAAAAGGGGGAAACACAATGAGTGCATCAACAGAACATGCACCGCAGAAAAAAAGCATCCGTTCAAGGGTTCAGAAGTTCGGCAGCTTTTTAAGCAGCATGATTATGCCGAATATCGGTGCTTTTATTGCATGGGGGCTGATTACGGCATTATTTATCGAATCCGGATGGTGGCCGAACAAAGACCTGGCAGTCCTCGTCGATCCGATGATCATTTATCTGCTTCCGCTTTTAATTGGTTATACGGGCGGGAAAATTGTCCATGACGTGCGCGGCGGGGTCGTTGGCGCAGTTGCCACAATAGGCGTTGTGGCCGGAGCAGAAATTCCAATGTTCCTCGGAGCTATGGCAATGGGCCCACTTGGCGGTATTGCCGTTAAAGGATTTGACAGACTCGTCGAAGGGAAAATCCGCCAGGGCTTTGAAATGCTCGTAAACAACTTTTCTGCAGGAATTATCGGCTTCTTTCTGGCTATCTTCGGTCTTCTTGCCATCGGGCCGATCGTACAATGGTTAACGAGCGTTTTAAGCGGAGCAGTAGACTTTCTGGTCAACACAGGCCTGCTGCCGTTAACGAGTATTATCATTGAACCGGCAAAGGTACTGTTTTTAAACAATGCTATCAACCACGGTGTGTTGAGTCCGATTGCAGCAGAACAGGTATCTTCTGCAGGGAAATCAATTCTGTATCTGCTTGAACCAAACCCAGGTCCCGGTGTAGGGATTCTGCTTGCATTTGCAATATTTGGCACAGGAATTTCGAAAGCTTCCGCTCCGGGTGCTATGATTATTCAATTCCTGGGCGGTATTCATGAAATTTACTTCCCGTATGTATTGTCGAAGCCTCTTACCATCCTTGCAGCTATCGCAGGCGGTATGACCGGGGTATTCACGTTCTCCCTGTTCAACGTTGGCCTTACAAGTGTTCCGTCACCAGGGAGTATTTTCCCGGTACTCGGTCTTGCAGCCCCTGGAGATTTCATCGGAGTGTTACTTGGCGTAGTGCTTTCAGCCGCTGTATCCTTCATTATTGCTTCCATGATTTTGAAGTTCAGCTCCAATGAAGGAGAAACTCTTGAAGAGTCCACAGCAAGGATGGAAAGCATGAAAGGCAAAAAAAGCTCTGCGGCTTCTGCACTTCATTCCAATGCAGATGCAGCTGAAGCAGGCAGCAGTGCATATTTGGATAAAGACGTTAACAAAATTGTCTTTGCCTGCGATGCCGGTATGGGATCGAGTGCTATGGGAGCATCCGTCATGAAGGACAAAGTGAAAAAGGCGGGTCTCGATATCAGCGTGACGAACACGTCGATCTCGAACATTCCGGACGACGCGGACCTGATTATTACGCACAAGGACTTAACCGAACGAGCACGGCAGAAACGGCCGGACGCTGAACACGTCTCGGTGGAAAACTTCCTTGGAAGCGATAAGTACGATGAAGTGGTTGAAGATCTAAAAACAAGAGAATAAGGAGGGAAACCGATGGAATACCTCACAGGCCGGGAACGCGAACTATTGCTGCATCTTCTGCATCATCAGGAGCTAACGCCAGTGGCTGAAATAGCTGAAGAAATTAACGTAAGCTCCCGGACCATCCATCGGGACCTTGATAAGCTGGCAGACTGGCTTGCCAGCGAACAGGTTGAACTCGAAAGACGGACAGGAAGCGGAGTGCGGCTGAAGGGGGCGGAAGAGGATATCGAAGAAATCAAACTTCGTCTCCAGCGTCCCGCCGTTATTGAATATACGCCGGATGAACGCCGGACCCTGCTGATCTGTCTCATTCTTGAATCGGACGGCCCAATAAAATTAACAGTGCTCGGTGCAGAATTAAAAGTAACTATAGCAACAATCAGCCAGGATTTGGATAAACTCAAAGACTGGCTTGAGCTATTTTCACTCACGCTTGTTAGACGCAGAGGCTACGGGGTGGAAGTGCAGGGAGCGGAAGCAGCTAAACGCCGGGCGATGAGCAGTCTGATTGCAGAAAATGTGGAAGAAAAGGAGCTGCTCAGCTCGATCCGCCACCACATTTACGAACGAAATGTGCAGACCGAACAGGGCCGCGTAGCTGAACGTCTGCTTGATATGGTTGGAGAAAACCACTGGTCGACGGTGGAGCAGGTGCTGTCAAACATGCAGGACCAGCTTCCGCAGAATTTTGCCGACAGTGCTTATATCGGACTGATCGTCCATTTAACCCTGGCGATTGAGCGGATTTCTGTAGGAGAGAGTATTGATATTAATGCGGACTACATGGAGAACCTGCGGGACACAAAAGAGTTTGCGATTGCAGAGGCCATCATTCAAAAGCTTGAACGTGTGCTTGAATTCTCCATTCCAGAAGCGGAAATTGGCTATATTACAATGCATCTGCGGGGGGCAAAGCTCCGGACGCCGGTGGAAAACCAGCTGGAGGTGGATCACCTCCCGGTGGCCTTAAAAGCAAAAGCGCTGATTCATGAGATGGAAAAATTAACGGGAGAACCGCTTGGGAAAAATCATTCCCTTTATGAAGGGCTGGTTGCCCATCTCGAGCCGGCATTGTACCGGCTTAGTGAAAACATGAGAATCCATAATCCACTGATGGATTCTATTAAAGAAAATTATGCTGAGTTGTTCGCAAATCTTCGTCAGGCAGCGGATACCGTATTTACTGAAAGCTATCTTCCGGATGCCGAGGTCGGTTTTCTGGTCCTGCATTTCGGAACGGCAATAGAGCGTGAAGAAGCCGCCGACCCTCTGCATGCGCTTGTCGTATGCTCGAGCGGCATCGGCTCCTCGAAGCTGCTTGAAAGCCGGCTGCGAAAAGAAATTCCCGTGCTCGGAGATCTCGAAAATGTGAGTCTGCTCGATCTCGAAGAAATGAATATGGACGGCTACGATTTAATTATCTCTACCATTCCCCTGGATCCGCAGCCACTTCCACATTTAGTTGTTCATCCTTTTCTAAATGAAGAAGATACGAGAGCAGTCCTCCGAGCAGCGGACTCGATCTACCGTCAGCAGAGCAGAGCCGGGGTGTCAGTGAAGCGGAAGGAAGCGCATGAAAAAACAACCAGTTTATATGAAATACAGCTTTGCGTAGATTTAACCGTACAGATGTATCACCGCTTTTATATGAGAAAAGTGGCGGGTGGACAGAACGCGGAACAGGCAGTTCATTGGATCATGGATGAGTTAAAAAAAGAAAATATCGTTCAGGATGCCGGAAGTATCGCAAAGGAAATCTGGGAAAAGCAGGCGAAGGGCTTTGCGATTCCGGGCACCAATGTAGCGTTGTTTCATACAAGAAGCGCTCTGGTGAATGAACCGTCTCTGACGCTGTGGGGGCTCGAAGCGCCACAGGCTCTGACAGCCATGGATGGCAAAACCACGGACGTTGACCGTATTCTGGTCATGCTTGCACCGGAACAGGAACGAAAAGAAGTATTTGAGCTGATGAGCACCATCAGCGAAGAGATGTTGATGAATCCCGATCGGCTGGATGTCCTCAGGAGTGGGGAAGAAAATGACATTCAAAAGCATATTGATGAAGTTTTTCGGGAATGGTTGAAACGGAAAATATATTAAGGAGAAGGAGAGAAATCATATGACTAAACCAGTACTGCAGCAGGAAAATGTAAAATTGAACGTATCGCTCGGAGGTAAGGAAGAAGCCATCCGTGAAGCGGGAGGCGTTCTTGTCGATAATGGATACGTGCAGCAAAACTACATTGACAGTATGCTCGAGCGCGAAAAAGTAACATCGACCTTCATGGGGAATGGCGTTGCGATCCCGCATGGTACGGAGGATTCGCGCGAATGGGTGGACCATTCCGGTTTGTCAGTCATTCAGGTACCGGACGGGGTGGACTTTGATGGCAATAATGTACGAATTCTAATAGGTATTGCCGGAAAAGGGGATGAACATCTGAACATTTTATCGAAGATTGCGATTGTATGTTCTGATGAAGATAACATTGAAAAAATGGTCCAGGCTTCATCCAAAGAAGAGCTGCTCGAGGTGATCGGAGAGGTTGAACTTTCATGATAGCTCTACAAATAGGCGCTGGTAACATTGGCCGTGGCTTTATTGGGCAGGTGCTCTCTGATGCTGGGTATGAACTGTATTTTGCAGATGTAAATGATACTTTAATCGAGCAGCTGAAGGCCAAAGGGGAGTATGTGGTAGAGCTCGCCGAAGACGGAGCTTCTGCGCAAACCATTTCTGGAGTTCAGGCCTTTCACAGTGCGAAGGAGGAAGAGGCTCTCGTACAAAAACTGTCGGAAGCGGATTTGATTACCACGGCCGTCGGACCGGCAGTATTAAAGCATGTAGCACCTGTTATTGCAAAAGCATTAAAACAAAAAGCTGCTGAAGGGCATGCCAGCCCAGTTAATATAATTGCCTGCGAAAATATGGTGGCCGGAACGGCGGAATTGAAGAAATATATCTGGGAACAGCTGACGGAAGAGGAAAAAGCAGAAGCTGCTACTTTTGCCGGGTTCGCTAATGCTGCAGTAGACCGCATTGTTCCGAACCAGCCTGAGGGCCAGGGGCTGAAGGTAGTCGTCGAGCCATTTTTGGAATGGGCGGTGGAAGCACCTTCGCTAAAGGGAAAAACTCCGAATATACCGGCAGTGACTTATGTGGATGACCTGACCCCGTATATTGAGCGGAAGCTGTTTACGGTAAATACCGGTCATGCAGCCCTTGCCTATGTCGGCTTTTTATACGGATGTGAAACGACGAAGGAAGCGATGGATCATCCGGAGGTGGCCGGCGCCTTTGAAGCGGCTATTCGGGAAACGGGCCGCCTGCTGCAAATTAAGCATGGGTTCGGTGAAAAAGAACAGAACGAATACCAGGCAAAAATCAAAGGACGGTTTTCAAACGAATATCTTTCCGATCCCGTGACCCGGGTGGGCCGCGGGCCGATCCGGAAGCTCGGTCCGAAGGATCGTTTAGTCCGTCCTGCGGTAGAGCTGCAGGAAGCCGGGGAACGTCCGGAAGCACTGGCTTTTGTTATCGCCGCCGCTCTTCAGTTTAACGTAACTGAAGACGGGGAGGCCGCAGAGCTTCAGAACACAATCGACCGGGAAGGATACAAAGGGGCTTTGAGCCATTACGCTGAGCTTCCTGTTCATCACCCGCTGGTTGAATTGGTTGCCGGATATCTTCCGGAACAATAACAGTACCTAAAGAAGCAGAAGCATCCAATCGGGCGCTTCTGCTTCTTTATTTTATATGGAATAATCTCCTCCAGAGCATCCACCGCTAATCAGGTTTCCTGCGCTTTTCCTGTTAACAGGAGGCGGATATCATTTTCGCTTAGCGTGTTCAAGCTGCTCTGTTCATCAGTAATGACCTGGTCATACAGGTGTCGTTTTTCCTCCTGCATGTGCTGAATTTTTTCTTCGATGGTTTCATGAGTAATCAGCCGTATTACCTGAACTGTTTTAGTCTGGCCGAGACGGTGGGCGCGGTCGGCTGCCTGCATTTCCACTGCCGGATTCCACCATAGGTCATACAAAACTACGGTGTCCGCGCCGGTAAGGTTAAGGCCGGTGCCGCCAGCCCGTAATGAAATCAAGAAGACGTCCGGGCCTTTTTCTTCGTTGAAGGTTTCAGCAAGTCGTACCCGTTCCTCTCCCGGAGTGCTCCCATCAAGATAATAGTAATCGATGTCTTCCTCTGCCAGACGATTTTTAATCAGAGCCAGCATAGAGGTGAACTGGGAAAAAACGAGAACCCGCTGTCCGTTGGCCGTGCCCTCATGAAGAATACGAACGAGTTCTTCAAGCTTTCCGGATGAGCTTTGATATTCGGGCTCCACAAGCGAAGGGTGGCAGCAGATCTGCCGCAGGCGGGTCAACAGGGAAAGAAGGTGCATCCGGTTGGAGTCTGCTCCTTCTTCAAGGAGAGCGCCCGCCTCCTGCTGCACGTTCTGCAGCGTTTTTTTGTATATGTCCGCCTGACTCGTTAACAGATCACAGTAAGTGGTCGTTTCAACCTTCTCAGGAAGCTCCTGGAGCACTTCTTTTTTCGTGCGGCGCATAATAAAGGGAGATGCTCGATCTCTCACCTCTTCGGGACTCCAGAAAGAAAACAGCTTTTTGTTTGGAAACAGCCCGGGCATCACGACGCTGAATATCGACCGCAGCTCATCAAGCCTGTTTTCCACCGGAGTACCACTCAGCGCAAAGCAGTATTTACTCCGGAGCTGCTTTACGGCTTTTGCTGTTTTAGATCCGGCATTTTTGACCGCCTGGGCCTCATCGAGCAGAACGCCGCGGAAAAATGTTTCTTCGTACCATTCAACGTCCCGGCGGAGCAGAGGATAGGAGGTAATGAAAATATCACTCTGCTGCTGAATCTGCTGCTCCCGTTCTTTTTTGCTTCCGGAAACAACTGTGGCATTTAAAGACGGAAAAAAGCGCTCGGTTTCTTTTTTCCAATTATATAAAAGTGAGGAGGGAGCGATGATAACAAACGGTTCTCCCCCGGGGTTCTCTTTGCACTCTGTCGCAATAAAGCCCAGCGCCTGCAGCGTTTTTCCAAGACCCATATCGTCTGCCAGAATGCCGCCAAAGCGGTAGGCAGCGAGCTGCTTCATCCATTGGATTCCTTCACGCTGATACGTCCGCAGCTTTACGCCGCTCGGCTCGGCAAGTACTTTATGGTTTTCAGCAGCCCGCCGGATGTTTTCAAGCATGTCATCGACATCAAGGGTCGTCTGCCAGCGGGGAGTGCCAGAAAGGTGTTTGTCCAAATTGAACGCCTGATGGGCCGGATAGCGAACTGCACCCTCTTCTTTGGACTGATCCGGCTTCGGCATTTGCTGCAGGGCGTGGGCGAGGCGCTGCAGCAGCTCATCATCGAGAGGCAGGTACCGGTCGTCATCAGTTATATAGAATTCCTTTCCTTCCTGGATCGCCTTCCAGACCCCAGGTGTTTCTAAAGCGTCTGTTACAGACGAGGTAAGCGACAGCTCCATCCATCCCTCATCGGCATGAATGTCGGAAAGTAACGACAGGCTGTCCCCTGGAATAAGCATATTTTCAACCTCTTCACTCATGAAGATATCCATATAAGGCCGCAGAGCTGCGAGCTCCTTCGATAAAAAACCAATAATATTTTTCGGGGAAGAAAGGACGAAGCGGCCATTTTCCTGAAGGAATCCTTTCTGCTGCAGCCGTTGGAGCTGAAGGTGTTCCTGCTGCCGGTCCCGGGGCATAAAGTAAGAGTCTTCGGCAGACGGAACGGGGTCCGGCCGGAAGGCACTGTACTCTTTAAATCCGTAACGGTAAATTAACTCCCCGGCAATTTTACCTCCAGGACCTTTTGAAAGGTAAAGGGCAGTCTGCAGCGGCTCTATGTGAAGATTTTCCTCCAGCTTCTCATCCATTTCCAGGCAGCGGTGATTCATTAACGGAGCACCCCAGTGTAAAAAGGTATCGTGAAACTCCTGGCGGGAAAAAACGAGGCGCTGCCCTTCTGCCTGCATGAGCATTCGCTGGGCGAAAGCTGCGGTTCGCGCCAGTTCCTTATCCGGGCAGTACAGCTGTCCGTCCCACAAACAATATCTGCTGTCGCTTATAAAAAACGGCGTTTCCTGTTGTGGAGTGGAGAAAGTCAGCGTATCCGATTCCTTTTCATAACTGAGAAAAAAAGAATACGGCCAATTGTCTGTTACGTGCCAGGGTCTTTCACCGTGTGTATCTGTGATATAGGCATTCGGGCAGAGATCGAGCAGGCTGAAAAGCTTTTCGACCGCATAAGGTGGTACCGCGATTTCCTTTTTCGCTCCGCTTCTCGCTATCCACTGCTCCTGAAAGGAGGACCCCCATTCCTCATGCCGAAGCACAGAAGCAAGCAGCTGAAGGACATGAAGGTTTTCTTCTGAAAAATAGTGGGACACAGGATCAAACTTTAAAGAAGGAGTTAGACGGAAGGGAGCTTCGTTTTTCATTGCTTCAATAAACTGATAAATGTTTTTCACAGCGTATCGCTGATTTTCCCCAATCTTCACCTGGACGACTGGAAATAAAACGTCGGGCTTCCGGTTATCCACAGGAAAAGAGATTAAAAAGTCAGCATGTATCTGCGTGCCTACATCCTCCACCCGTGACTGGAACGGCGAAAAGTATTCTAAAAACTGGTTTTTCACAGTATTATCTGCCGCGGGTGTTCTAAAGCCGGATACAGCTGGAGGACTGGTGAAAGCAGGAGCTTCGAGCAGCAAGGCAACAAGGTGGCGGCAGGGTGCAGACGAGGAATGATAAAAACGGTCGCAGGAACAGTAGATTTCCTGAATAGTATGGCTCCCGTCAACGGCAATAAAAACGTCTTCCGGAAAAGGAGTGTCTTTTACGACTGCTTCCACATGCCGGGTCTGCATCAAGGTTTCCTCTGTCATATGGGCGATTTTATATAAATCATACAGGCGTTTGCCTTCTAAATATGTAGTTTCATCGGTCATCTGGCGTATAGCGTCCGGGGTAAATAAAGCCAATTCTCATCCTCCTTGCAACGCTGGAAATACTATCTTCCGTACGTTTTCCATGCCCGTATTTTAGCATATTACTTCTGAAATAAGGGAATAAAAGTACATACAATAACGATTGCAAAAGGTATAATATAAAGAAAGAGATAGTCGGAAGGAGAGGTTCTTATGGATATCAGGCAGCTGATTCATGAAGCGAAACAGGAGGCATGGGCGTTCTTTGCCCATACAGATCCTGCACATGACTATTGGCACACTGAGCGGGTAGCGGCGCTTGCAGGGGACATCGCTGAAAAAGAAGGGGCCGACCCTGATATATGCATTCTCGCAGCCTGGCTTCATGACATAGGGGATGAAAAGCTTCTCGAAGAGGGAGAAGACGGAGAAGAAAAAATCACGCGCTGGCTTGAGCAAAATGAAGCCGATGAAGAATTGAAGCATCATATTATGCAGATTATTTCTTCGATTTCCTTCCGGCACCATAAAGAACGGGCACCGGAGACCCTTGAAGGAAAAGTAGTGCAGGACGCAGACCGCCTGGATGCCCTCGGGGCGATCGGAATTGCCCGTACATTTGCGTATACTGGACACATCCATCAGCCGCTTCACGATCCGCGTCCGGAGTACCGGAACGAGCGAAACAGCGCGATTCAGCACTTCTTCGATAAACTGCTGAGACTGAAAGGCATGATGAATACAGACACGGGACTATCGATCGCTACAAAACGCCAGCGGTTTATGGTCAGTTATCTGGAGGAGTTTTACAGTGAATGGGAAAGAAAAGCATAAAAACAGGGCTGCCCGGTCGACCGGGCAGCCCTTTCTATATTTATCAGGATGAGGGGGCGTTTGTAACATATTCCAAAATTTCTTCGGGACGTTCAAAACGGAGCGTTGGCGACGTGTTTTCCGGGTGAACCGCTCCCCAGCCGGCTAAACCAAAAGCGGTTCCTGCTTTTTCAGCACTTTCACTGTCATGCTGGGTGTCACCGATATAGATAGTATTGGAGGCTTCTGCTCCACTTGTTTCCATAAAGGCCCGGAGCGGTTCCGGAGACGGCTTATGGTGGGTAGTGTCATCTGCGCTGATAATGTAAGAAGCAAACTGCTGCAGTCCGAAGGGTTTCATTTCGTGGTCAAACGCCTCGCGTGTTTTGGAGGTGACGATTCCAACCTGGTAGCCCTGAATGTTCAGTCCTTCGAGCAGCTCCTGGATGCCGGGGAACGTATCAATCAAAAACCGGTTGTCCTCAAGATACATGCTCCATTTTTCCTGTACCGTGCGGCGTTCGTCATCCTGCAGCCCCAGCCGGTCTAAAACGTCCTTCTCCGGCATGCCGAGAAGCGGGCGCAGGTTTTCGTTCTCAATAACTTCTCCCGTAGTTTCCTCCACAGCGCGTCTCAGGGATTTAATAATAGCGTCCTCTGTATTAATAAGTGTTCCGTCTACATCAAAAACAAAAGTACCGTACATATTTACTCCTCCTAATAGATATCTCGCTAATTGGTTTTCCCGAGTTTTTCGGTTTTCAATCAATGGAAAAAAAGCCCGGTATGAGAGAGCGTTTACATAAAAAACTTTCATATGATCTATTGAAAAATTGATGTGATATGCTAAACTTTGATGGTTCGTGACGTTGGTTTTCATACAGATGAAAGCCTGAAAAAAGAAATCATGTGAGGCGCGCAACAGGCCGGAATGCCCGCATGCAATAAGGATAAAGAGTATAAAAAAGAGAGGAGAAAAAAGTTTGAATTTTTCACAACTGAAAATGGAGTGGCTCGGAAACATTAAAGGGGACGTGCTGGCAGGTATTGTCGTCGCTCTCGCTTTAATACCGGAGGCAATCGCCTTTTCAATTATTGCCGGCGTAGACCCACAGGTTGGGCTTTATGCTTCTTTCAGCATGGCGGTAATGATTGCAATTGTAGGCGGGAGACCCGGGATGATCTCAGCAGCTACGGGGGCTATGGCTCTTTTGATGGTAACGCTGGTTGCTGATCATGGCCTGCAGTATCTGCTTGCGACGACCATATTAACTGGAATTATTCAGCTCTTGATTGGTTTCAGTGGACTGGCCCGCTGGATGAAGTTTATTCCAAGGTCGGTAATGGTTGGATTCGTGAATGCTCTCGCTATTCTAATTTTCCTTGCCCAAATAGAGCATTTCCGGGGGAATGGTTTTTGGCCGTTCGTTCTGGCTGGTGTTACCCTTGTCATTATTTACTTGTTTCCAAAGCTTACCGGGGCTGTGCCTTCAACGCTTGTAGCTATCGTTATCGTGAGCATGGTGGCCGTCTTTGGAGGTATTAATGCCAGTACAGTGGGAGACATGGGGACGCTTCCGAGCTCATTCCCTGTATTTCTGCTTCCGGATATACCTCTGACGTTTGAAACACTGATGATCATTCTGCCGTATGCCCTGTCGTTATCTGTGGTTGGCTTATTGGAATCGCTGCTGACTGCGACCATCGTAGACGATATGACAGATTCAGAAAGTAACAAGAACCAGGAAGCTCGTGGACAGGGGATTTCCAACGTCGTTACTGGCTTCTTCGGCGGCATGGCCTCCTGTGCGATGATCGGCCAGTCAGTGATTAACGTAAAATCAGGCGGCAGCGGTAGACTTTCTGCTTTTGTAGCTGGTGTATTCCTGCTGTTTCTGATCCTGGTTCTTCAGGGCCTTGTCGTTCAGATTCCAATGGCAGCACTTGCGGGTGTCATGATCATGGTATCGATCAGCACATTCGACTGGGGATCGCTTCCAATGCTTGCGAAGGCACCTAAAACGGACTCCATAGTTATGGTCGTTGTGGTGGCTACAGTCGTTTATACGCATAACCTTGCGATCGGAGTTGTTGCCGGTGTAATTCTGAGTGCTGTTTTCTTTGCAGCTAAAATTTCAAAGGTTCACGTGAGTAAAACGGTTAAGGATGAAACGACACGCGTGTATCATGTGGACGGGCCGTTGTTTTTCGCTTCAGTAACTGACTTTGTGAAAAGCTTTGACTACAAAGAGAAATTCGATAGAGTGGAAATTGATTTATCACGAACCCACCTCTGGGATGACTCGGCGGTCGAAGCGATTGAAAAAGTCAGACTGAAGTTTAAACAGGAAGGCACTAAAGTACACTTTACAAGCATTAACGAAGAAAGCTCGGAATTAATGCGCAAGCTTGAAGGAATGTCTTCCGGACATTAAGAAGTAAGTACGGGAGAAAGAATTGTTAATGGAGAGGGGAATGTCTGTGTACCAAAAAGTGTTACTAGCAGCAGATGGGTCCGACCATGCCCGCCGTGCTTCAGGGCATGCGGTGAAGCTATTAAAAAATGTGCCGGACGGGCATTTGGATGTCATTTATATTATTGATAAGGATCAGTCCAAATCGGACGTGCTGCATTACGGAAACAAAGAAATTATTCAGATGAAGCGCCGGGAGCAGCTTGAAGATCTCGAAAACGACCTGAAAGAAGCAGGTATTTCCTATGAGGTTCATATTGAACACGGTGAACCAGGGCCGACCATCGTCTCCTTTGCGAATAGCGGAGCGTATGACTGCCTTGTGATCGGGAGCCGGGGACTTAACCAGCTGCAGACGATGGTGCTTGGCAGCGTCAGCCACAAAGTGGTGAAGCGTGTACAATGTCCGGTGCTTGTCGTAAAATAAAACCGCCTGCTGTGGCAAAAGCCGCAGCAGACGGTTTTTTTATTGAATATTTTTAGCGCGGCTCTGCTTTTCGTTTCGTGGAAGAAAGCACGTAGTCATATACAGCCTGAGCTACTCCGTGATCATCATTATGACTCGTCTCTTCATCGGCAAGCAGTTTTACATCCTGTTCGGAATTTTCCATAGCGATAGCAGTGTCGGCGTAGCGGAACATGGATACATCGTTAAAGTTGTCACCGATTGCAAACGTAACTGCATCCTCCCAGCCCGCCTGGATGCGCAGGTGATGGAGGCCGGCCCCTTTTTCAGTATTTGGGTGCATAAATTCCAGATTCTCCCGGCCTGAGGACGTAATGGAAACGTCCTGGCGGATTTTCCACGCGCTTCGGACAGCAGCAAGCTTATCCTCGAGCGGGGAAAGCATCAGAAATTTGTAAATATGCACGTCTTTCCCCTCAATATCTTCGAGTGAGCGGAGCTGATGCATATGGAAGCGCCCCGTATTATATTCCTCCTTACGCTTGAATTCTGCCATGCGTTTGTCATAATCGTTCTCTTCTTTTGCGAACTCATGGGCATCCTCCATAAAATATTGCCAGCCCTTCGGCATGTAAAACATGCCTTTGTTCGTGTAAACATGAAAATAAACACCAAAGTCTTCAAGTGACTGTACGACGCGGAGCGCTGTTTCCTTTTCCATTACGTTTTCATATACGATGGAGGGGCCGCGGTTTACGATGGCTCCATTTAAGGACACAATGCCATCAGCTTCCAGACCGGCATCCTCGAGCAGATGCTCTACGTCTTCAATCCCCCTGCCGGTTGCAATGACAAGCTTATGTCCTTCCGCCCGCATCCGGTTTAATGCTTTGGCATTTTGTGCAGATATATATTTTTTTGAATGGAGAAGAGTGCCGTCCATATCAATTGCTACTACGTTCATTCCTGTCACCTCTTATGTAACGCCTGTGGCGTCCGAATTATACATTTAGAATAACACGAATTGAGAAATGGAAGTTAATAATAGTTGACGAAATGGTCTGAAGAAGCTATACTCCATAATTGGAAGAAAAACTGACAAACAAAAGATGACTCGTATAATCGAACGAACTGGGTTCGATGTTTCTACCGGGAGCCAATTTTCCCGACTACGTGTCTCTGCGTGATCCTTCACGCGGAGGCACTTTTTTATGGTTAAAAATCATATACGGGAAGATAAAGGAGAATGAATGATGCTAAAAAAATTGTTTCAGCTGGAGGACCATCAGACGACGGTAAAAAAAGAATGGACAGCAGGTTTAACGTCCTTCTTTACCATTGCTTATATATTAATCGTCAATCCGGCTATTTTATCTGATACAGGAATGCCATACGAATTTGCCCTTCTCGCTACGGCGCTCGTGACAGCCTTCGGATGTCTTCTCATTGGGCTGTGGGGTAATGCCCCAATCATTTTGACCCCGGGCATGGGTGTAAACGCCTTTTTCGCGTATACACTTGTGATTGGAATGGGCTGGACATGGCAGCAGGGACTTGCGATTGTCCTTCTTTCAGGCGTGCTGTTTTTAATAACGGCGTTAACGCCGCTTGCAGGAAAGCTGGCAAAAGCGGTGCCGCTGTCGCTCAAGCAGGGCATTACAGTCGGTATCGGAGTATTTTTAACCTTTATCGGCCTGCAAAAGGGCGGACTCGTGCAGGGAGACGCGGAAACCTTTGTGGCTCTTGGCAATCTGGCAGAGCCGGCTGCGATGCTGACGCTTTTTGGCCTTGTAATCATGCTGATGCTTGTCGTCCGCAAAGTGAAGGGTGCTTTTCTGATTGGCATTGCGGTTATTTCTATTGCCGCAGGGCTGTTTGGCATCAGCAGCGGCAGCACAGGAGAAGCGGCGGAAACTACCGGTGCCTATGCCTCGGTATTTACTTCAGCTGACTTTTCCGCATGGGCGTCTATTCCGTTTTGGACAGCAGTATTTTCTCTGACTATGATCATCGTGTTTGAAAGTATGGGACTATTACATGGACTGTTGGAGCGTAAAGAAAAATTTGGCCGTTCCTATCAGGCGGCAGCGATCACGGCGTTTGGCAGCGGCTTTCTCGGCACGTCGCCGACAATTCCAGCTGCAGAAAGTGCTGCGGGAGTGGCAGAGGGAGGAAAAACAGGACTGACGGCGGTCGTAACCGGCCTGCTGTTTTTGGTGGCGCTTCTGTTCACGCCGCTCTTAGGATTTATTCCTGAAAGTGCGATTGCTCCTGTTCTGATTATTGTTGGCGGGATGATGGTGCAGGAAATCCGCCATATTTCCTTTGATGATGCCTCCGAATGGTTCCCGGCCTATCTGGTCATCGGAATCATTCCGCTCACGTATTCTATTGCCGACGGCATTGCCTTTGGTTTTATAGCCTATCCGCTGCTGAAGATGGCACTTGGAAGCCCGCGGGCCGTTTCGCCGGTAATGTACGCTATTTCGTTTCTCTTTTTCCTTCATTATGTATTTACCTACATGGTGTAACCCCCGCCTCTCAGGCGGGATTTTTTATTGGCAGAAGCGATAAAAACGCTTACGATAGATAAAGGAGATGTATACACCATAGAATTACACAAATTTTTTCGAGGAAAAGAGATCCAATACCGGGGTGCGTTGCGTAAGCTGAGTACATACCTCTTTTCCCACGCATTTTGAAAAAAGGAGAAGACCTATGTCGAAGTTATCGGATAACGATTTGTATGAGCGCATACGCGAGCGCGACAGAGAAGCGCTCGAGCTTCTGTATGATCGTTACGAACGGCTGCTTTATTCATTCGCCTACCGAATGACCAAGGATCAGCAAATAGCCGAAGAGATCATGCAGGATGTTTTTATGAAAATATGGCAGGGGAAGGGAAGCGCCGTCTACCAGAAAGATAAAGGGTCGCTTTCGTCCTGGCTGCTTACGATTACACGTAACGCCTCGATTGATGCCATCCGGAGAAGAAAGCCGGAAGTGGAATGGGATCCGAGGGATTCAAAAGAGGAAACGACAGGGGTGGAAGAGCAGGTGGAGCTGAAAGAAAGCAACGAAGAGCTCGAACAGGCAATCGCACTTCTTTCAGAGGAACAACAAAAAATTGTCCGCCTGTTTTATTTTCAGGGGTGGTCCCAGCGTAAGATTGCAGAGTCCTGCGATATACCGCTCGGTACTGTAAAGGGTCGCATCAGGCTCGCCCTAAAGAAATTGAAAGAACACCTCTCCAGGGAACGGAGGGTTGATTATGGCGAGTAATAAACAAGACTGGTTGTTTGATTATATAAATGGTCTTTTGACCACAGAAGAAGAGCGGGAGTTTGAAGCCTGGCTCGAAACGGATGAGGAGACGAGGCAGGAGCTTGAGGAAATGCAGGCGATTATGGGAGAGCTCCCCCGGCACATTGAACCGCACGACCCGCCGGCAGGCATGAAAAACCGTGTCATGGAGCATGTCGTTGGAAGAGAGCCGGAAGAGAAAATCACGGCGGCAAAGCCAAAAAGAAAATGGAGCACTGTGGCAGGCGCACTGGCCGCTGTTCTGCTTGCTTCCATCGGTACTAACGTTTACTTTGGCACGCAGTGGCAGCAGGCAGCAGAAGAACGCGAAGAACTCGCCGGAGACCTCGGAGAAATGCAAACGGCTCTTTCAGAGCTTGAAGATTCTTCCCAGGAAACAGGCGAAGTGATTGCTTCTCAGGAGTTTGCCGCTACAGAAAACTCCCAGGGAAGCGGAAGGGTGACGCTTCTTAATACCGAGCAGCAGGGAGAAATGGCTGTGCATGTAGAAGGGCTCGAAAATCTTAGTAATAGTGAAGTCTATCAGGTGTGGATGGTTGGTGACGGCAACCAGATGGTGCCGGCCGGATCATTTACCACCAATGAAGACGGAAGCGGTTCGCTTGTCTTCCCATCGGATGCAGTGAACGAAGATTGGAACGCCGTAGCGATTACGAGAGAACCAGAGCCGGACAACGAAGCACCTGAGGGTGAAGTGGTGCTCGAAGCTCCGTTTTCCTAAAGATACGAAAGGGCCGGAAGAAATTTCCGGTCCTTTTTTGTATAAGAAATTGCTTTCATACAGGGGGGCTTGGGAGATTGTATTAAGTGAAAAGTCACGGAATATTCACGAAATACGATTCAGCCGTGTATTTATTTCGTTAGCTGACTGAAACCAAATACAGTGGGCGATTCATCCATGTACATCAACTGGAAACGCACCGCCATAGCTCTGCCCTTATCTGCCGCCGTTATTATCCCGGCAGCACCGGGCATCGCTTCAGCCGACAGCCACGATAGCCACGACGATATGGAAATGTCAGAGGAAATGATGGCTTCTGTAGCCACCCCGACCGGAGACCTGCGGGCCCAGCTGGACCACTATTTTTTAGAGCACGCCTATCTGGCAGTAACGACGATGTAGAAAGGGGCGTACGGAGCAGATGATTTTGAAGAACCCGCCGCCGCATTAGAAGCAAATACACAGGAGCTCACAAGCACTATCATCTCCGTTTACGGAGAAGAAGCGGGAGAGCAGTTTGAAGAAATGTGGAGCGAACACATCGGCTACTTTGTTGATTATGTGGAAGCAACAGGAGCGGAGGACGAGGAAGCAAAGCAGGAAGCACTCGACAACCTCGGCAACTATTAGACAGAGTTCTCTGAATTCCTGGCAGGGGCTGCCGAGGGTGAACTGGAGGCAGAAGGACTTTCTGAAGGTCTTGAAATGCACGTGGATCAGTTAATCGGAGCTTTTGACAGCTATACAATGGGAGAGTACGACAGTGCGTATGAAGAGATACACGCGAAGCTTACGGTCATATGTTCGGCGTGAGTGAAGGTCTTTCCGGCGCGATTGTCGCTCAGTATCCGGAGAATTTTGAAGAAAGCTCTTCTGACGAAGCAATACCGGAAGAAATGCCTCAGACCGGCCTTGGCGGCTCAGAGCAGAAGGTGAGCCCATGGGGGATTGCTGCTGGCAGCATGGCGCTCATTCTGGCAGAAATCGCTGTAACGAAACGACGTCGCGAAGAAGCGTAGCATTTATTTTTAAAAAGGCTGTCCTGCAGAGGGCAGTCTTTTTGTGTGCAGGCTCCAAACATGGTATGTATGAGATACTGATAAAAGGGAAAAGAAAAAGCATGGAATAAGCGCAAATGAAGGGAGAAATTAAAGCAGATGAATTGGAAAATAATCGCAGCCGCGGGAACGATGCTTATCGCTGCAGGATGCTCCGGAGATTCAGGGGAAGGTGGGACGTCCTGGGAGGAAGAGGAATGGGAGGATATTGAGGAAGAAGCCGCGGGAACGACCGTGGAATTACATATGTGGGGCGGGGACGAGGGGACCAACGAATACATAGATGAATGGGTGGCTCCGCGCCTGGAGGAGCAGTATGACATTACGCTGAACCGGAATCCGATTGAAACTGAAGATGCGCTGCAAAATCTTTATTCTGAAAAAGAAGCGGGAACGGAAGAAGGGACGATGGATATCATCTGGCTGAACGGGGAGAATTTCCGTAACGCAAAGGAAAACGAGCTTTTATACGGCTCCTTCGCAGACGCACTCCCGAACGTTGAAAATCATATTGATATGGAGGCCGATACAAACGCGTATGATTTCGGGACGCCGGTTGAAGGGATGGAAGTGCCGTGGGGGTCCGTACAGTTTACTTTTATGTATGATACTGAAAAGGTTGAGACGCCTCCGGACAGTATTGAAGAGCTGGCCGCGTGGGTGGAGGAGAACCCAGGAGAGTTTACGTATCCGGAAGCGACTGATTTTACCGGTAACGCGTTTTTGCGTCATTTTATTTATAACAATGTCGAAGCCGAACAGGTTATTGAACAGGGCTATGATGAAGAATGGATTGATGAGCAAAGCGACAGTATGTGGGAGACTCTGCGGGAAATGGAGCCGGATTTATGGAGAAGCGGAGAGACGTATCCATCGTCGCTCAGTCAGCTTGACCGGCTGTACCGGGACGGCGAAGTGTCTATGACCATGGGCTACAATGAAGCGAGAGCAGAAAGCCTGATCCAGGACGGCACGTTTCCGGAAACAACAGATACATTTGTATTTGACAACAATTCGATAGGAAACACCCATTATCTGTCCATTCCTTTTAACAGCACTAATGTACCGGGAGCGATGGCTGCGATCAATTACCTGGTGTCCCCGGAAGCCCAGCTGCAGAAACAGGCACCGTCAATGTGGGGGGACAGCACTGTGCTTGATCTTGATACGCTCTCAGAGGAAATGCGCCAGAAGTTTATTGAACAGGACCGCGGAGACTCCGTGCTGGATACGGAAGTGCTGAATGATGCTTATCAGCCGGAAATGGACGCAGGCTATGTGGAGTGGACCGAAGACCGGTGGGAAAATGAAATTGTTCAAAGGTAAAAGCATGATAGTAATGATTTTGCCGGCCCTTATTGTAACGGCAGGGCTTTCATTTTACGCGGTCGCAGTATTATGGACACGGCTGGGCACAGAAGGGAGTCCATTAGTTATCCTTAATGAGATAGCTTCGCTGCCTGCTTTTTGGGAAAGCCTCAGCTTCAGTTTCGGAGTGACAGCCGTTTCCACCGTGCTTTCTTTAGGAATTGGAGTACTCGCCTCTAAATTGTTGTTTGGGAAAAAGGGAAGCGCCGGTGCCGGTGCGCTGTTCTGGGTCCCAATGGCTGTGCCCCATTTTGTAGGGGCGTATCTTGTCATCTGGTTTTTTTCACAAAGCGGGTGGGCGGCCTCTCTGACACAGCAGCTGGGCTGGATCGACAATAGAACAGAATTCCCTATCCTAACAAATGATACTGGCGGCATCGGCATTATTTTATCCTACGTATGGAAAGAAGTTCCTTTCGTAGTGCTGATGACAGCACCGGTCTACCTTGAGATGAACAATTCGGTAAAGCATGCAGTGGCAACGCTTGGCGGCGGGCCCTTCCGTAAATTTAAAGACGCGGAATGGCCTTATTTAAAAGCAGTCACCCTGGAAACGGGAGTAATACTGTTTGCGTTTGTATTCGGTGCCTTTGAAGTTCCGGGGCTGGTGGGGGCGACGCGCCCGGAAATGATTGGTGTTACTATCTTTGAATGGTACAGCGGCGGAAGCTGGGAGGAGCGTCCTTATGCCTACGCGGTATCGGCGTTGATCGGCGTGGTGTTCATTACCCTCAGCGCACTTATGATGTGGTATACTCGCCGGTTGCGTATACGAATATGGAGGGGGGAGTAGTATGAAAAGAAAAGCAGCGGCAGCCGCTTTTGCGCTTTGCTTTGCAGTTCCTTTGCTTGCACTCGTGGTGCAGAGCTTCGCTTCGGAATGGCCGTTTGGGGAGATTTGGCCGCTGGCATGGACGCTAGATGGCTGGGGAGTGCCGTTTAGCGACCCGCTGCTTGCAGAGGCCTGGGGGCGGACGATTCTTATTGCTCTTTGTGTGGCAGCTCTGAACCTCTTGATTGGCATTCCGGCAGCCAAAGCGCTTGTTGTCCGGGAATTCAGGGGAAAAGAACTGATAGATGCCATGCTTTTAGTCCCCGTGCTTCTTCCGATTACCGCCCTTGCTGTCGGGCTGCACATTTTTGCTCTGCAAAGCGGTACAGCAAATACATGGTACGGGGTCGCTTTTTTTCATCTGCTTCCTACACTCCCATACACGATTCGTATCATTCGTGCCGGCTACGAGCGGATAGGAAGAAATCAGTATGAACAATCACGAAGCCTCGGCGGCGGGGCAGCCGCCAGGTTTTTGCTGGTTGAGCTCCCCCAGATGACTGCTTCTGTGCGTACAGCTGTCTTTTTTGCCGTTGTAATTTCTGTCAGCCAGTTTGCCCTAACTGTTATTATAGGAGGAGGAACGGTTACGACTATGGCGGTATTGTATTATCCGTATACAAACAGTGCGGCGCCGTCAGCCGTCAGCGCCTTTTCATTAATGACAGCCGCACTTCCAGCGGCTGCTGCGCTTGCTGCTGACGGAGTACTCAGAATAAGTACGAAAATTTTAAAATCATGGTAGGGGTAGGGGAATATGTCATATTTGTCAGTTCAGAACGGAAGCAAGGTCTATCAGGAAAATCAGGTGCTCCGGAACATAAACCTCGAGCTTAAAGAGGGGGAAAACAGAAGCCTGGTCGGTAAATCTGGAACGGGAAAATCGACGCTTTTACGCTGTATTGCGGGTATTGATATGTTTTCAACTGGTACGGTGATGATTGACGGGGCAAGTGTAAATGAAAGTCCGGCGGAGAAGCGTCCCGTCGTTTTAATGTTTCAGCAGCCGCTGCTTTTTCCGCATTTAACGATTCTGCAAAACGTTACATACGGTTTGAAGGTGAAACGAATACCTAGAAAAGAACGCAAGAAAACTGGCAGGAAGCTGCTAGAAAAAATGGAGATAGAGGAGCTTGAAGCACGGTATCCGTATCAATGCTCCGGAGGCCAGCAGCAGCGTGTAGCTCTTGCACGGGCGATAGCTGCAGCACCGAAAGTATTACTGCTTGACGAGCCATTTTCGAGCCTGGACAGTTCTTTACGTAAAACGATGCGCCGCTGGGTGAAAGGAATACTTGAGCAGGAAAACATCACATCAATGTTTGTTACGCATGACCGCGAGGAGGCCTTCGATATGGGTGAGAGTGTCAGTGTGATGGCCGGCGGAGAAGTTATAGAAACAGGTAATAGAGAAAAGCTGATGCGGGCACCGGAGCGACAAGAGACTGCTTCTCTGCTCGCAGATGGATGGTGGTTTCCGGAAAAAGGCTTTGTCCCGGCCGAAGCTTTGCGGGTCACAAAGGAGGCAGGACAGGGTTATTTCGCAGCTGAAGCAGGACCTGTGAAAAAACAGTACGGTCTGTGGATTCAGACATTTTATGAAATCGGGGGCGTCCAGTCCGTTACCCTTGCTGTGAATGAACCATTTCGCGGAAGAGCATTTATAGCCCCGGCTTGAAAAGGAGGAAAGCGGTGAATAGCCGCTTGTAGGTTCCAGCCGCTTAGTTTATTTTCAGCCTCGTTCATGTCGCTTGCCGGTTGCATCCGGCTGCATTTTTTAGGTTCAGAGCTGTTACCGGGGAATGGATATATATATTGAGCGCTGTCAGTGTTTTTGCTGCTCTTTTGATCGTGGTTGTCATTTTACGGAAAAAAGGGTATGAAAATAATATAAATAACATAAATGGGGAACTGCAATGATTGATACACACGCCCGGAAATGGGCAGACCCGGTCATAGACAAAACAGCCGATTGGTTTCTGAACCGGCGTTGGACCGCCAACCAGGTAACGGTTCTAGCATTTGGAATCGGCGTGCTTACAGGGCCGTTCATTTATTTTGACGCTGCATGGGCAGCCTTTATCTGTCTCTGGATATCAGGTTTTTTAGACACCGTAGACGGGGCAATGGCGAGGAAAACCAGACCTTCTGCGTTTGGGACGGTGCTTGACATTACGTTTGATCGTCTTGTGGAAGCGAGCGTTCTGCTCGGACTTGCCTTCCGGTATCCGGATTTAATGTGGCTGCTTCTTCTGTTAAGTGTCTCCATATTGTTTTCGATTACCGTATTTTTAACAGTTGGAAATATGTCGGAACGAAGCGGGGTCAAATCGTTTTACTATCAGGCGGGGCTCGCTGAGCGGACCGAAGGATTTATTTTGTTTTCCCTGATGATGCTTTTCCCGGCTTTTTTACTGTATTCCACTGCTTTATTTTTATTTGTCGAAACATTTACCGGCCTGCAGAGGCTGCTGGAAGCAAAACGATTATTAAAGGAGCAGGATGAGAATGCCGCAGATTGATTACGATTTAATAGTACTTGGGGGTGGGTCCGGCGGACTGACCGTCGCGTCAGGAGCAGCGCAGTTTGGCATGAAGACCGCTCTGGTCGATGACCGGGAAAATCTTGGAGGCGAATGCCTGCACGCCGGCTGCATACCTTCGAAAGCATTTGTGACTGTCGGACGAGAAATCCAGAACGCACGAAGGGCAGCGAAAGAATTCGGTCTGCATCTGGATGGAAATGCCAATTTTGAACAGGTGAAAAAAAGAGTACGGGACGCTGTAGCTGATGTGCAGGAGCTTGATGACGTAAGCGAGTTCGAAGCACTCGGTATCGATGTGTACATGCGGCGCGGTGAATTCATGGATTCCCATCATTTATATCTTGAAGATGGAAGTGTCATTGGAGGAAAAAGAATTGTCATTGCCACCGGCTCGAGTCCGAATGTTCCTCCAATTGAAAATCTGGAGCTTCTGCCTTACTATACGAATGAAACGATTTTCGAGGCTGAGAAGCTGCCGGAAAAACTGGTGTGCGTCGGAAGCGGCCCGGTAGGTATGGAGCTTGCCCAAACGCTTGCACGAATCGGCTCTTCTGTGACGGCGGTAGATTCGGGCGATCGCATTTTCTCAAAAGAGGAAAAGGAAATTGCAGCACGGGCGCAGAAAGAATTAGAAAAGGAAATCCATTTTATTCCCAACAGCCGGGTGGTAAGACTCGAACAAGAAAATGGACGCGTTTATGCTGTCATAGAAGGGGAAACTGAACAGAAAATCGAAGCGGACGCGCTTTTGCTTGCGGCAGGACGTGTACCGAACACAAATAACATAGGATTAGAAAAAGCAGGTGTGAGGGTAAAGAAAGATAGGAGCATCGACGTTTCGAATACAATGCAGACGTCTGTGCCGCATATCTTCGCCGTTGGCGACGCAAGCGGCGGATATATGTTTACACATGCGGCCGGTATGGAAGGTCAGACGGTGGTCTCCAACGCTGTTTTCGGGCTGCGCCGGAAAATTAATTATAATTCGCTTCCATGGGCGTATTATACTGAGCCGGAAATTTTTCATCTGGGCGTCACTGAGGAAGAAGCTAAACAACTCAAAGGCGTAGATGCCCGTATTTACCGCATCGAAGGAAAACAGGTGGACCGTTTTCTAGCTGAAGGGGACCCGGTGCCTTTAGTGAAAATTATCACCGACCAAAAAGGAAACATTATCGGGGCTCATGCTGTCGGACGCCATGCGGCTGACTGGATGCAGCAGGTCACTGCAGCAAAAACGTGGAAAAAGAAGCTGCGCTCATTTTCAAGTGTCGTGTATCCGTATCCGGCTCACGGGGACATTGTGAAAAAAGCAGCGGATGAATACTGGCGGGAGGCTTTGTTTAACAGCCCTTTCAACAAGGTACTTAAAAAGTATGTAGCATGGTTTCGGTAATTGAAGAGACAAGGAGGAAATATAGTGACTAAACGAGTGATATTCGTCGGAGCAGGCCACACCAATCTTTCCGTAATAAAGGAATGGAAGAAAAAGAAAAAAAACGTAGAATGGATTCTTATTTCCCCGGGACAGTACCAGTATTATTCAGGTATGTATTCAGGCTACATGGAAGGGCGCTACGCTATCGAAGATATCCGTGTTCCGCTTCGGTCATTCTGTAACGAAAACGGCGGCACGTTTGTTTCGGCCAAGGTTACTTCCATCGATCCGGAGCAGAATATTGTTCTCACCAACGCAGGTAAAGTTATGCATTTTGACTATTTATCCGTAGATATTGGTGCCCAGCCGAAAGGACTTGAAATTCCACATGTGCAAAAGCACGCGGAGGTCTTAAAAGCTAACGAAAACTTCTCTGAAGCGGTGGAAAGTGTCCGGACAAGCCATCATCCGGTTGTTGTCGGCGGTGGTTATGCCGGAATTGAGATGGCTTTTACAGCGCAGGCATGGAGAAGTAAAAACAAGTTTCTGGCGCCAGTGAAAATTATTTCCGGGAGCAAACTGCTTCCGGAAGACACAGAGGAAACGCGTCAGAAGGTGTACGACCTTCTTAATAAAAGAGGGATTGAATACTTCGAAAACGAACAGGTGCACCGGGTGACAGACCGGACGGTGGAAACTGATTCGCTCTCCTTCCCGTATGAAGATTTACTGTGGATGACCGGACCGAAAGCACCGGCCTGGTTTGAAGCCTCCCGGCTGCCGGTCGACAGCGAAGGTTATCTGCTCGTAAATGAACACCTGCAGTCAGTAGCGTATCCGCAAATATTCGGAGTAGGCGACTGCGTTACCATCGCGGGACATGAAGACATTCCAAAAAACGGGATATCAGCTGTCAAAGAAGCTCCTGTGCTTCTTGAAAACATTAAGCGTTCCCTGAAAGGCAAAAAGCTGACCAAGTATTCGCCGCAAAAAAATTATATGGCGATCCTGAATCTTGGAGGCAAGCAGGGGCTGATGATATACGGTGACAAAACCCGTGCAGGCAAAGCGCCGTTTAAAATCAAGCACCGGATCGACAAAAAATTCATCAAAGAACTACAGCCATCAAGAAAAGCGTAAGAAGCCGGGGGAGTGGCGCGGGATCTGGAAGCTCTTTTACCAAGTGGCTCTTTCACTTGGAAAGAAGAGCTGAAGAGACCTGCCGCCACTGGCTTCTGGAGCTGGACAGGAAGAAAAGCGTAAGAAGCAATAAAAATCCTTCATATAACGTAAAAAAACGGACTGCCTGTTGATGAGAAGGCAGTCCGTTTTTGCTATCTTTTTACGTCGTCTGGCTGGAAACGAAATAAGAGTTTTCGTGGAAGGAAATATCAGGATATTTGTCTTTGGCCATGTTTAACTGGAACTCATTTTCAAAGAGAGCCACTAGCCGACCGTTCCGGTCGAGAGCCAAATTCTTTTGTTTTCTGGCGAAGGTATTCATTGCTTCCGCTGGGCCGTCGACCCATCTGGCCACTGATAATGGAAGATTTTCCATTTTAATATGAGCGTTATATTCATTATTCAGCCGGTGCTCAAGTACTTCGAACTGAAGCACGCCGACAACGCCGACGATCTGCTGCTCCGGCACCCGCTGATAAGTTTTAAATAACTGTATAGCCCCTTCTTCGGTTAATTGCTGCAGTCCTTTTTCAAATGATTTATGCTTCATCGCATCTTTAACAGAAATGGCAGCGAAGTGTTCAGGAGAAAAGTGTGGCATTTCTTCAAAAGAAAATGTGCCTGATTCTGCAAGTGTGTCGCCAATTCGGAAGGTTCCCGGATCGTACAGGCCGATAATATCGCCGGCGTATGCCTCCTGGACAATACTGCGGTCCTTGGCAAGAAACTGCGTTGGCTGGTGAAGCTTCATGTTTTTGCCGATACGCACATGATTGACCTGCATCCCCGGAGAATATTTGCCTGAAGTAATTCTCATAAAGGCGATCCGGTCCCGGTGTTTTGGATTCATGTTCGCCTGAATCTTGAAAATAAATCCGGAGAAATTGTCACTGAGCGGGGAAACAAAGCCCTGATCGCTTTCCCTTCCGACAGGCGCCGGCGACCATTCCATAAAATACTCCAGGAAATTCTGCACCCCGAAGTTCGAAACCGCGCTCCCGAAAAAGACTGGAGTGAGATCGCCGCTTTTGATGCGTTCTTCATCATATGCATCCCCGGCGACATCGAGAAGTTCAATTTCCTCCTGAAAGGAAGCGAGGAGCTGCGGATCAATACGTTCCTTCAGCTTAGGATCGTCGGTGCCGTTTACGTAAACGACTTCTGTCTGGGACGGAGAATCGGGGTTAAACCATTCTACTTTTTTGGCATGTCGGTCGTAAATGCCGTGAAAGTCCTGGCCCATACCAATCGGCCAGTTGACCGGGTATGAACGGATACCTAAAATATCTTCCATTTCTTCCATCAGCTCGAACGGGTCCCGGCCCTGGCGGTCCAGTTTGTTAATAAAAGTGAAGATAGGAATGCCTCTCATGCTGCAGACTTTAAACAGTTTTTTGGTCTGCGCCTCGACTCCTTTGGCCGCATCAATAAGCATGGTTGCTGAATCGGCTGCGGTCAGCGTACGATACGTATCTTCACTGAAGTCTTCGTGACCGGGAGTGTCAAGAATATTAATGCGGTGGCCTTGATAATTGAACTCCATTACAGAACTTGTGACAGAGATCCCGCGCTGCTTCTCAATTTCCATCCAGTCACTTGTAGCATGACGCTGGTTTTTCTTTCCTTTAACGCTCCCGGCTTCACGGATAGCGCCTCCAAAGTAAAGCAGCTTTTCCGTCAAGGTTGTTTTCCCGGCATCCGGGTGCGAAATAATGGCAAACGTCTTTCGGGATTCGATTTCGTTTTTCCATGTAGCCATTCGTTATATCCATCCTTCGTTTAAATTTGCTGATAATCTGCCCGCGTTCGTAAGCACTCTTCCTATCTTAATAGATAATCTTAGTTTTCGGCAACAATAAGGAGGGTAGAGTAATGCAGTAATTACTTTGATAAGAAAAGTTTTAGATTTAATTAATGTAAAATATAGGACAATAGCCGCAAAAATTTGTAAAATTCCTTTGAAATGTTTATTTTCAAGAAATTAATGGTAAAATTTTAATATAACGTTATCATTTATATAATTTAGCTATCTATCTTTTATAAGAGGTGAAGGACATGAGATTCAAAAGAACAGCCGTTGTCGGTGCTCTGTCAGCAACACTTATTTTCCCTTTGACCGCTCTAGGGCAGGATACATACACCGTAGAGTCAGGAGATACATTATACACGATTGCTGAAGATCACGGCGTAAGTGTGGATGCGCTTATAGAGGAAAATAGCAGTATTCAGGACCCTGACGCGATTACCGTAGGCCAAAGCATCGCTATTCCGGAAAGCGAAAGCAACTCTTCTTCAGACAGCAGTTCATCGGAATCTTCGGAAGCTGTGACCACACAAAGCGAGTCTGAGTTTGAACAGGAAGTTGTTCGTCTGACGAATGAAGTTCGGGCAGAAAATGGACTTGCACCGGTGGAAGCGGACAGTTCCCTGCAGAGCGTAGCAGATGCTAAGTCCCAGGACATGATTGATAATGATTATTTCGCCCATGAAAGTCCGACATACGGCAGTCCTTTTGAAATGATGCAGGAATTCGGCGTGAGCTATGAGGGCGCCGGTGAAAACATTGCAGCCGGACAGGATACGCCGCAGGACGTTGTTGATGCATGGATGGATTCCCCGGGGCACCGTGATAACATCCTCAATCCGGACTTCACGCATATTGCGATCGGCTATGAAGAAGGCGGAGAATACGGTCAATACTGGACGCAGATGTTTTTGGAAAAATAAAGAATCAGGGAAAAGCGGCTGCTCGAAGGCAGGCGCTTTTTTTGTGTTTAAATCATGAAAAAAGCAGGCTTTTCCTGCATGAAAAGTACCTGCTTTTTATTGAACCCAGACCTCAGCCCAGTCCTGGATCGCATTAATGACCGGTTCGAGATCTCTGCCCTTACTCGTCAACTGGTATTGGACGCGTACGGGCTTTTCCGGAAATACGCTGCGTTCGACAATCCCTTTGTCTTCAAGCTCTTTTAGCCGTTCTGTAATCAGCCGGTCGCTCATATCCGGAATCTCTCTTTTTATATCTTTGAAGCGGAGCGGTCCCTGAAGAAGCACAAGGATTAACAGGCCCGTCCATTTTTTGCCGAGCAGCTCCGCTGCAAATTCATATTTTGGGCAGATGGAAGTCTTCTGCATAATAGTTCACCTCTTTATGAACATAGTACCACAAAATTATTGTTTCGTAGAGGAGGGGCTGGGGTATAGCTTGAAGGGTGAGTTGACAGTACAAATGTTTTCATGTACTTTCGAAAAGTAAGTAACTTTATAAATATAAGTAATAGGAGTGTTTTTCAATGAGTAAAGTATTGGTACCGTTTTATAGTTCTTATGGACATATACACGAAATGGCAAAGGCAGTAGCGAAAGGCGCAGAAGAAACAGGGGCTGAAGTGCGGGTCGTAAGAATTCCTGAATCACAGATGGCTAAGGAAGGTATGTCTACGCAGGAAGCGTATGTAGAGGCGCAGAATAAACAGGCAGATATTCCTGAAGCTACAACAGACGATCTCGTATGGGCTGACGGCGTCGTTTGGGGCATCCCAACACGCTTTGGCAATATGCCGGCTCAGGTGAAGCAGTTTATGGATGCTGCTGGTGGTCTGTGGGCAAACGGCTCACTTGAAGGCAAGGTAGCAGGGATCTTTACGAGTACAAATACAGTCCACGGCGGTCAGGAAACGACAATTATTACATCGATCGTGCCGCTTCTCCATTTCGGATTCATTTTTGTCGGTCTTCCTTATGGCGAAAACCCGGAAATGACTGAACGTGACTTTGTCGGCGGAACGCCATACGGCGCTTCTACGCTTGCTGGACCCGATGGTACCCGGATGCCAAGCGAAGGTGAATTGACAATGGGCGGCCGTTTAGGCGCCCGCGTTGCAAAAGTGGCAGAGAAATTGGGCAACTAATAGAAAGCAAAAAAGCGTCCGCGTGTGCGGGCGCTTTTTTATATACCTGGCGTTAGTTACTGCCATAAAGCTCCGAAGGATCCGTCGCTTCGACAGGCTGGTCGATTTCCCGGTGTCCGTAAAAGTCCGTGACAACTTCGCCGTCAATAAGAATCTGAGTCTGGCCGTATCCAAACTGGTCCATTAACACTGCCAGCTGTTCCAGAAATGCGAGCTCGAGAGTGCTTCCCACTGTAGTAGCATCAAGGACGGAAGGTTCAAAGGAAACATAGGCAGTGTTGTCTTTAAATTCGACGAACTGTACTTCGGTTTCTACTGGAAGCGGGCTGACGGCATCTTCTGTTTCAGGGCCGTCGAGCCATGCCTGCACAGCTTCAAACGGCAGGTCGTTTTCAGACGCTGCTTCGAGGCTGCGGGTTTCAGAAATTGTATTTATCAAATCGCTGTCGAGGTAGTAAACGGTCACTTCTTCTGTTACAGCCTCTTCTTCTTCGGAAGCTGAGGTGCTGTTAGCTTCTGTATCTGTAGTGTCAGCAGAATCAGTAGACTCTTCGGCGGTTGCTTCTTCAGCGCTGTTGGTGGTGTCCTCAGAAGCACTTTCTTCTGCTGCATCATCTTCGGCGGCGGTGTCTGAAGAGTCTGCGCTCTCTTCTTCATTTTCAGCGCTAGTTTCTTCTGTACCGGCACTGTCTTCACTAGAAGTGTCATTTTCTTCAGATTCCTCTTCTTCGGAAGCCGCATTTTTATCTCCCTGCTCTTCATTTTCTTCGCTTACACTTTCCTCTTCTCCGTTGGCTTCAACAGAGGCTGTTTCATTTGCTTTTTCGCTGTTTTCCTTGTTTTCGCTATTTTCGGTGCCGCAGGCGCTGAGAGTAATGATGGCTGTGGCAGCAACTGCTAAAAATGAAAATCTTTTCATAGAATCCCCCCGGTCAAATATTAAATTTAGTTTACAATTAATACAATGTTGTTACATAATTATACCATGTTTCAAAATAAAGAAAGGTTCAAATCCTCCAAATGAACATAAACAGGACTTTACTAATGTTAAATCAGAACGTGAAAGCAGCGGGGGGCTTTTCGGAAAAAAACGTGGAAATGCTATAATAGTGCGAAGTATATTGCTAATATCCTACGGGGCATCAGCAGAAGAATTAAACTTTGAATATACATAAACAGAAAATGGTTGGAAATGTAATTTCTTTTTTCACTTTCCATCAATAAAATTACCGGTGTAACTAAAAAAGACAGGGAACGTCTACATTAAGGAAGTGTTCATCATGCATGATGAGTTTGAAAGGCTATATGAACAATATCATCACTCCCTTTTCCAATATTTATTTTATATGGTCCGAGATCGTGAAACAGCCGAGGAGCTGGTCCAGGAGGTTTACATTAAAGTGCTGCATTCCTTTGAAACATTTGAAGGCAAAAGCAGTGAAAAAACCTGGCTTTATTCTATCGCCAGACATGTCGGCATAGACTGGATCCGCAAGCAAAACAGAAAGAAGCGCAAATGGCTGGGAGTGCTCGGTCCTTTATCAAAAGAGGAAATGCGTGACCCGGCTCCTCTTCCAGATGAGATTCTCACTGCGAAAGACGATGTGCGTGAAATTTATGAATGCATGAAAGCGTGCTCCCCGGACCAGCGGCAGGTATTAATGCTGCGTTATGTGGAATCGCTCTCGATCAAAGAGGCAGCCGAAGTGCTCGGGTGGTCGGAGAGTAAGGTGAAAACGACCCAGCACCGGGCCGTGAAAAAAATACAGGACTTAATGGAAAGCAGGGAAAATTTAGAAGAAAGGAGGGCAGGAGATTGAAGAAGCATAATCGTTCCAGGGAACGGATTGAACACTCATTAAAGCAAATGCCCCGGGTGCAGGATAAACGATCTAAAAATGAAATCTACCATAATATTCAGGATCAGCTGGACTCAAAGAAAAGACACCGTACGCACCGGCGCTGGCCGGCTCCTGTTTTTACCTCGGCGGCAGTTCTCCTACTAGCGATACTTATCGTTCCTGGAATATGGTGGACTTCGAATCAGACGGCTTCCCCTTCTCAGGAAGAGAACGCCGAAGACGAGAATGAGGCCGGAGATTCAGAGTCAGTTGAACAACAGGAAACGGAAAATACAGCTGAAAACGAGACAGACAACGCAGTGCCTGAAGAATCTGAGCCGGCAGAAAGCGGTACTGAAGAAGAAAACCCGCCGATAATTCAGGAAGATACGAAAGAAAGCGGAGAAACACCAGATAGGTATGTATCTGCGCTTACTAAAGAAGAAGGAAGCGGCAGTGTGAACGCTGTGACGATTCCTTTTGAAAGTGTACAGGGGTCGGTCATTGTCCCTTTAACATTTGTGGCAGAAACGGGCCTGAAAGAGCTTTTGAATTTTATTACGGAAGAAGTAGATGGAAATGAATTTGGGCTCGGCCCTGCTATGACTGAAAAGATATCCTGGGAGAATGCAGAGAATGGGAGTATCGAAGCGGCAGTATCCTCCGAAATCACGGCTGCGGAATCCGGCCGGGTCGAGCGCGGCATTGAAGAACTTGTCCGTTATTTAGGTGAAAAAGGGATAGAAGTATCAAATATACCTGATGAAAGCAGCGGAAATGAAGAAGAAATAGATGTCCAGGATATTGAGGAGAATCGCGGCTATTATTTATATGATGTAGATGATGCCTCTTATTTAGTGACTGGTGAAGGAGCGGGGATTTCTACTACGAATGAAAACGGCACTCTGCTTTCTTTAGAGGAAACGCTGGTGAAAATGAACGAAGAACCTGAAACTGCTGAAGTGAGAGCTCCGATTCCCGGCTCTCTTACTGTAGGGAATGTAGAAGATGAAGGTGAATCAGTAACTATCAGTCTGGCTGGTTCTCTCGAAGACACGTCTATGGAGGTTCAGCAGGCGATGATTGATGCGGTAGGGCTCGCAGCAGCTGATTTTGGGTACGAGTCCATAAAGTTTACCTCTGAGAACAGTGACTCACTTGGAGAAGTACCGCTCAACCAAAGATGGGAAGTTCCTGCAGCACCTAATACGATTGAATGGAGAGCAGGCTGATTGAAAATTTATTAGAGGGTGTAGGAAATTACCAATTATTTCATGTATAATGGCAATGTACATTTTAAATACATTGGAGGCCGCTTAACTCATGGAATATGATGCTAATATTAAAAATAGACTCCGCCGTGTCGAAGGACAGGTGCGGGGTGTTCTTCGGATGATGGAAGAAGGGCAGGACTGCCGGGATACTGTAGGGCAGATGTCAGCTGCTCGTTCCGCGATGGACCGCGCGATCGGTGTAATTGTCAGTGAAAACCTGGAACAATGCATGCGTGAACAGATGGAACGAGGGGAAGATACTAGTCAATCTGTCCAAGAAGCTGTCAATCTGCTCGTAAAAAGCAGATAAACGAAAAAGAGGCCACTTCTGCGGGAAGGGCCTCTTTTCTATCTGGGGAAAGCAGTTATTATATGGAGATAATTATGCCGCGCCACTATCCGGCTTCTTCCGCTTTTCTTGATGTCCAGCTACGTCCCGCAGTCGCTTATTCCGTTGGCCTCCCTGGCTTCCTTGGCTCTGGCCAAGTCCAGCCAGGGGGGGCAGGCCAGCCGGATAAGGCTCCTGTGCCGCGGGGCTCCGCTTTTCTTGATGTCCAGCTCCAGAAGCCAGTGGCGGCAGGTCTCTTCAGCTCTTCTTTCCAAGTGAAAGAGCCACTTGGCAAAAGAGCTTCCAGATCCCGCGCCACTATCCGGCTTCTTCCGCTTTTCTTTTTACATTAGCGCGGCGATGACGAGCTGGATCACCCGGAGAAGCACGGCGCCGACAATGACGTAGGCGGCAATTAGAGCGATTCGTCTTCCTACTTTCTGGGCAGTCACCGCACGTACTTTCCGGCGCGGCCTGCGAATGTCGGAAGAAGGCCCGAATCCCTGGGAGAAATAGAAGGGAACTGCATTTTTTAAAAACATAGGAATCAGCCCGAACCCGGCAACGAACCCAAATAGGTGCGCCCATATGTTGACGCCGGAATTCAGAAGGGTGAACACCATGCCTATCACAAGAAGAACGACAACTATCTGGGCGCTTGAAGGGTCAATAAGGTGACGGCGGTTCATCATAATAAATACATAAGCACCAAACAGTCCGTAAATGGCTCCAGAGGCACCCAAATGTGACAAGTAGAGCGAACCGAAAAACAGTGTCGCAATATTTCCAATAACTCCGGCTGTCAAATAGAATATAAGAAATTTGAGCCGGCCGAGCATGAATTCAAGCGGCGGTCCGAAAAGCAGCAGCGCAAAGGAGTTAAAAAGCACGTGCCCAAAAGACGTATGTAAAAACACTGGAGTAAGAAGGCGCCAGTATTCTCCGCTCTGAATAGCGAAGTTGTTGCCGACCATCAAATAATAAATAACTTCCCCGAACGGAATCAGGCCGTTCGTTAATTCCGAAAGATTGACCCAGAAAAACAATAGCAGGTGGACCGCTAATATAATTGAGATTACGGGGTAGCGTCTTATAAATGTAGAAAAAGTTTCGTGGCGGATAAACAAGTGGGTTAGTCCCCTTTCTGGTGACGGGTATACTAAAGTGTATAAGTATGTACGGTCAGTGTAGCATGAATAAATAAAGGAATACACGAAAAGCGTTGCGGGAAGGGAGAAAGTAATGATTAAAGGAATAGGCGTTGATATCATTGAGTTAGAGCGAATTGAGCGCTCTTTGGAGCAGGAAAAATTTTTGCCGCGAATTTTAAATGAAGATGAATTACGGGCCTGCGGACATTTTTCCGGCAAACGGCTGATAGAATTCACAGCAGGAAGGTTTGCTGCCAAGGAAGCGTTTGTAAAGGCAGCAGGCACCGGCATCTCTTCGCAGACAGGCTTTCACGATATTACAGTGAGCAATGGAGAGCGGGGGGAGCCGTTGCTCCGCTGCGAAGGCTACGAAGCATATACTATCCATGTTTCCATCAGTCACTCGCGGGACAGTGCGGTGGCTCAGGTTATTATTGAAGAAAGGGGCGGCGAATAGGATGCAGATCGTAACAAGTAAAGAAATGCAGCAGCTCGATCAATACACCATCGGAACACTTGGGATGAAAGAAGAGCTGCTAATGGAAAATGCGGGACGGGCTGCGGCAGGTGCCATACATGATATGTATCCTGAAGGGCGTAAAGCGGTTATCTTTGCAGGGAAGGGAAACAACGGGGGCGACGGCTTCGTTATCGCCAGGACCCTCTCCTCTCTTGGGTGGGGTGTTTCTGTATATCTGCTGGCGGAGGAGGATGCCCTTTCCGGAGGAGCATTGTATCATAAGAATTTGTACCTTGCCTGCGGGCTTCCGCTGACAGCAGGCACCGGCGTTCCTGACCCAGAATCGCCGGAGGAAGGGATTATTTACATTGATGCAATGCTTGGAACCGGGATTCACGGAGAGTTGAAGGAGCCTTTTTATTCTGCCGGAAAGTGGCTGAACAGCATAACAGCACCGGTTGTAGCTGTAGATATTCCCACGGGAGTGCCGGCGAATGAGGAAGAACTTCCCGGTATGGCAGTGAATGCAGACTCTACAGTAATTCTTGAAGCTCCTACACTGAGCACGTACCTGTATCCGGCGAGGCACTATTACGGTGACATTCAAATTGTACCGATCGGCGTACCTCAGGCTTCCTGGAAGGCATTGGATCAGAAAAGGCAGACGTGGGATCTAACCGACGCAGCTAAAAGTCTGCCGGAACGGACGCAGGAGTCGCACAAGGGCGATAACGGCAAAGGACTGCTGATAGCAGGTGCTTATAATATGCCAGGCGCCCCGGCCATCGCTTCGAACGCCTGCCTGCATGCCGGCATCGGCCTTCTGACCACAAGCGTACCGGAGTCTGCATTGAGCGCCGTCGCTTCCCATGTGCTCGAAGCAACCTACTTTCCGCTGCCTGAAACGGAGGACGGTCAAGTAGCCGATTTACAGGAAACGCCGTTCCCGTGGGACGGAATGGACGGTGTTGCAGCCGGCTCTGGGCTTGGCCGGACAGAAAGTACGAAAGTATTAACGAAGCGGCTCCTGACAGAGACACAAACGCCGCTCGTGCTGGATGCAGATGGACTGTATTTTCTGCCGGAGCTGGAGGAAGAAATGATAAACAGAGAATACCCGCTGATTTTGACTCCGCACCCCGGTGAAATGGGCCGCCTCACAGGTCTTTCGCCAAAGGAGGTCAATGCAGAGCGGTTTAAGATTTCACGCGAATACGCGCGTAAATTCGGCTGCTATCTTGTGCTGAAGGGGCCAAACACGATTATTGCAACCCCTGAAGGCAGGCAGTATGTGAGTACCAGCGGCAGCAGTGCCCTTGCTAAGGGAGGATCCGGGGACGCACTGACCGGCATTGTGCTTGCGATGATGCTTCAGGGTCCAACAGTGGAAGAGGGAGTTTGTAATGCAGTCTACACACACGGCTTGGCTGCAGAAATTGCGATAAATGAAGGGATATCGGATTATTCGTTTACTGCATCCAATTTGATCGATTATTTGCCGAAAGCCCTGACTTTCATTCAGACACAAAAGAAACGATAGAAAAGAGGAGTCATCATGGCGTTTTCCAGCGAATCCTACCGGGATACGTGGGTGGAGATCAATACAGAAAATATTAAATACAACATTCGTGAAGTGAGGAAACTTCATGCAGAAAACGTGGCCGTAATGGCCGTAGTGAAAGCGGACGGCTACGGACACGGGGCAGCCGCAACGGCTGTGGCAGCAGCGGAGGCGGGGGCATCCTATTTCGGGGTGGCGCTGCTTGAAGAAGCGCTCGAACTGCGGGAAGCCGGCATAGAACTGCCCATCCTTGTGCTTGGCAGAACACGGCCGCAGGACGCCCTGGTGGCTGCCCGCCACGATATTCGGCTCACGGTCTTTCAGGAAGAATGGCTAAAAGAAGCTTCCCGGTATACAGCCGGGGAATCACTTTTCATTCATATGAAAGTAGACACCGGCATGGGCCGGCTGGGATTGATAAATGACGAAGAAATTACTTCTTTTCTGGCTACGGTAAACCAGCTTTCCTCTATAGAAATGGAAGGTATGTATACGCATTTCGCTACCGCTGATGAACTGGAGACTGCGTATTTTGAACAGCAGTATGCCCGTTTTTCCCGAGTGGTTGCTCTGGTACGGCAGATGGGGAGCGCCCCCCGGCTGATTCACTGTGGTAACAGCGCAGCAGCTATGCGTTTTCCGGAGCGCTGCTTTAATATGGTCCGCTTCGGCATTTCGATGTATGGATTGACCCCTGCAGCCGATATTACCGGTCATCTTCCATTTGAACTGAAGGAAGCATTCACGCTTCACAGCCGCCTCACTCAAGTGAAAGAAGTCCCGCCTGGCACAAGTATCAGCTACGGAGCAATTTATACCTCCACGGGAAATGAATGGATAGGTACTGTGCCTATCGGTTATGCAGATGGTTGGCTGAGAGCGCACGCTGAAAATCAGGGAGAGGTATTGGCAGGAGGCTTTCGCGTACCTATTGTAGGACGAATCTGTATGGATCAGATGATGGTTCGGCTGCCGCATGAATTCCCGGTGAATACGGAAGTGACACTGATTGGCAGCCAGAAAGAGGAAACGATCAGCGTGACGGAAGTAGCCGACCGCCTTGGAACGATTACATACGAAGTCACCTGTACCATCAGTAAACGTGTACCCCGGGTATATACTCCCGAAAACAGGTTTGAACCCTGATTTTATGAAAAACGCGCTTTGCAAACAGCATATATAAATGCTATGATGAATTAAGTAATGATTAAGGGATGGTAATCTAAAAGGGTCAACCTGGAGGTGTGTGGAGTGCATCAGAAAAGCACTAAGCAGATTAAGGTCAGCCTGCCTGACTATCTTCTTGACGAACTTGATGGAATGATTGAAGAGGGGCAGCAGAGCTCAAACCGCAACGAATTTATTCATCAAGCCACGGAGATGTATTTAAAAGAACGTCAACGTCTGGAGTTTCAAGAAGCGATGAAGCAAGGGTATGAAGAAATGAGCAGTATCAATTTAAATATTGCTGCTGAGTCATTTGAGGCAGAAACAGAAGTGGATCACTCTTTAAATCGCCGATTGCTTAGCGGAATCTGAAACACTCGAAATTATATTTCTTCTTTTAAAGAAACAGAGATGAATAAAAAAGCTGCTTGCCTGTCTGTGAATGGCGGGCAGCTTTTTTATTGTAATAAATTTTATTCAGGAATATATATGATTGCAGCCATAATTGTTTGCGCTAAAGTATTATACATGGAATAATACTAAATAGAGTATGATAGTGTACAGGTGTACCATTAACAAACTATACAGTACAAAACAATACAAAGTATGCACCAGTCCGGGCATTAACATATGAAATTTATCCCCCGCCCATTAAACGGAAATGGACAGACTAGATGGAGGAATTCACGATGCATTCATCTGTAGTGCAGGCCATCAATGACCATCAGGAACAGTTGGTTTCCAAATGGAAAGAAGAGATGGCCCGGGTTCAGGAAGAATATTTTGAAAACTCCCTTCCTGATGATTTAGTATTCACAAACAACGAAGAATTTATTGATGTGCTGTACAGCTCAGTCCGTTTAGAGCGGTCGGAAGCCAAAGGTAAAATCAAGCGTTTTGCGGAACGGCTTATCCAGACCGACTGGCCGCTGAGCTATTTTACGCAGGGAATGCAGGTGTTTCGGCGCGTCATTACTGCCTACATTGTGCCATATATTAATAATGCAGATGAGGACAGCGTCCGCTTGATTGTAGAAGTAGAAGAATGGGTGGATGCGATCGTGAACCAGCTGGTTGATGATTATTCCGATTCATGGGTAAAGACACTCGAACTTCAGCAGATGGCTCTAAATGAACTTTCTGCTCCTCTTATTCCTGTCTTTGAAAAAGTCAGTGTCATGCCATTAATTGGAGCGATCGACACCGAGCGGGCAAAGCTTATTATGGAGAATTTGCTCGACGGTATTATTCAGCATCGTTCCCAGGTGGTTTTAATTGATATAACCGGTGTGCCGGTAGTGGATACGATGGTGGCAAACCATATCATTCAGGCCTCTAAAGCGGTGAGGCTGGTAGGGGCGGAGTGCATTCTGGTCGGTATCCGTCCGGAAATTGCCCAGACAATTGTAAACCTGGGTATTGATCTGAGTACCTTCCCAACGAAGAGCAGCCTGCGCAAGGGCATTGAATCAGCGCTTGAGCTGACGCAGCGCAAAATGGTTCAGATAGAGAATGGAGCAGAATGGAGGGCATAAGTCGATGCGGATTCCAATCTTAAAACTAAGTCATTATTTATTGATTTCAGTGCAAGTAGATCTAGATGATCAAACAGCTCTTCAGTTTCAGGAAGACCTGCTGAGCAAAATTCACGAAGAAGGTTCTACAGGCGTAGTGATTGATTTAACCTCTGTGGATATGATTGACTCGTTTATCGCCAAAGTGCTGGGCGACGTCGTGGAAATGTCCAATTTAATGGGAGCGAAAGTTGTTCTGACGGGGATTCAGCCTGCAGTAGCGATCACTCTGATAGATATGGGCATTATGCTTGAAGAAGTACCAACGGCACTAGATCTTGAGCAGGGACTTGAGAAACTTCAACAGGAATTGGAGGGGTAAGCATGAGTATCCAATCCAGTGTTGAAGTGCAGACCGAATGGGGTATCGTATCAGCCAGGCAGGCCGGACGAAATTTAGCCAAGGAAATAGGGTTTGGCGGTGTGGATCAGGCGCGGATAACGACAGCCATTTCAGAGCTGGCAAGAAACATCTACCTGTACGCTGAAAAGGGGGAAATCGTTATCGAAGCGGTGGAAGAAACCCGGGGGACCCAGAAGAAGAAGGGCATAAAGATTACGGCCAAGGACCGCGGACCTGGCATAAAGAACATAAGAGAAGTAATGGAAGACGGATATACTACTTCGGGTGGTTTAGGAGCCGGACTTCCAGGAGTGAGAAGACTAATGGATGATTTTGACGTTGACTCCGTGATGGAAGAGGGTACAACGATAACGGCAATCAAATGGCTCCGTTAAGGAGGAAAAACGTTGGCTGAGTCGAAAGAATTGTTACATGACCAATACGCGAATATTTTACGGGCGTATTTAGAAGAGCAGAGCGAACAGGGGCTTTATTATGCCCAGCAGTTCAGTAAAAGAGTGCTAGAGGAACAGATTTCCCCGGAAGAAGTGGTCAGCCTTCATTTAGAGGTGCTCGAGGAGTTCTTTCCGGATCTTCCTAAAGGAGCTCATGAATCATTTGAGCTCCTTCTCGAGGTAATGATGGGGTATGGACTGGCTTACCGGGAACACCAGAGCCTTCGTGATAAAACAAAGGAACTCGAAGCAGAAATTAACGTGGCTGCGAATATGCAGCAGACGTTTCTTCCGGATGAAATTCCACACGTAAATGGTTTAGATGTGGGGGTTCTAAGTGTCCCTGCGTCGAAAATGAGCGGTGATTATTACCATTTCGTTAAAGACGACCACGACTGTGTCGGTCTTGCGATTGCTGATATTATCGGTAAAGGGATACCGGCCGCTTTATGTATGTCAATGATCAAGTACACAATGGATAGTTATCCGGAGCAGCGTTTGCAGCCCGGGGCTTTACTTGAAAATGTAAACCGGGTGGTGGAGCAGAATATTGCTTCGAACATGTTCATTACGATGATGTACGGCTCCTATG
Source organism: Marinococcus luteus (assembly GCF_034497705.1). Classification (GTDB taxonomy): domain Bacteria; phylum Bacillota; class Bacilli; order Bacillales; family Marinococcaceae; genus Marinococcus; species Marinococcus luteus_A. The sequence continues at coordinate 6,999 of NZ_JAXRUV010000010.1, read as the reverse complement.
ATTCACGCTCCCATCAATTTAACTATGCAGGAGCGGGGCACGAGCCCGGTTTCTACTATAAGGCAGCTGAAGATACGTTTGAAGAGCTTCATGCCAAAGGCATTGTTCTTGGCATTAAGCGGAACACTAACTATAAGGAATATCAACTCACGGTGGAACCGGGAGATTTTGTTGTGCTCTTATCAGACGGCGTTACCGAATGCAGAACCGACGACGGCTTTATTGAGCGTGAAGCTATTACGCGACTCATCCGCACGTATCAGCATCTGCCTGCCCAGGAAATTGTCAATCACGTATTCTATGAACTGGAAAGAGCCCAGGGCTTTCAGCTTCGTGACGACTTTACATTGATTATACTGCGCAGAAATGTTTAACCAGATTGCAATCTGGGAAAGATGAGAAAGATGCACGTTTAAAAAATCGTAATTTATATATAGCAGCATGGTTATGAGGAGGTTTACTAAATGAATTTATCGACAGAAGTGGTAGAAAAATCAGATAAAAAGAAAATTTTGAAAGTAGCCGGGGAAGTGGATGCGTATACGGCTCCGGAATTGAAAGCGAACTTAAACCCGCTGACAGAAGAAGAAGGCGCAGAAGTGGTAGTGGACCTCACAGAGGTAAGCTATATCGACAGCACCGGCCTTGGTATATTTATTGGCGCTTTGAAGTCAGCCGAAAATCATGACGCTACGCTTCGTCTGACAGGGCTGAATGAACGTGTGAAGCGTTTGTTTACCATTACCGGACTTGATGAAGTAATCACTATTGATGATGAAAATACAGAGGAGGCCAAATAATGGAACGCCAGTCAGATTATTTGGAAATGACCCTTCCGGCCAAGCCTCAATATGTTGGAATCGCCCGTCTGACAGTTTCAGGACTCGCAAACCGCCTCGGTTTTTCTTACGATGACATTGAGGACATTAAAATTGCGATAGCGGAAGCATGCACAAATGTGGTCAACCATGCGTACGAAGAAACCGGAAATATGCATCTATCATGTAATGTGTTTGAAGATCGGGTGGAAATGATCGTGGCAGACACAGGCCAAAGCTTTGTCCTTGAAGAACTGGATCAAAACCTTGGTCCTGTAGACAGCAAAAAACCGATCGAAGAGCTGAAAGAGGGGGGACTTGGACTGTTCCTCATAGACACATTGATGGATAAAGTAGAAATCAGCGGCGAAAACGGAGTGGCTATTTCTATGACAAAGTTTCTGCAAAGAGACGAGGTGGAAAATAATGTCGACGGAGTCTCAACCGAAACAAACGCGCAAGAACAAAAATAACGGCACGAGTGAAGAGGTTTACGAATGGATCCGCCAGTTTCAGGAAGACCCGACTGAAGAAATTCAGACTAAGCTTGTACAGCATTATGAACCGCTTGTGCAGTCTTTATCACGAAAATTTTCCCGGGGGCAGGACCATGATGACGATCTTTATCAAGTAGGTATGATTGGGCTTCTAGCAGCGCTGCGCCGTTTTGACGACTCCTTTAACAGGAGCTTTGAATCGTTTGCGGTCCCAACGATTGTAGGGGAAATCAAACGGTTTATCCGTGATAAAACGTGGAGCGTGCACGTACCGCGCCGTATTAAGGAGCTTGGCCCTAGAATTAAAAAAGCCGTGGAAGAGCTGACAACCCGTCTGCAGCGTTCCCCGTATGTAGACGAGATTGCCGAGTACCTCGAGGTAAGCGAGGAAGAAGTGCTCGAAACCATGGAAATGGGCAAAAGCTATCAGGCTTTATCTGTGGACCGCTCCATAGAAGCAGACCAGGAAGGCAGTGCCGTCACGCTGTTGGATCTTGTGGGCGCCAATGAAGAGGGATATGAAAAAACAGATCAGCAGCTGTTGCTCCAAAAAGCTTTTGCGGTTTTAACGGACAGAGAAAAAGAGATCCTGAGATGCACGTATTTTGAAAACTTAAGCCAAAAAGAAACGGGAGAGCAGCTGGGTATTTCTCAGATGCACGTTTCAAGACTGCAGCGAAGGGCTCTGCAGAAGCTGCGTGAATCTATAAGAGTGGAGCCTTCGGAGTGCCTGTAATGAAGGACTCCATTTCGAATACACAAGTGAATACCGCGGTCTTTCAAAAGACGAAGCCGGGCAACCGTGTGTGTGGAGACAGCTATCTCATAATCGAAACAGAGGATTTTTTTCTTTGCTCTGTAACGGACGGACTGGGGAGTGGCGAAGGTGCCAGGCAGTCCGCAGAGATAGCCATGAATATCATCAGGGCCCATAAACATGAATCCATTCCCATGCTATTGGAGCGCTGTAACCGGGCGCTTGTTTCTGAACGGGGAGTAGTCCTTGCGGTCATTAAAGTCTGCTATGAGGAGCAGGAATTGACCTATGGAAGCATTGGTAATATTACCTGCTATATTAGTGCTGATAATGAAGAAATCTTTCGGCCTGTTCCAATAAAGGGCTATCTTTCAGGCAGGAAGTTTCAATACCGGCTCGAGTACGTTCCTTTCAATAAGGGCATCTCTTTTGTTCTTCACTCGGACGGCATGACTGTATCCTCTGAAGACCAGCGAGCCCTGCCGTATATGCGTTCGGTAGAGGAATATAAAAACAGACTTGCTGAAAAAGCTGAAAACGAAAATGATGATGTTACTTTAATGGTTGGCGCATTAGGCTAAACCTCTTTCATCACTGCCGGTGATGGGAGGGGTTTTTTGTGTATAACAAGCGAAAACAGGCCAGGCGTTTTGATGTTATGATGAATTTGCCTCTTACATAGGCATACGTACGTTATAATATAATAAGCACAGATTTCGATCGATTGTTACGTTCGACAGGAGGAATACAAATGGAAAAAGAGATAAGCGGTGTCGCGTCCCAAATAGCTTCCGATCTTCAGATAAGGGAAAAGCATGTCACAAACATTATACATATGATTGAAGAGGGCAATACGGTTCCTTTCATTGCCCGTTACCGTAAAGAGCAGACCGGCGCCTCGGACGAAATGGTGATTCGGGACGTTCAGCAGGCCTGGAATTACGCAAATCAATTGGCTGAGCGCAAGGAAGAAGTACTTCGGCTGATTGATAAACAGGAAAAATTAACGCCGGAGTTAAGGCAATCCATCAATGGAGCCATACAGCTTCAGGAAGTAGAAGATCTGTATCGTCCTTATAAGCAAAAAAGAAGAACGAAGGCGACAGTGGCGAAAGAGAAAGGGCTTGAGCCTTTAGCGGAATGGCTCATGTCGCAGCCAAAAGAAGGATTGCCGGAGGAACAGGCGCGGGCGTATGTGAACGAAGAAGCCGGAGTGATAGATGCCGCAGCGGCACTTGAAGGAGCGAGGCATATTATCTCTGAACAGATTGCCGACGATGCCGGCATCCGCCACAGTGTCCGTGATCTCAGCTACAAACAGGGAAGGCTTCAGTCGGCGGCTAAAGATGAAACCAAGGATGATCGTGGTATCTACAGCATGTACTACGATCATGAAGAATCGCTGGCAAAGGCCCCGTCGCACCGTGTGTTAGCCATGAACCGTGGAGAAAGTGAAGGGGTACTGAAAATTTCCCTCCAGGCACCGGAAGACAGAATTCTTTCGACTATAGAAAAGAAAGTGGTGAAGCGTTTCGGCTCGCCCGCTGTTCCGCAGCTGAACGAAGCGATCCAGGACAGCTACAAACGTTTGATTGGTCCGGCAGTCGAGCGGGAGCTTCGAAAAGTCAAAACAGAAGAGGCGGAAACGCAGGCGATTTCTGTCTTCTCCGAAAATCTTCGAAATCTTCTGCTCCAGCCGCCGATGAAGGGGAAAACAGTACTTGGCGTAGACCCGGCTTACCGCACCGGCTGTAAATTGTCGGTCGTAGATGGCAATGGAAGATTGCTTGAGGTGGGGGTAATCTATCCGGTTCCGCCTAGAAATAAAGTAACCGAAGCGAAGAAAGAGGTATTTGCTTTAATTGAAAAGTACGATATACAGGTGATAGCTATAGGCAACGGCACGGCTTCGAGGGAAACAGAAGAATTTATCGCCGGGGTTGTAGAAGAAGCGGAAGAAGACGTTTCGTATATTATTGTAAACGAAGCTGGGGCGAGCGTATATTCTGCTTCGGAGGTCGCCCGTGAAGAATTTCCCGATCTTCAGGTTGAAGAACGAAGCGCAGCTTCCATCGCACGCAGGCTCCAGGATCCGTTGGCGGAGCTAGTGAAGATAGACCCTAAATCCATTGGGGTAGGGCAGTATCAGCACGACGTTTCGCAGACGAAACTGAATGAGTCGCTGACATTTGTCGTGGAGACAGCGGTAAACCAGGTAGGGGTAGATGTGAACAGTGCCTCGAGTAGTCTGCTTCAATATGTGGCCGGTCTTTCTAAAGCGGTGGCAAACAATGTGATAAAGCAAAGAGAAGCGCTTGAAGGCTTTACGAGCCGTAAAGAACTGCAGAAGGTACCGAGACTGGGAGCGAAAACGTATGAGCAGGCAGCTGGCTTTCTTCGGGTGCCGGAGTCTTCGAATCCATTCGACCGCACAGCCATTCACCCGGAAAGTTATCAGACGGCGGAACGGCTGCTCAGTCATCTGGAGCTTAAAGCAGCACAGGCCGGGACAAAAGAAATGAAAGACGTCCTTGAAAACCAGGATGTGCGTCAGCTTGCTGAAGCTCTTGAAGTAGGCGTCCCTACACTGCAGGATATTATCGAGGATTTAAAAAGACCGAACCGGGACCCCCGTGATACGTTTTCGAAGCCTCTCCTGAAAAAAGGCATCATGACTCTTGATGACCTGGAAAAGGGCATGGAGCTTCAGGGGACGGTCCGTAATGTAGTGGATTTTGGGGCCTTCATTGATGTAGGTGTAAAAGAAGACGGCCTCGTGCACATATCAAAGCTCGCCAACCGTTTTATTAAACATCCGATGGAGGTAGTTTCGGTAGGAGAGATAGTTACGGTATGGGTGGAGGATATTGATCAAAAACGGGGACGGGTAGCATTAACGATGGTAAACTAAATAGAGAATGAAAAAACAGAGGGGCTCGTACCTTCTGTTTTTTTAGGGAGGAAAAAATGACTGACAAAGAATTAACAGCTTTAACGCAGAAAATATCGGTGGAAAAATTTCAAAAGGTGTTTAAACACCGTGTTTCGTTTAATCAAAGGCTGCGGACTACCGGAGGAAGGTATGTGCTTTCTACAGGGAACATCGAAGTAAATCCAAAGTCGATGAATAATTATGGTCATCAGGAAGTGATTGATATTGTAAAGCATGAATTGTGCCATTATCATTTACATTTGGAAGGGAAAGGATACAAACATCAGGACAGGGAATTTCAGGAGCTGCTGAAGCAGGTAGGAGGCGCCATGCACTGCAGTTCTTTGGAACAGTACCGGTTAAAACAGAAAAAACGCTATCAGTATGCCTGTGAAAGCTGCCACATTTCTTTTAAAAGAACGAGACAGCTGGACACACGAAAATATGTATGTGCAGCCTGCAGAGGAGCATTGAAAAAAATATAGAAAAACCTTGACCAGTGTTTTTTCGATGTGATACATTATAAAAGTCGCTTGAGAGAGGGCGCTGCAAAAAACGGCAAAAAAAGCTGTAAATTCCCTTTTAAAAGCGTATTGACATTACATAATAGATCTTGTAGAATTTTCTTTGTCTCAAAAAAGAATTATTCACATTCCGCAGTAGCTCAGTGGTAGAGCAATCGGCTGTTAACCGATTGGTCGCAGGTTCGAATCCTGCCTGCGGAGCCATTGGAGAAGTACCCAAGTGGCTGAAGGGACTCCCCTGCTAAGGGAGTAGGTCGTGTAAACGGCGCGAGGGTTCAAATCCCTCCTTCTCCGCCATTTACTATGGCCCGTTGGTCAAGTGGTTAAGACACCGCCCTTTCACGGCGGTAACACGGGTTCGAATCCCGTACGGGTCACCATTTCTGGAGGATTAGCTCAGCTGGGAGAGCACCTGCCTTACAAGCAGGGGGTCGGCAGTTCGATCCTGTCATCCTCCACCATTTTCTTTATACAATTGAGGGCCTGTGGTGTAGCGGTTAACATGCCTGCCTGTCACGCAGGAGATCGCGGGTTCAAATCCCGTCAGGCCCGCCATTTTTTATCCAATATATTGGGCCATAGCCAAGCGGTAAGGCATCGGGTTTTGGTCCCGTGATGCGCTGGTTCGAATCCAGCTGGCCCAGCCAACAACACGCGGGTGTGGCGGAATCGGCAGACGCGCTAGATTTAGGATCTAGTGTCCTTGTGACGTGGGGGTTCAAGTCCCTTCACCCGCACCATTATATATTTATCGGTGTACGCGGTCGTGGCGGAATCGGCAGACGCGCTAGGTTGAGGGCCTAGTGGGAGTTTATCCCGTGGAGGTTCAAGTCCTCTCGACCGCACCATAATATGCGCCTGTAGCTCAGTTGGATAGAGCGTCTGACTACGGATCAGAAGGCCAGGGGTTCAAGTCCTCTCAGGCGCACCATTTACTTATATTTTTCAGCAGCATCTGCGGGAAGTAGCTCAGCTTGGTAGAGCACTTGGTTTGGGACCAAGGGGTCGCAGGTTCGAATCCTGTCTTCCCGACCATGTATTTGCGGGTGTAGTTTAGTGGTAAAACCTCAGCCTTCCAAGCTGATGTCGTGGGTTCGATTCCCATCACCCGCTCCATTTTTACAAAAAAATAAATTGCTTTAAGTTATTTTTTTGTGCCTGTGGGCCTGTAGCTCAGTTGGTCAGAGCGCACGCCTGATAAGCGTGAGGTCGGTGGTTCAAGTCCACTCAGGCCCACCATTATTTCCATTGACATTTAGTTGATCAAAGGTTATAATTTATGTGTCACTTTAAAAGGTGTTGACAGTTTAAGTGCACCATGTTAAATTGTTTAAGCTGCTTTTTTGAGCGGCAGATCGTTCTTTGAAAAGGAAAGACAAGCCAGAGCCCCAATCAAAAGAAACACATTTTTAGGGCATCTCTGATGCCACAGCATCAAACTTTTTACGGAGAGTTTGATCCTGGCTCAGGA
>NZ_JAXRUV010000009.1:0-98415 GCF_034497705.1 Marinococcus luteus | reverse complement strand
GCGGCCCAGGCCATGAAGGAGGACCTGCATGAGCTCGGCTACCTCGACATTGCCGACCCGAACGACCACTTCGGCCCGCAGACCGAGGAGGCGGTCATGGCCTTTCAGGAGGACCGCGGCCTGACGGCTGATGGCGTGGCGGACGACGATACGCTTGGCGAACTGAGCGACGCCCGGAGCACCGGCGCCGACGACAGCGAAGTGCTGGAGGACGGGGTGAGCAGCGACGCCGCCCAGGCCATGAAGGAGGACCTGCATGAGCTCGGCTACCTCGACATCGCCGACCCGAACGACCACTTCGGCCCGCAGACGGAGGAGGCGGTCATGGCCTTCCAGGAGGACCGCGGCCTGACGGCTGATGGCGTGGCGGACGGCAAAACGCTTGGCGAACTGAGCGACGCCCTGAGTACCGGCGCTGGCGACAGCAGCGGGGACAGCGAAGTGCTGGAGGACGGGGTGAGCAGCGACGCGGCCCAGGCCATGAAGGAGGACCTGCATGAGCTCGGCTACCTCGACATTGCCGATCCGAACGACCGCTTCGGCCCGCAGACCGAGGAGGCGGTCATGGCCTTCCAGGAGGACCACGGCCTGACGGCTGATGGCGTAGCGGACGACGATACGCTTGGCGAACTGAGCGAGGTTTTAAGCAGTCAATCAAAAGATGATGAAGAAAACAATATCGGCGATCCAGGGAACTATGGCTCGATATCGATTATGAAAGTAGGGACCACTAACGATGGGGTTGCTCAGCTAAAGCTTGACCTACAAGCTCTGGGTTTCATGGATGTAAATGATCCCTCGAATGAATTCGACTCTGCAACCGATCAGGCAGTAAAAGATTTTCAGCGTTCTGAAAATCTTGCGGTTGATGGCGTGGCAGGCCCAAGCACGATGAAGTCCCTGCGTGAGGCATTGAATGTAGATGAAACATATCCATCTGAATCCGCCGTCTCTGGCAAAACTATCGTTTTGGACGCCGGCCATGGAGGTAATGATTCAGGAGCGGTTGCGAATGATTTAATGGAAAAGGATATTAACCTGGAAACAACAAAATACCTGGCAAGCAAATTGCGTTCAGCCGGTGCTGAAGTTGTGATGACGCGCGAAAGTGATGAATATTTATCTCTTTCCGAGCGTTCCTCCATAGGTAACGGAGCTGACGCAGACGCCTTTATCAGCCTTCACACAAATGCTGGAGGCGGTGAAGGTGCTGAAACATTCTGGTACAGTAAGTACGATAGTGATGAAAGTAACGAATTGGCAGAGGACATTCAAGAAGGAATGATCCAAGAAACATCCGCACGGGATCGGGGCGACAAACAAGGTAACTTCCATGTTATCAGAGAAACAGAAACCCCTTCAGTTTTAATTGAACTTGGTTTCATTGATAGTTCCACAGAAGCTTCCTACCTTAAGGAAAGTTCCTACAGGGAAAAACTAGCTGAAGGAATTTATCAGGGCACGAATACGTATTTTAGTAAAAATTAATGAAAAAGTAAGCTAAGTAGTCTATGAGCGCTTCTGGATAGATCCTTAGGACGGTATATTATCGTCTGAGATCTTTCCGGAAGCGCTTTTAGTTATTTAAAAAATAATCTATTTGATTTAATGGGAGGACTAGAGCAAGAGTTAAAAAATGATTATAATAGAACGTGCTTGAAAAATTAGTATACACGGAAAGCAGAGGGAACATAATAAATGTCATTAAATATTACAAGCGCTGTTATAAAAATTGCAATTGATGCCGGACGCGAGATTATGGACGTATACAGGCGCGATTTTTCGGTCGAACAAAAAGAGGATGATTCTCCTTTAACTGAAGCGGATAAACGCGCCCATAACATTATTGCCCGGGGCCTGGCAGAAGCAGACCCTGAAACGCCGGTTATCAGTGAAGAAGGAAATGCTTATCCCTACGAAGAAAGAAAACAGTGGGCGTCTTTTTGGCTCGTAGACCCGCTTGACGGCACAAAGGAATTTATTAAGAAAAATGATGAGTTTACCGTGAATATAGCTAAAATCGAAGACCGCTATCCTGTTTTTGGTATTATTTACGTACCTGCGCAGGACACCTTGTATATTGGCGGCGCCTCGATGGGGGCGTATAAAGTGGAAAAGGCGTCCGCTCTCGAGCCTATTGGAGAGGAAGCATTAAAGCAGCATGGCGTGAAATTGAATGTCTCTGTACCAGAAACAGCCGCCCATGTTGTCGCAAGTCGCTCTCACATGTCGGAGGAAACGGAAGCGTTTATCAATAATTTAAAAGAAACCTATTCAGCTGTGGATGTTGTATCTGCCGGCAGTTCGTTGAAATTCTGCCTCGTGGCAGAAGGAAAGGCGCATTTTTACCCCCGCTACGCTCCTACAATGGAATGGGATACAGGCGCCGGACAGGCTATTGTGGAAGCAGCCGGAGGAGAAGTGATCCGGCACGAGGATAGTCGGCGCTTTGACTACAACCGGGAAGAACAGCGCAACGGATGGTTTCTTGTGCAGACGGTAAAATAATATTCAAAAGGGACTCTTTGCTGGAGTCTCTTTTGCTGTATAATTAAACATATCAGGTTACTTGGAAATTGAGGGATACATAGATGACCATCGAGATGGTTTTTGTCATGGTATTAATTGCAGGCATGCTTCTGGCTCTTTTTTTTGAACTGGCCCGGCCGGACATGATAGTTTTTTCTGTTCTTGTCGTGCTGATGCTGACAGGAATTCTTTCGACTGAACAGGCATTAAGTGGTTTTTCAAATGAAGGTATGCTGACGATTGCTTTATTGTTCATTGTCGCCGGGGCTGTACAGAAAAGCGGAATTGTGGAGAGGTTCATGACCAGATGGCTGCAAAAGAGCCATGGTCCTGTTTCTTCTATGGTGAGGACCTTTATTCCCATTTCAGGAATGTCGGCGTTTTTAAACAATACACCGATTGTCGTTGCTTTCACGCCGGTTATCAAAAAATGGTGTGAAGAACGGGGATATTCACCTTCCAAATTTTTGATCCCCCTTTCCTACGCGACCATTATGGGAGGGACAATTACTCTTATAGGAACGTCCACCAATCTGGTGGTCCACGGGATGCTGCTTGACTATGGCGAAAAGGGGTTCAGTATGTTCCAGCTGGCATCCGTAGGCCTGCCGTTAACAGCGGTTGGGCTTTTGTACTTGTTCACAGTGGGGTACCGGCTGCTGCCTGCATATGAAAATGTACAAAAGCAGCTGGAAGAAGAAGCGAAGGAATACTTATGTGAGATGAAGGTGGAGCCTTCGTTTCCGTTTATACGAAAAACAGTACAGGATGCGGGACTTCGGGATTTACAGGGCATGTTCCTGATTGAAATTATCCGCAAAGATGAACGGATTTCTCCCGTGAGTTCAAATACCATTGTGCAGGCGGGGGACCGTTTAATATTTACCGGCGTAATAGAGAAAATGGCGGATTTACAACGCTCTCCGGGGCTGACGTTAAAAACCGGCACGGACCTGAGCCTGGATGACCTCCGGGATAATACGAACCAACTGGTGGAAGCCGTCGTTTCCCATCAGTCCTCCCTGCAGTCTAAGTCCATTAAACAGGCACAGTTTCGTTCGGCTTATGACGCCGGGGTGGTCGCGGTGCACAGGAACAATGAGCGCATTCAAAGCAAGATCGGTGATATTCGCCTTCGGCCCGGAGATTCCCTCCTGCTGCTGGCAGGATCAGATTTCTTGCAAAAATACCGCAGCTCTACAGATTTTTATGTCGTTTCGGCGCTGAATACTCCTGACACGATCAAGGAACCGCCGGCGAAAGGATGGTTTTCCCTGGCTGTACTGATGGTGATGATTGCCGTAGTAACAATCGGATGGCTCAGTATGTTTCAGGCAATGGCTTTGGCGGTGCTTATTTTTCTTGTTGCACGCATTATTACGCCTGAAGAAGCGAAGCGAAATGTGCAGTTTCAGGTGCTGCTGCTTATTGCAAGTGCATTTGGGGTGGGAAACGCGATGACGGAAACGGGGCTTGCTGCCTGGATGGCTGGAGGGCTGCTGACTTTTGGCGAACCCCTTGGAATAATTGCCGTGCTGTTTCTAATTTACGCCCTGACCAATATATTCACTGAACTGATTACGAACAGCGCGGCCGCGGTGCTGATGCTCCCTATCGGGTTAAGCATTGCAGACAGCTTGAACGTAGAACCGATGGCCTTCGCGGTAACAATTGCCATTGCGGCTTCAGCAAGCTTTATTACTCCGATCGGCTATCAGACCAACTTAATTGTCTACGGGCCGGGGGGCTATAAGTTTTCCGATTATTTAAAAGTCGGAATGCCTCTCACGCTGATTTCAATGCTTGTGACGGTCGGGGTTGTTTCTTATCTTTACTTTTAACGGATGGATATGAAAGCGGTTTGGAGTAGGTTCTCCAAACCGCCGGGCGGTTATGATACACTGAAAAAGGCTGTCTGACCGACAGGCATATAAAAATGAAGATACATAGTTAGGAGCATAGAAGATGAATCCTTTAGTGACGATTATTATGTCTACACACAATGCCGAAGATTATATTGATGAATGCCTGCAAAGTATTGCTGCCCAGACATATCCGGATTTTACCGTCTATATGATTGATGATGCTTCCATGGATAATACTGCAGATAAAGTAAAGGAATTCATCAAAAATGATAAACGATTCCAGCTGGTTGATATACATAAACAAAACCGGGGACTGACCCCTACCTTGAACGAGTTGTGGAAAATGGCAGAAACAAAATACGTGGCGCGGATGGATGCCGACGACGTGATGCATGAGGAGCGCCTGGAAAAACAGGTGCAGCTTCTCGAGAAACACGAGGGACTTGACGTAGTAGGATCGTACGCCATGAATATTAATAAAGACAGCGAACCAATAGATATCCGGAAAGTGCCTGTTTACCATAAAGATGTTAAAAAGACGATTCCGCTGGCAAGCCCGGTTATTCATCCTTCGGCAATGATCAGGCGCAGCGCTTTAAAGGCAGTGGATGGCTATAATGAAACGTATCCTGTGGCGCAGGACTATGATTTATGGTTCCGGCTCATGGGTAACGGAAGTGGCTTTCACAATATTCCGGAAACGCTGCTGTACTACCGTATGGAGGCGCACCATGTGAAAAAAAGAAATATACGCCACCGGTGGCTTGATGCTAAAACAAGATGGAGAGGCACGAAGCTTATTGGAAGCACGAGACGAACAAAATTGGTTTCTTTAACCGTTTCTGCAGTGATGCTTGGAATGCCTTCTTTTTTAAAACCATCAATGATGAAGCTGAAAGAACACATCGATCCGAGATATTCCAAGTTTTAAATGAAGCTAGTGGAGGGGCCTTTAAAGAAGAAATGGCTGATGCCGCTCTGTTTGTCTTTATGCCATTTGTAGAAAGCGATAACAGAGCGTTCAGCAGCGTCCGCGAATTTAGGAAGCATTGTAGAAAAAGGGCAGTGCGTACTATATCAGCGTATCGTATCCGTGGAACAAGAATCCTGCAAGTTCGACATTACCTATCTGAACTACTGGAGTGCTTGGCCGCACAGCTTTTAGGAGTAGTGAACGGAAAACGGGTCATGAAAAGGTCCTTTATTTTGCAAAAATCGTCTTCGCGCTCATTACGTGTGCTATACTACGTCTACGATAAACTAAACCTTTGGCCGATATAAGGAATAGTGGGCGAATATCAAAAGGGAGGGACGCGTTTGGCACGAAAAAAGAAGCAAGAGACGAACACGAATCAGCGGAAGCTCATTACCTGGTTGAACAGTAAATCCCCGGTTTCCGAGCAGTACCGCACGATTCGTACTAATATTCAATATTCCTCGGTGGATAAAGAGATGCAGGCGATGGTAGTGACCTCGGCAGGCCCGGGGGAAGGAAAGTCCACCACTGTGGCGAATCTGGCAGTAACGATGGCCCAGCAGGAAAAGAAAGTTCTGCTTATCGATGCCGATCTGCGTAAGCCGACCGTGCATTATACGTTTCGCCGCATGAATACCCACGGACTGATCAATGCCCTGACAAGTCACGGTGAATACGCGGCGTACGTCCAGGAAACGGAAGTGCCGAATCTCGACATTCTGCCAAGCGGCCCGATTCCGCCGAACCCATCCGAGATCCTAGGGAGCCGTTCGATGGCGCACCTCGTCGAGCTTGCCCGTGAGCAGTATGATGTGATTTTGTTTGACGCGCCCCCGGTTCTGGCGGTGACGGACGTTCAGGTTATCTCCCGCCACTGCGACGGAAGCATTCTCGTCGTCAAAGCCGGTGAAACCGAAAACGATGCCGCCCGAAAGGCGAAGGACCTTCTGGAAGTGAGCGGTGTACCAATCCTCGGCTGTATTCTGAACCAGAAAAAAGGCATGGATCAGAGCTATTACTACTATTACGGATAAACTAAACGAACCGGCTTCTGAAATTCAGGAGCCGGTTCGTTTGTGTTTCGGGGAATTAAATTTTAGGACGAAGGAAATCAGCTGTAGTCTACAAGGGAAAAAAGAGTTTGAATATTATGCTTTTCAAGCTCCGTAAGGATATCCTCGGAAACAGGCTCGTCTGAAATAAAATAATCAATTTCACTGAGAGAGGCAAAGGAAGAAATAGAGCTTTTGTTAATTTTTGAATGATCGATAAGGGCGACGACTTTACTGGCTTTGGCCACCATATGTTTTTTTAAATCAACTTCGTATACGTTAAAGTCCGTAAGCCCTGTGTTAACTGTAAAACCACTAGCGGAAGTAAGCATAAAATCAACATGAATTTTATTTAACATATCAGCCCCCAGAACCCCCTCCAAAGAGCTGGACCCGTGCCGGACTACTCCTCCTAAGAGAATGACTGTTAAATTAGGATTTTCCCTTAATTCCAGAGCGGTATAAATACCGCTGGTGACTACAGTGAGGCGCATATGGCTTTCCTTCAGCAGCCGGGCAAATTCAAGCGCCGTTGAACTGGCATCCAAAAGAATACAGTGGCCGTCTTCAATCAACGTTATCGCCATGTGGGCAATGGTTATTTTTTCGGCTTTATTTTTCTTTTCTCTTGATGAAAAATTAATTTCGTTTTCTTCTGCGTCTGGTAGAACAGCCCCGCCATGAGTTCTGCGAAGAAGTCCTTCATTTTCCATATCCTTCAAATCGGAGCGAAGCGTCACTTCTGATACCTTCATTTTCTCAGCCAGGCCGCGGACAGTGACGCGGCGGTCAACATTTAAGTGTTCGAGGATTTTCTGCCGGCGTTCCGCTACAAATAATTTAGTCATCGTTTCACCCTTCGACTCATATTCTCTTCCTCATAGTAGAAGAAAAATTCACTTTTAGCAAAATATTTAGTTTAAATTCCTTTTTAGTGTTTCGTTTTATTTTGTTATGCCGCAATTTCTTTATTTGTTTTATTATAAATGATTAATTTCGAAAGTAAATAAAAATAAAAATTGACAACCAAAAATAAAAGTGCGAAAATTTAATCAAATAATAACAGAAACGGGGACTGGAAATAGTGAAAATAGCTATTGGAAGTGATCACGTCGCATACGATCTGAAAGAAACGATAAAAAAACACGTGGAGGAACTGAACCACGAGGTCATTGATTATGGGTGCTATAACTGTACAGAAGTGGATTACCCGGATGTGGCATTTGAAGTAGCGGAGGATATTAACGATAATAAAGCTGACCGGGGTATTTTAATCTGCGGCACCGGTATCGGGGTAGCTATCTCGGCTAACAAAGTCCCGGGGATTCGAGCAGCTCAATGTCATGACGCCTATTCTGCCGAACGTGCCCAATTAAGTAACAATGCCCAGATTATTACGATGGGCGCGTTGGTCATCGGTGCAGAGCATGCTAAAAAAATTGTGGAAACGTATTTAAGCGTAGAATTTCAGGGAGGCAATTCAGAGCGGAAGGTTAATAAGATTTCGGAAAAAGAAAAAGAATTTATGAAAAAATAAATTTCAGGAGGCTTAATGGTGAAAAAGTTAATTAATAACCCGGACGTGGTTGTCGAGGAAATGCTGAATGGTTATTTGAAAGCGCATTCTCATCTTGTGAGAGGAGTAGAGGCCCATCCGAGAACGATCGTCCGTGCGGACGCCGGGCTGAAGCAGAAGGTTAGTTTAATTATTGGCGGAGGCTCCGGCCATGAACCAGCCTTTATGGGATATGTAGGGAAGGGAATGGCTGACGGCGTCGCGGTAGGCAATATCTTTTCTTCCCCGCCTCCAGATCCAATCGTAGAGGCAATAAAAGCAACACATACCGACCAGGGCGCTCTCCTCTTGTACGGTAACTACCAGGGAGACATTATGAACTTCGGAATGGCAGCGGATATTGCAGACATGGAAGAAAACATAGAAGTAAAACAGGTCGTCGTAAAGGATGATATTGCATCAGCACCACGGGAGGAAGCGGAAAAACGAAGAGGCATCGCAGGGGAATTCTTTGTGACGAAGGTAGCCGGGGCGGCAGCGGAGGAAGGTCTTTCGCTCGACGAGGTGTACCGCATAACCGAGAAGGCAAACCAGAACGTAGGCTCCATGGGTGTCGGCTTATCTCCATGCTCGCTTCCGCAAACCGGACAGCCAAGCTTTAATCTCGAAGAGGATGAGATGGAAATCGGCCTTGGCCACCACGGGGAGCCGGGCGTGGAAAAAAGCAAGCTGGCTACATCAAACGTGGTCACTGAGCGTATTTTAAACAATATTATTGATGAAATGGATATTGAATCAAAGGATGAAGTGTCTGTACTTATTAACGGTCTCGGGTCCACGACCAGGATGGAGCTTTACATTATGTATGACAAGGTCGAAACCCTTCTTCATGAAAAAGGAATAAATATTTATACGTCTTATGTAGGGGATTACTGTACGTCCCTGGAAATGGGAGGATGCTCCATTACACTTTTAAAAATGGATGAGGAATTAAAACCATTCATTGATGCTCCGGCCCAGTGCCCGATGTATACACAGAGTTAAGCAGGAGGAGATGACGGCATGAGGACAGAGGATTGGAAAAATTATTTTGAGAGCGCTCATAGCGTAATGGAAGAAAACAAAACCTATTTATGCGAGCTGGACCGGGCGCTCGGAGACGGCGATCACGGTATCACGATGAGTATCGGCTGGAAAGCTGTGCAGGAGGCCATTCATTCAAAGCTGGCGGATGAAACAGATTGCGGCAAAATCGCCATGACGGCAGGACGTTCCTTTTTAAGCGCTGTGGGGTCATCGGTAGGGCCGCTCTATGCTTCTGGCTTTATGGCCGGGGCAAAGGCAATTAAAAATAAAACCGAGCTTTCCATGGAAGATATGAGGCAGTTTTGGATTGAATTTAGTCGTGGTGTGCAGGAACGAAGCCAGGCGGAACCGGGAGATAAAACGATGATGGATGTTTTATATCCTGTTCAGGCAGTCCTCGAGAGTGAAGAGGGCACGGTGGAACAAAGATTCGAACAAGCCTCAGAGGCGGCAAAAAATGGAATGGATGCCACCAAAGAGATGAGCTCCAAAAAAGGCAGATCGAGCCGGCTGGGCGAGCGCTCCCTCGGCCATCAGGATCCGGGGGCGACATCGATGCAGCTGTTATTTTCTACCTTTGTCACGGTAGCATTAAATTTAAAAACTGTTAAAGAGGAGTATTAAAAATGGTCATGAAATTCGGATGCCAGGGCTCCACATGGGTGCTGGATTATGATGTAGAGGCAGACATGATGGACCAGATCATGGATGATGTAAAAAACGGAGGGCTGACCGGTCTGGATATGCAGATCTCCCTGCTTGGAAAGTATAGGGACAAGCCGGAGCGCTTCAAGGAAGAGCTTGATAAAAGAGGACTTCAATTAGCTGCACTGACGATCCCGCATGCGTTTGAAGGTGGAAAACCCTCCGAGCAGGAAAGAGAGCTGGAAAATTACTATTTTGAATACTTAAAGCACTTTCCGGAGGCAGTGATGAACGTACCTTCTAGAGTCGGAACAGACAGGGACAATGTACGGCAGCGACAGCAGGAGATTATTAAGGGGGCCAATGAACTGGGAAAGCGTGCGCGGGAAGAGCACGGCATTGTGACCTCGCTTCATCCGATTTCCTATAAAACCTCCTACTGGAAATCCCGGGAGGATTATGAAGTCCTTTTCGATGGCCTCGATGAAAGATACATGGGCTATACGCCGGATGCCGGGCATATTATGTTCGGCGATATGGATCCTGTGGACATTTTCAGAGAAGCTCTGCCGTTAATTAAGCACGTGCACTTTAAGGAAGCTTCGAAAAATCATGAATGGAAAAAAATGGGCGAAGGTGACATTGATTTTGTCGGGTGTATGCAGGTGCTCAAGGACGGCGGCTACGACGGCTGGGTGATGCTCGAAGAGGAAACCGGGGCAGCAGAGCCCGATACAGGTAAAGTCATTAAAGAGCTTGGCAGCTACGTCAATAAACACCTCCAGCCTGTCATTCAGGGAAGCTGAGAGCATTTAGCGTTACCGGAATTTATTTAAATACTGTTGCATGGAGGCGTGTCGTATGAAGGTTGGATTTATTGGCTTAGGAATTATGGGGAAACCAATGGCCGGGCATCTTATCAAGCAGGGGTTTGAGACGTACCTTTTTGATTTAAACACGGAGTCGGTCAACGAACTGGCAGCTTTAGGTGGCCATGCATGTAAAACGGGCCAGGAGGCAGCGGAAAACAGCGATGTCATCATCACGATGCTCCCGGAAGGAAAACACGTGTCCGAGGTGTTATTTGCAGAAACAGGGCTGGCTGCAGCAAGTAAGCCAGGAACCATTATCGTTGACATGAGCTCGGTGTCCACGGAGGAATCGAGACTGTTTGCCAGTAAACTGGAAGCAATGAATATTCATTTTATCGACGCTCCTGTCAGCGGCGGAGAGCCGATGGCTGTTGAAGGCAGGCTTTCCATTATGGCAGGCGGGGACGAAGATCATTTTAATAAAGTACGGCCCGTATTGGAAGCCATGGGAGAGAACATTGTCCATTGCGGGGCGAATGGAACCGGTTCTGCAGCAAAGCTGGCAAATCAGATTATTGTCAGCGGAAACCTCGCCGCATTATCGGAGGCCTGTGTATATGCAAGCCAGGCAGGCATTGATTTAAATAAACTGTTTGAAGCCATTCACGGTGGCCTCGCGGGCAGTGCTGTCATGGAGGCGAAAATGCCGCAGATCATCGATCGGAATTTTGAACCGGGCGGCCGGATTGAAACGAATTACAAAGATTTAAAGAACATTCAGTCCTCAGCGAATGCCATCGGGGTGCCGCTTCCTGTTACCAACCTGGTGAAAGAAATTTTCCACTCCGAAATTGCGAACGGAAACGGTAAAAAAGATCATTCCTACATTATTAATTTCTTTGAGAGGATGGGCAACTGCCAGACGCCAAAAGGTGGCTGAACCGCGTCTAATAAAGATCTTCTAAAAACTCAGACTTTTATTAGTTTATCCAGACGACAAACATAGACAGACGGCTGGATAAACATGAAAGGAGCTGATTCATATACTAAATATCCATCATCGTTTTTCTTAATATTCAGTTTTCATTACCCATTTAATGTAAGCGTTATCAATTAAAAAGAGGAGTTGATTGAACGTGAATTACAAATTTTCTATGGCAGCAATTTTACCGGCATTTCTTATCTTTGCGGCAGGGTGTCAGCCTGCAAACCCGGAAAGCCCGGACGGGGAAGAGGCTTCGTCAGGCGAAAACAGCGGCAGCGGTGACGGGGGCGGAGAAAATTCAATAGAAGTATGGCACATTGAAACAGGAGCAGGAGAAGAAGTACTTCAGGATGCGGCAGAGCGTTTTGAGGAGGAAGAAGGAGTTACGGTAAATTTAAAGCAGTACCAAAACGACCCTTATAAACAACAGATTAGTACTTCTATGGGCGGTAATGCAGCTCCCGATGTTTTTCATTCCTGGGGCGGCGGATGGCTGGAGAATTTTGTAGATGCTGATCAGGTTGTAAATATCACGGACGAAGTTGAGTCAGATAGATTCCTGGATGCAGGTTTAGATACAGTTACTTTTGATGAAGAAGTTTATGGCGTGCCGTTGGGCCTTGATTTAGTGCCTGTATGGTATAACAAAGAAATCTTCGATGAATACGGCCTCGAAGAACCCGAAACATATGAGGAACTTTTAGACATTGTCGATACATTAAATGAAAACGATGTTACTCCATTTGCTCTCGCAAACCAGACACAATGGCCGGGCGCTTTCTATCTGATGTACCTTGCTGAAAGAGAAGGCGGGGAAGATTTATTCGCTGATGCCTTCAGCCGCGAAGGAAGCTTTGATGATGAAGCATACATCGAAGCAGGGGAAAAAATCCAGGAGCTGGTGGACAAAAATGCATTTCCGGATGGCATTAACGGCAGCGACTATGACACAGGCCAATCCCGTCAATTAATGTATTCCGGGGACGCTGCGATGGAAATTATGACCAGCGGCGCAATGCTTAAAAACGTAGATGATGAAATGCCTGAATTTAAAGAAGATCTCGATTACTTCATGTTCCCTGAAATCGAAGGCGGAGAAGGCGCACAAAATCACCTTGTAGGCGGGGTAAGTCCGGCGTTCTCTGTATCAGAGCAAAGTGATAATAAGGAAGATGCTATTGACTTCTTGAACTTCATTTCTGAAGAAGAAACAGCAACTGACTTTGCTAATGAAAGCGGCGCTGTGTCTCCAGTAGAAGGGGCTGAGTACGAAGACGAATATATCAAGCGTTTGAGCGAAACCTTGAACGAAGCTGATTTTGTACAAACGTACTATGACCAGACCCTCCCTCCAGCGCTTGCAGAAGTTCACTTAGACACAACACAAGCATTGTTTGGCGGATCCATTACACCAGAAGAAGCGGCAGAAGAGATGGAACAGGCTGCTGAGGAAGAGCTGGAATAATTAACTTCTATATCAAGCCGGTTCTGCCGGCTTGATATAGTTAAAAATTGAGGTGAATGTTGTTGGCTACCAACGTCGAAAATAAAGTGAACACAAAATCCCGGGATGCTTCCAGGAAAAAGAATGCCAAGAATTGGCTTGTCATATTAGGATTTATGGCTCCGGCGCTTCTCTTCTACGGAGTGTACGTGGTTTATGCGATTGGGATGACATTTTACTACAGTCTGTTTGACTGGAACGGCATCGATTCCAATATGGTTTTTATTGGGCTGCAAAATTACTTTGAAGTTATCCGGGATGGTGTGTTCTGGCAGGCTTCCGGAAACAATGCGCTGCTGATTGCTGCTTCATTGTTAACCCAGCTTCCGCTCGGCTTAATTATGGCGCTTCTGCTGTTCAGCCCGATCAAAGGGATGCGGCTGTTCCGTACCGTTTATTTTATGCCCTTCTTAATGTCAACGGTAGCTATCGGTATTTTGTTCATCTATATCTTTGATGCAAATTACGGCCTTGTGAACCAGTTTCTTGGCGCCGTCGGTCTTGAATCCTTACAGCGAGGATGGCTCGGCAGTGAGGATACCGCCATTTGGGCAGTTATCATTACGATTTGCTGGCAGTTCGCCCCGTTTTATATGATTTTATTCCGGGCCGCTATCGTCGGAATTTCGGAGGACTTATACGAAGCCGCTGATATTGACGGAGCTTCAGCCTGGAGAAAGTTTTCGGGAATTACCCTGCCATTACTTCGACCTATCATTATCACCTCTGCTATTCTTTCCGTCATTGGTGCTTTAAAGTACTTCGATTTAATTTATGTAATGACTGGCGGGGGGCCGAACAACTCTACGGAATTAATGGCAACGTATATGTACGACCAGACATTTACAAACTTTAGTATGGGCTACGGCAGTACCATATCCTCCATGATGTTCATTATTGCATTTATAGTAACACTCGGTATTATCACCGTGGATAATAAAAGAAAGGCGGATTTTTAAATGATAAATAAATTAAGACAAACCCCGCTGTATATCGTAGCCATTGCTCTTCTTTTATTTACCGGTCTTCCTTTCTTTGTCATGATTAATACCTCCTTTAAAGGGCAGGCGGAATTTTCTTCGGCCCCCTGGGCTCTGCCAGAAGCTCTATCCTTTGAGAACTACGCCTTCTTGTTTGAAACAAGCTTTTTTCAATACTTTGGAAACAGTTTATTTGTAACAGTGATTTCAGTTATCTTAACGATCATATTTTCTGCGATGGCAAGCTATCCGCTGTCGCGCATGAAATTTAAATTAAACAGACCGATCCTGCTGCTGTTTATGGTAGGGATGATGATTCCTATCCACACGACACTGATTCCTATTTTCCTTCTTACCCAGAATATGGGACTGTACAACACCTTATGGGGCTTGATCGGTCCTTACGTGGCCTTCGCTCTCCCAATATCAGTAGTGATTTACACTCAATTTATGTCTGATTTGCCAAAAGAATTAATCGAATCGGCAAAAATTGATGGCTGCGGGCATTTGCAGCTATTTTGGAGAATTTTATTTCCTTTATTAATTCCGGCAACTGCCACCGTTGCCATTTATAACTTTATCCATATATGGAACGAGTTTATTTTCGCTCTTGTGTTGACGAACTCCGATGAAGCAGCGACGCTTCCGATCGGGCTGCGGGAATTTTACGGGGAATTCTCGATAAACATTCCAGGACTGATGGCTGCCTTAACCCTGGCAAGCGTCCCACTGCTGCTCGTATACTTCGTAGCCCAGGAAAAAATCATCAAAGGACTCGCAGCAGGCTCTGTGAAGGGATAACTCTATGAATAAAACGGATCTCCCTTTATGTAAAAATAAATAAACATGGAGACTCATATATGAAAACTGGTGATCAAGGTCTTGTAAGAAAAATTAATAAGTCCATCGTATTAAATAAAATTCAGACAGAAAGTCCGGTCTCCCGGGCTCAAATTTCAAAAATTACCGGATTAAACAAGGCTACTGTTTCGAGCCTGGTCAGTGAGCTGATGGCAGAGCATTTTGTCGGGGAAATAGGGGTGGGCCTTTCAAGCGGGGGACGCAGGCCGACGATGCTGTTCTTTAATACGGGTGCAGGCTATTCCATCGGGGTGGATCTTGGTGTTAATTACATTCTTGCCGTTATAACAGATCTGCAGGGCAATATTATCAATAAACAAAAACTTGAAATTGAGGAGACCGAACCTGAAATTATCTTCCCGAAAGTAGAAAATTTGATCAGAGTCCTGCAGCAGAAAGCACCCGAGAGCCCGTACGGTGTCATCGGTATTGGTCTCGGGGTGCCTGGCATGATTGATAACGACGGCCTGATTTTATTTGCCCCGAATCTTAATTGGCACAGGGTTGATTTAAAGGACTATCTGGAAAAAGAATTCCGGCTGCCTGTGACAATTGAAAATGAAGCAAAGGCTGGAGCTCATGGGGAAAAAATATACGGCGCCGGGCAGAACATGTCTCATTTGATTTATTTAAGCATAGGCATGGGTATCGGAGCAGGCCTTATTATTAATGATAAGCTTCACAAAGGATCGACGGGTATTTCCGGGGAAATAGGACATGTTTCAATTGATTCCCATGGAAAGAAATGCCCCTGCGGGAACAAGGGATGCTGGGAAATGTACAGCTCCGAGGCAGCGTTAATGGATAAAGTAAGACCCATTTTCCCGCCTGGCACCAGAATCAGCCTGGAGATGCTTATTAAAATGGCTATGGAAAATCACCCCGGGGTGCTGAATGCCTTCGATCAAATTGGTGAATATATTGGTATTGTACTGACTAATATAGTAAACACTTTTAATCCAGAGCAAATTATTATCGGAAACCGGTTTGCTGTATTAGAACCGTGGCTGCGCAATCCGATTCAGCGTGTGCTTCAACAGCGCCTGCTGCCTTATTATCATAATTCGTTTGAACTGAAATTCTCCGAACACGGTATGCTGTCATGCGCACTCGGCTGCGCTGCACTTTCAATTGAACAGTTTTTCTCGGAAAACAGGGTCACAGTAGTATAAGAAAAAAGAAACGATGCAAAAGGAGCAGATACGATGGCTAAGGAGTACCATGTAGCGAAAAATGGAGCAGATCACCAGGAGGGGACAAGGGAAAACCCCTTCCTGACCATTAACCAGGCGGCCGCTGTGGCAGCAGCAGGCGATGCAGTGATTGTGCATGAAGGAGAGTACCGGGAATGGGTGAAGCCTAAACATGCAGGACTGAGCAACACGAGAAGAATTACGTATCAAGCAGCTGACGGGGAGCAGGTGGTCATCAAGGGCTCGGAGCAGATAACAGATTGGAAGCAGGTGGAAGGCACGGTCTGGAAAACGACGCTGCCAAACGATTTTTTCGGGGATTATAATCCATACAAAGAAAAAATCTTTGGAGACTGGGTGAAATACAATCCCGGCAGGCACCTGGGTGATGTGTATATAAACGGAAAGTCACTTTACGAGGCGGAAAGTATTCAGGAATTGCACAGTCCAACGGTGCAAACGGAGATTGTGGATCATTGGACGGAACAAACCGTTTCCGTCGAAGATCCGGAACAGACGGAGTATGTATGGTTTGCAGAAGTGGATCAGCATACAACAACGATTTATATTAATTGCCACGGCATGGACCCCACACAGGAGCTTGTGGAAATAAATGTGCGCAAATGCTGCTTTTATCCTGAGCATACAGGTATTGATTACATCACCGTCAGCGGCTTTGAAATGGCTCAGGCAGCTACCCCGTGGACACCGCCTACGGCTGACCAGCCAGGACTTGTGGGGCCGCACTGGAGCAAAGGCTGGATTATTGAAAACAATATCATCCATGATTCCAAATGCAGTGCGATCAGCATTGGAAAAGAGGCTTCCACCGGAGAGAATTACAGCACAACACGAAAGGATAAGTCCGGGTATCAATACCAGGTGGAATCAATCTTTCAGGCCCAGCAGGCGGGATGGACGAAAGAAAAAGTTGGCTCTCATATTATCCGCCACAATATAATTTACGACTGCGGCCAAAACGCTGTTGTCGGGCACCTGGGGTGCGTGTTCAGTGAAATATATAACAATCATATTTATAACATAGGCGTAAAGCGCGAATTTTTCGGGCATGAAATTGCGGGAGTTAAGCTTCATGCTGCGATTGATGTGCAAATTTACCACAATCGTATTCATGACTGCTCCCTCGGCGTTTGGCTGGACTGGCAAACCCAGGGCACCAGAGTCAGCAGTAATTTATTTTACCGGAATAACCGGGACTTGTTTGTGGAGGTAAGCAGCGGCCCGTATGTGGTCGATCATAATATCCTAACTGCGGATTACGCTTTGGATAACCACGCCCAGGGCGGGGCTTATGTTAATAATTTGATCCGGGGCGAAATGGTGCATAAGAAAATGCTGGACCGAGCTACTCCATACCACACTCCACATAGTACAGAAATGGCTGGTTTTGCTGTCACCTATGGCGGGGACGACCGCTACTTCAATAATCTGTTTATAGGTGATAAAGACCTTAAAGGCGTAGGAACAGGTCATTATAACGGATATACGGCGTCGCTCGAGGAATATATTGATACAGTAAATGATTTTTCTGCAGATCATAAAGCATTCAATAACGTCGAGCAGCCGGTATATATTAATAACAATGCTTATTTAAATGGAGCGGAGCCCTTTGAAAGAGAGGAGCAAAAATTAACGGCAGACCATTTCGACCCCAAATTAGAGATTATTGAAAAAGGCAGCGAAGTGTATCTCTACTGTGAACTTCCGGAGGATTTTGAACAAATGCCTGGAGACATTCAATCGACGGAAACGTTGCCCAGAACCCGTATTGTTGATGCCGATTTCGAGAGCCCGGATGGCAGCGAATTAATATTAAACGAGGATTACTATGGTAATAAGAAAAATGAAAAAGAAGCAGTGGGCCCCATTAATGATCTGAAACCAGGAGAAAACTACATTAAAGTGTGGGGCTGACCATGCCTGCCTGATCCACTGCAAAACAAACCGGCTTCTGAAATTCAGGAGCCGGTTTGTTTGTGTCTTTTTTGGAAGTAGGCAATTGCTTCACGGCGGTTGCGGACACCGATTTTCCGGTAGATGGCGGTCAGGTAATTTTTGACGGTGCCGAGCGTTAAAAATAGCGTATCCGCAATCTCCTGGTTGGAGTAGCCGGCGAGCAGCAGATCCATGATCCGCCGGTCCTGCAGGGACAGCCCGGTGGTGTCTTCCGTTTCCTGAAAAAGCGGGGCGCCGTCCTTCCGGTTGCGGGCAGCGAGCTGGTCGCTCAGCGTCTCCGATACCGATGTCGGAAGCACCATCTGGCCACGGGCCACCTGGCGCACGCAGCGGACGAGTTCATCGCTTTCCCAGTCTTTAAGGAGAAATCCCTTCGCGCCGTTGGCGAGCGCCTGGATGACGTTTTCAGCGTCCACATAGGAGCTGAGCATAATAAACTTCGTCTGTGGCGACGTCAGCTGAAAATCCGGCAGCCATTCGATGCCGTTATTGCCTTCTAAGTACACATCAAGCATCACTACGTCCGGAAGCTCGTTCGTAAGCATCATTTCTGCTTCCGCCCCGTTTCTCGCAATACCGACCACTTCCAAATCCTCTTCAAGCTCCATGATCATGGCCAGTCCGTCCCGGACAATGGCATGATCATCGACAATCCCTATCCGAACGGTTTCCATCTGCGAATCCTCCTTCTGATACTTATCCTGAGATTTATGCATATAAATAGTCAGTTCGTATTATGACGGGGTGTAAGGGCTTCGGTCCTTAACAGGCAGGCGCAGCTCGAGCGCCATGCCGTTTCTGTCTTCCCCAATGGCTTCAAAGCGCAGAAGTCCGCCAAGCTCTTCAGCCCGGGCGGAAAGCCCGCGCAGGCCGAAGCCGTAGCTCACGTTTTTCGTGACAGTGCGTCCGTTGTCTTCGAGCCGGGCAATCAGCTGGCCGGGCACCTTCGTGGAGAGTGTATAGGAAAAAAACGTGCATCCACCGTGGCGGAGGCCGTTGGTAAGCCCCTCCTGGAGCATCCGGTACAAAAGCATTTCCTGCTCCGCCCGGAGCAGGGGCAGCGGTTTGTCAAACTCCCACTCAATTCGTACATCCGACGTATCTCGTGTGGAAACGAGAAGTCCCTCAAGCGCAGCCGAAAGATCGATGAAGCCGTCGGTATGTGCCATGGAATGCGCCGTTTTCCGGATTTCTTTCATCGTTTCCTGCACCTGGTGCTTGGACGTCTGCAGCTGGGTGCGGGCTTTTTCGATTTCGCCTTTTTCGAGCAGCCGTCTGGCTGTTTCAAGTGCCATCATGGAGGTGGTTAAATAATGGCCGGCGCTGTCATGAATGTCCCGGGAGAGCTTCAGCCGCTCCTGCATAATGGACTTGTCCTCCATTTCCCGGTGATACAGGCGCAGCCGGTCGTAAGCCCGCTGCAGTTCATTGCGCTGCTGGGTGGAGCGCTGGGCCAGATAGCTGAATCCCCAGAACAGCACATATTCGATAAAACGGGGAAGCACAAAGGCAATACCGGCAGTCGCCGGAAACTCTTCGTGAAAGGCTGTGGCACTAACAAACCCCGCGTAGCAGAAAAGCATAAAAGGAAAGCTGAAGCGCCTGGGCGCCCGGTATCCAAGCTCGGCAATCAGGACGAAAAAGAGCGTCTGGGGCACAAACCCTCCGGCAATCGCCTGGACGACCCAGGCAATGACGAACTGGAGGCTGATGACCATTACCGAGGAAAAGCGGGCAAGCGGTATGGATAAAAGCACGAGCCGGGTCACCTGGATAATACCAAATACCCAGCAGAGGACTGCAGCAAGCCACCGCTCGTCCGGCGACTCCATGTATACAAACAGTCCGGCTGCGATGATGGCTATGAATTGGATCGTATACATGAAGATTCGCTGGCGGCGGTTCATTCAGGCCCACTCCCTTTCGCCGGGGCAATCCCGCGCGGGGTCCCATTTTCCTAGAAAAGGTCATATGACTATTAACATTTGTGTGATTATTAATGACTAGGTAATTACTATTAATAATTATACTGGACTATTAATATAAAAGAAACGGCAACAGGCAAAATATTCTAAAAAATATCCCATAGGACATTTGCCTTACTGGAGAGGAAAGAGGTGAGTACATGATTGAGATGCATGCCCACATTCTTCCCGGCTTTGATCACGGACCAAACACAATGAATGAAAGCCTGGAAATGGCCAGGCAGGCAGCGGCAGCCGGTGTCAGCATTATTTACGCAACGCCCAGATACCGGTATCCATCGTACGATTTCGATGCCGTTTTCGTAACGGAGGCGGTAAAATTTCTGAATTTTCAGCTCCTGAAAGCCCGGATTCCGGTTCGCGTCCGCTCAGGCCAGGAGATCACCCTGTATGACGGAATGGAAACCGATTTGGAAAGAAAAAGGATTCTGCCGCTGGAGCATACCAATTATGTACTCGTTAATATGAATGGGACTCACAGCTTTTTATACGTCCGGCAGATGCTCAAAAAACTGTACAATCACGGGTTCATTCCCATTCTTTCATCGCCGGAGCGGCTGCGGATGTTTCAGAAAAGGCATGGGGGGCTTGAGAAGCTTGTGAATGAAGGGGCAGCCGTGCAGATCAGTGCCGGAGCACTGCTCGGCCGCGACGGAAGAAGCGACAGGCGCTGGGCAAAATATTTTATAAAAAAGCGGCTCGTGCACTTTGTGGCCTCGAACGCATGCAGTGCTTATGATCAGCCGTTCTGCCTGGATCAAGCATACTGGCAGTTTGTCCGGATGCAGCGGCTGGGGGAATGGGAGCGAATGCAGAAAAATACGCACCTGCTGCTGAACGGGGGGAGGATTACACCGCCGGCAAAGCAATCATTGATATAGATGAAGGAATGGAGGGGGAGATGATTTTGCATCAATTAGTAACATCCAAAACAAGACTGCGTCTCGTAATGAAGTTTTATCTGACCGAGGAAGAAACGTACCTGCGTGAGCTCGTGCGCGAATGCAAGGAGTCAACAAATGCGATCCGTCTCGAACTGCGGCGGCTGTATGAGATGAATTTAATTACCGACCGCTGGGTCAAAAACCGCCGCTACTACAAAATCAATAAAGATTACTATTTGCACGGGCAGATGGAGTCCCTCATTAAACAGTACTTATACTGGGACGAGCTGCACGAGCGGCTGAAGGGCATCGACTGGAAAACGATCTATATTACGCCCGACCCGAAACGGAGCTCGCCGGTGGAATATGTGATTGAAGTGGAGGAAAATTCTCCGCACTGGGGGAAGCAGTTTTATCTCGGAGAGGGAACGACGGTGACATTCGCGACGACTTCAATGCTGAATCATATCGAGCAGGTGCTGATCAGCGTAGGCAGACAAAAAGAAAAAGTATCATAAAAGGGGGAAGCCGGGTTGGATAAACAGGCGAAGATTTACGTAACCAATCATCAGGAGCGGGCAGGCAGCGCCATTTATCACTACCTATTAAAGCAGGGGTACGAAAACGTGGTCGTGCGCAGCGGTGTCGACACCGGCATGGAGAGTATCCGGGACGTCAATATGTTTTTTGCAGAGGAAAATATTGAATATGTGTTCATGACCGACGGCTATGAATACGCGGAATCAAATACAAAAGTGGGACTGCAGGCGAGGCGCTGGCAGCAGGCGAACGTTCTTGAAGCCTCCGCCCGTTACAACGTGAAGAAGCTGCTGTACGTCGGTGATATTCACGTGTACCCGAAATACACCCCGCAGCCGCTGAAGGAAACATTTCTACAGCGGGGGATCATTGACGAGGTGTACGCAGAACAGACGCAGGTGACTAGAGAAGGTATCGCTCTCTGCCGGGCCTATAACAGGGCATCCAACACGAATTTTCACGTTGCGGTGGCTCCGCGGATGTATGCGGTGGAGGATATGAACAGGCGGTCCGGCACGGTGGCCGATGCGCTGCAGCGGTGTATGCAGGCCAGGGATCAGTGGCAGGCGAAGGTGGAGATTCCGGAAAAAGAACCCGCCTTCCAGGAGCTTATCTACGGTGAAGATCTGGCATCCGGCTGTGTGTTTGTGATGAACCATTACAACGAAAAGGGGCCGGTCAATATTGGTACCGGGCGCGAAGTCAGCGCGAAGGAGCTTGTTATGTTGATCAAGCGGGTTACCGGCTACAGGGGCGCCGTGTTTTTCACCGGCTCGGGAATGGGGGGCATCCGGCGGAAAACGCTTGATACGTCGAAAATCAACCGGTATGGCTGGTACCCGGAAGTGTCACTGGCCAAAGGGCTGCAGGCCCTGTATCAATGGGAAACAGAGAGGGACCGCGCCGGCCGGGCGTAAAGGCGATCCCCGCAAGGAACGAATCGAAACAAATACCTGGGGGAACGCCGTATGATCGACATACACACTCACATACTCCCCGGCCTTGATCACGGGCCGGAGGCGGTAAGTGAAAGCATCGCCATTGCCAAAGAAGCAGCCGCCAACAATATCCAGACAGTTTTTGCGACCCCGCATTACCGGCCAGGTGTCTATGACAACGACGGCCTTGCCGTCAAAGAATCCGTGCTTGACTTTAATGTGCAGCTCCGGGCCGAAAGTATTCCGCTTCATGTAAAGAGCGGACACGAAATTACGCTGTATAAGGAGATGGTACATGACCTTTTATCCGGACAGCTGCTGCCGCTCGAAGATACCAACTGCGTCCTCGTGGAAATGCAGACCGGCGACACCTTCATGCAAATCAAAGCGCTCTTTTACTCGATGCAGCTCGAGGGCTATATTCCGATCATGACACACCCGGAGCGGCTGCAGAGCAGCGAAGAAACGGATGAACCGCTTTATTATCTTGTATCCCACGGGGCGCTCGCGCAGGTAAGCGCCGAAGCGGTGGCCGGCAGACAGGGATGGAGAAGACAAAGGTTCGCCCTGAAGCTCCTGCGGAAAAACCTGGCTCATTTTATCGCCTCGCAGGCCGATAGTGTGCCTTTCCGTTTAAAGCCTGCCTACGAACAGACAGCAGCCGTTCTCGGCCTGGCAAAGGCCCGGGAGCTCCAGGAAAATACAAAGCGTCTTCTCGTCGGTTCACCGGCGTTTGTCGAACCCCCCGAGCCACTGCACAAGAAACGTGTTTTTTTTAAACGAATGTAAGGAAATTCTGTCCAAAATTTCAGGAAACAAGGAGGAAGACAGATGCGGTTAGTCCTATTATCCGGAGGTTCGGGAAAACGATTGTGGCCCCTATCAAATGACACGAGATCCAAACAGTTTCTGAAGGTGCTCGACGGGCCGGACGGCGAAAAGGAGTCGATGGTCCAGCGGGTATGGAGACAGCTTGAAGCATGCGGCCTTGCCGCCTCGGCGGTGATCGCCACCTCGGAATCACAGAAGGATTTGATCAGGCGACAGCTCGGGGAAAACGTTCCGCTCGTCATGGAGCCGGAGCGCCGGGATACATTCGCCGCGGTAGCACTTGCAGCGAGCTACCTGTTTTCTGTGGAAAAAGCGTCTCCGGAGGAAGTGATTGTAATGCTGCCGGTAGATGCATTCGTAGACACTACTTTTTTTGAAAATTTTGAACTTTTGGAGCAGCTGATTCATGAAGGTTCGAGCGATATGGCCCTGATGGGAGTCCAACCCATCTATCCATCCACCAAATACGGCTACATCGTTCCGGACGGGTGGAACGAGGACACCAGAGCCTTTACCGTCAAAGCCTTTACGGAAAAGCCGGACGAAGCGACAGCGAAGCAGCTCATCGACAGACAGGCGCTGTGGAACTGCGGCGTATTCGGCTTTACGATGGGCTACCTGCTCCGGATTCTCGAGGAGGAAAAGCTGCCGTTTGAGTACGAGCTGCTTAAAAGCCAGTACCACACGATCCCTGAGATCAGCTTTGACTACCGGGTCGTGGAGAAGGCGGAAAAAGTCACCGTTCTAAAATACGAAGGCGACTGGAAGGACCTTGGCACCTGGAACACACTCACCGAGGAAATGGCCTCCAACCAGACCGGGAAAGGCATTATTTCCGAAAGCTCGGTTAACACCCACCTCGTCAACGAGCTCGATATCCCGGTCGCCGTTATCGATGCGAGCAATATGGTGATTGTGTCGAGTCCTGACGGCATTATCGTTGCTAACAAGGAGTCGAGCTCGCAGATTAAAGAGCTCATCAAGGATTTCCGCTATCCGCAGATGTACGAAGAGCGGCTGTGGGGATGGTCGCGGGTACTCGACTACGCCAAGTACCCGGACGGACAGATGATGATCACAAAGCGCATCCTGCTCGAATCCGGCAAAAACTCCACACTTCACTACCATCATAACCGCGATGAAGTATGGACGGTCGTGCGCGGGGAGGGCGAAATTGCGGTAGACAATCATATGTATCGCATCAAAGCGGGCGACGTTGTCCACCTGCCGGCCGGCACAAAGCACGCACTCCGGGCCACCATCGACCTGGAAATTGTAGAGGTCCAGACCGGCGTGGACATCAGCGATGAAGACACCGTCCGGATCCATGACACATGGGATGATGTGCTTCGCGCCCACAATGGCTCCGCCGCCAAGTTCATTAAATAGCTTTCCTGAAAATTTTCGGTCATGTCTCCTGAACCGGTATCACGCGGAGACACTCGGCAGTGCTAAGGGCTTCTTTGGAAGCCTTAGACGTTGATCGTCAACAGCGCTGCGTGAGGAGAGGTTCAATGCCTCCGGTTTACCTGCGGCAGCTGCGTATACAACGCTGCTGCAGATGAAAAGACAAATCATTGGCATTCAGACTTCAGTCATCTGTTTTGAATAGATGCAGGTATTACAAAACGCCAAAATCTTATTGGAAAAGAGGACCCTGAGTGGAAAAACATGCGTGTATATATGTAGCCGGGCACCGGGGGCTGGCAGGCTCTGCGATTATGCGGAAGCTGCAGAGCGAAGGCTATACGAACCTGGTGCACCGGACGAGCAGCGAGCTCGACCTACGAAACCGAACCGAGGTAGACGCTTTTTTTCAATCCTCTTCGATAGATTACGTGTTTTTAGCAGCCGCGAAAGTTGGCGGCATTACTGCGAATAATGAGTATCCTGCGGATTTTATACGGGATAACTTATATATTCAGACAAATGTGATCGATGCGGCCTACAAGTACAACGTGAAAAAGCTGTTGTTTTTAGGCAGTACGTGCATTTATCCAAAACATGCCCCGCAGCCGATTAAAGAGGACTCGCTCTTGACCGGGGAGCTTGAGGCGACAAACGAACCGTACGCGATCGCAAAGATTGCCGGCCTGAAGATGTGCGAGTCGTACAACCGTCAGTATGGCACTCGCTTTATTGCCGCGATGCCGACGAACCTGTACGGAAAAAACGACAATTTCGACCTGGAAACGTCGCACGTGCTCCCGGCTCTGATGCGAAAGTGCCACGAAGCGAAAATAAACGGGGATGCAACCGTTGAAATCTGGGGGACGGGCGAGCCGCGCCGGGAGTTTATGTACGCGGACGACCTGGCCGATGCGTGCGTCTTTTTGATGAACGAGTACGACGGCACCGATATGGTGAATATCGGCACCGGCCGGGACCTTTCGATCCGGGAGCTCGCCGAAGCGCTCAAAGCCGTCACCGGCTTCGACGGCGAGTTTGTGTTTAATACAAGTAAGCCTGATGGCACGTTCCGGAAACGCACGGACGTCACCAAGCTGCACGGCCTCGGCTGGCAGGCCGAAACGCCGCTTTCTGAAGGACTAGAGAAAACGTACGACTGGTACACCGGCCACAAAGCACAATCAAACAAAGGAGCTGCTTCCCTATGACAAAATCAGCACTTATTACCGGCGTGACCGGCCAGGACGGATCGTACCTGGCGGAATTTCTACTCGACAAAGGCTACGCGGTCTACGGCCTCCGGCGCCGGACGAGCACCCCGAACTTTGAAAACATTGAACACGTAAGAGACAGAATTGAATGGATCGACGGCGACCTGACCGATTTGTCGTCTCTCATCAGCGCCGTTCAGCAGGCGCAGCCGGACGAGGTGTACAACCTGGCCGCCCAGTCATTTGTGGCTACATCCTGGCCGCAGCCGATTGCGACGAGCCAGATTACTGCTGTCGGCGTGGTGAACATGCTGGAAGCGGTCCGCATTGCCAAGCCCGACGCCCGTTTTTACCAGGCCTCCAGCTCGGAGATGTTCGGCAAGGTGCTCGAGACGCCGCAGACGGAAACGACGCCGTTCTGGCCGCGCAGCCCGTATGGCGTGGCGAAAACGTACGGCCACTGGATTACCGTCAACTACCGGGAGAGCTTTAATATGTTCGCCTGCGCAGGTATTTTATTCAACCACGAGTCCCCGCGGCGCGGAATGGAATTTGTGACACGGAAGGTGACCGACGCCGCTGCCCGTATCAAGCTCGGACTGCAGAGTGAGCTTCGGATGGGCAATCTCGACGCCAAGCGCGATTGGGGCTACGCCGGCGACTACGTGAAGGCAATGTGGCTCATGCTGCAGAGCGATGAGCCCGATGACTATGTGATCTCGACCGGAGAGACGCATACGGTGGAGGAGCTGGTGGATATTGCCTTTCAATACGTCGGCCTCGTCTGGCGCGACTACGTCGTGACCGATCCGAAATTTGTACGGCCGGCGGAGGTGGATCTTCTTCTCGGTGACTGCACGAAGGCGAAGGAAAAGCTCGGCTGGGAGCTTGAGGTCGGATTCCGAGAGCTCGTGGAAATGATGGTGGAGAGCGATTTGAATCATTATCGGAGCCAATCCCAAACGCCAGGGCTGTACCGTGAAACGTCTTAATTGCCTGAATAAAAAAGAGGGGGAAAATAATGCAGAGATCAACCATGCCGCCTAAAGCTGGGAAGAAGACCATGGATCAGACGCAGACCAAACGTGCTATGGATGCAGCCCTGGCCTTTCTGCTGCTTGTCCTGTTATCTCCATTGTTTTTAACGATTGGTCTCATGAATACGCAGGAAGAACAAAAGGGACGTATTTTATACAAACAAAAGAGAATTGGCGCCGGAGGAGAGCCTTTTTATATTTATAAATTCCGGACGATGGTGGTTAACGCTGAGGAGGTGCTGCAGCGCGATCCGAAGCTGTATGCCGAGTTTGTGCAGAATGGGTACAAGCTGCCGGCCAACCGGGACCCCCGTATTACGAAAACAGGCAAATTTTTACGGGAAACGAGTCTGGATGAACTGCCGCAGCTTTTGAATGTATTAAAGGGAGAAATGAGCCTGGTCGGGCCCCGGCCGGTTATTGCAGAGGAGCTGGAGGAATACGCCGAAAACAAGCAGCTTTTCTTATCGGTCAAACCCGGAATGACAGGGTTATGGCAGGTGAGCGGCAGAAGTGATCTGACGTATGCGGAACGGATGAATCTGGAGCTTGATTATATCCGGAATCAACGGTTATCCAGCGACATTCTCATTCTGTTCAAAACGGCAGGAGCGGTCCTGAAAAAGCAAGGGGCGTATTAAAAAAAGATTAACGAGCGGAGGAGGCGCCTGTGAAACGAAAACTGCTGTACGTTGCTTTTCTTCGTGAAGATTCAGACGCTGTTGGTTTTATTAAAAAGGTTTATGCCCAGTGCAAGGCAATGAACAACCTGGGCCGTCATACGTATCTGCTGCTTTCCCGGAAGGATCGGGTCGTCTGCTATGATACTTTGAACGGACAGGAAATGATGCAGGAAACATTCTATTCGCCGAAGGCGGTTTTTGTCGAAACACCGGCATGGAAGCGGAAAACGGCAAGCTATTTCCGGATGAAAGAATATTTGCAGGCGGCCGAATTGCTGAGTGACACCCTTGGAGTGCAGGAAGTCTATATCCGGAGAATAAAGCCTGTGACCCCGCAGCTGTCTGTATGGCTGCGCAAATGCAGGCGCCGCGATCGGAAGACGTATTATGAAATTCCGGATTATCCGGTAGAGATTCCAGCCAAAAAGAACTGGACATCCTACAGTGCATATGTGCTGGATCAAATGACTTTCCGGCTTGGCGTTTATCCCTTCGTGCAAAAAATCGTCGCGGTGTCGATTGCTCCGGTGACGGATCCGAAAGTGATAGGCATTAAAAACGGTATTGATCTTACCGCTACGCCCGTGGTGCAGAAAAAGCAGCGTAACCGCTCCTCGGCCTTTGTACTTGCCGGGGTGGCGAACTTAGCGCCGTGGCACGCGTACGACCGGGTGATCCGCGGATTAAAGGGGTGTCCGGAATATGTAAATCCCGAATTTCATATTATTGGCGATGGTCCGGTCAAAGAAGAGTTGAAGCAGCTCGCAGCCGATCAGGGGGTGGAAGACCGTGTTATTTTTCACGGTACGCTCACGGGCAGTGAACTTAATCAAATGATGGAAAATGTGGACGTCGGGGTCGGGATTCTTGGAAACCACCGGCGTAATTTTTTCGGTGATTCTTCGTTAAAAAACAGAGAATACTGTGCCCGCGGCCTACCATTTATGATTTCTTCCGAAGACAGTGATTTTCCGGTTCATCTATCTTTTGTCTTCCGTACGCCGGCAGACGACGCTGAAGTGGATATTGAAAGGCTGTTTGCTGAATACCGTCAGTACCGGAGCCGGAACACGCCCGCATACATTCGAAGCTATGCAGAACAGCACCTCAGCTGGGAACAAAAACTGAAGCACGTGTTTCCAGGGGAGCCAAAAGAGGAGGGAGATATGCATGAAGGTTCAGCTTGACCGTTATGACCAATCAGACTATGACCGGGGGCGGCCGGGGTGGTTCATTCTGCTCTGGTGGCTGGTCCAGGGGACAGTTTTCCGCTTTTCGCTGCATCCGATGTATGCCTTCCGCAGGCGGGTCCTCCGGGCTTTTGGCATGCAGGTAGGAAAAGGAGCAAAAATCCGCCCGAGCGCCAAGTTTACGTATCCGTGGAAAGTTTCCATCGGTGAGCATTCCTGGATCGGGGACGAAGCCGTTTTTTACAGCCTCGATCAAATCACGATTGGAGACCACTGCGTCGTTTCGCAAAAAACGTATCTGTGTACAGGGTCTCACCGTATACAAAGCGCTGCCTTTGATTTAGTTACAGCGCCTATTATATTTGAATACGGCTCCTGGGCGGCGGCAGGAGCATTTATCCATCCGGGAGTATCGCTCGGGGAGTATGCGGTAGCCGCTGCCTGCAGCAACGTCATCAAAAGCGTGCCGGCTAACGAGATCCACGGAGGCAATCCGGCCAGGTTTTTGAAAAACCGCTTTGATTCTGTGCCTCAGACCGGCCAGGAATTCATAAAACAGGCAGAGGGAGCAGGCGTATGAAAAACATTGTATTTGTCGTTAATTACTTTTCCCCCGATGTGGCCTCATTGGGACAGCTGATGGGCGACCTCTGCGTTGACCTGCAGAAGGATTTTAATATTACCGTAATTACTTCACATCCGCATTATGCAGACGACCTGCAGCAAGCGCTGCCGGACCGTCTGGAATGGAATGGCTCCGTAAAAGTGATCAGAATGAAGCTTCCTAAAGTGAATAAGCAGTCCAAAGTCAGCCGCATTACGTATATGGCTGCTTATTTTTTTAAAGCTCTGCGGATGCTAGTAAAAGAGACGGAGGTGGATGTTATCTATACCGTTTCCCAGCCGCCGATTCTCGGTGGGCTGATTGGCACGATTGGAAAAAGGATGAAAAAAGCGAAGCATATATACAATATTCAGGACTTTAACCCGGAGCAGGCCGAAGCCGTTTCCTACTCCCCGAGCCCGATAGTAACGAAAATTGCCGCCGAGGTGGACAAATTAAACTGCCGCTATGCCGACATGAATATCGTGGTAGGGAGTGATATGGCAGCGACGCTGCAGAACCGGTTCAATACAGGCACTCCGGATTACGAAGTGATTCACAACTGGGTGGACGAAGAGGATTTAGTACCGAAGCCCCGTACAGACAAAGGTGTGGCTGCCTTCCTGCATGAAAAACAGCTCGAGGATAAATTCATTGTCATGTATTCCGGCAACCTCGGATTGTTTTACGATTTGGAAAACATCATCCGTATTACGGAAGCGTTCCGGGAGTATCGGGATATTGCATTTGTGTTTATCGGCGAGGGTGCTAAAAAGAAAGAGATGGAAGACTACGCGCAGGCCAATCGTTTAGAGAACGTGTATTTCTTTCCGTACGAGCCGAAAGAACGCATTAAATATTCCCTGAATGCGGCGGATGTGCATTTGGTCGTGAATCAAAAAGGGATTAAAGGAGTGTCGGTGCCAAGTAAAATATACGGGGTGCTCGCTGTCGGCAAACCTGTACTCGGCGTGCTCGAAAATGGCAGCGAAGCAGCCGTGATCATCGAGCGTTCCGGTGCAGGTGTGGTAATAGAGCCCGGGCGGTATGAGGAGATCATCGATGCCGTCTACATGTATTACCACCTGCCGGAGGAAGACAGAAAGGCAATCGGACAAAAGGGAAGGCTGTACCTGGAACAGCACCTGACGCGCCGACAGTCCATCGATAAATACAAAGCAGTGCTTCAGCAGGTGTAAATGCCGGCCGGGAAAAATTATCAAGCAGGCTGGAGATAGGAGGGCGGGAGCCTTTGTTCATTCATAATCATACGGGGAAGATGTGGCTGTATTATTTGTGGGGCATTTACTTTATCACAAATATTGCCGGCGCCGTCATCTTTAAACAAATGCTCGGCATGGGCGGGTTTTCCCACACTCCCTATATCCGCGGTATGTTCATTCTCTTTCTCGTCCTCGGCATCACCTTCATCTGGCTGCCGCTTTATATGATGAACCAGCAGGTGGAAATCAGGCGGGGGGATCTGGCTGTCGGCGTTATTGTAAGTATGTTTATCGGCTACAGTACTATTATCGGTATGGTCAATGCCAACACGTGGACGTATATTCTGTCGGATACGGCCTATTTAGCGGCTGGTCTCGGCATATATTTGTTAACGAGGTTTGGCGATATTCACCTTCACATGCGCGAACGGTATTTGGTCCCGGCCTCCGCGCTACTGGCAGCGCTTCTGCTAGGACTCTATTTTTTAAGCAGCTGGGTGCCGGTGACGCTTCTTATCGTATTTGTCGGTTTGTTTTTATACGCACTTTACACCGTGCATACAGGAGCACTTCTTCTGCAGCTTGGACCTCTCGTGTTTTTACTGATCAGCTCCAACCGATCTCTTCTCCTGACAGTGATCGTTATGGTTCTGGTACTTTTACTGGTGCTTTTGATAAAAAACCGCTGGAAGCCGATACTCCATTTCGTCTTTGGGTTTAGTTTGCTTGGCCTGGTGGCGGTGCTTGCCGGGGATAACGTGATGGCCATACTGGGCATCGATTTTTACGCGACCGCTCTTGGACGCCGGATCGAAGTAATGATGGGCCTCGGCGGTTCGTCGGGAATAAGCCTGGGAGAGGACGTTACGATCGGCCAGCGCCTGTATGAAGTAGAAGTCATTGTAGAAACGCTCGGCAGCAATCCGCTGTTCTGGCTGTTCGGCTACGGAGCGGGCGGCACGATTGATATGTCGGGGTCGCTGGATCCATCCGTCACCAGTGCGGCGCTGCTTGGCATGACCGAGGTGCATAACGTGCATTTTCTGCACGGTGCGCTGCTGTTCCGGTACGGACTGTTCGGACTGGCGGTGGTGGCGGGGCTGGTCTGGCGATTGTTTACGACTGCTGTGAAGTATGACGATCATTCGCTCATTTTCGCTAACCTGCTGGCATTGTCACTTATTGTCTACAGCTACTCCTCGTCATCTTACTTGCTTGTGGAGCCGCTGCTGTGGTTTCTGCTGGCCTGGAGAGTGACACGGATGGAGTGGCTGAAGGGGCAGAATGAAACTATAGCGGGCGCCAGGCAGCCGGCACTAAAAAAGGAGGGCATGATGAAGGATTCATTCCGCATTCAAGACTTGATGCATATGGTGAAAAAAAGAATAAAGCTGCTTTCGCTTGTAATGCTTGCTGCGTTAAGTGCCGGAGCGGTATACACCTGGTTCATCGCAGAGCCTGAATACGAAGCATCTACCCAGATACTGGTCACTCCGGATGTCGGGGAGAGCGAGACGCCGGCATCTGAAGACTGGCAATCCAGCCGGGAACTGGTGAACACCTACAATACGCTGCTTACAAGCCCGGCAATTATTGAGCCGGCCGTGCAGAATTTGAGTGTGGCACGTACCGAAGAAGCTGTTCAAAGCCAGCTGACCGTTGCTGCAGAAAATGAATCCCAGATTGCGACAGTAACGGTCCGGGACACGGACCCTGAAGCTGCGGTGGCAATTGTAAATACGGTAACAGAGACGTTTGAACAGGAAGTGCCTTCTATTATGAGTGTGGACAATGTCAGTATATTATCCGAAGCAGAAATGAAAGACATATCGGAACCGGTGTCGCCGCAGCCGCTGTTGTATATGGGTGCTTCGCTGTTCGGCGGTCTGCTTGGCGGCCTGGGACTGGTGCTGCTGCTTGAAATGATGAACAACAAAATTAAAACCGAAGAGGAACTGGCCTCTGTGCTCGGCCTGCCAATACTCGGCTCTGTGAACACCCCGTCCGACAAGGAAGTTGCGGAAAAAACGGAGGAGGACATGAGCCCACAGCCGGTGCCGGTGATTCCCCTTCGCAGTGAAATCAAATCCGAGGCCGGGGAAAAGATTAAACAAAAAGTATAGGGAGGGTGAAGTGATGAAGGTCCTTATCAACGCCACAGCGTTAAGTGACCGTGGAGGTTTCAGCGTCGTTGCTGCCTGTCTGGAAGACTTAGCCGGCTCGGAGGCTTATTTCAACGAAAACAATATCCGTGTTACAGCGTACGTCTCCCGGGAGGAACTGCTCGAATACAGGCGCAGCTGGATTGATGTGATCGTAACGAAAAAGCCTAAAAAGAGCCCCGGTCATCAGTGGTGGTTTGAACGCCAGGTTCTTCGCAAAGAAATGAAAGATCATGACGTTTTTTTGTCGCTTCAGAATACGCCGCTTGGCGGCATCAACAAGCCGCAGTACTGCCTGATCCATCAGCCGATTCCTTTTTCCGACGTGCGCCCGGGTGAGCTTGAATGGAAAAACCTCCTCAAATACAAGCTGCTCATGCCACAGGTCGTCAAAAGAGCGCTGCCGAACATGGCCGGTATTTTCGTACAGACAGAATGGATGAAAGAAGCGGTGCAAAAGCGGTACGGCGCCCATCCGGCCGTTCATGTGATGCGCCCGAAGGCAGTGGATATAAAAAAGCATACGGCCCCACTGACCGCCCGACAGGAAACATTGATTAAACAGAGCCGGGGGAGACGACTTGTGTACGTTACCAACCAGGAAAAATACAAAAACAATGACCGGCTCATTGAGGCAATACGAAAGTACAATAAGCATGCTGAACAGCCGATTGATCTATTTTTAACAGTGGAAGGAAATAATGAAACAGGAATTCATTATCTCGGCAAAGTGAATTACGAAGCAATGTATACTCTCTATACCTCTATGGACGCCTTGGTGTTTCCGTCGTTGATGGAGACATTCGGCCTGCCGGTCGTAGAAGCGAGGCAGTCGGGTCTTCCGGTGCTTCTGGCAGACTTACCTTACGGGCGCGAGCACCACGGGAAGGGGAAAACATTATTGTTTAATCCCCGAAGCACGGACAGCATTATGCAGAGCTTCCGGGAACTCGAAGAAATAAACACACGCCAGCAGGCGCCGACAGTAAAGGAAGCCGGCAATGATTACCTCGAATTTATCCAGACGATTCAGGCAGACCAGGAGAAAAACAGCCCACGCAGCGGGAAATACCCGGACGCAGGGTAGAAGGGAGACGGGAGAATGCAGGTGGATAATTCCGGGACCGGCAAAACAGAAGCTGCCCCAAAATCCCTGAAGGTCAACTTTACGTGGGTCGTGTTTGCAGACGCTTTTTACGGCATGTCGCAGTGGGCATTAATTGCCTTAATTATTCATTTCAGCAGCGTCGAGCTTGCCGGCCTTTATACACTTGCGCTTGGGCTCGCCGCCCCGTTCTTTTTGTTTTTTAATTTAAATTTACGGTCCGTGCAGGTAACGGACCAGGAGAGCGAGTATACGTTTGAAGACTATCATTTATTCCGGATGGTTACATCCACTGCCGCCTTCTTGTTTGTAGCAGCAACGGCGCTCGTAATGAATTATGAAGCCAGTCTGGTATGGATCATTGCTATCATGGGTCTCGTGAAGGCTCTCGAAGCTCAAAGTGATATTTGCCACGGCCTGTTTCAAAAGAAAGAAAACATGCAGTATATTGCTTTTTCTAAACTCGCCAGAGGAACGGTGAATGTGCTCAGCTTTTTCATCGTTTTGATGATGACAGAAAGCCTGCTGGCTGCACTATGCACAATGGCTGCAGCAAATATAATAACGCTGTGGCTGGTGGACATGAAAAACGTACAAAAAGTGCACCGTTTCCGCCTGGCCGACATGCGCCTCAGCCGGCGCAAGCTTTCGATGTTCCGGCATTTTCTTCTGCTCGGCTTTCCGCTCGGTATTGCAGGGGCCCTGGATGTATTAAACATTAATATTCAACGGGTCATCATCGAGCAGGTGAACGGGCTCGAGCAACTCGGCTATTACGCCTCAATTGTGTACATTATAATGGCCGGCCAGATGTTTATCGGCGCGCTGTCACAGGCATGCCTGCCAAGGCTTCGCACCCAGTGGAGCGGGGATATAAAACAGTATGTAAGGCTTCTGCGTAATCTGCTTGTCGTGTCGGCACTTCTCGGCGCAGCTTTTGTCTTAGTCGTTGTCATGGCGGGAGACGTACTGCTTTCGGTTATTTACGATGAAAGCTTTACAGCCTACCACCATATTTTTGTCTTAGCATCCATAGCGGCTTTCTTCTGGTATTCAGGAGGGTTTTTAAACATTGCGCTCCTTGCAACCAGGATGTTCAAGCACCAGGTAATTATCTATGCGGTCTCCTTCGCAGTAACGGCAGGCTTTTCCCTGTATTTCGTTTCTGCGTTTGGTATAACGGGAGCAGGATGGGCCCTGATTTTGGGCATGATCGCCCGGACGATGACAATGACGGTGGTTTTAGTCATACTTTACAGGAAGAAGCGCAGAAGCATTGTACCTGCCATATAAATAATGACCGGC
This sequence comes from Marinococcus luteus, assembly GCF_034497705.1. Classification (GTDB taxonomy): domain Bacteria; phylum Bacillota; class Bacilli; order Bacillales; family Marinococcaceae; genus Marinococcus; species Marinococcus luteus_A. The sequence continues at coordinate 63,326 of NZ_JAXRUV010000009.1, read as the reverse complement.
TGTTTTTTGTGAGAAAAGTGAAATTACTTTTCAGAATGCCTTTAAAACCCTGCCAAAACAGCCGATGCAATAAATAGGAAATAAAAATCGGATTCAAGTATTTTCCTGCTCATTTGAAGATGCCTGTTAAAAACATTGCCGCCGAAGGAGGAAAATTGTTGCTGCATCAATTAGTTACATCGAAAACCAGATTACGGTTAATCGTAAAGTTTTTTTTATTCGAGGAAGAAACATATTTGCGGAGAATTGTCCGCGAGTTCAACGATTCGGCCAACGCGATACGCGTGGAGCTGAAGCGCCTGAGCGACATGGAGCTTATTACCGGCCGCCCGGTGCAGAACCGCCGCTACTACAAGGTGAATAAAGACCATTACATGTACGAGGATATGAACCGGTTGGTGCGGAACTACGTGCAGTGGGATCAAATGCAGGAGCTGCTCGCAGAAACCAAATGGCAGAAAGTCTACATGGCTTCGGAAGAACAACCGCCGCACGGTTTGGAATATATCGTCGAGGTCAAAGAAAGCTCCCAGTATGCAGGCAAGCAGGTGCTGCTCGGGGAGAGTATAAAAGTTAACTTTGTGCCTCCAGATACGATACGTTCGATGGCACAGACGCTTATTATGGTGCACCGATTTGATCTTGGAAGAGCTAATATCAGGCCGCAGTTGTCATAGGCTTGCCCATTTAGTATTACATAGAAGATAAAAATCAGCCTGCCGACAATCGTCGGCAGGCTGGTTTATTGTGTTTAATGATTGGATTTATTTTTCGGAGCAGCGTCTACGGAGAAATACTCCGGGTAATAGTTTTTATACCAGTCCACGAATTTGCCGATACCTTCATCGAGCGAGGTGACCGGCTTGAAGCCGACGGCCTTCTGCAGGCTGTCGATGTTCGCGTACGTAGCCTGCACATCGCCCGGCTGCATCGGCAGGTATTCCTTCCGGGCTTCCATGCCCAGATGCTTTTCAAGCGTTTCAATAAACGCCATCAGGGATACCGGCTGATTGTTCCCGATATTGTGTACGCGGTAGGGAGCATAGCTTGTTGACGGGTCAGGATCTTCCGCGTCCCACTCGGGGTCGCCACTCGGGGCAGCCGGAATCAGGCGCACAATGCCTTCCACGATATCATCGATATACGTAAAGTCCCGCATCATGTCCCCGTTGTTGTACACCTGGATCGGTTCGCCGTTTACGATTTTATTCGCAAATTTGAAATAAGCCATATCCGGGCGTCCGAGCGGGCCGTACACCGTAAAGAACCGCAGGCCAGTGGTCGGCAGGTTATACAAATGGCTATATGTGTGGGCAAGCAGCTCGTTCGACTTCTTCGTCGCCGCGTACAGGCTGACGGGATGATTCACCCCGTCCTCCGGCGAGAATGGCATTTTTTTATTGGCCCCGTACACTGAGCTCGACGACGCGTAAATCAGGTGCTCGACCTGATGGTGCCGGCACATTTCCAGAATGTTGGAGAAGCCGACAATATTGGACTGAATGTACTTATCCGGGCGATCCAGGCTGTAGCGGACACCCGCCTGGGCACCCAAATTAATGACTACTTTTATTTTGTGTTCAGAAAAAACTTTTTCCATGGCGGAGGTGTCCGCCAGATCGATTTCGTGAAAATGAAAGTTCTCATATGAAGCCAGCCGCTGCTGCCTTGCCTTTTTTAAATTAATGTCATAATAGTCATTATGATTATCGATACCAACGACTTCTTTTCCCTCCTGCAGCAATCGCTCTGCTGCATACATTCCTATAAAACCGCTGCTTCCAGTTACTAGTATCATTGCGTTCCTCCGTTAGTCATCAGGAAGCTCTGCTTGCCTGGTATTATTATTCTATTCACACGCTTTTCACTTTTTACCAATAAGCGAAGACACGTCGAGTATATATGACTTTCTAACTCCCTCATGGGAAGAATCGATCGAAATGTATTTTCCGTCCAGACTCCATCTTGGGTGCAGATCTGCTCGTTTACTCAAATCAAAGGCCCACGGGGCAAAAAACTGTCCTGCCTCCACAAATTCCCCGGAGTTTAAATTATACAAAAAGAGATGACGTATCCGGGATTTGTCTGGATACGTATCTGTGACCAGCCACTTCTGATCCGGCGATATCGAAGGATGCCCGTCCCCGTACTGGTCCAGCACCCCTTCCCCTAAAATAGAAATATTCGAAGTATTTGTATTCAACCAGTAGTAATGGTCTCCCCGGGCTTCTGTCCGCGCCCAGGCAATAATTTCATCGTCGTTATACCAGCAGCAGTGAGAGACCATGCGGTCATCCAGAAGCAGACGCACGTTGCTCCCGTCTGCCGCTGCGGCGTACAACCTTGTGTATCGCCCCTGCTTTCCAATCCAGCGGTGCATGAAAATAAACTGTTTACCGGAAGGAGAATACATCACATGATTGACTTTATGCTCCGCCCCTTCCATCTCTGGTCTAAATTTATGTTGAATTAATTGTTTGATAGTAATAATGAGTTCGGTTTTCTGCGTATCCATGTTCACTTTCCATATTCCGTCTTCCTCCCTTGGAAGAAATGGATGAAGATTCATGGATTCGCCTTCATAGCCGTACTCCGGATTCAGGCGGGTTAAGTTTTTAAAATTAATAGACAAAAATGTATTTTCACCTGGATGAAGTGTTTGCAGGGGCATGGGATACGTGGCTTCCACTTGTTCCGATTTTACATTAAACTGGCGGGCCACAAGATTTCCATCCACAAAATTGTTGTATAAAAGACGTTCTTCATCGACCCAGCAGGTCATGGAGCCCTGCTGAAAATTAAAAGCTGCCGTAGTTTCTGCAGTAATGTCCTGCTGCTTTTCTCCGTCGAGCGCTACAATCTCCCAATCTGATGCTGCGTTTAAACGATGATAAGCGAGACGTGTCTGCGAAGGATTCCAGGGCTTTCTGTCGTAATACCCAAAAAATAATGGAGCATCAGAAGCCTCCAGCCCGAGATGCTCATAAGGAGTTTCGAGCTTTACTTCCGGGTGCGTTTCATATGTAAAATCCTTCTTCCGGTGAAGCGCGTATTGCATGCGCTGATACAAAAATTTAGCCGTTTTTTTGATTTTCGGGTTGGATTCGATCAATCGTGCCAGTCGCTTTTCAATAAAACTATATTGGGCCATAATTTTTCCTTTCTTTTCGTTTATTTTAAAGAAGCAGAGAAAAAATAAAAACTTTGCTGTACATATCATTTTAACGAATTTCAGCATAGATGGATAGATGAATTAGCACTACTGGGTAATCTGCATTTACTTTCTGATTTCCGGGTGCCTATCTTTTTATTCCACGTGTTATACTATGGCCGATAATACATATTACTTTTAAGGCGGTGTCTATGTGAAAACATCTGTAATTATTACGACAAAAACAGACAAAAAGAACTTCAGGCTGCCATTCAAAGCGTTCTGAACCAGAGCCGCCAGCCAGCTGAAATTATTGTAATGGATGACGGTTCCTCCTATGATCTGTCCCAAACATCAGACAGCGAATTTTTGTCCTCTGTACAATACTTTTACCATGAAGAAAGCCTCGGCGGAGCGGCCAGAAGAAACGAAGGAGCTGCCAAAGCCACCGGAGACGTACTGATGTTTTTGGACGACGATGGTACGTGGGAGCCTCAAAAAATTGAAGATCAAATAACTATTTTCGACCACCATCCGGAAGTGGGCCTCGTTTATACGGGCCGGAAAGTCGTTGATGCTGAGGACCGCGATACAGTACTGCGTAGTATTGAACCCAAAAAACGGGGTAACGGCTGGCCGGACATCCTGTTTAATAATTTTATCGGCGTGACCTCGGGAGTCGCCGTTAGAAAAGACCTGTTTGAACAGGTGGGCGGCTTTGATACTTCTGCAGTTGCACGGCAGGACTACGATCTTTGGATAAGGCTTGTGCGGGTTGCTGAGGTTGACTATGATATAGGCTGCAATGTGCGGTATACGGTATCTAAGCAAAAAGGCAAGCAGATAAGCAGCCGCAAAGACCTGCACGGGAGAGCCATTCAATATCTTCTTAATAAATACAGCGAAGAAATCGAGTCGTTTTCTTCGCTCGAGAAGAGGCGCATTAAAAGTGACTGGTATCATTACGTATACCACCGTTATTATTTGCTGAGTTTTACTTATTATGCTAACTACTACATTGTTTCAATGGCGGAGAAGATATATCTATCATATAACAAACGTCTTCTTTTGTTATATGAATAAAGGAAAATTATATTACGAATCATGAGTTTGGGGAAATGGTACAAAACAATAATTCAGGAGTTTTTCTTAAAAATTGAATTTAACTGTTGAAATTATTTTTAGTTAAGAGGAAAATGATTTTGTGTTAAGATTTCAATTATACTTTTGAGCTTTATAGAATATGTATTTACATTACATAATGAAATAATTAATGTATAATAATTTAATGTATTTAATCAATGAAAGCGAGATTGTTAATTAATACCGTCCATTAAATATAGATAAATCATAAATACATAAATAGAACTCATTTCAATCAAAGTGTGGAAATAAATTAGGAGATAAATTACTACTTATTAAGAAAGACTAGAGAAGTAAATGGGATTAAAGTAGAGACTGTTGGCTTTAGTATGTTTAGATTAAGCTATTGTTATTTTTTCTATAATCATCTGTAATTTTATACTGGCAGTTGATATACATCCAGGGGGTAACTTCTTAGTTATGAGTTCGGTCTTTTATTTATGGTTCACTACATCTGCACTTATTATTTTAAACTGTACAAAAAAACATGGGAGTATTCGAGTACGAAAAAGATTAAATCGATTGTTTATACATTGACCGTTTCAATAGCTATTATAGCAATTATGCAGATGATAGTATTTCAAGAGTTTTATATTCGTACGTTGATTATGACGTGGATGACGTATGTTATCCTCATCGGCGGATCAAGAATGGCCTGGCGTTTGTACCGAGACGTATATATTACCAACATAAATTTAAAATAGATATTAATCGTAGGGATTGGCTCTGCGGGAACGATGAGAGCCAGGTAGTTAAAGCAAAAAATTAGTTCTGGGCTTTTCCGGTAGCTTTTTTAGATGGTAATCCCTCAAAATAGGGAGCTGGAAATTATGGATCTCCCTTTTTATAGAAAAATAAAAGATGTAAACTCTAATGTTGCAGTGTTGAAAACAAATGTTGGTCATGGATTTAAATATTGGAAATCATCGACAATATCATCCAACCGATGGCTTTGTGGGTCAGGCGACGCGGTAAGCCTCATACACGCTTTCCAGGGTCGCGCCCGCCCGGGCGCGCTGATAAATATCCGCAATCTCTCGCCGCCGGTGATCCTGGTGACTGGCATGAAAGGCTTCGCTGATGGTGCCCGCAAATGCCCACGCAAGCAGCAGCCAGACGGTTTGGAGGAGAAGCAGGTAGCGTCGGATGGCCGGGACGCTCCGCAGCCGGTATCCGCCCATCGACAGCTTGTCCTTGGCTTCCTGGAAAAAGGTTTCAATCGCCCACCGGTGCTGATACCAGAATAAGACGTCCTCCGCGGTCATCGAGGGGTCGGTGGAAAAGAAAAACCGGTATGCTTCGTGGGAAGCAGAAGCCCAGGAACCAACGACCACGCCCGAGAGGCCGCTTTTCAACCGGCCCTGAAACTGAACCATTTCATAGGTGGTGGCCCGGACGGTCACAAGGTCCGGCTTTTCTACCTTCCGGGCCAGCTGGGCCCAGTCTCTGGCTGGTAACGGCATGGGGCCGTCTCGAGCACGCGATTGCTTTTGATGGCACCGATAAAATGCCAGCCCCGGTCCCGGACAGTACGGATCAGTTTTTCCGACGCGTACCAGCTGTCAGCCAGGACATAGACGGGACGATCGCCCACGTCGATGGTGCGAAGCTGCTGAAGGGCCAGATCGATTTTACTGGGCCCGGGTTCTTTGTCATATCGCTCGATATGATAGGGATACAGGCGCTTTTTCGTGCCTGCCATGATGGCGAGCCATTGATGCCCGTCGTCGTCGATCGGGTGGTGCGCCTGTGACGAAGGTTTCGATTTGGGAACGACGGTATCATCGATGGCGATTAGCACCGGGTTGGAGGAAGAAGCCTGCCCCCGGATGTGTTGCAGCACCGAGCGCTGGAGCTTGCGCTCCAGGGCATGGTCGTCCACCTGGGATGTGCGAAAAAACCGGGTCACCGACGGATGGTGGGCGTGATGATTAGCGGCTTCTTGAAGGGCCTTCACGCTCCCGTGGCGATACTCCTGGGTCCAGCCTTCCGTAGCTTTTGCATATGCCGGGCAGCCGGGGTGGACATAAAGAACCGGAGGTTCTATTGATCAAAGACGTTGGCGATGCAGGAGGAATATGATACGGTGGACATGAGGCAGAACCCTTTCTCGATGTTGTTTTGGTCGATGTCATCGTACCGTACCAACGAGGATTCTGTCTCTTTTTTTATTAATGATGGAAATAATTGTTAAAAAACTGCAACATAAAAAGATGTAAAGAAAGCCGTAGAAAATTTTTCAATTGAGCATATCATTATTACGGTACCTTCACTGGAAAGTGAAGAGTTAAATCGCATAGTCAATGTATGTTTAAAGACGGAATTAAGAACTCAGGCGCTACCATGTATGGAAGAAATCGTGCTTGGCCAAGTAGAGGTTACACAGTTTAAAGAGGTAGATATAGAGTATTTATTGGGACTTGGACCCGTTAAGTTGGAAATGGAAGGAATTGCCGATTTCATTTCTAATAAACGAGTGCTGGTAACAGGTGGCCGGCGGCGCCGTCGGTTAGGAAATCTGTCGGCAAATTTCCCACTTTTTGCCGGAAGAAATCGTGCTGCTAGTTCACGGAGAAAACTTTATTTATACCATTAATTGAAAAAATATTTATCAAGGCGGTATTAATTATTACTAATAATTTAGTGATAGAATCTATTACAAAAAATAATAATGTAAGGAGAATTTAAATGAAAGTTAGTGTAGTACTGCCTACTCATAATAGAGAGAATTTGATATCCAGAGCTTTAGAAAGTGTTTTATGCCAATCCTATAAGAATTTAGAAATTATAGTAGTTTCTGATGGTTCTACTGATCAAACTAATTCAATAGTTAATCAATATAAGAAAAACGATTCTAGGATTAAGTTTATTTCATATCATCCTGGTCGTGGTGGTAATTATGCTCGAAATATAGGAATAAACGCAGCAAATGGAAAATACATAGCTTTTCTAGATGATGACGATGAATGGTTTAAAGAGAAAATTGAATTACAATTAAAAGAGTTTGATAAAAATCCCAATGTTGGTTTAGTTTATACTGGAGCTCAAATTAAATATCTTGATAGTGGTATTACGTACAATTCTTTTCCTAAAAAAATAGGGGATCTATCAAATGAAATTTTAATTGCAAATTTTATAGGTTCTACTTCAAGTGTTATGGTTCAAGCTGATATTTTAAATGAAGTTGGTTTGTTTGATGAAAAATTGAAAGCGTGCCAAGATTATGATTTATGGATAAGAATTTGTAATCGTACAGAAATAGGAGCGGTTAAGTTACCTTTGATAAAATATTATAATAATAATGCAACTGCACAAATATCTGATGACGTTAAAAAATATGAAGAAGCCATTATATATATAAATGAAAAATATAAAAAGCACTATTCAAATTTAGACAAAAAGATTATCAAAAAACAACAACAATCTAATAACCTTCTTTTAGCTAATAAAGGGTTAAGAAATAATAATAAAAAATTAGCAAGAAAATATATATGGCGCCATTTTAAAAATAAGCCCAATATGACAGCAATTGTTTTGTATATACTATCATATGTAAATTATAAATTTATTTTGAAATTAAAAGCATTTAAAAGTAATTAATTTCTATAATGAAAGTTTGAATTTTTATATATTTTGTCTTAAAAGTTTTTGGCTGCTTTTAAATTTAAATAAATATAATATTATTCATTTCAGATTGTAGGCAAAGGCCTCCGAAATTCATTTTCGGAGGCCTTTGTTTGTGCCATGGAGGGAAAAAGAAGCATCCAACGGCCGGCGCACGTCTGTCGCCACCGCCAGGTGGCGAGTTTTTTGAGGTTCATCACCGCATAAACAAGCATCGCCTGCGCGGTGTTTCGTGCCCCTCCGGCGAGGAGCGTCCAGCGCAAGCCATGCTTTTGTTTGAGATCCGCAAAAATCCGTTCGATGGTTTCTTTTCGTTCCGCATAGGTCCTCCGGTTCCACGGGGTGTGCCGAAGGTGTTCGGCTTCGTCCAGATCGTCCTGCCAGACGTGGCGGAGGATCACCTTCCGGTGATCCCGGCTTTGGGTACAGGTCTCGAGCAGCGGGCAGGACTGACAAAGGACGGGATCCGAGACATACTCCTGATAACCGTCCCGATTCGTGGTGCGGTAGCGCAGGGCCTGATGCTCGGGACAGAGATACGCGTCCAGGTAGGCATCATACACAAAGTCCTGTTTGCGCAAGCGTCCCGGCGGGCCCTTGGGACGGGTATAAGGCATAACCGGGCGAATGGCCTGCTCGCGAAGCAGATGAGCAATGGCCGGGGTTTTATAGCCGGCATCCACCGCGACGGCGTACGGACGGCCCGCCCGGGCCATCACCTGCGCCAACAGCTCATGAAAGATCCGGCTGTCATGAACATTGGCTCCGGTCACGATCGCTCCGAGGACAAACCCGTGCCGGTCGCAGGCGGTATGCCAGCTGTAGGCAAACATTTTCTCCCGTTCATCTTTGACGTAATAGCCGCTGTCAGGATCCGTCGTGCTTTGTTTGACCTCCCGTCTGCCCAGTTCGCGGCGGGCGGGAGGCAGGGGCTTTTTTCCGTGGAATTTGGGCGTTTCTCATGAAAACATTCATCATTCATGACTAACTTTCCTTTCTTTTGGGAATAGAGAGGGGAAAGGAGTTGTCACTGATGAGAAACACATTCATTGCAGCCCAGGTCCGCTCGGATCGCTGGGAAGACATCGGCTCTCTTTTTCGTGATAGTGCAATTGTAAACTTCGAACAGGCGAAGAAACGCAAAGAAGGACTGCTTATTCCCTTCTTTTACGACGAATATATGATGTGGAAGCCGGAAACGTATGAACTGCTGGAAGAGCTGCAGGGGCGCCCGGTGCACATAGAGGAGCTTGCCTCCTGCCGTCTGACCGGTTTTCGCCACGAATTGGTGCTTTCGATTACCGATTGGGAGATTACCCCGGAAGGCATTATGGCCAGGCAGTACCAGAATCACGAAAAAACGACACCAAATGTGCAGCTGATATAATAAGAGAGAAGGCAGGGCCCGTTTTTCGGGTGCTGCCTTTTTCGTACAGGCAGATGATCGTTTTCGGTGTGAGGTTCGTGTTAGAATGAAATAGAAGATTTTAGGATAGAAAGGGACGGAGGACGAAAGCGTCTTTCGAAGGTCATTGCTTTATGAATTCACGTGTATACTTACTGGCGGTGTCGGCGTTTATCGTCGGCATGGTCGAGCTGATTATCAGCGGGATTCTCCCGCTTATTTCGGAAGATTTAGAGGTTTCGATTGCCGTTGCCGGCCAGCTGATTACGATTTTTGCCCTAGTGTTTGCGGTGGCGGGACCGCTTTTGCTCTCGTTTACGTCCAACGTGGAGCGGAAAACTGTTTATATGTGGGCGCTCGCCGTGTTTGCCGTTGCGAATATCGGTGCAAGCTTTGCCCCGACGTTCGCGGTGCTGATGGCGGCCCGGTTTGTCACCGCGGCCAGTGCCGCACTCATTATCGTACTCGCGCTCACGATGGCGCCGAAGCTCGTGGAGGCGAAATACCGCTCCCGCAGCATCGGACTTGTCACGATGGGGGTCAGCTCGGCGCTCGTTCTCGGAGTGCCGCTTGGCGTGCTCATTGGGGACGCGTTCGGCTGGCGGATTATTTTCGTCATGATTGCGGCGCTGACGGTGCTGATCGGTGCGGCCATGATCCGCTTTCTGCCGCGCATGCAGCCCGAGCAGGTGGTCACGGTCGGCCAACAGGTCCGCTCGCTCAAGGATATCAAGATCGTCGGCATCCATAGCGTGACGTTGCTCGTGCTTGCGGGTCACTATACGCTGTACGGCTACTTTAACCCGTTCATGCAGGAAACGATGGGACTGAACTCATTCTGGATCAGCGCCATGTTCTTTATTTTCGGGGCCGCAGCGGTCTCCGGCGGAGGCGTCGGCGGCTGGCTCACCGACCAGTTCGGCTCCAAAAAAATGTCGCTCACGTTCATCGCGTCGTTTGCGGTCATTTTATTCGTTCTGCCGTTTGCGACCAATTCGATGTCGCTCTTTATCACGGCCGTCATCATCTGGGGCATTCTCAGCTGGTCGATCGCTCCGGCACAGCAGAGCTATCTGATTGCGGTCGCACCGGAAACCTCAGACATCCAGCAGAGCGTCAACACGTCGGCGCTTCAAGTTGGCATTGCGATCGGTTCCATTCTCGGCGGCATCGTCGTAGAACAGGCCGTCGTTGCCGCCACCTCCTGGGCCGGGAGTGCGCTCGTTGTTGTTGCGATGGCGATCGCGCTTATGGCGTACCGGGCGCCACGGGTGCGGGAAAGTGAAGCAAAGCCGCACTAAATAAAATCGTATAAGAAAAAATAAGGACTCTTCATTGTTTAAGGGTCCTTATTTATTTTTGCTTGTTTTTTTATAAATAGTATAGAAGGGGGTGTCTGGCTCCGCTTCTTTATCTTTGCGCAGGAAATAATTACTAATAGAAAACTTTGTTTATTTACTAGACAAACTAAGAATTCTCTGATAATTTGTTAGGTGGGATTTTGAAAACGCTTTCTTTAAGGGGGTATACGAATTTTTATTTTCGTGAAACGAAAGAGCGTTTGAAAATTTCTACTAAATTACAGCCATTGAAACAAATAAAAAATTAAACATAGACCCGGGAATGTTGGCTGAATCGGCTATCCGTCCTCATACTAATTAGATTATAATTGAAATTTTTAATAAAATGATAGCGTTATCAAAAATGATGTGATTTGAAATTCCGGGGGATAGAAAGCATGGAAAAATGAACAATTATGTTTGAAGGCGAGGTAGTAAGATGCAACATGATTATCACAACAATTACGAGAAAACAAAAACAGGAAAAACGCCAAAATTAAAAATGACCGAAAAGCTCACTTTTGGGGTTGGGGATTTTGGTGCCAATTTCAGCTGGACGTTCATTGCTTCGTTTGTCATTATTTATATGACAGATACTGTAGGCATGGGCGCTGGAATAATTGGCACCCTTATTTTAATCGCCCGTTTTGCTGACGGCTTTACCGATTTCTTTATGGGAAGTGTTATAGATAACATGCATCCTAAGATGGGCAAAGCAAAGCCGTGGGTGTTTTGGACGGCGCCTGTATTAGGCGTTTTAACCTTTATGCTGTTTAACGTTCCTGCCTCGCTTGGAGGATCCGGGCAGATCATTTATGTATTTGCTGTATATTTGCTCATCTCCGCTGTTTTTTACACTGCAAATAATGTAGCGTATTCTTCCCTTACTTCCTTTATGACCAACGATCAAAAGGATCGTGTCGCATTAGGGAGTATCCGCTTTATTTTTGCGAATGTGGCTGTGTTATCCATCAACGCAGGTACTACTGTACTGGTTAATTTCTTTGGGGACGGCCAGCAGGGCTGGACGTATACGGCGGCTATCTTTTCGTTATTATGTGTGCTGCCGTTGATGTACACGGGCCGGTTTGTAAAAGAAAGAAATGTAGCGGAAAAGCGGGAAGAGGATAAGGGATCTTTTCGTTTCCTTCCTATTTTAAAAGCTTTATTCACGAACAAATACTTCTTGTTGGCTTTTGCTTTGTATCTATTTTGGTATTTAAGACAGACGGAAAACGGCATCCGCGTTTATTATGCTACCTATATCTTTGATAATGAAAACCTTGTTGGGATTTTGAGCGCGGCATCTTTAACACCGCTGATTGTTGGTTTGTTTTTCGCTCCGACCATTGCCGGCAAATTCGGAGTAAGAAAAAGTGTTAATGCCGGATTGCTTATTTCTTTATTGGGCTCGGGCGTTATGATGCTGTTTTCGGAGAATCTCATTGGATTAATTGTAGGCACCGTAATTAACGCGATAGGTCTGGTGGCGCTGCAGGCTGCTCTTAGTGCTATCGTCGCTGACGTTGGCGACATCGTATACTGGAAATCCGGGGTTCCGGTGCAGGGCTCTGTGTTCAGTTTATCAAGCGCCGGCATGAAAATAGGCCAGGGCCTGACAGCTGCGCTGGTGGGGTGGTCCCTGCAGCTGGGCAACTACGCAGCTAATGCAGATACGCAGCCGGATAGCGCAACTTTTGCAATGAAGGCGATGCTCATCTACTTCCCGCTTCTGGTGATTATTATTATGTTTATCATTATGATTTTTCTAAATTATGAAAAACTGATTCCTAAAGTTAGAAAGGATATCCAGGAAGACAAAGTAGGCGAAGACCGGACGAAGCATTTCGAGCGCTGACCGTCATAGTAAAAGGATCTATTGTAAAAAACAATTGAAATTCTGCGCAAAAAAAGCTATGATAAAGGTGTTCAAAAAGCTGTAACATTTAAACATCGCGGCAGCGCTCCTGCAGGCGGTTTTAAATGGGCGTAATTATGGAAACGATTACATTGGTATTTCGGCAGAGGTCCTGCCTGAAGCTAAGCGTCGTTCTGTTTCTGCCTGGGGATTTTTCTCCCGGCGGAGCAGGCGGCGCTTTTTTATTATTACATATCGGGGAGTGAGAGGAATGAACAAAACAAAAAACCGCTGGCTGATTGCGCTCGCGGCTGTCGGGATTCACATTTCGATCGGATCAGTCTACGCCTGGAGTGTATTCACCAACCCGCTCATTGACGCCTACGGTTGGAATTTAAGCGCAGTGTCACTCACGTTCAGTATTGCGATCCTGTTTCTGGGGCTGTCGGCTGCGTTTATGGGGCACTTCGTTGAAAAGCATGGCCCGAGGGTATCGGGGATGGTTGCCGCAAGCTTTTTCGGCTTTGGCATGATCGGCTCCGGGGCAGCGACGATGCTTGAGTCCCTGTGGCTCTTATACATAACGTACGGCATGCTTGGCGGCATTGGTCTTGGTATAGGCTACATCACGCCGGTGTCGACGCTCGTAAAATGGTTCCCGGACCGCCGGGGGCTCGCTACGGGTCTTGCGATTATGGGATTTGGCTTTGCGGCGATGATCGCAAGCCCGGTCATGGCCTCGCTCATTGAAGGCGCCGGCATTCCAGCGACGTTTTTCATTCTAGGGGCTGTGTACTTTGTGATCATGATGAGCTCGGCGCTGTACCTTGAGCGTCCGCCGGAAGGATACATGAAGGAATACACGGCTGCTGGAAAGCAGAAGCCGGATCTTGCGCAGCTGACGGCGAATGAAGCGGTTAAAACGCGCCGCTTCTGGTACCTGTGGGTGATGCTGTTCATTAACGTGACCTGCGGGATTGCGATTTTATCCGTTGCTTCTCCGATGGCACAGGAAATCGCCGGTCTGTCGGCAGCTGCTGCGGCTACCACGGTTGGCCTGATGGGCTTTTTCAACGGCGCCGGCCGCATCGCCTGGGCGAGCATTTCCGATTACCTCGGGCGCCCGAACGTGTACACGGCGTTTTTCCTGATTCAGATCGTGACATTCTTTGCGCTGCCGAATCTGACCGTTGCGCTGTTGTTCCAGCTGGCACTGTTTTTGATCATGACGTGCTACGGCGGCGGCTTTGCTTCCATTCCGGCCTATATTGGCGACATTTTCGGCACCAAACAGCTCGGCGCCATTCATGGCTACGTGCTGACTGCGTGGGCGGCCGCCGGGCTTGTCGGTCCGCTGCTTGCCTCCTGGATCCGCGGGGTCACCGAGAGCTACGCGCTCACGCTTTCAATTTTTGGCAGCATGTTTATCGTCGCGCTTCTCGTATCGCTCTTGATCCGTGTCGACATCCGCCAGCTGAAGCAGGCGAACGCCGAGCCGGCCAAGGCTGAAAAACTTTCGAGTTGATTTTTGCGGTCGCGACGCATAAAATTTAGAGAGCTTACAATAGTAAAGGTGAAAAAAATGAACAAATACGAAGCTGAGTTCAGCAACCTGGTCAAAGCGTTCCGCAAACGGCATATGGGCAAAGGGCCGGGCAAAATCAACACGACCTTCTGCAAAAACTGGGCGATCTGCGAGATGGAGGGCAACCTGTCGCCGGTGGAGAAGTTTATCGCCGCTGCCGACAACGGCGAACAGATGCTGCGGGCGGCCCGGACCGAAATGGTGAAGGACATGTACAAAAAGAACCATCCCGTGGAGATGGAGGAATTCCTCGGCAGCACGTTCGTCGATTTGTATGTGGATATTGATATCGAAAAGGATTTCGGCATGTCGATCTTTGTGTTCAGCGACAACATTCAGGAGAAATTTTCTTAAATACACCGGTTAGGCACTTCGCAGCGATCCTGCAAAAGACTCAACCGCTTTGCGCTTCGGGCGATTCAGGCTCCGGGGCGTGAGGTGGTTTTTTTATTATTACACATAGAGGAGTGGTGAATGATGGGAGAGACAAAGCACCAGGGGCCAATGAAAAAAGCAAAAATGCCGGCACCGGAGCACTGGGTGAGCCCGATTCCGTTCGGCCTCGGCAAGGTAAAGCCGAAGCATATCCGGGATTCGATGAAAATCGCCTGGGACAACAAGGATAACCTCGGCTATGCGAAAAACATTATTACGAAGGGCGTCTGTGACGGCTGTGCGCTCGGGGTGTCCGGGCTGTACGACCAGACGCTCAGCGGCCCGCACATCTGTACAACACGGCTGAACGTGCTTCGGCTGAACACGATGCCGGCAGTGGAGGATGAAATTTTAAACAAGGATATTGATGAGCTGCGCGAATACTCGAGCACCGAACTCCGGGAGCTCGGGCGGGTGCCTTATCCGATGATCCGCCGCAAGGGCGAGCGCAAATTTTCCCGGCTCAGCTGGGACGACGCGATGGATACGATCGCGGATAAAATGAAGGAGCTCGACCCGAAGCAGTACGCCTTTTACTTAACGTCGCGCGGCATTACGAACGAATCGTACTACGTGGCTGCCAAGGTTTCGCGGTTTCTCGGGGCGAATCATATCGACAACGCTTCAAGAATCTGCCATTCGCCGAGCAAGACCGCGATGAAGCGATCGGTCGGCGTCGGGGCATCAACAGCCAACTACCAGGACTGGATCGGCACCGACGTGCTGATGTTCTGGGGGAGCGTGGCGTCCAACAGCTCCCCGGTCTCCACGAAATATATGCTCGAGGCGAAGAAAAAGGGAACGAAAATTATCGTCATCAATCCGTACCGCGAGCCGTCGATGGATGAGTACTGGATTCCGTCGAATCCGGAATCGGCGCTGTTTGGCACTAAGGTGGCGGATGACTTTTACCAGATTAATATCGGCGGCGACATTGCGTTTATGCACGGCATCATGAAGCACTGGTTTGATATGGAGGCGGAAGCGCCGGGATCTGCAATTAACCATGATTTTGTGGATGAGCATGTAAATGGCTACGAGGAGCTGAAGCGGCAGGTGACGCGGCAGTCATGGCAGGAGATCACCGAGTCCTCCGGTGTGACCCGCGAGCGGATCATTGAGCTCTCCGACCTGCTTGCCCGCAGCAAAAACGCCGTATTTGCCTGGGCGCTCGGGCTTACGATGCATTCGTTTGCGACCGACAACATTTCGCAGGTGGCAAACCTTGCGCTTCTGCGCGGCTTTCTCGGCCGGCAGTACAGCGGCCTGATGCCGTTTCGCGGCCACTCGAGCGTACAGGGCAGCGGTGAAATGGGCGCGGATCCGTTTGTGCTGCCGGGCGGCGACTTTAAAGGCGACAACATCGAGCGGATCGAAAGGCTGTGGGGCTTCGACATTCCGAAATGGCAGGGAGACGTTGTCGGCGTAACGCTTGAAAACATTATGCTGCCGGAGGATCACGAGCGCAAAATCAAAATGTATTACCTCTCCGGCGGTAACTTCCTGGAAACGATGCCGGATCCGGATTTTGTGGAACAGGCGCTCTCGGAGCTTGACGTCCGCGTGCATCAGGACATCATTCTGAACACGTCGACGCTCGTGGATGCGAAGGAGGCGGTGATTGTGCTGCCGGCCAAAACGCGGTACGAGCAGGAGGACGGCGGCACGTCGACCTCGACCGAGCGGATGGTCTACTTTTCCCCGGAAATCGAAGGCAACAAAAACAAGATCGAGGAAGCACGGGCGGAATGGAAAATCTACATTGACCTCGCGAAGCGCGTGAAGCCGGAGACCGCGCATCTGGTTGATTTTAAGGACGGCTATGAGGTGCGTGAGGAAATGGCTAAAGCAAACCCGAACTACGACGGCGTGCAGCATTTGAAAAAGCAGGGCGACGTGTTTCAGTGGGGAGGTGCATGGCTGTGTGAAGGCGGGGTCTGTCCGACGCCGGACGGGCGCGGCAATCTGATTCCGGTCGAGATTCCGGATTTAAACCGGCAGCCGGGGGAATTTTATCTAACGACCCGGCGCGGCAAGCAGTTTAACTCGATGGTGTACAAAAAAACCGATCCGATCAACGGCGCGGAGCGTGATGATGTGCTCATGAACGAAGCGGATGCGAGGGATAACCGTATTGCCGACGGCGAGGCGGTCGTGCTGTACAATCAGTACGGCGTATTCCAGGGCCGGGCACGGATCGCCGATATGGCGCAGGGCAACCTGGGCGTCCATTTTCCGGAGGGCAACTTCCTGCTTCCGAAGGGGCGCTACGAGCAGTTCGCCAAAATTCCGGACTACAATATCGGCGTAAAGGTGGAAAAAGCCGAAAAGTTCAACGCCCGCAAGGATACCGAGTATCTGGAAAAACGGGTGGATGATCTTGAGGATACGCCTGGGGCATAATGAAGAAGTGAATGCTTAAAAAAAGCTGTCCGTTAAACGGGCAGCTTTTTGTTATATTAATCCCGCCGCACCAGCGGAACAAACACAATTTCGTCCCTCCCGTTTTGCCTGGTACAGTGCTTGGTCCGCCAGCTCATACAAAGCGTGGACGTTTTTGCCGGATGCCGGATAGGCTCCGACTCCAATCGAAACGGTGATGAACAGGGGAGTGGGGCGTCCGGCAACGATAAACGGGGTACGGGCGACATCGGCACGGATACGCTCTGCGATCGTCAGCGCATGGGTTTCGTCGCAGTCATAAAGAATGACTCCGAATTCTTCGCCGCCGATTCGGAAGGCGACATCATCCGGACGAATAGAAGCAACTATTACATGGCTGAGCTGCTTTAAAACCATGTCGCCCTCGAGATGGCCATGGGAGTCATTAATATGCTTGAAATAATCGATATCAAGCACTAAAAGCGACAGAGAGCGGCTGTTTGCCGGATATTCCTCTGCTGCCTGCCCGAGCAGCTCCTGAAAGGCGCGCTGATTATATAGGGCCGTTAAATTGTCCCGATACGCCTGGTATTGGTAGCGGTTAAACATCTGGTTCACTTTATTCAGATGAACAAACATGTAAACAGAAACACCTGTACCTGTAGTAGAGGCGAGGAAATAAAACGTCGAAGCAGGAAGCGAGACCGTTAATGGCATCAGTATGGAAAGAAGCACTGTCATATAGAGATTGGTGAGTACAATCATCCAGGCCGCCCGCCGCCAGATATTTTTCACGGCAGTATGGATGATTCCGCCTGAAACAACGCTGAGAGCAATAAGAAGCAGGGCAGGTACAGCAGAAGGGCTGAAATCCATAAGCAGCCGTCCGCCTGCCACAATAGTTCCAGTAATAATGGTCGGCACCCAGCCTCCAAAGACAGCCATCAGTGTAACCGGCACGAGCCGGAGATCGACGATCGTTGTGTCGTTCAGCGGGATGGTATATGCAAGCAGGACAAGTCCGAGCAGTCCGCTGGCGGTGCCGGCCGCTATTTTTTGTTTTACTGGTGAAGCCGTGCTTAAAGGTGTTTTATACAGCAGGCGGTGAAACAAATAGATAAACGATATAAGAATGGTTATATTAATAAAAAATCCTGACAGCATAGCATCCCCCGTCGCTGCTTGGCCCAAGCTGAGCTTTAGATTCAAGTAAGAGTTTTATCCTAATGATAGCACCTCTACGACACAAAAAAATAAGAAGGTACGAAAAGATAAAAATAAGTAAAAACGTACGATAAGGTGAAAAGCGGATGCGTTAGTTATAAAGCACTAACACGATCCTGCCTTGACTGGCATTCAACTATATTCATGGGTCTGCCGATAAAAGATATATAATGCGGGATATTCGTAAAATATCATTAATTCGAGGTGAACGTGGTGGACCCTACTTATGAATCATACAGCCCCGGACTGGTGGTGCTGTCTGTAGTGATTGCAGTACTTGCCTCCTATACAGCCTTTCACGCCGCCGGACGCCTGAAAGCTTCCGGGCCAAAGCATAAAGCTGTCTGGGCTATGAGCGGGGGCCTGTGTCTTGGCGGGGGCATCTGGTCGATGCATTTCATTGCCATGCTCGCGCTCGATATGGGGATGACGGTTACATATGAGCCGCTGCTGCTCATTCTTAGCATCGTGTTTGCAGTAGCTGCCAGCTGGCTAGCCTTTTTAATTCTTTTATTTTTTAAGCCGCGTATTCCATGGCACCTGCTGGGAGCTGTGTTTATCGGAAGCGGCATTGTTTCGATGCACTATATCGGCATGGCGGCGATGCAGATGAATGCAGAGATTCAGTACGATCCGCGGCTTGTAGCACTGTCTGTGGTAATCGCCTATCTGGCATCGTTTACCGCTCTCCGGCTGCTTTCGGTCGTGCCTTCCATTCAAAAACGCCTCTGGAAGGAGATCGGCTTTATTGGTAGCTCGCTTTTGATGGGGGCGGCTATTTCAGGGATGCATTATACAGGAATGGCCGGTGCATCGTTTGACCATGAAAGCGCCGGGGTGGCAATGGAGGGTACCGCTATTCATACGGAGCTTTTGTCCATTTTTATCGGTATCGGAATTATGAGTATGTTGATTATCACGACGATTGTGGCTGTTTTTAATAGACAGATCGAATTTAAAAAAGACGAGCTGAATTACATCGATGATTTGTACCGGGGCATTATTCATACAGCGAACGACGCAATTATTACGTCCAATATGGATATGAGGATTGTATCCTGGAATGATGCGGCAGAACGTATCTTCGGACACCGGCAGGCAGATATTATCGGCGAGCCGCTTTCAATGATTATTCCAAGTGCCTATCAAAAAAGGGTGGAATATTTTCATCAAACCGGCGAAGAGGTGGAAAGTGCTTCACTCGTGGAGCTTGAAGGGCTGCACAGCGATGGCTGGACGTTTCCGCTTGAGCTTTCCTTTTCCCGGCAGGGGGCTGGAACTCAAAAAGTATATACCGGCATTATTCGCGACATTTCGGAGCGGGTTAAACAGAATGAGCGTATTCAGGAGCTGATCTACCGGGATGATTTAACCCGGCTACCGAACCGGCGTATGCTGAACGAGCATCTCACCCATATGTTGGAGCAGCTGTCTCAGATGAATCTGGCCGTGTTATTTGTTGATCTGGACCGTTTTAAAAATGTAAACGACGTCTACGGGCACCGTATTGGCGATGAGCTTTTAATTATTGCCGCCGAACGGATGAAAAAGCATCTGCGGGAAACGGATTTTCTGGCCAGACAGAGCGGGGACGAATTTGTCATTATTCTGCCGGAGTCTACCGGCTACCGGGCAGGGAACACGGCTCATTCGCTGGTACAGGTATTGAATGAGCCGGTCACGATAGAAAAAA
Organism: Marinococcus luteus; assembly: GCF_034497705.1. Classification (GTDB taxonomy): domain Bacteria; phylum Bacillota; class Bacilli; order Bacillales; family Marinococcaceae; genus Marinococcus; species Marinococcus luteus_A. Next base: position 43,486 of record NZ_JAXRUV010000009.1, on the reverse strand, counting down.
ATGAATTGTTTATTTCCGCCTCGATCGGCATCAGCGTGTATCCGGAGGACGGGGAAACAGCGGAGGATTTGCTAAAGCATGCCGATACGGCGATGTACAAAGCGAAAAGCAGCGGTGCAAATCAGTACTTCTTCTTTACCGCCGATATGGATGAAGAGGTATCCAAAAAAATGCTGCTCGAAACCGGACTTAGGAAGGGCATCATCAGTGAAGAGTTTCTGTTGTACTATCAGCCGCAGGTGGACGTTGTCAGTGGAGAAATAAAGGGCTATGAAGCGCTCGTTCGCTGGAGGCATCCGGAGCTCGGGATGGTGCCGCCGGGAGAATTTATCCCGCTTGCCGAAGAAACCGGGCTCATCATCCCGCTCGGGCGCTGGATTCTTCAGGAGGCATGCCGGCAGATGGCAGAATGGAAAAAAGCCGGAAGCACGGTAACCAGAATGTCCGTGAACATTTCCACCCTGCAGTTCCAGCAGCCGGATTTTTTGAATATGGTTATGGAAATTCTTGAAAGTACCGGTCTGCCCCCGGAATACCTGGAGATCGAGCTGACCGAAAGTATCGTGCAGAACCCTGAACACTCTGTCCCTTTAATGGAAAGCATCCGCGCAAAGGGTATCCGTATTTCTCTTGATGATTTTGGCACCGGTTATTCGTCGCTCAGCTACCTGAAGGACTTTCCGTTGAATACACTCAAGATTGATAAATCGTTTATGGATAATATTGAAGACGGCCAGCGCGAGGAAGCAATCGTGGAAAGCATTATCCATATGGCCCAGCGCCTCGGCTTTAACGTAATCGCAGAAGGCATCGAAAAAAGCTCGCAGCTGAGCCTCCTGTCGGAAAAAGCGTGTCAGGAATACCAGGGCTATTATTACAGCCCGCCGCTTCCGGCTGAAGCGATGGATGAGGGAGGACGCCTGGAGAAAAAATATACGTCTTAATAATATGGTAATGCCCGCGCAGAAAAAATCTGCACGGGCTTTTTTGTGCTTGATCAAGTCAGCCGCCCGATTAGTTCCCGGTGTTCAGGATAATTAGTGATCAACTCGTCACGCTTGAGCAGCTCGAAGTCGGCAAAGTCAAAGCCGGGGACGACGACGCAGCTGACAAGCGCGAACTGCTCCGGTTCGCGGACTTCAGCACCGAAAATAATTCCCTTCGGCACGACACCCTGAAGCACTTCGCCATTGGCGGGGTTCGGTCCAAGCGTCAGGATTTCATGGTGCCCGCTCTCCGGGTGAATCATATGCACATCGAGCGGGAAGCCGGTATGGTAGTACCACATTTCGTCCGACTGCAGCTGATGGAGACGGGAAGGCTCACCGGAGCGGACGAGAAAATGAATACTCGTGTACTGGGCACGGGTTCTACCATCAGGTGTCGTGACTGTCTCCTCCGATTTCATCGTCTGCCGGAAAAGGCCGCCCTCCGGGTGCGGTTCAAGCGCAAGCTGGGTAATCCACTGGTCCGCAGTAGTCATAAAAACACCTCCTTATATAAGCTGGGCTCTTTTTAGGAGCCTTTGTTCTCACCGTAAGTCTTTGGCAGCGTCCCTTTTTCAATGAAGTCCTGCACCAGCTGCTGGAACGTCTTCGGGTCACGGGCTTCGATCGAAAGCGTCCGCAGGTGGCTGTAAAAGGAGCGCTGTTCGAATTCATAGGCGAATTTTTCCGCGAACGACTGCGCAACCACCTGGCCATAGCTCCAGCAGATTTGTTTTTTATCCTCCGGAAGCGAGCGGGCGAGCAGCACGAGCGTTTCAAGCAGCATATTGGTGAGGACGGGGTCGTTTTTCACATAAACACTGATGTGCCCAAATGCTGTATACAGGTAATCGTCGAAATATTCCTGCTTCATGACGACACGTAGCGTGTTTTCCCCATCGGACAAATACGGGGTGAACGAGGTCACTTTGGCAATGGAAAGCAGCAGGTCAATCAGCTGATACAGCGTGTCCTTCAGCGTGCCGGGTTCATCGTTGGCTATTGCTTTTACCGCAATGTCCTTCAGCTTCTGAACCCCGAATCCGAGGTCCTGAATTTCGTTCTGCCGGTCACCGAGAAACAGCATACGGCGGTATTTCTGCTCATCCACTTCGTCCACAGTGGTGCCCTCGGTCGTCCAGTAGGAAAAAAAGGTAAGATCCGGAAGAAGAAAATCGCCGATACTGCAGTGCAGCTGAATCACGAGGCCGTCCTTTTGTGCTTCCTGGATCAGCTTGCCAAAATCGATAATCTGCAGGTAGCCGGACGTTTCGCAGGCCACCTTTGTTGCCTGGTTCTGCTTCTCCTGCGGCAGATAGGAAAGGCTGAGGTGATCCGGGTTGTCGGCCCGGTATTTTTCAAGATCGTAGTAGAGCGTGTTTAAAATCCGTTCCTCGGACTGTTTTTTCATGTCTGTCGTAATGCTTGGCGGCTGCATCCATTTGGTAGCGTGATTAATAAATAAAATAAAGTTCAGCACCGAAAAGGCCGTCATGAGCACACCTGCAATCGGAAAAACCGTGTACTGGCTGATGGAGGAATCCAAAAAGAAAAATACGATCAGCAGATAGAAAAAACAGAGGTTAAAGATACCGATCGCGTGCTGGGTGCGCCGGTTGGAAATAAAGTTGATCAGCACCCGCGGCGTGAACTGGTTCGACATATTCGTAAGCACCATCAGCATCGAGTTAAAGGTGAACGCGTTGAGCGTAAGCACCCCGGACAGCATAGTGCTGTACATCGTCTGAGTGAGCGAGTACTCCGTCGTGAATGCTGACAAAAGTGTCCATCCGGGCCGGAGGCTGAATTCGATCCAAAACGAAAGAATAGATAAAAGAGAAGCGATAATAATATAAATAGCCGGCAGCACCCACAGGCTGGCGCGCGTTTCGTGCCAGCGCTGACGGGAGGACATGCTGATCAGCCGTTTTACAGGAGCCGGCATCATGCGAAACAGCATATGAAGCATTGTATCACCCGCTTTCTTTTTTAAGCATTTGTATAATTTCCGCTACAGTTAAGCATAAAGGTTCCGGACGGGAAATGAAATGAGTACCGGAAAATAGGCTCTGTTTCTCCGTCAGCGCCCGGTGGTATATTAAAACGTAATAGAATACATATACAGGAGGAGGAAAACGATGAATATTGCGGTATATCAAATGGACATTGTGGCGGGAGAGCCGGAGTTGAACCGGGAAAAGGTACGCAGGTGGCTCAGGGAGCAGGAGCTTGGCGAGGTGGATCTGCTTATGCTTCCGGAAATGTGGACAACGGCGTATACGCTGCCGGAGCTCGGGGAGATCGCAGAGGACCCCGCGGACAGTGAAACGATTCGATTTCTGCAAAATGCTGCGGTACATTATCAGGTGCATATCATGGGCGGGTCGATTGCGGTAAAAGAAAACAGGAAGGTGTATAACCGGGCCATTGTGATAGATAACAGGGGAGAGGTCATATACGAGTATGACAAAATGCATCTCGTGCCGATGCTGAACGAGCCGGCGTATTTAAGCGGCGGCCGCGAGCCGGTGAAAGTATTTGAGCTGGGGGGCGTCAAAATGGGAGTAGTGATCTGCTACGATCTTCGTTTTCCGGAAATTATCCGAAGTCTTGCTCTGCAGGGGTGTGAGCTTCTGTTTATTCCGGCGGAATGGCCGGACAGCCGCCGGAGTCACTGGGACGTGCTGAGTGTGGCGCGGGCGGTGGAAAACCAGATGTATGTCGTGACCTGCAACCGTCCGGGCTCGTACGATGGCATTACATTCGCCGGCTCCTCGGCCTTTATCGATCCGTGGGGCAACTTGCTGCAGAAGGGGAGCGTGGACCGCGAGGAAACGCTCCGGGAAACCCTGGATCTTTCCAATGTGGCAGAAGTCCGCAAAAACGTGCCCGTTTTTGACAGCCGTGTGCCGGAGTTGTATGAATAAACTTAACTCTGAGCGTCAAAGCTGAAGGAACTTGAATAGCTTCGCGCGCCTGTGGTATAATTCATTTAACAAAAAAAGGTCCGTGCTCGACACACGGACCGCCAACAGCAGTACTGACCCTTCAAAGGGGTCGGCCTAGAGGAAAAATAAACCACATGAGCCGCGTAAACTCAAAGGTGGTTTATTTTTTTTGCTTAAAATAGTCTGCTAACATCACGCTGGCGTAGATCGCTGTTAAAACGGAAGCGGCAACGGTTACGGCGTCTATTAGCATCACGGCATCCCCCCCTTTCGCGAGGGAGCGCCGACCACCTTTGAGTTACAGCATGCTGTTACTATAATAGTATCAAAGGCCAATCAATATTTTGAATATTAATAGAAATAAAAACTTATTTTAAATGTACCGATTTTTTCGCTTGCACGTTTGCCCGCCTTCCGGGAAAGGAAAGAGCGGAGAAGAGAGATTTAAACTATGCAGAAGAAGGATGATACCAATGCCAATATACTGCAAACGGCTCCATAAGAAAGCAGATACAGACGACGGCTACCGGATTTTCGTCGAGAAGGAATGGCCGAATGAAGTCGAAGAGGTGCGTGCCGATATTCATGAATGGGTGGATGGCGTTGCCCCGTCGAAGGAGCTGCAGAAGGCGCTTGAGGACGAACCGAAAAAGTTCGAAAGCTTCAAAGAGGCGTACAAGGCAGAGCTTGAGCAGGATGAGCTCAAACGCGAAGAATTGCAGCGCCTGAAAGAAATTGTACGGATGCAGGACAAGGATGTGACGCTCGTGTTTTCGTCAGAGGACGTAAAACGAAATCACGCCTGGGTGCTGAAGGAAATTCTCGACCAGCAGCCGGCGCATCCAGAAGAGTAATATGAAAGCCCGCCTACAGCAGGCGGGCCTGAAGCGTGGAGACGACAAGTCTCCACGCTTTTTTTGCGGTGCTTTTTCGTCCGACATGGGTGAACGCGTGAATGGTTTTTGGAAACATTTGATACTCCACCGGCACGCCTTCCTGCTTCAAGCGCTCCGCGTACCGGAATGCCTCCCGGGCGAGGGAGTCGTATTCCGGCGTGAATACGAGCGTCGGCGGCAGGCCTTTGAGCGATTCCGCACGGAGCGGGGAAATATACGGGTGCGCAGCGCTCTGACCCGTTTCGAGATAGCTTGCCGTGAACAGATCCGCCACAAAAATGGGAATCGCTCCGGGGAAGGATGCTTTTTCGCGGGGATCGGTCGCAAGGTCAAGAATCGGCGAATCCAAAATTTGAACTGCGGGCATTGGCGCCCCGGTGTCGCGCAAAAGCAGCAGCGTCGATGCTGCAATGTTGCCGCCAGCGCTGTGTCCGCCGAGGGCAAAGCGTTCCATATTCAGGCCGAGCCAATCCTCATGGGTGTGCAGCCATGCGATCACGTCCCGGATCTCAAACAAAGAAAATGGAAACCGGCTGCGCGGAGCCAGGTGGTAATCAATATTTACGACCACACAGGGCGTAAGCTCGGCTACATAGCGGCCCCAGCCTTCATCATCAGCGTAGCTTCCCATGAAAAAGCCGCCGCCGTGCAGATTCACAAACACCGGCAGAGCTTTTCCTTCAGCTGCTTCGGGATAATAAATGTGTACGGGTGTGGTGCCGGCAGCCGTTTCCACCATATAGGAGTCTGTGCGGACGGCATCTGCCGTGGGCGGGGTAATGTGGGTTGGTGAATATCGGCGCAGCCGTATTTGAAACGCGCGCAATAGTGAGGTCAACAGGTAGGTTCTCCATACAGGCATCGGTGCCACTCCTTTCTTCTCTCTACGTGCCTATTCCTGCCGACGCCTTTTGTTAAGCTAAAAATTCATTGGTATAAAAAATCAGCCGGCACTCCCTCGGAGAGTACCAGCTGATGCTGCATTATTTACGTTTAATTCCAATCGAACGCCCGGCTTTAGCCGGCCAGTTCTTTGGAGAGAGGACCGGAACTTTGGCAAAGCCCTGCTGAAGCGTTTCTGGAAATGGGGCGGGCCGTCCGGCGGCCTGATCCATCCCCATGACCATCTGTTCGCTCGTGGCGATTGTCCCGTTCTTGTCGTTCTGCATCTCAAGCCACAGGTGCAGCCGCTTGGCGTCCTGGTCGAGAATTACCGCTGATACGGCGAGCGGCTGATCCTGGTGGGCCTCCGCCAGATACATCAGGTGGGTTTCGAGGGTAAATACGGTGTACTGCTCCCGTTCGATAAAGCGGGCGGTCAGGCCTGCGTCTTCAAGCAGCGCATCGAGCGCCCGGCTGAAAACCAAAGCGTAAGCGGCATCGTTCATATGCCTGTTATAGTCCACCCATTCCCTTTCCACGCGGCCGTTCCAGACTATGTGGTTATCTGTCATGGCTGTGCACCTTTTCTGCCGGCCAGTAGCTGCCATCGTGCAGCAGGTTCATCAGCTTTAAAAGAAATTCATCGCGGCGTTCTTCAAGCTCGGCGACGCTTTTGTCCCCGGACTGTTCCTTTGTGCCTTCGATCACTTTTTCGCTCAATTCAGAAGTGAGCTCCGGGGCTTCCAGCTTAGTCCAAGGCGCTTTCAGGGCCGGACCGAACTGCTCGAGCATGTGGGTCATGCCTTTATCCCCGCCGGCCAGGTGAAAGGTTAAAAACGGACCCATGAGCGCCCAGCGGAGACCGGCGCCGTAGACGATCGCTTTGTCGACTTCTTCGGTGGTGGCGTGGCCGTCGTTCACAATATGAAGGGCTTCGCGCCAGAGGGCTTCCATCAGGCGGTCGGCAATATGGCCGTCCACCTCGCCCTTCATCACTAGCGGCTTCATGCCGGCAAGCTCATATATCGCCTGTGCGCGCTCCATTTCGGTCCTTGTCGTCTGTTCCCCGCCGGAAAGCTCCACAAGCGGAAGCAGGTAGACGGGGTGAAACGGGTGGGCAACAATGACGCGCTCCGGATGGCGGGTGCAGTCGGTCTGAAGCGTCGTCGGCTTGTAGCCCGACGTGCTCGAAGCGATGATACTTTCGGCCGGGGCGAGTGCATCAATCTGAGCGAGCACGCTTCGTTTAATGTCTTCGCGTTCAGGCACATTTTCCTGAATAAGGGCAGCGTCTGACACAGCGTCTGAAATGTCAGTCGTAAATGTAAGCTTATCGGTGGAGGCATCGTCGTGCATGCCGTTTTCCTTCAGCTTCGGCCAAAGCGATGTGACAGTGCTGCGTGTTTTTTCTTCGGCGCCGTCCGCCGGATCACAGGCAATGACGTGAAAGCCGTGCGCGAGGAAACGGGCGATCCAGCCGTTTCCGATCACGCCGGTTCCAATAACGGCAATAGTAGTGGTTGTTGGATTCATGAGGTCCTCCTAAAAATTTAAGATTGTTTCGTCAGGCCGAGCGTATCGCGTGCTTCCTGCGGGGTCATTGGTTCTACGTTCAGCGTCTGCAGCAGCTGCACGGCTTTGTCGACGAGCTGGGCGTTCGTGCCGAGCACGCCTTTTTCGAGATAAAGATTGTCCTCGAGGCCGACGCGGACATTGCCGCCAAGAAGGGCTGCCTGGGCGACCATCGGGATCTGCAGGCGGCCGATGCCAAACGCCGACCAGTTGGCGCCGTCCGGCAGGTGATGCCTCATGTGAAGCATCGTTTCCGCATCTGCTTCTGCGCCCCACGGAATGCCTAGGCAGAACTGATAGAGCGGGTCGCCGTCCACGAGGCCTTCGCGCACAAGCTGATTGGCAAAGCGGACGTGGCCGGTATCAAAGCACTCCATTTCCGCCTTCACGCCGCTCTGTTGGATCAGCGATGCCTGCTCACGCAGCCAGCCGGCCGGGCCGAGATACACCTGATCGCCGAAGTTGAGGCTTCCGCAGTCTAGCGTGCATATTTCCGGAAGAAATTTTCCGACCGGGAGATGGCGCTCCTCCGGCGTCTGCACAAATGTACCGTCGCCGCCAATGGCAGGGTGTTTCTGGTCAGGCACAAAATCGCCGCCACCTCCGGCTGTAAGATTCAGCACCACGTCGGTGTCGCTTTCGCGGACGCGTTCCACCACCTCCTGGAAGAGGGCGGGGTCAAAACTGTACGCGCCTGTTTTGGGGTCGCGCACGTGTATGTGGGCAACAGCGGCTCCTGCTTTGGCTGCTTCGATGGCGTCACGGGCGATAGCTTCCGGCGTGACCGGCACATGCTGGCTTTTGTCTGTCGTTTCTCCGGCACCGGTGACGGCGCTTGTAATAATTGTTTTCTGGCCCATTAGTTATCTTCTCCTTTATTGTTTCTCTCTATTGGAACGGCGTCGAAAATATCTCCGCTTTCGAAAAATTCAACGAGGCGGTTGATCCAGTTATAATACGCGACCCATTCGTCGAGCTCTTTACGGAGCTCGGCAATTTTTTGGTCTACTTCAGCTGAACCGTCGCTCGCAGCGGCGATTTCATCGATTTCACGCTGCAGCTTGTTGGCAAACTGCCGGTTTTTGCTGATCACTTCCCGCCAGTTTGTTGTAAACAGGGACACAAACGTCTGCACATAATCGTTTTCCACATTGTAATGCTCCTTGCGGCTGCCTTTGACATGCTCTTTTTCGGCAATGTTTAACGAAATCATCTGGCGCATTACCTGGCTCATCCGGGTCTTGCTCATTCCGGTCGCTTCAGCCAGGTCGTCGAGCGTCATCGGCTCGCGGTTCATGTAAATAATGCCGAGCAGCCGGCCGATCGTCGATGACACGCCAAACGTATTCATATTGTCGGAAATGCGGTCGGCAATTTGCCGTTCGGTTTCATTCAACTGTTCAAGCAGCTGGCTGTTATCCCCTGAGGCACTCATGGCTCTCCCCCTTTATCAAGCTTTCTCTATTTTCCACGCGTCTAACTTTATCATGTTTCAAAAAAAAGGCAAAAACGCAGGCAGGGGTCGTTGGCAGCGGAAAGGGAAGGAAATTTAAGATAATGAATTATAAACTCTGTGCAATAAAAATTGCACAGAGTTTAAGGCGGTTTTTGCGGGCTTACGCGTTTTTCCTTTTCAAGAGGCTTTCTCTATAATGAGGGACGTTGTGAACGACTACAGCGGAAAGACTATGGAGGAGGTACATACATAATGAGACAAATGACGACTGTTTTAAAAGTGTCGATCGTTCTTATTCTATTATTCTTAGCATTCGGCGTGTTTTTTACCGCGCAGCTTGAAGCAGCAATGACTGCTGCCCAGGCCTTTGTATTTGTGAATTTTGGCTGGTATTTTCAGATTTTAGTGACACTTCTGTTAATTTTCGCCGTCTACCTGGGATTCAGTAAATACGGAAGGGTGCGGCTCGGAAAGCCGGACGAAAAGCCTGAGTTTAACCGGCTCACCTGGTTTACGATGCTGTTTTCTGCCGGTATCGGTATCGGGCTGCTGTTTTACGGCGTGTCCGAGCCGATCGGGCACTTTTCGAGCCCGCCAAACGGCGAGGGCGGTGCAGAAAGTGATGCCATCCGGGGCGTTTCTTCGACGTGGCTTCACTGGGGGCTGCACGCCTGGGCGATCTATGCGCTGGTGGCGCTGGCGCTCGCTCTGCAGCAGTTCCGCTATCAGGCGCCGGGGCTGATGAGCACGACGCTCCGCCCGGTACTCGGAAAATATGCGTACGGACCGGTCGCAAATGTTGTCGATATTATCGCCGTATTCGCTACACTGTTCGGAGTCGCCGCCTCACTCGGGCTCGGGTCCCAGCAGATTAACGCCGGCCTGCAGTTTATTTTCGGCGTGCCATACAATCTTGGCGTCCAGTTCATTATTATGACGATTGTTACAATCATTTTCGTGACGTCCGCAAGCACGGGAATTCAGCGGGGCATCAAGTATTTGAGTAACATCAACCTGAGTCTGACCGGCATCCTGCTTCTGTTCATGCTGATCGCCGGACCGACGCTCTTTTTAATTAACATGTTTGCTTCCGGCCTGTCGGATTACGTGCAGAACTTCCTCGGATGGGGGCTGCGCATGGATCCGATTGATGAGCAGGAAGCATCGTGGACGCAGAATTGGACCGTCTTCTATTGGGCCTGGTGGATTTCCTGGACACCGTTCGTCGGGATGTTTGTGGCCCGGATTTCAAGGGGACGGACAATTCGTGAATTTATGGCCGGGGTGCTGCTCGTGCCGTCGATCGTTTCGTTCTTCTGGTTCAGCACGCTTGGTGGAAGCGCGATTTTCCTCGAGCTGTTCGAGGGACGCGAGGTATCATCGCAGTCGCTTGAAACAGCACTGTTCTACGTGCTCGAGACGTATCCGCTCGGAGGCATTATGTCCGTGTTTGCCATCATCGTGGTGACGATCTTCTTCGTGACCACGGCCGACTCTGCGACGTTTGTGCTCGGGATGCAGACGACCGGAGGCAGCCTGAATCCACCGGTGTCGATAAAAATCATGTGGGGCGTGTTCTTCGTCTCCGTCACCGCGATTCTATTAGTGGTTGGCGGCCTGAGCGCATTCCAGACTGCCATCGTGGTCAGCGCGCTGCCGCTGTCGGTCATTGTCATTTTAATGTGCGTCGGCATTGTCAAGACCTTAAACCTCGACCAAAAACGCGGCAAATAAGCGTGGGCAGGAACGCAGGCTGCGTTCCTGCTCTTTTTTACGTTATAATATAGTTTTGTCTGAAAATATGTATATAAGGGGGAAAAGAAAGTATGAAAAATATAATGTATATTACTATCGGCACGCTGCTGTTTGCGCTCGCGGTAACGCAGCTTGCGATGCCAAACTCCATTGCCGAGGGCGGTATTGTCGGGATGTCTCTTCTGATCTATTACGGGCTCGACATTTCGCCGAGTATTTCAACACCGATTATTTTTCTTCTGCTGCTTGGTGTCGGAATCCGTTACCTTCCACGCCATATGGTGTATAAAACGATTTTTAACGTGGCGCTGTTTTCGGTATTCATCTGGATTTTTGAAGGGGTGTACGCCCGTCCGATGGAGGACCCGATGCTTGCGGCGATTTTCGCCGGGGCGATTACCGGTGTCGGCTTTGGTTTTATTTATCAGGCCGGAAGCTCTGTTGGCGGCACGTCCATTATCGCCCGTGCCTTTAATCAGCAGCTCGGCTGGGATCTGACCGGCATGACGCTCGTCCTGGATGCGCTCGTCGTGATTGCAGGGATTTTCATTATCGGGCCGGTATCTACGATGTATACCCTGATTACACTCTACATCGGAAAGGTTGTCACCGACTTTGTGCTCGGCGGCTTTGACTCGAAAAAAGCACTCAACGTGGTATCTCCATACTCCGAACAGATATCGGAGCGTATTACAAAGGAGCTTGCCTCGAGTGCGACCGTTTTTGACGGCCGGGGCGAGTATATGAAGGAACAGCGCCGCGTGCTGTATATTGTTATTCACTCCCACCGCCTGCTTCGCCTCAAACGGGTTATTAAAGAAGTGGATCCGAATGCGTTCATCGTTGTTCACAACGTCAAGGACGTATCAGGCGGAACGTTTTCGATTGGCCACGAGGAAGTACGTTCGTAGCATGCGTATCGAAGAGCAGGTGGAAGGCCGGATGCGCGACGGCACCGTGCTGCGCGCAGACGTGTACCGCCCGGACGGGTCCGGAAGCTGGCCGGCTCTTTTGCTCCGGCTTCCGTATGACAAAACGACCCGCCACTACCGGGAGACATTTGCCGAAGTGGAGCGCCTGACGGTGGCCGGCTACGTGGTCGTTATTCAGGACGTGCGCGGCCGATTTGCCTCGGAGGGAGAATTTTATCCATTTATATATGAAGCCGAAGACGGCTATGATTCGGTGGAATGGGCAGCACGTCTGCCGGAGGTGAACGGGCGTGTCGGCATGATCGGTATGTCGTATCACGGCTTCACTCAGGTGGCAGCGGCCGCCGGACAGCCGCCGTCGCTTGTGGCAATAGCGCCGATGATGGCCTTTGCGGACGGCTGGAGCACGATGCGGGGAGACCGGGGCGTGTTCGAGATCGGCAAATGGCAGACGTGGGTCGCCGAGTCAATGCTTCCGGATCACCTGGAGCGGTTGGAAGATCCCGAAGGACCGGATCGTATCAGCAGGTATCTTAAAGATCTGCCGGCCTGGCTCGGAAAAGGGAACCCGCTCACATGGCCTCCAGTCACAGCTGCCGGTCTGCCGTCGTACTATAACGACTTCCTGCTTGGAAATGTTTCTGAAGAAACCAGGGAACGCATGCAGGTGAACCCGGAGAGCATTAAAGTACCCGCACTGTTTCTGGCCGGATGGTACGACTGTTTTCTTGAAGAAACCATTGATTTGTATCAGAGAACGGCCGGACCCGTGGAGCTCTGGATTGGTCCGTGGACGCACGAAGACCAGAGCGGACAGGCGGGAGATGTGTTTTTCCCTGATGCACAGGTGGATCGTACCGCGTTGTTTCTGCAATGGTTCGACCGCTGGCTGAGGGACGAAAAAGCCCCACCTCGGAACCCAGTGCACTATTACGTGATGAACGCCGGCAAATGGAGAAGCGGAACGAAAATACCGGAGGGGAATTCGGAGACAGTGTTTTACATGCACTCTGACGGCCTGCTTTTCGGGGATGCCCCGGAGCAGGCCTCCAGTATCCGGATAGAGCATGATCCGGATTACCCGGTACCGACGATCGGCGGAAATATTTTAATGAGCGGATTTCCGGCAGGAAGCTTTGATCAGCAGGAGGTACAGGCTCGAAGTGACGTGCTGGTTTATACGAGCGCACCACTGCAGGAAAACTGGGAAATGCTTGGCACCGCACAGGCGCGTCTTTGGATGAATGCGAGCCGCCCGGAACTTCCGATCGGCCTGCGAATAAGCGAGGTGCAGCCGGACGGGAGTGCATGGAACGTCATGGATTCCTTGGAGGGACAGCCGGAAGCGGCAGGAAAGCGAGTCATTGATATTGGCAGAACGGCGTACTGGTTTTCGGCGGGCAGCCGCCTGCGTGTAGAAATATATTTGAGCAGTTTTCCGCGTATTGAAAACGGCACGAGCCCTGCCTGGGCGGAAATCCAAGGGTCTTCTCAGCTGCATGTAATCGCCGGAACGCTTCCTGTTTTCACGAATTGATGCATACATTTTCAGGTAGATGGGAATAGTCATATTACGCATTCCATATACTTAATAAGGAGGCGTATAAATATGGAACTATACAAAAACATTTTAATCGGCGTACATCCGACGGCAGGCGTGCCGGAGCATGTCGTCCAAAAAGGCTGCCAGCTGGCCGAACTCCACGGAGCGAAACTTTATTTAGCATCCATGGTCGAGGAAAAGGGCTACGGGCCGTTTGCCCGCTATGAAGAAGATGTTTTAAAAAAAGCTGAAGAAGAAGCAACCGAAACACTTCATACCGTGAAGCGGAAGGCAGAGTCTCACGGGCACGGGAAGCTCGATGCGAAGCTGATTGTGGAGCACGGGGCCCCGACGCAGACGCTGCTGCAGAAGGTAGTGCCGGACTATCAGATTGATTTGGTGCTGCTTCCGCAGACGAGCAAAAATAAAATGGACCGCACGCTGATGGGCAGTTTCTCGGAAGCCGTCGTCCGTTCGGCCAACTGCGATATATTGATCGTGGATAGTAAAGAAGAAAAGTAGTATGACTGGAAGCCGGGAGCTTCCAGTCTTTTTTATGGAATAATTTGCAAATTGTATATTGATTTTAATAACAAACTAAAGTACTATGATTATATACCTAATAAGTACTTGGAATACTTTATTTTAAATACGAGGATGGGCGGTGGACGGAATGGCAGAGGTATTAGTTAGAGACTTACGGCCGGAAGACGTCTTAGGGGAGGATGTGTACAAAGGAAACGCTCTGGCGTTGAAAAGGGGAAAGGTATTAACGAAGGAATGGATCGACAGGCTACACAGATGGGGCATTGAAGCAGTGGAAATTCAACACGGTAACGAACCAGTGGAAAAAGGAGCGCAGATGAGTGAGCAGGAGTTAAAACGCCTGTTTTTGGAAAACGTGATTGGCCTGGGCAATGAATATCGTTTTGGCTTTGCGCTGAATGACCAGAGGCGCTATGAATGGCTGGAAAACTTATTCTGCTCTATTATGAAAGAAACGAAAGTGAAGGCGCTGATGGATAAGCTGGAAGACTGGGATCCGTATACTTATCAGCACTCGTTTGATGTATTTATTCTAGGGTCGCTGCTGGCTTACGAATCGGATTTTCCGAACTTACGGGAGACAGCGATCGGCTGTCTGCTTCATGATGTGGGCAAGCTGAAGGTACCACAGGAGATTCTATGGAAAAAAGGTGCACTGAACGGCTCGGAAATGGCAATGGTTCAGACGCATCCGTTGGCCGGATACGAATTGCTTAAAGAGTTTAAATTTTCGGAAAATATTGCTGTGATGGCTCGTGATCATCATGAGCGTTTAAATGGCAGGGGATATCCTTATGGCATTGCCGGACATGAGATATCGCAGCAGGCACGCCTGATCGGCGTACTGGATATATATTCCGCGCTGTCGCTCGACCGGCCTTACAGAAATGCAGTTTGTCCCCATAAAGCCATTCGGATTATTCTGCAGGAGGAAAGCGTGGACGTGAAATATGTGGCGAGATTGTGTGAAACCCTGGAGATTTTTCCACTGGGAGCTACGGTGGAGCTCACAGATAGACGCACTGCGACCATTATTAAGATTGATGATAAGCTTCCGACCTTTCCTCTTTTGAAGGAAGAGGGTTCGGCTAGGGTATTTTACGTGCCGACAAACCGTACGCTTCGCATCAGGCGTATGCTGATCAGACAACAGACAGACGAGTAGCTGATTCTTTTCAGGATCAGCTTTTTTATGTGAGAACGGCCCGGTTTTTGCAGACATAAAGACATAAAAGGAAAGAATCACTTATTTGCTGACGGGTGGGTTGAATTTCCGCTGGTAGTGACGGGAGAAGCCGATAATTAATGGCACCAGTAAAAACGTCGGGAGCAGCCAGATGAATAACGACACCTCCTCCATGTTTAACAGCTGCGGTGCCCCGAATACCGTGAAAGCCGTAATCGTGGCAATGGAGCAGCCGATCATACTGCCTAGATGTTCGTAAAGCCAGTGCATGCGTTCGGCCGGGGGACGAAGCCAGTAGTACAGCTGCAGACTGCCAAGAGCGATGCCGATGAGGGGAAAGTAGGTAATGAGAGCAATGCCCTGCACTAAGCCGTAGAGGCAGGCTGCCAGTCCGGAACCGAGAAGAAGAAAGGAAATGCCGATATCGACAGGTTGACGGTGAATCGCTTTTCGTTTTTTGAAACGGAGCACCCGTATGCCGTGCCAGGCGGTGGCAATGCTCAATACAGCGATAAATAAGAGAAAGTAGGAAAAGGCGTCTTCGCCGGGTGTGCGGCCGGCAGAGACAAACAAGCGGTAAAAGGAAAGATGAAAGGCGGTAAAAGCGACGGTCATCATAGCAAAAACGAACACCCAGCCTGCGCGCCTGTGCGTGCGTCCTCCTTTTTTCGTAACCAGCGGTATCCAAAACACGCCGAGAGCCAGAAACCCTGCAGTGATATGGACAATCAGACTGCCAGTAAACATGCCGAAGCACCCCTTCGGTTTAGTTTGAAAATCTCCGGGTCGTTTACTTACTACTTTCGTGAAAAAAAGCAGAATTCCTGTAACAGACTTAAAAAGCTTTTGTAATATGGGATCGGAGCCGACTGGAACGAATAGCAAATAGAAGGGTGTATCTAAGCCGTTCTGCCCGGAAAATTCATGAACATTCGGAAAAACAGAGACTTTGTTACGGGAATTTATCATTCATTAGTAATAATTACATAGAAATTACAATGTAATTACAATTAACTAATAAGCTTGAAGACCCCCATGGTGGTCCGTTATAGTTCTTGCTGTGAGAGAAATTCAAACAGTTGGGGGTATTCACATATGTTTTCTGTAAGTCAATCGATGAAGTGGGCCGGCGGTTTCGCACTCGGAACGGGACTTCTTGCAGCAGCACCGGCCGTATCGGACGCAGCAGACTTATTAAATAAGGGGGACCGCGGGGACGACGTATCCGAAGCACAGTCCGTCCTCGAGGATGAAGGCTATTATGACTACGCCGTTGACGGCATTTACGGGTCAATCACTGATAGCGCTGTACGAAGCTTCCAGCGTGATCAGGGCTTAACTGTAGATGGCATCATCGGACCAAACACCCGCGCGGCGCTTGATGACGTAGAGGGCGGCGAAGCAGTGGAAGGAGCTTCCACCTCCGAATCCTCGGAAAGCAGCTCCTCTGAAAGCGAAAGCAGCAGCTCTTCGGAAGAATCGACAAGCGGTGACGCCAGCACAGGCGGCGAAACCATGACGATGGAAGCTACCGCCTACACGGCTGAATGTGCCGGCTGCAGCGGCATTACCGCTACGGGCAAAAACCTGAACAACGACCGTGACGCTAATGTTATTGCCGTAGATCCGGATGTGATCCCACTCGGATCTACTGTGAAAATTGAAGGCATGGGCACGTATGAAGCAGCCGACACTGGCGGTGCCATCAATAACGACCGCATCGACATCCACGTACCGACAAAATCGGATGCTTATGAATTCGGGCGTCAGGATCTGGAAGTAACAGTAGTAGACTAATTAATAAATGAACAGAACCCGTCTTCCTCAAAAGGGAAGGCGGTTTTTTAATATGCTTAAGCCATAAAAAAGAGCACCGTTCAGTGCTCCTGTTAATCAGCCTTCATATAGGGCTATGCGTCAATCTTATATTAACGAAGAAAATTTTCTGTTGCGGACTTTGCTTACAGCGTTTTAATATCGGAGGATTCAAAGTCGTTCAGGCGGAACATACAGTAGGCGAGAGTAAGAAATTCCGGAGTTGTTACGCAGGAATCCTGGATTTTATTAACGGAGGCTGAAACCTTCCATCCGGAATTTTTAAAGGTAATCGTAGCGACAGTTACTTTTTCGCACCGTACAATCAGCTGTTCGTGGCGGGTCTGGTAGATTTCGAGCTGTTCATCATTAATGCGTCCCTTTACATGAAAACGAAAGTAAGGGAAAAATATTTGATCACGCAGCTCAATTTCTTCTTCTTCGCTGCATGGCTGAAACATATAATGATAGCGGAGGCGCCGGTGCATCTTGCCTTTTTTTACACCCATGGCCATCCGCGTTCGGCCGTGCGTATCTTTAAACCGGTAAGCGTCCCCGGTGCGCATATGATCGGTGTTAACGTCGATGGATGTGGCGTCGGCCCGTTCAAGAAGGCCGACCGTTTCCCCTCCGTTGTTGTAAACTGGAACTGAATTGTGGGAGGAAAAGAAAAGTATATCGTTAAAGACCCATTCCTGGTTCTGCATAGATGTTGTCCCCCCTTCCTGGTTTGCGCAATATGCGCGAAACCACCACGCTGTTTATCTATATATTTGTACGCAGCCAAAAAGGGCGTCGTTTCACTTATTGTTGTCGTTATTTCCCGTCTTTGCCTCCAGGCAAACCTTGGGCAAAACAAGGAGCGGCTGGAAAGCATCTGAAAACTTATGCGATACTAAAGAAAAGGGGGGCCAAAAGATGAATGCGATAATTGAAGCATGGACGAGAGCGTTAATAGAACGCGAGGAGGACGCAGCCGTTATTACGAATCCGGCTGATATTTACTATGCTAGCGGCTTTTACACAGACCCGCATGAACGGCTTTTAATGCTTATCCTTTTTCGGCAGGGAGAGCCTCTGCTTGTCTGCCCGGAAATGGAAGGGGCGCTGGCGAAAAAAAGCGGTTGGCATGGAAGCATTGTTACCTACACGGACAGCGAGGACCCGTGGGAAAGTGTGAAAAAAGCACTTCATAAACAGATGCCGAATCCTTTCCGGGTCGCAGTGGAGAAAAATCATTTATCTGTGGCCCGGTTCGAAAAGCTGGAACAGATTTATCCGGGGATCCGCTATACAGATTTTGAGCACGTGGTTGCGCAGAGCCGCCAGGTAAAATCGCCGGAGGAGCTGAAGCAGATTCAGCACGCAGTGGATATCACTGAACGGGCACTTGAAACCGTTGCAGAAGGGCTTTGGGAAGGAGTGACTGAACGGGAGGTCGTTCATCAGCTTGAAGAGGTAATGAAAAAGCAGGGAGCGGATGGTGCGGCGTTTGATACGATCGTCCTGTTCGGAGAAAAAAGCGCCTATCCGCATGGCGTTCCTTCAGAAGCCCGGCTGCAAAAGGGTGACCTGATTCTGGTGGATCTCGGCGCCCGCTACGGACGTTTTTGCTCTGATATGACGCGCACCTGGGTATTCGGCGGAGCTGATGAAATTACCCGGGGGCGCCTTGAGATTGTGTCGGAGGCGAAAGCAGCAGCGATAGAGGCATGCCGGGACGGCGGACGGATCGGAGACGTTGATAAAGCCGCGCGGGACGTGCTTACAGCAGCCGGGTACGGCGATTATTTCATCACCCGCGTCGGTCACGGTCTCGGTATGGATGTGCACGAGGCGCCGTCGATTCACGGCGAAAACGACGATCTGCTTAAAGCCGGGATGGTACTCACCATTGAGCCGGGCATGTATATTGAAGGCTGGGGCGGCATTCGTCTCGAGGACGACGTGATTGTCGGCGAACACGGCGGGGAAATCATGAATCGTCTCAGGACGCTGCTGGACGTATAACAGCCGGCGCAGAAAAAGGGCCTGATCGCATGTATGCGCAGCAGGCCCTTTTCATCGTTTACGTACGGCTGTACGTATCAATAAAAGCAGTCAGGGAACGGAACGTCTGCCGGGCGGCAGGCTTATCCATAATAAATTGATATTCGTGTTCGACCGGCGTTTCGTCCTTATCGTAAAAGATGTCCCGAACGGGCACGCGGCGGCTTAACAGGGCAGCAAGCCGGCGCCCCTGGGTGTCGAAGGAGTTTTTATTGCCGTCTGTAATAAACGTAGGTGCGAATTTTTCCGGTGGACGCTGGAGCATCGATATTTCCGTAAGTGCCGGAGCGTCCTCCCAGTTGTAAGTGCCGATGTATGCCCAGCCGATACGCTTGAAAAGAAAGCGGTTGAACCAGCCGAGCGGTGCGCCGGCGATCTGGCGAAGGTCGTACGGGCCGCAGAACAGCAGCACCCCTTTAATGTAAAGCGGGTCAATATGCCGTCTTACCGGCACCCACGGGGAGTACCCCTCATTCAGCTGGATGGCCGCATACTGGGAGACGATCTGCGCCCCGGCAGAATCGCCGGCGAAAAAAATATTGGTCAGATCGATCCCATACTCATCGGCGTGCCGTTTAATATAGCGGTACGCTTCATCGAGCTGGATTAACGGTGCCGGGTAAGCGGCGGCCGGTGCGAGTGCGTAATTAATGTTGATCACATTATAGCCGGAGGCAGCCAGATAGGTGACGTATTTGGAAGCATCCTGCTTGTCGCCTGCGACGTAGGCGCCGCCGTGCATCCAAAAAATAACCGGCGTTTTTTCTTTTTTTTCTGTCGTCAAAATAATATCAAGCCGTCCGTTACGGTATTGGGATTCGTAGTCAATATCCTTATACTGTACCGTATTTTCGGCAGCTTCGGCAAAATCGGGAGCTTCGGTTTCGAGGCCGCCTTCGAAGGCCTGCTTTACATACCACGCAGCCGGCCGCGGTGAAAAGAATGCATAGGCAGCTGCTGCGGCGATCAGACCGCAGGCGCCAAGGCCTGCTTGTTTGACGAGTTTGTGCATAAACATCTTCTCCTTGTGTGGGTTTTGTAACGTTAACTTCTACGTACGTTACTGTATTCCCTTTTAAAGAAAAATTTAGACATTTTATTATTCAAAAGGACGTTTGAATAATAAAATGAAAGTGGTATAATATAATCAAAAGGTGATTTGAATATAAAAGGTATAGAAGCAGGGAGGAGACATTATGTCGCATGAAGGGCACAGCCATGATCACGGAACGACAAACAAGACGGCCCTGAAATGGTCATTTATTTTAATTACTGTTTTCATGGTCGTCGAAGTGATCGGAGGTCTGTGGACGAACAGTCTGGCACTGCTTTCTGACGCAGGGCATATGCTGAGTGATTCAGCAGCGCTCGGCCTCAGCTTTGCAGCCATATGGTACGGCAGCCGCAGGGCGACCTCGTCGAAAACTTACGGCTACCGCCGGTTTGAAGTGCTGGCGGCGTTTATTAACGGTCTTGCGCTGGTGGTAATTGCTGTATATATTACGTATGAAGGCATTCAGCGTTTAATGGATCCGCCTTCCGTGGTCAGCACAGGGATGCTGATCGTAGCCACTATCGGCCTGATCGTCAACATTATTGTGGCCCGCATTCTTCACAGCGGAGACAACCATGAAAATTTAAACGTACGGAGCGCGTTTCTACACGTACTCGGAGACCTGCTCGGCTCGGTCGGTGCCATTACAGCTGCCATTCTGATTATGCTGTTTGGCTGGAGCCTTGCGGACCCGATCGCAAGCATGGTCGTTGCGGTGCTTGTCTTTATCAGCGGTCTCCGGGTGCTGCGGGACTCGGTGCACGTACTCATGGAGGGCACGCCGGAAGGAATCGATACGAAGCAGATCAAGGAACAACTGCTCACTGTTGAGAACGTCAAAGATATTCATGATCTGCACGTCTGGTCGATTACGTCAGACTTTCCGGCCCTTAGCTGTCACCTGGTCGTTGAAGAAGGCACGAGCCAGCAGGAGGCGCTGAAAAATGCCAACGAGCTGCTGCACAGGGAGCACGGCATCCACCATACAACTATTCAGATTGACATGAAAAACCGCGACATCTGTGAAGACACGATCTGTAACTAAAAAGCCGCCCCTTTGAAGGGCGGCTCATGAACCGGCCGTTACGAACGGGCGGTTTATTTTATTTGAAGGCACGTTTCAGCGCATGAATGATTGTGGCCCACGCCTCAAGCGCGGTTTCTTCATTTCCCATATGGGTAAATCCGTGGCTGGTCGTAGAAAAAGGATAATGCTGCACAGCGACGCCTGCTTTTTCCAGACGATTCACGTATTGCGTTGCCTCCCGGGCGAGCGAATCATACTCAGCGGTAATGACGAGCGCCGGAGGCAGGCCTTCGAGTTGTTCAGCATATAATGGTGAAGCGTAGGGATGACGGGCATCCTGCGGTGTCTGCAGGTAGCTGTCGTTGAAAATCTGCGCAATGTACGGCGGAATGGCAGTCGAATACGCCGGTTTTTCATAAGGATCCGTCTGCAGATCGAGGACGGGATAGTCAAGAATCTGCAGCTTCGGAAGCGTGTGACCGGTATCACGCAGCATCATGCTTCCCGTAGCGGCAAGGTTGCCTCCGGCGCTGTGACCGCCGAGTACGTAGTTATCCATCTGCAGCGAGAGGCGCCCAGCATGTGCTGTTAGCCATTCGACAATTTCAAACACTTCAAGCACCGGGGCCGGAAAACGAGTTTTCGGCGCCAGGTGGTAGTCAATGTTTACCACCACACACGGTACTTCAGCGGCAATATATCTGCACCAGCCCGCATCTTCGCTGGCGCTGCCCATTACAAAGCCGCCTCCGTGCAGGTTGATATATACCGGAAGTTTTTTGGAAACGTCCGCAATTGGATAATAAATATGTACCGGTGTGGCTCCGGGCGTCGTTTCGACCAGGTAGGAGGAGATGCTGACCGAATCCGCCGCCGGCGGTGTAATATACGACTGAGACTGCTGACTGACGCGTTTTTGAAAAGAGCGCAGCATGGCTGCCTGCGTAGACGTTTTCCATTTGGTCATAAGTAACTGCTTCCTTTCCTGAAAAGTATTAACAATCATATTCCTGTTTTCAGGCAGAAATAAACAGGACACGCCCGTGTGAGGCGTGCCTCGCTTTAAATTTCTTTCTCGCGCTGATATCCAAAGGCTTCCACAAGCAGCCAGATGCCGGTAAGAATGTGCATAAACATACCGACAACCGGGATATAGGCGACGACGGACGTAATGATCCCAAGAATGTTGCCGCTTTTCTTTTGCTTATCATAAATAGACGCAATAAGAGCGATAATATGGACAACAAGCATAATCTGCAGCGGCAGGTACCCTGTGCCAACAATAATGAGTCCACCGATAATTGGGATGCCGAGAAACAGTTCGATCCCGCCGGTAACCCATTTGAGTATCCGGGATATTTCCATGAATGGTTGCCTCCTTTTGATATGCATATACCACTATACGTCTTTTCCCTGTAAATGGTTTCGTTACGCATGAAAACGCAAAAGGGCTGATCGCTATGGAGAATAAAAAATCAATGTTAAAATAGAAAGAGTATATTATTATGTACCATTTTCCCCGTTTGATTCATCGGCCTTCTTTTCTACAGCCGGCGCCTGTTCTCCTATTAAATCACCGTAAAACTATAAAACATAACGCGTGCAGATGCATGTGCCATGAAAGGAACGAAACACATTGGATTTTTTGGAAGCAAACGATGGAGTCGTTCTGCTTGTCGGTTTACTGCTGGTGGCCGGAATTATTGTTGCTAAATTTTCGAACCGACTCGGGCTGCCGGCACTGGTGCTGTTTATTCTGATCGGCATGCTGATCGGAAGCGACGGCCTCGAAATCATTTATTTTGATAATGCCGAAGTCGCCCAACTGGTCGGTATATTTGCCCTCGTGATTATTCTGTTTGAGGGCGGGCTGCAGACAAAATGGGCAACAGTACGCCGAGTAGCGGTACCCTCCATTTCGCTCGCGACTGCGGGAGTAGTAATCACCTCCTTATGTGTGGGAGGCACGGCGTACCTGCTGCTCGACTTTACGTGGTACGAAGCGCTGCTGCTTGGGTCCATTGTCGGCTCTACCGACGCGGCGGCCGTTTTCGCTGCCCTGAAGGAAAGAAATATTAAAGCTAAGCTCGGGGCAACGCTTGAAGCCGAGTCAGGAACGAATGACCCGATGGCTGTTTTTTTAACTATATCTTTTATTGAACTGCTGACAAATGCGGATGCTGACATTTGGATGCTCATTCCGTCATTTTTCTGGCAGATTGGTGCGGGGATTATTTTCGGACTGCTGTTTGGACGTTTCGCTTCGTTTTCGATCAACCATATCGGTCTTGAATCCAGTGGTCTGTACCCGATTTTTTCGGTGGCCTTTGCGCTTCTGGCCTACAGCGTGACGGCGGCCGTTGGAGCGAGCGGGTTTTTGGCAGTATACATAGCTGCGCTTGTAATCGGCAACTCTGAGCTTACGTTCCGCTACTCGATCTTTCAGTTTAATGAAGGTTTCGCCTGGATGAGCCAGATTCTGATGTTTATTATTCTTGGTCTGCTCGCTTTTCCCGGGCAGGTGTTTACGACAGATGTGATGCTTGCCGGTATTGCTTTATCCTTTATCCTGATGTTTATCGCACGGCCACTCGCCGTATTTATATCTACAGCATTTCTCGGCTATACGATAAAGGAACGAACGTTTTTATCCTGGGCGGGCCTGCGCGGAGCGGTACCGATCGTGCTTGCAACGTTTCCCGTGGTCGCCGGTCTCGACAATGCCCAGTTGATTTTTAACCTTGTATTTTTTATCGTGTTGACTTCCGCGCTTATTCAGGGCTCGAGCATCTCCTATGTGGCGAAGCTTCTGCATCTGGTTGGTCCGAAGAAGGAAATACCGTACCATTCCATCGAACTCGTCAGCATGGGCTCGGCGAATGCGGAAATGGTGCAGTTTGAGGCGAGCGAGGAATCGGCGATTGTCGGGAAACAGCTGTATGAAATCAATTTTCCCAATGACGCGACCGTAAGCGCCATGGTGCGAAACAATGAACTCGTAACGCCGGGCGGCAATACCGAGATCCAGGAAGGAGATTTTCTGTACATTCTTGTTTCCAGACAGCAAAAGGACGATCTGCGTCGGCTGTTAAACCGCAAAAAACATCCGGAGCCCAAAACCTCATCGTAACGGACCGCTGCCTTCCGATAGGAGGGCAGCTTTTTCGGCCTATGGGAAGCGTTTGCATAGAATTTATTGATACAGCAAGCTTTCATTCGTTTTCATTCCAGCCGATTTGTATTAAGATAGAACACGTGCAGCTTCAGGAAAATAATGAAAGAACCGAGGCGAGACGGATGTCTATTATTGATATAATTACGCCGGTGTTTATGATGGCCGTGATGGTGGTAATCGGTCTTGTCACCTCTAAAATGATCGACGTATCGGTGGAAACTCGCCGTTTTATCTCCTTTGTGGCTATTAATTTCGCACTTCCGGCTGTAGTCGTATACAGCATTTTTCAGCTCGAATTCAACAGCTCCACCTGGGCGTCGTTTTCGATGGTTTATGCGTGCGCGCTCGGGCTTACGTGGACCGGGATGGCTCTTGGTTATTCGATTGGGCGCTCGTTTCATTATACTGACATGGAAGCCCGCCAGCTTGCGATTGTGTCAGGGTGCGGCAATACTGGGTTTATTGGTATTCCGCTTATTACAATTTTGTTTGGAACAGAAGCAGGGTCGTATGCGGCAGTGTATGACGCCGGGACCATGACGAGTGTGTTCACGATTGGTATTCTGCTGCTGAAGCCGGGGCGCTTTTCGTTCCGGCAGCTGACAGCCATTTTAAATACGCCGTTTTTGACGCTTGTCAGTTCGGTGATGCTTGCCTCCGCCGGTGTGATGCTTCCAATGATTTTTCTCGAAACGGTAAACACCATTTCGGGACTGGCCGCGCCGCTTGCGATGATTTTAATCGGCCTGTTGATTCCGACGATCACGTCTTCGAACTGGAAAATGGTGAAGACTGGGTACAAGCGTTTTATGGGCACAGCCGTACTAGTGAAGGTATTCACCGTGCCGGCGGTGGCCTGTCTTTTGGTCTGGCTGCTGCCGATCCCGGAGCTTCTCGGTAAAATTATTATCGTGCAGGCGTCGATGCCCACCTTTACACTTGCGACTGTATTATTTGAACGCTACATTCACGGCGGATCCAAGCAGCTCGGTATCGTAGCGCTGATTGCGACCACGGTGGTCAGCCTGCTTCTACTGCCGATCACCGTGTTTATCGCGCAGCATATCGTTGGATGAAAGAACACAGTCTTTACTTTCAGGTGCTCCCCCGCATAGAGAATCAATACAAAAAAGCCCCGGAGCGGTCGCTCCGGGGCTTTTTGTATGATTAATCTTCACCTTTTTTAATGGCGCGACCCTGCAGGTCGTATTCGCGGTAGCCGGTGTTGGCTTTAAATAGAACCTTATCGTAGCGTCCGGACCTCGACTCTTTGGAAACAAGCGTTCCGATCCAGCCGCCGAGAAAGCCGAGCGGTACGGATACGATCGCCGGATTGGTGAGCGGGAAGATCGCCTGAGCGGAAATAAATGCGCTTCCGTCAGGGTTCATAACGTTCGGACTGATGGCAACCAGACCGACTGCGCTGATGAGGCCAACCGCAATCGCGGTAATAGCTCCATTCGTATTAAAGCGTCTCCAGTAAATTGTGTACACAATAACCGGCAGGTTCGCACTGGCGGCTACACAGAAGGCGAGTGCCACTAGAAAGGCTACGTTTAAGTTCTGGGCAAAGATCGCAAGCGCAATGGAGAGAATAGCCACTGTCAGTGAAGCAGTACGGGCTGCGACTACCTGCTCGCGTTCGGAGACTTTCCCTTTTTTAATGATCTGTCCGTACAGGTCGTGGGCGAAGGCACTGGCTCCGGAAAGCACGAGCCCTGCTACCACTGCGAGAATCGTTGCGAAGGCAACGGCACAGACGAAGGAGAACAGCAGATCGCCGCCGAGTGCCTGAGCTAGAAGCGGTGCAGCCATGTTTCCGGCCGGGTTGGCAGCGACAATGTCTGACTGTCCGACAAAAATTGCTGCGCCAAAGCCTAAGCAGACCGTTAAGAGATAAAAGATACCAACGATCCAAGTAGCTGTAACAACCGAACTCCGCGCTGTTTTCGCATCTTTAACAGTGAAAAAGCGCATGAGAATGTGTGGAAGGCCGGCTGTACCAAGCACAAGTGCAATCATGAGAGATAATGAATCAAGCGGCAGGTTATCCTGCTGACCCGGGTTCAGGAAATTGCCTCCTGCCGGCGTTGCCTGTCCTGCTTCCCGGAACATGGCAAGAATATTGAAGTTAAACTGCCATAGCACCATGATGGAAATAATCAGTGTACCAATCATGAGTAGTACAGCTTTTGTAATCTGTACCCAGCTGGTGGCAGTCATGCCGCCAAACAACACATATGTGGTCATCATGACACCTACAAGAATAACAGCCCAAATGTAAGGGATTCCAAACAGGAGCTGAATTAAGGCCCCTGCACCGACAAGCTGGGCAATCATGTAGAAAATAACAATGGTAATTGTACTGAACGCCGCTGCCCCGCGGATTTTTTTCGCATCGAAACGGGCATTCAGCATATCAGCTAGCGTAAACTGGCCAAGGTTACGAAGCGGCTCGGCGACCACAAACATAACGACAAGGTAAGCAACTAAGTAACCGATGCTGAAAAGAAAACCGTCAAAGCCGTATAGGGCAATAGCACCGGCAATCCCGAGAAAGGATGCGGCGGACAAGTAGTCCCCTGAAATTGCAAGACCGTTCTGCCAGCCGGTCAAGCCGCCTCCGGCTGTATAGAAGTCACTGGCCGAGCTGGTTTTTTTCGCTGAATAATATGTTATGACGAGGGTGAGGCTGACTATTGCAAGAAATAGGATTATGACCGTTGCATTCATGAATGATCCTCCTTCGCTTTGCGTTCTTCTTCTTCGATGATAGCTTCAGCATCTTTATCAAATTTTGCAGATTTGCGTACGTAAAGAATACAGAGCGTCCAGGTCATGGCAAACTGTGCAAAAGCAAGCATCCATGCCCAGGAAATTGGCCCAATTGCCGGGTTGTTCAGCACGTCCGAGGTAAGAATTAAAACCGGAAGAGCTAGATAAAAGAGCAGGAAGAACACCGTTAAAGGTGCGATAAATTTTCTCTTTTTCGACATGAGTTCCTTGAAGGCAGGATTTTCCACGGCTTCGGAATATTTAACTCCGCCGCCGGAGGTGAACGTTTCGTTAGTTGCATCAGACTCTTTTTTGACAGCCATATTTTTTCCTCCTCATAAGTATGATAAAAGTATCGACAGGAGCAACGTGCAGTGAAAGGAAGGAGACAAATTAAACTTATAATATGAAAGCGCTTCCGTCAATCGAAAATGTCAGAAAAAATCCAAAATTGTTGCATAACAGTAGATTAGAAACCTAAATTAGTTCGAAACTACTAGTTAATAATTCCGGCGACAAAAAATCTTTCATGAAAATAGGCTAAGACCGCGTTATTAGTTATAATAAGTCATGAACGAAAGGACGGGGTAATGGTGTGGGAAAAACAGTTTGAAAGTGAAAAATGGATCAAGCAGCAAATTGCTCAGTTGTACAACAGTGTGAACCAGGAGATGTATGATGTTGGGGTAAAAACGTTAAAGGTGGAGCTGTTACAGCACAAGTGTATTATTTTTGGGGAGCATAAAAGAGTGCCCGCGCTGCGGGCGCTCGAACAGCGCAATGAAGCTCTGACCGGCCAGGTGGATGCGGCGCTGGTGGACGAATTCAAAAAGAGGCTGCATCGTCTGCTGGTCCAGGAGCTGAATTTGCCGGTAAGAACTGTATTGAAGGATTTTGATCCTGTATCAGGGGCTGCGGCGACCGTAATTTACCTGGAAGAAAAATCGCGTTAGATTATATGACATCTTTCCTTACAAGCTGCCTGGACAGAAGTAAAATAAATACAAATAGTTAAGAAGAAGATCTGCTGTAGAACGGCAGCTCTTCTCTTTCCATCCAGACGGAAGCTTGATTCCTGTTAGACGGGAATGAAGAGGCCGGAGAAACGCAGGAGCAGACACCTGTGCCTTTCTCCGGCTTTTTTTATAAAAGGAGCGAGATGCATGGATCATCTGCATGATATTATTCCGCAGCTTTCTGCAGACGAAAAACAAATACTGGCGACGATTACGAATGTGGAAGGGTCGGCGTACCGGAAGGAAGGCACGTCCATGCTGTTAAAGGCAGACGGAAGCTCCGTGGGTATGCTGAGTTCGGGCTGCCTTGAAGGGGATCTGCATTACCGGATTGAAGACGTGCATGCACAGGGGGCGCAACTGGTTTCTTATGACATGCGGGGCTACGAAGAGCTTTCCTGGGGAGAAGGGACAGGATGCAACGGGGTAATTGAAGTACTGCTTGAACCAATAACGGAAGAACTGGCCGCATCTATGCGCAGTATGCAAGCTTTTGTAAATCAGGGAGAAGCAGTGCTGAGGTGGGCAACGACTACTGAGAGCGGATGGTTCGTCTGCGGCGGGGGACCGGACGAAAAGGCAGAACAGTTAGTCGGGCAGGCGGCCGTGATGAAGCGTGGGAGCGGCCGTTCTTCTGTTTCAGATAGCGGGGGCGAAAAAATATTTGTCCAGACGATCCGCCCAAGACCGAGGCTGTTTATTTTCGGTGCCGGGACGGATGCCCTGCCGCTAGCACAAATGGCGTTGCGGTGCCGGTACGAGGTAACAGTTCTCGACTGGCGCCCGGCCGCCCTGGAAACAGTCAGAAATGAGGTGCCGGAGGCCGAAAGGGTGCTCGGATTTCCGAATGAATGGTGGGCGGAAACGGCGTTTCGTCGCGGAGATATGGCGGTGATTATGACTCATCATTTTGAGAGGGACAGAGAAGCGCTGACGCATCTTTTGCAGCAGCCAATGGCGTATATTGGTGTACTCGGATCAAAGACGAGAACGAAACGTCTGCTGCAGACAGGGGCACTGCCGGAGATTGTTACAACTCCAATCGGTTTGTCGATCGGAGCCGAAGGCCCTGAAGAAATTGCGGTGAGCGTGGTCGGCGAGCTGATTGCTCTTCAAAACGCCGCAAAAACTGGAGAGGTGATGGCATGAAAACGGCGGTGATTTATTTAGCAGCAGGGAAAAGCTCCCGAATGGGCCACAACAAACTCGAAAAACCGTGGAAAAATACGACGCTCGGGAGCAGTGCGCTGCAGCAGGTGCTAAAGAGCAGCGCAGAGGAAGTTATCGTCGTGACGAACCAGTCTGTATGGATAGATAACAGAATATTCGAACAAAATAAACGTTCGGTGCGTCTTGCCGCCAGTCCACAGGCAATGAAAGGGCAGGCATATTCCCTCAGGGCCGGAGTGAACGAAGCGGTACGTATCGGAGCGGAGGCGGTCCTCGTTGTACTTGCCGATCAGCCCGGCCTGACAGCGGAGACAATTGACCGGTTAATAGCGCAGTCCCAGGCTCAGACATGCGATTTCACCGGGATGTGGACCGGCAGGTATTACCAGCCGCCTATGCTGTTTAAAAAACAGATGTTTGCTGCTCTGCAGAGTGTGGAGGGCGACCGCGGGGCTGCTTCTATTCTGCGGAGTACTCATACGTGGACAGGAAGCCCTTACGTAAGCTTTAGGCAATTCGAGCAGCTTGACGTCGATACCGAGGAGGAATACAGATGGATGCTGCACACACACCAGTAACGCCGGTGGTATGGATGCCGGAGACGGTACAGGAAGCTTTTGCTCTGTATCAGGACTACTACCCTGATGCCGAATGGATCGCCGGAGGCACATGGCGGCAGGTCGAGCGGGAAAAAGGAAGGGCGTTTAACGGCAATGTGATCGTGCTTGAGCGTATATTCGGGCTCGCTTCTCTGCAGGAGGAAGAAAAGTACGTACGGATCGGAGCCTGCATGACACTCGAACAGTTAATAGAGGAGCCGGTCATTTCCCGGGAAATACTGGGGGAAACGCTGCGGCGGATTGCCGCTCCGGCTGTACGTACGCGCGGAACTATCGGCGGCAACATTATGTATGGACACGGAGACACCCTGCCGGCACTGATTGCGCTGCAGGCTGAGCTGGAAATCTGGAACGGCGAGTCGTATGCCCGTATTCCGGTGGAAGAAGCAGCTTCCTATGACGGTGTGTTTCTATTAACAGCTGTGCTGCTGCCAAAAACGCTGGAAAAAGACCCGGACGAAGTACATTTTTTTGAAAAAATCGGACGCCGGGAAGCATTTACCGCATCGCTTCTTGCTGTAAGCGGCTGTGCCCGCAGGCAGGGAGACGGAAGCGTGAGGGCGAGGCTTGCGTTAGTAGGCGGAAAAGACGCCCCGGTGCGGCTTCGTTATGCAGAAGCATGTGTGGCCGAACCCAAATGGACGCCGGAAGCATTCTTTGAGGCTCTTGCAGCTGATTATCAGCCGGAGGATGAACCGTTTTCTTCAGGAAACTACCGTCTGCAGGCGGCCGCTCACTTATTTTTGTCCCACCTGTGGCTTGAAGATAACGCAGAAAAGGGAGGCGTGCATAAAACATGAAACAGCCAGAACATCAGCGCCGGCCAGACGCTGTGCCGAAAGTAACCGGTTCCTTGAAGTATTTAACTGACCGCTTTGAAGAAAATATGCTGATCGGTAAAGTGCTGCGAAGCGAATACCCGCATGCCCGTATTAAAAGAATCGATACGTCAGCGGCCAAAGTGCTGCCAGGCGTTTACGCGGTGCTGACCCATCACGACGTGCCGGGGCTAAACCGCTTTGGCATCGTTATGCCGGACCAGCCCGTATTTTGTGAAGACAGAGTACGCTACACGGGGGATGCAATAGCCGCGGTGGCAGCAGACTCAAAGGAAACGGCAGATCAGGCGCTGGCAGCTGTAGTGGTGGAATACGAGCCGCTGGCTGTGCTTGATTCGATCGGGAAAGCGCTGGCTCCCGAAGCGGAACAGCTGCACGAAAATGGGAACATTCTGCATGAAGCTTCCTATACACGTGGGGATCTGCAGGAGGGCTTTACGGGCTGCGCCTGTATTGTCGAAGAGAAGTATCAGCTGCCCCGTCAGATGCATGGCTACATGGAAACGGAGGGCGGAGTTGTAGTCCCGGAAAGCGATGGGGGTATTTCCGTATACATGGCTACCCAGCACGGGTTTAAGGATCGTTTTCAGCTGTCGAGAATTCTGAACGCTCCGGAAGAGAAGATACGCATCATTTCAAGTCCAATCGGAGGATCGTTTGGCGGTAAGGACGAGCTGAACCTCCAGCCGTACGGAGCGCTGCTGGCACTGAAAACAGGCCATCCGATACGGGTGCATAACACCCGGGAGGAGTCGATACGAGCAGGATTAAAGCGCCACCCGATGGCAATTACGATGCGGACAGGCGCTGATGAAAGCGGACGCGTACTCGCACATGAAACGACCATTTATGCGGATACCGGGGCGTATGCCACGCTCGGTCCGGCGATTCTGGACTTTGCTGTCGAGCATGCCAGCGGGCTGTATCCCATCCCAAACATTACGACCACCGGTGTTTCCGTGTTTACAAATAACGGTGTAGCTGGGGAGTTTCGCGGTTTTGGGGGCAATCAGGTAACGTTTGCGCTTGAGGGGCAGATGGACCGGCTGGCGGCAAAGCTTGGAATGGAAGGAATGGAGCTGCGGGCCAAAAATATGAGAAAGCCTACAGACGCCGGCCCGCTCGGTCAGGGAATTGCTCCGACGGACGGTGGACGAAATATACTTGAAGACGTCACCGCCTGGCAGCAGCTGCCGCTGAGTAATGCGGAAGAAACCCCGTGGGTGAAAAACGGCCGGGGCGGGGCTGTATCCATGCATGGGGGAGGTCTTGGCTATGGACGGCTGGACCCTTCCGGCGGGCGGCTTGCTCTTACGAAGGATGGAAAGCTTGAAGCTGCTTTTGGATTTGAAGAATGCGGCCAGGGCATTGTAGCCGTGATTGAAACGGTGATGAAAAACACATTTTCCTGCAATGAAGAGGATATTGAAATAACAATCGGTGATACAAATAAAGTGCCGGTTTCGGGTTCAACGACCGCTTCACGCGGCACGAGTATGGTGTGGACAGCGGTGGAAAACATGAAGGCCTCTTTTCGCAGACAGCTGCTTAGCGAAGCATCGAGAGTAACCGGGACGACTGCAGCAGATTTATACCTGGAGGCCGGAGGCATTCATAAAAGAGGCGCAGAGCCTTCGCTCTTTTTAAGCTACAGGGCACTGGCGGAATATGTACAGGACGGGGATATTGAGACGCACACGTCGTTTGATTTTCCGGTGACCCCGGATGAAATTGACTCCGGTCATTATTTGTATTCCTTCGGCGGTGTGAGCGCAGAGGTGGAGGTAAACCTTTTAACCGGCACCGTGCGGGTGCTTGATTTGAAACAGTCAGTATCCGCGGGTCCGGTCATGTATCCGCAGGGGTACAGGGGACAGATTGAAGGTGGCGGCATCATGGCGCTCGGGTACACGTTGATGGAGGACGCCGTGATGAACGGAGGACACTATCAGACGGAAAATTTCGATACGTACTTGATGCCGGGAGTAAAGGACCTGCCGGATAATGTGACGGTAAAACCGCGTGAAGAAGTGATGGAAGGGGACATTCACGGACCGAGGGGCGTCGGTGAAATAGGGACCATTGCAGTGGCTCCGGCCATTGCGGAAGCTATTTACCAGGCTATTGGAGCCCGTCCGGAAAAGCTTCCTGTTTCAAGAGAATGGGTACTACAACAGATTCAGCAAAGGGGGCTTCTGCCTTGGAACAAACCAGAAAAGATTCCCGGGGGATAGAGCACCGGCAGGGCACATACGCGTGTACCTTTCGAGTCAACGGAGAAGAGGTGAGTGTCGATGCTTCCCCGATGGACCGGGTCGTCGATCTTTTAAGAGACCGGCTGCACGAAACAGGCACGAAAATTTCCTGCGGCATCGGCCGGTGCGGTGCATGTTCGATCTGGGTGGACGGCAGGCTAACAAGCTCTTGTCTGCTGCTTGCCTACCAGGTGGAAGGAAAAGAAGTGACGACTATCGAGGGCATGGGCACAGAGGAGCGATGCAGTATAGTACAGGAAGCATTTATGAACGAAGGAGGCTTTCAGTGCGGCTACTGCACGCCGGGCATGATTATGGCCGCAGAGTCGTTGCTCAGGCATACGCCGGACCCGGACGATGAAGAAATCCGGGAAGGACTGTCCGGAAACATATGCAGATGTACCGGCTACAGCGGCATCATCCGGGCGGTAAAAGCTGCCGCTGCCAATCTCCAGTAATAAATCAGGTCCGGGCTGTGCGCCCGGGCTTTTTGCATGCCTGCATAGATTAAAAAACCATACAAAAAGCCGACATTCAAAAGCTTGCCGGCTTCCCCCTGTTATATCTTTATTTACGTTACTTTCCGGAGTGGTATGACGGTCTTGTATCTGCTTGACACAGTATCATACGCCTGCAAAAGCCTTCGCATCACTTCCACTTTCTTCTCCGAGTCGACGCCCTGATCCAGAATCGTACGGGATAAATCCATGAAACTCTGATGAGGATCATCAGAAGATTCAAGCAATTCTACATAAAGCGTCTCATTTTTCTCCGACACTGCCATTCGCCCCCTCTTAACACTTTTTACACCATTGTCGAAAGGAAAAGTTCGTTACACTTACCGTACCATGATCCAGATTTGGAAGAAATGCTAAATAAGTAACAATTCTAATTACAGATAGCGTGCTTTAAGGGGTTACGGTCTGTTAAGAGAGATAGCAGATGCAGCCCGCTTTTATAATATTGTAATAAAATGCATGCGTTAAATGCTTTAGTATCAACACTTTACTGTTTTGGAAGAAAAACGGAATACAGTAATCGTAAAAAAGCGCAGGCGGGAACTAGGTCCCGCTTTCAAGAATAAAGCCCTATCTTTTCTCAGGCATATGAAAAACATGTTAAAGCATAGTGAAATGAGAAAATACTGGTATATAAGTAATTTTGAGATAAAGAAAGTAAAAAGTATTAAATATGCATTTTAAAGGACTATTCGCCTGTTTTTATCTTTTTCTTTATTGAAAAAAACGATAGTTGAAGGTTTTTTGCATACTTTTAATTGAAAAAGGTCTGATTTAGTTAAAATGTGCAAAAAATTTACAAATATTAGTACTTTAGAAGAGTAAGCTGTAAAAGAGCAGCATCAAAAGCAGAGTATTTCATAAGAAGCTTTCATGTGATCGATATATATAGTTATACTTAGTAATTGGAATATATTAATACATATAGAGAGATGATTTCATCTTAACAGGTTTTCTCGCTTCCCAACCGAAATAATGCGTGTTAATATAATTTTTGTGTGAAATTTTTGGCAGGGAAGGGGGGAGAAATAATGGAATACATCTCGATGGCTTCATTGGCCTGGTTTATGGGGTTTTTTCCACTGTTTGAAATTTATATTGCAGTACCCGTAGCGATGGGGGCAGGGTTTGATCCTGTATCGGCTGTTTTGTGGGCGGCTGTGGGAAACTTTATGGCGGTGCCGACTGTGACATTTTTTTACCGCCAGCTGGAGAGAGTCAGCTTTTTCTCCAATTGGATGGAAAAATTAGCTACGAACCGGTTTCGGGGTAAAATAGAGCAGTACGGAGGCTGGGTTATTCTGCTTCTGACGCCTATTGCAGGCGTCTGGGCCATTTCCGTGATTGCTAAAGCTATCGGCATGTCAAAGCGGACCTTGTTTCTCTCCACCAGTACTAGTATTCTAATTTACGGCATTGCCATTGCCGGATCGATGCAGCTCGGACTCGGCTGGTTTTAATATGTAACGGCAGAAAAAAGCCGGCAGCACGCACAATCATGCGGCTGCCGGCTTCTTATGGTTAAATCATTTCTTCGCGGCGGTGCTTGTGCCCGCGCCGGTTGATCTGCCAAATCCGGTACAGGTTGGTAACGACCACTTTTATGAGGGCGTACGCTGGTATTGCGAGAATGAGCCCGAGCAGGCCGAACATGCCGCTTGCAAACAGCAAAACGAAAATGACGGTGACGGGATGTACCTTCAGCACTCGTCCCATGACCTGCGGCGAGATCAGGTTGGATTCAAACTGCTGTATCACAATGACACCGATAATAACCAGAAGTGCGGTTACCGGCGACTGGAAAAAGCCGACGATTACTGCTGGTATAGTGCCGATAAACGGCCCAACGAAAGGTACAAGATTCGTCAGCATGCAGATGATACCGAGAATGAGCACATAGTCGAGACCGATAATCCAGAAAAGGATCATGGAAAGAATACCTACGATAAAGCTGACGGTAATCTGTCCCTGAATATAGTTGGCAAGGGCTCGGTCCATGTCCTGTAGGATTTTGTGTACCTCTGGACGATGCTCACGGTCTACAAATTTCAGCATAAAGCCTGGAAGCTTGTGGCCTTCGCGCAGAATATAGAAAAGCACAAACGGAATAACAAACAGGATGACGAAGAAGCTGACAATGGCGCTTCCGATTGAAACAATAGTGGAAACAAGAGAATCCGTGATAGTGCTGGCCTGATTCTGAAGCTGGGAGCCTAGAGAATCCATGGAAATATTGTTCCCCTGCATGATCGGCTGCACAGCCGGATGATTCTGATTGTTCATGATAAAGGACTGAACCTGTTCAAAGTACCTTGGAATCTGGTTAATCAGCTGATTAAACTGGCTGGCAATAATCGGGCCGACCAGATTTACAATCAGAACTATGACGCCAACAAGCACGCCGTACAATAGCAGAATAGACAATGAACGGGGTATGTACTTGGAGAGAAGGGTCACAAAAGGCCGGAACAAATAGCTTAAAATGCCCGAAATAATAATGGGTGCAGCAAGTGTTCCTACTAATACGAATAATGGCTGAAAAATATATTCTACCTGCCGAGCCATAAAGGCGATGGCTAAAACGACTAAAATACCTAAGCAGACACGAAACCATTTGTATTGATACATGTTTTACGATCACCACTCTTTTCTTAAATAAATAAGGAATAAACGAAAATCAAGACGTTTGTACACGTTCCCTTCATTATACAGCCGGAAACATAAAACTGTGCTTAATGGGAGCAAAATTTTTCTAAAAAAGCATAAAAAAGCACCCGTTCCGAATGGGAACAGATGCCTGATTCTGCTTTACTGAGTGGCGGAAGTGGCGGAAAGTTCTTTTAATTCCGGAGTTAGGACCTCTTCCGTTTCCGGGCTGAAGAAGTGGCAGCGGTCCATGTTGAAGAAAAGATCGAGTTTATCGCCGGCATGGATACTGCTGTTTGCATCGACCCGGGCAATAACCTGCTTGCCGTTAACGTTGGTGTAGAGCATAGACTCTGCCCCGTTCATTTCAGCTACTTCAATATCAAGAGTAAGTTTATTTTTCGAGGAAGTTGTTCCGCCCATTACATGGTGGATGTCTTCCGGACGAATGCCGAAGGTTACTTTTTCATCTGCGAATCCACGGTCGCGCAGCGTCTGTAGTTTGTTTTCCGGGATTTCAAGTTTGTGCTCGCCGAGTTCAAGAATATTGCCGTTGATCTGTCCTTCGAGGAAGTTCATCGCCGGGGAACCGATGAAACCGCCTACAAAAACATTCGCAGGGTGATCATATACTTCTTTAGGGGAGCCGACCTGCTGTACAACGCCGTCTTTCATAATAACGATACGGGTCGCCATGGTCATAGCCTCTGTCTGGTCGTGTGTTACATAAACTGTTGTACTATTTAAGCGGCGGTGAAGCTTAATGATTTCTGTACGCATCTGCACACGCAGCTTCGCATCGAGGTTGGAAAGCGGCTCATCCATCAGGAAGACTTTAGGGTCACGGACAATGGCACGTCCAAGAGCAACACGCTGACGCTGACCGCCGGAGAGCGCCTTTGGTTTACGGTCAAGATAATCCGTTAATCCAAGGATATCGGCTGCGTTTTTCACACGCTGATCAATGTCCTCTTTTTTGAACTTACGGAGCTTCAAGCCAAAAGCCATATTGTTGTATACGTTCATGTGCGGATACAGGGCGTAGTTCTGGAACACCATCGCGATATCGCGGTCTTTTGGGGAAACGTCGTTGACGCGCTCATCCCCGATGTATAAATCGCCGTCCGTAATATCCTCGAGCCCGGCAATCATGCGGAGGGTAGTGGATTTCCCGCAACCGGATGGGCCGACGAATACGATAAATTCCTTGTCCTCGACATCAAGATTAAAGTCATCTACTGCAGTAACGTTACCATCGTAAGTTTTTGTAATGTGATTCATACGGATACCAGCCATAATATGTTCGCTCCTTTTGAAGAAGGTTTATGTTATCTGTTGTTCATATTAAAGAAAACGCTTACAGATTAATATAGACAAACTGAACAAAGTTAACAAAAGAAATGTTGTGCAAGGTGAATAGAAATGCGAAGGGTGTTTGATCACCATCTCCGACGGCTCGTCGGTTTCAGGCAGTTGAGACGAAGTCACAAATGCTCTGAAATCACGAACGGAGTGGGATGGTAACACCCGGAGCTGGACAATAGAAAAGCTTAGGTTTTATAAGGATGTTCGACTAAAACCGCTACGTCCTGTAGCAACGTCGAACTGACCCGCGTCGTGCGGGCCTTAGCTGCGTAAAAATCCGCCTTCGGAGTGAATGACCTGTCCGACGATCCATTCCGACTCGTCTGACAGCAGAAAGGCGATTGCTTTGGCTGCGTCTTCCGGCTGCCCAATCCGGCCTTTACTGAACTTTTTCGACAGCTCTTTTTCCATAGCCGGGTCCATCCATCCGGTGTTGGTCGGACCCGGGTTGACGGCGTTAACGTTGATGTCATACGGGGCGAGCTCGGCAGCAAGGGATTCGGTAAATGCCCGAACCGCTGCTTTCGTAGATACGTAGGCAATCTCATTTACCATCGGTCCGAGATCCTGCCCGGAGGTCAGGTTTACGATTTTTCCGGTGATACCAAAATCAATCCACCGCTGGGCAATTTTCGTGGTAAGCAGAAAAGGGGTACGCATATTAACGTAATAATGCTCATCAAGCGATTCCCCGTTCAGGCGCTCGTAGCTGTCGTTGGCTGAATAGGCAGCGTTATTGACGAGTGCGGTCGGAAACAGAGGCAGCTCGTTCAGCTGTTCGAGGAGCTCATCCGGTGCGCCCGGGTTCGAGAAATCAGCTTCGATATAATAAATTTCGATGCCACGGTTTTCGAGATGCAGTTTAAATTCTGCAGCCCAGTCGATGTCTGAGCCCCAGGTAGTGAAAATAATATTTTCCCCCCGCTCGGCAAGCAGACGGCAGACGGCAGCACCTATTCCCTGATCATGGCTCACTCCGGTTACTAGTGTTGTCATTGTATCGTCCTCCTTGAGCTTCTCTTCATTTAAATATGAAGGAAAGGCGTCGATAAAGTAAACTAAAAACTAGTTTGCAGAAGAGGATTTTTCTGCTAAAATAATAAAAAATGTTTGTGATCACAGATCACAAAGGAGCGAGTGCTGTGAATCAACCGTCTTTGCATGTCTCAACGTTACGCACAGAAGTATACAAACTGCTGAAGCAGCAGATCATTCAGGGAGAGCGGAGGCCTGGGGAGAAGGTGACCATCCGGCAGATTGCGGGGGATTTCGGGGTAAGCACAATGCCGGTACGGGAAGCGATTACGACGCTGAAAACAGAAGGCTTTTTGTTCGAAGAAAAACGAAGTGTCTATGTGAGTTCGCTGTCTGTCAGTGAAGTCCGAGAGCTGTTTGCGATCCGTAATAAACTCGAAGAACTGGCGGTAGCCTGGGCCTTTGAACAGATGAATGAAGAGAGCCTGCGCAGGCTTCAGGAACGAATTGCCGAAATGGACCAGTACGCTTCGGAGCCGGTGGAGTGGAGAAAGCAGAATCGGTTGTTTCACCAGATCTGGTACGAGGCTTCCCGCTCCGAACCGCTGCTAAAATCACTCGAATACGTATGGAGTCGAATTGAAGCGTACATGAATATCTATACAAATATTGATTCAGACATACACTCGATCCATATGTCTCAGCAGGAACACAAGCAGATGCTTGTGCTGCTGCAGGAGAACAAGCGTGAAGAACTGCTTCGGCTGAACGGAAAGCATGCGGAAAAAACGGCCGAAGCCATTATCCAGGCCATTTCCGAGGAGGATTCGACAAATGAATAAACAGGAAGCATTTATGAATAAGAACCTGCGGCTCGAACCTACGATGAGTGGGAATCTTTCCGACTATACGTTTACAGTGAAGGACGTGTTCGCGATTCACGGCGAAAAAACGTCTGCAGGCCATCCGGAATGGCTTCGAACTCACCCGGAAAACACAGCTACTGCGCCGGCGATTGAACGCCTGCTTCGGAGCGGGGCTGCGCTGACGGGAACGACCATCAGCGACGAGTTAATGTACAGCCTGCACGGTGACAATGTGCATTACGGCATGCCGGTCAATCCGGCCGATCCAGAAGCAATACCAGGCGGATCATCGAGCGGCTCGGCCTCAGCGGCAGCGGCCGGCAGCACTGATTTTGCCCTTGGCACCGATACAGGCGGCTCGGTGCGCGTGCCATCATCCTATTGCGGTTTGTACGGCATACGTCCGACACACGGGGCTGTATCGCTTGAAGGCGTCGTTCCGCTCGCTCCGAGCTTTGACACTGTCGGCTGGATGAGCAGAGACCCCAAGGTTTTACAGCAGGTAGGAGATGCGCTGCTTCCAGCGGGGGAGGAAGAGGCCCCGTACCGGACGATCTGGTGGGAAGAAGAGGCGTGGACGGAATATGCCAATGAATACAAGCAGGCGCTTGGAAAGGTGTTTTCCGCCGTGCAGGCGCAGGCAGAAACGCTGAATGAAAACAGACTGGCGGCAAACTCGCTCGCAGAATGGGCCGAGGTTTTTCGACTGCAGCAGGCAGTGGAAATTGGAGAAATGCATCGGGAATGGATCAGGGAGCATAAACCGACGTTTGGACCCGGCGTCCGGGACCGGTTTGCATTTGCCGCAGGCACCCGGAGGGAGGATTATCGCCACATATTTGAAAAACGGAAACAATTGCGAGATGAATTGCAGCAAAGGCTCGGACAAGACACGGTGATGGTTATTCCGACCGTGCCCGGGCCGGCTCCGAAAATTCAGGCCGGGGAAGACGAGATCCAGGCGGTGCGGAAACGAACGATGCAGCTGACCTGTATTGCGGGTATCGGCGGGCTGCCCCAGGTGACCATTCCAGTGGAAATGTCGGGGAAAGCCCCAATCTCGATTTCAATTATCGCCAATCGGAACGATGACCGCCGGCTGCTTTCATTTATCCAGCATGTCGTCCGAAATCTTCAATACAATGATTCATAAAAGGGAGCGATTATCATGATTTCATTTGATCCGCACCATCATCCATATGCATCCTACCGTACACCGACATATGGTAAAAAAGGTATGGTGGCAACATCGCAGCCGCTTGCTTCCCAGATAGGTCTCGACATCTTAAAAAAAGGAGGCAACGCTGTGGATGCAGCTGTTGCTGTAGCGGCAAGCCTGACCGTACTCGAGCCGACATCCAACGGCATCGGAGGTGACGCCTTTGCGCTCGTCTGGGTGGACGGCGAGCTCCATGGCCTGAATGCCAGCGGCTACGCACCGGAGGAGCTTTCCATCGACGGGCTGTACAAAGACGGCTACGACGAGATGCCAAAACGGGGGCCGGTTCCGATTACCGTGCCCGGGGCTCCGGCCGCCTGGGCCGAGCTGTCGCGTGCTTTCGGTAAGCTTCCATTTTCCGAATTGATCGCTCCAGCTGTGGCTTACGCTGAGGAAGGCTATCCGGTAGCGTCCACGCTTGCAACGCTGTGGGCGTCTGCCTTTGAAACACTGGAACAAGAGCTTGATCCGACAGTATTTGCCGACTGGAGCCGGGTATTCGCGCCGGAGGGCCGCACGCCAACAGCGGGAGAGCTGTGGAGCTCCAAGGAGCATGCGGAGACGTTAAAGGAAATTGCTGAAACAAATGCAGAATCGTTTTACCGCGGAGACCTGGCGAAAAAAATAGACACCTACATGAGGGAAGAGGGTGGCTATCTGCGCTCCAAGGATCTGGCGCTGTACAAGCCGGATTGGGTGAAGCCGATTTCGGTGCATTACAAAGGATATGACGTCTGGGAAATTCCGCCGAATGGCCAGGGGATTGTTGCTTTAATGGCACTGAATATATTGAAGGGATATGATTTTCAGGATCGCGACAGCATCAACACCCTTCATCATCAGATGGAGGCGATGAAGCTTGCATTTGCGGACGGAGAGAAATATGTCGCCCAGCCGGATGCCATGACCCGGACCACCGAAGAGCTGCTCTCGGATACTTACGGGGAGGCCCGGCGCGGTGAAATTGGAAACGAAGCGAAGGTACCCGAAGCAGGGGATCCAAGCAGCGGAGGCACAGTGTACCTGGCAGCGGCTGATGAAGAAGGCAATATGGTTTCATTTATCCAGAGCAATTACATGGGCTTCGGCTCGGGAATGGTCGTGCCGGAAACCGGAATTGCCCTGCATAACCGGGCGCACAATTTTTCCATGGATGAAAAGCACGCCAATGGGCTGATGCCCGGAAAACGCCCGTATCATACGATTATTCCCGGCTTTTTGACTAAGGGCAGTGAACCCGTGGGACCGTTCGGGGTGATGGGGGAATTCATGCAGCCCCAGGGCCATATGCAGATGATTATGAATACCATAGATTTCGGCCTTCATCCGCAGGCTGCTCTGGATGCACCGAGATGGCAGTGGAAGCGGGATAAGCTGGTTACGGTGGAGCCTGACTTCTCTGCGGCAGCCGCTCAGGCGCTGAACCGGAAAGGACATACGGTGAAAATAGAAACAGAATCCTCGAGCTTTGGCCGTGGACAGATTATATGGAGAGATCCGGAAACCGGAGTACTCTGCGGGGGAAGCGAATCCCGCACAGACGGCAACGTAGCTGCCTGGTAATAAAGAGAGAAGAGGTGGAAGTGATGCAGTGGAAAATTTTTCTCGCCTTTTTCCGGGTCGGCATTTTTGGCTACGGGGGAGGCCCGGCGTCGATTCCACTCGTGCAAAAAGAAGTGGTGGAGCACTACAAATGGATGACCGACGAGGAATTCGGCGATACACTCGCGATTGCCAATACGCTTCCGGGACCAATCGTCACAAAGCTTGCTGGCTACATCGGCTACAGCCGCGGCGGTGTTCTTGGGGCGTTGAACGGAGTGGCGGCGATTGTCGCCCCCACGGCACTGTTAATGATTTTGTTTTTCAGCATCCTGTCCCAATACCGGGACGCTTCGTGGGTGAGCGGACTTGCAAACGGAGTACTGCCCGTAGTGACGGTACTGATGGGAGTGCTGACATGGGGATTTATTAAAAAATCCGGCGGCGACCTGGGCTGGACGAAGACAATAGCATTTATTATCGGGGCCGCTGTGGTGCTTGGCGTGCTCGGCGTGCATCCGGCGATCGTTATCGCGGTGCTTCTGATTGCAGCACTGATTCAGAAGGATCCTGCTAAACGAGAGGAGGAAACCTCCACGTGATTTACTTAGAGGTTTTTATGGCGTTTTTTATCCCGGGTATTCTCGGCTACGGCGGCGGACCGGCCTCCATTCCGCTCATTCAGCATGAAGTGGTGAACCGGTACGAATGGATGAGCGTGGGTGAGTTCAGCGAAGTGCTGGCCATCAGTAACGCCCTGCCCGGACCGATTGCCACAAAAATGGCCGGCTACATAGGGTATGAAGTCGCCGGCTGGCCGGGGCTCGCTGCCGGTCTGTTTGCGACCGTTGCCCCGTCGTTAATTTTAATGATCGTTCTAATGGGCTTTTTGTACAAATACCGTCACTCCCCGAAGGTGAAACGGCTCACCGCCTACGTCCGTCCGGTCATTGGAGTACTGCTCGGCATATTAACGCTGCAGTTTTTCACCAATGCCTGGGAAGGAGCGGGCGGCTGGCAGACAGCCGGGATGCTTGTGGCAAGCTACCTGCTGCTTGAAAAAACGAAGCTGCATCCCGCGCTGGTCGTTGTGCTTGCCATCATCTACGGCATTTTGTTTTTAGGATGACGGGTCTGGAGGAAGAACAGCCTGCATGGATAGTAAAAATCCCTGAAAATAACTGTCGGTTCCGGTGATGCTCCATCCGGCCTTTTCAATGTGCGAACGGGTGGGACGATCGAGGTGGCAGCCGTCGCAAAAGTGCTTCCATACCGGAGTTATATTATGCTGGACACGCGCTGCCGCTGGTTGGGGCAGCTGGACATGCTCGAGAAAATAGGCCGCGGCACCCGGTTTACATACCCGTTTTAATTCCTCGAGTACCTGGATGGGGTCTTCGACAGAACAGAGCACGAGTGTACAGACAAGACTGTCGAAGGTATTGTCTTCAAAGGGCAGCCGTTCAGCTGAAGAACCGAGTGTGCGAATGGGGGCATGCGCATGGAGCTGCGCGGGAATAGCCTGCTTGCGCATCCGGTCATTCGGCTCGATGGCAGTTACTTTTGCGGCTGCCCGG
This sequence comes from Marinococcus luteus, assembly GCF_034497705.1. Classification (GTDB taxonomy): domain Bacteria; phylum Bacillota; class Bacilli; order Bacillales; family Marinococcaceae; genus Marinococcus; species Marinococcus luteus_A. The sequence goes on along the minus strand of NZ_JAXRUV010000009.1, from coordinate 281 downwards.
TAGTAAGGAAAATTTGCTCCGGGACCGGAGCCGATCTCGAGTACGTGGCCAGAGAGAGAGGGAATGTGTTGTTGCCGGAGTGCATAAAGAAATTGTTTTTCCACCGACTGCATGATCGGAGTATACAATAGAGGAAACATGTTCATCGTACCGCCGCCAATCTTTGTTTTTTTATAGTATAACAAAACCACCCTCTGCCTGGCAGAAGGTGGCTCAGACTGTCGACAATGACTCTCATTTTAGAGCTTGTCGGCAGTTTTTTTCGTGCTATGATAAAAAGA
>NZ_JAXRUV010000008.1:0-160894 GCF_034497705.1 Marinococcus luteus | reverse complement strand
CCGCCGCAGTCATGCCCGCCGGGCCCGCGCCTGCGATAATTACATCATAAATCCGTTCTTCCGTCATAAAAGGCCACTCCCCTTATTTTAAATATCGCTCTCTTATGGCATTTATACTTATTGTATGGCAGCCGCTTTTTGGCGTCCAGTACTCTGCTTACTGCTGAAAATCGTCCTGTACCATTTCTTTTACCCTCTGGCCGGTCAGTATATTCTCTTCGTATTCCCGGTAAAGCTCTTTTACTTCCGGATGATCGAGCTGACGATTCTGTTTCCACCATTTTGCCGCCTGTGCCGTTTCGCCGAGCAAATATAACGCCGCTCCGTGATAAAACGCAACTGATCCGCGTTCAATCACGAACCGTTTATGATAAAGACGGGCGTAACGGCAGGCATCTTCGTAATAGCCAAGATACGTGCAGACCGCGCTGATCCAGTGAAGGGACTCCCGGTCGAGCGGAAGGATCGCTGTAAGCACGTTCATCACTTCCTTCGAACGCTCATGCTCCCCTTCGCTTTCATATAATGCGGCGAGCTGACAGCTGGCTGGCACGTAAGCCCCCTTTTGGTGCACTGTTTCCAGCAGCTTTAAAGCCTGCTCCGTGTCTCCGCGGTGCTGGTGCAGCTTTGCCAGCTGATGGTAAGCGGCCCAGTAATCAGGCTCCTGCTCCAAAAGCTCTTCAAATAGTTCCCGGGCTTCCTGCACCCGGCCTTTATCAGCCTTTTCCACTGCCTGTTCATAAATGGTCATGTCCCCTGGATGCTCGAGAAGACCAGGCTCATTTTCTTTAATCATTTCGAGCAGTTCCTTCGTTTCTTCTGCAAAGTCGCCTTCCGGCGCGATTTTCATATAATAGCCGGCCGTTTCCGCTGCTTTTTCAAAATTGCCCTGGAAGGCATAATTGTTGGCCAGAAAGAAGTAGCATTCGGAGCGTTCCGGCTCAATTTCTTTAAGCACCCTGTGGAGGATTTCGTTGGAGCGGTCAAACCATTCCATGTCTGTATATATGGCAGCAAGCTGGCATTGAAACAATCCCTTGGAAGGTTCGAGTTCGACAGCTCTTTCCAAAAAGAGAACGGCACGCTTCAGGTGATTTTTCTGATAAGCCACCACGCCCCGCTGAAAGAAGTATTCACCTGACTGCAAGAAAGGAATAATTGCGTCTTCGTTTTTTTGTTTTGAGCCCAATTCCTTTCATCCTTCCTTCGTTTGTTTTTCTTTGTTTCTTCACGTTCTACATCAATTGTGACATTATAACACGCCCCCTGCTTCATGAAAACTCTTAGGAGCCCGCATTTTTTCTCAGCAGCCAAAGACGACGAAGGAGGAGGATGCGCAAAGAAAAGACCGCCCGGAGAGGACGGTCTTTTCTGCGGTCAGCCTTATTACGAACGATGTCTTTCTTCGAGCACCCTCAGCACATCATCAAGCGGAAGCTTCTGTTCCCGCAGCAGCACCAGCAGATGATAAAGAAGATCAGCTGTTTCCCAGCTCAGCTCTTCATGATCCCGGTTTTTGGAAGCAATAATAACTTCTCCTGCTTCTTCACCGACTTTTTTCAAAATTTTATCCACACCCTCGGTAAACAAGTACGTCGTATAGGCGCCCTCCGGCATTTCTGCCTCGCGGGTGGCTATAACCTGCTCGAGTTCATTAATAATCGCAAACCGCCGGCCGTCGGCTGACTGCTTTTCTTCCGACAGCAGCGAACGGGAAAAACAGCTGTAGTCCCCTTTATGGCACGCAGGGCCTTCCGGCTCCACAAGCACATTTAACGCGTCACTGTCGCAGTCATACCGGATGTCTGTCACCTGCTGTTTGTTTCCCGATGTTTCCCCTTTATGCCAGAGCTCCTGGCGGGAGCGGCTGTAAAACCAGGTTTCTTTCGTATCGATTGTTTTCTGCAGCGATTCTTTGTTCATATAGGCAAGCGTCAGTACCTCTTTACTGACGGCGTCCTGTACTATGGCCGGAATCAGGCCTGCTTCATCAAATGTTAGTTCGTCGACGTTCATCGTACTAAGACTCCTCTCTCCCGGATAAAAGCCTTCACTTCTTCAATCGATGTCTCTTTATAATGAAAGATTGAAGCAGCGAGTGCCGCATCCGCCCCTGATTTTTCAAACACATCCACAAAATGCTCTTTCGCGCCAGCGCCGCCGGAGGCGATAACAGGTACGTCCACTGCTTCGCTGACCGTTCGTGTCAAAGCCTCATCAAAGCCAGTCTTAGCTCCGTCCTGATCCATACTTGTCAGAAGAATTTCGCCGGCTCCGCGGGCAGTGATTTCCCTCGCCCAGTCGACGACTTCCCACTCGGTCGGCGTGCGGCCGCCGTGGGTATAGATTCTCCAGGAGCCGAGTGTCTCATCGTACTTGGCATCAACCGCTACAACAATACATTGGGAGCCAAAGTAGGTGGATCCCTGAGTAATCAAATCAGGGTTTTTCACCGCAGCTGTGTTGAGCGAAACCTTATCTGCCCCGGCACGGAGCATGTTGCGCATATCATCGACCGAGCTGATGCCGCCGCCGACCGTAAAAGGAATCGCGATGCTTGCTGCCACCTGCTCCACGACATCTATCATCGTTTTCCGTCCTTCATGTGAGGCGGAAATATCGAGAAAGACAAGTTCGTCCGCCCACTGCTCATCATAAAACGCAGCGAGTTCCACCGGATCGCCGGCATCCCGCAGTTCCACAAACTGTGTGCCCTTCACGACCCGGCCTTCTTTCACATCCAGACATGGAATAATCCGTTTCGTAAGCATTACTGTACCTCCTTCACGGCTTCTGCCACATCCACTTTGCCGGTATATATCGCTTTTCCGACAATGACGCCTGCTATCCCTTTATCCCGCTTCTCCGCAAGATTCCGGACGTCCTCCATGGTGCCGATTCCGCCGGAAGCAATAACATTTACGCCAGTCGCTTCTGCGAGCTGCTTTGTCGCCTCGACGTTCGGCCCGGTCATCGTCCCATCGGTGGAAATATCGGTGAATATAAACGTCTCTGCCCCGTGGGCAGCCATTTCCCGGCCAAGCTCAACAGCTGTTACCTCCGAGGTGTCGAGCCATCCGTTGACGGCTACATATCCGTCTCTCGCATCAAGGCCGATAGCGATACGGCTGCCGTGCTTTCCGAGCATATCCCGGGCAAATTCCGGATACTGCAGGGCAACACTGCCGAGTATCACCCGGTCTACGCCGTGGGATAAGTAATACTCCACATCCTCTTCGGTTCGGATGCCTCCGCCGACCTGGATACGGACATCAAGCTCCTGTGCGGCACGAACGACGTGGGTATGATTGATGCGCTGTTTTTCTTTTGCCCCGTCAAGGTCGACCATATGAATCCAGGAAGCTCCCGCCTGTGCAAACGAAGCAGCCATTTCAAACGGTGAATCCCCGTAAACAGTCTCCTGATTATAATCGCCCTGAAAAAGACGGACACAGTTGCCGTCCCGGATATCGATGGCCGGGTATACAATAAAATCACTCATGAGCTCCGCTCCTTTCACGGACAATCGCCCCGAAATTTTTAAGCATGCCGATGCCGACTGTGCTGCTTTTTTCCGGATGGAACTGTGTGCCCATGACTTCGCCGCGGCCAACCACCGCCGGGACTGTTTCACCATAATCGCTTGTTGCAATCAAAACGTCGGGATCGGCGGTTTCTATCACGTAGGAATGCACAAAATATGCATGGCCTTCCTCCACATTTTTCAAAAGCGGATGGTCCGGCTGATGAAACTTGAGCGAGTTCCAGCCCATGTGCGGCACTTTCAGTCTTCTTCCCTGGCTGTCTTTTCCAGAAAAACGGCGGGCATACCCCGGAAGAAACCCGAATCCTTCTGTTTCCCCGTGTTCGTCGCTGCCTTCAAACAACAGCTGCATTCCAAGGCAGATACCAAGCAGCGGTTTACCATCAGCCGCCCAGTGTTCAATAAACTCAAACTGCCCGTTTTCCCGGATTAAATTCATGGCGTCCCGAAAAGCACCAACACCCGGAAGAATCAAGCCGTCCGCTTCCGCAAGCTCCTCTGGGTGCTCGGATACAAAATAAGGAATATCCAGTCGTTCCAGTGCTTTTTTTACACTGTACAGGTTGCCCATGCCGTAATCGATTATTCCTATCACAAGCGCTCCACTCCTTTTCTTTACAGCATACCTTTGGTTGAAGGAATGCCTTTCACTCTTGGGTCCAGCTGGGTCGCTTCATCAAGAGCCCGTGCCATCGCTTTAAATACCGCTTCAATAATATGATGCGTATTGTGTCCGTAATGGACGACTACGTGAAGGTTCATCCGGGCTTCCACCGCGAATTTCCACAAAAACTCATGGACGAGCTCGGTATCAAATGTTCCTACTTTAGCTGCCGGCAGCTCCGCCCGGAACTCCAGGTGCGGACGATTGCTTAAATCCACAATGACTTCTGCGAGCGCGTCGTCCATCGGAATTTTAGCCTGACCGTAGCGACGGATGCCCTTTTTATCGCCGAGCGCCTGTCCGAAGGCTTCTCCGAGACAGATGCCGATGTCCTCTGTTGTATGGTGATCATCCACCTCCACATCACCCTCGGCCTGCACATCAAGGGAGAAATGGCCATGCTTTTTAAACAGGTCGAGCATATGGCTCATAAACGGCACGTTCGTCTGTATGACCCCGTCCCCTTCGCCGTCAATGCCAAACTGCAGACGGATGGATGTTTCTCCCGTTTTGCGTTCGACGCTTCCTGTACGTTCTGCCATTCTACTTCTCCCCCTTCCGGATATCCACTGCGCGTGCGTGTGCTTCAAGGCCCTCAATCCGTGCGATCGCAGAGATATACTCACCATTTTCCTCGAGTGCTTCTTTACTGTAGGAAATCACGCTGGAGCGTTTCACAAAATCATCGACACCGAGCGGGCTCGAAAAGCGGGCCGTCCCGCTCGTCGGGAGCACATGATTCGGGCCGGCAAAGTAATCGCCGACCGCTTCGGCACTGTACGGCCCTAAAAAGACAGCCCCTGCATGACGAATGGAGCCGAGCAGGTTATCCGGCTGGGCAGTCATGATTTCGAGGTGCTCCGGTGCCAGCCGGTTCACAGCTTCTACTGCATCCGCCAGCGTTTCCGTTAAGTAGATGGCTCCGTGTTTATCAAGCGACTCTTGCGCAATCTTTTTGCGAGGGAGATCTTCAAGCTGACGCTCAAGCTCTTCGGCCACTTTTTGCCCGAGCTCCTCCGAAGTGGTTACAAGCACAGCCGAGGCGAGCTCATCGTGTTCCGCCTGGGAAAGCATGTCGGCTGCAATATAATCCGCCCGGGCTGTTTCATCAGCAAGCACGACAATTTCGCTTGGTCCGGCGATACTGTCGATCGCCACCTGACCGAACACTTCGCGTTTAGCCAGAGCTACATAGATGTTACCCGGGCCGACGATTTTATCCACCTTCCGGATGCTTTCCGTGCCGTAGGCAAGCGCTGCTACCGCCTGCGCTCCTCCAATTTTCACGATATTTTTAATGCCAAGCTCACTGGCCGTGACGAGCACCATCGGATGAAGGCGCTGGTCCTCTCCGGGCGGCGAGCACATTGTAATACTTTTCACGCCCGCAGCAATTGCCGGGATGGCATCCATCATAATGGTCGAGGGATATGCTGCTTTACCACCCGGCACATAAATACCGACGCGATCGAACGGGATAATCCGCTGGCCGAGCATCGTCCCATCTTCTTTTGTCACCATCCAGGACTGCCGGAGCTGGCGCTGATGAAAATCACGGATGTTTTCAATCGCTTTGCGGATCGCTTCGAGTTCTTTATCGTTCACCTGATTATACGCTTCATCTATTTCTTCCTGTTTTACAAACATCTCATCGAGCGTCACGCGGTCGAATATCTCGGTCAGCTCAATGAGTCCTTTATCTCCGTTTTCCCGCACCTTTTCAATAATGGAGGCTACCGATTCCCGCTGCTTTTCGGTTCCTCCTTCAATGGTGCGCTCAAGCGTTACTGATTTGTCCAAAGGGGTCACGTTCATCATACCTGCTCTTCCACTCCTATCACCTGGGCAACACGCTCCACAAGATCATCAATAACAGTATCCTTCAAGCGATAGCTTACCGGATTGACGATCAGCCGGGACGTGATCGGCACAATTGTTTCAAGCTCTATTAAACCATTCTCCTTCAGCGTCTGGCCGGTGGAAACAATGTCTACAATACGGTCTGCCAGACCGACAAGCGGGGCCAGTTCAATCGAGCCGTTTAATTTAATAATTTCCACCTGTTCACCCTGCTGCTTAAAGTACTGTGTCGCCAGGTTTGGGTACTTGGACGCCACTTTGGGATTTACATCGGACTTCTCATATTCCGGAAGCCCGGCTACGGCCAGGTAGCACGCACTGATTTTCAGATCCAGCACTTCATACACGTCACGCTCTTCTTCGATCATCGTATCCTTGCCGGCGACCCCGATGTCTGCCACTCCGTGTTCAACATAGGTGGGCACATCCATTGGCTTCGCCAGGATAAAGCGCATATTTGCTTCCGGAGCGTCGACGATCAGCTTTCTGGATTCTTCAAACTCCGGAGGAATAGGAAACTCGGCTTTACGAAGAAGCTGCACCGCTTCTTCGAAAATCCGTCCCTTTGGCATCGCGATTGTCAGCCATTCATTCATGCGAAGCTCCCTCCTTCTTTTTTCCGATCATGGATACAACATCTTCATAGGAATCACTCAGCTGATCTACGTCCTCTACGCCGCGGATATCCTGAAGCACGACCCGTTTTCCGGTTTCGCGGAGTTTGCGCGCGTGATCCACCGCTTCCGGGCGGCGCTCCGGACTGAACAAGATACACGTCTGGGAAGGAACTGCTCCGGTAAGCCCAAGGGCTTCAACCAGCAAATCAAGCCGGAGACCGAATCCGACAGCCTGGGCCGGACGGTTGAACTGCTGCAGCAGTTCATCATAGCGACCACCGCTTCCAAGCGGCACGCCCAGGTTGTTGCCGTAGCTTTCGAATACAATCCCGGTGTAATAGCTCATATGCATAAATAAGTTAAAGTCGAGCTTAATGTAATCGGACAGCTCGTAGTGTTCAAGCACCGTTTTCAGCTCCTGCAGCTCTTCGACTGCTTCCTTTGCCGCCGGCGTCTGAACTAGATTCAAAGCTTCGTCCAGCGTCCGCCAGTCGCCCCTCAGGCGCAGCAGGCTGTTCAGCTTTTTCTTATCCAGAGACGAAAGCGGGAGACTTTCCACATGCTGGCGGTAGCCGACATAATTTTTTTCGTATAAAAACCGGCGCAGGTCATCAGCACGTTCATCATTTCCGAGCACCTCTTCAAGCAGCGCATTCACGTACCCGACGTGCCCGACGGTAATTTGAAACGTGGTCAGTCCAGTTTTTCGCAGAGCTTCGATCATAAGAGAAACAACTTCTCCGTTCGCGCTCGAAGTGCCTTCTCCAATCAATTCCACACCAAGCTGTTCAAATTCTGCCGGCCGCCCGGCCTCAAGCTGCTGCGCGCGAAAAACGTTAGTATGATAAGCCAAACGGATCGGAAAGTGCTGGTTCTGCAGACCGGACGCCGTCACCCGGGCGATAGGCGCAGTCATATCCGGACGCAGCACGAGCGTCCGCCCCTGCTGGTCGAGCAGTTTAAAAAGCTGGTGATCAAGAATCGCCGAAGCGCTCCCGACCGTATCGTAATATTCCAGGGTGGGCGTTTCGACGGGCAGATACCCCCAGCTTTCCCATTCATCGTTAATGACCCGTTGTACGTTCCGTTTTGTCTGAAAATATCCTGGAAGCGCATCGCGCATCCCCAGCGGCTTTTCAAACATAAAAAGCTTACTCATACTCTCTCTCCTTTTCTTTTCACGGTGCTTTAGTTCGCTAATGTACTAACAAAATAAAGAATAACCATAGTTTACACATCTTTTTTTACACCGTCAATTTTCCATCTCTGCTTTTATTGTAACAATATTTGCTGCCCTATCAGCCTTTTGCGCCTCCAGAAAAGCGAAAAGCCGGCTCCTTTGAAAGCCGGCTTGAAGCCTACGTTCTTATCCGCATCGGGCTGCCGCCGGCAAAGGCCCTTGCCGGCACGTCTTTATGCACGACCGTGCCCGCTGCCACCACAGCCCGGTCTCCAATCGTCACCCCGGGCAGAATAGTCACATTGGCACCGATCATGACCTCATTTCCGATTACAATGTCGCCAAGACGGTATTCATCAATTAAATGCTCGTGTGTCAAAAGCGTCGACTGATAGCCGATAATGGAATTGCTGCCAATATGGATTTTCTCGGGAAACATAAGATCCGGCATGACCTTGTACGCAAGCGCCGTTTTTTCACCTATTTCCATTCCAAGCAGCTGCCGGTAGATCCATCTTTTCACAGATACAAAAGGTACGACCCGGGAAGCTTCAATAACAGCTGTATTTCTGAACGCCTTCAAAAATGGAACCGTCCGGTACATCTGCCATAGAGCATTAGTATTATTGCCCGGGAAATAACGATCTGTTTTTCTCATTCTTCTATTTCTCCAACAATCTCGAGCAGATCGCTCATCCGGGTGAGCATCCAGTCCGGTTCATAATTTTTCAGAAACGAGGCCCCTTTGATGGTCCATTCCACTCCAGCTGTGTGTACCCCGGCATTTTTCCCTGCCAGAATATCAAACTGGCTGTCCCCGATCATAATGGTTTCCTCCGGACGGGCATTCAGCTGTTTTATGGCTGTTTGCAGCGGTTCCGGATGCGGCTTCGGGTTTTCGACATCATCCACCGTAACGAACGTGGAGAAAAAAGGGAGCAGCCCAAGCATATTAGCCCCCTTGACCGCCGCTTCCTTCCGCTTTGTCGTCACAATACCGAGGGAATAGCCGCGCTCGTACAACGTTTTGATAGTGTCGTATACTCCGTCGTATTCCCGGACGAGCGTTTCATGGTTCGCCAGGTTATGGGATTGATACGTATCAATCATCTGTTCCACCTGGCTCGGGTTGCTGCTGATGCTTGAAAAATTATCCGCCAGCGGCACTCCGATCCAGCTGATGATGTCATCTCTGCTGTATTGATCAGGAGCGTAGTACGTCAGCACATGTTCATATGAAGAAATGATTAAATCATTTGTATCAATCAGCGTGCCGTCTAAATCAAACAGCAGTGTATTCCATCTGGTCATGATGCTTCCCCTTTCGCTTTCATCCTTATATGCCGGGACCATCTTTACTTAAGTATCTTGCTTTTGCAAGACCGGCCTGCCTGCGGTATAAAATCAGACTCACGGCTGCTACGATCAAGAGCACCGAGATTAACTGTGCCACCCGGATCGTATCAAACAGCATTAAGCTGTCGGTCCTCATTCCTTCGATAAAAAAGCGTCCGAAGGAATACCAGATAACATATGTTAAAAACAGCTCCCCGCGGCGGAGGTTAACCCGGCGCAGCCCTAAAAGCAGTAAAAATCCCGCGATATTCCAAAGCGATTCGTACAAGAACGTGGGATTATAGTAAGCTCCCTCAATATACATTTGGTTAATAATAAATTCCGGCAGCTGCAGCCCCTCCAAAAACGAACGGCTCACTTCACCGCCGTGGGCTTCCTGGTTGATAAAGTTGCCCCAGCGGCCGATCGCCTGTCCTAAAATAATACTCGGCGCGGCAATATCAGCCAGCTTCCAGAAAGAGACTCGTTTGATTTTCGAAAAAATGATGCCCGTAAGCACGGCCCCGATCAATCCGCCGTGTATCGCAAGACCGCCTTCCCATACGGCCAGAATACTGCCCGGATTCTGAACATAGTACTCCCACTCAAAAATCACGTAATACAACCGGGCGCAGATAATCGAAATCGGTATGGCAAAAATGAGCAGATCCGCGAAAATATCTTCCGGGAGTCCACGTTTTTTTGCTTCATAGGAAGCTAGAATATACCCAAGCAGAGCGCCCAGGCCAATGAGAATCCCGTACCAGTAAATAGGCACAGACCCGACTTCAAAGGCGACCCGGTCGATCGGCTGAATCGATGAATAAATCATATCTCCTGCCACTCCTGACTGCTAAATGTGTAATATTTAAAATTGTTCTTTATCACCGTCATCAATCATCTGTTTCAACCGATCCGAAAACTGCTGGGCTGTGTTCACGCCCATTCGTTTCAGCCGGAAATTCATGGCCGCTACTTCAATAATAACGGCAAGGTTCCGTCCCGGCCGCACCGGAACAGTCAGCTTCTGAATCTCTGTGTCGAGCACCTGAAGCGTTTCTTCATCAAGACCGAGGCGATCGTACGCTTTTTGCTCGTCCCAAAGCTCAAGATGAATGGTCAGCGAGATGCGTTTATACGGCCGGACGGCCCCTGCCCCGAACAGCGTCATCACATCGATGATGCCGAGTCCGCGGATTTCAAGCAGATTCTGGATAAGCTCGGGAGCCGTGCCCACAAGGGTATCGCCGTTTTGCTGACGGATTTCGACAGAATCATCTGCTACAAGCCGGTGGCCCCGGCGTACGATATCGAGTGCCGTTTCGCTTTTTCCGACACCACTTGCCCCGGTAATCAGCACGCCGATGCCATAAATGTCCACCAGAACGCCATGCATTGCCGTCGATTTGGCCAGTTTGGTATCGAGATAGTTCGTCAGCTGGCTGATCAGCTGTGTGCTTGGCAGATGCGAGCGCATAATCGGCACCCCGGTCTTTTCCGCATTTTCAATCAGCTCCGGCGGGGCCACCAGCCCCCGCGAGATAACAATTCCCGGAGTGTCATATGTACAAAGCTTTTCCATACGTTCCTGCTTTTCTTCGTCCTGAAGCTGTTGAAAAAAAGAAAGCTCTGTGCGCCCGAGCAGCTGCAGCCGCCGGGCGGGATAATATGTAAAAAAACCAGCCATCTCTATTCCCGGACGGGAAATATCGCTCGTGGTTATCGCCCGGTACAGCCCTTCTTCCCCGGCAAGAAGCTCTAATTGAAACCGCTCCTTTAAATCCGTTGCTGTCACTTTTGCCATCGTGCTGCCTCCCTCAAAAATCGCTCTGTTATATCGTGAATGCGTTTGCTTTCTCTACTTCGTACGTTGCTATTGTAGCACGTTTTCAAAAGAAGATGGAACCTGCTCCGGAGGATTTCAGTTTCACTGCTGCACGAAAAAGGCCCGCCTGCAGGCGGGCCTTTCAGACTGTCGACAATGGCTCTCATTTTAGAGCGTGTCGGCAGTTTTTTTGTGCTATGATAAAAAGAAATAGCCTGGAAAGGGGTTGTGGCGCATGATGAGGCGGGATACGGAAGAAGCTCGTTACCGGGAAGCCACCATGCCGTTGGATCAGTTAGTGCCTGCGGACCACCTGGTCCGCCAGATCGAGGCCGCGCTGGATTTTTCCTTTATTTACGACGAAGTTGCGTCCCTCTATGCCCCCATCGGCCGGCCGAGTATTGACCCGGTCCGGCTGGTGAAAATGGTGCTGCTCCAGTATTTGTTCGGCATTCGCTCCATGCGTCAGACCGTTCGGGAGATCGAAACGAATGTGGCCTACCGATGGTTCCTCGGGTTGGACCTCCTGGAGCCCGTGCCGCATTTCTCCACCTTCGGCAAGAACTACACCCGCCGGTTTCGGGACAGCGGGTTGTTCGAAGCGATATTTGAACGGGTGCTGGGAGAAGCCGTGGCCGCCGGCTTTGTGGATCCGTCCGTCTTTTACATCGATGCTACCCACGTGAAAGCGAACGCCAACAAGAAAAAATTTGATCGGGTTCAGTTGGCAGCCGAAGCCCGGGCCTACCAGGATCAACTGGACGCCGAAATTCACCGGGACCGCGAGGTCCACGGAAAAAAGCCCCTGCCTCCCGCCCGCCGCGAACCGGGCGGACGGGAGGTCAAACAAAGCACGACGGATCCTGACAGCGGCTATTACGTCAAAGATGAACGGGAGAAAATGTTTGCCTACAGCTGGCATACCGCCTGCGACCGGCACGGGTTTGTCCTCGGAGCGATCGTGACCGGAGCCAATGTTCATGACAGCCGGATCTTTCATGAGCTGTTGGCGCAGGTGATGGCCCGGGCGGGCCGTCCGTACGCCGTCGCGGTGGATGCCGGCTATAAAACCCCGGCCATTGCTCATCTGCTTCGCGAGCAGGCCATTCGCCCGGTTATGCCTTATACCCGTCCCAAGGGCCCGCCGGGACGCTTGCGCAAACAGGACTTTGTGTATGATGCCTACCTGGACGCGTATCTCTGTCCCGAGCATCAGGCCCTGCGCTACCGCACCACGAATCGGGACGGTTATCAGGAGTATGTCTCGGATCCCGTCCTTTGTCAGTCCTGCCCGCTGCTCGAGACCTGTACCCAAAGCCGGGATCACCGGAAGGTGATCCTCCGCCACGTCTGGCAGGACGATCTGGACGAAGCCGAACACCTTCGGCACACCCCGTGGAACCGGAGGACCTATGCGGAACGAAAAGAAACCATCGAACGGATTTTTGCGGATCTCAAACAAAAGCATGGCTTGCGCTGGACGCTCCTCGCCGGAGGGGCACGAAACACCGCGCAGGCGATGCTTGTTTATGCGGTGATGAACCTCAAAAAACTCGCCACCTGGCGGTGGCGACAGACGTGCGCCGGCCGTTGGATGCTTCTTTTTCCCTCAATGGCACAGACAAAGGCCTCCGAAAATGAATTTCGGAGGCCTTTGTCTACAATCTGAAAGGCCCGCCTGCAGGCGGGCCTTTTTTCATTTATTATAATTCTTTCCCGGTTTCCGGAAGACCGTTACGTTTTTCTTCCGCTCAGCGGGTTCACGAAAAGATTGTACATCAGCATATTTAAAACAGCGATCACTACAGCAGCAAGAAAAGCCATGCCGAAGCCGGACATATTAAAGGCTTCTCCCATCACCGCTGATGTAAGCATCAGCATCAACGCATTGATCACAAAAATAAACAAGCCGAATGTAACGACTGAAAGCGGGAGAGTGAAAAAAATTAAAAGCGGGCGAATCACGAGATTGATCAGCGTCAACACCAAACCGGCCGCAATAGCTGCCCCAAATCCGTCAATAGTAAAGCCGGGGAAAAACCCGGCTACTACCATTAATGCAATAGTGTTAACAATAAAAGGTACTAAACAGCCCATTAGGAGACGGCATCCTCTTCATCAGGGAGCAGTACGGCTAATACGAGATAAATCAGAAGCACCCAGGAGGTAACCGGGAGAATAACCAGCACCACACTGATAATCCGTATTAAGGAAGAATCCCAGCCGAGGTAATCTGCCAATCCGCCGCATACGCCTGTCAATTTCCGGTCTTCACGGGATTTGTACAACTTCTTTTTTGCCAACCTGATCACCCTTTCAATTTTTTATTCATGATCCTGCACAGTTATGGCACCAGTTTTTGCCGAAGCCTCCAGTCTAAGCGTTGGAGTCGAATCCGGATTGGATACAAACTGATAATACTTTTGCATGAATTCGCTTTTTTCTTCTTTCACTTCGATGTTGTCGAGCAGACACTTGTAGTTCCCGACGTTTGTGCGGAGTACGCCCTCCGTTCGGATGTCCCGCGGCGTAATCACCTTGATGCTCCCTGTGGTAGTGGAAAGAAGCGCCCGGCTCCTCTCACTCAGCGACGTGTACCGGGCCGTAATCGCCCCGTTCAGCGCCTCTGCTTCAATATCTGAAAGCGATCCGTCATAATGAATCGAACCGTTCCATGTTTTGACGTCGGCGCTGCCGATTTTACCTTCTTTCAGTTCTACTGCCCCATTGGCTGTCTCCACTGCCAGATAGCCGGCAGAAGCATGCAGCACTGTAATTGCTCCGTTGCTTGCTTTGACATACAGATTATCTGTCTGAACTCCGTCGATCCGGATGTCTCCGTTAAACGTGGATACATCCATTTTGTCCATCGATTTTTCCGGCACATAAACGACCGCCTGGACTTTATAGTTGCCAGACCTTGAAGCAAAGCGGAGCTTCCCGCTCCGGGAGTCAAAATCAGTTCCTTCGATGAACTCACGGCGGGCTGCATCTTCACTTTCCTCGGTATAGGCTTTTACCTGGCAGGCAACACGAATGGTGCTGCCCTCCCACTTCTGACAGATAAGGCTTCCGTTTTGAATAAACATGTCGAGCGAGCGAATGTCACTCTCATCATGTTCAAACGTATGCTGGAAGTCTACGGCTGGGCCGAAATTAAAGTCGAGGTCAAACCGTTTAACGCGGTCAAGCGCATGATCAAAAAAGCCGGAGAGCATCGCAAACGGATCTTCCTTGCTTTTTCTCTTCTGGCTGCCGGCTGCTTTCTTATCTGTCCGGTAGGCGCCGCTTCTCCGGGATTCGGAGGAGCCGCCTTCCCCTTGTTCCTTGCTGTCTGCCTGGGGACCGGACGATGCGCCTGATCCTTTGGCCCGGAGCAGTCGTTCTCCTTCTTCAAGAGAAATAATACCGTCTTCCATCATTTTCAGTATTCGCTGACGTTCTTCATCCATTTCATGTTCCCCCTTAGGTAATATATCAGAACCGGTACATGGACTTTTTAGCCTTCTGCTTCCTATTACATACGAAGAACAGTGGTATCCGTTTCAGTCGATTCTTCTATGATGAAGGGGTATGGGCGGCCTGCTCCGATGCTTCCCATTGACTGGCCATGCGCTCCCGTTCTCTTTCAAGTACGGGTTTTAAATAATAACCTGTATAGGAAGTTTTCGACTCCGCTACTTTTTCCGGCGTACCGGTAGCCACAATTTTTCCTCCGCCTGCTCCGCCTTCCGGACCGAGATCAATGATGTGATCCACTGTTTTAATAACGTCGAGATTGTGCTCGATGATTAAAACAGTATCGCCATTATCCACAAGCCGCTGGAGCACCTTCAGGAGCCGGTCGATATCATCCACATGGAGACCAGTCGTCGGCTCGTCGAGGATATAAAGGGATTTGCCCGTGGAACGGCGGTGTAGCTGGGAAGCAAGCTTTACACGTTGGGCTTCCCCGCCTGAAAGTGTCGTTGCCTGCTGTCCTAGTTTTATATACCCTAAACCAACGTCATATAACGTTTGGATTTTGCGCCGGATTTTTGGAATATTTTCAAAGAAGTCTACCGCCTCTTCCACGGTCATTTCAAGTACATCGGCAATGTTTTTGCCTTTGTATTTGATTTCGAGCGTTTCACGATTGTAGCGCTGACCGCCGCACTCTTCACATGTGACATAAATATCCGGAAGAAAATGCATTTCTATTTTGATAATACCGTCGCCTTTACACGCTTCACAGCGTCCGCCCCGGACGTTGAAGCTAAAGCGTCCCTTCTGGTAGCCGCGGATTTTCGCTTCGTTGGTCATCGCAAATACCTCACGGATATTATCAAATACCCCGGTGTACGTCGCAGGGTTTGAACGAGGCGTCCGGCCGATCGGCGACTGATCGATATCAATCACTTTTTCAAGCTGATCAATACCTTCCACGCTTTTGTGTGCACCTGGCTTCTGTTTACCGCGGTGAAGCTTCTGCGAAAGCACCTTGTATAAAATATCGTTGATCAGCGTACTTTTCCCGGATCCTGAGACACCGGTGATCGCACTCAGCAGGCCGAGCGGGATATCCGCATTCGTACGCTTCAAATTATTTTCCACTGCGCCTTTTACTTTCAGCCAGCGGTCGGAAGGCTTACGCCGTTCCCCCGGGAGCGGAATAAATCGTTTTCCCGCTAAATACTGGCCAGTCAGGGAGGCATCGTTTTCCTTCAATTCCTCCGGTGTGCCTTCTGCGATAATGTGACCGCCGTGACGGCCGGCCCCGGGGCCGATGTCAATGATATGGTCGGCAGCAAGCATGGTGTCCTCATCATGTTCAACGACAATCAGCGTGTTTCCAAGATCACGCATGTTTTGCAGCGTCTGTATCAGCCGGTTGTTGTCCCGCTGGTGAAGGCCGATCGACGGCTCATCGAGAACGTAAAGGACACCCATCAGTGCCGAACCGATCTGAGTAGCCAGCCGGATGCGCTGCGCTTCCCCGCCTGACAGCGTGCCGGCAGAACGGCTCAGGGTTAAATAATCGAGACCAACATTAATGAGAAAGCCGAGCCGTTCATTGATTTCACGCAGAATCAAACGGGCGATCTCCATTTCTTTTTCCGTTAAATCGATGTTTTCAACATACGTATACGCCTGCTGTATTGAAAGGTCCGTCAGCTCCCCGACGTGAATATTTCCAACCAGCACAGAACGCGCCTCGAGGCTCAGGCGGTGGCCTTTACACGTCGGGCACTGCTTGTTGCTCATATACTGCTGCATCTGTTCACGGGTAAAATCCGATCCGCTCTCACGATAGCGGCGGGAAACGTTGTTGAGCACGCCTTCAAAGTAAATCTGGCGCTCCCGAACCTGGCCGCGTTCATTTTTATGACGGAAGGTTATTTTCTGCTGGCCGTTGCCTTCGAGCAGTATTTCCTTATGCTCTTTCGGAAGATCTTTAAATGGCATATCCATATCAATATTAAAGTGATCGCAGGCCGAGCGGAGCAGCTGCGGATAATACTGGGAGCTGATCGGCTCCCATACAGCGATGGCATGCTCCCGGAGCGTCCGGTCCGGATCCGGAACTACAAGGTCGCTGTCCACTTCGAGCTTGCTGCCAAGCCCGTCACAGGTCGGGCAGGCACCGTACGGACTGTTAAAGGAAAACATTCTCGGCTCAAGCTCCCCGATCGAAAATCCGCATTCCGGGCAGGAGTGATGCTGGTTGAACCGCATTTCCTTTTCACCGACAACATCAATCAGTACCTTCCCTTCCCCGAGTTCGAGGGCCGTTTCCAATGAATCCGCGAGCCGGGACTCCACCCCGTCTTTAATAACAACGCGGTCCACGACTGCTTCAATATCGTGCTTTTTATTTTTTTCGAGCTTGATTTCTTCTCCGACGTCGCGCATTTCTCCGTCCACACGAATGCGCACCAGCCCTTTTTGCTTCAGCTGGTCCATCACCTTAACATGCTCTCCCTTTCTGCCGGCAATAACCGGAGCGAGAATCTGCATTTTCGTCCGTTCGGCATAAGCCATCATCTGGTCAACCATCTGAGAAATGGTCTGGGAGGTGATCGGCACATGGTGGTACGGGCAGTAAGGCGTACCAACCCGCGCAAATAAAAGCCGCAGGTAGTCATAAATTTCCGTCACGGTGCCGACCGTGGAGCGCGGGTTCTTGCTCGTCGTTTTCTGATCAATCGATATCGCCGGGGACAGCCCTTCAATGGAATCAACGTCCGGCTTTTCCATCTGCCCTAAAAACTGGCGGGCGTACGCGGACAATGATTCGACGTACCGGCGCTGTCCTTCAGCATAAATTGTATCGAAGGCAAGCGAAGATTTCCCGGAGCCGGATAACCCAGTCATGACGACCAGCTGGTCCCTCGGAATTGTCACGTCAATATCTTTTAAATTGTGGGACCTCGCTCCCTGAATCTT
The DNA here is from genome assembly GCF_034497705.1 of Marinococcus luteus. Taxonomy (GTDB): domain Bacteria; phylum Bacillota; class Bacilli; order Bacillales; family Marinococcaceae; genus Marinococcus; species Marinococcus luteus_A. The sequence continues at coordinate 143,443 of NZ_JAXRUV010000008.1, read as the reverse complement.
AATATTATCTGCTGCCATTCGTTGGTCATCCTTCCGCTTTAAGTTCTAATACCATATCGCGCAGTTCCGCTGCGCGTTCAAACTGCAGGTCTTTGGCCGCCTGCTTCATTTCGTCTTCCATTTGGTCGATTACTTTTTTCCGCTCCGTCTTGCTCATTTTATCGAGAGCCGGTTTATCAATATCGGATGAATCCTCTGAGCTGACCGTCGCCTGGATGAGGGCAGGAATTTCTTTTTGGATCGTTTTTGGTGTTATGCCGTATTTTTCGTTATGCGCTATCTGAATCTCGCGGCGACGATTCGTTTCGCTGATCGCCACATCCATCGACCGCGTAATTTTGTCTGCGTACATAATAACATGCCCGCGGTCGTTCCGGGCAGCACGGCCCATCGTCTGAATAAGGGAGCGTTCCGCGCGCAGAAAGCCTTCCTTATCCGCATCCAGAATGCCGATCAGCGACACTTCCGGGATATCGAGTCCTTCACGGAGAAGGTTAATGCCGACCAGAACATCAAACTGGCCGAGGCGAAGCTGGCGGATAATATCGATCCTCTCGAGCGTTTTAATGTCCGAGTGCAGATACTTCACCCGGATGCCGAGCTCTTTTAAATAGTTGGTTAAATCCTCCGCCATTTTCTTGGTGAGCGTCGTTACGAGCACCCGCTCGTTTTGCTCCCGACGTTCATGAATTTCGCCGATCAGGTCATCGATCTGTCCTTCAATTGGCTTCACTTCTACTGTCGGGTCAAGCAGACCGGTCGGCCGGATAATTTGTTCGATAACTTCCGGTGCGTGTTCAATCTCATACGGACCCGGTGTCGCGGAAATGAACATCGCCTGGTTAATCCGCTCTTCAAATTCATCAAATTTCAGCGGACGATTGTCCATCGCAGACGGAAGACGAAAGCCGTGATCCACGAGCACCTGCTTTCTTGCCTGGTCCCCGTTGTACATACCACGCACCTGCGGAAGCGTAACGTGGGACTCATCCACCACGAGTAAAAAATCATCCGGAAAATAATCAATCAATGTATAAGGAGCATCCCCGGGGTTCCGGAAGGTCAAGTGCCTCGAATAGTTCTCGATGCCGGAGCAAAAACCCATCTCCTGCATCATTTCAAGGTCGTAATTGGTCCGCTGTTCGAGCCGCTGAGCCTCAAGCTCCCGGCCGTTCGCCCGAAACTTTTCGAGCTGTTCCTGAAGCTCCTGCTGAATATTTTTAATGGCCCGTTCCATTTTTTCTTCTCGTGTCACAAAGTGGGATGCGGGGAAAATTGCAGTATGCGAGCGTTCACCGATAACTTCGCCGGTCAAGGCATCCACTTCAGTGATACGGTCGATTTCATCGCCAAACATTTCAACACGAATGCAGTGCTCGTCTCTTGAAGCCGGAAAGATCTCAACAACATCGCCACGCACGCGAAACGTCCCGCGCACGAAATTAATGTCGTTACGTTCGTATTGAATGTCCACGAGCTTCCGTAGAATCTGGTCCCGTTCAATCTCCATGCCGGTCCGGAGCGAAAGCACCAGGTCCCGGTATTCCTCCGGAGAACCGAGGCCGTAAATGCAGGAAACACTGGCGACGATAATAACGTCTTCCCGCTCAAATAAGGCGCTCGTCGCCGAGTGCCTTAGTTTGTCAATTTCGTCGTTAATACTCGCATCCTTTTCAATAAACTGGTCCGTCTGCGGTACGTAGGCCTCCGGCTGATAGTAGTCGTAATAGCTCACAAAATATTCCACCGCATTGTTTGGAAACATTTCTTTAAATTCATTATATAACTGCCCGGCAAGTGTCTTATTGTGCGCCATGACCAGCGTCGGCCGGTTCACTTCTGTTAGCACGTTGGATACTGTGAACGTTTTGCCGGTCCCTGTCGCTCCGAGCAGTGTCTGGTATCTTTTGCCTTCGCTCAACCCTTGAACCAGCTTTTCAATCGCCTGCGGCTGGTCGCCCGCCGGGTTATATTTACTCGCCAGTTCAAATGTTTCGTTCATATTAGTCCCTCACTTCCTGTCTGCGTTCCGGTCATATGTCTATTTACTATACCACATGAAGATTGGAAAGAAACAACATAAAAACGAACGTATATTCGCTATCATTATTGTACTCCACTCCCCGGTAATTGCAAAGAAAACGACATTTCCCCTGCACCATGCAAAAAAACAGAACCCGGCAGGGGGGTTCTGTTTTACTGGGCTGTATGCATGCTTTCCGGTGCCGCGCGTTCTTTGTTGATCATCAATATCCCAAGCTGATGGTGCTGATTGCTGTAAAGTGCCGCCTGCGCCTGGCGGAGCTCTCCGTTAATATCCTCCACGTCCAGCCGGCAATAGGCGGAATTTTTTTGCACCGCCCGGTACAGGCTCGCTTCATCATATACTTTTTCGCTGTTCACCCGCCGTATAACCTCGCCTGCTTTAATATGCATGCGGTCTGCCGGAGACTCCGGGAGAACAGCGAGTACGGATATTCCGTCTCCGCGGAGCGTATAAAGAAAATTGCTTTTAGCTGAACTGCCGGCAGCAATGGTTACCCATTCCCGCAGCAGAATCAGGACAGCCGTAATTACCGGAATAACCCATCCGCTGTAAAAATAAGCGAGTGCTGCACCGGCGCCGGTAAGGACAGCGATTCGTACAACCCACCAGCCGGCCGAACGCACCTGCAAAGCTGCCAGACGGTCGAAGGTTTTCATCCGTATGCCGATCACTGCCGGCAGCAAAAGAAGGGAAAAAGCGGTCTCGCCCGGAAGCAGCGGCCACCAGCCTCCCGCCTCAACAGCGCTCCCCGGGATAAACAGAAATACCGGGAGCATCCAGAGGCGGTGCGTGATCTGACCTCCAATCGGTTTGCCGCGGCGGCTGACTGTCCGTATCGGAGAAAAGAACTTTGTCCCGTTCCAGACCATCAGTATTCCTTCCGCAAGCGTGAGCACTGCGAGCCAGACCATCAGAGAAAAAGCATCAAAGCCGTTTCCAAGCCAGGCTGCGTCAGAGAAAAACGGTACCGTAACCCCCGCAGCATCAAGCACCAGAGCCGCTAAGAATGACGTTCCCCACACGTGCAGGGCGGTCAGCCAGCGGTGCAGACCTGATACTGCCAGCAGGGCGCTGATCACTATTGCAAGCACGACTGCTCCCAGAGGCAATGAAATGCCCGTAACAATGGTGACGACCGAGACAAAAGCAGCGATTACTATCGCCGGAATAACACTCATCGTCAATTCCATCAGCATTGGATACATTTTTGCCTGAAACATTTTCCGTTCTCTTTTCACCCGAAGATAACCAACCATAAGCATGGCTGCTATCATTATGTAAGTCAGCGGGTTCAGAAAAAACCACGCTAACGCAGGACCAATTTCACCAATTATTCCCTGCATCCACTATTCCCCCTTTTCTTTGGACCGGTCAGAACCCGGCCACCGGTATCATCCAGCTTGCATTTATTGTTCTGTGACTGCATCAAGCGCGCGCTGCAGCTGCTTGTCGTTGTCCCGGTTCTGGACATTTTCAAGCACAAAATCATTCAGCGCATCTGCTGTTTCCGGCGTCAGCGTCCCGGTGGCTTCCAGACCTTCCTGTTCCTCCTGGAAATCCTGTACCGCCGCTTCAGTTTCTTCGCTGTAGTATCCGTCTTCACGTCCCGGATCGAAGCCGGCTCCTTTTAAGAGGGTTTGTGCAGTCGCAATTTTTTCTCCAGTCGTATCCGGCTCCAGGGCTTCATCAATGGATAAAATAGGTGCCTGGAAATAGTCGGGCTGCTCCTGCTCAATGGTAGGCTCCACCCCTTCTTCATTGATCCAGTTTCCATCCGGTGTCAGCCATTTGGAAACAGAGAGCTTCACGTCGCTTCCATCATCAAGTTCCATTACCTGCTGGACCGTTCCTTTACCATAGGTGCTCTGTCCTACCAGCTCAAAGTTTCCGGACTCTTTCATTGCAGCTGCCAGAATTTCAGAAGCAGAAACACTTCCCTGGTCAATCACGCCGACCACCGGATAGTCTTTGTTTTCCTCTAAAGACGAGGTCACTTCTGAAACCGTGCCCTCCCGGTCTTCAATTTCGACTACCGGCTCTCCGCCCGGGATGATCATGTCGCCGATATCCTCTACCGCGTTCAAATATCCGCCCGGATTTCCACGGACATCAATTACCAGTCCGTCAATGTTTTCACTCTCCACCTGCTCGAGCTGGGTTTCGAATTCATTGGCTGTATTTTCAGAAAATGACGATACATTCAGATAACCGATGCTTTCACCATCCTGCTCTATCACTTCGCCTTCTACGGTTTCTATCGGAATTTCATCGCGCTCCACCTCAACATTAAAAGGGTCCCCGCTCCCCCGCTGTACAGTGAGATTCACGTTCGTACCTTTTTCTCCGCGGATTTTCAGGACCGCTTCATTGAGCTCCAGATTTTCTGTGCTTTCTCCGTTAATTTCCAGAATGTCATCATTTGGCTGAAGTCCGGCGGCTTCTGCCGGAGAATCTTCTATTGGAGAAACGATAGTCACTGCGTCCCCGGATTTATTTACCTCAGCTCCAATACCTTCGAAGGACGACTCCAGCGACTGCGTGAATTCCTGTGCTGTGCTTTCGCTCATGTAACTGGAGTGAGGATCCTCGAGTTCTCCGATCATTCCTTCGATAGCCCCCTGCACCAGCTCATCATTATCCACTTCTGTCATGTATTCGGAGTCGATCAGATCGTATACAGAACTGATTTTATTTAAGTCTTCTTCTGACGCGTTTTCCGCTCCGCTGTCCGAACCGGATTCGGACAGTGCGGGTGAGGATGCCCCCGAATCTCCTCCCCAGACAGAAGCACCTATGGCGGCGCCTCCGGTCCCGGCTGCCGCTGCTGTGACCAGAATTGCTGCCATCACTTTGATGTTTTTCTTCATCTATTTCACTCCAGCTTTATTAAAGTCATAACCAAACCACAGACTATACGAAAGAGGAATCAGCTGCACGAGCTGTTCCTCCGAATCGAAAACGGCGAGCCATCCCTGGGTCTGTGAAGCAGGTGAGTTCGATGGTTTCACGAAAGTAACTTTTTCATCGAACTTCCTTCCAGCAAGGGTGGCTCCGCTTTTCTCACTGTCCAGCTCCGCCACCCAGCCGTCCAGTCCATTGGCTGCACCCTGGCTTCACCGTCTCGCGACGCTTCCAGCCAGGTTTTCGCCAGCCGTCTGGGGCCTGCGAAGCGGGTCAGTTCGATGGTGTCACGACAGTGACGTCTTTCATCGAACTTCCTTCCAACAAGGGTGGCTCCGCTTTTCTTTAGTGTAGCATGAACTTCTATGGTTCTGAAACACAATGTTGGCGCTTCCGCTTTTTTACACAGAGTTCCCTTGATTCTCAAATCCCTGGCCAAGCACTTCTGAAGCGTTGCTCACAACTACAAAGGCTTCGGGATCCTGCAGCTGGATCACGCGCTTCAGCCGGGTAACCTCACCACGGTTGACGACGCACATCAGCACCGGGCGTGCATCATTAGTAAAGCCTCCGCGTCCTTCAAGTTTAGTTACTCCGCGGTCCACTTCTTTTAAAATAGATTTGCGCACCGTTTCTTCGTGCTTTGTAATCACAAAAGCCACCTTGGCGTAGCCCAGACCGGTCTGCACGACATCAATAGTTCTTCCGGTAACAAACAACGAAATAAGGGCATACAGTGCAAACTCCAGGCCAAAGATGAACGCCGAGCCCGTAACGATCAGTCCGTCCATAATAAAGACTGAGGAACCGAGCGTACCCCCGGCGTATTTATGAATAATTTGAGCTAAAAGATCCGTGCCTCCAGTTGAAGCGCTGGCGCGAAACACCAATCCTAGACCAAAGCCCACTCCGATTCCGCCAAACAACGCGCCAAGCAGCGGGTCATCGATGCCGATGTCCCAGTTCCTCGTGAAATAAACAATAAACGGTAAAAACAGCGTCCCAATTATTGTTTTTGCTCCGTACTGGAGTCCACCAAGAAGAAGGAGACCGAGAATGAAAAGGAGAACGTTGGTGATCCCTATCGTTACAGCCGGTTCTACGTTCAGTGAAGCCTCCAGCAGGGTCGCAAAACCACTTACCCCTCCGGATGCGATCGAGTTCGGCAGTAAAAAAGCGTTATAGGAAACAGCCACAACAGCCGTTCCGGCAAAAATCTGAAACCCGTTGACCCATTTCAACGCTGTTTTTGACATTGGTTTTCTTCTTCGGTTTACCATTACACTTCCTCCTTTTGGTTTGACGTAAAAAGAGCCTGCGCGAACGCAGGCTGCTGATTTTGCCCTTTGTTATACTTTCATACTTGCACGCAGGTATTCATCGATGAACGGGTCAAGATTGCCGTCCATCACTGACTGCGTGTTTCCCATCTCCACATTCGTCCGGTGGTCTTTTACCATGTTGTACGGATGGAACACATAAGAACGAATCTGGCTTCCCCAGCCAATTTCTTTCTGCTCTCCGCGGATTTCATCCATTTCCTGCTGGCGTTCTTCAATCTGGCGCTGATACAGCTTCGCGCGCAGCATTTTCATCGCCTGATCCCGGTTTTTCAGCTGGGACCGCTCGTTTTGGCAGGTGACGATGATGTTTGTCGGCAGGTGGGTAATCCGAACGGCGGAGTCCGTCGTGTTTACGTGCTGACCGCCGGCACCGCTCGCACGGTACGTATCGACTCTCAAATCCTCTGTCCGCACTTCCACTTCTACGGAGTCTTCCATTTCCGGCATGACTTCGCAGGAAACAAATGAGGTGTGCCGGCGCCCAGAGGAGTCAAACGGGGAGATCCGCACGAGCCGGTGCACGCCCTTTTCTGCTTTCAGGAAGCCGTAGGCATTGTACCCCTTAATCATCATAGTGACGCTTTTCAGTCCGGCTTCGTCCCCGGGAAGGTAATCCAGGGTTTCCACCGTATAGTTTTTCTTTTCTGCCCAGCGTGTATACATGCGGAGCAGCATGGACGCCCAGTCCTGGGATTCGGTACCGCCGGCACCGGGATGCAGCTCCAGAATGGCGTTGTTTTTATCGTACGGCTCGCTTAGGAGCATCTGCAGTTCAAAATCGTTAATGTCTTTTTTCAACTGCTTTGTACCTGATTCGAGCTCTTCTTTTAAATCTTCATCATCTTCTTCTTTTACAAGCTCATAGGAAACTTCGAGATTTTCGTGCTTTTCTTCGAGTTCGCGATAGCCTTCGGTAATATCCTTTAACGCATTATTTTCATCAATAACTTTTTTGGAGGCGTCCTGGTCATCCCAGAAGCCGGGATGAGTCATCTTTTCTTCGAGTTCGCTTATGCGCTCCCGCTTGGCATCGAAGTCAAAGAGACCCCCTAAAGTCCGCTAATCGCTTAGCCATATTTTCAAGTTCGTTTCGAATTTCTGCCATATCCATGTAAGAAATCCCCTTTCTGAATGTAGGTGGCAAGGAAAAAGCCCGAAGCCAAGACTTCGGGGCTGGTCCCTACCGTTTTTCGTTTCTTATTACCGTTTGTTCGGCACCGGCATTTTCCGGTTGCCGTTTGCAGGCGCTGGTTTCTTTTTGTTTTTCGGTTGCTCTTCTTCTGCTTCCTGTTCGTCCTGGCGCACTGCTTTTCCTTTAGCGACTTCCTGGCGCTGCAGGTTCTCTTCGTTCACTTCCGATTTAATTACGTACGTAGCTACTTCTTCTTCAATGGAGGCAATCATGTCTTCAAACATGTTAAAGCCTTCGAATTTGTATTCCCGAAGCGGATCGTTCTGGCCGTAAGCCCGCAGGTGAATACCCTGGCGGAGCTGGTCCATCTGATCGATATGGTTCATCCACTTCCGGTCCACCGACCGAAGGAGCAGCACTTTTTCGAATTCACGCATGGACTCTTCGTCAAATTCCTGCTCTTTTGCTTCGTAGTTGCCTTTTGCTGTTTCCCATACCTTTTCGATAACTTCTTCCTGTTCAAGACCTTTAACATCCTGCTCTGTCAAATCGCCTTCATTCAGCACCGTCGTGTTCAGGTAATGAAGCATGCCCTCCAGGTCCCAGTCCTCCGGCACCTGTTCCACCGGTGTATAGGCTGCAACAATATTTTTCACTGTGGAATCCAGCATACGGAGAACGATATCACGCAAATTGTCCGATTCGAGCACTTCCATCCGCTGGGCGTAAATGATATCACGCTGCTCACGCATCACATCGTCGTACTGCAGGATCTGCTTCCGGGAGTCATAGTTGGCACCTTCCACCCGCTTTTGTGACTGCTCCACTGCGCGGGTAACCAGCTTGCTTTCGATCGGCTGGTCTTCACTCATCCCGAGGCGCTCCATCATGCTGCTCATATTATCAGAGCCGAACCGGCGCATCAGCTCGTCTTCCATCGATAGGTAAAACTGAGAAGCGCCCGGATCCCCCTGACGTCCGGCACGGCCGCGGAGTTGATTGTCGATACGGCGGCTTTCATGCCGTTCGGTACCGATCACAAATAGTCCGCCGAGATCCGGAACATCGTCTCCAAGCTTGATGTCGGTCCCGCGGCCGGCCATGTTGGTCGCAATAGTGACAGCCCCGCGCTGACCGGCATTTTCAATGATTTTCGCTTCGTTTTCGTGGTTTTTTGCGTTCAGGATGTTGTGAGGAACGTTTTTCTTTTTCAAGTACCGGGAGATCAGCTCGGACGTATCAACGTTAACCGTGCCGACAAGCACAGGCTGTCCGGTTTCATACAATTCAGCAATCTTTTCGGCAGCCGCACGGAATTTCGCTTCACGGGTCTTAAAGATCAAATCTGATTTGTCTTCACGCACCACTGGCTTGTTCGTCGGAATCGAAATAACGTCTGTGCCGTAAATGTTGCGGAATTCTTCTTCTTCCGTTTTCGCTGTACCGGTCATACCGCCAAGCTTCTGGTACATCCGGAAGTAGTTCTGGAACGTAATCGAAGCGAGTGTCATGCTTTCCTTCTGCACCCGCATGCCTTCCTTCGCTTCAATGGCCTGATGGAGGCCTTCACTGTACCGGCGCCCCGCCATCAAACGTCCGGTAAACTGGTCCACGATGACCACTTTGCCGTCCTGCACCACATAGTCCTCATCGCGGTGCATCGTCACATGGGCTTTTAATCCCTGGTTGATGTGGTGCAGCAGCTGCACGTGCTGCTGATCGTACAAATTCTCTATTTGAAACGCTTTTTCCGCCCGGGTAACACCTTCATCAGTCAAAAGCACCGTTTTGGTTTTTTCATCGATCGTGTAGTCCCGCTCTTCCTTCAGCCGGCTCACAAATACGTTAGCCGCTGCGTAAAGCTTGGTCGACTGCTCCACCGAGCCGGAAATGATCAGCGGCGTTCTCGCTTCATCGATCAAAATTGAGTCGACCTCGTCAACGAGGGCAAAATGCAGCGGCCGCTGCACCATTTGTTCTTTGTACAGAACCATATTATCCCGCAGGTAGTCAAAGCCAAACTCATTATTGGTCCCGTACGTAATGTCAGCCAGATAAGCTTCCCGCTTCGCTTCTTTGCTCATATCTTTTAAATTCAGACCGACGGTCAATCCGAGAAACTGGTAGAGCTCTCCTAACGTTTCGCTGTCACGCTTGGCCAAGTAGTCATTGACGGTAACAACGTGCACGCCTTTGCCGGTAATGGCGTTTAAATAGACCGGCATGGTTGCGACCAGGGTTTTCCCTTCCCCGGTTTTCATTTCTGCAATGTCGCCGTCGTTTAATACAATGGCGCCCATCAGCTGTACGCGGAAGGGGGTCATTCCGAGTACACGTGTCGACGCTTCCGCGACAACTGCATAGGCTTCCGGAAGCAGTTGTTCAAGCTTTTCACCCTGCTGATAGCGTTCTTTAAACTCTTCTGTCTTCCGGGCAAGATCCTCATCACTCAAAACCTGGATGTCTTCGTAAAAAGCCTCTATTTTTTCTGCTTTTTTCTCCAGTTTTTTTACATATTTTTGGTTTGTGTCTCCAATGACTTTCTTCAATAAACCTCTCATGGTTTAATCATCGTCCTCTCTTTCGTACCATCTAGCCGAAATACGATTGACGCGCATAGTTGTTTTAATTGTTAGTAAGGGCTCGAATCCTAATTTATCTGTCGTGTTACATATATAAATGAATCGTTGTATTTCTAAGCATCACCGTATATTTTAACAGTATTCCGCTATTGTTACAACGAGTACCCGTGCTCCCGGTGAAACTAAAACAAGCCCTGCGCATTACCCACGCAGGGCTTGTTGATTCATATAATTATTCTTCCGGCTCAATCAGGCCGTAGCGACCGTCGCGACGCCTGTATACAACTGAGGTGTCACCGCTGACAGAGTTGGCAAAGACGAAAAAGTTGTGGCCGAGCATGTCCATCTGAAGGATTGCTTCTTCCGTATCCATCGGCTTTAAATTAAACCGTTTGGTCCGGACGATTTCAAGGCCGTCGTCCTCCTCTGTCACTTCATCCGTTAACGGAGCTTCTTTTACCCCGCCGTTGGCAATTTCCTCATTTAATTCTTCAATATTTGTTTTAAATACTTCCGATGTTTTGCCGTTCTGGCGGAACTTGCGATTTACTTTTGTTTTATATTTCCGAATCTGCCGTTCGAGCTTGTCCGTCGCAAGGTCGATCGCCGCATACATATCCGTATGCGTTTCTTCTGCGCGGAGCAGCAGCTGCGGCATAGGGATGGTCACTTCTAAAATTTTCTCACTGTTTTGAACTTCCATATTCACATGGACGTCCGCCACAGGGGTTGTATCAAAGTAACGTTCAAGCTTGCTCACTTTCTTTTCTACGTAACCTCGAAGAGCTGGAGTCACCTCTAAGTTTTCCCCGCGAATGTTAAAGTTCATCAAGTGAACCCCTCCTTATCGTTATGTGTCTACTTTCTATATTCCTTTTGCAGAATCCTTTTCAAACAACAAAATTTTTTTAAAAAGTGAAAAGAATGTGGCGTAACAAAAGGGTCTCAGGACTTATGGAACAGATAAAACCCTTTTAATTGTAAGCGCTGGCTTAACCAGAAATTTCATAATAAAAAAGCTGCGCCGGAGCGTTCCGGCGCAGTCTGCATTTCCATTATAATCCCATCGAAATATACTTGGTTTCAAGAAACGGCATGATGCCCTGACGTCCGCCTTCGCGTCCGATACCGCTCTGCTTCCATCCGCCAAACGGTGCCTGGGCCGCCGATGGGCCGCCGTCGTTCCAGCCGACAATACCATATTCGAGTCCTTCGGCAATTTTCATACCCCGGGACATGTTTTCGGTAAAGAAGTACGAAGCAAGACCGAACGGCGTCGTGTTCGCGAGCTTGACGCCTTCGTCATCACTGGTGATTTTCTGTACCGGTGCCACCGGTCCGAACGTTTCTTCGTGCATGATGATCATGTCATGGTTGACGTCGCGGAGCACGGTCGGTTCAAAGTAGTAGCCGCCGTCCTTTTCATAACCGTTGCCGCCGGTTACCACTTTCGCGCCTTTATCGACGGCATCCTGCACGTGGCGTTCAACTTTGTCGTAGGCGTCTTTATCAATCAGCGGGCCGACCTTCACGTTTTCGTCCATACCGTCTCCGACCTTCAAGTCCTTGCATGCTTCCGCAAATTTTTCGACAAACTCTTCGTATACTTTTTCATCGGCATACACCCGGTTGACGCAGATGCACGTCTGTCCGGACGCACGGAACTTTGAGGCCACGACGCCGTTAACCGCTTTTTCGATGTCCGCATCGTCAAGGACGAGTGCAGGCGCATGGCCGCCGAGTTCAAGCGACAGCTTTTTAATATCCTGGGCACCCTGCTCCATCAAATTGCTTCCGACTTCGGTGGAGCCGGTAAAGGTAACCTTCCGGACTTTTTCGTTCGACATCAGTTCATTGCCAATCGCCGACGAGCTCTGGCCGGTAACCAGGTTAATAACGCCTTTTGGTACGCCCGCTTCTTCACATATTTCCACGAAACGAACGGCGGACAGCGGCGTATTCTTCGCCGGCTTCAGCACGATCGTACAGCCTGCGGCAAGAGCCGGTCCTACTTTACGGGTGATCATTGCCTGCGGAAAATTCCAAGGGGTAATCGCACCCACAACGCCGACGGGCTGGTGAATCACCATCAGCCGCTTGTTTTCCGAACCGGATGGAATGGTCTCGCCGTATACCCGTTTCGCTTCGTCTGCGTACCATTCAATAAAGGAGGCCGCATAAGCTACTTCGCCTTTTGCCTCCGCAAGTGGTTTACCCATTTCCTTTGTCAGCAGTTCGCCAAGTTCATCCTGGCGCTCCATCATGAGGGTGTGAATCTTGCGGAGAATGTCTGCCCGTTCGTACGCCGTCGTTTTCGACCAGGAATCAAACGCCTCATGGGCGGCATTAATCGCTTCCTTCGTTTCCGCTTCGCCTGCGTTAGCCGTCTCCCCCACTACTTCTCCATTTGCTGGATTCACAACATCAATGGTTCCTTCGTCTGCCTGTTTCCATTCACCGTTAATATATATTTTTCCAAACATACCATTATTACTCCCTTTCATGCGGAATGTGCATCGTTCGTTCTATACCCGCAATTTTCAATTATTATTCTGCTCATTTATAAATCAGACGCTTCCTATTTTAGGATAGAACACGGGCCGGAACCCCTATTTCAAAATAAAGCCTAAAAGCGCGTCTCCCCTTGTATTCCGGTGCTCCGGGACATATGATAGTACCAGGCAGCAGCACTTCGGCTGCTTACTCTTCTACATATTTCCCCTTATACCTCTGACAGCAGCAACCTCCCACACTGTTCTGTCCGTCCGGGCGCCGCTCCCCTTGTCTAAGCGGCCGTCCCGGACACCAGAAGCCCGGCATTCGCCGGGTTTCTTTCTTATGGTCTCCTGCTACTGAGGGTGTTTTCCTCCACGCAGTCCATATCCGCTTCCCCTCTTTGGAAAGCGGTGGAAGACAACCATGAACGAGGTCTTATTCTTTTTTGTGTAAAAGTGTGGTATTCTTAAGAAATATGTAAAATGAATTTTAGATGGAGGTCGGAGGTTCCATGAGGAAGTCTTTTGGCGTACTTCTCGTTTCTTTAAGTCTCGTCCTTCCGATAGGATGTTCATCCATTGACAATGAACCAGATCCAACGGAAAACCAAGCTTCAGATGAGGAACCGGCTTCTGATGAGGTTCTTTCTGAAAGCATTGAATATATGCAGGAATTAGATCGTTATTCTATTGATATAAACATGGACCAGACCATCGGACCGGCCCGGGAAGACCCGGTCACCAATGAACTCAACTCCCACGTGGAAGTTGGTACCGATCCGTTCGCCTACCATGAGTCTTCCACGCTGCAGACGACCGAACAGGAGCCGAAGGAAATCGAGCGCTATCTGACGGCCGAAGGCTTTTTCACTTATGATTCTACAGATGAAGAATGGATTAAGTATCCGGATGAATTCACCGGTGATTTGAGTGCTTCAAGCCAGTCCATTGGCGAACCATCGGCTGTGCTGGAGCTGATCGAAGCTTACGCTACAGATTTTCAAATAGATGAACAGGAGTCGGAATATGTGATCGAGGCGCGCGGCCGTTCCGATCAAATGCGTGAACTCGTTAAAAGCACGGTCAGCTTCACTAATGAAGATTTTGACAACTTAATTGACGACATGCTGTTTGCCGGAAATCTGGAGAACACCGTCTACACTATTACTATCGATAAGGATTCGATGCAGACAAAAAGTATTCAGTCAGATTTCCGAATTGCCATGAGCAATAATCAAAACCAGCATACCTCTTCATCTACGCAGTCCCTAACGTTTGACTATGCGGAGGTAAACAATGATCAGACGATCAGCGCGCCTTCCAACGTCATCGCTACGGCGGAAGAGCTGAATTTTGAAGACCTGCAGGAGTGGGAGGAAGGTGAACGGTTCAGCCAGATTGAAGGCCAGAGTATTTCCGAGCTCATGTATCCTGACCGCCAGCCGGCGAATTGGATTATCGAGCACGGCTCTCTGCCGACGCTTGAACAGAGGCTGGGGCTGCCGCCTCTTTCCGAACAGGGCAGCGACGAATAAATAAACAGGCAGGGAGCCGGCTCCCTGCCTGTTTATTTGCGCACGAGTGCTGTCACCCGCAGCTTCCAGCGTTCCAGCACCGGCATATACACTGAAGCGACGTATCGCATCTTCTCGGCGCTGCTCATCGTTTCTGCATCTATCAGACCCCGCACTTCCTCCGTTGCCTGCTCGAAGGCTTCAAGATCCTGCTTCCATTCTTCCTCCTGTCCAAACAAATACGCCATCGTCACTGTCTGCGAGGAAAACAGCGAGGATTCCCTGGTCGTGCTGTCGAGCAGCCGATCACCGTTTTCTTCAAACCCTTCCCGGTAAAAGCCTGTTACCTGCACCATACTTTCCTGCACCATCTGGAGCCAGTCACTGTACTGCTCCAGAAATGTCGCTTCTGCCCGGCGGAGATGTTCGTTCATCATTACCTGCCCCTTTTTTTATCCTTTAAACCGTTTATAACATAATCGAAGCACGCATACATAAAAAACCTTCAGATCGAGGCCTGAAGGTTTTACGTATTAGTTTTTGCTGTCGAAAAAATAGGCTGAAGCCGTGACGCCGGTTTGCTCATATTTTCCCATATGGCGGCGTTTTTGACGGCTTCCCTGCAGTTCCGTGCGGATCACCTGTTTCCAGCCGGCAAGCCGGTCGTCAATATAACGATTCATTTTGACCGTCTCTTCCCCGAGCTGGCGCTCAGCCTCTGACCATCCATTTACTGGAGGCAGGTTTTTCAGCTGTCTGTCCCGTGCCTCCAGAAAAAGATCCACGCTCTCAATGTACTCATCCCTTGGCTGTTCATTCTCCGGCATAGGCTGCGCCACTTTCTCGTACAGTTCCCGGGTGGTGACATACAGTTCACGGATTACACTCATTACACCCGGCCGCCTTCACGGAAACGGCTCTCCCGGTCTTTTTGCATCGCCTGCTTCCAAGTGTCGCGGAACTCTTCAACAAGTCCGTACACTTCCCGCAGAGCGTCTGTGTCATTACTGACATTCGCTTCAATCAGGCGGCGGTACATGTAGTCATACATCTGCATCATGCTGCTGCCAAGCTCGCTGTCTGTTTTCAGCGTAATCATCAGCTCTCCGATGATGTTTTGGGCCCGAATCATCAGCTTGTTTTTTTCTTCAACCTTTCCCTCATTCATCGCCTTCTCCGCTTTTTGGAGAAATTTCAGGCAGCCGTTGTATAAAAGGAGCGTCAGCTCTCCCGGCGAGGCGGTCTGCATTGCCTGCTGCTGGTAGGGATTCGCTTTGACCGGCGCCGGTTTCGGAGCAGGTGCTGTCTGTTTTGGGCTGAATGTTCTCTGCGGTTTGTCTTTACCCGAGGCAGTCGTCTGCTTCATTGCCTGCTGGTACATTGCCTGTGCCTGGTTAAAACTCATATATTCTCTTCCTCCTCAAGAAGGTGCTATTGTCACTGGCCACCGTTCATAAACTGGGTTAAATAGTTGGACTGCGAATTCGCCTGGCTCATCGCCTGCTCCATCGCTGTAAACTGGCGGTAATACCGGTTTTCCACTGATACCATCCGGTCCTCAAACTGGGCGATACGGTCGTCGATGTTCTCCAAATTGCGACCGAGTGTAAACTGGTGTGGAAGCAGCTTGCCTTTGTAGCCCCCGGCCCGTTCGGCAAGCGCGGAAACCCCGTTGTCGAGCGTTTCTCTCATCCGGCGGGCAAGCCCCTGGGTCTCGGTTGTTGATCCACTCGCGGCAAACAGCTGGTAAACGCCTTCGCTGTCGTCTTCAATCGCCTGACGCAGCTGATCTTCATCAATTTCAAGTTTGCCGTTATCCGTGTAGCTCGAGCTTGTCGTAATGCCGATCGAATAGAGCGTATTGTAGGCTGAATCGGTGCCGTCTACCTCTTCGTATAGAAGGGAGCGCATATTGTTCATGACGTTCGATATCGAACTGTCACTCCGGAGCAGGCCGCTGCGGGCTTTTTCCTCCCACATTTCAATTTCCTTTTCGCTCATTTCTTCCTTTTGTTCATCGCTGAGCGGTTTAAAGTCCCGGTTCACCTTTTCGTTCAGCTTCCCGTTTACATCTTCCACGATCTTATTGTACTCTTCGACAAATCCCTGGATGGTCTCCATCACACCGTCGGTATTTGTGTCCGATCCGAGCGTTACCGCGCCCTCTGCTTCAGTGAACGTTTCTTTAAGGGTGATGCTCATGCCGTTCACGTCAAACGTATTTTTCGCCCGTTCGGTTTCAAGACCGTTCATCGTAAACACAGCATTCTGTTCGCCCTGGTTGGATTCCCCTTCCACATTGTTCAGCCCCAGGGTGTTATTGAAAAAGTCACCCGAAAAAAGCATCTCGTCCCCGTCTTTGTTAAAATCGCCGGTCTCCGACCGGGTGAGCGCCGCTTTTCCTGAATGCTCATCATAAAATGCACTCACTCCCGCTCCGGACGAGCTGATCGCGCTCATGATATTATTCATCGACTGCGCGCTTGTGAACGTAAATTTGTTTTTCTGTTCGTTTCCGTTTTTATCAAAGGTCGTAATGGTATTCGTAGAATACTGTTGGGTGAATGTCGCTTCAATCGTTCCGGTCGCCGCTTCGCCGAGCGTAACTCTTCCTGTTTTCGTATCCACGTAGGCTTCGCCTGCCGCGAGCTCCTGATCGGGGTCTGTCACAATCGTCAACGCCCCGCCACCGTTTACGCTGATATTCAGGTTGCCCGGATTAATCGCTCCTTTGCCGAGTGAAAAAGAAGAGGTTGGTGCAGCTGCCTCAACGGTTTTAGTTTCATTTTCTGCGGCATACTGTACATTGATGCTTTTACCGCTCGTTACGGCCGAATCAAATTCCAGATCAATCTGGTCACCGTTAACGGTGGCGCGTACCTGGCCGGACTCAAGCGGGTCTGTACCGGTTACGACTTCATACTGCTTGCCGCTTACCTTTACGATCATGTCATCGGTACTTTCTTTAAGATTGCTGCCTTCCACACTGTAGGAGGTGCCGCCGTCGCCATTAACCGTTTTGCTTTGAATCACGCCTTCGCTCCATTTCGGTTCTTTCCCGTCTGCAAACGTCTGGCTGCCGACCGCTTCCGTGGCGGAAAAATCAGTGCCAGTCGCCCGTTCGGAGCTGCTCTGCGACGCTGATTTGGCCAGCTGTTTGACCTCGCTGATCGAATAGGTGGCATTGCCGGCGTCTGCGGAAGCCGTGGCGCTCACCCGGCTGTCATTGGTGGACGTCGCCGAGCGGTCTGTCATCGATGACTTTTTCATAATCGAATCAAAAATCGTGTTCCGGAAATCAAAAAACTGTTTGTTTACGTCCTGATACATTTCCGTCTGCCACTCGAGCGTCTGCTTCTGCTGGTTCAGCTTGTTGATTGGCTGGCGTTCCGCCCGCATTAAATCCTTTACTGTCTGGTCAATATCCATTCCTGAAGCAAACCCGGATACTCGCATGAATGATAGGCTCCCTTCTGCCGTTTTCTTCGTTACTGTTACTATCGGAAATACTTTAAGGCAGTTGAAGCATTTGCCGTAGTTTTTCTAAAATATGAAAAAAGACCCGGATACCATCCGGGCCTCTGGGAAATTGCTATTCACTTTTTTCTACGGCATGGCCGCCGAACCCTTTACGGAGGGCAGCAACCACTTTTCCATTAAAGGTGTCGTTCTCCTGCGAACGGTAGCGCATCATAAGCGAGAGCGCAATGACCGGAGTTGTTGCCTCGTACTCGAGCGCGGACTCCACGCTCCACTTACCTTCGCCGGAGGAATGCATCACGCCGCGGATCTCGTCGAGTCTCGCATCACCGCGGAAGGCTTCCTCCATCAGCTCCATTAGCCAGCCGCGGATGACCGAGCCGTTGTTCCAGACGCGGGCAACCTGCTCGTAATCATAGTCAAACGGTCCTTTTTCAAGCAGTTCAAACCCTTCTCCCATCGCGGCCATCATGCCGTACTCGATACCGTTATGCACCATTTTCAAATAGTGGGCGCTGCCGCCTTCCCCGGTGTAGTGATAGCCGTTTTCCACCGACAGGTCTTCCATCAGCGGCTCGAGTACCGGGAAAATGTCCTTGCGTCCGCCGATCATCAGGCAGGCGCCGTTTCTGGCACCGGAAATCCCCCCGCTTGTACCGACGTCGAAAAAGTGAACGCCTCTTGCTTCAAGTGCTTCATAATGAGCCAGCGTCCGCTTGTAATGGGAGTTGCCAGCATCGATCAAAATGTCACCTTCGTCAAGGTACGATGCCGTTTCGGTAAGCACCTGATCGGTCGCATCCCCGGCCGGCACCATCACCCAGATGATGCGCGGCTTCGGAAGCTGATCCACCAGCTCCTGCAGGGAAGCGGCTGTGCTGCCGCCGTCACCCTTAAAGCTTTCGCGAAATTCTTCGGACAGGTCATAGGCAACAACGTCGTGATTTTTATCAAGCATCTGCAGGCCGATATTATACCCCATTTTTCCTAACCCAATAATTCCTGCTTTCATGTTCTCCACTCCTCTTTTCTATTTATACGAAGATACTTAAAATCAGGGCCACACCAAAACCGACAAAACCGATAATTGTTTCCATCACGGTCCATGTCTGCAGCGTTTGTTTTTCGTTCAGGCCGAAGTACCTGCTGACCAGCCAGAACCCGGAGTCGTTCACGTGGGAAAAGGCTGTGGCACCGGAAGCAATTGTAATAACAATCAGACCGAGCATTGGCTCACTTACATCGTATGTCTCAAGCAGCGGCGCTACAAGGCCGGCAGCTGTTACCATGGCCACGGTCGCAGAGCCCTGGGCGATACGGACAAGAATCGCTGTAATGAAGGCGAAGAGAAGGATCGGCATGTTCGCATTTTCCATTGCGTTTGCGAGTACATCGCCGACGCCGGACTGGATCAGCATTTCACCGAACACACCACCGGCACCGGTAACGAGAATAATAATCCCAGCAGGTTCGAGTGCTTTCGTTGTAATTTGCTGCACTTCTTCCTTCGAATAGCCACGGCGGGTACCGAATACATAAAAGGTTAAAAGCGCCGACACAGTAAGAGCGAAGAAAGGATCCCCAATAAAGGAAAGGATTTCATATGCTGTGCTATCTTCTGCGAGGAAAACCCCGGATCCTGTGTTAAGCAGAATTAACACGAGCGGAAGCAGAATAATGGCGAGAACGCTGCGAAAGCTTGGCAGCTCGCGGTCATACTCAACGTTTCTCATCTGCTCCATCATGTATTCCGGAACACCAACGTCGATTTTTTTCGCCATGTATTTTCCGAACATCGGGCCGGCAATTGCTACTGCAGGAAGGCCGGCAAGCGTACCAAACAGAATGACCCAGCCGAGGTCAGCGCCGATGATCGAAGCAACCGAAATCGGCCCCGGCGTCGGCGGAATAAAGCTGTGTGTAACGGCAAGACCAGCTACTAGCGGGATACCGTAGTACACGAGTGATTTTTTCGTTTTACGGACCAGACTGTACACAATTGGCACTAATATTACAAGTGCTACGTCCAGAAAGACGGGAATTGAAACGATAAAACCTGTAAGTGCAAGTGCCCAGCTGACGTTTTTTTCTCCAAATTTATCAACGAGTGTCAGGGCGAGGCGCTCTGCACCCCCGGACACACGAAGCATTTCCCCAAACATGGCCCCAAGGCCGATAACGACGGCGATAAACCCGAGGATGCCGCCCATCCCTTCTTCGATGGTTGTTATAATTTCACTTGGCGGCATGCCCACAGCCAGGCCGACGAGAAAGCTGACAACAAGCAAAGCGATGAAAGCTTGCAGCTTGGTCCTCATAACTAAAAATAACAGTGCAACAATTGCTAAAGCAGCTACAATAATGAGCCACGGTGCTGAAGTCGTCATAGTATCTCTCCTTTTTCAGTTGATAGTGTGCGATTGCCTTCTGCGTGTGCACGCTGCACGTCGGCAATCGCGGAAAATTCAGATTGAAGATTGCGTGCAAGCCGAAGGAAAATCGGCTTCAGATCCCGATACGCTGTCACGTTTTCCATAATTGGGGACTGCCGTGTTTCGATCGGAATCAGTTCGTGAATCGTATCCAGACTGTCCTTTTGCCCGGTGGCTGTCATGGCGAGCCACGCTGCGCCGAAGCAGGCGCTCTGGTGGCTGTCCGGAACGACAATGTCGCTTTCGAATATGTCGGCCATCATCTGCTTCCACAGCTCTGAACGGGCAAAGCCGCCATTGGCACGGAATTCTTTAATGTTAATGCCGGCTTCAATCAACGCCACAACTACGGCATACATCTGCATCATGACGCCTTCCATAACGCTCCGGACCATCTGTTCACGACCGTGGTGCAGCGTCAGGCCGAAAAATACGCCCTTCGTGTCGCTGTTCCAGAACGGAGCGCGTTCGCCCGTCATATACGGCAGAAACAGCAGACCGTCGGAACCCGGCATCACGCTTTCTGCCATCTCCGTCATCACGTCGTAAGAATCTTTACCGTTTTTCCGGCACTCTTCCTTCAGATCCGGCATGATTTTGTCACGCATCCAGCGAAGCGCTATCCCGCCGTTGTTGATCGGACCACCGATCACCCACAGGTCATCGGTCAGCGCGTAGCAGAATATTCGTCCCTTCGGATCCGTGTACGGCCGGTCGATGACGGTTCGTATCGCTCCACTTGTACCGATCGAGCAGGCAACCACACCTTCTTCAAGCGCCCCGGATCCGACATTTGCAAGTACTCCGTCGCTTGCCCCAATGACAACTGTTGTCGTTTCCTGTAGATGCAGCCGCTTACAAACATCTTTGTTCAAGTCACTGCGCTTGTAAGTCGTGCTCACTGGTCTGGACAAATGATTTTCCGTAATACCGGCAAGGGTCAGCGCTCTGTCGTCCCACTGCTTTTTATGAATATTGAATAGGCCTGAAGCGGAGGCGATGGAGTAATCAACGATGTATTCCCCGAACCATTTATGAAAAAGAAATTCCTTCACCGAAATCCATTTCGCTGCCTTTGCGGCAATTTCTTCCCGGTGCTTCTGGAACCACATTACTTTAGTCAGCGGCGCCATTGGATGGATCGGCGTGCCGGTCCGTTCAAAAATATCCTGCCCGTTTTCGGCTTTTACTTTTTCGGTTTCGTGCACCGACCGCTGATCCGCCCAGGTGAGTGCCTGTGTGAGCGGCTCGCCGTTTTCATCTACAGCGAGTATGCTGTGCATAGCTGCACTAAAGCCGATCGTGCCAATATGTTTTCCTTCTTTCGCAACGTCTTCGACGACGTTTCTCAGCGTCTGTTCGACGGCGCGAAGAATTTCGTAAGGGTCCTGCTCCTTCCAGGCCGGGTCCGGAGAATAAATTGGATATTCAAGCTCCCGTTCCGCCCAGATATTTCCGTCTGTATCGTATGCCAGCGTTTTTGTGCTCGTTGTGCCTATGTCCACGCCGGCTGTAAGTGATTCAGCCATACCATTTACTCCCTCGCTTTCGCTAACGCTTTCAATTGATGAAAATATTTTTCTCAATTCGTTATTATACGTGAAATAAAATTCTATGCAAGCGTTTTAAGAAATTTTTTTTCGTACATTTTAATAGCTAAGTGAAATTTATTCCTTTATGATGAAGGTAAGACTTTTTTCTCCGGAGGGGTGCTCATGGCTACCGAAACGACTCACGTCCGTCAGCGGATCCAGTCGCTGTACAACAGTTTTAGTGATAAAGAAAAGCAAATCGCCGACTATATGCTGCAAAATCCCGAAACCATCGTCCATTCCACCATCAATCAGGTAGCCGATCAGCTTTCGCTGGCAGATGCCACCGTGTTCCGTTTCTGCAAGCGTCTCGGCTTTAAAGGCTACCAGGCGATGAAAATCGCGCTCGCTTCTGACATTATCGAACCGATCGAAGACATTCATGAAACGATCCAGGAAAGCGACACCGAAGCAGAAATTATGTCCAAGGTATTTCAAAGTAATAAAAATGCGCTCACCTACACCCAGGAGGTGCTTGATGAAAATACCGTCCGCCAGGCGGTCCAGTACCTGCTTGAAGCATCAGAGCTCCATTTTTATGGAAGCGGCGGCTCCGGCGTCACTGCGCAGGACGGCCAGCACAAGTTTATGCGCACCGGACTTCCGAGCCATGCCTATACCGATGCCCACTGGCAGGTAATGGCCGCCTCCCAGCTGAAGCCAGACGACGTGGCAATTGTAATTTCACACTCGGGGGCTAATGAAGACGTCCTCGAAGCGATGGATGTGGCCAAAGAACAGGGCGCACGCATTATCGCGATTACAAGCTATGCCAAAACGCCGATCAGCCAGAAAGCCGACCTGACACTGCAGACCATTTCCCGCGAAACCGAATACCGCTCCGAAGCGCTCGCCTCCAGACTTGCCGAGCTCTCGCTCCTCGACGGCCTGTATGTAAATTACTGCATCAAAAAGAAAGACCAGGCACAGGAAGCCGTGGCCAAAATGCGCAAAGCCGTCGCAAGAAAAAAGGTGTAGGAAAAGCGGAGAGCGTTCGGTCACCACCCGGGACGGCTCGCCGTTTTCAGTCGGCTTGAGACGTTGAATTTGAAGTTCGACTAAGTTCGTTACCTCCTGTAACAACGTCGAACTGACTTTCTTCGTGAAAGCCCCTGAAAATGCGAATGGACCCGGGCGGTAACGCTCGGAGTTGGACAGCAAGAAAAGCAGAGCCACCCTGCACAGCCGCTCCAGACGGCTGGCGTAATCCTGGCTGGAAGCGTCGAAAGACGGTGAAGTCAGAATGCAGCCAATGGACTGGGCGGCTGGGTGGCGAAGCTGGACAGCAGAAAAAGCGGAGGTCCGCCCTTGCTGTAAGGAAGTTCGATGAAAGTCGACACCAACGGACGCAGACTTCAACCAAAAAGAGCCCGGCTTCTCCTTTTTCACAGGAAAAGCCGGGCTCTTTGTTTTACCCTGAGCGTTCAATTAATGCAGCATGATTATGTTTTGGACTGTTTACTTCAGTGCTTACAGGATACATGGTCATCCGAGAAGCGTCGAATGGCTGCAGCATTGATTTCAACACTTGTTTGTCCGTTTCATTAGGATCAAGCCAGGTTTTTCGTGCTGCTTCATCCAGAATTACCGGCATCCGGTGGTGAATACTCTTCATTAAATCGTTTGCTTCGGTTGTAATGATCGTGCATGAGGTGATCGTTTCATCTTCGCCTTCCCACCTGTCCCACAGGCCGGCGAACGCAAATGGTTCTTCGTTATCAACCGTTATCCGGTATGGCTGCTTTGTCCCGCCTTCCCGGTCCCATTCATAGAATCCATCTGCAATAACCAGGCAGCGCCGGCGTTCAAGCAGGCGGCGGAACGCTGGCTTGGTATCAACACTTTCCGCCCGGGCGTTAATCATTTTATGCCCGATTTTCTTATCATCTGCCCAGGACGGAATCAGCCCCCACTGCAGCCAGCCGGCTTTCGTCTGTTCAGTGGAGGAGGCCACCGCCAGCACTTTCTGTGAGGGCGCTACGTTGTAGCTTTCCTCCCCTTCCGGAAATGCTGCGCCGAAGGCTTCTTCCAGCGCCTCTCTGGAATGAACCAGCGTGTATCTTCCACACATCACAGGGCACCTCCTTTTACAGCTTATGTACCCCCAAAACGAGCTTTCTACTTAAAAAAATTACTATTTCGTAAATCCCATCCGGCCACTACAAAGCATACGACGGCATAGAGGCTTAAAAACCCTCCCAGGATGCCGTACGAGGCTCCCTCAAATCCCCGAATGTGCATATAGCCGTAATAAAAAAGCGAAATGGCCGCGGCCATAAGTGCAATGCCCGGCAGCAGCTTTACCCAGAGTGCCCATCCCTTCAGCACAAACAGCAGCGTAA
The DNA here is from genome assembly GCF_034497705.1 of Marinococcus luteus. Classification (GTDB taxonomy): domain Bacteria; phylum Bacillota; class Bacilli; order Bacillales; family Marinococcaceae; genus Marinococcus; species Marinococcus luteus_A. Next base: position 119,583 of record NZ_JAXRUV010000008.1, on the reverse strand, counting down.
AAAGGAGAGCTATAGCTCCTGGAAGTATAGATGTTGTGAACGGTCCACTGATCATGATATCTCTCCCACGGTTCCCACCATTAATAAAAGCCGGATGAAAGTTCATGCCCCCCGAACTTCTCTCCTAATAAAGTAACATAATCTGCCACCAGATATCCTGTTTCAGGTAGCGACCTTCATAAAAATTTAATTTTAAGGAAGGCCTGCTCTTTACCCGAAGACCTGTGAAGCAATAGCGTACAGGGTCCCGTTCCTGGAGCCTAAATTCCCGGGATGCCGCACCATTCTATGCGGTTCGCTCTGTTTTTCAAAGCCGTATTCTCCAAGCATTTTCGTGATAAAGCTGCTTTCTGCGGTAAGATCAATCCGGACCTTTACCGGATGTGCTTCAATCAATTGTTCAACTAACGCAGCTGCATCTCTTTCATCCGGAGCTGTGACCGGGCCAATCAGCAGCTGCCCTTCATGCCAGATCGACAGACCAAAGCCAACCGGCTGATTGTTTCCGTTTTTTAATACAAGAGACTGATATGCCTGGACAAACCGGTGGCGTAAAAAAACCTCCCGGTCTTCTCCAAACGCTTCATGGTCCAGCTGCTGTATGCTGTTCCAGTCGGATGATTCGTACATTCTTATATTGTTCGGCAGAGCAGTGCTGTTTTTACTTAACGCTTGGCCAGGGGCGGTATATTTGTACACCATGCCTGCTTCTTCAAACCCAAACTCGCGGTATAACGGTTTCCCTTCTTCAGTGGCAAACAGCATCACACTGGCTTTCTGCGGCACCAAATCCAAACACACCTTCACTGCTCCCCGGGCCAGCCCCTGTCGCCGGTAAGCCTCCCGGACAATAACGAGGCCGAGAGCCGCCATTTCCCCGTATAGAATTACAGCCGAGCTTGAGACCACCGTGCCTTCCGGAGTTTTATGACCGTATACCACTCCCGAAGCGAGCACCGCCTTCATTTCCGCTTCATCGTAGTCCCAGCCCACCTCCCGGGACAGTTCTGCAAGTGCCGGGATATCGTTTTCCGTTAATCGGTGTATCGTAAGCTTCATCTGACGTTGCTCCTTCCCGGCGTTTATAGTTTGTGCCGCATGCTTTCCTCTATCCACGACTGTTCTGCTTTCCATTTGCGGTAAATATACATATCCTCTGCTGCGAGCACCGTATAAACCACTACGTAAAACAAATACGTCCCTGCCGTGAAATCAGCCGACAGCCAATGAATTATTGTCACTAAAAGAAGCAGGGCGCTGCCGAAGAAATCCTTCTTTAAGCGCCCTGCATATAACGATTTTTTGTTCGCAGCCTTTTGCTGCATACTATCCATTTCTGTCACCTCTTTATGCTGCACAGGTGTCTGTTACAGTTTCACCATATTTTTTCCATTGCTTTTCGCATCATACAGAGCCTGGTCCGCTTTGTGCATCATGTCCTCCCGGTGGCGGTGAATAGCCGGAACCACAACGTTCACGCCAATGCTGACCGTTACCTTCGGACTCACTCTCGATGTTTCGTGGCGAATATTCAAATTGTCTACTTCCTCGCTGATCGCGTGGGCGATGGCCCTCGCTTCTTTGTTGTTTGTTTTCGGCAGCAGAAGGGCAAACTCTTCTCCACCAAAACGGGAGGCCATGCCGCCGGAACGCATGCACACCCCGTGGATGGCCCCGGCAATCTGCTTGAGGCATTCATCACCTTCGAGGTGGCCGTACGTATCATTAAAGTTTTTAAATTCGTCCAGATCGATCATCATCACCGCAAGCGGAGACTGGCGTTCCATACCTTCACTCCAGTACCGGTCAAAGGCGTCGTTAAACGCCCTTCGGTTGGACAAACCCGTTAAGCCGTCCACGTTTGCGAGACGTTCAAGCTTGCGGACGTTCGCATTCTGCTTGGAACGATCCCGGATAATCCCGATCATGCCAATAATACGTTTATACATAAAAACGGGACTTGCCATCACTTCCAGCTCCATAAGCGAGCCGTCCTGTCTTCGCAGATTTACTTCAAAGTGTTGGGAGTTCCCTTTCATGACCCGGTCCATATATTTTTCGACTAACGCATGATCCGTAAAGTTTAACTCATTCATCGAAAGGCCAATTACTGTATCGCGTTCCTTGTTCAGCATTTCAAGCAGTTTTTCGTTTACTTCTATGACACTCCCCTGGTCATTCAAAAGAAACACCGGGGAAAGCGGCTGATCAAACAAAGCATGATAATAGTTCCGTTGCACCCGCTGCTCCACGCTGCGCCGGAATAGGATCCAAAGCACAAGCCCGAGGATAACTACGCCCGTAAGCAGTCTTGTAATCAGTCCCTCTCTTTCAAGCGGCGCGCCCAAAAAAAGCACATCATAAAAATTTACCAGCATAAATACCGGGACCAAAACAAGCATCGACAGAGTGACCCGCTTCGCCACTTCCTGGGTTTTAATCTGCGCTATTTCCTTGTGCTTCATTTTATCCCCCGTTCTGCTCGTGAACGCTGTCTATTTTTGCGAGACATTTATGTATATACAAAGTATATTCATAGTATTGACTCATTTTATCACATGCCTTAAGTTTTAGGTATATATAATCAATAAAGAATATGAATTTCTCTTATTCGCAATTATCTTTTATGATACGTAGTTTATCATGAATTGCTTGAATCATATGCACTTTCAGTAATAAACAGTTACTAATACCCTTCATAACCAATTTCCTCCACGCATAAACCTGTTCATTGTCGTGAGAATATTCCTAGAATGCCTACAAACTAAACAAGACTGCCCTTTTAACGGCCAGTCTCGATTTAAAAAGTTGCTGTATTCGCTTTTCGAGCATGAATCATCCTTAGATATACCTTAACAGGCTTAAATAAAAATAAGGTTATTGATACTATTCTCCGCTTTGATTATGATAGCGCCCCTTCGGCACTATCAGAGGTGAGAGCGATACGGGATCCTCGATAACAGTGCAGTCTAAATCGTAAATGTTCTTCATCATATCTGATGTAATAACCTCAGATGGCGTCCCGCTTGTCACAAGCTGTCCTTCACGAAGGGCAAAAATATGGTCAGCATAGCGGGCGGATAAATTTACATCATGAAGCACCATCACAATAGTCGTACCGTGCTTACGGTTCAGATCGGTTAACAGGTCTAAAATCTCGAGCTGATAGGTGATATCCAGAAATGTCGTAGGCTCGTCCAGAAATAAAATATCGGTCTCCTGCGTCAGGGCCATCGCAATCCATACGCGTTGCCGCTGGCCGCCGGAGAGTTCATCGATGTTCTGCTCCGCGAGCCCGGTAATGTTCATCGTTTCCATCGCCTCTGCAACCGCCTGATAATCCTTCAGACTCCACCCCTTCAGGAGCGACTGGTGTGGGAATCTGCCTCTTCCGACCAGGTCTGCGACCGTTATGCCCTCCGGCACAATAGGGGATTGCGGCAGCAGCCCCAGGGTCCGTGCCAGCTGCTTGGACGGAATTTTATGTATTGCTTTGCCATCGAGAGTGATCTTCCCTCCCCGCGGTTTAAGCAGACGGGCCATGGCTTTCAGAAGCGTGGATTTCCCGCACGCATTCGCGCCGATAATCGTATTGATCTGATTGCTCTTAATCTGCACGTTGATGTGGTCAAGCACCGTTTTCTGGTCATATCCGGCGACAATGTTTTCTGTTTGGAACTGATGAGTGGATTTCATTATAAACTTCCCTTTCGATTCATTCGAATGAGCAGATACAGCAGAAACGGAGCACCGAGCACACCTGTAATAATGCCAACCGGAAACCTCGTATCAAATGCGAACTGGCCGAGCAGGTCCGCAGCCAGCACAAGATTGGTGCCGATCAGGCCGGAGGGGATGACGCTTGTGAAGCTATTTCCTATCAGTCGTTTGGCGATGGGCCCGGAAAGAAAAGCGACAAACGCAATCGGACCGGTTACCGAAGTCGCCAGAGCAAGCATCCCTACTGAACTGATAATAAGCAGTATTCGCGTCACATCCGTATTTAACCCGAGAGACACAGCTGACTTTTCGCCGAGCTCGAGTATACTTAAATGTCTCCCAAGCGCTATAACCACTGGCGCACAAACCAAGACCCCGATGATTAACGGCAGCATAGCATCAAGCTGCACCCCGTTCAGGCTGCCGCTTAACCATTGCAGCGCCTTCGACAAATCCTCCTGCCGGCCGATCAGCTGCAGGTAAGAAATAAACGCGGTGAGCATTGCCTGAACGCCGATACCAATCAATATCAAACGCCCCGTGGAAAACGATCCCGCTTTTGAAAAACCATAAATAATGATGACGGTGGCAAGTCCAGCAATCAGTGCGGCGATGGAAACGATCCCATCACTCGTATGCAGGACGAGAATGCAAAAAAGAGCCGCCGCACTTGATCCCGCGGTAATGCCCAGTATTTCGGGGTTGGCCAGCGGATTTCTCAGCATCGTCTGAAAGACGTTCCCGGCAATGCCAAACGCAAACCCGGCTAAAAGCCCGGCAAGCATGCGCGGCAGCCGGATCGTGTTAACCGCAAAGGAGGCGCCGCCGGACGTATCCCCGGTCAGCGCCCGAAATACCTCCGGCACGGAATAAATCGTATTGCCAAGCAGCAGCATGGCACAGCAAAGCGCCAGACAGAGCACCACCAGCAATATATTAACAATCATCCATCGCCGTAGGCGCTGCCGGCGTTCAGCAATGATTACATTTATCACATTATTCATAACGACCGCACTTTCATTCGCATAGCTAAAAAGATTAACAGCGGGGCACCGATAAATGCCGTCACCACCCCCGCCTCCAGTTCACCCGGGCTGACTACAATCCTGCCCAAAACGTCCGCTGTGGTAAGTATGATGGCTCCGACCATCGCAGATATTGGAATAATAAAGCGTAAATCAGGGCCGAGCAGCAGGCGGATGAAATGAGTGGCCATAAGCCCGATAAAGCCTATCGGTCCGGCAAGCGCCGTGGCCGCCCCGCATAGGATAACGCCCGCAAAGGCTGCAACGATTCTCAGCACCCCGGTACGGACGCCCTGCCCGGTGGCCACCTCATCTCCCAGGGCCAGCGCGTTGAGCGCCGAAGCCGAAAGCACAGCCAGTATGATTCCTACCACTAGGAAAGGAGAAAACGCTAAAACGCTGTTCCAGTTCCCGGACCCGACGCTTCCCACCTGCCAAAACCGGAACTGATCCAAAATGTCCGACCGCGGCAGGATAATCATGCTGATGATAGAAGACAAAGCCGCGCTTGTGGCAGCTCCGGCCAGCACGAGCTTCAGCGGGGTCGCCCCAGCCGGCCCCATCGAGCCTATTCCGTACACGAAAACGGCGGTGATAATGGCCCCTGAAATCGCAAACCCGATGTACTGCCCGGCCGTGCTGATATTCCAGAACGCAAGACCTGCCACTACAAACAACGCCGCTCCGGTATTCACCCCCAGGATGCTCGGGTCAGCAATCGGGTTCCGGGTAACGGCCTGCATGAGCGCTCCGGATATGCCGAGAGCCGCCCCGCAGCAAAGGCTGAACACCGTCCGCGGCACCCGTTCCTGCACGACGCTTACGGCATATGACTCTGTGCCGGAGTAGGATAATCCGGTTGTAATTTCCTCCCACGTGAGCGTCCGTGCCCCGAAAATAAGGGAAGCGAGCACACAGACAACTAGAGCGGCAGAGAAGAAAACAAGCACTTTCGTCAGGTGCTTCGGTACATATACATTGGCAGCGGTTCTTTTTTTCACCATACTACTCATCGGATTCGTCGAGCGCTTCTCCAATCAATTCCAGGTAGTCATCGATCGTGTAAGGAATCGACAGAGCGGTTGGTGTGCCCGATGCTCCCAGTTCAGAGCCATCCTCTACAAATGCTACATTTCCTTCTTCAACAGCAGAGATCTGTCCGAGTTGAGGATCGGCACGGACGGCTTCATACAAATCCTCATCCCCGTAGCCCATGATCAGATCGACGTCATTAAGCGCATCCGCATTTTCAGCACTCATCGTTACCGAAAACTCCGACTCATCTTCGACTAATTCTGTTACGCTTTCGGGATTTTCGAACCCTAATTCATTTAAAAAGGAGACACGCGGATCAGCCGGCGTGTAAAAATGCAGCTCGGACAGATCATTGGCGGAAAAGTTTACCCATGCGACGGTTTTGCCCTCGATCTCGGGATACTCGGAGGCTTTTTCTTCAATCAGGTTTTCCGTTTCTGTAATAAGCTCTTCGCCCTCGTCTTCCATGGCCATGCCCTTCGAATTTAACCGAATCTGGTCACGCCACGAGGTGGTCCACGGTGATTCCGGATAGGCAACCACCGGGGCAATTTCGCTCAACAAATCATAATCCTCCTGGGTAATACCGGAGTAAGCGGCAAGAATGACATCGGGATTGCTGTCAGAAACAGCTTCAAAGTCGAGGCCGTCCGTATCCTGGTACACGTTGGGATCTTCGGCCCCAAGTTCATCCAGCTTTTCCTCCGTCCATGGCAGAATGCCTTCATCATTAGTAACACCGAAATTGGCCGCCGAAAAACCGACAGGCACCTCGTCGAGGGCAAGCACCGTGTCCTGGTTCCCCCACTGCACCGTCGCCACCCGCTCCGGTTCCCCTTCAATGACCGTTTCCCCAAAGGCGTGATCGATCACAATTTCCTCTTCCTCATTATTTTCCCCCGATCCGGACGTTTCAGCCCCGCCGGAATCATTTTGGCCGGAACAGCCGGTAAGTGCTCCTATTAATCCTACAGAAGCAGCAGTAATGCCCAGTACACGTTTTTGATTTCGAACGATCCCCATGTTTTCTCCCCCATATACGCTTATGTAATTACTTATCAACAGTGATAATGATTATCAATATCGATAAATATAGAGGAAATTTGTGAAAATGTCAAACGAGTATATAGTCTTTCTTGAATTTATTTTCTAGACGTCTTTTTCTGCTATTACTGTATAAAAACCTGCTGCCGGAAAAGACCGTCCGGTTACAAGTATCCCGGCCTCGATGACCATCCTCTCCATCTTAATGAGTGATGGTGATGATGTGTCATCCTTCTACCCCTTTCTGATCAGCCAAAATAAAAAAGATATTAAAGATTCTCATTATCTTTAATTAAACAAACTATAGCATCCGCTTTTTCACTTGTCCATTATCCCACCCAACATTAAGAAGCTACCTAGTGGCGAGGGCAGCCCCTTACGTCTTTATCGATAAAATCATTACCTGTTTTTCTGTCTGCTTTCTGTTACGGCGGACGATTCACGCAGAAATTTTTCAAACAGCGAAAGGTTCGACATGATCGTGACAATCCATTCATTTGCCTGAAACTCTTTTACACCTTCGAACAATTCTTCTTCATCGCTGCATTCCACGATCGTATATCCTTTCTGCTTCCATCCATCCACATTCATATCCTGGCGCCGGCCGACAATTACTTCGCGTTCTTTTGAGCTGTAGCAGTAAATAAATGCAGAAGCGGTCATTTTTTTAGCCTCTTTTCTGTAAAATTGGACCCGACATATAAAAAGCCAGTACTAAGAAGCTTTCTTAGTACTGGCTGCGAGGAAAAGCGTTCTTCTTTTCAACTACTGCCGGTGTATTATGTTCTATGCTGGCAATCGGACTGGTCGGTCTTTAGGACGTATAAACATAAAAAACCACAGAGATATGTTGATCTCTGCAGCTTATCTATCAGCGCTGATTGTCTGAAGATTTCCGCTCACTCTGTGTTGAAAAGTATTTCTTGTTATTCCAAGCTCCGGTCGCAGAAATACAGACGCGGGCTTTTCAGGCTTTGGTTTATCGTATATGATCATTCGTATACACCAAAATATCGTTTCACTGGCAGTGCATTGACTGGCGCTTTTGTCCATAATGCTAACCGCCTTAAGCTAAAATTCAGTTTCCATTTTTATACTAAAGCTATTTACTTATACCTTAATCATAACACAGTTTGTATGGTGCGCCAATTAAGTATGACAAAAATAGTAATATTAAGCATGTAACGGCAGAAAGATACCATTGGAAAAGGAGTGAAGGCTATGCAAACTATCGGACTGCTCGGAGGCATGAGCTGGGAGTCCTCCGCGCTGTACTATCAGCTGATTAATGAGGAGGTAAACCGCCGGCTCGGCCGCCTGCATTCGGCCCGGTGTCTCCTGTACAGCGTCGACTTTGAAGAGATTGAACAAATGCAGGCCGCAGGCAGCTGGAAAGCAGCCGGGGAACTGCTCGGAGAAGCGGCCAAAGCTCTTGAACGGGGAGGTGCCGACTCTATTGTGCTCTGCACCAACACGATGCACAAGGTCATCGGAACGATCGAAGATTACATAAATGTGCCGGTTCTCCACATTGCAGAAGCAGCCGTTCGTGATATCCGGCGGCAGAACCTTACCCGTGTCGGGCTGCTCGGCACTAGATACACGATGGAGGAAACGTTTTACACCGGCGGCCTGCAGGAAGGCGGCCTCGGGGTAAAAGTTCCCGGCCCGGAGGCGCGTACGGAGATTAACCGCATCATTTTTGAAGAGCTCTGCCACGGTATCATCCGCCCAGTATCCAAAAGCTATATGCTCGAGGTGATGACGCAGCTGCGGGAAAACGGGGCGGAGGGTATCGTTTTAGGCTGCACGGAGCTCGGCATGCTGATCGCTCCGGAGGATACGGATCTGCCGGTGATCGATACGACCCGCGTCCACGCCCTTGAAGCTGTGAACAAGGCACTCGGCAACTAAACGCTATGGAGGTATGATCATGGAATGGTTTCAGCATTACGGCGTGATGGGCGCTGTCTTTTTAACCGCTGCGCTTCTGGTCGTATTCAGCCGGCTGCTTGCCCGGAAACGGAGGCGGCCAGGACTTGTCGTCACTATTGTCTGTGCGCTTCTGCTGCTGTCTGCTGCCGGTGCAGCTGCCTACGGCTGGTGGGAAGCTTCAAACCCCATCACTGCTCTCAGCTTCGTATTTCTCGCTGCCATGGTATGGCTCGGTGCCGGAACCGGTCTTTGCTTACTCGGCATCCGAAAAGCATTAAAAACTTCAAAGGGGTGAGCTTTCATGCAGCACTGGAGCTTAACAAAAAAAATCCGTACGACGCATGGAAATGTACGCTATGATGTGCAGGGCAGCGGGCCGCCGCTCGTGCTCGTCCACGGCACACCGTGGTCGTCGTTTAACTGGCGCCACCTGCTTCCCGCTTTGGAACGCTCATATACCGTCTACTACTATGATCTGCTTGGATACGGCCAGTCGGAAAAGCGTAACGGGCAGGACGTCTCGCTCGGCGTGCAGAACCAGATCCTGGACGAGCTGCTGAACGCCTGGAGCCTTGATGCCCCTATCATTATCGGCCATGACTTTGGCGGCACCACCGTGCTGCGTGCCCATCTGTTAAACGGGCGTTCCTTTCAACGGATGATTCTGATCGATCCGGTTGCTGTGGCGCCGTGGGGCTCATCGTTTTTTACCCACGTGTCCAATCATACGGAAGCCTTTCAGGGCATTCCGGACTTTATCCACGAAGCGATGGTCGAGGCCTACGTCCAGGGCGCGGCCTACAAGCCTATGACGGCAGAAACGCTTGCGGGTATTAAAGCGCCGTGGCTCGGCATGGAGAAACAGCCCGCCTTTTACCGGCAGATGGCCCAGGCCGACCAAAAGTACACGGATGAAATTGAACCCCGGTACGGAGACGTTTCTGTCCCGGCCTTGATTGTGTGGGGCGAAAACGATGCCTGGATTCCGGTCGACCGCGCCCATACGCTTCATAAAGCTATTCCGGCCTCCCGTCTGGAGCCCATCCCAGATGCCGGCCATCTTGTGCAGGAGGACGCCCCGGCGCACCTGCTTGCCTGTATCACCGACTTTTTACGCAGAGGATAAAAATATCCAGCACGCTCTTTTGGGAGAGCATGCTGGATTTCTTGTTACCATTCGGCAATCGTACCGTCTTTATGCCGCCACACCGGGTTTTTCCAGTTGTGGCTTTCCTTGGCGCGCTCGCGCACGTAGTCTTCATTGATCGTGATGCCAAGGCCCGGTCCCTGCGGCATTTTCACCGCTCCGTCCTCATAGGCAAATACACTTTTGTCTTCAATGTAGTCGAGCAGGTCGTTGCTCTGGTTGTAGTGAATGCCGAGGCTCTGCTCCTGGATGAAGGCGTTGTGGCTTGTAGCGTCCACCTGCAGGCAGGATGCGAGCGCAATCGGTCCGAGTGGGCAGTGGGGCGCCAGCGCGACGTCATAAGCTTCTGCCATCGTCGCGATTTTTTTGCCTTCCGTGATGCCGCCGGCGTGCGATAGGTCCGGCTGGATAATATCGACCCATCCGTTTGCCAGAATATTTTTAAACTCCCAGCGCGAATACATACGCTCGCCGGTCGCAATCGGAATGTGCGTATGCTGGCGCAGCTCCTGCAGCGCCTCCATGTTTTCGGTCAGCACCGGCTCTTCGATAAACATCGGATGGTACGGCTCCAGCTCCTTGGCGATCACCTTCGCCATCGGCCGGTGCACGCGTCCGTGAAAGTCGATGCCGATGCCGACGCCTGTACCGACGGCTTCCCGGACGGCTGCTACGCGGGCGACCGCTTCTTCCACCTTATCGAATGTATCGATGTACTGCATTTCCTCCGTGCCGTTCATTTTAATTGCCCGGAAGCCGGAATCCACAGTTTCCTTCGCCGCTGCCCCGACGTCGCTTGGACGGTCTCCGCCGATCCAGGAGTAGATGTTGATATTGTCCCGGCAGGCGCCGCCCATCAGGTCATAAATCGGAGCGTTGTAGAACTTGCCCTTAATATCCCAGAGCGCCTGGTCAATGCCGGCGAGCGCGCTCATGTGAATCGGTCCGCCGCGGTAGAAGCCGGAGCGGTACAGCTTGTTCCAGTGGTCCTCAATCCGCATCGGATCTTCCCCGATCATGTATTCCATCAGTTCATCAACGGCCGCCTTAACCGAAGCAGCACGGCCTTCCACGATTGGCTCGCCCCAGCCTTCGAGGCCTTCGTCAGTCGTAATTTTTAGAAACAGCCACCGCGGCGGCACCTGAAATAGTTCGTAGGATCGGATTTTCATCGGGATTCCCCTTTCGTTTGTTCCAGATTGGCGAGCTGCAGGGCTCCCTGAAGCGACGCTTTTTCAAGATCGTGTTTCGTAAAGACATAGATCGGGCGCTCCTGCTTTTGCTCGAGCACATGCCGGTACGCCTCCTGCATCGCCCCGTGGCCGCCAAGATACAGCCAGTCAGAACCATCAGCGGCATGTTCAAATGCTTTCATATCCTCGTACAGCACTGCACCGAGCAACAGATTCGCCCGTGCGTTTTCGGTGTAATCAGCAAACAGGTGGCGCAGGCGCACGTAATACGCCGCGCGCGTGAACCCTTCCGTTTCCGCCAGGTCCCAGCCCTCCATCAGCACCTCCGGCTCGAGCGATTCCACGAGCTTCGGCCCGACCGAATCGGATAAAATCGTGGATGTCCGGAGCGCGGAGAGCGTTTCGCCGGCCAGGGTGGATGTGCAGCTGAGCAGCCGCGAGCCGTCTTCAACCCGGATGTATTTGGTATGAGAGCCCGGCAGAATGATCAGGCCGCTGCCTTCAGCCGGCGTATGACGCAGCATGCCGAACGCTTCGACCTCTTCGCCGCGCATCACATCGACCGGCTCCTCACCGTTTTTCATGCCGGTAATCCAGTGCCAGCGCCGGGCATTGTAGCGCTCGTGCACCGTACGCTCGGCGAGCTCCTCCATTGTGAGCGGCGACGGGGCGTGGGGCACCTCGCGCATGCCGATGTTCGCCGTCAGCATGCCATAGCCGACCACGTCGCGGAACGTAAAGTGGGCAGCCAGCGTGTCCAGCTCGTTATCAATCAGCCGCTCAAGAAGCGAAAAGTCCTGCTCCATCGCCTGGTTGCGCACGCCCTGGTCGAGCGACACGCGTTTTTTGACCTCAAGTGTTTCCGTATCCACGACCCGGATGCGCGTGTTGGTGGTACCACCGTCAATGACAATCACGTTCATTGGCTTCCGCCTCCCTCCCGGAGAATGCCGCGGGCTTTTTCCATGTTGCGGGTCAGCTGCTTCATGTCTCCGCGTTCAATCGCTTTCGGGTCCACCACCTGGCTGCCAAGACCGACCGCATGCCAGCCGTTCTGCAGGTAGTCCTGCATGTTGTCGAGCGACACGCCGCCGACCGCCATCGCACGTACGTGCGGGAGCGGACCGTGCACGTCCTTCAAATAGGAGGCTCCGAACGCGCGGATTGGGAAAATTTTCACCATTTCCGCTCCGGCTTCGGTCGCCTGCAGAATTTCGGTCGGTGTCAGTACACCCGGAATGACCGGAACGCCGTAGCGGCTGCCTGTTTCAATCGTTTTTGCATCAAGCGTCGGGGCGAGCAGAAATTCCGCGCCGGATAAAATGGCGGTGCGCGCGGATTCGGCGTCCAGCACTGTGCCCGCGCCAATGTGCAGATCGCTGTGGGTAGCCTTCGCCCATTCAATCGCCGCAAGCGCACCCGGCGTGTTCATCGTTACTTCGAGCACCCGGGCCCCGCCGGCGTATAACGATTCAATCACCTGCTGCAGCTGCGTTTTGTCGCTGCTGCGAATAATCGGCACTATTTTCTCCTGTTCAATCGTCTGAATAATACTCATAGCCGTCGCCCTCCTTTTGTTCCTTATTAAGGAACAATGTTCCGTATTATGAATAAAAAGAAAATCTCCTGCGGGAAATGTCGCTTACAGTGTAGCAGACCACGCGACAGATTGAAAGCGTTCTTTTAATGGCCAAGCTCCTGCGATATGGCTGCCGCCGCCCGCCGCACCTGCTGAACGGTTTTTTCCCAGTCGATTGTTTCTGCGTTCATGTGCGGCATCGTTACACTCACCGCCGCCACTGCCCGCCGGTGGAAATCAAAAATGGGAGCCGCTACACAGGTAACACCAAGCTCGTGCTCCTCCCGGTCATAGGACACGCCTTCCTGCGCGATTTGTTTTAGTTCGGTCATCATGTCTTCTTTGGACGTAATCGTATGCTGTGTGTGCTGGATCATTTCCTGCTCGTCCACCAGCTTGTTCTGCACGTGCCGGGGCTGAAACGCAAGCAGCGCTTTGCCGACGCCGGTGCAGTAGAGAGGCGCTTTGCGCCCGACGCGGGAAAACAGCCGCAACCGCGCGTACGTTTCCACTTTGTCAATATAGACGACCTGGGCGCCTTCAAGCTGCACGAGGTGCACCGTGCTTTTTGTCGCCTTCGCGAGGTCATGAATGATTTCTCCAGCCGCTTTTCGCACATCGATGGATTCCGCCACCCGCTCGCCCATTTCCATGAAAGTGAACCCGAGCGTATACACGTCGCGCTCGTTTCCCTGCTTCACATAGCCCTTCTGTAGAAGCGATGCCAACAGCCGGTGCACGGTGCTTTTGGCAACGTCCAGGCGGTTCGCAAGCTCTGTCACGCCCAAACCCTCCGGTGCTTCCGCGAGCAGGTCAATAATACGGAGAGCGCGATCGACGGCCTGGACTCCGTTTGTATTCATGCAGCCTTCCTCCTTTCAGTACTGCAGTCATCGTAGCATATTTTTCTCGTATGTTAGTATAAAACTACATGACAAATGGAAAAGTAAGGAAAGGAGGTTCATATGTATTCCCGCATGTTTGTGGATGAGCACTGGAATCTGATTACGAGTATTATTGGTAATTTTGCTGTGATGTTTGCGATGCTGATCGGTATTGACGGTCTTTCTACCGGAGAGCCTCCGAGTATGGTCAGCAAGATAAGTCTGGCGGCAGCTATTGCCCTGCTTCTTTGTGTTGGTTCCGTACGGAAGTTCCGGAAGTATCGGGAAGAGGAATAAAAAAGCGCCTATCCTGAAGGATAGACGCAGATGATTTAAGCATACTATTAATTGTAAACAATTCCGCCGTCGATCAGGACGGCCTGGCCGGTCATGTAATCCGAGTCCGGAGAAGCCAGGTACGAAACAAAATTAGCTACGTCCTCTGGTGTCTGCGGGCGTCCCAGAGCAATTCCGGCGGTGAATTTCTCGAATGCATCGCCTGGTTTTTCGAGCCCCATCTCTTCGACCATCCGGGCATCGATGCGCTCCCACATACTCGTTCCGACCACGCCAGGGCAGTAGGCGTTAACGGTAATGTTGTCCGGCGCCAGTTCCTGCGCGGAGGCCTGCGTTAAACCTTTAACCGCAAACTTGGTAGCTGAATAAATGCCGAGCATCGGAAAGCCTTTATGGCCGGCAATACTGCACGCGTTAATAATTTTGCCGCCACCTTGTTTTTTCATCTGTTCGGCCGCTGCCTGAATCCCAAAAATAACGCCGTTCACATTCACCGCGAAAATTTTCTCGATGTCTTCTTCCTCTACTTTTAATAGCGGAGCAACGTGGTCAATGCCTGCATTATTTACGAACACATCCACGCTTCCGAAATGGTCCACGGCTTTTTTCACTAGGTCGTTAATGTCCTGCCTGCTCGTTACATTGGCTTCCACAGCCAGGGCTTCATTGCCACTGTCTTTGATGGCCTGCACCGTTTCCTCCATTTTCTCTTTATCAATATCGCTGATCACAAGGTTGAATCCATCTTTCGCAAGACGCGTCGCAATACCTTTCCCAATTCCCTGGCCCGATCCGGTAACGACTGCTGTTTTACTCATTTAATCTCACCCTCCATATAATAGATTCAAACTAATACTCCTTACCTTTTCGCCCCTTTCCATAAACCTAAATCATGACTAAAGAATCAAAACTTTTATCACTAAAAAACGTCCTCCCGAAGAAAGACGCTTTTCACTTACCATTTTTCGTCTACCAACAGCCCGGCCTGGCGAAGGATTGAAGCATTAAAATCGAGAAGCGATTCGGGCGGAATTTCCCGCACGACCTCCTCTGTCTCGCGGTCGATTACCTGCACGTACACCCGCTCCGTGTCTTCGTGCACGTTAAACTTCAACCGTGTTAAATGCGGATCGAGAATCGCACTCAACGTTTCGACTGATTTTTCCACTTCCTTCTTTGTCACGTGAAGTGCGGAATTGGTTTCTGCTGCCACCAATTCGTTCGGCGTTACTTTTGAAGCGTCTACAACACCCGCCTCCCGCTTCGGCGAAGCTCCTTCGCCTCCGGCTGATCGAATAGAAACATCCATCTCCCGCCTACCTCCTCCTGGGATGATCCCTATCCCTTTACGTCGATCGACTGGCCTTTACCTGAAACGACGCTCTGCATCGTCCCGGCCTGGTTACCGCCAGCCATGTCATCGAACAGCTCGGCACTCTGCTTCGACGCCGTATCCATCGACTGACGCATGAGCGATATGTTCGCCTGCTGCTGCGCCTGCAGTTGACTGCTTATGATTGACACACTGCCGACATCGATACCATCACCTCCCTTCCATAAAAGTATAAAAAAGGCCCCGGGACGCCGGAACCTCTGGATGTATGCTCATGTTGGGTGAAAGTGCCTCAGTTGTTTATAGTATCGGCAAAAATTCGCAGGAGTGTAGTGTTTAAGATAATACGTATGGCTGGAAGTGCCGCTCCAGCTCACGTTGCAGTTTCTTAATGTTAGGAATTAAGGTAAATTGGAAAACTTCCTGAAGTTTGGCGTAGGAGCGGCTTTCTAAATGAGTGACGACTAAATCTAAATTCGCGCAAACGTTGGTGAAGTATTTCTCTGCCACCTCAGTGTTTTCGATATTTCTTAGTACCGATCGTGATGATCGTTCTACCGCAGTGAAGCTAAGAATTATATCTTCCATAAGCTGAACCGCTTCGGGATAACTTCTTTTGCTGAGTTGTTTTTGAACATAGATCAAACCTTCTAACATTGTTTCGGTAATGCCCAGGTTTTGTTTCATGACATCTAGATAGTTTTCCATGGGATACCTGCTTTCTGAATTTTATTTAATATTCTATCGTCGTAAATCTACAAATCTCATATAATAAGTTTACAAACATAAATTTATAATTATTAACGCCCTAGTTTCCCCCGCTCGTACATATAGTTATCGTAAGCTTTACTGATTCGCTGTTTTTCTATTACAGCTTTTTCAGCTAATGTCTCAAATGACTGTTTTGCTTTCTGCCTGATTGTCTCTTCTGCTTGTAATACATGAAGGTAGAAGTCTTTCTTCATTTTGTCCCGGTTACTATCTGCTTTCTCTGCTTCTTGAATAGTACTCTCCAGGATTTTTTCTAAGTTTTGTGAATTCACCTCATAATACTTAAAAAATTCAATAGCTTCAGCATATGTCCCCTGCATGTCTTGCTTCCATTTTTCCTCTGAAAACTTTGTCAGCGCTCTATCCAGAATCCTATAACGTTCTTTAAACCATAATTTTGTTTTCCTGTAAGCTACGTCTTCATAGCTCGGACAAATCATCCTCTTTAGAAAAGACGGTCTTTCATATTCTTCATCCAATTTTCTTTCTATTTCATAAAGCTCCTGTTTAATGGATCTTAAAACAGTAGGGACTTCTTCCAGGAATAAGCGCTGTTTTTCTACAACGTGAATTTTTTGATGCTCAAATTTTTGCTTATATACTTCCTGAAGCTTTTCATTTGCCTGGTTCAAATCTTGATTTACCCCGGCAACCATTTCCTTTAGAGTTGACTGGGCCTTTTCCTGTTCTCGAGCCAACAAATACTGAGCTTTGTTAACTTTACATTCATAGTCATGAAACGCCTCTTTCATAGCGATTTCCTTCACAGCGTTCGACCCTGATTTCCCAACAACAGCACCAACTATACCTCCGATAAGTCCTCCAACCATAAAGCCAAAAGAACCTCCAAAACCACCTATAAACGCCCCTATTAGCGCTCCGGCGAAACCGCCAACACCAACGCCTGCAACATCAAGCCCTACATTTTTCACAGATGCTCCCAAGTCCGTTTTATTCTGGTTATGAAGTTTCACTTCCCGGTAAGTCGAGATAATTAGACTCACTACCGGGATGCCCGCTCCCATTGTAGAATCAAGCTGGTTCACAGCATTCAAGCTCTCCCCCGCTATTTCTTGTATTGTTTCAGCAGAAACATCATCCAGTACCATCACATTGTCATACCCTTCATAATGAGCCCCTAAATCAGCATTGGTGATCACAGGAATATCGGGGTACTTTTCGAAATGTTCGGCAATCACTTCAGGAGACTGGCCACCTTTTATTTGCCAAGGTTCACCATCCAGAAGCACATCCCAGCCTTCCTGGTTTGCTGTCTCTGGCAATTCCACCTCGTACCCCATATTTTCCAGCACATCTACTGAATGCATTTCCATGACGTATCCTTCAAACCTCGTCATCCATCCCTCTGCCCCCGACGTATTTAACACATCAAAGTATTTATCGTCGATATGATCCACTAGCGTATTAAAGTTTGATAAATCTTCTGCAAAAGCGAAATCCAAAGCATCCATAACCGTCGGATCAATCTGTGAAAAATAATACATAGACGGAGCAGAACCAACGACTCCTATTCCTGCTGCCTCTTTCCATCCGTGGATGAACTTCGGTATAGACGATTGGTTTATCTGTTTATTGTTCACATTATTTATCGGGATTTCCATTCGCAATTGTGATTCAGCTGGCAGAATAGCTGCAATATTGTTAGAATACCTCTTTTCCCGCCAGTACCTCCAGACGCAATACCCCCCTGCCCCTGCTAGTACAATAAAAATAAGTACCTCAAACACCCTAATCACAACCTTTTTATAAAAAAGTTTTTAATTCTAATTCAATAGTTTTGTTTAGCCCCCAATAGAAAGACACCAATGACTTACTTATCAATAGGAAAAGAACCATCAAAATCTAAAAAACTCTCTGCTAGCAGTTCTGTATTTGCTCTACATAAACTTGCCCTTACATTTGATCAATACTTTTTACGTATAAAAATTAAACGATTATGTAAAAAGAGGCTCCAGCTTTAACACTAGAACCTCTCCGATAAAAATAAGTTTTATTGTAGCAATTGAAGCACTTGCTGTGGTTGTTGGTTAGCCTGCGCAAGCATAGATTGGGAAGCCTGGGAAAGAATGTTATTTTTTGTGTTGTCCATCATTTCTTTCGCCATATCTACGTCACGAATACGAGACTCTGCAGACTGAAGGTTTTCAGCTGATGTGCCAAGATTGTTAATAGTGTGCTCTAAGCGATTTTGGCTTGCACCCAATTGAGAACGTTCTGCAGACACTTGTTGAATAGCTGCATCTAAACTTTCAATCGCTTTATTAGCACTTTCTTGGCTTGTTAAAGCCCCATTAGTTTCTCCTTCATCAGATACAAGTTCACTAATTTCATTTCCATTTGCCCCTAAAGAATCTGTAGACATTTTGTTAATTGACAATTCAATATTTTGATCATCGTTAGCGCCTATCTGAAAAGTGAAAGAGGCGTCCTGAATACCTGTTTTACTGTCTTCAGAAAAATCATCGTTACCTACATCCGTTTCTCCTTCAGTCCCATCGCTGGTATCCACACCACTAGCGTCGATTCTATAAGAAACCCCATTCAGTTCAACAGCGGCTCCGTCATCGGTTCCCCCTACATCGGCTGCATCAATCGAAACAGATTTAGAACCATTCCCGTCATCGATTGTAAATTCTACACTCTCAAGAGTGTCATCAGACGCATATGTGTTCGTTTGTTCTAAATTGACATCCCCTGGCATTATTCCCGACTCTACGCTTAGTTCTCCTTCTTGAGCTGAGGCAGTATCAGTAATAACAGATTTTTCTCCACCAGATAATAATTTTTGAGTATTGAATTCAGTTTGACCCGAAATCCGATCAATTTCTTCTCCTAATTGATCAAATTCTTTTTGTAGTTCCTGGCGATCTGATTCTGTGTTTGTATCATTTGCAGACTGTACAGAAAGTTCTCGCATACGCTGTAAAATACTATGCGATTCATTCAGAGCTCCCTCAGCTGTTTGAATCATGGAAACGCCGTCCTGAGCATTTCGATCTGCCTGTTCCAAACCTCGGATTTGCCCACGCATTTTCTCGCTAATTGCAAGTCCTGCAGCGTCATCTCCTGCACGGTTAATTCGTAAGCCTGAGGAGAGTTTCTCCATGGAATTCCCTTGAGCTTCCTGATTGGCCCCCATTTGGCGATGGGCGTTCATTGCTCCAATGTTGTTGTTAATAATCATGTTTTTCCTCCTTGAATTTAAAATCTATCCACATCCTTGTGAATGTAAAAGACTATTTTTTGTCTCTTACACACCTAATATCGACAGTTGATATCACATGTTTAATAAAAATATTTATTTTCTAACCACAAAAATCCCTTGTCATTGATAGACAAGGGATTAGCAATATTATATTAAATTTTATTGTAAAAGCTGCAATACAGATTGTGGCTGCTGATTCGCCTGGGCGAGCATCGACTGGGAAGCCTGGGAAAGGATATTATTTTTAGTCATATTCATCATTTCTTTCGCCATGTCTACATCACGGATTCGAGATTCAGCGGACTGCAAGTTCTCTGCCGAAGTTCCTAGGTTATTGATCGTATGCTCTAAACGATTTTGGTTTGCACCCAGTTGAGAACGTTCAGCGGAGACTGTATCAATTGCTGACTGGATTTTAGTAATAGCTTCTGAAGCTTTATCGTGCGTAGAAAGATCGAGTGCTTGTTCTGTAACAGTACTATTCGTACCGTTTGTTACACCTAATTTTTCATCAGTACCTGTGGTAGTAATATCTAGGGCTGCAGCTCTCATATCAGAAATATTTAAAGAAAGGCTTTGATTTTGGTTCGCTCCAATTTGATATTTAATTTCAGCTCCGTCTTCAGCTCCATCGGTCTTGGTTGTCGTATCGTCTGCGACATTCGTAGCTCCCGAAAGGTCAGCTGATAACTCAGCATCGGCTTCGTTTGTTTTGTTTGTGATCGTAACTTCGCTATTTGTAACCGAAACATCGTATTTCGCACTCAAATCTGTATCGCCATCGATAGCTGTTTTAATAGCTGTAGCAGTAGTATCTTCGTCAGTATCAAAGGCCACTGTTTGGCCTAATACTTCTACATCTCCACCATCCATATCAGCTAAATCGAATGTTAAACTAGCTGCTGATCCAGTCGTAGAAGAATCTTTTTCACCATTAAGAAGTTTTTGTGTGTTAAATTCTGTGGTATTACCAATACGGTTAATTTCGGACGTTAAGGAGTTTACTTCTTTCTGGATTTCATTTCGATCTGTTTCCGTATTTGTGTCGTTTGCTGCCTGGGTTGCCAACTCACGCATCCGTTGCAGAATATCATGCGTTTCATTCAAAGCACCTTCCGCAGTTTGAATCATAGATACACCGTCTTGTGCATTACGGTTCGCTTGTTCCAAACCACGGATTTGCCCGCGCATTTTTTCACTGATTGCAAGACCAGCTGCATCATCCCCAGCCCGGTTAATCCGAAGACCGGATGAGAGCTTCTCCATAGAATCACTCATGTTGTTTTGGTTGGCACCTAATTGACGATGAGCATTCATTGCACCTAAGTTATGATTAATGATCATTTTATTTCCTCCATGAAATAATGTATTTTACATCCTTGTAAAACAGCGCGATCATGTTAATCATGTAAGAGGCCTCTTTTTTCATAAACTTTCTCGCTAAACATAATATCGTCTGCTTAAAAGAAAGCTTTAGCTTTTTCTATAAATTTCTTAAAAATATTCTTTTAGTTATATTATGCAAAAAGTACTAGTTATTTTCACATAGCATTCGTATACTTATTTATGGATCAGAGCAGTTGGGAAAATAATTGAACAGAGGTGTTTAAATATGCAGAAGACAATAATACTAGATGAGTATGAGGTAAACGAAAATACGATGGCGATTGTGCCAAATTTTGAAGGAGAGGCAAAAAGTATTATATGGGAAAAGGATGGGGCCCGTATTCCAGCTTCGTGTACGCCCACCGCTATTATTAAACGAGGATGCTTACGGGGAGGATCTTCTTTCGAAGGACGTAGCGAAGCGGTAAAGCATTACTTACATATCCGAAAAAAGCTGCCAGTTCCGGTGAATCCATCAGAAGGTATTTATGCGTTTCCGATTTCATCGCTGCGCGATCCGGAAAACATATGGATTTTTTATAACCATGTGCAACCCGGACAGTTTGTTACTTCGGATGACGGCACATTAATCCAGTTTACCGACGGTACGTCGCTCCCGACAAAAGCGAGTACCTTTATGATCCAGCAGCAGCTGTTTCGCACTGGCCACTGCCAGAGCATGTTTACCGCTTAAAAAGCAAAAAAACAGAGCAAGGAGTATAGGGGCTCCCGCTCTGTTGATGTTTGCTTGGTTAGAAAAGTATAATGCCTAAAAAGTTCAGCGACGTTGCTGTCTAGCTACGATGCTATAATCCTAAGAAGTAGTTTCAAGGCTGCATTAGCATGTTCGCTAATAATACTAAAAATAATGCCGTGCTAAGTTATAAAGCATGGCATTTTTGTTGCGTGAATTCCGCCGCTTGAACCCTCGGGTTATTTAACTTAGACTCAAGCGGCAAATTTTCGCTGCCCAGCTCCGAGCGTTACCATCCGGGTCCATTCGCTGTTTCGGATCGTTTGCGACTTCGTCTTAAGCCGACCGAAAGCCTCGAGCCATCCCGGATGGTGATCAAACGCTCTCCACCTTTCATGATAGCTAGCTACGCCCCCCAGCCGTCCAGTCCATTGGCTGCACCCTGGCTTCACCGTCTGTCGACGCTTACATCCAGGTTTTCGCCAGCCGTCCGGAGCGGCTGTTCAGGGTGGCTTCGCCTTTCGATCTGTCCAGCTTCGGTCCGCAGTCGCTCGTTCCGTTGACCCTGCCCTGCCTTCCTTGTTTGACAACAAGTCCAGGCAGGGCGTGTTCAGCCGTACGAGACTCCTGAACGGCGGACCTCCGCTTTTCTATCACGTGATAAACTCGACCCAGTTTTCTTCAATCGCGCGCTTAATAGTATGCGTGCGGTCGTTGGCCTGCATTTTTTTCGTCAGGTGGCTGACGTGGTTATTTACGGTGGCGACGGCCAGAAAGCATTCCTCGGCAATTTTGCGGTTGCTTTTGCCTTCGAGGATTTTTTCCAAAATCCGGATTTCTGCTTCCGACAGCGTGCCGCGTGCTTTATGCACATCGAGTTCGAGCTGCTGTTCGGGTGGTTCTTCCTGCAGCTGGTTCATGCGACGGTACCGTTCCACGACCTGCGGCTGAAATACCGGGTCGATGTACGTCTGAAACTGCGTGGCGCGCATAAAATGCTTGCGCCAGTCTTCTTCGTCGCGCTCGGCGGCGAGAAGCAACGTCACATCCTGGCAGATGAATTCATCCACCAAATGACGGAGCCGCTCCGGCAGGTTCACACCAATCCTGCACGCGGACCCGGCCCGTTTTGCTTCCTGAAGACGTACAAACGCATCTAGATCACTGCATGCTGTGTAATAAAGCGTGTCCTTCTGCAGACCGCGCTGCATGAGCGTGGTCCACTCTTCCCCATTCGTGCGCACAGCCAGCTTCCCCATTGATTCTGCTGCCTGCGGCAGTACTTCTGATCCCTGCAGGTCGATAAATAAAATCGGTACTCTGCTTCCCGGGATGTTGCGACTGTAAGTCCTGGCCATTATGTATTCCTCCTGAGACCTCACCGAAAGTGATGTTATTTTTGTTGAACACACTTTCCCCAAGCATGCCCTCTGCGTTTTTGTCTGTTGATTTCTCTCTGTAAACTGCAGCAGGACAACCAATCCCCTGAACTCGAACGACCGTATACAAATTCTACCTTTACTTTGCGGAATCCGACAAGAAGCCCTATGACCCTAGGCATTTTCCACTTATCGTAAATTAATTATATCATAAATATGAATAAAGAACTATTATTTTTCCTTATTGTTCATTTTTTAGATACATTTCCATATTTTTTAGTATTTTTATTAGTTCGTTAGTTGTGTGTAGTGAATGAATAGCCATTTAATTATTTTTTGATATTTTCCGATAATTTCTGTAAAAGCGTAATATCTCCTGCGAGCGACTGCCGGTTTTCCTGCTGGATAGAGACATATACTTCCTGGCGGTGGATATCAACATGCTCCGGGGCATCGATCCCCAGCTTCACCTGGTCTCCTTCTATTCCGAGTACAGTGATCGAGATGTCATCCCCGACACGAATCGATTCTTTTTTCTTTCGTGTGAGTACTAACATGATCCTGTGCCTTCTTTCTGCGTCCGCTGGAACAGCAGATGCTTCGTCTCATACGGCGACCGCGCCATCGGCCACTGCTTGCCGAGCTTCTGTTCGACGTTGATAATAAGCGGTGCCTGCAGGTTCGCCGTACTTTCTTCGAGTGTGTTCGCAAGCGTCAGTGTGACATAGACAAGTACCTGCTCCGGGTTTTCGATATGCAGCTGTTCCGTGACGGTATCCGGTACTTCGAGCTCATAGTCCGGAAAAAACACAAACGGATCAGCTGTAATAAACGCAATGTGCGCATTTTGCACCGACTGCATTATAAACAGGCTGCCGCTGTCGTCGAACGGAAGAAACACAAAGTCGCGTTCGTCTTCAAACGCCGGAATGCCCTGCGGAAAACGGGTAATATCTTCTTCTTCGATTGTGACAGCACCTAAATGCTTCGTTTCGATTTCCACTATTCTGCCTCCCTGTAAATTGAATGCCTACGCGAAACAGATGACAGTCACAAAGACCAGTATACTGAATCGCTCTTCATAATAAAACAGATTTTCCCACATTTTATAAAATTTTATCTTAAAAAGTCCAGGAGCGTCGTCTGCATAATCCGTCCGGCCGAGGCGAGCGCCGCTTGGTGCACGGTTTGCTGGTTCGTTAAATTGGTAATCACTTCTTCAAGATCAGCGTCTTCATTGTTGGACATGATTTTGTTGGAAATGACCTTTTGGTCGGCGAGCCGGCTTTCAATCATTTCAATCCTGTTCGAGCGCGCGCCGAGTTCGGCCCGCTCATTTACGATGCTGTTCATCTGCTCGTCAAGCGTGCCCAGATATCCCTGCAGATCCTCGCCGGTCGTATCCGGATTTTCCAGATCGGTCTGCAGCTGTTCGAGTTCGGCAAAAAGCTGCTCATTAAAAACCCCGCCCGGCTCCGAACTCACCTCGATGTTAATGCCCTTCATGAGCTCCATTTCCACCGCATCGCCGTGGCCCGTGAAGCTTTCCGCTGTTACGCCGTCTGCCGTGGCTTCCTTATCAATCGGAGGATTTGTCGTATTGGAGCCGTTGAAAATATATTTATCACCGACCTTCGAGTTAGCGGAGCTGATCAGCTGTTCCTTTAATTCACTGATTTCTTTGGCAATATTGCCGCGCTGTTCGCCTTCGTACGTGTCGTTGGACGCCTGAGTGACTAGCTCCCGCACCCGCTGTATTACCTGGGTTGCTTCTCCGAGAGCGGCATCGCTCGAGTCGAGCCAGTTGTGCGCTTCGCCGACGTTCCGCTCAAACTGCTCCACCTCGCCGACCTGGGAACGGTAGCGCATCCCATTCATGGCAACGACCGGATCCTGGGAGGCTCGGGTAATTTTTTTACCGGTGGAAAGCTGGTCCTGCAGATTCATCATCTGATCATAGCTCTGGCTGATGTGGCCGGTGGAGCGCTGGCTCATCATCTGCTGGGTGACTCGCATATCATTTTCCTCCTTTTCTTAACGGCCGACCAGACCCATGTTGTTGATGATGCGGTCGAGCATTTCATCGAATGTCGTTACACTCCGGGATGCTGCATTGTAGGCGTGCTGAAACTGGATCATGCTGGCCATTTCCTCATCCATGCTTACCCCGCTTACCGACATACGGCGATCGTCAGCACTCGAGGTGAGTGACTGGGTAATGCTTGTTTTCTGCTTCGCTTCACTCGCGTCCACCGCCATCTGGCCAATCACGCCCTGGTAGAACCGCTGCACGCTGGTGGAGTTTTCGTTTCCTGCGCCAAAGTTTAAATCAGCATCTTTTACATTCGCCAGGTTCAGCGCGTTGGAGCCGTTACCTGCATAGCCCGTGCCGTTTTCCGAGACGGAAGCGGCTGCGATATTATTTAAATCGTTCTTTACGTCACCGCTCACGCGCAGCGCACTGGCAGCACCCTTGGATTCAAGGACAGCCGGGTCAAAGCTGAAAAAGTCAACGCTCTCGCCTTTTGTGCCCGTTTCCACGTCGTTCATCGTCCACCCTTCCCGGTGGGTGTCATTCAGTGCGTTTGCGAAAGTCGTAACCATCGTGTCGATGTTATCCAGCATGTCCGTATACAGGCCTTCCACCTCTCCGGAGTCTTCGTTCCTGTAGCCGTAAGCCTCGTGCAGGCCCTGCATGCTGCCGCTCGACTGCATAAACGCATTGACGCTGTCCGAAGGATCAGGGATGTTGGTGCCCGCTTTGCCGTTCGCCCACTCAAAGCTCACCGTTTCCACATGACCCTCCCGGCCGTCGGATTTTTCCACAATCACTTCCTGGTACGCGAGCGCATTGCCGTCTACAAGCTTCTGCAGCCGGTCACCGGTATCGCTCGTCATGAAAATATCGACGGTGCCCTCGGCGTTGCTGTTCGCTTTCCCACCGCTCGGATTGCGCTTCACCTCCACGGTCGCCATCTCCGACAGCCCATCAATCAGTCGGTCGCGTTCGTCATACAGGTCGTTTGGCACCTTGCCGTGCGGCTCCACCCCGGCAATCTGTTCGTTTACGCTGCTGATCTGGCTGAGCAGCGAGTTAAACTGGCCGGTTTCATTATCAATCTGGGCATCAAGGTCGGTTTTGTTCGCCTGAAGCGAATTCGATATGTAGGAAAAGGTGTCCACCATCGCTTCCCCGCGCTGGCGCACGACCGAACGCGCGCCGGAGTCTTCCGGATTCGATGACAGGTCCTGCAGCGATTTCCAGAATTCGTCCATCGCGTTCGCAACGCCTTCATCGGTCGGCTCGTTCATGAGGTCCTCCATGCGGGAAAGGTTTTCGTTTTTCGTTTCCCAGTAGCCGAGCTTCGCATTTTCACCCCGGTACTGCACGTCAAGATACTGATCGCGTATGCGCGCGACCGTGTTGGAGTCCACCCCGGTGCCCATCTGGCCCGGCGTGCTCGGCTGGTTCATGCCGGCTTTCGAAAAAGCATCACTCTGCTGCAGGTCGACCCGCTGCCGCGTGAACCCCGGCGTATTGGCATTGGCAATGTTATGTCCTGTCGTCTGCAGCGCGTGCTGCTGGGCCGTGAGCGCCCGTTTCGCTGTTTCAAGCCCCATGAATGTCGAAGTCATGCCTTTTCCTCCTCGTTTCTATGTACCTGCTGCTTATGCCCGTGAATCAAAGACCGAGTATTCCCGTTTCGTTTGCTGCGGCGCCAGACCCTTCCGGTCGTACTGCGTGGACTCCTGCGGCTGCATGGCGCTCAGCATCACCCGCGTGTATTTCATTGCATCCTCAAGCATCGCCCGGTTCAGCTCCTCCTGATGCTGCAGGGCTGTCATCACCTGAATCAGCTCGTACTGCAGTGCTTCGAGCTTCGTACGCTCGTCCACCTCTGCCAACGGCTTTAATGCCTCGATGGATACAGCGTCATCCGGGCTGACACCTGCAAGCGCTGCGGCCTGCTGGTGGCGCTCCCGCTCGATCCGGGTAATACGCTGCACCTGGCGGCGTTCGTCGCGGACTAGCTGCTGCAGGACACTGGCGTCACCTGTTTTCAGCGTCTGCGTTTTCTGTTCGGATATGCCGAGAAGCACCCGGTGCTCTTCAATCAGGGCACTCAGCTGCTCTGCTATGTTCTGTACGCTCATGCGACCGCTCCTTTATGTATATGTATCAACAGGCCGTTTACCGGCCTGTTACTGATTGTTCCAGTAGTCCTGCATTTTCTTTGCCGTCTGCTCCGGTCGTACTTCGTACGTGCCGTTTTCAATTTGGGCTTTCAGCTGTTCAACCTTTTCCCTGCGGGCCGGGTCAATCGCCTCCGACTGCTGCAGCTCTTTAGCTGCGTTTGAAATTTCGACAGAATCTTTTTTTCCTGCCTGTTCCCCCTGTGGCAGCTTCTGCTGCTGGGCGGCCTGGCTGCGGTATATGGCATTAGCGGAATGCGCGGAATGAATTTTCATCTGTTGATTCCCTCCCATCCGGACGTTTCTCTCCGGCTGATTTGTTACTATTTATATCGGTTATTCCGCCGGTGTTTTCCTTGGTACTTAAGACTTAAATTTTAACATACATACACGCTTTTTGACTCATTCATTATTCCCACGCCCGGTACGTCGACCGTTTATCCTTAACCTGTCTGGCTTCCCACTCTCTTTGCTTCTCCTCGGCCTCGAGCCCCGAAGAAATACGACCGCTGCACGTTCGGCAGAGCCGATGCTCACGGATTGGTTCGCCGCAGCCCTCGCACGGATAGCTGAAGTTCGGCAGATGCGCCAGGTTCAGGCGTCCTTCACGGATGTAGCGGAAAATATTTTCCTCGCTGACCCCAGTCGCTTCGGTGACCTCCAGAATCGTTGACTGGCGGTGCTTGCTTTTTCTTACGTATGTGTATACCTTCTGGAACCGCTCTTCCTCCGCCCGGTGACACGCCGGACAGACAGCACGGAGCGCCTGTACAAACAAATTGCCGCATGACGGACAGTTTTTTAATTCGCCCATAGCTCGTTTCTCCTTTGATTCATTGTTGCTTCTTATATCGGCACTATCGGCACGGAGTTTAAGCCCGGATCAATGTAAGCGAAGCCGTAGAACCAGCTCCTGCTGCCTCAAGAACAGTCGCCGCTTCGCGGACCGTCGCCCCGGTCGTGTAAATGTCGTCAATGATCAGAACGTTCCGGCCAATAATTTTGTCAGGAGCAGACACGGTAAATCCGCGCACGGTGTGCATCCGCTCCCGCTTCGTCTGCTTGCTTTGTTTGCCGCCCTCTCCGTTCGGGAGTTCGAGCGCCGAAGCGTACGGCACTTGAAGACCCGCCGCAAGCACCTCCGCCTGATTAAACCGGCGTTCTGCCATCCGTTCTGGTGTAATCGGAATGGGAACCGGCACGAAGCCCCGAAAATGCTTCCGGTACGCACGGCGAAGACTGTGATAAAATGCTGCGCCCATTACCGCATCTCCGCGGAATTTCCACCGGGTCGTCCACGCCTGCATCCACTCGTCGTAGTGAAGCAGCGATACGTTTTTTACCCATCCACCAGTCTTAGTCCGCCGGCGCCATCTGAGGCAGTCGGAACACGCGTCTATGTGCCCCGGCGCTGAGCACTCCGGACACGCCGCCCCGGTAATGACAGGCAGCTGCCCGGTGCAGGTTTCGCACAGCGGTTCTGCTCTCCACGTAAACAGGGTAAACAGGTTATGGTACGTCCACGACGTCTGCAGTCGCTCCCGGCAGGAAAGGCAGTATCCGCGTGCAAAGGATAAAAAAGAACCGTCATTCATTGGACGCCGCCTCCTCCCGGTTCATCGTCTGGATATGACGGATCGTCTGCTGTATCGCCTTCGTACGGCCGTAATGAAAGAAAACGACATCGCCCTCGGGTCTTTCCGGGTTCCGTCCGGCTCTGCCGGCAATCTGCACGAGGGCGCTTTCGGTGAAAATATCATCGTCGGCGCCAAGCACTGCCACATCAGCCTTCGGAATCGTAACGCCTCGCTCCAGAATCGTCGTTGTAACGAGAATATCAATGTTCCCATCCCGAAAAGCAGTAATTTTTTCCTCACGCTTTTCGTCTTCAGCGTGCACACCGTCGCAGCGAAAGCCTTCTGTCCGGATGGCTTCCACCGCTGGTCGTATAACCGCCACCGACGGAACAAATATAAAGAGCGGGAAATCCTCGTCCCGTGCCCGGCACCACTGCACCAGTGCATGCGGCAGCCGCCCGCGGGAGAGCTGCAGCTTCCAGTTTCCGGCCCACCGGCACACAGGCACCGGAAGCGGCTGTCCGTGAAACCGGCGCGGAACCCTTACATACGCCAGATCTCCGCTTTTCATCCGCCGCTGTTCGTTTCTTCCGGGCGTGGCGCTTAAATAAATAACCGCCTTTTCCTGTCGGCACGCCTCCCGCACAGCCTGCTGTAGACCCGGGTCAAACACGTATGGAAACGCGTCCACCTCGTCAATGACCGCCACATCAAAGGCGCCCT
This sequence comes from Marinococcus luteus, assembly GCF_034497705.1. Lineage (GTDB taxonomy): Bacteria > Bacillota > Bacilli > Bacillales > Marinococcaceae > Marinococcus > Marinococcus luteus_A. The sequence continues at coordinate 90,441 of NZ_JAXRUV010000008.1, read as the reverse complement.
TAAACCGGCGCGCCTGGTGCGCCGTTGCGAGTACAAGACGCGCCTCCGGCCGTGCGTCGAGACTGCCGGCATACCAGGCTGCAGTTGGCACGTCGGGAAACACCCCCGCAAGACGCGGGTACAGCTCACGCACGACGTCCGTCCGCGGCGTCGCCCACAGCACCCGTTCCCCCCGGGCAAGCGCCTCAGCCACCGCCTGAAACATCATTTCGGTTTTGCCCGCGCCGCACACCGCCCAGATGTACAGCTCCTGCTTCCGCCTGCTGGCCTCTATCGCGGCACAGGACGCCCGCTCCTGTCCGGAAGACAGACGGCCATTCCATGCAAGCGGATCAGAAAATACCGGAGCCGCTTCGGTGCCCGTCCAGAAGTAAAGCGGCGTGCAGGATGACACTCGCCCCATTTCCAGACACTCCCGGCAGTAGACGCACCTTTTGCGTCCGCAGGCACATGCATGTGAGCCGAACAGGCCGGGGCTTTGATTGCTGCAGCGCAGGCACCGCCAAAAAGAGCCCTGCTGTGTAATGGCGCTCACCTTCTGCAGCACTCCTGCCTGCACATAGGTCTCGACTATTTTTTGATCGTACGGCAGCTCCTGCGCGAGAAGCGCCCGGCCGGCACAGTGATTCTGCATCTGTTCGTATTCAGGTAACGAAGTGTTGAAAGGCTGAGAAACAGGGGAAAAGGAAGGAAAAGCTGAGTCCGGCCGTTTGCTGCCGGTAAACCAGGTGAATAGCATACTCATAGGAGGTGATTCCTTTCGTGGGAGGGTTAAAAGAGGAGGCGGCCCGGGGGCCGCCGGAATTACTTGGAGAGGGCTTCAGGACGGTACCAGGCGAGTCCGATGGCGTTTTCACCGAGATGGGTGCCAATCACCGGCCCGAGGTGTTCGAGAACGATCCTGGATTCCGGCGAAGCTTCCTGAAGCTGCCGGCGGAAGGCTTCCCCGGCCTCTTCTGCGTTTGCGTGGAGGACACTTGCTTCAAGCGGACCCTTGGCCGCTTCCTCCAAAAAGAGGGACTGAATACGGGCGAGCGCTTTTTTGGATGTGCGCACTTTTTCATACGGCACAATCTTTTTGTCAGTAAATTCGAGCACCGGCTTGATGCGCAGCATACTGCCGACCATGGCCTGCGCTCCGCTCAGACGACCGCCCCGCTGCAGGTGACGCAGGTCTTCGACAATAAAATACGCCCGCATCGTTTCTTTGATTTTATCAAGCTCGGCAAAAATGTCCGCTACACTGTATCCTTCAGAAGCCATCCGAGCGGCAGTCAATACATAATAGCCCTGGGCCCGGGCGCTGATCTCCGAGTCGTAGCAGTGTACACGAACGGTGTCTTCAAGGTCCACCGCAACGGCGACAGCTGTCTGATGCGTACCGCTGATCCCGCTGCTTAAATGAATCGAAATAATGTCATCGGTCTCCCGGGCAAGCTCCCGGTAAAGGTCCTCCATTTTTCCCGGCGACGGCTGTGACGTGGTCGGAAGCGTTTCCGAATTTCTCATCGTCTGGAAATACGTCGCAGCGTCCCAGTCCGTTTCCGGCATCGTTTCTTCATTCACCACCACATTGAGCGGAATTTCGTGAATGTCCCACTGCTTGAGTTCTTCCGGGTTCAGGCACGAGGTGCTGTCAGTAACTACGGCGATATTTGGCAAACAGGCCCTCTCCTTTCGTTCTGTCTATAACAGGCATGTATGAGTTCGTTTTCATTTTACGGACTTCCCGCCGGAAGTCAATGCCAAAGCGCAAAAAAGCTGCCGATATTACACCGGCAGCCTTTGCTTATTTAGCGGACTTTAACCCAGCCCTTTTTGATGGATTCGACAACCGCCTGCGTCCGGTCATTCACATTCATTTTCTGCAGGATGTTACTCACGTGGTTTTTCACCGTTTTTTCACTGATATAGAGCGACTCACCGATCATCCGGTTGCTGTAGCCGTCTGTCATCAGCTGAAGCACTTCGCATTCGCGGCGCGTCAGAATATGGAGCGGCTTACGATACTCGACCTCTTTGTAGCCGATTTCGGTATCGTCCGTGCCGTGATCGTCGCCTTCATGGGCAAGCCGGCGGTATTCGTTAATCAGGTTCTGCGTTACCTTAGGATGAATGTAGGCGCCGCCGGAGCCGACCACCTTCACTGCTTCAATCAGGGCATCGGCATCCATTTCCTTCAGCAGGTAGCCGGAAGCTCCTGTTTTTAGTACGTGCGTCACGTACGACTCATCGTCGTGAATGCTCAAAATAAGAACCTTCAAATCCGGGTGGCGCTCGATCAGCGTCTTGGTTGCTTCGACGCCGTTAACACCCGGCATGTTGATATCCATCAGCACAACGTCCGGATGATAATCGTTGACAAGAGCAAACGCTTCTTCTCCGTCACTGCCTTCTGCAACAATCTCAAAGTTTTCTTCCATATCCAGAATGCGTTTAACGCCTTCACGGAAAAGCTGATGGTCATCAATTAACAGCAATTTGATTTTTTCATCGATACGTTCTTGCATACGTTCTCATCCTTTCTTCGCTTCACTTATCTTTTGGTTATTTAATGCAGCCTTTTGTTTTAATGAACCGGCACAAACACCTTCACTCTCGTACCCTGGCCGACCACGGAATCAATCGTCAGCTCCCCGCCCAGCGCGTTCACACGCTCTCTCATGCCGAGTAGGCCGAATGATTTGTCCCGTTCCTTTTGCACGTCGAACCCTTTGCCGTCATCCTTGATTAAAATCGTAATACTCGTCGGCCGCTGTTCGAGCTGTACCCGAAGAAGGTCCGGTTTGGCGTGCTTGTAGGCATTCTGGGCTGCCTCCTGTACAATGCGGAACAGTCCGATCTCAAGGTTCGGGGCGACTCTTGCTTCTTTCCCCTTTGTGGTAAACTCTGTCACCATGCCCGTGTTGTCTTCAAGGTGGCGCAGATACTTCTGCAGCGTCGGCACGAGGCCAAGGTCATCAATCGCCATCGGGCGCAGGTCGTAAATGATCCTGCGCACTTCCCCGAGGCTCGAGCGGATCAGGACACGCAGCTCCCTGAACTCTTGAATGGCTTCCTCCGCGCTTTTTTCACGGGAGATTTTCTCAACAAGCTCCGAGCGGAGCAGCACGTGCGCGAGCGTCTGTGCCGGGCCGTCGTGAATTTCACGAGCCACCCGCTTGCGCTCGTCCTCCTGCGCTTCAATGATCTGCAGGCCGAACTCATGCTTTTCCCGGGCGTTTTCAACAAACTCCCCGACGTCCTGCAGATCACCGGCAAGAAAGTTATACACAATGCCTACCTGGGAAACAAGCGTTTCAGCCCGTTCAATGGTTTCATCCAGTTGAATCAGGCGGCGTTCGATATTGTCCCTGCGGTCGCGGAGGCGTTTTTCCTCCTGGCGCACCACAGCGAGATTTACCTGCGATTCGTTGGCTTTTTCATACACCTTCTGCACTTCTTCATCACTGAACTGCCGAAACCGTTTGCTTACCTCTGCTAACTGATTTCTTGCGACCCTGGCTTCAACCTCGAGCTGATCGGAGCGTTCAATCGTTTCAGAAATGTGTTCCTGTATTTCCTTCAACTCTTCTTGGAGTGTGTGAAGTTCTTTTCTGGAGGTTTCACTAATCTCAAAAATTTCTTCTTTGCTTTTCTCTACTGTCTGAAGCATTTGGTCAATAATTTGATCTAAGTCTGCTGCGTTTCGCAAGGCTACCATCACCCTCTATACTTGCCTGCGAATTTTCAATACCGTTTGGAACGGTTCATGAATAGTTTAGCATATTCGTTTGGACCTATTCCGCTATGTAATGAAAAATCACAAATTTACATATTTACCTCTTATTTTGTTTCGTTTTCGCCCATTTCCTGTTATATACTGGCCAAAATATTGCAACCATTACAATCATATTATACGGTAATAACATTACCTAGGAGGAATGTTACCGTATGCTTACTTCATATCGTACCATTAAACAGAGCGGACATCATGAATTTACCATAAATAAATCACGCTTTATTACCCATATTACCCGCGCAGAGGACGAAGTAACCGCTCATTCATTCATAGAGCAGATAAAAAAAGAGCACTGGAACGCCGCCCACAACTGTTCGGCTTATCTGATCGGCGAGCAGGACCATATTCAAAAGGCCAATGATGACGGTGAGCCGAACGGCACTGCCGGAGTACCAATGCTCGAGGTGCTGAAAAAACGGGAGCTGAAAGACACTGTCGTCGTTGTCACCCGCTACTTCGGCGGAATAAAGCTTGGCGCCGGCGGACTCATCCGCGCCTACGGCTCCTCGGTTTCCGAGGCACTGAATCATATCGGCATCGTGCGCCGTACACTGATGCAGGAGCTCATAGTCTCTGCCGACTACAGCCTGCTCGGCAAACTGGAACACGAAGCCCGGAAGTCCTCTTATATTCTTGACGCCATTGACTACGAAGAGCAGGTGAAGCTTCATCTTTACGCTCCTGCCGAAGAGACGGAAACGTGCCGGGAGTGGCTTGTGAATATAAGTAGCGGACAGGCCGTCATAGAGGAAGGGAAGCAGGCCTTCGTGGAAACCGAAGAACCCTCGTAGTCTTTCATTTATTTCCCCGGTAATACGAAGCGCTCCGTGTCAAATACGTTTCCGGCCCAGAAATAGTTTTCGTACCAGAGGTTTATTTTATTTACTATCGTTTCTGCCTCGGATACAATGAAAGAATACAATATTTTTCAAAATGCTCCCATTTCAGCTGATTTTTATATAATAGCTTGTCCGCAGAAGCTTTCTGCCGTTTTCTATACTAAGATCATTATACAATCTAAAGGAGAAGTGCCGACATGCCAAGCTCAACGTCTCAACGGAGAAACCTTCGTCAACGAAGAAAGAAAGCCTTCATCTGGAAAACCACAGCCATCGTTGCTTTGCTTTTTCTGCTGCTTGCAGGCGGCGCTTCCGCCTACTTCCTCCAGCAGTTGAACAGCGTGTCTGCTGACACAGAGGAAGAACTCGAACGCGGTGAAAAATCGGATCTCCGCGACCAGGCCGTTGATCCTTCGGAGGACAGCTTCTCGGTTTTATTCCTTGGAGTGGATGACCGTGAAGATGGCTCCATGGACGGACGGTCTGATGCGATGGTCGTCGGTACATTTAATAAGGATTCCAAAAAAGTGAAGCTTGTGAGTATTCCGAGAGATTCACTCGTAAACATTGAAGGAAATGGCGAAAACAAAATCGCGCACGCCAATGCTTACGGTGGAACGGATTTAGCGGTTCAGACTGTTGAAAACACCCTGAACATCCCAATTGATTATTACGTGAAATCAGATTTCGCGGCTTTTACTGACATTATCAATGATCTTGACGGCGTCGACGTCGATGTGCCGTTTGATTTCTCGGAGGAAGGAACAGAGTTTGAAGAAGGCCCGGCAACACTGAACGGTGAAGAAGCGCTGAAATACGTGCGGATGAGAAAAGAAGACCCACGGGGCGATCTTGGACGCGGCGAACGTCAGCAGGAAGTACTTGAAAGCCTGATCAAAAAAGCCGGTTCTATCGAGTCCATCGACAACTACGATGATGTATTTGACAGCGTCAGTGAAAATGTCAGCACCAACTTCACGTTCGGCAACATGATCGCTCTGCAGCAGTACGCCGATTCCCTAAACGAAATTGATTCCAGCCAGCTGCAGGGGTCAGACACGACGATCAACGGCATTTATTACTACCAGCTTAATCCAGAGGCGACTCTCGAAACGTCCAATAACCTGCGTAAGCAGCTGGACCTCCCGGCTTCAGAGGAACCGCTCGCCCTACCGGGGACGCAGGCTAATAATGAAGCTCCCGCTGATGAATCCTACGAAGAGCCGGCCACAGAAGAAGAAGCGCCGGCTGATGAATCCTACGAGGAGCCGGCCACGGAAGAAGAGGCGCCAGCTGAAGAATCCTACGAAGAAGCGCCAACCGAAGAAGAAGCACCGGCTGATGAATCCTACGAGGAGCCGGCCACAGAAGAAGAAGCGCCGGCTGATGAATCCTACGAAGAGCCGGCCACAGAAGAAGAAGCACCGGCTGATGAATCCTACGAAGAGCCGGCTACAGAAGAAGAAGCGCCGGCGGAAGAGGAGTCGTACGAAGAAGCGCCAGCCGAAGAGGAAAGCTACGAGGAAACAACACCTTAAACAAACATTTTTCAGCACAAAAAAGCCCGGAAGGAGCATCTTCTCCTTTCGGGCTTTTCTATAACTATTTTCGGCCGATGCCGTGATAAATAAAGCCGGCTTCTTTAAATTCCCTGGCTTCAAATGCATTTCTGCCGTCAATCATGACTGGCTTGTTCATGATGCTTTTTAATTTCTCCGGCGTGACCTGCAGGCATTCTTCCCACTCTGTCACAAGCATAGCCGCGTCTGCACCTTCGCAGGCATCCAGCGCGCTTTCTGCGAAGTAGATGTCTCCCTCGAGCAGCTGCTTGGCATTGTCTTCTGCTACCGGGTCAAAGGCACGCACCTTCACACCGTATTCCTGGAGCGAACGGATGATTTTCAGCGACGGAGCTTCCCGCATATCGTCTGTGTTCGGCTTGAACGCCAGTCCGAGAAGCGCCACCGTAATATTGCGGATGTCTTCGTTAAAAATCACATTCAGGTGGTCCACCATGCGCAGGCTCTGCTTTTCGTTCACGTCATTGACGGCCTGCAGCAGCTGCGGATAATATCCTTTCACCTCTGCCAGGTGCTTGATCGCTTTGACGTCTTTCGGGAAGCAGGAGCCCCCGTATCCGATCCCCGCGTTCAAAAACTTCGGACCGATCCGGTTGTCCATTCCCATCCCGCGTGTAACCGCATTGATATCTGCCCCGTAGTAATCGCAGATGTTCGCCACTTCATTCACAAAAGAGATCTTCGTGGCAAGAAAGGCGTTGGAGGCGTATTTAATCATTTCGGAGCTGCGCGGATCCGTCACGACGATGTTGTCTGTAAGCGGCTGGTGCAGCTCTGTTAAAATGCCCGCTGCTTTGTCGGAATTTGTACCGATAATGACACGGTCAGGATTGAATGTATCCTTCACAGCTGATCCTTCCCGGAGAAATTCCGGCACCGAGCATACTTCGATCTGTGCCTCCGGATTTTTGTCCGCAATCAGTCTGCGCACGCGGTCTGCAGTCCCTACCGGTACCGTCGATTTATTCACCACGACGCGGAATTTATCATCATTTACCGCTTCCCCGATTTCGTCCGCCACGCCGTACACGTAGGACATGTTGGCAGCCCCCGTTTCCGACTCCGGCGTCCCGACAGCAATAACCACCACGTCTGATGCCTGTACGGCAGGCTTCAGCTCTGTCGTAAACTGCAGTCGTCCCGCTGCCCGGTTTGAGTCCACAAGTTCTTTGAGCCCCGGCTCATAAATCGGGATTTCCCCATTGTTCAGCCGGTCCACCTTCTCCGGAATTTTATCCACACAGATTACGTCATTGCCAAGCTCTGCAAAGCTTGTTCCTGATACAAGACCTACATAGCCGGTGCCTACTACTGTTAGCTTCATACATCTCCCCAACCTTTAATTTATGTATTTTCGTTCTATTATACGCGTGAATGACCGCTTATTGTTTAAGCGTTATTGCCAAATTTTATTGTATCATATTTTACCAGTTATTCTACATTCACTTCTGCATACATATTAAAGGTCCCGATTTTCGACCTGCGAGCGCACCGGCATGCCGGTCTGTGCTCCTTCCTTTTCGACAGAAAGCGCCGAGGCGGCATTGGCAAACCGGCAGGCCTCTTCAAGCGGCATCCCTTCTGCCACTGCTGTCGCAAACGCTCCATTAAAGGTATCACCTGCCCCTGTGGTGTCCCGCACGTCCGCCGTCCGCACCGGAATAACGGCCTCGCTGCCATCTGCCCGGATAATTGATGCTCCCTCCGCCCCCTTCGTGATCACTACATTTTCAAGGTGGTCGGCAATCGTCGGGTACGTCTCCCTCAGTTGTTCAAACTCCCGCTCGTTTGGTGTCAGATAGGAGGCTTTACCCCAATACGCCGGGGACAGCGGCTGCATTGGCGCTGGGTTTAAAATAACCGGGGTCTGCTCCTCCTCAGCGGTTTGAAGCACCCTCTCCACCGCCGGCACTGGGATTTCAAGCTGTACGAGCACTGCGTCAGCCTCTCTCAGGAGCGACCGGCTTTCTTCGATATCATCAGGACTGACCGTAGCGTTTGCCCCCGGGGTCACAATAATGCAATTGTCTCCTTCAGATACAATAATTACAGCCACACCGCTCGAAAGGTCCGTGCGCGTGCGGACGTGCTCTGTATTGATGCCCTCGGTTCGCAAATGCTCCAAATATTCTGTGCCGAATGCATCGCTTCCAACCGCTCCGACCATCGACACCTGGGCGCCGAGGCGGGCAGCGGCCACTGCCTGATTGGCCCCTTTCCCGCCAAAATATGTATGAAAGCCTTCCCCGAGGATTGTTTCTCCCCGGGAAGGCATACGTTCCGCTGTGGTGACCAGATCCATGTTAATACTTCCAACAACCACTATATTTGCCGGCATCTATCTATCTCTCCCTGCTTGGACTAACAAAATTCTGCGTATAAAACGGCCGGTTTTCGTCGTCGAATGCCACGCCGACACCGAGACCGTCGTAATTGCCAAGCATCGCTTCGCGGTGCCCTTCATACGAATTCATCCATCCGGCTGTGGCATACAGCGGCGCCCGTTGGCCGGAGGCGATATTTTCAGCAGCCTGTACGTAGCGGATGCCATCACTTTCGAGGCGGTCAAACGGCGACTGGCCTTCCGGATTCACATGATCGAAAAACTGATTTTCAGCCATGTTTTCACTGTGCGCTCTTGCAACAGCTGCCACCGGCTCATTGTAGACGAGCGTGTCCCGGCCGAGCTGTACACGCTGGGCGTTAGTCAAGTGCCATACGAGCCGTTCATACGAATCCCGCGCTTCTTCGGACTCTTCGGTATAGAACGACGAGTTCCTTTCCACCTCTTTATCTACCAGCAGCAGAGCGTTCACCCTGTTTTCCTCATGGACGTCATAGAAAAAGGTCGCAAAGCCTTCCTGCACCTCGTAGACGCCCTGCTGCTGTTCATCTGTTTCCGTTCGGACGTTTCCGCGGGTCACCGTCTCCATGGATTCCCCGTACGTATCCTGGATAACATTGCGCCCGGTGCCCCAGCCGTTTCCTTCATCGTCCTGCCACGTCTGCTGGTTGGAATAAAGCGCCACCACGCGTCCATCCTCAATCCCGTACTGGGCATACTGCTCATAATCGTCGTCGTAATAAATATGCCAGTCGAACGAATAGCTGCCGGCCTGCACGTCTTTCGCTTCACCGCGTGCCGTTTCTACTTCTTCAAGACTGTCTCCAAGACTCACGCCTGCAACCTCCCAGTCTCCTGTTCCTTCGGGCACTTCCGTTTCCACAGTGCCAGCCTCTGGAGCCCCTCCGCTCGTTTCATCCGCCTGCAGGTTTTCCCCGAGCAGATTGGATAAAAACAGGGCCATTCGTTCGCCCTGCGTTTCCGTCCCCTCGTATGTCGTGCCCCCTGCTTCCTCGAGACGGTCTTTAACACCGCTCCAGGGAGAATCCGCCGGGCTGTAAACTACGAACGCTGCCAACAGAGCCAATAACACCGCCGTACCAACCAGACTTTTCATGTGCATAACTCCTCTATTTGCTCATTTATTGTTTGTTTTACTCGTATATATTAATTGTACAGGAAAAAGGCCTGCGGGAATATTAACTTGCATTTGGAGATCCCCCTTAAAAGTCCTTCGGCAGAATGATATACTATAAGGACGTACAGACTATCTTTAACGCCAGTACATTTATACAACAAACTTTATAACTATGACATTTATAAAAGGGTGAAAAAGTATGGCTTTATTCGGTAAAAAAAAGCAATCGTCCCAGGGTGACGCTGTTAAACCAGACGAACTGACAGACCAAACCCCGGCTGATGAGGAAACCATAGACGAAGCACATGATGATAGCGGACGGACCGTAGAAACGACCCTCAGTCTGCATCCGGACGCCGAAATTCCGGAAGAGGATGAATATTACCTGCGCTTTTTAAACGGCGAAGCTCCTCCTCTTAAGCCCGGACAGGTTGCGCTTTCGGGCATCAGCGCACAGCGGGATGAAAACGGATTGATGCTTGTTACCGCCTTTATCCGCAACGGCGCAGAAAAAACTATCCGTTTAAAGCAGTCCACGGTGCTTCTAATGAGTAATGACAACCAGGTAATCGCGAAAAAGAAAGTGGATTTAAGCGGTGTCGGCGACATTCCGCCAAGAAGTGCCCGGCCATGGAACTTTTATTTCGCTCCTAAGGAACAGCTTCAGCAGGAACTTCCTAAAGACGGATGGAAAATCGGCTTTCACGTGGAAAAACCAAAGCGCGAACACCATCTTGATCTTGCTGACAGCTGGAAAAGTGCGCTCAGCGGCCAGCAGGTGGACAAGCTGAAGGACATGATCCGTGACATGAAGCCGCCGCGTCCCGGTGAGGTCAACTTCATGGGCATGCGTGCCGTCCAGTCGGAAAACGGTGACCTGCATGTAACGCTTCTCATCCGCAACGGAGGCAACAATGAGCTCAAGCTCGACAACGTGCCACTGCAGGTGGAGGATGCGCACGAAGAAGTCATTGCCCGGGGCGGATTTAAGCTCGACGATTTTGCCGTGCAGCCGTTCTCAAGCCGGCCATGGACGTTTGTTTTTCCGCACCGTCTGCTGAAAAAAGAGGAAATTGACCTTTCCAAATGGAGAGCATATCCGATTAAAAAGAAACAAAATGAAGACAACGCGTAACGAAGGAGCCCAAATCGGGCTCTTTTTTTACGCAAAAAAGCCGCCAGGCCAGTGCCCGTCGGCTTTTTCATTCCGCATGATTATTTTTTATCCGTTTCTTTTTGCAGAATATTATTCTGCAGGTAATCCTCGAGCTGCTCGCGCAGATCTTCCCGGTCGAGCGCGAAGTCGATCGTCGCTTTAACAAAACCGAACTTATCGCCGACATCGTATCGTACGCCGTCAAATTCATACGCCAGCACGTCCTGGCTTTCATTCAGCTTCGTAATGGCATCCGTCAGCTGGATCTCATTGCCGGAGCCGGGCGGCAGCGTTTCGAGAATGTCGAAGATTTCCGGTGTCAGAACGTAGCGTCCCATTACCGCATAGTTGGACGGAGCATCCGCAAGATCCGGCTTTTCCTTTAAGCCCTGGACTTTATGCACGCCAGCTTCTTCCTCGCTTTTCGGATCAATGATGCCGTACTTGGAAACGTCCTGATCCGGTACCTGCTGCACACCGACGACCGAGCTCTGGTATTTATCAAAGACGTCTGTCAGCTGCTTCATGCACGGCTCGTCCGAATGCACAATATCATCCCCAAGAAGTACAGCAAACGGCTCGTCCCCGATAAAACGGTGGGCGCACCAGATGGCGTGTCCGAGGCCCTTCGGCTCTTTCTGGCGAATGTAGTGGATATTTGCCATATTGGAGATCTGCTGGACCTCCTCAAGCTGCTTCGTTTTGTTTTTCTTTTCAAGCGTCTGCTCGAGCTCATACGAAACGTCGAAGTGGTCCTCAATCGCGCGCTTACCACGTCCGCTTACAATAATAATGTCTTCAATGCCGGCAGCAATCGCTTCTTCTACTATGTATTGAATAGTGGGTTTGTCCACAATCGGAAGCATTTCCTTCGGCTGCGCCTTTGTCGCCGGCAGAAAACGTGTTCCGAGCCCTGCGGCCGGAATAATAGCTTTACGTACTTTCATCTTTTTTCCTCCCTGATAACTGTGATGCGTGCCTTGCACGCATGTCAAATACAAGACAAATCAAGCTGTATTCAACATACCATAACGAATAGGAAATACAAACACATGGAACAAAATCGGCCTGCTTAAATTTTCCAAAAGCAGGGCAGGTCTCCCAAAGTGTTGTCACATTCTGCTTCTTCCTTTTGTTGGAATATATGGTATAGTAGTTATATTCTAACACGAAAGGAGGCGAAACCGCGTTTTTTTCTGCTCCCAAGGTCCTGTCTGCGGCCTTATTTTCACCAACCCCCTCCTCTTGGTGAAATACTCCCTACAAATTTTTAACGAAAGAGGTGTATGCCCGTGCCCCGGGAAGAACGCCTTTGGTTTCCTGGCACCGTCTATTACATTACTGCAGCTGGGGCTTCCAACCGCACCTTATTTCCCGATGAAAAAGACTATAAACAATACGTATACTTATTAGCCAAAGTAATCAATACCACAAAGCTCGACCTTCACGCCTACTGTCTGCTTCCAGACAGCATTCATCTGCTGGCTGAATCCACGTACGTCTCCATCTCGACCATTATGCGCGAGCTGCATGCGTCCTATGCCATGCACTACCGGCGCTATTATGAGACCCATGGCCCTGTTTTTCAGACCCGTTACCATTCCGAACTTCTCCCTGACGAAACGTCCTTTTTTGAACAGAGCCGCCGAATACACCTGCTTCCTTCTGAGAAGCTGGATCATTCCTACCCCGGCTCTTACCGGTGGTGCAGCGCACGGGACTACCTTGCGCCGCAGCCCGAGTACGCCCCGAGACATCCCTTTTTATCCCTCGAACGCACTCTTGGCTTTTTTCCTTCTCCAAGACATGAATACTTTCACCAATTTTTATACCACACGTCTGTAACCCAGACCCACTAACTATTCAGGAGTGATTACATGTTTAACCAGGTGACGCTTGTCGGCAGATTCACCCGCGATCCCGAATTAACCTATACGAAGGACGGGACCCCGGTATGCAACTTCACCCTTGCTGTTCAGCGGTCCTTTCGCAACCAGGAAGGGGAATACGACGCCGATTTTGTGCCTGTCACCGTATGGCGGCGCCAGGCGGAAACAACGTGCGAATACTGCCACAAAGGCGCTATGGTCGGTGTGAAAGGAAGAATTAATACCCGGCTGTACGACAACAAGGACAACAAGCGCGTGCAGGTGGTCGAAGTAAACGCTGAAGACGTCCGGTTTTTAAAGCTGCAGCCAGGCGCTTCTGAGGCACCGCCGGAAAGCATCGGCTTAAGCACTGAGCCTTTTCCTGCCGGTATGTAACAGTCTTTTCCCCTGCTTTATCCCTCGCATTACCCCCTCTTTCATAAATAAAGTCCCCCGCACTCCTCTGCAGGGGACTTTTTACATAAACCGCGATCCGTACCTCCACAGCCAGCACAAAACAACAATCACTGCCGCAGCGGACACTCCGGCCATGTCGAGAGCAACATCCTGCCACATGCCATGCCTGTCCGGGCTGAAGTGCTGCCGTAACTCGTCAAGCATGGCAAACATAAATACAAACCCATAGGCCCCGGCGAGCTTTCCCCAAAACGGCAGGCGGTACGGGTACACTGCGAGCAGAGCCGCCAGAAATATAGCGGTGAACATAAACACGTGGCTTGCCTTGCGGATAAAAAATTCCACATAGCCTTCCACACCCGATGCAGCTACACTTACCGGATCCCCGCCATACGAAAAGGACGGCACAGATACGTATGGCTGCAGCCGCTCAAACGGTATATGCTCGAGCCACGGACGAATGTCCTGCTGCTGGTACGGCATGGAAGTTGAAATGAGAATGGTTAGTACAGCACCTGCAAGCGGCAGTGCAAACAGCCATTTATGCGCGGACAGACTTTCTGCACGTATATCCAAGGTGCTTACCTTCTTTCTTCTTTATTTTCAGTATAAAAAACCTGCTGGCGCTTTTCCAGCTTTTAACCCCATACCGTCCATGTAATACTGATGGTAATGACCATAACAATCAGACTCACCGGCGCGCCGATTTTCATAAAATCCGTGAACCGGTAGCCGCCCTGCGTATACACAAATAGATTCGTCTGGTAGCCAATTGGCGTAATAAAGCTCGCGGACGCTGCAATTGCAACAATTACCGCAACTGCCAGCGGAGAGACAGACAAAATATCCGCTGTTTCCAGTGCCACCGGGAGCATCACGATGGCCGCCGCATTGTTGGTTACCACTTCGGTAAACACATTTGTCAAAACATACAGGGCTGTAAACACTCCGAGCACCCCGAATGGCATAAACCAGTCAATCATCCGTTCTGCGAGAAGCGGGGCTGCACCTGTGCTCATCATCGCTTCCCCGAGCCCAAAGGCAGCAGCAATGACGATCAGTACTTCATATGGAAGATACCGGTGGGCATCCATCAGCGAAAGCGAGCCTGTCAGGAGCAGTCCGGCGACGGCGATCAGCGCTGCATAAAAAATAGGAATAATCTGCAGGGCAGCGAGTCCCACCATCAGCATCATCATGACGAGCGGGAGCCAGCTTTTCCATCTCGGTCCCTTCAAAAAAGGATTCACGCTGTTTTTCAGTACGTGAAAGTCATTATGGGCGCTCGTTTTTTGTTCAAATTCTGGTCCAGCCAGCAGGAGGAGTGTATCTCCCGGCTTTACCACCATTTCTTTCATTTCGGGCGAATAGCTCTCATCATAACGATGGATGCCGATAATCGCAGCATCAAATCGCTGGTCAAAGAAAATATCCTTTAGCTTTGTAAATAGAATGTTGGAGTAGTGGGTTACCATTACTTCCATCAGCTTGCGGTCATTCGGCTCTTCAGCCGTTTTTTTCTCACTCGTTTCCGTTCTAATATCGAGACCATCCGTATTTTCGAGCACCGCTATCTGGGCCAGGTCTCCGTATACCATCAGACAGTCACCCGGCTTAAGAATGTGTTGTTCGCCGGCCTCCCTGCTTTCTGCTTCCCCGTTTGGCAGCACAGCCAGCAGCTGCAGAGATGGATCATTAATAAAGCCCGCCCGTTTCAGCGTGTATCCGAGATGCTTATAATCGGGGGTGATTTCGAGCTTGAGCATGTATTTCCGGCGGCCCTCCTTCTGGTAAAACAGCGGCGGCTTACGGTCCGGGAGAATCTTTATGCCTACCGTTAAAATAAAGATGGTGACAGCAATTGTAGCCGGTATGCCGATTAATGCGAGCTGAAAAAAATGAAACCCCGCGTATCCCCGCTCCAGCAGGAGCCCGTGCACGACGAGGTTGGTGGACGTTCCTATCAGTGTAATCGTGCCCCCGATGATCGTGGCGTAGGACAGGGGAAGCAGGAATTTGGAAGGCGCCAGATCATATTTCTCGCACCATCGTTTCACAAGCGGCGAAAACGTCGCTACAATCGGCGTATTATTCAGAAAACCGCTCATAAGCGCCGAGGGCACGAGCATTTTCATTAGCGACCCTCTAGGGGTACGGCCTTTACTCAGTACTCCTTCAACGAACCGGTCTACGATGCCGGTCTGCTGGACGGCACCTGCCACAATACAAAGAAGGCCCACAGTCAGCATGCCCTGGTTGGCAAACCCCTTCAGCCCCTGTTGTGGTGTAATAATCCCTGTGATAAGCAGCAGTGAAAGAACGAATAAAAAAATAATCCCCGGCCGCGCTATTTCCTTCATCAGAGCACCAATCATCGCCAATACGATAATCAGCACCCATACAATCTCCCAGGACACGCCGTCACCTCCCTTTTTATAATCCATAGTATTTTAATATGTTTAATCAATTTTAGACTCACAACCTATTATACTTATCGCCAAGTAATTGTAAAGGAACACTATATGTTTTACACTAGAGAAAGAGAGGTTTCTTACTAGGCGCTGGCTTTCTTCAATGGAGAGACAGTTTTTCGGCGCGTAATCATAAATCTCTTGAAATACTTTGAAAAGAGGTGAACCAAAATGGCATTCGTCATTACATCGCCATGTATAGAGGAAAAAGCAGGGGAATGCGTGGATGTTTGTCCTGTAGACTGTATTGAAGAAGGAAAAGAGCAATTTTATATTGACCCAGACGTCTGTATCGACTGTGGTGCCTGTGTAGTTGTCTGTCCAGTAGAAGCTATCATCGAGGATACTGAACTGACACCGGAAACAGAACCGTATCTGGAGAAAGCAAAACAATATTTCGGTACAGAATAAATCGAATCCCGCTTTCCATCAGCGGGATTTTTATATTTTTACAATTAGGCAGATTAAACCGGGGGAAAACGGGTATACCATTACTACCCCACCCCATACCTCGATTATTGAACCATCTGAAGCCAGTAATATCTGCTGGCCCGGTTCATAACTGTGCCACTTCCTGATGCCCGCAGGCAGATACCTGTGGGCATTTGGTATGTATAAAAAAAATAAAACCGAAGCTCCTGAGAGCTCCGGCTTATCGCTATACTTATTCTTCTGCTTCAAGGTCTTCGATGGATTCAATGTCCATGTATTCCGGAACGACCAGGCCGGTAATAGCGCCTTCGAGGTTCGCACCAAGGTCTTCATAGTCATCGCCGTATTCTTCCATCTGGCTTGCGTGCGTGTTCGGGAACCAGCCGGCAACCATGCCGTCTGCTTCGCCGTCAGCAACAGCTGCAAACATTGGCCCAGCTTCAAGCTGCGTTAATGTTACGTCGTAGCCAAGATCGGTGAGCACTTCTCCGACTACGTTAGTGGACGCAATTTCAGAGTCCCAGGCAACATAGACGAGTTCGATCGCTTCGCCGTCAACCTCTTCCACGCCGTTGGTCCATTCAGATACCATATCTTCGTTTTCATCAACCCATGTAGCAGCGGCTTCAGCCGGCTCAGCGCCATCCTGGATCTCTACCATGATCTCTTCCATATTCTCTGCTTCCCACTGGAACTGATCGAGGAACTGATACGCTCCCGGCATATCCTCTTCAAGTCCCTGGCGTACAACAGTATGAATATCATCACCGTCACCGAAGGAGCCTTCCGGGTCTTCCAAATACTTCAGATCATATTCTGCAAATTTCCAGTGCGGAGTCCAGCCGGTAACAATAATCGGCTCTTCGTTTTCAATCGCATCTCCGAGTGCGCTAGTCATCGCTGCACCGGAGCTCGACTGCAGATTCCAGTTGCTGAGACCGTAATCTTCGATGGCCTGTTCGCTTTGAGACATAATACCAGCACCGGCATCAATACCAGTAATCGTGTAGTCCACTTCTTCACCAAAACCGCCGCCGGAAGAGGATTCTTCACTCGATCCGGAATCGTCAGATCCGCCGGATTCCTCTGAATCCCCGCCGCCTCCGCCTCCGCAGGCGGTCATCACCGCTGCCATTGAAATTCCGGCTGCGCCTAAACCAGCTTTTTTCCATAACTTTCCCATGTGAATTACTCCCCTTTTGTTCTTAATTGTATGGATACTCCCTGTTCCGGGAGATATACCTATTTTCGCTTGCTTGCTCCAAAGCCCTGCGTCAACCGGTCCAGAATGATCGCTACAATCACGATCGCAAGGCCGGCTTCAAAGCCGCCGCCGACATCGTTCCGGCCGACCGCAAAGTACACCGCCGTCCCGAGGCCGTCCGCCCCGATCATCGAGGCAATAACGACCATCGACAGCGCCAGCATGATCGTCTGGTTAATCCCGGCCATGATTGTCGTTTTTGCCATCGGCAGCTGCACCTTAAACAGCTTCTGGTTGCCCGTCGACCCGAACGCCTCTGACGCTTCGATAATTTCCGTCGGCACCTGCCGGATCCCGAGATTCGTAAAGCGGATCGTCGGCGGCATCGCAAAAATAACCGAGGCGACGACGCCCGGCACCATCCCGATGCCGAAAAAAGCAACGGCCGGGATCAGGTACACAAAGGCAGGCATCGTCTGCATAAAGTCGAGCACCGGTTTGATCGTGCCCTCAACTGCGGAGCTCCTGGACATCCAGATGCCAACCGGCACCCCGATAACAATGGAAATCACTCCGGCGGTCAGCACAATCGCAAGCGTCAGCACCATGTCCTCCCAGTAGCCCAGGTTCCAGATGAGCAGCAGTCCGAGCAGGACAAACACGGTAAGTCCGATTTTTCTTCCGGCAAACCAGAACGTTAACCCCACCATAATCAGTAGCAGCAGCCACGGCGGAAAGATGCCGAAAAACCATTCAAATCCGCTGATTAGATAGCCAATAAAATCGGTGAGAGGACCGAAGATAAATTCGGCCTGGGTCAGCCATTCGACAAACGCATCAATCCATGCAGCAACCGGCAGCGGCGTCATGTTACTCAACGGCCGACACCTCCTTACCGGAAAGCAGCGCCATGACAGAGCCTCTTACAACTATGCCTATTATCTTGTTATTTTCATCAACGACGGCTACTGGTGTGTTTTTGTATGTAAGCAGCTCGATCATTTCCTTGACTACCGTATCCCTTTGTACCGTAGGCACGTCTTCATGCAGAATGCTTCGCACATCTTCAGAACCCTGTTCCACCAGCTCCGATACTTCATCGGCATGGACAATTCCGAGCAGCGTGCGGTCTTTATTCGTTACATACAGGCTCGAAATGCCTTCTTTTTTCATGCGCTGCAGTGCCACCCGTGGCCCGTCTTTATCGATCGTAAGTACTTCCGGCCGTTTCATGACAGCTTCTGCGGTAAATACCTTGGAGCGGTCTACGTCTTCCACGAATTTGGCCACGTAGTCATCAGCCGGGTTCTGAAGAATGTCCTCCGGTGTACCGATCTGGACCACCCGCCCGTCTTTCATGATCGTAATCCGGTCCCCGAGCCGCAGTGCTTCGTCCAGATCGTGGGTAATAAACACGATCGTTTTTTTCATCCGGCCCTGCAGCTCGAGCAGCTCATCCTGCATTTCCTTCCGGATCAGAGGGTCGAGTGCCGAGAAGGCTTCATCCATCAGCAGAATGTCGGTATCCGCTGCCAAAGCTCTTGCCAAACCTACGCGCTGCTGCATCCCGCCGGACAATTCGTCCGGGTACATATTGCCGTAGCCGCCGAGACCTACCAGCTGCAGAGCTTCATCTGCTTTTTTCTTTTTCTCCTGCTCCTCGAGTCCCTGAATTTCCAGGCCATAAGCTACATTATCGAGAATCGTCCGGAACGGAAATAGTCCGAATTGTTGGAAAACCATGCTCATTTTTTCCCTGCGCACCGCTCTCAACCCTTTGTCGTCCATACGGGCTAGATCATCACCGTCCACCCAGACACTTCCTTCGGTCGGATCAATTAACCGGTTCAAAAGTCTCACAAGCGTAGATTTTCCGCTTCCGGAAAGTCCCATGATCACAAATATTTCTCCGGCCTCCACCGAAAAGTTGCTCCGGTTCACGCCAACCGTGCAGCCGGTTTCTTCCAGGATTTCGTCTTTCGATTTCCCCTGTTCCAGCAGTTTAATTGCACGGCCCGGGCGTTTGCCGAAGACCTTGGTTAAGTTCTCCACTTGTATCTTCGCCAACGTTTTACACCTCATTTACTATGTCTCTGTCTAAATTGATTATCACTCTTTTACTATATATTATTAGGATAAAAGTTACAAAACTTTTATCACGCCATTTTAGGCCGTTTTGAGCATAAAGTATATACTGTACATACGTTATATACTTGTATCTATCATTATCTACTGATTAGAAGAGTTAACGACCGAATATTCAATTTTTTTATTTTACAGCAATTTGCTAAACTTTAAGCATACATGCAAAAAGGGGGTTCCGGATGGAAAGGGAGCAGCAGCATATTCAGAATAAGCTGGATGAAGCAAAAAATCAGTTCATTTCCACGATTGCCCAGAACATGGGCCTGTATGGTGTTTCCGATACAAACGGACGCCTGTACGGCACCATGTTGTTTGCCGAACGCCCCATGACACTCGACGATATGAGCGAGGCACTGGGCATGAGTAAAATGAGTATGAGTACCGGTATACGGGCCCTCATGGATGCAGGCATGGTCGAACGGGTATGGGAAAAGGGAGTACGCAAGGATCTGTACCAATCCAACGACGACTGGTATCAATCATTTACCTCTGTTTTTGTAAACCGCTGGAGAGAGGCCTCGGATAATAATCAAAATGCAGCCCGCCGCGCCAAAGAGGAGTTTGAATCCTGCTTAGAGGAAGCGGAGGATCCGCTCCTTATCGAAGAGCTTCAGCACAATCTTGAAAAAATCAATTACGCCCTGAGCTATTACGAATGGCTTGATGAAGTGATCCGCATTTTTGAAAGCGGTGAAATTTTTACGATGATCCCCCTGAAGTAATTCCCGCCTTTAAATTTCTAGCAACGGCAGCCGGTGCTCAAGCCGGATCTGCTCCCTTACTCTGACTGCCGCCTCTGCCCCCGTGACATCTCTTCGCCAGAGGAGGGCATACTGATACAGGTCGTGCCATTCCAGAATATTCGCAAACTGCTGCAGCGAAGAAAGCGGTATGCTTCGTACGCTATCATAGCCAGCGAGCAGCTCATTAAAAACCATTCGGGCAAAGGGGTGATAGTCCTGTTCGCCGGAAAAGGAAAGCAGAATGTCCCGCAGCAGCGCAGCAAGATCATATATGCTTACATGAACCCCCGGCATCGCTCCTGGACACAAAACTCCGCCCCCTGCATTTTCCTGATCCCTATTTATTTCTCTGAAAACAAAACCTATGTCCTCCGACTGAAGGGCTGCACGCTCGATCACAGGAAACAGTGCATCGATGCTTTGCCGGATCATCGTCTGGCCTTTTGGAAGCAGCAGCTCCATTTGCCGGTATTCTGCCTTTATAGTCTGCTCCGCCAGCAAAACGCTGTCTTTATCTTTTAGCGACAGTTTCTCAGGCCAGCTGCAGTGCTTTTCTGCCAGACAGGCGCCAAGCTGCCGGTAATGTGCTTCTTCCTTACCAGCTTGTCCACGGCTTAACGGCTTCTTCTGATACATATAGGCCCAGCCAGCCTCCCCGGCATCCGCCAGTTTATCTCCCTTTCTTGTCTGTTTGATGCTTATATTATTGTCAGCTTCAAGCCACCGGACCGTATCGTTTTCCGGAAGCACAAGCTCACCGGTCACAAGCTCCCACTCCAATCCTTCTGTATCCCTTACACTATAGCGCCTGGCTCTTCGTTGCCCGGGCGAAGCTGCTTCTATACCGTATACCTGTTGAATCCAACGACGGACCGGTTCTGTGTTCATTGGTCTTCCCCATTTCATTTACTGTAGATTTTTTCGTTTTTCTTTTACACTGGACTAGCATAGAAAAGCATTCTGTTTAGCTGGAGGAACGCAGATGAATATCAGTATTCTTGATCAATCACCGATTGCAGAAGGCGAGACCCCCGAAAAAGCCTTCGAGCATACCCGTGAGCTCGTTCAAATGGCGGAGAAGTGGGGATTTCACCGCTTTTGGGTAGCCGAGCACCATAGCACCAGCGGCCTGGCCGGCTCATCGCCGGAAATTCTGATGTCGCATCTCGCTAGTGTCACTGCAACCATCCGTATAGGCTCGGGAGGCGTTTTACTTCCGCAGTACAGCCCGTACAAAGTAGCAGAAAACTTTAAAGTGCTTGAAGCATTATTCCCCGGACGGATCGACCTTGGTATCGGAAGATCTCCCGGCGGGGGCAACACCATCCGGGAAGCCCTGACAGATGGCAATAAAAAAAGCCTTTCCGCCTTCCCCCGCCTTCTTCAGGAGGTCCAGGGGTTTATTGACCGCTCCCTTCCCGGGGATCACCCTTATGCTTCGATTAAAGCCTCCCCAATGAGCAGCTCCCTGCCGGAAACCTGGGTACTCGGTTTGTCCGAGCGCGGCGCCAGGGACGCCGGAAAACAAAGTACCGGCTTCATGTTCGGTCAGTTTATCAGCCCGGACCAGGGCGTGGAGGCGGTCCGTAAATATCACGCTTCTTTTGTCCCAAGCGCCCGACAGCC
Source organism: Marinococcus luteus (assembly GCF_034497705.1). GTDB lineage: Bacteria > Bacillota > Bacilli > Bacillales > Marinococcaceae > Marinococcus > Marinococcus luteus_A. Next base: position 68,697 of record NZ_JAXRUV010000008.1, on the reverse strand, counting down.
CCGGCCGGTGACCGCTGCCTGTGTATTTATTGTCTGCGCGGCTAACGATGAAGAGGCTGAGCACCTGGCGCTAAGCCAGGACCAGTGGCTTTTAAATGTCGAAAAGGGGACAAATACAAAAGTGCCCGCCCCGGAGAGTATAGACCCCGGCTCCTGGACCCAGGAAGAATGGGAAAAAGTGCAGGAGAATCGGCGGCGCGCTGTTGTCGGCTCCCCGGCTGCTGTGCAAAAACAGCTGCGTGAACTGCGGGATAAGCTCGGGCTCGATGAACTGATGGGTATTACCAACATTTATGATTTTGAAGCAAAAAAGAAATCTTTCCAATACGCTGCCGATATTGCCGCCAATCTTTAAACAAAAAAATCCGCACGCTCGAAAATTGAGCGTGCGGATTTTTAGTTTTTCTAATAAGAATCTGCTGCCGGTACTCCCTGGCTGCTTTCCTGGGATTCTTTTTCGCTTGAACGGAAGGAGATCCACGAAAGCATCAGACCTAATAGCGTAATGACAGCACCGGCCATGCCGATCATCGGCAGGCTCAAACCGAGACTGATCACAACACCACCAACCCAGGCGCCAAAGGCGTTCGCCAGGTTAAAGGCAGAGACCGCGGACGCACTTGCAATCGAAGGCGCCCCCTCTGCTGCCCGGATGACCGTTGTCTGCAGAATTGGTACTGTACCAAAGGCTCCCATCCCCAGCAGAAGCACCGATACCGGCGCAAGCCAGGGAATGGTACTCGTTAAGGTGAGCGTCGACAGAATCACGGTCAGCGAAGCCATCACAACCATCAGCGGCTTCAGCAGGGACTCTGCATTCAGACGTCCCGAAAGCATATTGCCCAGAACGCCTCCGACCCCGAATAAAAATAGGGAAAGCGTTATACCTGCCGGACCAAAGCCTGTTATATCCTGAAGCAGGGGCTCAATATACGTATAGGCGGTGAAAACACCTGAATAGCCGAATACTGTAATAGCGAGTGCAAACAACACCTGCTTTCTTTTGAAAACACCAAGCTCTTTTCTCATCGATGTCGGTTCTTCAGCATTCATGTTTGGTACATAAAAGATAATTCCGAGCAGGCTTATCACGCCGAGTCCGGCAATACCAGCAAACACTATGCGCCAGTCAAATAAATCTCCGATATATGCACCGAACGGTACACCAATCATTAAGGAAATCGTCAGTCCGCCATTAATGGCAGCCACCGCTCCGGATTTTTTCGATGGAGGGACAACTTCACTTGCCATAACCATCGCAATGGCAAAGAACGGCCCGTGCATCAGCGCAGAGAAGACGCGTGCACACAGCAGAACCGTATAGTTTGGTGCCAGGGCGCTGGCCACGCTTGAACCGATAAATAACAGCATCAATCCAATTAATACATACTTCCTTGGAAACTTCACCAGAAGAGATATGGCAATTGGCGAGAGCACGGCGACGCCGAGCGCATACATGCTGACAATCAGACCCGCGGCAGAAATCGTGATGCCAAAGGAGTCAGACACATTCGACAAAATCCCCATGGCGACATATTCAGTAGTACCGATAGCGAACGTAGAAATCATAAACATGGCAATCATCACCATTGGGCGGAACGTTTGGCCATTGCGTACGATCATTGTTATCCCTCCTTGATATATTGATTAATGAATTTTTCACTCTGTTTCTCCCACAACGAGTTCTTATTCTATAGGCTGGACTTTCATGCGTCTAGACTGTAAAACGCTTACGACACATAATTGTCACATTTTTTCTGTTGATTTTTTGATTTTTATCATGTAAGGGTTATCATTTCCTTTTTATCAATATTTTTATTTATTTTATGCATTCATCTTTATGATGTTTTTTATACAATTGCCTGTTATCAGGGGTTTGCGCAGAAATTAGCAGGGGTAAACCTTTTTTCGTCCGCACTATTCAAAACGTTTCGATAAACTCACACAGCAGGAAAGAAGGGACATCATGTTTTCACTTTTTACATTCATACTTATCACTATCGCTATTGCCGGCTACGCCGCCTACCGGACGAAAAGCATTAACATGCAGAGCCAGGAGGGCTATTTTCTCGGCGGCCGCAGTCTGATGGCGCTCACCATCGGTTCGTCCACCCTGCTTGCCAATCTCTCCACCGAGCAGCTTGTTGGACTTAGCGGGCAGAGACGTACACTGGCTCGATGGCTTCGATGGCCTGGGAGGTTACTACACCAGTAGCGCTCATTTTTATGGCATTTATGTTTTTACCTAAATACTTACGGGCGGGAGTAACTACCGTTACCGAATTTCTTGAAAAACGCTATGATCAGCGGACGAGGCAGATCGTTTCATTACTTATGCTGCTCGGATTTGCCTCCTCGTTCCTGCCGACCGTGCTTTATTCCGGCTCCCTCGTGCTTGACCAAATATTTGATATTTCAGGCGTGCTCGGCACGAGCCAGTTTTTCACCGTTTTAATCGTTTCTGCCGGCATCGGGCTTGTCGGCATGCTTTATATTGTGTTCGGCGGTCTGAAGGCTATTGCCTCCGCTGATTCACTGTACGGCGTCGGATTAATTGCCGGCGGTATCCTTATTCTCGTGCTCGGGCTCATGGCGCTTGGCAATGGCAATATGTTTAACGGGGTTGGGACGCTCACCTCGGAGCATACAGATAAATTAAACGCCATCGACGGCAGCAACGACGCACAGGTGCCGTGGCCGACAATATTTATGGGGCTTTTGTTTAATAACCTTTTTTATTTTTGTATCAATCAGGCCATCGTTCAGCGTCCACTTGCAGCACGTAATTTAAAAGAAGGCCAGAAGGGTGTCATGATTACTGCCTTATTTAAATTGTTCGGTGCCTTTTACCTCGTACTTCCTGGCGTCATCGCCTATCATTTGTATGGCAGCAGCCTCGCGAATGGAGACGCCGCCTATCCGACGCTCGTGACCGACTTGCTGCCGCCAGTACTGACCGGCGTGTTCGCAGCTATTTTGTTCGGAGCTGTCCTGAGTTCATTTAACGGAGGCATCAACAGCGTCATTACGCTGTTTACGCTTGATTTATATAAACCGTTGTTTCATCCGGATGCCGATGAAGCAGCCCTCGTTCGTTCCGGCCAGCGGTTTGCAATGGTTGTCGCTATTGTCTCCATTTTTATCTCTCCCTTTATTTTGTTTGCCCCGTCAGGGCTGTACAATTATCTGCAGGAAATGTTCGGGTTCTTCAACATTCCGGTGCTCGCCATTATGGTTGTCGGCTTTTATACAAAAAACGTATCACCGTTTGCCGCAAAGGTGGCTGTACCGGTACACATCATTTTGTACGGCGCAAGTAAAATCTTTATCGGAGAGCTCAACTTCCTTTATGTACTGAGTGTGCTGTTTCCACTCAGCGTTATTGTAATGCTCGTTGCCGGGAAATTCAAACCGATGGAGGAGCCTTTCGAATTCAAAAACGAAGCGCCCGTAGATATGGTGCCGTGGAAATATGCCAAGCCGGCTGCCGCCGGCCTCGTTATCGGCATCGGTATTCTTTATGTAATCTTCTCCCCTCTCGGAGTCGCCTCCTAATCTCAAAAAAGAGCACCGCAGCCGGATAGGCTGCGGTGCGTTTTCATTTACTCCCAGTGTTCAAGAACAATTTTACCGATCGCTTTACCAGCCTCCACCCGCTGGTGCGCTTCTTTCATCTGTTCGGCGTTCAGTGGTGTCAGTGTTTTGGTGAGCGTCGGCTTGATCGTTCCCTGATCAAACAGGTCAGCCAGTTCACCCAGAATGACGTGCTGCCGGATCATATCCTCCGTCTGGTACATCGGACGCGTGAACATAAACTCCCACATAAAGGCGGCACTTTTTGCCTGCAGGTCGGTAAGCGGAAGCGGCTCTTCTGTTTCCACAATGGAACAGATGGTTCCCTGCGGACGGATGCACTCGGCCATCCCCGTCCAGTGCTGAGCCGTATCGGTGAAACAGAGAATATAGTCGACCCCGTCATATCCTGCCTCCTGGAGCTGCTTGAACAGAGGCTGGTGATGGTTAATCACTTTGTCTGCCCCCATCTGTTCGCACCAGGCAGTGGTTTCTTCACGTGAAGCAGTAGCGACTACATCAAGACCGGCCCATTTGGCGAGCTGAATCGCAATGGAGCCCACGCCGCCGGCGCCGTTTAACACGAGTACAGACGCTCCGCGATCCCGTTCCGGTACAATTCCGATCCGGTCGAACAACGCTTCGTACGCCGTAATAGCAGTTAAAGGCATTGCAGCACTTTCGGCCATAGACAGCTGCGCAGGTCGTCTGCCCACTACCCGCTCATCTACCAGGTGATACTCCTGGTTGGAGCCGGACCGCTGATTGCTTCCGGCGTAATACACTTCATCGCCGGGCTGAAACAGCGACGCCTCTTCGCCCACCGATTCTACGACACCGGCTGCGTCAAACCCGAGAATCTGCGGCTCTGCTTCTTCCTTTCCTTCATTTCCTCCGCGGATTTTTGTATCCACCGGATTTACGGAAACCGCCTGGACACGCACCAGCAGATCCCGGCCCTTCGGTTCCGGTTTTGACACTTCAAACATTTCAAAGCTTGCTTCTTCTTCAATGGGAAGATGTTTTTTAAACCCTATTGCTTTCATTATGGTCCCTTCTTTCCTCACTTGGTTAAAGCCGTTCTGAATTCTCATACCCGCCCCGTTCTATCCGGCAAACAAATCCACAGCCATTTATACCTGTTCGAAACTCTGCTGAAAATGAGTTATAATGAAGAAACTATTCTCAATGAAAGAAGGCGGCGTATGCAGGACCAAACCCACACGTTTACTAAACGGGAGGAATTCGCTAACGCAGTCACGCACGGCATCGGTGCTCTGCTGAGCGCTGCTGCGCTTATTATTATGATCGTTTTCGCTTCCATGAACGCTTCAGCCCTCCATGTGGTAAGCGTTTCTATTTTCGGCACATCTATGCTTCTCTCCTACGTATGCTCCACCCTTCTTCACAGCTTTCCCCCGGGCAGACTCAAGGATTTGTTTGAAGTCTTAGATCACTCTGCCATTTACTTATTTATTGCAGGCACCTATACCCCGTTTTTGTTTCATGCACTCCACGGCACCTTAAGCTGGGTCTTGTTCGGCGTTGTATGGGGCATTGCATTTATCGGTATTATTTTTAAAGCCTTCTTCACCAAGCGGTTTCGTATTCTGTCGACTGTTTTTTACATCGGTATGGGGTGGATCATTATTATCGCCTGGCCGGCGCTCGTGAGCGCGCTTCCCTACGGCGGCCTGGTGCTGCTCGTTATTGGAGGCGTATTGTACACCGCCGGCACTATTTTTTACATGTGGCGGAGCTTTCCCTACCATCACGCCGTCTGGCACTTTTTTGTTCTCGCCGGCTCCGCCGCCCATTTCTCTGCCGTGTTTTTCTACGTTATCCCTCTATAGCAGACGAAAGCCCGTGCTTTTCGAGCAGCACGGGCTTTTTTTACATTGCCCGTTAACAAAGACCTGGGTTTATGATAAGAATAAAAGTAAATATATATAAAAGGATGTTTTTGCTTGCCGACACGTGCTCATACCTATATCAATTCTGCTCTCGCTGTTCTGGCTGTCTATGCCGCGCTGCTGACCATCAGGCTATTTTTTACCTCCAGCGAGCTTCTTGCCTATGTCACTCATCCGCTCGTTTTAATCGTTCCAGTCGGTCTCACAGTCGCAGGCTTGAGGTATTTCATCGTTTATACCGAAGTGAAAAATAAAAAACGCTTCCTCTATTCCCTGATTGCCGGAAGCATCGCCCTATTTCTTCTGTTTTTACTGTTTTTATATGTTATTTCAAGGCTCGTCTCCCTCTGAAGCAATTTACTTCTATTCAAAATTTTGATAAGCTTCAAGATATTTCACTAATGGTTTTTAAAGGAGAGAGAGTATGGCACAATCAGCATCCTGGCGGACAAAAGCTCCCTACCGGGCAGATCAGGTAGGAAGCCTTTTGCGTACTGTCGCTATCAAAGAAGCACGTGAACGCTACGCGAATGGAGCCATTTCTGCGGACGAGCTGCGCCGTGTAGAGGATAAGGAAATCGAGCGCATCGTTCAAAAGCAAGAAGAAACGGGGCTTCAGGCTGTCACAGACGGCGAATTTCGCCGTGCCTGGTGGCATTTTGATTTTCTTGAAGATTTAATTGGTGTGGAGGCCTACGATAAAGACTCCGGCATCCAGTTTGAAGGCGTACAGACGAAGGCCCGCGGCATCAAGGTGACCGGAAAAATTGACTTCAGCGATAAGCACCCGATGCTGGAGGATTTCCGTTACCTTCATCAGGTCACCGGCAGCACCGAAGCAAAGTTTACGATACCAAGCCCGAACATGCTGCACCTTCGAAGCGAGATTGAGACCGATCTTTACAACGGGCCGGGAGACATGATCGACGACCTGGCGAAGACGTATCAAAAAGCGATTCAGGCGTTTTATGACGCCGGCTGCCGCTACCTGCAGCTCGACGACACGTCCTGGGCGTATTTGTGCTCCGAGGAACAGGTGGAGCGTATGAATCAGGAGGGCATCGACCATCGTTCCCTGGTGGAACGCCATGCCCGGGCGGTCAATGAAGCCGTCGCCTACAAGCCGGAGGATATGACAATTACGATGCACATCTGCCGCGGTAACTTCCGCTCTACATGGATCTCTTCCGGCGGCTACGAGCCTGTAGCTGATATTTTATTTGGCAGCGTCAATGTAGACGGCTTTTTCCTTGAGTATGACAGCGACCGGGCCGGCGATTTCAAACCGCTCCGTTTCATTAACCGCGAGGATGTGCAGGTCGTGCTCGGCCTGATCACCTCCAAAAGCGGAGAGCTTGAAAACGCGGAGGATGTAAAATCAAGAATCATGGAAGCGTCCGAATATGTGCCGCTTGAGCAGCTCTGCCTGAGCCCGCAGTGCGGGTTCGCTTCGACCGAGGAAGGCAATGTTCTGACCGAGGACGAACAGTGGAAAAAGCTCGAGCACGTTGTCACCATCGCAAAAGATGTGTGGCAGGACTAATACAGAATAAAAAAAGCAGGACCGAAAATTTTCGGTCCTGCTTTTTATCGTATTTAGTTGCTCAATACAGGAGCTTCCCTGGAGAAGTCACTCGTTTCAAGCTGTTCGTACAGAAAATCCACCAGTGTCTGGCGGTAGAGAGTGTTTTTCAGGTCATGCCGGCCGGGATAGCCTGCGGTCGGCGCGTTTTCGCCGGAAGGCTTATCGGAAAGCACCGGCACCCGGACGAGCGTCCAGTCCAGATTTGACTGGCGGATAATATCAGCGGCATTCGCATTTTCATTCGAGCCTTTAAACTTCGCCACTTTCCAGCCCGTGGTAAGCAGACTGAACCGCTTGGACGTGCCGTCCTGTGGGGTTTTTACATCCGAGCTCGTCACAGCCACAAGACGGCTGATGCCCCGCTCCTGCATCGCGTTTACAATGTGGGACATTCCTGTGCTGAGCGGTGTGCCCTTCGCTGCTTCCTTGCGGCCGAGCAGGCTGACTACCGCATCGGCGCCCTTCAGGGAGTCGTAGACGTTTTGATAATTCGTAATTTTTCCTTCATGAACAGTTAAATTTTCATTATCAATCAATAATTTTTCCGGCTGCCGGGCGTATACTACTACTTCACTGCCCTCTTTTAATGCTTTGCGGACAAACCGTTTTCCGGTGTTTCCGGTCGCGCCAAATACAACTATTTTCATTTCGGTCCCCTCCTGTTTGTTCACACTGCTTTTTCCATTGTACCGGAGATGGAGGGCAAACCCAAACACAGTCGGGAAAACATAAATAAAAGGAGAGCGATTGAGGCCCCGGTTGCTCAATCGCTCTCCTTTATATCCATCGATGTGTTAATCTGCTGCCAAAAGCCTCTGTTCACTTTCTTCTGTAAGCTTCGTATAAATGACGAGCCGTTCATCATGCGTCCCATGTTCCTGTTCGAACGTGCCGGTGCAGGTGATCAGAAAAATACAGAAGGTCCGTCAATGCTATCTACGTGGCCTGCCATCACGGCATTGCCTTTCTCTCCCGGCTCCGGACCCGGCTCGAACCAGGCTACTCCTTTTTCGCTCGAGGGTACGCCCATCTGTCCATTGTCCAAAACCCCTACCGGCTCTAAGGGAGCCGAGACATCGATGGATGGAACAGATAACTCTTCAGGGTCAGAGAGCGATATATCCTCTTTTTCTGCAGAAGCAGCCACTTCCTCCACCCCGGTCACGCTTTCTTTTTCTGCCGGAGCGGTCGTATCTGTTTCTGAAGCTTTTTCCTCTCCCGCCGGTTCCCCCGAAAGTACTTCCGTTTCCGGCGGCGGAGAAAATACAGGAAGGAGGGCGTAGACACCGAAGCCAATGGCGATAGATATCACAGCAGCTGTAAGCACCGTTACTATCCAATGCTTCATACCGCCTGCCTTCTTTACCTGCATGATGCTTTTTTGCAAGAACTACTCAGTTTACGCACGAAGTTTTTGATTGGATCACTTTTATTTAAAAAAATTTAAGAAAAATAAAAAAGCCTTCTTTTGAAGACTTCTTACATTAAATAATCCCAGGCGTTTTTAGCGATTAAAGCGATGGTTACGATGATAAACAGCATCTTCACGTAGGCCGAGCCTTTTTTAATGGCGACATTTGCGCCGACGTATGCACCGGCAATCATCGCAGCCCCCATCGGCAGACCGTACGCATAATGAATCGAATCAAACCAGATAAACGCGAGCAGCCCGCCAATGTTACTTGCAAAATTCAGCACCTTGGCGTTTCCGGCAGCTTCGACAAAGTTGAAGCCAAGAAAAATAAAGGCAAACAGCAAAAACGAGCCCGTCCCCGGTCCGAGAAAGCCGTCATAAAATCCGAGGATCACAGCAACAAGCGCACCAACGATCCACACCTTCCGAGTGATGCTCTGAAACGTGGACAGGCTGCCCAGATTTTTGTTCACAAGCGTATAGATCGTCACCACGACAAGCAGAATTAAAATGATCGGCTCCAGAATATCGGGCGGGATCCGCTGCACGACGATTACACCCAGGACCGAACCCACAAACGCCAGGGGGAAAAGCGTAAACACGAGGCGCTTATTAATCTGGCCGTGCCGGAGAAACGAAATCATACTCGTCCCGGAGCCCATCGTGCCTGCAAGCTTATTCGTTCCAAGCGCCGTCTGCGGCGACATACCCGTAAACAGAAGCGCCGGCATGGCAATCAGCCCGCCCCCGCCGACTACCGCATCCACAAATGCGGCGAGAAAACCGATCAAAACTAAAAACAATAATACCGATAATGAAAACTCATCCATATGTATGCAGCCCGCTTTCTGTAAAAAACAAACATGTCCCTGCTATTTTACCGATTTCCGGCTGTCATTTCCACCCGTTTCCATTCCCCATCCGCCTCCCAACAACCTAAAAAAGCAGCCGGCGCCGGCTGCTTTTTGTTTACGTTCGTTGATCAGATGTTTTTTTCCGCTCGTTTTCCAGCGTTTCTTCCTCTTTTTCTCCGTCCTGCTCTTCGTTTTCGGCATTTTGACCGCTGTTGGTGATTTCCCCGGCGTCGATACCGTCTTCATGCAGCCATTTGGCAATAAAGATAAACCCGACAACCGCGATAAAGCTCATGGTCCACGAAAGCACCTGCCGCAGAATAATACCTTCGTCGAAGGCTTCCACGCCATAGCTTTGCACAAGCCAGATTTTAACGAACGCGAGAATAAATTCCCGAAGGGCAAAAAACAGCGTGATCGCCTGAAACACCCATAAGTATTTGCGCACGTAAAACTGCTTTTTCAGCTGCTGGCGGTCCCCGCCCTGCAGCTCCATAAAATCAACGGTGAAAAAGAGCCAGATCGGCCGCATGAAAATGACGGTTAAAATAAAAAACGCACCCATAACAAAATCGTAGTAAATATTATTCCACAAAAGCTGCAATCCGCCGCCGGCAATAAGATCGAGGACGGTGCCGATAATCAGGGTAGCGATCATATAGATCCCGAACGTATTCACCTTTTTCAGCAGTACGAAGCGGTACACTGTATAAATAATCCCCGGTACCGAGGATATAAGCATCGCTATATAATCACCTGTATAATCCCGCGCCATGTTCCAGATAAAGATTGGAAACACGACGTAAAATATAATGTCAAACCACATAATGTGCTTCTGCTGCACGCGCCCCACCTCCTTCATATATCCTATCACAAGTATGGAATATTTCGCGCCCGGGTATAGAAAAGTCAGGACGTATGCAGGAGGGAATACATATGCTGCCAGAAGCCGCAGTGAAAGAAGCGAAAAAAAGAATGGAGGGACATCGGTGTGAAGGTTTTCTTAACGGGCCAAACCCGGTCGATCCTGTCGTCATGATGATCGGCGAGGCTCCGGGTGAAACGGAAATTACAGGCGGCGGCCCTTACGACGGACGCGCCGGGAGGCAGTTTCTGTCCTATTTGGAGGCTCTGCCATTTCCGTTGGAGGGCATTTACGTCACCCGCACGATTAAAAGCCGTCCGTACCGTTGGGGCAAAACGCCGTCCGGTGCCCCGCGCAAATATAACCGCACACCGAACCAAAAGGAAATTATGGCCCATGCCCCGCTTCTCGATTGGGAGATCCGCTCGGCTTCGCCGAAGATTCTGTGTCCGATGGGGCGCACCCCGTACTGGCGGCTGTTCGGGCGTTCACCGCGCATGCCTGATACGGCCGGCAAATACTTCATGTCCCCTATTCGGCAGATGAACGCTACAGCGGAGGAGTACATATGGAGCCGGGAGCACTATATGATTTTCCCGCTGTATCATCCGGCAGCGAGCCTGTATAACCGGTCACTTGAACCTTTGATCCGACAGCATTTCTATGCCCTTGCCGGCCTTTGTGCCAGGTTCACGTAGGGTCTGGAATGCTCTGTGTTCTGCTTGTATGTTATAGTGACTGGGTGGAATAATGCATTACACATGCATATTTTCCCGTGTGTATTCATGATGGAGAAGTTCGGAAAATTCAGGTAATTCAGATACTATGGTGATGATCCACTCCTGCATCCGGTAGCTTTTTACGGCATTGTACAGTTCAGCATTGTCACGACAGAAATAAATCATGTATCCCTTTTTCTTTAAATAATCCAAATCCGTTTCCCTTCCGACAATGACTTCACTTAATTTTCTATCGCACCAGTACGCGTATCGAAGCTCCATATTACCCATCTCCTCCAGAGGTTAGTGGACTAAAAAGCCAGCACCAAGAAAGCTCTTGATACTGGCTGTGAAGAAAAAGCACTCTGTCTTTTCTCATACGGCCGATGATACTGGCATTTTATATTACTGCTGATACTTAAGAAAAAGTCACGAAACGTCGGCATTATTTCCAACAATCTTATGATCAATATATTTAAATTATCATATAAATAATGAAATATCTACCTTTTTTATTATATATATTATAAAATATTAACAATAAAGGGGAATTCCAGTGATTGATATTCAAGCGAAACAAAAGGATATTGCGAGCTACGTTGGACGTCTTCTCAGGGATTCTTTTGGAAAAGGGCCCCAGGCGGCCTATGTGAACCTGGGGAACCTATGCCATTGTTTTCCTTCGCGAATTCATGTCTTCCATCGAGGAGCATCGCGGTACAGGTGAACAACCGGGCGATACTGATTGTACGGACCGGCATACTCGTACCCATTGAAAAAGGCTGATTGTCCTTAGATACGAGGACGTTTTAAAAATTGCCAAACGCGAGCTCGAAAAGGAAATATTCATGGAGGAGGATTTTTTTACCGGCCTTTTAGGTGCGAAAGTGGAAGATATTTTTATCGACTGGAATTTTGAAAAAGACAAAAGTACAATTATTATCGTAACAGCTCCCGTAAAATAACATTTCTTTATTACACCACTGAAAGGCCTGATATCCGTGATTCCCATTACGTTTCACCATGTGCATACTCCGGGGTCGCTCATCGAAAACCACCGCGATTACCGGCACTACCATTCCATGGAATGGAAGGATCATTTCGACAGCAATTTTATTTCATTTAAACAGATGCCGGCTCCTGATTACTTCCAGGAAATCGAAGCTTACTTACGCGATTTTCACAGAGCCCGGGGCCAAAAGCATTTGAAATTTCATTTTCCGCCGAATACAGAGCTCCCACTGGCATTAAATCAGTATCTGCACAGCACCCTGTATGATGTGAGCGTCATGGAGCTGTACGCCATCCGGCCGGATGACTTTCCGCGAAAAAAAGACCCTGAAGGATGCGATATCCAGCGCGTCGATGTTGAAAACCTGCCCGCTTTTCTCGCGATGCAGCTTGAGCAGGACCTCCCTCTCGGCGAAGCGTATGCGGCCCAGAAACAGCACATGCTCGAACAGCAGTTTTATGATGCTTCGTTTATTCAGCTGATCGCCTACCACCACGGACGACCTGCCGGCTTTGTGGAACTGATTGCCGGCGACCATGCTGTAGAAATGGATAACCTGTTTGTACACGATGAACTGCAGCGAAAAGGCATCGGCCACGCCCTTCAGCAGTTTGCCATGAACCTTTTTCCGGATAAAGCGATCTTTCTCGTCGCAGACCAGGAGGATACCCCGCGTGACATGTACCGAAGGCAGAACTACAAACGGCTCGGCTTTCAGTACACCGCTATTTTTCAATAACGTGAGTGCAAGCGAAAAGACGCCCGCAAAAGGCGTCTTTTTTGATCAGTACATCATATGCATAAACAAAGCAATAATGGGGATGGCGATTAAGGTGCGCTGAAAGAAGCAGACAACCAGTTCCCAGAGCTTTACCGGCATTCTCGTTGCTTTAATGACAACAATGGATTCAGAAAAGAACACGATCTGTACTAACGAGAGCGTCGTTACAAAATAAATCGCCCCTGCTTCGAGTGCCGCCAGATCTCCTGCAATTAAAAGAACCGGCAGAAACATTTCAGCAATACCCACGGGGATCGACGGGGCGATCATTGCCGCATTAGGCACACCGAGAATATTTAAAAGTGGAATGAACGGCATGCCGAGCCAGTTAAACAACGGAGTATACTCAGCAACGATCAGGCCGGTGATACCGATAGAAGCAAGCATGGCCACCACCCTCGGAAGCACACCAAGTGCTCCCGCTACACTCGTCTTCACTTCTGAGCCAAGCGGCCGGGCTGTTTCAGCCCTTTTGGCAGCGCGCTGAAAGCCGCGAGGAATAATGCCAAACTCAAACTGCGCCTCACCCTGTCTTTCTTCTTCAGTCTGCTCCCGTCCGTCAAAATAAACGTCGGGCTGCTTCGACAGGGGCGGGATCCGAATCATAAAGAAGGAAATAATAAACGCAATCAGCATACCGGAAAAGTACACCTGCAGAAAATCCTGGCTTAACTCTGCTGTGTTAATGACAAGCACTGCAAATCCGACACTGACTGCGCTGAAGCTTGTAGCAATTGCTATGGCTTCGCGCTTTGTATAAACATTCATCCGGTACAGACTGCTTGTAATTAAAATAGCAACAGAAGATGAGCTGACAAAAGAAGAAATAGCGTCTATCGTGCTTTTGCCAGGCACCTTAAACAGTGGTCGCATAACCGGCTCCAGGATCGAACCGATAAAATCAAGCGCCCCGTAATTTAACAGCAGCGGCATAAACACAGCGGCCAGCGGAATGATCCAGCCAACGGTAAGCACAATCGACGGGATAATCGTGCCGCCTGTATCCGGCCCCACCATCCATACCGGGCCAGTGAACCCGGCAAAGCTGTCGTGAAGAGCGTACACTGACATAAAGACTGCACCCAGCACGTAGAAGAAAATGTGTACGCCTGTGTCGCCCCCGTAGTAATCCAGCAGCCGTCCACTGCGTTCCGGAAACAGCTTTACGTAAATACTCGTAACGGCGTTGGCAAGCACCATGACCGTAAACAGCCACAAACTAAAAGGCACAGAAAGGTTCAAAAGAAAGTTGTACAAGTAGCCGAAAACGACATCAGTTTCCCCGTCCACTACCACCGGAACAAAGAAAACAATTACAGCAATGGAGGTCAGCAGGAATGATTTGATCAATCCTTTTCTCAGCTGTCCCCGGCTGATTTTCTGTTTATCCAGTTCCTTCCCTTCGAGCGGTGCTGTGTCTCCAGGATTTTTTTCCATCTGGTCCAAATCCTCATCAGCTATGTTCTTCATTTATATGCTCCTCCCTGCGAAACATTTTGCATAATTGGCTTTTTTACGTCGATGATTTAGCCGCCTCTGCGTTTTTCCAGCCCTTGAAGGAGCTGATATCTTCTCCTTCGGCACTGCTTTCGCAAATAAAGCCCATCACGCTGCGTCCATCGTTCAGCTTGACCGTGCCGATACCTAACGGAGCAGGAATCTTTGCGGCAAACTTCCCCACCTCCCCGATCGGCATCCGCCACAGCTCAACCTCAATTTCTTCTCCCGTCTGCTCCCGTATTAAGCCGGGCTTGGCCGGTTCGCTATTCAGGCGGATCAGTTTATATTTCGGGGCTGTCGATGCTTCTTCCACGAATTCGGCCCGGTGCTCTGTCATCTGCTTTTCAAGCGGAAAACCTCTCATATGGAGCCCGCATACAGCAATCAGCTTTTCGGCTGGTTCTTCCGGCAAAGAAAGCTCTGTCCGCTGCCAGCTTTCCGCCGCACCCATGAGCAGACTTTCTGCGTCTGAACGGCTGAACAACGTCACACCAAAAGGTACCCCCGGTGCTGCTTCCCCGCCAGGAAGTGCTATCGCACTCATATCAAGCAGATTGCAGTGATTCGTATATTTCCCCATGTCACTGTTTGTCTGTACCGGGTCTTTTCGAACCTGTTCTCTTGTCCACGTCCCTCCACATGTCGGAAGCACGAGCACATTGTTTTCGAGCCACTGCCCGGTACGGTGCTTAATTTCCTGCAGCCGGTGCATCGCTTCGAACAGCTCTGCTGCCCCATATGCCCTGCCCTCTCCTTTGGAAAGCACTTTTTCGGTTACTGGGAAAACTTCATTGCGGTGTTTTTTCACAAATGAGCCAAGTCCTGCCCAGCGTTCGGCAATCCAGGGACCGTCATACAGCACCGATGCCGCTTCGCTTAGTATGGACGTATTTATATAGGCTACTTCCTCTGCTCCTGCTTCAAGCTGCTCCACTGTTTTTTTCCATGCTTTTCGGTACTGCTCCTCATATGGGCCGTAAAATTCTGGTTCTTCTTCCGGCAGCAGCCATTTTTTCGGTTTTTGCTTCTTTAAATGACCGAACGGCTTCGACCAGGGATCATTCAGGTCGACACCTCGGGCTACCTGATCTACAAGAGGAATATCATTTATCCCCCAGGCAAATACCGTCACACAGTCCAGGCTTTCACATGCCGGCACGACGCCGGCGATCGGCCAGGCGCCAAGGGATGATTTCCACCCGATCAGCCCATGCAGTGCGGCCGGCACCCGCCCGGACCCTGCAGTATCTGTACCTAGGGAAAAGGCAGCCAGACCGCAAGCTACCGCTACCGCAGAGCCTGCACTTGACCCGCCGCTGATCAATTCATCCTTCTGCCCGTTGTGCGTTTCTCCGTAGGGACTTCGTGTGCCGACGAGCCCTGTCGCAAACTGGTCCAAATTGGTTTTCCCAACCGGAATGGCGCCGGCGTCCACGAGCCGCTTCACTACGGTCGCGTGCTTTTCCGGAGTATAGGTGTATGCTTCACAGCCAGCTGTTGTCGGCCATCCCGCTACGTCGATATTATCCTTCACAGCAAACGGTACGCCCCACAGCGGAAGCTCCTCCGGTGAAAAGGCAGCCAGCCGGTCAATATAAGGCTGAATCCGCTCTTTAGATGGAGGCAGCACCCAAATGTTTTTGTGCTGATATTTCCCGGATCTTTCGAGAATGCCGGCTATCACTTCTTCGGGCTCTATACTTCGGCTCCGATAAGCTCTTAACAGCTGCTGTACATTTAATTGTTCTGTCATGTAACCGACACCTCGCTTTCTTTTTCTGCACGCAGGCCGACGATTAACTGCCCTGCCTGCACTTCGTCTCCGGGCTCCACATGAATGGAAGCTACGTACCCTTCTTCAGGAGCCTGCTGTGGAAATTCCATCTTCATGCTTTCCTCAATGACCAGCACATCGCCTTTATTTACGTACTGTCCCTCCGTTACTTCGACCTTCCATACACTTCCCGGCATCGAGCAGCGAACAGCTGTCTCGTCTGCGGGCAGCTCTTCTTCAAGCACCGCAGCATTTCCGCTGTCATCCTCGATATGCTCTGCAATACCCTGCTCTTTCCAGCGTTCACGTTCTGCCTGAAAGGCTGCCTGCTGATTTTCTTTAAATGCAGCAGCACTTTCCTGAATCGACTCCTGGAATGCCAGGTACTCGCCCAGATCGAAGGTTGTTTCTGTAATATCTGCTTCAAACCGGCCGCGCAGGAAATCCTCCCGCAGTTCCGTCAGTTCTTCATGCGTCACCGGATAATACTGAATCTGGTCGAAAAAGCGGAGCAGCCACGGTTTTCCGGGCTCAAAGCTTTCCGTTGCCTGCAGCCGGTTCCACATCTGGATGGTCCGGCCGACAAACTGATACCCGCCCGGGCCTTCCATGCCATACACACACATATATGCCCCGCCGATACCGACTGCATTCTCCGGCGTCCACGTCCGTGCGGGGTTGTATTTGGTTGTCACAAGCCGGTGTCTTGGATCTGTCGGCGTAGCAAGCGGCGCCCCGAGATACACATCACCAAGGCCAAGTACCAGATAGTTTGCGTCAAATACAATCTTCTTTACGTCGTCAATACTTTCAAGACCGTTAATGCGCCGGATAAATTCCAGATTGTCCGGGCACCACGGAGCATCCGGCCGTACGTTCTGCTGGTAGCGCTCGGTGGCAAGCTGTACAGACGGGTCATTCCATGAAAGCGGAAGCTTTACGATCCGTGAAGGCACCTGAATCGACTCCAGCGGAGGAAGATCCTCGTCAATCCGGAGCACATGCTGTGAGGCCTCCTGGACCGTCATCTGCAGCGGATCAATATGAATCTGCAAAGAGCGAACTCCCGGAGTCATTTCAATAACTGGCAGCACTCCCTCTTTTTCCACTGCTTCCATGAGCACCTGCACCTGAAAGCGAAGCTTCAAATCCAGTTCCATCTCGCCGTATTCCACCAGCAGATACTCATCACCGCTCATCCGGACGGTAATAGGAAACCGGCGCCCCTCCTGTGCATTGACGAGCAGCGGGTATTCCGGATCCAGCACGTCATTTTCATCTGGCAGCACCGCTGCTTCGACCGACTGGCCTGCTCTTACTCCTTCAATTAACCGCTCCTGAGCCTGACGGAGATCGTTTGCTTCTTCAATCGTCAGCAGCTGAAAGTGCACCTTGTCTCCAGGCTGCAGCTGGCCGATTTTCCAAAACTCCGCAGAAGCTGTTGTCACCGGGCAGACGAAGCCTCCCAGGCTTGGGCCGTCCGGACCGAGCAGGATTGGCATATCCCCTGTTAAATCAAGCGTTCCGACCGCATAAGCATTATCATGAATATTGGATGGGTGCAGGCCGGCTTCTCCCCCGTCTTCACGGGTCCAGGCCGGCGCAGGCCCAATCAGGCGCACACCGGTCCGGGAGCTGTTAAAATGCACTTCCCATTCTGCTTCTGCCAGCTGCTGCAGATATTCCGGCTGCAGAAACTCCTGGGTACAGTGCGGGCCGGGGATCATACCGAGCGTCCACTCCCTCTTTAATTCCGGACGCGCATCCGCAGCAAGCGACTGCTGCTTTTGGCTGTCTGCGCTGCCACGCACACCGATAATATCCCCCGGGCGCAGGGCTCTTCCGGCATGTCCGCCAAACTCCCCAAGAGTGAACGTAGACGAGCTTCCAAGCACCTTCGGTTTATCAAACCCACCTTCAATCAGCAGATAGGTTCTCATGCCTTCGGTAGTTTTACCGAACGTCAGCGTCTGGCCTTTTTTGGCCTGCACCGTTTTATATAAAGCGATGACTTCTCCCTCAAGAGCAGCTCCCATGTCACCGCCGGTAACACAGAACGTGAGGTCATCCCGGAAAACGTAGGATCCTCCCTGCAGCGTCAGCTCCAGACCGCTTGCGTCTTCCGGATTATTCAGCAGTGCATTTCCAAGTCTGAAGGCGAAGGGATCCATCGGCCCGCACGGCGGGACACCGACGTCCCAATGACCGGTTCTTCCCGGCACGTCCTGCACGGTCGTCTGAACGCCTCCGTCCAGCACCTCCAGTGCTTTTTCCGCCGGATCGAAATCATTCAGCAGGCGGGTAAATACGTTTCCTTCCCGTACCCGGGGCTCCTGCAGAAGTCCGCGGACGTATTGACGGTTTGTGGTGACTCCGTAAAAACGGGTTTCTCCAAGCGCCTCGTACAGCTTATTGAGAGCCCCCTCCCGGCTGTCGGCGTGCACGATGATTTTGGCAAGCATCGGGTCGTACAGCGTTGTCGTCTCCACGCCGTTTTGGATCCAGGTCTCGTTTCTCGCCTTTTCCGACAGCATGACATGGTCGATATGGCCGGCGCTCGGACGGAAATCGCGGCCGCAGTCTTCTGCATACACCCGGGCCTGAATGCTGTGCCCTGATGAGGCAGGCACTTTCGCCGCAAGATCCTTCCAGCTGCCGGCTGCTTCTTTTACCATCCATTCCACGAGGTCGATGCCAAGTACTTCCTCTGTTACTCCGTGCTCTACCTGAAGGCGGGTGTTTACTTCCAGAAAGTAAAACTCGCGTTCATCCGGATCGTACAAGAATTCGACCGTACCGGCACTTCTGTATCCTGACGTCTTCGCCAGACGCTCGGCAGCCTGCCACATTTCCTGTCTCGTTTCCTCTGTAATATTTGGTGCCGGCGTTTCCTCCACAACTTTTTGGTTTCTCCGCTGCAGCGAGCAGTCCCGTTCGCCTAATGCCACAACCTCCCCGCTGTCATTGCCAAAGATCTGAACTTCGATGTGACGGGCGCTTGGAATGTACTTTTCCAAAAACATGCCGCCGTCATTAAAATTGGATTCCGCCAGGTGTTTAACACCTTCATATGCTTCGTGAAGCGACGATTCATTTTCGCAGATACGCATGCCTATTCCGCCGCCGCCAGCCGTGCTTTTTAAAATGACCGGGTAGCCGATGGCCGCTGCCTGTTCCACCGCTTCGTCCCGCCCTGAGAGAAGATTTGTGCCGGGGAGCAGAGGAACGCCTGCTTCCTTAGCAGAAGCACGGGCCGTATGCTTTAGCCCAAACAGCTCCATCTGCTCCGGCTCCGGTCCGATAAACGTAATGTTCTGCTTCGCGCATTCGCGTGCAAAATCAGCATTTTCACTCAGAAAGCCGTACCCGGGATGAATCGCGTCCGCTCCTGTTTCAAGCGCTGTTTCCAGAATCTTTTTTTCATTCAGATAGCTTTCCTGCGGGGGCCCTTCACCAATATTTACTGCTTCATCGGCGTATGCCACGTGAAGACTGTCGCGATCCGCTTTCGTATACACAGCTACAGACGGAATATTTAATTTTTTTAATGTTCTTTCAATTCTGACCGCAATTGCTCCACGGTTTGCAATGAGTACCTTTTGAAACATTCAGCCTCTCTCCTTTTAGTAATTTATTTATCCCAGATGAGTACACGAAGCGGTGTTGGATTAAAACCGCTGCACGGGTTATTCAGCTGCGGGCAGTTGCTGATGAGGGCAGTTACTGCACACCTGGCTGTCATTTCTACATAATAACCGGGTCCTGAAATGCCGTCATCAAAATCTAGGCCGCCTCCCGGCGTGACCGGCACGTTCATGAAAAAGTTAATATTCGGCGCAATATCGCGCTTGCTGTAGTCATGACCGTATTTGGCCAGCTGGTACATAAACGTATCGCGGCAGTTGTGCATCGGCTCCCGGTCATGAGCGTAACGGACCGTATTGCTCTGTGACGAGCAGGCTCCTCCGAGTGTATCGTGCCGGCCGACTGTGTCTGCCGTAATTTCAAGCAGATCCTTTCCGGACTCGGCTTTCAGTAATGAACCTGCCGTTAAATAAATATTGTTTTGAGCGTTGATGGTGTTAATCGCACTGTAATGATCCTCCGGGTGCTCCGTATCAAAAAAGAGCGTATCAGCTGCTTCATTTCCTTCCACATCTTCAATCCGGAACACCTGGCCGGGCTGCAGCTCTCTGATCCACCCTTCGCCTGCCGGAATCAACTGTTCATATACGGCCGTTTCCGCGGTTCTTTCACTTTGTACCTTTGCGAGCATATTCATGTTAAACTCCCCTTCACACTAGTAATGAATGATATTCCCATGTATTTTCGAACGCCCGTCTGTTTTCCGGATGATAGTTGACGCAATAGTCCTGTTCGTCTGCTTCCTTTACATTAAATACTTCCATTTTCACCGGGACTGACGGAAAATTCGCTGCCGGGTCCTGTGGATTTGGCGTATTGGAGATAATCATTAAGCTGTCCATTTCCAGACGGAGCGTCACCGTGTCACCCGCCTTGGCGTGCTCCGGGTCAAAATGCATGCTGCCGGATTCATCGGCATAGATTTTTGAAAATAAATTGATATTCGGCACCAGATCTCTTTTCGTTAGGCCGTGACGCATCAGTTCCTTGACGATGTTTTCCTCACCGCTCCGGTAGTAATCGTTCAACAGCTTTTGAAACGTGGTTTCACCGTACTTGCTGTCGGTGCCTTCTCTTGTCGAATAGCCGCCGATAGGATCATGCCAGCCTGAGCTGTCTTCAATAATGCTTGCCATTGCCCGGCCATTATCGGTCATCAGAATGTTTCCCTTCGTAAGTTTCGATGTGTGCTGCGCCTTTAACGAATCGGGCATATTGTAACGGTCTGTCGTATTTTTAGCGTTGTACAGCAGAAGTGAAATGTTGGCCCCGTCTTCGAGTGCGGTAAACCGGACAGCTTTTCCTTTTGCCACCACATTCGACCATTTGCTTCCTGCTTCAATTATCTTTTCCATCATGAAGCCTCCCTTGGTATTATAAGCACCTGAAATAAATAAAAAGCCCGGAAGAGTTTTCACTCTCCCGGGCTTTTGTCCCTCCGTGTATACAGACATTACTGCCCGTACCGCCTTCTCTCGGACCTGACCTTCTTTTTCAAGAAGCGGAACCCTAGAAAGCATTGGCGTTTCCAGCTGGCGGAAACCTATATACTGTTTTTGCTGTTGATTTGTAGTCTAAGCAACATCACCGCAGAAAACAACTTTTATGTAAGCTTATCTAACATATTAATTTCCAGACTTTTTTCAGAAAGACTGGAAGGCTTTCTGTGAAAAAATATAATTAAGCAGGATAGTGTTGCCCACTGATAGAATAAGGAACAATAACGGCTGTTCGCAGAGTCTTGTTGATTTATACTGTTTATTTGAACAAAAATATAATTGTCATAAGCATGTCTATCACAGGAGGCCTGATAATGGATATTCATGTTTCGCATGTAAATAAATCTTTTGATCGAAAGCTGATCATCAACGACATTACGTTCACGATTCCGTCCGGAGAAATCTGCTGTCTGCTCGGCCCTTCCGGCTCTGGCAAAACAACACTGATACGCCTGATGATCGGAGCCATCGCCGCGGACCAGGGAACAATTCATTTTGAAAATACTCAAATGCCAAGCATGGAAATGTTAAAAAAGATTGGGTTTATGCCCCAGCACAATGCGCTGTATGACGACCTATCGGCTGAAGCCAATTTGAAATTTTTCGGGGGCCTTCACCGACTCGGCCAACACCGGCTTGAAAGACGTATTAAGGACGTCCTGGAGATGGTGGAATTAACAGAACACCGAAGTCGGCTGGTCAAAAAATTTTCCAACGGTATGAAGAAGCGCCTGTCGCTTGCGGCTGCGGTTTTACACTCTCCCACTATATTGTTTTTGGACGAACCAACCGTTGGCATCGATCCTGTTCTGCGCCGCAAGGTTTGGGAGCAATTTCAGGCATTTAAACGTGCCGGCACAACCATTATCGTTTCCACCCATGTGATGGATGAAGTGAATGAATGTGACCGGGCGGCTCTCATTTATAATGGCAGCCTGATTGAATATGACGCCCTGCCAGCCCTGCTTGAAAAAACGGAAAACGGTCGCGTGGAGGAACTATTTTTCATGGCTTCGAGCAAAGAAGAAGGCGATTCAAAGTGATTTATTTAGCCGGACGCGTCATTCGACAGACATTAAATGACAAACGAAGCGTCATGATGATTTTAGTGGCACCGCTGCTGATTTTAACCCTGATTTCTTTCCTGCTCGGTGATTCCGATTACGTACCGGTCGTCGGAATTGATAAGAACACCGCGCCCAGTTCTCTCATAGCCGCTCTGGACGAACAGGAGTTGAATACCATTGATGTTACAAATAATGAGGCCCGGCATGCAAAAAGTTATTTAAAAGAGCACAATAAAGTGGACGCCGTTTTGATCCTCTCTAAGGATGCAGGCATGAGCCTCACTTTGTATGAGCCATCGACCAAGAGTACGAAGGCTGCCAGTGAGATTCAATCAGCAATGGCCTCCTTAAACCCCTCTGCTCAAATAAACAGCTCCTACGTTTATGGCTCGCAGAACCAGTCAACCTTTGATTCCCTCGGATATGTGTTTCTTGCCCTGTTCGCATTTTTCCTGGTGTTTATCATTTCAGGGATAGCGCTCGTAAAAGAGAGGAGCGGTGGCACACTCGAACGATTATTGATGACGCCGATCAAACGGGCAGAGGTGATTCTTGGCTATACTATAGGCTATGGGGTTTTTGCCGTAGTTCAAGCCATTCTCATGGTGCTGTATTCCATGTTCGTCCTGCAGCTGGATTCCGCAGGAAACATCGGCTGGGTTTTACTCACAATGGTTTTATTGGCTATGACCGCTGTTTCTTTTGGGGCCACGATCTCTATTTTCGCCAGCTCCGAGTTACAGGTCGTGCAGATGATCCCATTTACAATTATTCCACAAGTGTTTTTTTCAGGACTGATCCCGTTGGACCTGATTCCTTATCACCTTGGTAACCTTTCCTATATTATGCCTATTTATTACGGTGCTGCCTCCATTAAAGGTGTCATGGTTTATGGGCACGGCTTTCTTGACATTTGGGAGCACCTGGCGGGTTTAGTTGTATACGCCTGTTTTTTATACCTGGTCAACACTCAGGCACTGAAAAAATTCAGGAGACTCTAGTCCTGCAAAGATGAATTTTAACGAAATATTAGTGCAGTCCCCTTTTCTGCTATTATCTCCTGTGTATTATGCCTCATCTTTTCTTCTTTTTGTTTATTTTTTCCTTTAAAAAGGAAAGCCCTTACTAATACTCAATCTAAAGGAGAGATAATGATGGCAGAAGATCCAAAAAAAGCAGAACAGTACGTTGAAAAACTGGACCAGGAAGACAAAGACCAGATTATGCAGAATTTTAATACATTCAAAAACTACCTGGGCGATCAGGTGAAAAAAGGAGAAAGCATCGGCCTCGGAGAAAAAGGACTGGCGAAAGCTACTAAACGTGTCGCCGATCATCTGGCCAAGCACGAAGAGCCTCGCAACCGGGAAGAGAAAGTATTGAACGAGCTCTGGCAGAATGCCGAAAAAGATGAAAAAGATGCTATTGCCAAAGCGCTCGTCCGCATGGTCGACCAAACGAATAAAGACGAAACCGAAGCATAAAAAAATCCCGCTTTTCAGTAGAAACTGAAAAGCGGGATTTTCATTTATCCACTGTCAGCCGCCCTGTATAGAACGGTAGATGAAATAAGCGATCACGAGTACAATGGCCACCGGCAGGATAAACTTAAAGAAACAGCCGGCCATACGAATAGCCAGAAAAACAAATACGATAAGCAGCAGAATACCTATAATAAATTCCACGGATACGGCCTCCCTTCTAAAACACAGCTATCTATCAAACATTATTAACTATTTTTCACTTTAATACTGCTATCATATATCTTACCACCACGGGCTTTTCATAAACATTATTCCGCGCCTTTCGATACTATTACACATTTCTTCATGCAAAAAAGCCCTCATACAAGGGCTTCTCAGCTGCCGCTATGCGGCTTTTGGTGTTTGTTGTTCTTTAGGCCCCCGTCCGACTTTTCCTTTTAAAGCTGGAACAAAGCGGTCGAGACCGATTTTACCGGCATTACCTTTACCAACCAGAATGAGGATAGCGAGAATAAGCATGATCGGGTTCGTCGACACTGTACCCGCCAACAGAAATGCCATGTTCATCGTGCCACCGAAGAAGGCAGCAGTGGTTGTAAACAAGCCAACAATTAAGCCGGCACCTACCAGTACTTCACCCCACATGACGAGAAAGCCAAACAGGCCGGCATTCGGAATAGCGACATTTTCCAGGAAAGCTGTGTACCATGGGTAAGCTGCTGCTGTGCCCCCGCCCTGCATAACCGGTTCAGCGACCGCTCCCTGCAGGAAACCGCCAGGATTAAAGCCCTCTGTAATTTTCCCAAGTCCTGAAGTGAGCCACGTCCAGCCTAAGTACAAGCGTGCTACCAGAAACAGTACCGTCGCGATCGTCGATTCCTTCAAAAAACGAATAATCATTATGAATCCTCCTTTTGTGAATATATTCACAAACTTCTTATCTTTAATATACCATATTTAATTTTATTGTGAATCATTTCACATGAATGGACACAAAGTGTTCATATATGTAAGATGATGAAAACGATAAGCAACATTTTCGCGAAGTCCTTTTGGATCGTGCTATAGTATTCTGGCAGAAGGAGGGCTTAAGCAATGAACGAAAAATATACCCCATTATTTCAACCTTTGACATTACCGAATGGAGTTACACTAAGAAACCGCTTCGTACTGGCGCCATTAACCCATGTGTCCTCCAACGAGGATGGCACCATTTCCGACCGCGAGCTTCCTTACATTGAAAAACGGTCGGAGGATGTCGGTCTCGCTATTACCGCAGCAAGTAATGTAACTGCTCTGGGGAAAGCTTTCCCCGGACAGCCGTCGATTGCCAGAGACTCGGATATCGAGGGCCTGCGCCAGCAGGCCGCTGTCATGAAAAAGAACGGTGCAAAAGCTGTCGCCCAGATCCATCACGGCGGAGCCCAGTCTCTGCCCAAATTAACTCCCGGTGGTGACGTGGCAGCGCCAAGTGAAATTGAACTGGCGAGCTTTGGCGAGCCGCAAAAGCATCAGGCGCGGCCAATTACTAACGAAGAAATCAAAGAAACGATTCAGGCGTTCGGGGAAGCGACGAGGCGTGCAGCCCAGGCAGGCTTCGACGGCGTGGAAATCCACGGCGCCAACCACTATCTCATTCAGCAGTTTGTGTCTCCGTATTATAATCGCCGCGACGATGAGTGGGCTGACCCGTTTAAGTTTCCACTGGCTGTGGTCCACGAGGTAACCGCCTCAGCCAGGGAATACGGCGGCGACGATTTTATCGTGGGCTACCGTTTCTCCCCGGAAGAAGCCGAATCCCCGGGCATCACGATGGAGCTGACGAAGGAATTGATTAATCATTTGGCCGAGCAGCCGCTGGATTATTTCCATGTGTCGCTCATGGATATTCATTCCGAAACACGGGAAGGCCAGTACAACGGACAAAAACGGATTCAATTGATCCATGATTGGATTGATGGCCGTGCTCCGCTAGTCGGTATCGGCTCCATTTTTACGGCAGACGACGCCCTGAGTGCTCTGGAGACTGGCACAGAACTAGTTTGCCTCGGACGGGAATTGCTGCTCGATTATCAGTTTGTGCGAAAAATTCAGGAGGGCCGCGAGCACGAGATCAACGCCACCTTTGATCCAAACGAGCCAACGAAATACCATGTTCCAGAGCCGCTATGGCAGCAGCTTTACAATGGGTTTTATCCACTGCCGAGAAATGACGGCTGACACCCTTTAATAGACGAGTTATACGAATTTGTTAAAATCATAACAAAAAACCCACTCCCGGACACGAGATTTTTCTTATCATGCCGGGGGTGGGTTTTTCTATATCCAACTGCTTTTAAAATCATTAATATACGTTCGTATATCTATCGGCTCTTTCGCTGTTACTTTCTGATAATCATGCGTAATTCCTTTTGCGAGTCCGAGCTTCGTGGGAACGTGAATGCCGATGACCACATTAGTAAATCTTTCGTCCATATTCATTTGTTTCATAAATTCTTTGAACTCTTTTACCGATGGATCGGCATATTCAATATCGACACCCAAAATATCCGTCATAATGGTCGCCACTTCATAAAAATCAAGAGCCTCCCCGCCTGTGAGGACATAGCTTGTATTCCGGTGGGTCACAGGATGCATTAATGCTTCGACTGATACTTCCGCCAGATCCCTGGTATCCACAAAGCTCGTTTTTCCTTTGCCGGCCGGCACAAAAATGCGCCGCCTTTCTTTAATTTCTTTACCCAAAAAATCGTTCAAGTTCTGCATAAAGTAGCCCGCACGCACAAACGTATAGGGGATGCCTGATTTTTTAATCAATTTCTCCATCTTATAGTGGTGAATGAATGGCATAAACTGCACATCCTTTAACGATAAATAAGAAATATGCTGCATGCCATGCTTTTTAGCCTGTTCTAAAAAGCTGCCGAATTGCAGATTATCTCCCGGGGGATACATTAAAAATATACGATCCACCTGCCCAAGAGCTTCATCGAACGTCTCAGGCTTCGAAAAATCCAGCGTTACAAATTCATAACCATCACCAAATTCCGCTTTGGCTTTTTCGGGGTTCCGTACAGCACCCACAAAAGGGATATTTTTGGCCATCAGCTTTTGGGCAACCTCATATCCAACCTTCCCTGTAAAACCTGTCACTAAAGCCTTCATGAATGTCCCCTCTCGTTAGGCAAGCCATTGTCACAGCCATTCTACGATGCTTTGCAATCTTGATTTTAATCTTGTAAGCTCTTTCAAGAAACCTCAGCCCGATCACCGTCAGTATGCGGTTAAATCAGGCTCGATCTTTCGTTCCACTGATTCGATGTTTTGAATAATATCGGATACGACATACGAGGCAATCGCGGGAGCGGCAGTTACCCCCGGCGAGTCCAGCCCGGCCAGATGAATCAGACGCGGATGCTTCGCCGAGGGCCGGATATAGAAATCCGGGTCGGTAATGCTCGAGCGGATACCGGCGTAATGGCGCTCCGTGAGTTCATAAGGAATGCCTGCTGCAAGCATGTTGATTTCATTTTTGATCTGCTCCATTCCTTCTTTTGTCGGAAGAGCGAAGCGGAAGCTGTTTTGTTTTATATCTGTCGGCCCGAGACGGATGGTTCCGTCCGGCTGGGGAATGATCAGGATCCCCTTCGTCCGGCTTGTCGGCGGCGGGTAAATGATGTGATTAATAAATCCTGAAGCCTGTTTTCCGAGCACCATATATTCTCCGCGCCTCGGGACCGGCTCAAACGGCACGCGATCCTCGATCATCCCGGCAACGGAAGCAGCGGCGGCTCCGGCGGCATTAATCACAAACCGGCTTGGAAAAACGGACCCCTCTGTGGTTTCCACTTCAAATCCCGTTTCCGCTTTCCGCAAATCCACCATTTCGGTGTTCAAATAAATTTCCGCCCCGTTAAGGCGGGCATTGGAGGCAAGCCGGTCTGTAAGCACAGCAGTATCTGCACTCATGGCTTCGGGCATAAACAGGCCGCCTTTGAGCTCCGGGTGCAGATTTGGTTCCCGCTCAAGCATTTCTTCCCGGCTTAACATGGTGATCGTGTGAACACCTTCTGCCTCACTCTGCCGCTTCAGCCGGTGTAGTTTTTCAAGCTCTTCCTCCGTACGTGCCGTCGCGATCGCTCCGTGTTGAAAAACAGGCACATCAAAGCGTGCCGCTAATATCCGGTGAAGACGGCTTCCGTTTCTCCCAAGCTCAGACTTCATTTTTCCTTTGGCTGCCGGCATCATTGCAGGGGGATGGACAAGCGCGCTGTTATGCGTCGACTGGACGCCGGAGAGCGTACGTCCTTGTTCCAGAACCACCGTTCGTCCCCGGTAATGGGAAAGCTCATGCGCAAGTGCTGTACCAACGATACCGCCACCAATAATCAAAAAATCAATCATCTGCCTCACTCCTCTTTGGGAAGCATATTCGCGATGCCGGAAAACGAGTTATACACTTATTCTATCCGCCGCGAAAAACAAATGGCAAATTATCTGTCTTTACAGGAGCAAAAATATGTGTTTAATAAAAAAACAAAAGCCCTCCTCAAAAGGAAATCAACAATTTTATATCGACATATATTAAGCAGCTTCAAAATCATTACGACTGCCAGTTTCTCAGCCACTCCTAGACTGTTTGTGTGAATTAATTTCTCCAGAAATATCAGCATAAATCCTATTACGATGATTTGATCCCTGCTCCGCAGAGGGGGATAACTACCGTTTCGCTTTCTTCTTTTTGGTACTGAAGATATCCCGCATAGTTAATGGCCGAGGTAATTTCTACATAAAACCCTTTGTCGGCCAGAGCTTCCCTCGCACTTATTATTTCTCCTTCCGGAATCCGGATGAACGTACCGTTTGTTTGACGAACGGCCTGCAGAATTTGCGCCGATCGCGCCGGCGCTGCGATGGCAATCCCCTCCGCGAGTGTAGATTCCGCAGCAGTCGGCTCCGCTATTTCAGCCCCCTTTTCATAAGCCTGGACCAACGGGGCGCAGTTGTCAGCCTGCACTGCCAAGATTTTCGGCATCTGGTTAATCAGATTATTTGCCAGCAGCTCGTGAAAACCATAGTAAGCTCCTAAAAGCAGGGTCCCGTTACCTACGGGAACAATCACGGTTTCAGGCGCACGTCCGAGCTGTTCATATATTTCATACGCATATGATTTGGTGCCTTCAAAAAAATACGGGTTATACACATGGCTCGCATAAAATACCTGCTCCTGTTCGACTGCCCGCTGGGCGGCTGCGGCCACCTCTTCCCGGGCCCCCTGGATTTTTTGAATACGGGCTCCGTGGGCACTGATTTGATCGATTTTTTTCGGTGACGTCTCAGCACTTACGTATACGTCACAGGCAATACCTGCCCGGGCCGCGTAGGCAGCCATGGCGGTGCCGGCGTTTCCGCTGCTGTCCGAGATTACTTTTTTCGCGCCCAGCTCTTTTGCTTTTGTTATCAATGCCACCGCGCCACGGTCCTTAAATGATAATGTTGGCATCATGTAGTCCACTTTAACGTATACGTCAGAATCTCCGGGTGATAAAGGAAGCATCGGAGTCTGGCCTTCTCCCATAGACACGGCTTCCCATGGCCGAGTTTCCTTCGAAAAAGGCATCGTTTCTGCGTACCTCCAGATGGATAGTGGATAGCTTTCCCACACCTCCGAGTTTACGGAAGGCGTTTCTTTTAAAAGATCCAATACTCCTCCGCACACCGGGCATTTCCAGATAGTGAGAATGATCGGATGAATCTGTTCACACTCACTGCAAATATATTGATTCATTCCGATAGCACCCTTTCAAACGCTTTAATGATATTTCAAACTGCTTTTCATTACTTTCCCACAATTAAACGCTAATGCCAATCCCAGTAGCAAAAGCTGAAGCCGGAGCACCCGCCCCGGCTTCAGCCAAATTAATAATGCATGATTTTTTTACAGCTCTTCCCGTTTCATCTGAATAACATTTTGGTACCAGGAGAAGTTCACAAGATCATTGGGGAATGTGAATTTTACGCTTTGTTTCTTGACTTTAGATTTTCACCGCAGCTTCCCGCATCGTTCCTTCCTTCTGCATCTGTATGTGCCAGGAGAAGGCCTCTTCCAGCAGATGCGGCGTTTGGCCGCCGGCTTCCTTACAGGCGCGCTGAAAATAGCTCCACAGCTGCTCCTGGTAAAGCGGATGCGCGCAGTGCTGAATAATTTCTGCCACTCTCTCCCGGGGGGCAAGTCCCCGCAAATCGGCATAACCCTGCTCCGTCACAAGAATATCTACGTCGTGCTCCGTATGATCCACATGGGAAACAAACGGCACAATACTTGAAATATCACCGTTTTTAGCTATTGATTTAGTAACGAAGATAGCCGTGCGGGCGTTGCGGGCGAAGTCGCCGGATCCGCCAATGCCGTTCATCATATTCGTGCCATTCACGTGGGTGGAGTTAACGTTCCCGTAAATATCCGCTTCAAGGGCCGTATTAATGGAAATAAGGCCGAGGCGCCGGATGATTTCCGGGTGATTGGATAACTCCTGCGGACGCAGAACCAGCTGCTCCCGGTAATCTTCAAGCTTCGGAAACACCTCATCCATCTTCTCTCCTGACAGGGTAATTGAACAGCCTGACGCAAACCGGACTTTGCCGGCGTCCATCAGATCAAACACGGCATCCTGAAGCACCTCGGAGTACACCTCCAGATTCGTGAATTCCGAATCCAGAAGACCGTGAAACACTGCGTTTGCCACTGTGCCGATGCCGGACTGCAGCGGCGGGAGCTCTTTCTCAGCGTTTCCGTGCCCGTATTCCTCTTTCAAAAAATCGATCAGGTGTCCCGCCATCGCCTTTGTCGTTTCGTCCGGACTAGTGACGGTTGACGGCGAATCCAGTTCATTCGTGATGATGATGCCCTGAATTTTTTCCGGGTCCACACGAATGGCGGTGGTGCCAATCCGGTCCTCTACGTCCCTTAGCGGGATCGGACCTCTTTCTCCCTGCCGGACCATATGGTAAATGTCGTGCATCCCTTCCAGTTCGGCAGGCTGCGCCGTATTCAGTTCGACAATAATCATATCAGCCTCTTCTGCAAAAACCGCCGAGTTACCTACCGAGGTGGAAGGCACGATCCATCCTTCTTCGGTAATTGCTACTGCTTCTATGATTGCGGCATCAATGCGGTTCAGCGACCCGTCGCGCACACCTTCTGCAGTGTGGGACAGATGCTGGTCAATAAACGAAATATTTCCCCGGTTAACCTCTTCGCGCATCCGCTGGTCCACCTGAAAAGGTAATCGCTTACAAACAATGCCGGCGTCAGCCATGATTTGGTCCGTATCCGAACCGAGCGACGCACCGGTATAAACATCGAGACAGAATTCTTCATGCTTCGCTTTTTCCACAAGAGCCCCGGGCATAGCTTTTACATCTCCTGCACGTGTAAAGCCGCTCAGGCCCACAGTCATTCCATTCTTTATCCATCCTGCTGCTGTTTCACTGTCCATGATACGTTTCTTTAAGTCGTTGTACCGAAGTACCTGATGGAGGTCGTTGTTCACGGTAAACCCTCATTTCTTTTTGTACAGCGTAGCAGGATGTGTCATAAGATTCTTTCAATTATGCACAAACGACCGGTATTCATGAATAAACCAGCATATATACGGATGAATCAGAACTGCAGCCGCCACCGGAAGCTGCTTGCATACGTCTGTCCAACCGGCACCCGGGACCCGTCCTCCATAATGAGCGTAAAGGTGGAATGCGAATCCGGCTGAATATCCCGGATTTTGTTTATATTCACGATAAATGAACGGTGACAGCGGATGAACGTATCCTCCGGCAGCAGCCACTCCAGCTGGTGCAGCGTGAATTTATTTGTGCCCCTTTCTTCGCTCGTCTGCATCCACGTTTTTCGGTCGTATGCTTCCATATAGGAAACGTCGCTGTAGGGGAAGGGTTTCCATCCGTTTTCATGCTGCATCGTCAATATTTTGAGCTCCTCCGGGGCTTCGCCGGGCACGGTAATTGCGGTCAGACAGCCAACGAGTTCATTTTTTTGAATAATCGGCACCGACGTTCCGTAGTAAGGGACGCCGAACACGTGACTGCTCACATGTAGGGACGTTTTCTTTTTCCGGACCAGAGAATGGTAGCTGACCGTATCCTGCACCACCCTGTCACCCGGAGTGATCGACAGGTCGACCGACCGGCTTGGCTTATAGTAGATGAACGCATCTGTGCTCGCAGCAGCGAACGAGGTCTCCTTCGGAAATAATTCCTTAAAGCTGTCGATTAACGGCGCAATGGATGATTTATCCATGCTCTTCCTCCTTATATTTAAAAATCTTCTTACTCTATTATATGGCAGTGCGCTGCCGCGAAAGATTCTGTTTTCGAATAAGCTGCATGCCCTGTTTCTATCCTGCGCTTATTTTTTAACGAGCCGTACACCCGCTTCTTTTTCAAGCACGAGATCAAAGCCTGCCTTTCCCTTTTTCAGCACTGCCTGCCTCCAGCTTTCCTCCGGTGGGTCGAAGAGCTGATGAAATTCCTTCTGCAGCTTACGGGCGTCTGCTTCTTTTTTTGCCCCGTACCAGTAGTACTGGTTTTCGTGTACAACAATATCGAGCGCCCTCATCTGGTCAGGCAGCCGGTTGCCGATCGTGCCAAACTCAAGCAGGCAGGAAAAGATATACTTATCCGGATGCCTCCGGCTGTAGACATCCTTCACGTATTCTGCATCCTCGCCTTTAATTTCCCGTACATCCGTTTTTTGTACATCGTTTACCTCGGGATGGTCGAACTGCTTCTGGAGCTGCTTTTCCTTGCGCGGGTCTGAATGTGGCACCTGTAGCCACAGCTGTTCGGCAGGGCCAAGTCCGGTATGAATGTCAATATGGACGACCGTTTCGTATTCCTTTACCCACTCATCCATACGTGACAGGAGCTTTTCCACCGGCTCTTCATAAGCTGCTCCGCCGTAAAAAATACCGGTTGGATACTGGTACTGTCCCATCGTTGCTGCTTTTTCCAGCCCGGATACGCCTCGCTTAAACACCTTTGCCCCGAGAGCGCCCAACAAATCCCTGCGCTGTTTTTTCCAGCTTTTCACCGGTCCCTCCGGCACAAAATGTTTCTTTTCTTTTTCAAATCGCTTGTTCAGTGAAGCAGGCACATTGTTCCAATTCTTCATAAAATTACGGTTCAGATCCACGTTATTTTCACTCACCCGCCGCCGGTTTTTCATCCCCCACGGGTTCACGGCATGCACAAGACGTATGCCGGTCGTATTCGGATTCAGCTGGGTCAAATACTCGTCGATAAACAACTGCAGAAGCGCCGACCCTGCGTATCCTTCTATCCCGTGCACGCCGGTGGTGACGACAATCAGCGTACTGGAATGGTAGTTGGCGTCCGCTGCAATAATATCGGTCGTGTTATTGTTTTCCGGCTCTCCGACAGTGTACTGGGTCAGTGAGGCCTCTGGCCAGACCGCTGCCACGTCTGCGCTTCTTTTCCGGAAAGCCCTTTTTGCTTCTTCATATGTCGGGAAAAAATATTGATCGGATGGTTTCATTTTGCTGCCTCCCTAATCAAAATTGTTCTTACGCTCATTATTCCTCGCCAATTCGGGTACAAACCTATTAGCGGCAAAAGAACCTATAAAAAAGGATGATAACTATGCAGCTGCCTTCTTCTTTAGTACAACTCGCCAACGAACGCATTGAACCATTTGACTGTGAAGGGTTTCTGCCGGGCGCCGGGCCGGCGGATGCCACGATTATGTTTGTCGGAGAAGCTCCGGGCGAAACCGAAATTCATAACGGCATTCCCTTCAGCGGCAGAGCGGGAGTCATTTTTGACTCGTATCTAGACGACTTGAACATTAAACGGGATGATATTTACGTTACAAGCGCCGTGCGAAGCCGTCCGTTTAAATGGGGACAGACGAAGGCCGGGGTGCGCCGGAAATACAATCGGACGCCAAACCAGAAAGAAATACAGGCCCATGCGCCTGTACTGGATTATGAAATATCCCAGGTACAGCCCGAGTGGCTTGTGCCGATGGGAAAAATCGCCTACCAGCGGCTGCTCGGAAAAAGCCCCAGACTCGGCGATGTTACCGGCAGAATTCAAACGTCTCCAGTGCAGCATTGGGATGAAGAAGCCGCATCATACGTCTGGACGAAGAAAAATTACAATATTTTTCCGATCTATCATCCGGCCGCGATTCTGTATAACCGGAGCCTTGCACAGACGATGAAGGACTACCTGAATACGCTAGCCGTCCACGCGCTTCATACCTAAAAAAGCTCCGGAGCACAGATATTCGCCTGTGCTCCGGAGCTTTTTATTAGTATACTTCGTACGTCTGGCCGGTCTGCCGGCCTTCGACGCTTTTCTGATATGCAAGGGCAACTTTAGCCCCCGGTACGGGATCAAAGCCGCGGAAAAAGCCGCCAAGCTTTTCTGCCGATTCGGTCAACAGGTTCGGACTGATATTGTTAATACGAATCCCCCTTGGCAGTTCAATAGCCGCAGAGGTGACGAAGCCCTTCACAGCACCGTTTGCCATCGCAGCGGACGTTCCCTGAGGAATAGGATCATCCATCATGACGCCGGATGTAAGCGTGAAGCTGCCGCCGTCATTTACATATGGAATGCCTAGCAGCACCAGGTTGATCTGGCCCTTCATTTTACTGTTGATGGCCGTCTGGTTCTTTTCCGGAGTCAGCTCAGTGAGCGGGGCAAAGCCGGCGCTCCCGGAGGCTGCAATAACCGCATCCACACGGCCGATTTTCTCGTACATTTGGCGGATGCTATTTTCGTCCATCATATCCACCTGCACGTCCCGGCCGTTTCGTCCGGCACAAAGAATGTCGTGCTCGTCCTTTAAGCGTTCGTATACGGCACTTCCGATCGTACCTGAAGCCCCAACTAACAATATGCGCATAAAAATCTTCCTTTCTGTCTCCAAAGTTTCTCTACGCTGTATTGTTCCACTTTTTTCCGTCTTACAAACACAGGACGCTTCATCATTCCCACTGCAGAGACTGAAGCTTCCATGCGTCGACGTGAAAGACTGCCGGCGTTTCAGCTGAAAATTGGAGCTCTCCTTCTTCCTGCTCCGGGAACAGGCGGGAGGTCGAGACGTATTCCCCCTCGTTCACGAACACTTCTGCAGAGGAACGGTCAAACAGACAGCGAATCGAACGCACACCGGTGACCCGGCCCGTCCGGCGCACCGGGTCACCGGTCACCAGATCCGGCCGTTCAAAGGTAAGCGTCTTCGCCCCGGCGTCATAGGAAATATGAAAATAACGGCGCCAGGAGACGGTCCAGCTTTTATCCTCCTCCACATCCAGGTAAACCTCTGCCACTGCAGCTTTCCATGACTGCCACACTACCGCCTCATTATTCACAGCAATGACCGCGGCTGCGTGCTCTTCCCGCAGCTGGCAATACTCTTCAATTGGCTGCTGGTACAGATGCCCATTTTGCATGGTCAGCTCCCGGGGGACCGTCAGACAGTGAACCCAGCCGTCGGCAATCGTCGGATGCGCCTGTTCCTGCTGGTCCGGGACACCCATCCAGCCAATCAGCAGGCGCCGGCCCTGTTCATCCAGAAACGTCTGCGGGGCGTAAAATTCAAAACCGAGGTCAATTTCACGAAATCTGCCATGGGAAAACGCTCCCGTTTCCGGGGAGAATTTGCCGGCAAAAATACCAGTCTGATACTGATTCTGATACCGATAAGCTTCTGCTTCAAGCCCCTGCGGTGATATGAGCAGTATCCGGGAGCCGTCCAGCTCAAAAAAGTCCGGGCATTCCCACATGTAGCCAAAGGAAGTATCCAGGGTAACGTCTTTTCCAGCAAGTGGGCCGAGATATTCCCATTCCCACAGATCGGGCGAACGGTACAACAGCACCTGTCCTTCCAGATCGTGGCGCTGGGCACCGATCACGAGCCACCAAAAGCCCGCCTCAAACCATACTTTTGGATCACGGATGTGAGCAGTGTACCCTTTCGGCTGATAAATCACCGGGCCGTGCTTTTCAAACTCCACTCCGTCACTTGAGACCGCCACACACTGATAGCTCGTCCGGTTTCCGTGTTCATCCTTGACGTTTCCTGTATAAAACAAGTATAGAAGGCCCTCATGCACTACCGCACTGCCGGAATAGCAGCCGTTTTTCTCAAAATCGTGCACCGGGGCGAGCGCCGGGGGCAGAAGCTTCCAATGGACCCAGTCCCGCGTCGCCGCATGCCCCCACCATTTGCTGCCGTGACCGGTATGAAACGGCATCCACTGGTAAAACACATGGTACACTCCCTGCCACTGCACAAGACCGTTCGGGTCATTCATTAAACCCGCTGGAGGCATCAGGTGAAACTGCTGTCGAAAGAGGTCAGCCGCTTCAGCTGTTTGTACTATTTGTCCCGCTTCCTTTCGAAGAGCCTGCTCCTCTTTCATTGCTTCCTCCTTACACAGCTTTTTCCTCACTGTCTTCTTCTTCTGTTTTTGTCTCTTCTTTCTTCGGCTGCTGTTCTTCTTCCTGCCAGCCGAGCAGTAAGGTAGCAGCAAATGCACCGCCTAGGGCAATCAATATACCGATGGCATAGTTAATAGGGTCATTGGCAATCGCAAACATCGGCAGGCCGGTCACCC
The DNA here is from genome assembly GCF_034497705.1 of Marinococcus luteus. Taxonomy (GTDB): domain Bacteria; phylum Bacillota; class Bacilli; order Bacillales; family Marinococcaceae; genus Marinococcus; species Marinococcus luteus_A. Next base: position 32,347 of record NZ_JAXRUV010000008.1, on the reverse strand, counting down.
CAATGCCATTTGCTGTGACATTGGTAATTGTCACGTACGCGCCGCCAAGAGCGCCGCCAATTGCAGCCCCGATAAATGGCCGGCGGTAGCGGAGGTTTACCCCGAAAATGACTGGTTCCGTGATGCCGAGAAAAGCTGCAAAGGCCGAAGGCCCCGCGATTTCTTTCATTTTTTTACTTTTCGTTTTCACCCAAACGGCAAGCCCGGCGCCGCCCTGGGCTACGTTTGCCACTGCCCATATAGGGAGCAGATAGTTAAAGCCAACCTGGCCGAGAATTTCTGCCTCAATTGCATGAAAGCTGTGGTGTACACCGGTTAAAACAATCAGCGAATACAGACCGCCGAACACGAGACCGGCAAAGCCGGCACCGGAATCATATAAAAACGACAGCGATGTGGTTACACCTTCACCGAGCAGACGGCCGAGCGGACCTACGACCATCAGTGCTACGAAGCCGGTGGTCATGATCGTTAAAAATGGTGTGACAAGCAGGTCCACCATATTCGGAACAACTTTACGAAATAGTTTCTCCAGCCAGCACATCACATACACTGTAAGCAGTACCGGAATAACCGTTCCCTGATAGCCGAGCAGTTCAATATTCATGCCGGCAAAATTGAGCATCTCCGGCTCAACGCCGCCCTCCTGCAGCCCCCATGGGTTCAAAAGCGTCGGGTGGGTCATAATCCCGCCGACCACAGCCCCTAAGTACGTGTTTCCGCCGAATTCACGCGCAGCGCTGTAGCCGATCAAAATCGGAAGAATAATAAAGGCAGCCGAGGAAAACATATCAAGCAGAATGTACAGAGAGCTTTCACTATTCGCCAATCCAAAACGGTTTAATAAATTCAACAGCCCCATCAGCATACCGGCGGCGACAATCGCCGGAATAATCGGCACGAAAATATTGGAAAGCATTTTAGCAAATCGTGATACCGGATTCATTTTCTTTTTTACAGCTTCATTATGATCCATTTGTTTTTGTTTATGCTCTGCGGACTCGTCATCAAGACCAATTTCTTCGGCAAATGGCTGAAATACCTTATTGACTGTACCGGTTCCAAAGATAATCTGAAACTGGCCGGAGCTTGAAAAGGCTCCTTTTACGCCTTCTAAATCTTCAATTTCCTGCTTATTGATTTTACTTTCATCGTCAATAACCAGCCGGAGCCTTGTGGCGCAGTGACTGGCACTGATGATATTATCTTTTCCGCCAAGGAGCGGCACTAGTTCTTTTGCTATTTGTTTATGATCCATTCGGACATTCCCTCCCCTAAAATAACGGAAGCTGTTTTTAAACATAAAAAAGACCCAAAACGAGAAGGGTGAACGTGTGCCTAGGATACACGTTTCCTGTCCTCATTTTGGGTCTTGCCTGCTCGAAGCAGTAACAACTCCCGATATTTGTAATGTACGGAAAGTATACAAAATGAAAAGAGTTATGTCAACGCTTTCTTTTCAATTTTATGAAATTGACTGATTCGATAAAATGCGCTGAATATGAAGCGCAATATAGCCGATTTCCGGGAGAGGAAACGGCAGACCGGCCTCCTGTTTAACATGCTCGGCCAGCTCGCACGCGACAGCATAGGCCTTCTCATATTTCGTCTGAATCAGCTCGAGCATTTCAGGATCCATGTCATCAAACACTTTTCCATCCTCTGCTCTCGAGAGGGCGAAATTTAAATGAACGACGAGCCGGTGATATGACATACCGCGATCCGCAAGCTCGAGCCCAGCGCGGTTTTCCACAATTTGAATCAGCTCCTGGATCAGTGAGGTTCTGTGCATCGTCTCCTCCATTGATCCGGTCTGCAGCTTCGCCGTATGCAGATGCAGGGCAATATGGCCTGCCTCGTCTTCCGGCAGCTCGACTCCCAGATCTTTTTTGATCTTCTGAATAGCCCAAATGCCGATGCTGTACTCCTCCTGATAAAGAGCCTTAATTTCATGAAGCAGCTTATTTTCTATTTTAAACCCCTGCTTAATGCGTTCGAGCGCAAATGCCAGGTGATCAATAATGGAAATATGAATGTGATCGCTGAGCGGCAGATGCATTTCCCCCTCCGCGTAGCTGATAATTTCTTCCCCGACTTCAATAACTTCAATTGGAAGAGTCTTCAAAAGCTGTTCAAATTTTGGTGTCTCTTCCTCCATGCTGAATATCTTTTCTATTTTCTTCTGGTTAACGGGATCATTTTTACCTTTTTGAAACCCAATTCCCGCCCCAAAAACGATCTTCTCCCGGTCTCCGTGATGGACGACTACCGCATTATTGTTCAGTACACGCAGGATCTTCATGCACCGGCCTCCTCTCCTTCGATACTATATCACCCTCCGGCCGAGATTTCACGCGGAGAGTAAACCTGTCTTTCCTCGAAAAGATAACACAAAAAGCCGCCGGGCGTATAACCCGGCGGCTTCATGAACGTGCAGATAAATTTATTTCAGGCCATGCTCTTTTTTATATGCTTTCGAGTACTGATCAGCTGCCTGCATGGCGCTTACCACGTCATAAGGAGTCAACGCAAACGGCATATTATGGCTGCTTTCTCCTTCAGTTAAAGCTGCTTCCGCCACCTTCATCAATTCCTCCTCCGACGCGTCTCCAAGATGAAGATCATCCAGAGTGATCGGCAGCTCCAGGCGGTAATACAGATCCACGTACTTTTCGAATTCCTCCTTCGAGCGGTTCTCAAGTGTCAACTGGCTCAGGGTGCCAAAGGCTACTTTTTCCCCGTGCGTCATGTGATGCACGTCCCCGTCGAGAACGGTAAATCCGTTATGAATCGCATGGGCAAGTGCAAGGCCGCCGCTTTCAAATCCAAGGCCGCTCAAAAGCGTATTTGCTTCCACAATCTGCTCAAGGGCATGGGTGACAATCTGTCTTTTGTTGGATTCATAGGCGAGGAGTCCATACTGAAAAAGCGTTTCCTCGCATTTTTCTGCAATTGCTGCGCCGGCAATCGTGGAAAGTCCGCCGGACATTGCATTGGCGTTCGCCTGAATAGCCATGCGCGCTTCCACCCATGTAGCCATCGCATCCGCTATCCCGGAAGCGAGAAAACGTGGCGGGGCGCCGGCGATGATTTTGGAATCCATAACGATTAAATCCGGGTTTTTCGAGTAAAAACGATACGATTCAAATACACCTTCATCCGAATAAATGACGGACAGAGCGCTTGTCGGTGCGTCTGTGGAAGCCGTCGTCGGAACGATGACGCAGTAAGCATCTGGAATCTGATCACGTACCCCTTTTGCTGTATCGAGCGTCTTACCGCCTCCTACAGCCACAATCATTTCTGCGCCAGCCGATTTGGCTTCTTCGGTAATCCGGTTAATTTCCCCGGTGGAGGCCTCCCCGTTAAAGGTGATGTTTACAGCTTCAATGCTCTGCTGCTTGAGGCTGTCGACTACTCTGTTGCCGGCCAGGTTCCATACAAATTCGTCTGCAATCACAATTGCTTTACTGCCCATTTCTTTCACATAGGCTCCTACTTCATCAACAACGTCGACACCCTGCACATATTTACTCGGACTGATAAATACTTTGTTTCCCATTTTCATTCCTCCAGCTTCAATTTTCCAATCTTTAATATTATTCCCCCTATGCAAGGTTTTTATTCATTAACAAAACAAGAACTTACGTTCTCATAAAGGTTGTCATTTTTTACAGAAGATGCCTTTTATACATATAACCTAAAGGAGGAATCCGCATTGACAGCGACCTTTCAACAGCAAAAGCTCATTCAGCACTTTTTTGACTCCTCTGAGCACCAGTACTTCTGGGAACATGGGTATACGGATAAGCTCGATGAGGCCTTCCGTGCCTTTTTTCTTGATGTAAAAAAGCGGGTCTTCATGCAGAAAACAATTCACTGGACAGCGGTTCACTATGATAAGCGGGAAAGAAAGCACCGGGACCGGTTTCCACTCGCTGTGGATACAGAGGAAGAAACGTCTCAGACGCTTTTTCCGGCTGTTACTTTTACAGCACAGGCCCAGAGCTTTTCCGTCAAACTTTCCGGACATATTGAAAATCCGGAGCTTTATGACATTATTCAACAGCGCCCTGAAAAGGAGCAAGCAGTGTTATACGCTTTGTTTGTTGAAGAATCGACAACGGCGGAGACAGCCCGGGCGATGAATGTTTCCCAGCAGGCTGTCTCTAAAATCAAACAAAAATCCCTGCGCATCCTAAAAACACATTTGGAAAACTGCGTGACATCCATTGATAAGTAATTTATGTTTTTTCTTGTCTTCCTTTACAGGAATTCCTTGAAAACAGTGTCCGAGCGTCTCTGAAAAATGTATAATGGATGCAACCTTAATTGAAGGAGGATACATATGGGAAATTGGTTAACAGCTGATACATGGTTTTATAACCTTATAGGATCTATCAGTGACGTTATCTGGAGTTACCTGCTAATCGCACTCTTACTTATTTTAGGCGTTTATTTCACCATCCGTACCGGCTTTGTGCAGTTCCGGATGCTCAAAGAAATGTTTGTTCTGTTATTCAAGGAAGGGACCGACCGTTCCGGGTTTAAAGAAAGAAAAGGCACAAGCGCCTTTCAGGCCTTTGCGATCAGTACCGCTGCCCGTGTCGGCACCGGGAACCTCGCCGGGGTGGCCCTTGCCATCAGCACAGGCGGACCTGGGGCAATTTTCTGGATGTGGGTCATTGCTGTTATCGGGGCCGCTACCGGATTTGTGGAAAGTACGCTCGCCCAGATGTACAAAGTAAAGGATAAAGACGGCTTCCGCGGCGGCCCGGCCTATTATATGGAGCAGGCTCTGAATGCCCGCTGGCTCGGAATTATTTTCGCTGTTTTGATTACGCTTTGTTTCGGCTTTATTTTCAATGGCGTGCAGACTAACACAATCGCCCAGGCATTCAACGGTGCTTATAATATCCCAACAGTTTATGTCGGGATTGCCATTATGCTTTTAATTGGTGTCATTATTTATGGCGGTATCCGGCGTATCGCTGTCGTAGCTGAAATTATTGTTCCAATTTTCGCGTCATTGTACGTCATCGTAGCCATTATCATTATGATTATTAACATTGCCGACGTGCCGCAGGTATTCGGACTGATTTTCGGTCAGGCCTTTGGAATTCGTGAAGTCGCCGGCGGTACAGTCGGTGGTGCTCTTATGCTCGGTATCCAGCGCGGCCTCTTCTCCAATGAAGCCGGTATGGGTAGTGCACCGAACGCCGCAGCCACCGCCTACGTGAGCCACCCGGTCAAACAGGGGCTCGTTCAGTCTCTTGGTGTTCTGACGGATACGCTCATTATATGCAGCGCGACGGCGTTCATCATCCTGCTTTCCGGGACGTACGCAGATGCCGGGGCAAATGTTGAAGGCATTCAGCTCACTCAGGAAGCCTTATCATTCCATCTAGGCGGCTGGGCACAGACATTTGTATCTCTTGCGATTTTCTTCTTTGCCTTCAGCTCTTTGCTCGGGAATTATTACTACGGGGAAGTAAACGTGGAATTTATTTCTCCAAAGCGCAGATATGTTCAAATCTTCCGTGTCTGCTTCCTCCTGTTCGTTCTTCTTGGAGCAGCAAGCGGCCTGGAGCTTGTATGGGCGATGGCAGACCTGTTTATGGGCTTAATGGCAGTCGTCAACCTAATAGCGATTGCGTTTCTCGGCCACATCGTTGCTGCTGCGCTCAAAAACTACATGGACCAGCGCAAACAGGGGCTCGATCCGGTCTTTTACAATGACAGCATACCATGGCTGAAAAACTTGAAAGCCTGGGGCAAAAAACGATAATTTCGTTCCATTCAGCCTGCATCTTTTTAAAGGGTGCGGGCTTTTTGTGCATTTTTTTCTGTCTATACCATGTTACGTGATACGATGAGAATATAATGTTATAAACCATATCTCGTGCCGGACACGGGTTTTGAAAGGGGTATCAATATGCCGGACCGTTCCACCGCTATTCAGCCTATCGTTTCCTATTCGCCGGAAGAAGGGCTTTACGCAGCAGAAGACCAGGTTGCCCTCGAAAAGCCGATGACGATCGTCGTAAACGATGAAGAGTTCGCGACACTTGTATGCACCCCCACCCACGTTGAGGAGCTCGTCGTCGGGTTTCTCGCATCCGAAGGAGTTATCTTATTCTATCGGGAGATTGAATCGGTTTCTCTCGACGATGACCTGGGCTTTGCCTACGTTTCTATCAACTCCAACCGGGTTAAGGAAGCTTCTTTTTACTCAAAACGGGTAATTGGCTCCTGCTGCGGCAAAAGCCGCCAGTTTTATTTTCAAAGCGATGTCCAGACAGCGAAAACAGCTGTTACCAAACGCACGCTTACACCTGAGCAGTGTCTCGGGTTTATGAAGGAGATGCAGGACAACAGCGTCGTGTTTAAAAACACCGGCGGAGTCCATAACGCTGCCATCTGCGATACAGATGGCATCATCGTTGACCGCTCTGACATCGGCCGGCACAACGCGCTCGATAAGCTGTACGGATACTGTCTGATGAACGGCATCCAGGTACGCGACAAGGTGCTTGTTTTCAGCGGGCGCTTAAGCTCCGAGGTGCTGACTAAAGCAGCCAAAATGGGCATGGGCATTATTTTATCCAAGTCCGCTCCGACAAACCTTGCAATCCGCCTTGCAGATGATTTAAACATCACAGCTGTCGGTTTTATCCGCGGCTCCACCTTTAACGTTTATGCTCATGCCGAACGAATCAGCGCCGACGTTCCCTCTGCGACAAAATAAGCACTGGCCTTTATGGCTCAGTGCTTATTTTTCAGTTTATCCAGCTTTTTATACAGGGACTTTTTCCATTCTTCTGAAAGGGCAGCACACTCCAGCGCTTCTTCAACTTCGGCCGGATCTTCTGAATGGTATGTGATCCGGTTTACGCCAGCAACACTTAAGGAGGTGGTTCTCGTTTCGAGTCGCAGCGGCTGGTTTTTTTCTACGGTTCCTGCCTGGCGCACCCGCATGTAATAGCCGGAATAACCGGTGTCACGAACATAGAGGGGCAGCTTTTTGATGCCGTGGCGTTTCGCAATTTTATAGCAGGGCTCCCGTGGCTGGCTGATTTCCACCACCGCTTCTCCCCAGCGGAAAACGTCGCCGATCATCACATCCTCTTCGACACCGTTCTGAACCGTCATGTTTTCCCCAAACCCTCCGTGCGGAAGAGCGTCCTCGAGCGTTCTGCTCCAGTACGCGTAATGCTCCCACGGATACACACAAACTGCTTTCTCCGGGCCCCCGTGGCTCTTTTTATCTGCCTGCTCATCCCCGTCCAGGCCGGTCTCCGATAAATACAGGGACTCTTCGGAGCGCTTTGTTTTATTAATAGCTGAAAATACCGGCTTTTCCTTTTCGGCTGATATGTCTTCCGGTTTTCCCGTGAACCATTCCATTACCCGTATGTTCATGTGCTGCCCCTCCTCGTGTAGTATAATTAAATTCTTTCTCAACTATTACTTAAGACTGCCGGTTTAAGGATGCTTTCCCCAGCATTTTGCCGAGCAGCGTGTCCCCGTAAACCGTAGCAATAATTGCCACAAAGACGAGCACAATGCCGAAGGTCTGCCAGAGCGTAAAGGAATCACCAAAAACAGCTACCCCGATGACGATAGCCACCACCGGTTCGATAATCGAAAGGATGGAGGCCCTTGAAGATTCCACATGGGCCAGACCGGCTGTATATGCTACGTATGCTATCGTTGTAGCTGCCACCGCAAGCCCGATGCCGTTCCACCATACCCCTGGCTCCGTAAAAGCTTCTGCTTTTTTCCACAGGCGGCTTGCAGGCAGTAAAAACAGGCCGCCGAGGATCATGGAATAGGTCGTGATCGTAAGCGGATGATACCGACCGCTTAAAAACTTTCCAAAAATGCTGTAGAGCGCATAAAAGAAACCAGAAGCAATTCCGAACAAAACGGCCGCTGCAGCTATACTGTCCGAACCGAGTGGGATCAGCCCGACCGCGTACATGCACCCGGTAATCATAATCACAAGCGCCACTATTTTTCCTGCCGTCAGTGTTTCCTTAAAAACAAATTTGGCGATAACGGCCACAAATAACGGGCCTGTGTAAAGCATTACTACCGCAAGAGAAATGCCGGAGACCTCCATCACGGAGAAAAAGAAAAAGTTAAAAAAAGCAATACTGATAATACCAGTGCCGACAAACAGCGGCAAATCCTGCCACCGGATGCGCAGCAGACTTCTCTCCACAATACTCAAAAACAGGGTAATAATAACCGCTGAAAAAATCAGGCGGATGCCTACTACCTCCCATGGCGTGAATCCATATGTATATAAGTTTTGCACAAACAGCCCCGTTGTGCCCCACAATGCCGCCCCTGCCAGGACGAGCAGATACGCTAACCGTGCCGGCATGACCCTCTCTCCTTTGCATGTTTCGCTACATTATCTATACGAACTAAGCTTATCATATCCCCCGTCCCAGCTGACAAAATCTGCATAAAAAAGCAGAAGACCATACCGCCTTCTGCTTCTTGTTACATCGCGTGCTTGATGCCTTTATCAACGAGCCACCAGTTTACCGGATAGCTGGTTAAAAATCCGATGACCATCGCAATCTGCATCATAAACCAAAATGTTGGGCCAGCCGGACTCGGTGGTGTGGCAAAGAACACAAAATGAACTAAAGCCATAAAACCAAACATGCCAACCTGATAAGATACAAGCGAAAGCGTATCCGCTTTGGCGGCTTGTTTGATGCCCTGGCTTTTACTCATCTGTTCGTTCATCGGCAGGATAGATGCCAGCTGAAAGAAAATCCCAAACGTATAGGCCAGTATAAATTCCACGATATAGTCCGCGAACAGCCGGGTCCCCGCAATCGTCCAACCTAAAGCCACAACGATTGGAATGCCTATAATATCTCCAAGCGCACATCCGGCGCCGCAGTGGCTGGTGGAGGCGACCGTTGACTGCCACATCGGCTTATCACCATGCCCTTTACGTCCGATATAATAATAGAAAAACAGCCCCAACGGTCCCGAATAGAGTACAGTGAGCGGCCATACCACATTCATAACCATCATTGGCTGCGGATTTCTCCGGACATCTACGATCACAATCGCTGTAGAAATAAAGGCAGCTGCCAACGAAACAACAGCGATAATAGAAATCGTGTCCATCGTGCTTCCCCCTTTCTTTTTGTTCCATGGACAATGATACCCCAATACCGTATATTTTACACATCTGTAATACATAAAAAAGGCTTTCCACCCCGGAAAGCCTTCTCTGTTTATACTTCTTTGTTACGGCCCGCGCCCATGCCGGCACCCACCTGGAGAACGGAGACAATCATTAAAATAAGCAGCGCAGGCATCCATGTTTCCCAGGCATCAAAGGAAGCACCTACCAGAATCGGCCCAAGGGCAGCCATAAAATAACCTACCGACTGGGCCATCCCCGATAAATCTGCTGCTCGCTGCGGAGTGGAAGCACGGATACTCAACAATGCCAGCGCGAGGCTGATGCTTCCGCCCTGTGCAAGCCCGATGAACAGTACCGCGATCGCAAGCATGAATGGCGCTGTGTTTGTCATAAGCAGCACCAGGCCGAGTACCGCAATCACACCGATTACGGCGATAATACTCTGCTGGTTACGGAACCTGCCAGCAAGAATTGGCGTTAAAAAGGTAGCCGGAAGACTTGCGACCTGCATAAGTGCCACAAGCCAGCCCGCAGCTGCAAGTGGCATGTTTCCAAGATTATTTAAAATATCCGGCAGCCAGGTGATGGTCACGTAAAACCCGATGGACTGCAGGCCCATAAACAATGTTACCTGCCACGCGAGCGGAGACTTCCAAATCGAGCCTTCGGAACCGCTTCGCTCCACCGCTCTCACACGGCCCGGCATCTGAAGCTGCCTGTTTTTCAGCACAAATCCCCAGCACAGCAACGCTGCTATCGCAGGAACGACCCAGAACAGCAGCGACCACTGCCATCCCAGGCCGGCGCTGGCCGCAAGCGGCACCGAAACTCCTGAACCGACTGCGGCCATTAATACCATCGTAGTCGTATAAATACTGGTCATTACACCGACATTGTGCGGAAAGGACTCTTTAATAACACCGGGGAGAAGCACATTTAGCATCGCAATACCCGCTCCGACAAGCAGACTGCCGGCAAACAAAAACAAGGCTTCAGGCACGTAGCGCATAAAAACACCTACAATGAGTACGATAACACCAACCATTAAAGCCCGCTGGTGTCCAATTTTTGATCCGATTTTTGGCGCCACCGGCGAAACTGCTGCAAACGTCAGCAGCGACAGGGTCGTAATCAGACCGGCCGTTCCTCTTGTCAGCGAAATATCTTCCCGGATTAATGGGATTAACGGACCGACGCTTGTTAACGCCGGCCGGAGATTGACCGCGAGCATAATGATTCCGGCAAACAGCAGGGCAAGCTGTGCTGTTGATAGATGCTGCCCCCGCTGCCGAAGCCTTTCTCCTGTCTGTTTATTCTGCATACTTCTCTCTCCTACGAACGCTTTTCATATTGGTTTACTCTACATCCTTTTTCATTGTACAACAACCTTTCTCTACTTTTCTTCCTGCTGTCACTTCGATTCTCAATTTCAGAACAAGGCAGTCTTTAGGTTAAAAAATAGCGCCGAATGTCTTCCCAGTGATCGACTCTTGTATAAGCCGTGTCATAAACATTATGAGGAGCAGTGTACAAAATCCCTTTGCCGGCAAAGCGTTCGAAGTGTCTGGCATTATCATCTATCAAATAATCGGCATGAATGATGCTTTTATCGCCGCAGAATACAAAATTCATGTCTCCCAAAAAAGATAGGTTGTCTTTCAGCCACTCGTATTTTGCCGCAAACGATGGCGGAAATTCCATTGCTGCTGTTGTAATAAACACTTCATATTGTCTGGCGAGCTGCCCGATCACCTCCGGTGCACCGTCCATGATCTGCAGATGACGAAAAAAAGAAGGCTCGTAGAAATAAGCTTTAATCTCATCATGAAGCTCCGGGTGCAGGGCCTCCAGCTTCATACCTCTAAGGTCTTCAGCCGTAACACTGTATCCGTAATCCCTGTTAAACCTATGTAGCAGCGTCGGCAGCGTATTTACCGTTACTTCATCCATATCAATCGCTATCCGTTCCATGTGAAACCTCCCCTTTTACATTAAGAAGAAGCCGCGCAAATCTGCGCAGCTTCCGTCTGTTATTCAAACGTAATCACTGGTTTGATCGTTTTGCCCGCTTTCATATCTTCAAGGGCCTGCTCCAGATCTTCAAATGGATACATAGTAATCAATTTATCAAAAGGAAATTTGCCCTGCTTGTAATATTCCACAAGCATCGGAATAAACAGCTTCGGCACGACGTCTCCCTCTACGACACCTGACATGGTTGCATTTGGCACGATGAAGTTCTGATGCACGTGAAATTCAGTATCTGCGCCAGCACCGACGACGGCTGACTCCCCTTTATAACGGAGCACGTCCATCGCCTGTTTTGCAAGGGCAGCCACTCCGGTGGATTCAAGCGCATAATCTGCCCCTCCATCGGTCCATTCCTTCACTTTTTCAACAACGTCTTCCTTTTTACCATTGATTGTATGCGTTGCTCCAAGCTCTTTCGCCAGCTCCAGACGCTCCTCATTGACGTCTACGGCGATGACCTGCAGAGCACCGGCGAGATGTGCGGCCATAACGGCACTCATGCCGACTCCTCCGCAGCCAAAAACGACTAACGTATCGCCAACGCCTACATTCAAACGGCTGAGAACTGTGCCTGCACCAGTCTGGACACCGCAGGCTAAAGGACCAAGCAAACGGATATCTACGTCTCGGCGGACTTTTACTACATTATTGACGGGGGTCACAGCGTAGGTTGCAAGTGACCCCTGTCCGAACAAAGAAGACACTTCACTGTCTTCACTGTGAAGACGGCGGGTGCCGTCGTTCATGGTGCCGCCAAAATTCAGGGCATTAAAATTTTCGCATGCCCCGGGATGTCCTTCGCGGCAGTTACGGCACGTTCCGCAATGCGAAAATGTGATAACCACATGATCACCCGGCTCTACATCCTCGACCCCTTCGCCGACCTTCTCCACCACGCCTGCTCCTTCATGTCCTAATGCAATCGGAAGCGGCGTTGGAATCTCCTGCTGCTGCACACCGAGGTCGGTGTGGCAAATACCGGCTGCAGAAATTTTCACTCTTACTTCCCCTGTTTTTGGTTCATCGAGTTCTGCTTCTGTATGCTGAATGGCGCCAGCTTGTTCACTGACGACAGCTGCCTGAATTTTCATTGTTATCCCTCCTGCTTCATTGTTCCCTTATTGGCAAAAACAGAAACAGAGCCTGACGGCTTGTGTTATTTTAAAAAACAAACCATCCAGTGCTCGTCATCGTATCCGTCTTCTGTTTTCATCGCTTCTTTTTCTGTCGAAAAAACAGAAAATCCGCAGGCTTCGTACAGGCGGACCGCGCGTTTATTTTTACTCACTACGGTTAACTGCACCTGTTCCACCCCGTCTTGGTCTGCCTGCTTCAAAGCAGCCTTTACGAGCCTGCTTCCAAACCCGTATGCCCTGAACGAAGGCTTTACATACATAGCGAGAATCGTCGCTTTATGCTGAAGCTTCTGCATTTGCATCGGGAGCAGAGTGATGACACCCGCCAGCTCGCTTCCGGCCTCGATGCCCCATGTAAAAGACCTTCTCCCCTCCAACCTTTCTTTATATTCTCTAACCAGGTCCGGCTTCTGTCTTTCCTCTTCCAGGGTCGAAGCAAAGGCCTCCGGGCTCTCCTCCAGGGCCTGCATCCGGAGCGCTGCGTATGCTTCAGCATCTCCGCCTCCTAAAACCTTCAACTCTGCTTCCTGCACCTGTCTCACCGCCCGTTCTCTTTTCCGAAGTCCTTCGCCGTAAAGTCTCCTCCTTTTTTTGGATGACTCCCTGCCTCCACTTCACCAGCGTAGTCTTCTGCATTCTCTCGTGGCACGTAGCCAATTTCTTTTGCCCGGGTGTTTTTAAATTTCGCCCGGGTGTTATTTGAAATGCCGTAAACAATCAGATACTCAGGCACTGAACACGTGAGCGCTGCTTCAAATAATCGCTCTGCATCACGGGGGCTGAACCAGTTTTCCAAATCGTGTTCGGATGCCGGCCGGTCCTGAAAATTACAGATACGCACCCCAATGCCTTTTAACCCAAATTTGTCGTGATAATAACGACCGAGCGCTTCCCCGTAGGCCTTACTAACCCCGTAAAGTGTGTCGGGCCGCACTGGTGAGGCTTCGTCCATCCACTCATCCGCCGGATAAAAGCCGACTGCATGGATACTGCTCGCAAAAATCAAACGTTCCACGCCGGCCTCAGCCGCTGCCTCCATTACATGAAACGTGCCTTTTATATTCGCCTGCTCAATGGATTCAAAGTCCACCTCAACCGGTATGCCTCCCAGATGGATGACCGCATCCACCCCGTGCATCAGATCGCGGACCTCTGCTTTATTCGTAATATCCGCTTCCATGAATGTTTCTTCGCTTGTTAAATCCTCCGGAGTTTTCGTGTCTGTCAGCACAAGATCAAAACGCTTTGACAGGTAGTTTCTCAGCACAGTGCCGATTGTACCTGCAGCTCCCGTAAGTAATATCTTCTTCATATGTAAGCCTCCCTTTCATGTCATATTCTTTTATAGACCTTTTCCTTTTATTTGAAACCTACGGCAGGCACTTTTTTTGCTTTTCCTTTTTCTATTTTTTATCCTCAAGGAAAGACTTTATATAAAGAAGGGATAAGCTATGGCTATCGAACACTTCCATTTAACGGCGAATTGGCCCGGAGGCCGCAATGCCGTCGGCTCTATTGATGCCGGTCAGCTGAAAACGAATATTTCCATTCCCGAAGAAATGGACGGACCGGGCGTTGGCACAAACCCTGATGAAATGCTCCTGGGCGCTGCAGCCACATGCTATATTATCACGCTCGGCGCCATGCTTGAACGGGCGGAGCTTCCGGTCGACTCCATGGCTCATACGAGCGAAGGACGCGTAGATGTTACAAACGGCGTGTTTACGTATAAAGAAATCATCCATCGCCCGGTGATCACCCTCGAAGCCGGCGCTTCCGACAAACAGATGGAAAAAGCGCAGAAGCTTATCGAAAAAGCGGAAGCAGGCTGTATGATTTCCCGGGCCCTCCAGGGGAACGTGGAGCTTACGCTCGAACCAACGCTCCGCCGTACAGATAAAGCCCGTACCTGAAAAAGGCACGGGCTTTTTTATGAAAATTGTCAGCACTGCTCGAGCAGATTGGTGAGTTCGTATACGACCAGCCGCTGATAGTCGGCATCGTCGCCGTATCTGGAAAAAATACTTTCGTATGCTGCCGAGCGTTCATCCGCGTACGTTTCATCGTTTTCTGTCAGGCCGAGGCTTTTGAAATGCTTCATCGGCTCCTGGATAAAAGCGGGTCTCGGTCCCCAGCTGAAATAAACCTTTCCGTGTTCATCAGAAACTACCACTTTTGGCACCGACGTGCCACCGAGCGTCCGGAATTGATCGATAAAATCCGGATGATCCTCCTGAATAAACACTTCCACTGGAATACCTGCTTTTCGCATCACTTCCACGATTACCGGAAAGTTCCGGTGCACATCCCCGCACCAGTCGGATACAAGAATAGCGCAGTGCAGATCATCCCGCGACTGCAGGGCCAGCAGCTTATCCTCGGGGTGATGGTTCCAGGAAAAAGCAGCCTGCCACGGCTCCATTTTCTCCCGGTAAGTGGGGCGCATGCGTTCAACAAACTCATCTACGGCCAGACCATGGCCTGTTTTATCTGAAATATCAAATGCGGATGGCATAATTATCATCCTCCTTGATAGTCCTCTACCTCAGCCGCCGTTTCTTTAAACAAATGTATCCTGGATGTAATTCATGCTTATCTGCACACTTTCAAGCGGCTTACGCCTCGAAGCGTCCTGCTCCACAATCTGCCAGGAAGCCCCGGCTTCCTCTGCTTTTTTCATAATTGCCTCAATATCCATTTTCCCTTCGCCAAGCTCAGCAAAAAATTCCTCGCTGTCTGCGGTCATATCTTTAATATGCACAAGCGAAAGCCGGTCCCTGAGTTGTTCCATCCAGGTAAAAGGGTCTTCCCCCGCCTTCTGCACCCAGTATGTATCAAGCTCTACCTGCACGTGCTCCGGTTTCATTTCCTCAAGCATCATTTCAAACGGCAGCCGCCCTTCGAGCGGAAGCAGTTCAAAATCATGGTTATGATACGAAAACGTGATGCCTTCCTTCCGACATGCTTTTCCGATCCTGTTTAGTTCCTTTGCCGTCTGCTTATAAGCTTTCAGACTCGAACGTTTTTCTTCTTCGAGATATGGACACACAATGTGGCGGCATCCAAGCGCCAGATGCTTTTGTATTACGCCGTCCAGGTCATCCTGCAGCTGTTCGAGCGGTACATGGCTCGAGACTATCCGAAGGCCAATATTCTTCATTGTCCCCGCGAGCTCCTCCGTACCGAAGCCGCCGCTCTGACCGGCCAGCTCCACCGCTTTGTATCCCATGGTTCTCACCTGCTGAAGTGTTCCGACAAAATCCTCTTCAAGCTCATTTCGAAGCGTGTAAAGCTGCAGTGCGATGTTCATAGATTCATCTCCTTTTGGTAAACGTTTACATATAGTATATACGGTTTTGCTGCTCTACACAAAAAAGCCTCCGGAACAGGAGTCCGGAGACCTTTCTCATTAAGCTTTTTTTGCTTTGGATAAACCGTTTCTAAGGCCCGTCATTTCACAGAACGACTCGTATTCCGCATTCCAGGCAGTATGCTCTTTTGGGGAAAAGGTGTTTACGTTTACTGCTTCGCGGATATATCTGCGCGCTTCGTGACGGTCTTTATAGTTGATACTACCGACTAATCAGAGCTTTAACTGCAGAATTTGTTCTTCATGTTTATCGGGTGCTTAACCGAAAAATCGTAGAACTTTTGAAATGCTGTTTTGCATTTAAATATGCTGTCGGTTTACCTAAATGAGCAAAGTCCACCGGCATCTGCTGGGTTTCGATGCAGATGCCGCGGTGCTTTTCTTTAGGACCCTCTTCAAAATCCTGTTCAGGCACGTTGTTTGATGTATATACTACAGCCCCCGGCGCGCTTGTGATAATATCAAGTCTACGTCCCGAGGCTTCATCCCATACATTTACCTGCGGTTCTTTTCCTTCTTCAAGAATGAAGAAATGGTCAATGCCGCCAGCTACATCACGCACCTGCTCATGGGAGCTGTCGATATGTTCGCCAAGCGGCTTACTTCCGTTTAGTTCAAAGGGCGTTCCTGCCGTTGGCAGCAGTTCCCCTGTAGGAATCAGCTCCCTGTCAAGCTCCAGTACATCCGATGCGTGAACCTCAGCATACTGTTCTGTGACCGGACGCTTATTATTTCCACTCAGGTTTATGTACATATGCTGGGTCGGGCTGAACCAGGTATCGGTATCTGACTCTCCTTCGTATTCGACGGTAAAATCGCCGCCGGCCTCCACAATGTATGTGACAGAAGCCTTCACGTCCCCGGGATAGCCATCAGTACCGTCTGTTCTGCTAATCGAAAAACGCAACCATGCCTGCTGTTCATTTTCGCCGGGCTCTGCTTCCCAGTAAACATTGCCAAAACCGCTGTCTCCTCCATGCAGATGATGCCGCCCCTCGTTTGTGGTAAGAGTATGCTCACTGCCTTCAGCTGTCATCAGCCCTTTCTTTATACGTCCGGCGACCGGACCGACAACTGCACCGAGAAAAATACTATCCAATTCGTATTGCTCCGGCCCGGCATAGCTGAGCAGAATATTTTCTTCTATTCCGTTACCATCCTTCGCCCATATCCGCTGAATTCTCGCCCCGAAGTTTAGCAGTTCGACCCGTGGACTTTTTCCTTTTTGGATTACCCACTTTCGCATTTTCCGGTTCTTTAATTCTATTTCCTGAAGCATAACTTTTCCTCCTAATACAACACGAGCTTAAGCTGTGGTTGTTTTTAAAAGCTCTCTTTCGACATAATAGATTTCAAACACTTTCATGTCCACGGCCGTATGTTAAAAATGCGGAAGCACGAATAAGAAAAGCCCACTCGCAACGAATGCCTCGTGGATGTTTGAACAATATCTTGGCATGCACATTTATTTGATGCACATATTAATATGTATAGTCATTATAACTTTTTTTTATCCCAATATACCATAATGCTTTCATTTAGATATTTCTTCCCGAAGTAAAGCACAGCTTCATTTATACTAGTTTGTACTTCATTTGACTTGCTTACAACGAAATAGCTGCCGACTGCTCCTTGTTCTGCATGATGCACCTCCATCTTTGTGAAAATTTGATATTGCTTGATTTGTGTGGATTTAATTTTGTATATCATACCCTATGTACTTTTCTGTTTTAAAAAGAATCCGGATGCCCAAAAGGCATCCGGAAACCTCTATTACAGCACGTACTTACTCAGTGCACGCTGGACGTCAAAGATATTGTCATCGTTTCGGAAGGTCTTGGATACAGGCTCTGCAGTGCTGCCCACCCATATTTTTAATTCACTGTCCAAATCAAACGTGCCGGCAGTTTCTACGCTGTAGTGGGTAATGCTCCGGTAAGGAACTGTGTGGTATTCCACCTTTTTCCCGGTGACTCCCTGCTTGTCGATCATAATCAGACGCTTGTTTGTAAATACCATTAAATCCCGGTACAGTTTAAAAGCACTTTCTACCTGTTCGCCTGCCGTTAACCATTCCCGAAGTTCTTCCTCTACCTTTTTCGAATCCGCTTCAGAGGCGTTTCCCATCAGTGCATCAAACAATCCCATAGTACGATCGTCTCCTTTTCCAGTATGCATAAGATGAATAGATGCTACACCTTTAGTGTATCACTTTTTACGGGCAAGCTCCCGGGCCTGCCTGACCCTTCTGCTAAATGAATCACCGCTGTAAACGAGGACACTCCCACGGTACAGACGAACGCTGAACCAAGCCGCCGCTGCTACCAGAGCAAGAGTGAGTCCGATGCTCAGGCCCATCTGCCACCACGGCACGTCTAACGCATTCGTTCTCACAAACATTGTAAACGGAGTGAAAAAAGGAATGAAGGAACTCGCAGTCACGAAAATATTCCGCGGAGCAGCGAGTCCGAAGTTCGACAAAACAAATGCCCCTACGAGCAGAAATGTGAGCGGCTGGCTGAAGTTCTGGACTTCTTCCGTTTTGGCTGCCATCGATCCGACCATAGCGTACAGCGTGCCGTAAAGCACGATGCCAAGAAGCAGGAACACGACGGCATATATCCACGTGGAAACAGCGGCTCCGCCAGCCGAGCTGATAAGCGAAGTGATGTCGTCCAGGCTGGCCGCGTTCACATAAATCACTGCCGTTACCGCCACGAGGGCCATTTGGAAAAGCCAGATGGCTGATACTCCGAATGCCCGGCCGAACAAATGCTGAACTGGCGAGGCACTCGAAATAAGAATTTCCATCACGCGCTGCTCTTTATCCTTGGCAATCTGCATCGCGATCATGATTCCGCACATCAGCGAATAAATATAAATGATAAAAACCACCGCATAGGACAGAAGATTGAACCCTTCTTCGGAGGAGGACTCCCCGCTCCCGCCACCTCCCTCTGTGCTCTTTGCAATCTGTACAGATGAAGTAATATTTTGGACTTCTTCGCCTGTAATACCGAGTTCTTGTGCATATTGCGAGACGTGCGCCTGCTGGATTCCCGCAGAAAGGGCGCGAGTCGTGTCTGCCGTGTCTTCATCGGTATATAAATTCCCATTATATCCGCTTTCGCTATTTTCAAAGAGCAGGTAGCCGTCTGTTTCCCCGTTTTCCCATGCGCTTTCTGCCTGCATTTCCTGATCATACGGCACAAGCTCTACACCGGCCGCTTCCCCGGGCAGCTGAAGAGAGTCACTGTCGTTAACGACAGCCAGGCTGCTGATATCAGCTTCCCCGTCTTCGAAAAAGTCGATAATTCTGGGCAGACTCAGGGCGATAAGCACGACAAACAGCATAACCGCCGTTGATACAATAAATGATTTTGCGCCTGCCCGTACCCGGAATGTATGAGCAAAGATTCTCCACGTATTACGCATCGCTTTCACCTATTTTCTCTTTGAAAATCTCTTCGAGCGACGGGGGCTCCATCCGGAAGATGCGTACGTCTCCATATGTAAACAGCTGCTGCAGAATATCCTGAGATCTTGCTTTTGTGTCCGTATAAATGTGCATTTTTTCTCCAGATACACGCACCTCCCGCACCCCTTCCCACATCCTGACCTCTTCCGGCGGGCAGGGAGCTTCAGCGACAATACGGTTTTGGTCCATGCGCTCCTTGATTTCCCCGAGGCGTCCGCTCAAAATATCCCTGCCGTTTTTAAGCATAACGAGCTTGTCGCAGATTTCTTCCACGTGCTCCATGCGATGACTCGAAAAAATGATAGTCACTCCGTCCCGGCGCAGGTTCTGAATGGCTTCCTTCAAAATGTCGGTATTCACCGGGTCGAGCCCGCTGAACGGTTCATCAAGAATAAGAAAATCGGGGTGGTGGACGAGTGCAGCGATCAGTTGAATTTTTTGCTGATTGCCCTTGGAGAGCGTGTTTAATTTCTGCTTTTTTTCCTTCTCAAGCTCGAACACCTCGAGCCAGTAAGCCATCGAAGTCTTTGCTTCTTTCTTGTTCATATTTTTCAGTCCCGCCAGAAACTGCAGCTGCTGCTCCACCTGTTCTTCCGCAAACAATCCCCGCTCTTCCGGCAGGTAGCCGACCTGCTCAAGCGGCAGATGATGGACTTTTTTGCCCTGCCATTCCATCATTCCGTCTGTCCGCTCCATCAGCCCGAGCAGCATACGGAACGTAGTCGTTTTTCCAGCTCCGTTCTGACCGATCAAACCGAGACTTTCTCCGGGCTGAATGGAAAAAGAAAGCTCATCAACAGCCTGCTTTTCTAAAAATCGCTTCGATAAATGATTTACTTCAAGCATATACGACCTCCTCCGTGGAATGAAAACCTCTCCTCCATGATAAATAATATAACATCCATTTTATACCATTAATTACTAAATAATCTTTTTCGAAGACAGACCCTGGCATTAAAATGTTCGACAAAAAAAGCCTTTTCCCTTTGTTATTGTTTACTGAAATTAAAGGTAAGCGCTTATCTTTCAGATGAAATTAGTTTATGATGGAAACAATTGCTTTTTGCGCAAATGATTGATTTTTTACATAAGGATGATAGCTATGACCATTACAAAGCGTGATCACGCGCTTTTTTTAACTGCGGTTTTTTGTTTCTGGTTCGCTACCTATGTGTACGTGCCGGTATTTAGCCTGTATTTGGAAAACAGCAATTTCACCTACACCGCGATCGGTATTATTCTTGGCGCCTACGGAGCAACGCAGGTGCTGTTGCGCTACCCTCTCGGCATTCTTTCTGATGCTTTGAAGGGGCTGTTGAAAAAACTGCTGATCGTTGGGTTTGTCAGTGGGTTCATCAGCGGCGTGCTACTCGTCTTATCTGACTCTTTTGCAGCGGTTTTTACCGCCCGGCTGCTTGCCGGGGTGACCGCCTCGATGTGGGTAATGGCGACAATTATGTATTCCCGTTACTTTTCTCCTGACCAGTCCTCGAGAGCAATGGGCGTTTTGCAGCTTTTAACGGTTTTCACCCAGTTTATCAGTATGATGTTCAGCGGCTACCTGGCTGATTTATTCGGGTTTACAGCGCTGTTCTGGATTGCTTCAGCCTTTTCTCTTATCGGCATCGGATTTACGCTTTTCACAAAAGAAATTCCGGTACAAAGCAAAACTGGGCCGTTGAAAATTCGTTCTTTAATCAGCCGTACTCTTCGGCTGCATGACCTGCGCTGGATTACGTGCGCGAGCTTTATCGGTCACTCTATTATTTTCATGACGATTTTCGGCTTCACCCCGCTGTTTGCGTCTTCGATAGGCGCTACCGAGCGGACGCTGGTTATTATTTTTATTGCCTTTTTTGTTCCGCACCTTTTAGCTTCTTTGTTTTTATCGTTTTACACCGTATCGGTCCGTGTGCACAAGCCGCTCCTTTACGGCTCCTTTCTCACAGGGGCAGCAGCGCTTGTGTGGATGCCGTCGACCTCGTCTTTATGGGAGTTGAGCATGAACCAGGCAGTGCTTGGACTCGCTCTTGGAATTGTGCTGCCCCTGCTTTTGGGAATGGCCGTCCAGGTAAGCCCCGGACCGCTGAAAGCGAGCGCAATGGGATTTTACCAGTCATTTTACGCTGCCGGAATTCTGCTCGGCCCGGTTGTCGCAGGCTCTGTCGCCGAACAGCTCTCCCTGTCCAGTGTTTTTTATTTTGGGGCACTGCTTGCACTCGCTGGGTTTTTCATTACCCGGCTGATCCGTTTTCATGTTCAGACAGACGAGGAAAATTCCCCAGTTTGAATCAAAAGCCGTTTCCCGGGCAGGAAACGGCTTTTTTCACCCTAAGAAATACCCGGCCACCGCAGCCAAAATCCCCAGCACATAGCTTCCAACTCCGTATAATAAGGCAGTTTTCCCTTCACCCGCTTCTATTTTTTGAATGATTTCCATATTAAAGGTTGAAAACGTCGTAAAGGCCCCTAAAAAACCGATGCCAATGCCCGTTGTTTCTGTAATTCCGGCTTCGCGGGCAACGATCAGGCCGAGAACAAACGACCCCGATACATTCACAAACATCGTGCCAAATGGCAGTACCCGGTGCCATCCGTTCTCTTTGGACCACGACACCAGAGCGGCGCGGGCAGAAGCCCCAAAAGCCCCTCCAAGAGCGACAAGCATCCATGTCATCAGCTTTTCCTCCTTCCTGCGCGGTAACCAATACCTGCAGTTACAAGTCCGCCTGCAGCACTGACCAAAACATAAATCCCTGCTGCAAGCAACGCATCATTTTCGATTAACTGAATGGTTTCCACACTGAACGTCGAAAAGGTGGTGAAAGAACCAATAATTCCTGTACCTACTACAGCCTCCCACATAGACGGCCGTGCTTTTCGCTGTATAATCCTTGAGGTAAACCATCCAAGTAAAAAGCATCCGGTAATGTTTGCGGCCATTGTTCCCCATGGAAATACACCGGGAGCCGCTGCAAACAGCCGGTCTACAAGGTAACGCAGCAGACTGCCAACAGCCCCGCCAACTGCCATCCATACGTACAGTCTCATCTCTTTTCCTCCTTATTTAACGCAAAAAATCCTGTCTGTGCACGTATCCCGTGGACAGACAGGAGTCATCAGCTCTTTTCAGAACGGTTTCGGCGAACTCCATCGCCATCTTTTCTGCACCAGTATACCATAATCCTACACCAGGATTGATATTTTTATGAACAGGGAAAACAAAAATCAGGGGGCGTGGTCGCTATGTTTATTGTCTTTCAGTTTATTTTAGTTTTTCCTTTTCTGCTGCTGTTATTCATTGCTCTGATGATCGGATTGAAAGAAGACGTCCGTACATTAACCTTTACCAGGCAGCAGGTAGAAGAAGACACCTCCGGCATCATGTTCGTCTTCCATGCGTTCGAAAAACGGGTGCACGAATGGACAAGCTCCCTATCCCCTTTCTGGCAGAACGTTGTCCGCCGCCTTGTTTTTCTCGTCCTCGCTCTTCTATGTACAGGGTGCATCTATCTCATTTTATTTTAATACAGAAAGGATACTTATCATGAAACGATGGCTTCTTGCAGCAATTCTTCTTCCTGCCGGCATTCTGCATTTTACTTCACCGGAAAAATTTGAACGCATTCTGCCGCCAAAAGCCCCCTGGAGAAGGGCCGCAGTATATGGCTCCGGCGCAGCAGAACTAGTTTTAGGCACAGCTTTTACAGTGCGGAAATGGAGTAAATATGCCGGCAGACCAGCAGCCATCTTCTTTATACTTATTTTCCCGGCTAATGTGTATATGGCTGTCAACAAGATTCCTTTACGTCCAAACGGCAGAGCCTATCCGCTTTTATATTGGCTGCGTCTTCCTCTGCAGCTGCCATTAATCCAATGGGCACTTGCATGCAGCAGAAATGAACGATGATATACAGAAGAAGCCGCCGTCTCACAAAAGAAGAACGGCGGCTTTTCATTTACAGTTTTTTGGCTGTCGCCGAGCGGTCCCTCGGGGCAATGGCAGGCGGAAGTATCGGTTTGTTCTGCTTTCTTCGCATACGCCGGTAATACTTAAATATGGCGTAGCCAATCATCGCACCGATGGTATTCAAAATGATCGAATCAATATCAGCCACTCTCGTCGGGTAGCCGATAATTAAGTTAATGCCAAACTCCATGAGCTGTATGGAAAAGGATAAAAGCGTGCCGATGGCAAAGGCCCAGATAAAGTGAATATCGTCACTAATCAGTATGCCAAAAAAGATCGGCAGCAGCAGGTACAGTAAAATCTGTCCTCCTATTACACCTAACCATGTACCTTCCTGGAACGACTCTACAATTGTATAGAACGGTAGAAACTGATAATATTCCCCCAGCTGAAGGCCTGGTCCGAGCGATCCTTCATAGGGCGCCGGAATCAATGTAAAACGAACAATCGTTGCCAGGTAGATCATAAATACTGCAGCCAGAATCTTTCGCCCAATCGGGTCATGGCTGCGCCGGAACCAGAAAAACAAAAATGTTATTACAATCAAAATTAAACCAATGGTGATCCATAAAAACGGATCAATAAAAAGTCCTGTCATTCTTTCACCCCCTCGTCTGACGTACAAATATATTCTGTTTATCCAATACCCGTAATTCGTCTGATATATGAGAAAACAACTAAATTTTTTCTTTGCCTATCCATGACAATTCAGTGAACCGATTATTCTTCAAACAGCGGCTTGGTCTGCTCTACCACATATTCACTACCGCCGCGGTCTTCGACGTTTTGAATCATCGAAGTAATCAATAAGTCCTCCTCTTCATTATCGTATGCCACAAACCAGCCGTTTTCCGTTCCTTCTTCTTCCCCGGCCTGCTTCAGCTCCGCCGTGCCGGTTTTGCCTGAAATCGAAATATTGTCATTCACAGGTTCATACGCAGAGCCGCGGTCATCCTCCACGACGCCTTCAAGGCCTTCCTGAATCGTCGAAATACCGCTTTCAGGTACGACATTTTCCTCCCAAACTTCCCGGTCAGAAGAAGCGAGCAGCTGTGGGGCAAGCATGTCTCCCTCATTCGTAAAGGCTGTAAATGCCGAAGCCAGGTGAACCGGAGACATCTGCATCTGCCCCTGGCCGTAGCCGGTGTCAGCAAGCAGCACTTCAGAATCGAGACCATCCGAAGCAATCGTCGACTGTCCTACTGGGAAATCGTATGGAATCTCCTGATCAAAGCCGAAGCCTTCCAAACCAGTGGTGAAATCTTCTTCTCCAGTATTCAACGCTGTGCGTGCAAAATAAATATTATCCGACGTAATTAACGCCTCGCGCAGGTTCACCTCACTCAATGCATCATCCACCCGGGTCACTGAATAGCCGCCCCAGGAGCTGTCAGGCTGCCACTCAAGGCCTTCGATTGTCATTTCTTCATCCGGGGTAATAGCTTCATTACTCAGTCCAATCGAAGCTGTAATAGGCTTCACCGTTGAACCGGGAGCGTACGTGCTGTTGAATTTAGCAGCACGTGGACGGTTTTCACTGTCATTGAAATCATTCAGCTCATCCTCCGGCCAACCGTAAATGTAGTTATTTGGGTTGTAGGAAGGAGCACTGACCAGTGCCCGCGTATCGCCGTTCTGCGGATCCAGTGCTACTGTAGCTCCCACATCCTCCTCTATCTGCTCGTAGGCACGCTCCTGCAGCGACGTATCGATGGTCGTCTCCACATCTTCCCCGGCGACCGCTTCTTCCTCTGCAATCACGTCTTCTTCCGAAGTAGAGATCAGCATGCCCGGCTCACCGCGCAGACGGTCTTCATACACATATTCAAGCCCGGTCTTGCCGATTTCGGATGACTGTGTGTACGTGCCGCCCCGTTCTTCAAGCTCTTCTCCTGAAATATTTCCAGTATAGCCTGTTAAATGAGCAGCGGCCTCCTGCTCCGGATAATACCGCTGGTTTCCGACTTCAGAAAGCTGAACTCCTGGCAGATCCTCCACTGCTGACGCCGCTTCTTCATCATCAGGAGATAGTGTCTTTACCGGCACCGAACTCTCGTCTGAAACCCAGTCCTGGTCGAGCGCCCCGGTAATATCCTCTTCCGGCATATCCAGTTCTTCTGCAATAGTGGAAATTGTATCATCCTGCTCTTCTCCCATACTGCCAGGCACCAGACTTACTCTGGTCGTTTCCACATTCGTTGCAAGTGGATCTCCACCTTCCGCCAAAATTTCCCCGCGTTCCGGCTCCGTCCGTTCTGCATTTACCGTCTCTTCCCATCCCAGTTCTTCAAATATGTACGAAGGAGACCAGTCCAGCTGCCATTCTTCTCCGTCTTCTGTCTCTTCAAGCACCCAGGAGGCTTCACGCTCAAAGGAGACATCGCCCGCGCTCGTTGTCATGCTCACAGAGAAAGGGAGCACCGTTTCTTCTTCACCTTCAGCATCTTCGCCGGCCTCTTCGGTTTGAATATTCAGTTTTTCAGCATTTGTTTCCTCGTAAATTGTTTTATGCTTCTCTATAAATGTTTCCTCATCGATTTGTTCGCGCGCGTCTGAACTTAAATACCCGTACATTTCTTCGAAATTTTGGTTGTTCCAGGCATCCGTAAATTCCTGCATTTTGTCATCCGCACTCTCGCGGTTATTACAGGCACTAAGCCCTCCAAGGAGTACTATGGCGCCCGCTGCTGCAGCCATTTTTTTCATGTTTCCCCTCCGTTCTCCATTTCTACAGCCATATTTTAACATAAGTCAGCTTCAGGCGCCGTATTCGGCTACAGCTTATAGGAACGACTTCCCTTCCGTATACGGCCAGCCCGTGCCCCCTGCTGCCTGGCATACTCTTTTCTCTGTTTTCTCACTCTGGTTACATGAACCTGGTGAGTCAACGCTATGACCGGACGGATAAACATCTGCAGGCTCCCGATCACAAACAGCCAGGTGCCGTAAAATGTGGTCGTCTCTGAGAAAAATAAAAAGCTCCCTGCTACAAAAACGAGAGCAAGCAACAGGTCATTGATATGATAAATCAGCTGATATACTTTTGTAATACGCAATTCATAGCCGCCAAATACGAGATCAATATTTTTCCCCAACATTTTCACTCCCTTTCACTCACTGTTCTTCCCTCTCTTCCGCCCCCATAACATAAAAATCACCCGCAGCAGCGCAGGTGATTAAATATAGAGCGAGAGAAACCATATAAAAGCAAGAAAACCTGTCAGTACAAACCCGTTACGAACAATTTTTGCCTGGCGTGCATTTTTATTTTCACTCCGGTTGAACTTTCCCCTTTGATGCACCCAGAAAAGCGTTAAATAAAAAATCAGGCAGAAAATAACAACCGCCGGCATAAGTATGGACCGAAAAAAAAACTCTGCTTCCATTCCCAGCTCCTCCATGTGTGCCTTTTCTCTTACTATACTGCTAATACAGGGGCGGAAACAACCATGTACAGGCTGCAGGAAACTGGGAAATGAAATACTTTCTTTCGTGCATAGCCTTCGGTTTTATATGGAGCGACACCTGATTTTCCAGCTGCTTTCGGAGGAGTTCATACATCATTTGCGTTCTCGGCACCATGTAGGGTTCAATAAGCGGCTGCCCGCTCCCTTCCCACTCTCCCACATACAGATATACGTAATGGCGCAGGGTAAGAGAGAGTCTATCTTTAATAAAAGACCCCATCCCTTCATACCACAGCGAAGCAGAAAGCAGGCCGACCTTATGGAACACGTGGGGATACAGATCAGCAATATAAATTGAAACAAGCCCTCCAAGTGAAGCTCCAATCAACCCGGTATGTGAAGCCTCTGTTCTCACCCGGTATTTTTCGTTAATATACGGACGGATACCATTGGTCAGAATGTATGCGTATTCTGTACCTAGACCCTTAAAATCCGGATGGTGCAGAAATAGTGCCTTTGAAGGCCACGGTGTGTATTCATGAATACGGCTTTTCGGTTCCACACCAACCATTACTACCGGCTGCATATACCCGGCCTCCATCAGAGCTTCCCACACACTGCCCGACTCCCGGAATAAATATGCCCCGTCCTGAACATAAATAACAGGATAACGCTTCTGTTTGTTACGATGGTAATCTAGAGGCAGGTATACATATACATCGCGGTCCATAATCTGATGGTGAACGATTGTTCCTCTCATGACCTGCCTCCTTTCTGCTGTATTCTTCCAATTATTTCTTTTTTACCAGTGGCTTTTGTCTCATTAGCAACAGGTTAATTGAAAAAGATTATCATTGTCAAATGAAGCGCACAAAGTTTATCACGCAGCCAAAAAGGGTATTTTAAGCTATCTTGATTATTATAATATTTTTAGCCAGTGAAGGAGGATTTGCTTAGAATGGGACATTATGTAGCTGTAGAAGAAGATGTGCACATCTATGTAGAGGATATCGGTGAAGGAACGCCGGTCGTTTTTATCCACGGCTGGCCGGTCAATCACAAAATGTACGAATATCAGATCAATGAACTGCCAAAGCACGGATACCGGTTTATCGGCATCGACCTCCGCGGCTATGGTCAATCCGACAAGCCTTGGAGCGGATATGATTACAATCAAATGGCAGACGACGTTAAAGGAGTCGTTGACGCCATGGGGCTCGACAGCTTTGTTTTGACCGGTTTTTCCATGGGAGGCCCGATTGCTCTTCGCTACATGGCCCGGCATAAGCAGCAGGGAGTTTCTAAATTACTTCTGCTTGCACCGGCGGCTCCAAGCTTCACGCAGCGGGAAAACTTTCCGTACGGCATGGAGAAAAAAGACGTCGATGGCATCATTGATAACCTGAACACCGACCGCCCAAAAATGCTCGAGGATTTCGGAGGCATGTTCTTTGGCAGCGACGATGTTTCTGATGTATTTAAAACTTGGTTCCACGGCCTGGGAATGGAAGCCGGCAGCTATTCGACGATCCATTCAGCAGAAGCGCTGCGGGATGAAGATTCCTTTGAGGATCTTTCTTCCATCACGGTACCTGCCGAAAGCTTTCACGGGAAAAACGACCAGATCTGCCCATACGAATTTTCCGGTGAGCTTCAGAAAGGAATCAAAGACTTGAAGGTCGTTCCTTTCGAAAACAGCGGCCACGGTCTGTTCGTAGATGAAAAAGAAAAGTTCAACCAGGAACTTTTCCGCTTTCTCAAAGAGTAGTAAAACGATCAACGGACACGCAGGCAGCGTGTCCGTTTTTCTATGATAAGTGACGCTCGAGATAAGACCTCAGCATTTCCGGCGGTTTTCCGGTAATTCTTTCTACGTCCGAAGTAACCTCTCCCATCAAACCCATGGAGGCCGCTTCATACAGAGAAGCATTCACCCTTCCAAAGCCGAATCCGTCATCGTATGTCCGGGCAAATTCCTGAACCTTCATTGGTTCATAACGAATGCGTTCTCCTGTAGTGTTGGAAAGCAGTTCACACAATTCATCCATCGTATACGCCTGTGTACCGGTCAGCGTGTAAATGCCTTCGTGCTTTCCGGCTGCTGCAGCTGCAGCAGCTATAGCCTTAGCCAGATCCCTTCTCGGAATAAAGGAAATAGCTCCTCTTCCCGCGGGATAAGGCAGCCGTTTAGTCCGGACCAGTTCCTCCGTGTAAGAAACCAGCGGGTCGGCATACACCCCGTTGCGAATAATCGTTCCGGCCATTGGGCTCATGGCAATACGCCGCACAGCATAGCCAAAGAACGGGCTCATATGGAAGGGATTGTTCCAATGGTCTGCCATGAATCCGATAAACATAAACTGCTTCACTCCAGCCTGTTCCGCCGCTTCGACAGAAGTCTGAAATTCTTTGATCCGCTGTTCGGATGGGTGCGTAATGCTTGGGATGTAAAGCACAACATCTGCATTGTGAAAAGCTGCCGCCTGTTCTTCAAACGAATAGTAATCCATCTTTTCTATGCTAACATTCTGCTCTCTGAACACCGCTGCTTTTTCGGGACTCCGCACTCCCAGAGTCACCTGTTCTTTTGGCACCAGTTCGAGCAGTTCTTCCGTTACTTTTTCCCCGAGGTGCCCCGTGGCTCCCGTAATAACGTATTTCATTCCTTCACCCTCTCAGCCGATTTTTTCTCCGATATTTGTTTCGTGATCTGTTTGCAGAAGAGTCACCCCTTCGTCCGTATAGACGCCCAAAATTAAGCATTCTGAAGTGAATGAAGCAATTTTCATTGGAGGAAGATTTACAATACCAATCACTTTTTTCCCTTCCAGGTCTTTTATTTCATATAAATCTGTAATTTGAGCACTGGACTGCTTTACTCCCACTTCTTCTCCAAAGTCTACCCACGCTTTATACGCCGGCGTTTTCGCCTCTGGAAATTCTTCGACTTGTACAATCTTTCCTACTCTGATATCCAGGTCGTGAAAATTTTCAATAGAAGCCATCGAAATACCCTTCCTTTCTCTACTTTGATTATGTATCATCGTATCATAAGCGGTTATATTATTTGTAATATCCTGGTACATTTTTGGCCGGGAAACTCATTCGAGGTGAATTGACGTGCGGCGTTTTCTAACATTTTTACTCGGAATTATTTTAGGTGCCGCCATGAATATACCTATTATCAGCATTGCCCGTTTTTCTGCTGAATTATTTATCGGGCAGGGGTACTGGCTGATCGGCATTGGGGCATCGGTTGTCCTGTGGCTTGTATTTAATCTTCCGTTCATTCAATGGTTTGCTGCTTTTGCTGTGCGTTGGAGATGGATGAACCGTATTGGCATTGGCCTGCTGATGATCGGTGTAGTCACTATGTTCCAGTTGAACAGCGGTGAACTGTTCTGGTATTACATAGAAATTGGAATCATCATGGCCGCTTCTCTCTGTCTTCTGGTCCAGATTATTTTCACTCCAAAGAAAAGACCCCCACATGTAAAGTCGTAAGCTTCCGGCAGAGAGCCGGGAGTTTTTTAATTCTCGAACAGAGAACCAAAAAATTGTACGGCAGAGCCCCGGGATTTTCCTTTCGTGGACCTTTCGCAATATATTTTTGCTTTTTAGAAAAAATTGGATGATTGAATCCATACACAACGGGTATCATATATTCCGATGCCACTTATTATTTTAAAGTAACTAACGTTATGGCAGAAACAGCTTATAGAAAAAAGGAGCGATACACGTCATGACAGAACTTCAGGGTAAAACGTTTATTATTACAGGAGCAAGCAGCGGTATTGGCAGAGCAACGGCTAAAAAGCTTGTCGAAAACGGCGCTAACGTAGCACTTGCCGCCCGCCGCCTCGAACGCTTAAACGAAATTAAAGAAGAGCTTTCCGATCAGCCTGGCGAAATCATCGTCAAAGAGACCGACGTTACTTCCCGTGAACAGATGGAAGAGCTCGGACGCGAAGCAGTAAATCACTTCGGCAAAGTATACGGCCTCTTTAACAACGCCGGCTTAATGCCGCTTTCTTTATTGAAAAACCAAAAAGTCGATGAATGGGACCAAATGGTGGATGTAAACATTAAAGGTGTCCTTTACGGCATCAATGCTATCCTTCCGCACATGATTGAAAATAACGACGGCCACATTATTTCCACATCCTCTGTAGCTGCCCACCAAATCTTCCCTGGCAGTTCCGTATACAGTGGTACGAAGTTTGCTGTGAAGGCTATCATGATGGGCTTAGAGCAGGAGGTAGCCCAAACTAACATTCGTACGACTGCCATCTCCCCAGGCGTGGTTAATACAGAGCTGACTGAAACTATTACTGATAAAGAAGTAATGGAACAGTTCGATTCAGTACTGAACGTGCAGCAGCTGAATTCAGAAGATATTGCAGAAGCAGTATACTATGCACTTACCCAGCCGGCTCACGTGGACGTCAATGAAATTGTTGTTCGCCCAGTGGATCAGCCGTAAAATCATGAACGTATTTAAGCCTCTGCTCCGTATTAGGAAGCAGAGGCTTATTTTTTTCGCAGTCTTGCAGCTCCTACACTTACGCCGGGGCTGACCATAACATGAGCAGGATGGCCGTCTGAATGGCCGAATCCGCCGGCTGGGAGCAGCCCGTTTTCCTCTTCTTCATACTCCCCTTGATACAGCTTCCACGGTTCGTGTACTACGTCCCCGTACCATATCTGTCCTTCTTTGGACGTATAAAAACGATATCTTTCAGCAAGCCAATTTTCGAGCGAGCCAGCTGCAGACGGCAGCTGTTCTCCTGTGGCCCGGTACCTAGCACGAAATCGCACGTTTCCCGATCTCCGGTGGTGATTCCAGTACGTCCAGCTTTGATGACGGCGGATCGAAAAGCGTGCCTGGTAGTACGGTATAGCAAAATTCCTTCGTGCTATCCAAACACCGAGCGGAGACGCAGCATCTAAATTATAAAAATAAATACCTGGCACCCCGCCTACACGTACATACGTACGCAGGTTCAATTCCGGGAAGTCCAGTCCAGTTCCTCCTGGTAGAAAAAACGGGCGGATATCATACATTGAAAACGAAACCACGCCTACATACGCCTTCCCCCGGAACGTATCTACATCCATACGATCCGGCAGAGTGCGGGCCACTTCCACGGGGTCTTTTTCCCAATGTGCAAACAAGGCGTCTCTCCATTTCATGCGTATCAGCTGTGGCTTTTTCATCTCTGCCCCTCTCTTTCTCTTCATTTTATTCCACCCAATATACTACGGTTTGCCGCTGCTTTAAACTTAAATGGCTTCAGCTGTACTATTTTTCCCTGCTTCTTATTTTCCTCTCGAACAGGGTTTGTGATACATTGAAGGAAGTTTATTCTTCGTAAAGGAGCTTATATATATGGAAGACGCCAGAATGAAAATGTTCAGCAGCATGCTTTTAGCCATTTCTGCATTACTCGTTATCACCACTGATATTCTTCTGATTGTTACAGCCATCGTAGTGGGCGGCGGTATTTCGTTATACGTTTATGCCGGCCTTGTTATTAGCGCTCTGTGGGGCGTTGGCCTGGCGGCTCATCTTAAAGCCCAGAGCCGTATAAGCTTTCTTATCTTTTTTATTTTAACGGTTCTTCTGCTGATCAATCTGTTCAGCGGCATTTTAACCGGGCCAGCAGTAGAATTTTCATAATAAAAAGGCCGCTCGCACGGCCTTTCAGATTGTAGACAAAGGCCTCCGAAATTCATTTTCGGAGGCCTTTGTTTGTGCCATTGAGGGAAAAAGA
>NZ_JAXRUV010000007.1:0-172931 GCF_034497705.1 Marinococcus luteus | reverse complement strand
ATTTCTTTTTATCATAGCACGAAAAAAACTGCCGACAAGCTCTAAAATGAGAGTCATTGTCGACAGTCTGAAAGGCCGCTCGCACGGCCTTTTTTATTTCCTGGGAAATATTATTTTCTTCTTTTTTTAATGCCCCATAATGCTGCTAATATAAGCGAGACCACCGATACCGCAGTCATCCACCAGAAATAAGGCGGGTAGTACGTGAGGGAAAGGTTATTTTCCCCTTCTTCAAGCGGAACGGCAGTAAACGCCCCGTTAGCTTTTTCGATTGGCACGCCTTCTCCGTTTACTTTAGCTCTCCATCCTTTTTCATAAGGAATCGGCATCACAGCGTACGCATCTCCTGTATCGTTTTCAATAACGGCGTCAACTTCATTGCCGTTCACGTCTACACTCCGGGCGTTCTCCTCTGCCTGGGCTTTGGCTTCGTTTAATTGTTCATACGTTTCTCCGTAAACGGCCAAATCTTCAAGATGATATTCTCCTTCAGGCATCCGGATCTCTATGATGTTGTCCTCGGGATTTTCCACGCGGATCGTTAAATCATTTTCATCGGTACGGTACAGCGAATCCCTTGCCTTGCGGGAGGTTTCAAATTCGTTTACGTTCATTCGGAAAAAACCAACGCCGGGCTCCTGTCGGAGGAGAAAGTCCACGTAGTAATCCTCCACGTTTTCATTCTCCGGCACTCTAATATTGAGGCCGCCCTCCTCCCCGGTAACCGTAAGCATTTCGTTCTCGTAGGTACCATTTACCGCTTCAACATTTTCACTGGTAATGACAGACTCTTCCTGTGGAAATTCAGCTGCTTCTTCCGGGTTCTCGAGAATCACGCCATTCAGCATGGCATGCTCCTTCGCGAGAGGTGCCGCTTCTTCTGCTTCTTCGTAGGCATATACCTGGTCTGTGGTCCGTATAAATGGCAGCACATTTTCATTCTGGTAAATAATATAGTCATCATTTTCTACAAATGGAGTAAACCCGTACGGTACGTTTTCGTCCCCGTCCTTTTCAAACATGGCGTATTCACCGCGCAGCAGGCTGTAAATGTTGGCCCTTCGTCCGAAATCCGAATACCGGCTGATGCTCTCCCGGCCAAGATCGATCTGAAGGTCATTGTAATAAAACATGAGTATTTCTTCATTCAAAATACTTGAGTATGCCCCCGCCCCGTAAAATTCCAAATAAAGCGGCGTATTCGTGCGCTGTGGGTCCTTGATCCATGTAGTTCGGGACAGAGCGTCCGGGTCCTCCTGCGAAGCTTCATCCAGCAGTTCGATTTGATCTGCGTCCATGTAATCCTCACTCATGAGAAATTCCTGCGTCGTGCCGCTCATGCTTCCGCGTTCAAACAGTTTTTCATACTGGTATTGGTTTGCGACAACCACGCTTGTAATAATGGCAAAAACGGCAGTAATGATTCTTTTGCCGCGTACATCCGTAATGGTTGTTATGATAAATGCCACCAGGGAGATGATGATCATACCAGGCGTCAGCCATCCGCTCCAGTGATCGATGGAAAAATCGTCATCCAACAGATAAAACAGCACGTACATGCCTGTCACAAAAATAAGCGAAGGCGCCAGCTCCCGCCAGTCGAGCTTGCGGATATGCTGAATACCTGCTGCCACTGCACCGGCAAGTAAAAACGCAGTAATATACTCAAACCGGTTCCTTGGTGCGGAAAACCCGTTAAATACGCTCCCTATCAGCGGGCTGTAATGAAATACGATAAATAAAAGCGAGAGAATGGTAAACAGCACAAACCGCGGATCCTTATACAGCTGCTTCCAGACTGCGAACACTAAAAAGATGGTCGGTACAATGAGGAAACGGCTGTCGAGCAGAATATTGCTTGTGTTATCAAATAACACGATCTCCTGTTCAAAGTCTGGCCGGTAATTGTTAAAGTAACCGTACACTCCGGCGAAAAAGCCGGTCAGCCCAATGCCGAATCCAAGCAGGGAGCTGCCCCCGAAATACAGTATCTGTTTACCTATTTTTGTTTCTGCAGGCTCAAGGCGGATCAGCCATCTGGCTAGTATATAAATCCCGATAAAAATAAGCACAATATAGGAGAAGTAGAAGTTCGAAAAGACGGTTGCTGCGAGTGCAAAAATAAACAGCAGCGGTTTTTTCTCCCGAATAATTTTTTCCACGCCAAATACGAGTAGCGGGAGCCAAATGAAAGCATCCGCAAAAAATTCCCAAAATGCCGCGTGACGGAAATACATTACACACGTGGCATACAACAGGGCTCCTGTCAGGGCAGGTACACGGTCGAGCTTCATATAACGGAAGCAGGCGTATGCTAAAAAGGAAACGAGTGTCATACGGGCCATGCTGATAAAAATGACGGCCTCCGTCCAAAAAGCGGCGTCCGGCTCACGAATCAACCCGACCAGCTCCAGCATATACACCACGGCCATCTGGAAATAAAAGAACAGGTTCGTCGAGTAATAGTATCCGAGCTGAGTGAACATACTGCCGCCAAGTCCAAGCTGAAAGGAATAAAAAAATTCTCCGCTCGTGTAATGATCATACAGCAGCTGCTTAAACGGTCCCATCTGGTTCAAACCGTCATTCGGCCCGGCCATATACGTATTATTGGTCCATTGGTATAAGAAAAATGCGTGCGCTGCAATGACTGCCAGAATGACTGCTGCCGCAACCCCCCATATATGCTTATGTTTCAACATTCTCTCCCCACGCTATCTTTTTAGTATTTTCCCTGTGACAATGAACGTGACCGGTATAGTAAAAATCACCGCTCCCAGCGGGGCGATAGTACTGTTAATACTCAGCCATTCCACGAATATATAAGCAAAAACGGATGAAACCCCTACATTCACCACCTGGGTCAGCGGAAATTGGAAAAACTTCTTCCATGTCGGCCGGACCTTGTAAGTAAAGTATGTATTTAAAAAGAAAGAAATGACAAAGCTGATAAAAAACCCGGTAATATGGGCGATCATATATGGTACCGAAAGCACCACGTGAAGCAGTAAGTAGGCGGCGTAGTAGTTTAACGTATTCACACCGCCCACTAAAACAAATCTGGTAAACTCATTATCCAACTGTTTCATGCATCTCGCCTTTTCGTATTAGATTCCTGCACCAAATAATGCGGGCGTCTTTTTGTTTCATAGTAAATGCGTCCGATATACTCCCCGAGCACACCGAGACTTACCAGCTGCACGCCACCTAAAAACAGTATAGCCGAAATTGTTGTAAAATAACCCGGCACTTCTATTCCCATCCGAAGGATTTGCACAAACGTGATACCGATATAAACAAGTGCAAGCAGCATCACGATTAGGCCGGTATACAAACAGACACGAAGCGGACGGTTATTAAAGGAAATCATGCCGTCAACGCCGTAATTTAAAAGGCTCGAAAACGACCATTTGGTTTCACCCTCCTGGCGCTGGACATTTTCGTAGTAAACTGTTTTGGACGGAAAGCCGATCCATGAAAAAAGCCCCTTCGA
Source organism: Marinococcus luteus (assembly GCF_034497705.1). Lineage (GTDB taxonomy): Bacteria > Bacillota > Bacilli > Bacillales > Marinococcaceae > Marinococcus > Marinococcus luteus_A. The sequence goes on along the minus strand of NZ_JAXRUV010000007.1, from coordinate 169,438 downwards.
AAAACGATTGGCTTCACTCAGGGACAGCAGGGCGTCCAATGCCCGGCGGCTTAACAGACGGAAGTCACCGACGCCGTCTTCAAGCTTCACATCCACCATTCTATTAATAAATTTATAATACATCGAGGCCATGCCGGAACGGAATTTTGAATCTCCTTCCCGGTTCCGTTTTGCGATCACCTGATCATAGCCTTCTTCGTAGCCTTCAATCAATTCCAGAATTACCTCGGACGGATGCTGCAGGTCAGCGTCAATGATTACTACGGCATCGCCGTCCGCGTGATGCAGTCCTGCAATCAGTGCCGCTTCTTTTCCAAAATTACGGGTAAAAGAAACGTAGCTTACATTTTCATACGTCCCCGCAAGCTCTCTCATTTTCGTCAGCGTGCGGTCCGAGCTTCCATCATCTATATAAAGTGCCTCTATTTCATAGGGCAGATGCCCTAAATGGTTCTGCAGTGATTCATATACAGATATAATATTGTCTTCTTCATTATACGAAGGAATTACAATTGATATCTTTTTCATTCCCTTTCCTCCCTGACCCCTTCATCTCCCACTGTTTACACAGTACTTTCATATCGTACCCTTCTCTGTATCTTTTGTATCACTGTAGAGGGCTAAAAAAATCTCAAAAATTGTGTGATGAATGCATATGTTCTGCTTTCCTGGCGTAAAAAATAACATCCGGTCCGCCGCGCCCGGCACCCACCTCCTCTATCCATACAGTATCAAAAACCGCCTTCAGAATGTTTTCAAAGGCTCTGGAATAAGAAGCACTCCAAAAAGCAGCTACTCCTCCGCACCGGAGCGCGGCGTAAATCGTTTGAAGCCCTCCCGCCTCGTACATGTGCTGGTTGTCTTCCCGGACAAGCCAGTCAGGGCCGTTATCTGTATCCATGCACACAACGCCCCAACGGTTGTTTGTTCCTTTTTCCAGAAATACCTGGAGGTCTTCCTCTACGATTTGTGCTTTACTGTTTTCAAGAGCCCTTCCGTTCCAATCCTGAAAATACAGGCGGTTCCACTCAATAATGTGTTTCTCCAGTTCCACAACGGTTACATGAACCGTTTCTGTATGCTGCACCGCTTCGTGGAGTGAAAAACCGACGCCAAGACCTCCAATCAGCACCGACTCTGCTGAATAAGCATGATTCATCGCTTCCTGCACCATTCGCCGCTCCGACTCTCCGTTGTGCGTCGCCATCAAAAATGTGCCGTTACTGATGACTTCATAATGCCCACCGCGGCGCTGCAGCTGCAGCTCTCCACTTTGCCCCTGAACATTTGCTAATATTTCTCTGTCACTGTTCATTCAAGCTTACTCCTTTCCCGCCCGGCAAGTATATTTCATATTTGCAAAACCCGAAAAAAAAGGTACGATTAAAAAGTGTGCAGAATTTTATCGCTTATGAAATTTTCATTTATTTTTGAATGATCTGTTTACTATTTCAGACGAAGACCAGGAGGTTGTTTATATGCTCGGCGCCATCGAAGCAGGAGGAACAAAATTTGTCTGTGCGGTCAGTGAAAACGGCCGTGACATAAAAGATCGCATTTCCATTCCGACTACTACGCCTGATGAAACTATGAAGCAGGTATACGATTTTTTCCGTGCTTTTTCTATCGAAGCTATTGGCATTGGTTCTTTTGGTCCGATTGATATTAATACAAAAAATGATACATACGGCTATATCACCACAACGCCAAAAACAGCATGGCAAAACTTTAACATTCTCGGAGACGTACAAAAACACCTCGCTGTGCCGGCAGGCTTCACCACCGATGTTAATGCGGCGGCTCTCGGGGAATGGAAGCACGGTGCCGGTGCCGGAAAGACGAGCTGCCTGTATATGACAGTCGGCACCGGCATCGGTGTTGGTGCTGTTATTAACAACAATATTCTTGAAGGTCTGAACCATCCGGAAGCCGGACATATTATTGTCCGCCGCCATCCTGAGGACCATTTCAATGGAACGTGTCCTTACCACAGCGACTGCCTTGAGGGGCTTGCTTCAGGTCCCGCCGTGGAACAGCGTTGGGGAGAAAAGGGCAGCGAATTGACCTCCCGCCCGGAGGTATGGGACCTTGAAGCTTATTATCTCGCTCAGGCAATGATGAATTACATTCTGATTCTTACCCCCGAGCGGATTATTATTGGCGGCGGCGTGAGCAAACAGCCTTCCCTGCTAGCAAAAGTACAGGAACAGGCGCAGCAGCTTCTGCAGGGATACGTTCAGGATCCAATGATTACTCACAATATCGATCAATATATTGTTACTCCGGGGCTCCAGGATGAGGCGGGCATCACCGGCGGATTTGTACTTGCTGCCCACGCCCTTGAAGACGCCCCCAGCTAAAGGCAGCCAGTTCCAGCAAACAAATACTTGTTTATACTTCCTGTACGCAGGTTGAAAAAGAAAGGAAATCAGCTGAGTGAAAAGACATGTCTTGCTACTGATGACGGGGTTACTTCTCCTTCTGGTTGTACTCGGATGGAACAGCAGGCAGAACCCTCTTCCCGAGGTGGAAGCAAGCGAAGTCGTCGAACAGAACAGCCTTCACCCTGTCGTGGAGGAGCGAAAAAATGAATGGATCCAGCGTGCAGAACAGCAAGGGATCGAGGTTGTCGTAACGGATGAATACCGTTCGGTGGAAGAGCAGGAGGCTTTATATGCCCAGGGCCGGACTACGCAGGGAGAAATTGTCACGCAGGCTCGGGGCGGTGAATCATATCATAATTACGGCCTCGCCGTTGATTTTGCTTTACGTTCCCCGGATGGAGAGCTGGTCTGGGATATGGAACGCGATGACAATGGTAACGGAGAAGCAGACTGGACGGAAGCTGTGGAGATCGCTAAGGAGCTCGGCTTCAGCTGGGGCGGGGACTGGCCTGGTTTTAAAGACTACCCTCACCTTGAAATGACCTTCGGCCTGAGCCTGGAGGAACTCCGTGCCGCTGAACAGCAGAATACGTAATTAACATCGTCCGGCTGGTTGTCCGGGCGCTTTTTCTAATTGGAAGGGTTAAGCCTCTGCCAATTTGTGGTATACATCTGTATCACTTTATATTCCGAAAGGAGCCCTCTGCAATGACTAAAACCGCCTTGATCGTAGGAGCTACCGGCATCATAGGCAGCAGTATTTTAAAACATATTTCATCGCTCGCAGACTGGACCGCTGTAGGTATTTCCCGGCACCAGCCTGAAGACACCCACGGGGCCGATTATTACGTGGAGGCCGATCTCTTAGAGGAAGAAGAAATGATACAGGCGCTTCAAGAAGTGCCTGCCGTCACTCATATTTTTTATGCGGCCTACCAGGATTATGATCCACTCTCCAAAGAACAGATCACAGTTAATACCAATATGCTCAAAAGCGCTGTCCAGGCCGTGGAAGCGACTTCCGACCAGCTCCAGCGTGTCGTATTAATGCAGGGAGCCAAAGTATACGGGGCACACATCAGCGCTTTTAAAACCCCGGCACGAGAAAGCGACCCGCGTCATATGCCGCCGAACTTTTATTACAATCAGGAGGATTACCTGCGAAACCACCAGAAAGGAAAAAGCTAGTCGTGGACGATTTTGCGTCCCGACGTCGTATGTGGCTATTCGGTAGGCACTCCCATGAATTTAAGCATGGTTATTGCAGTTTATGCCTCTATTTCTAAAGAACTCGGCCTTCCCCTTCGTTTTCCGGGAAAGGATGTTACCTACCGATCACTCGCCCAGGTGACCGACGCCGGCCTGCTCGCCCGCTGTTCCGTATGGGCTGCGCTGCATGAACCGTGTGCATTTGAGATATTCAATATTACCAACGGAGACTTCTTTCGGTGGGAGCACATGTGGCCGGTCATCGCCGAGGAGTTCCAAATGAACACCGGACCGGTGCAAACAATTACACTTTCTGATTTTATGCCGCTGCAGCAAGATCTATGGGAGGAGATGCAGGAAAAATACAGTCTACAGAATATTCCATTTAATAAACTGGCCGCCTGGCCGTTCGGTGATTTCATTTTCAATGTAGAATATGATGTGATGTCTGATACCAATAAGGTAAAACAGTTTGATTTTACTGAAGTCGTGAACAGTGATGACATGTTCCGGCAGCTGCTTCGTGAATTTCAGGAGCAGCGGCTGATCCCGGACTTCTCAGACTAAACTGCTGCTTGCCTGAAACCCCCATCCAGCTTCTGCCGGATGGGGGTTCATTATTTTCCGATTTGCTTGTGTACGAACGCCCTCATGTAATGCATCGCCTCCTGCCCGTCTTCCTCAAGCGGAAACTGGCTGATAAAACCGTGGATCGTACCGTCCACCCGGTGATGATGTACTTCTGCATTTGCCTCTTTCAGCTGACGCGCCAGTTCTTCCCCTTCATCCCGAAGCACATCATACTCTGCCGTTATGACGAGAGTAGGAGGGTTTTCTCGTTTTGCTTCATCCCGCATCGGTACAGCCAGCGGATCCCTGCGTTCATCCCAGGCCGATAAGTAATGAGCCCAAAAGTCTTCCATATTTTTGGCCGTCAGGCCATACCCTTCACTAAAACGGTGATACGATACGTACGCAGTGTCTTCCTCCCGGTTGTAAAAATCAGCGACTGGATACAGAAGCATCTGTCCTTCAAGGTAGGTCTGCTCATTTCGGAGCAGCGTAGATGCTGCATACACAATATTGGCCCCGGCGCTATCACCGCACAGGTAAAACCGGTCCTCCGTATTTGGCCAGTCCCGGTACTCGGAAAGCACCCAGCGAACAGCGTCCAGGCAATCGTATACCCCTGACGGAAACGGGTGCTTCGGCGCGAGCCGGTAGTCCACCGCTACAACATATGCCTTTAGTTCATTGGCCAGCACCCGGCAGAAGGCATCATGAGTTTCAAGGCTCCCTACAGCAAAACCACCGCCGTGGAAAAAAATTACTACCGGAAGCGGCTCTTCAGATGCTGGTTTATATCTGCGCACGGTCAAGGTCCGTCCTTCTAAATCAATATCTTTATCCAAGACTTCAGCTACAGCAGGCCGTTCCGATGGAGCTAGTGTCATTTCGTTTCTTCGTCTGCGTTCATCGACTACTTCCTCAACCGTTTCCACCTCGAAGGAACTGTTTTGCTCCAGGTATTTCTTTACATGGTCTCGAAGTTCCATGATTTCTGCCCCCTTCTTTCTATATAAACAATACCCTGAATTTTGATTACCTACCCCTCGCCCCCAGTCTTCGTTTTCGTATTCATTGACGATCACAGCCTGAAGTTATATAGTTACGCTAACATAATGACTATGGCTAAAGTAGGGGTAAATGTATGGAACCTATCATTCAAGTGCATGAACTGCGAAAATCATTTAAAGATATGGAAGCAGTCAAAGGCATTCATTTTGACGTCGCACAGGGGGAGATATTTGGCTTTCTCGGCCCAAATGGGGCCGGAAAAAGCACGACTATCAACATGATATGCACGATGCTCGCTCCCACCTCCGGAAGCGTTACCATTAACGGATATGACGCTTTTAAACAGAAAGCAAAAGTCCGTGAAAGCATTGGCATCATTTTTCAGGAAAATACACTCGACGAAAAATTAAGCGCTCTTGAAAACTTAAAGCTTCACTGCCGGTTTTATCGTGTACCTAAAAACAAACGGGCAGAACGTATTCAGGAAGTGCTTGAAATTGTAGACCTGGTCGACAATCAAAAGAAAAAAGTAGAAGAATTCTCCGGCGGAATGAAACGAAGGCTTGAAATTGCCCGCGGCCTGCTGCACTACCCGAAGGTTCTTTTTTTGGACGAACCCACTGTCGGTCTTGACCCCCAGACACGAGCCCATATTTGGGAATATATTCTCCGCCTGAAGGAAAAGGAAAATATTACGATATTTCTTACCACCCATTACCTCGATGAGGCAGAAATCAGCCACCGTATCGCTATTATGGATAAAGGGACTATCATCGCTCTCGATACGCCGGAGCGCTTAAAGAAGCAGGTTGGCGGAGACGTCATTGAACTCGGCACCGAGGATAATGACACTGTCGCCACGCAGCTGCAGTCAGCTATGCCGGAAGCCGAAATAAAACAGGAAGCAGGCATTCTGCGTATCCGGGTGCCAAGCAGCGATCAGTTTATTTCTACTTTTCTGCAGCAGATCCCCGTTCCTATTACGAGCCTGAACATACGTCGGCCCACGCTTAACGACGTATTTTTGTCTTATACAGGACGAGATATTAAAGCCGGCCCCGCCTAAGAAAGGAGCTCACACATATGGAAGGTATTTTTGCCATCTGGCAGCGGGATTTAATGAAATTCGTCCGGGACCGTCCCCGTCTGCTCGGCTCTTTTGCGATGCCTATTTTATTTTTAATTATTTTTGGCGGCGGCTTCAGCGGAACGATGGAAAATTTAGTAATGAACCAAACCTCTGAAATCGAAGATTTTAATTATCTTACGTTCATTTTTCCGGGCATTGTCGCTATGACCCTTTTAATGACCTCGATTTTCTCTTCTTTATCAGTTATCCAGGATAAAGAATTCGGCTATATGAAAGAAATTCTCGTGTCCCCGGTCTCCCGGGTGAACATTGCCATCGGTAAAATGCTCGGGGCCTCTACAGTTGCGTTTATGCAGGGGGTGCTGATGTTTATTTTAATTCCTGTTTTAGGCGTAACCTACGAATGGAGCAACGTACTGGCTGTGCTGCCAATTATGTTTCTGCTTTCCTGCACGCTCGCTTCCCTTGGCCTGCTGATAGCAAGCCTACTTCGCTCAACGCAGGGGTTCCAGTTGATTGTGCAGGTACTCGTGTTTCCAATGGTGTTTCTTTCCGGAGCGTTATTTCCGGTAACGAATATGCCAGCCTGGATGGATATTCTTGTTAAAGTTAACCCTGTCACCTACGGCGTAGACGCTATGAAAAAAGTGATGACCGGCGCCGGGGATCTCCCAGTCGCCGCCCAGGATGCCCTCGGATTAAACCTGCAGCTGTTCGGGCGTACAGTAACAGTTGCAGAGGAACTGCTCTTTTTAATTATTTTCACCTCTATTCTGATCGCTTTTGCCACCATCAGCTTCCGCAGAGCCAATGCCTGAGCGGCGGCTTCACGTCTGTTCTATAAATTCCGTCACCAGCCGCTCTATAATATCCGGCTGCTCATGAACTACCCAGTGCGTCGCATCGGATACGAAAATCAGCTCTCCGGCGCGGCAGTATTCAAGGCTTGTCCGGGCCGAGGCCTTAGATAAAAAGGCGTCTCCCACGCCCCAGATAATTCGTACTGGCGGAGTTACATGACTTGATTCCACAATATCCCTTGACCCTTTTCTCATCCCTCTGTACCAGTTGATCATGGTCGTGACAGCATTCGGCTGCGACCATGCTTCTTTGTATTTTTCCAGATCCTCCCTGGTAAAAGCTCCGGGTCTGCTCGTTTTTACGAGTCCATTGGCAAACTCCTCAAAGTCATTATAGGCAAGCACCTTTTCCGGCAGCTTCGGAAGCTGGAAAAACAGCATATACGAGCTTCTCAGAAGCTGCGTTGGATCTTTTTTCATGCTCGCCGGCATAGCAGGCAGGTGCGGAATATTGATAGCAATAAATTTTTCCACGTATTCCGGCCTTGAGGCTGCCGTATACCATCCTACCGCTCCGCCCCAGTCATGGCCGACGATTACTGCTTTTTCCCGTCCCAGTGCTTTGATTAACTCTGTCACGTCGTCACGCAGTTCGTCCAGGGCATAAGCTTCAATCTCAAGCGGCTTGCTGCTTTGATTGTAGCCGCGCTGATCCGGCGCCGCCACCCGGTACCCACGCGCTGCAAGTGGCCCGATTAAATGTCTCCACTCATACCAAAACTCCGGAAAGCCATGCAGAAGTACAACAAGCGGGCCCTCCTCCGGACCAGCCAATGCCGTGTGTAAAGAAACCCCGTTTACTGTTATTGTTTCAAAGCTGATATCCTGCATACGTACTGCCCCCTAGTTGTTTTTCTTGAATAAAGTTTTTGATGAACTGCGTAACGAGCTCCGGCTGTTCATGATGTACCCAATGCGTCGCTTCTTCAATAAAAATCCCGTCTCCATCGCTGCAGTATTTCAGACTTTCTTTAGCAGCAGCGGTGCCCAAAAACCAATCGTGCATGCCCCAGATCATACGCACGGGCACATTAATAGTTTCTGTGCTCATCGCTTCTGCCGGACCATATGGGATCGCCCGAAACCAATTGAACATTGCCGTTACGCTCCCGGGCTGCGACCAGGCAAACTGGTATCCGTCCAGACCCGGCTCTGAAAACGCTCCGGGACAGCTCGTCACAGTCAGGTGAGCCTTCAATGCAGCGTATTGGAACATGGCAGCTGCTTTGTCAGGCAGAGCGGGAATCTGGAAGGCTGCCATGTAATACCCTTTGAGCAAGTCCATTGGGTGCGTGAGCATCGTCTTTGGCATCGCTGTTAAATGCGGCATATTAACAGGGATAAACAGCGAAATATATTCCGGACGGGTAAGCGCCATATACCAGCCTGCTGCCCCTCCCCAGTCATGACCGACTATTACAGCTTTTTCTCTTTTGAAGTGAAAAATGAGCCCGATGATATCGTCCCGGAGAGCGTCCATCGTGTAGGATGCTGTTCCGGAGGGTTTGGAGCTCAGATGATAGCCCCGCTGATCAGGAGCCACGACAAAATAGCCCTCCTCCGCCAGTGCGTGCATCTGCTTTTCCCACGCCCTCCAAAATTCCGGGAAGCCGTGCAGGAGGATGATCATTTCCCCGTCCTTTGGACCCGCAGCAGCGACATGAAGACGGATGCCGTTCACATGTACATATTTAAATGATAGTTCTGCCATCAAAAACCTCCTTCACTCTATGAGTTTCTTTACCCGGAAACGCTTTGATTCAATGGTGAAATTCTATATGCTGCTATAAATAACAAAAGCACCTGCCCATGTGGACAGATGCCGTTGTTTTTACATTTGCGCGGTTGGACGTACGACAATTTCATTAACCGACACTTCCACCGGTTCTTCAATCGCGTAACGAATGGTGCGGGCGATGCTTTCTGAAGAGATCGCGTTTTTATAAAGCTCATCGACGCGTTCTTTCACCTGGTTGTCCGATATCGTTTCGGTAAGCTCCGATTCCACAGCTCCTGGTGAAATAATGGTCGAACGGATGTTATTTTCCGGCGATTCCTCTTTGCGAAGCCCCTCTGAAATAGCACGCACAGCGTATTTCGTGCCGCTGTAGACAGCACCACCCGGAGAAACCTGATGGCCAGCTACTGAAGAAACATTAATAATGTGCCCTTCTTTTCTTTCCCTCATGTAGGGAAGCACAGCGCCAATACCGTAAAGCACGCCTTTAATGTTCACATCGATCATCTGATTCCAGTCTTCAAACTGCCGGTTCCGGAGCATCGAAAGCGGCATCAGTCCAGCATTATTTACTATAACATCAATTTGGCCGTACGTTTCATTGGCAAACCGGGCAAGTTCGTCCATTTGCTCCTGAGAGGTAACGTCTACTACTTTATAGGTGGCAGTGCCGCCGTCCTGTTCAATGTCTTTCTGAAGCTGCTGCAGACGTTCCTCGCGACGGGCGGCCAGCACTACTTTAGCTCCCTTGTCGGCTAATTCTTTAGCCGTTGCTTCACCTATACCGCTTGAAGCACCGGTCAGTATAACTACTTTTCCTTCAACTTCTGCCATGTTATTTCCTCCAATGCTGTTCTGAATTAATCACGTACTCTCTATACCCGCCGCACTATATTCGTAACCTTTGCTGCTCGCCGATCATCAAAAAAGCCCCCGGAGTCGGGAGCTTTTTTCAGTTCAATTATTCTGCATGCCACCGGACTAATAAAGCTGATTGCGCCAGACCGCCGCCAAATCCGTAGATAAGCACGAGATCGCCGTTTTTCAGCCGGCCGTCCTTCTGCGCTTCCCGGAGGGACAAGGGAATCGTAGCGGACGAGGTATTGCCATAATACTCCAGGCTCGTCAGCGTCTTTTCCACCGGAATACCGGTACGCTCGCAAATGGACTCGATCATTCTCATGTTCGCGCTGTGCGGGGCAAACCAGTCGATATCTTCAATCGCCACTCCCGCATCATTCAAAAGCTTATCGATACCCTGGGGCACGGTTTTAACTGCCCACTTGTACACTTCCCGGCCGTTCTGGACGACATAGCCATCCGGGTCCACTTCCTGCCCGCCAATTTGGTTGGACAAATCGGTGCAGTACAAATACTCTCCTTTTTTTCCATCTGAATCCGTGAGGGCGGAAAGAAAGGACGGGTTGCTTTCGTCCGCTTCCACAAGAGCTGCCCCGGCACCGTCCCCGAACAAAATACATGTGGCCCGGTCCGTGTAGTCTGTAATTTTGGAGAGTGTTTCAGCACCGATCACCAGCACTTTACGGTGAAGACCGGAGCTGATCATGCCGTCTGCCATGTGCAGCCCGTAGGAAAAGCCGGCACAGGCAGCGTTTAAATCAAAGGCGCCTGCTCCGGAGATACCAAGACTGGCCTGTACCAGAGAAGCGACACTCGGCGTTTTGTGGTCCGGAGTCAGCGTACACACAATAATCAAATCCACATCGTCAAGCGTCTTTCCGCTTACCTCCTGCAGCTCTTCCGCTGCTTTCACGCAGATCGTGCTGGTGAATTCATCCTCTTCCGTGATGCGGCGTTCTTTGATGCCGGTGCGGGACGTAATCCACTCGTCGTTGGTTTCCACCATTTTTTCCAGATCGTCATTCGTCAGTCGTTTTTCCGGAACAAAGGACCCTATTGCTGTAATTGAAGCTTTCGATTGTACCATCGGTATGTAACCCCCGTTTTATGTATAATTATCGCCTATACGCTTTAATTTTCGTTGAAACTCATCCTTATTCATATTATCACAAAACAAAGGCTTATGCCTCCTTTGCTTTATTCGCTCTGCAAGTCCTGAATACGACAAAACCCTCCCTGGATTAGGAAGGGTTTTCAGCTTATTTTTTCACTTCTTCCTGCTCGTGTTTTTGAATAAGATCTGCTGTCAGCTGGCCGGACAATGTCACCATTGGTACACCGCCGCCGGGATGCGTGGAGCCTCCGGCAAAATACAAATTGTCATATATTCTGCTTTTCGCCGGTACTTTGAAACCGCCGTTCACTTTTTGATCAGAGGCTACGCCGTAAATCGAGCCTCCGTTAGCGCCGTAGAGTTCTTCAAGGCCTTTCGGAGTGAAGCGGTATTCAAACTCGATCGACTCCCGCAGGCCGTCCAGTCCGTTTCGTTCTAATTTATTCAAAATTGTCTCCCGGTACTTGTCCCAGTCAAAGGATTTTTTCTGCTTGGCATCCATCGGAGGTACATGCGTCAGGACGAACAGATTGTCTTTTCCTTCCGGCGCCTGGGTCTCATCCGACCGGGCGGAGATACCAATATACACTGTCGGGTCATCGGCCGGAACCTTTTCTTCGAATACCTGCTTAAATTCAAGCTCAGGATCCTCTGAGAAAAAGAAATTGTGGTGGTGCAGACCGTCGAATTTTTTATTTACCCCGAGTAGCAGCACGACGCCGGAAACAGTAGGAATAAACGTTTTACTTAGCTTTTTGGATTCTTTTTTTGCCTTCGTTTCCGGAGGAGCAATCGTATTGTAGGCTGGAATTGCTTCAAGGTTCGAAACGACAACATCCGCCGTATACGTTTCTCCATCCTCTGTTTCCACACCAGTCACCCGGTCGTTTTCCACCAGCAGCTGGCTGACCGGGCTGTTCAGATGAATATCAACCCGGAGCTCCTGCATCAGGCGTTCCATACCTTCGGCAATTTTGTACATGCCGCCCTTCACATAATGGATGCCGAGCCCAAGCTGAACATAGACGAGCTGGTTTAAAATAGCTGGCGCTGCGTACGGATTGGATCCGACATACATAATGAAAAAGTTGAACATCTGCTCAAGGTATTTGTTGTCAAACTGTTTATGCGTCGCTTTTGCCACCGTATTCAACGGATCCATCTTCATTAAGTCGCCCAGCGTGTGGTGACTTTTCAAATCCTTCAAATCTTCGATGCTGTATTTATAAAAGCTTTTCATGCACAATTCATACATTTCTTCTGTATAGGATAAAAATTCTGTAATTTTACGGCTTGGCTGTTCCGTTACTTTCGCTGCCTCTTCAATCATGCCTGGCAGATCGCTCGTAACATCCAGTGATGTTCCGTCCTCGAAAAATGTTTTCCACTGCGGTTCCACCCGTTCTACCTGTATGTAGTCATCAAGGTAGCGGTTTGCGCTGTGGAACAGCTGTTCAAGCACCCATGGCATTGTCAGGATGGACGGACCGGTGTCAAAAGTGAACCCTTTGCCGCTGCGGCGGTTTAATTTACCGCCAAGATTTTCGTTTTTCTCCAGTAACGTTACCTCATATCCATCCGTCTGCAGCCGGATAGCTGCGGACATGCCTCCAAGGCCTCCGCCAATGACAATTGCTTTTTTCTTCAAATAGCACACCTCCGTGAATTAGTACAAAAATGGAATTAGCCGGTTTCTCTGTCGGCACCATAAACGATACGTATCGCCGTGCGTTTGGCGCAGCATTTCTTCTTCAATACGGATACGGTAAAGAAGTGCCGGCACCATGACTCCTGTACTTATGACTGCTGCTCCGGGGCTATTCATGAATAAGCAAAAGCCAAGTACAATGAAAAATAAAGCAGTATAAAGCGGATGGCACAAACGACGGTACGGACCGCTGCTTACCAGGCGGTCCCCGTTTCTGACAGAAACGTCTCTGCTGAACTGGTCCCGCAAATGAAGAATCCCCCAATACCGAAGGCCAATACCGGCTCCGTACAGACAAAGCCCGGCAGCCTGCAGCCAAATTGATGAGAGGCTGAGAAAACCAGTCTCGCCAAATACCACTGCGGTCCCCATCGACAGAATGACAGCCGCAAGTATCCAGCGGAACGAGCGTCGTTCAGTAAGCTCCGGCTCTTTCGAGGGATCCTTCTGCCTGAATAAAAAAAATTCGGCGATCCAGAAGAAGGTGGCAACCATAAATATCGTATCAATCAGCACCATGGTTTTACCTTCTCCCTTCACGCCTCAGCTTCTTTTTACACTCGTTACCTTTTCCCCCTTCTATACTGCTGCTAAACCAAAAGGCCCTTCCAGTTGTTCATTTACTTTTACGCCTGCACCGCCTTTTTAGTTACCGGCTTAGCTTTCATCAGCAGATCGACAATATGCACCGTATCAATTTCTTCTTCGAGACCTTCACGCTGTACACCCAATTTCATCTGGAGCATACAGCCCGGGTTGGTCGTAACAATTCCCTCCGGGCACTGCCGCTTAACGTCTTCCATTTTCACATCCAGAATATCCATCGCATCATCGTGCTGCGTAATATTATAGATGCCTGCCGAACCACAACAGAAGTCAGGCCGGTCGAGTTCTTTAAGCGTTACCCCCGGCACTGAGCGGATTAGCTGCAGCGGTGGTTCTTTTACCTTCTGCACGTTCGTCATATGACAGGAAGGCTGGTACGTATAAGTTTGCTCAACCCTTCCGGTAAACTCCAGGCCGTCAAGCTCCACCAGTACTTCCGTAATATCTCTAACCTTATCGGAGAACGCTTTCGCCCGCTGCTCCCATTCAGGATCTCCGGCAAACATCTCCCCGTATTTGTGCAGCTGGGCCCCACACCCTCCGGCATTATTTACGATATAATCAGCTGGCTTCTCCTCAAACGCCTGTATATTTTCCTTGGCAAGCGTCACGGCCTCAGGTTCTTTGCCTGCATGGGCATGCAGCGCCCCGCAGCAGGTCTGCGCGTCTGGAAGCTGCACTTCCGCTCCGGAAAGCTGGAGCAGCTCCATCGTTTTTTCATTTTGCTTAAAAAATACGCTGTCCATTACACACCCGGTGAAAAAGGCGACCACTGCCTTCGCCGGACCCTCCGGGTGCAGGCGTTTTTTCCTTGCATGCCTCTCTCTAGGTGAGGGGGCCGGTGGCAGCACCTGCTCAAATTTACCGAGATGAAGCGGTGCCGCAGACATTACATTCAGCCCCCGGGCCACTTTTTGCAGACCACTCACCTGGTACAGCCATGTTGCATTTCCAAGCTGGTCCATCCATGCAGCAGAAGGAAAAAATGAATGAAATAAAAAATGCTCGGTTTTCTGCTGTACGAACGTTTTTTCTTCATACTCATCAATCACATGCTTCGCACTTTCAAACAGCTGGCCGTACTGCACATCAGTCGGGCATACAGTTGTACACGCCATGCATCCCAGGCATTTGTCGATCGGCTGTTTCAAATCCTCCACTGACGCTTTTCCTTCTGCAACCATTTTGATTAAATTAATACGCCCGCGCGGGGAATGCGTCTCCCTCTCCATCGTTTCATATGTCGGGCAGACAGGAAGACAGTAGCCGCACTGCACACAGTCAAAGGTCAAATCGTAGCGCAGCATTTCTTTTAGTGTATCAGCCATCACGCAGCACCAGCTTCTGCCCTTTTTCGGCGAATATTTTCCCCGGGTTCATGATGTTGTTTGGATCCCAGGCTTCTTTGATCCGTTTAAGCATTGATACTCCCACCTCTCCCATTTCCTGTTCCATAAAGGGGGCCTTCATCGTGCCAATACCGTGTTCTCCGGAAAGCGTGCCTCCAAGCTCTAGAGCTGCCCGGAAGATTTCCGCCACCGCTTTTTCAGCGCGTACCATTTCTTCTTCATCACGCTGGTCGCACATAATATCCGGATGCAGGTTGCCGTCCCCGATATGTCCAAACACGACGAGCTCCACCTGATAATCCTCTTTGATTTGCTTCAGCCGTTCCATCATTTCCGGGATCCGGCTTCTTGGCACCGTAGCATCTTCAGAAATTTTTGTCGGTTTGATCGTCGCAATTGCCGGTGACACAAGCTTTCTTGCACTCCACAGCTTCTGCGCTTCTTCGTCGCTTTCGGCTGTAATAATTGGATCTGCTTTTAACTCTTCGAGAATGTGCTTCACCTGTTTGGCTTCTAATTTAATTGTCTCGGGATGGCCGTCGAGCTCGATCAAAAGCAGTGCTTCCGAGGCAGTGGGCAGGCCTGACGGGCGGTACCGTTCCACGGCTTCAATACAGGCCCGGTCCATAAATTCCATTTTTGCCGGGAGCACTCCTGAGGTGAGCGTTTTGGAGATAGCCTTCCCGGCTGTTGCCATATCTGTAAAGGCGGCCATCATCGTTTGTACGGCCGGAGGCTTTGGCACCAGCTTTAGCGTTGCTTTTGTAATTACTCCAAGCGTCCCTTCGGAGCCGACAAGCAGCTTGGTTAAATCGTAACCGGTTACATTTTTAATAGTACGGCCGCCTGTATGCATCACCTCGCCCTCCGGGGTAACAATTTCAAGACCAATCACAAAATCCTTGGTTACTCCATACTTGAGCCCTCTCGGCCCCCCGGAATTTTCAGCCAGATTTCCACCAATTGTTGATACGTGGGCACTGCTTGGATCAGGCGGGTACATTAAACCATAATTTTCGGCGGCCGCATGAATGTCAGCTGTCAGCACACTCGGGGTGACGACCGCAATCAAGTCATCGGCGAAAACGTTAATTTCCCGGGGCCATTGCGCCATATCCAGCAGTATTCCCCCCTTAACCGGCAGCGGCCCTCCGCTCAGACAGGTGCCCTGCCCTCTGGGTGTTACGGCCAGGCCGAACCGGTTGGCAATTTTCATGATCGTCTGTACTTCTTCGGTGGTTTTAGGCTGTACAACCACTTCCGGCAGATGCTCGCCAAAAGAGGCATCAAAGCTGTAGCTGTAACGGTCGGCAAGCTCTGTAAATACCCGTTTATCACTTAAAAGAGCACGCAGCTGTTCTTCCCATTCATGCAATAAAAGCAGCCCCTTTCTCCCTTTTCTTTAACAACTTATCATTATCGTACTCCCCTGCCTGGGTGAATGCAATATTCTGACAAAAGAAGACCGGAACTACCCCCAAACACTCTCCAGCCTTCACAGTTTTCCATTCAAGAACTGGGCTTCTCCCAGTCCAAAGCTCCAATCCGCTTCTGTGTTATCGGTGATTGACACCATCACGTCTTCCGGACCTATAGAACAGCGGTCCTGCAGGTTATTGGCAATTTTTTTATACAGCATTTTTTTCTGCTCTGCTGTACGTGTTTTACTGATCACTTGAATAACTACAATATTATTTGTTCGTTCAAAGCCAAGCCCGGTATCTTCGATATACATTTCATACGGCTTATGCTGATTTATTATCTGATAGCGGTCTCGTTCCGGAACTTCAAAGCTTTCTACGACTGCATCATGTATGGCGTCTGCGACCAATTTTAATTCCTCTTCCGTGCGCCCCTCGATAACATCCATTCGAATTAACGGCATCGTAACCCTCCTTCAGGGAATTTTATTTTGACTTCAGAAGCTTTGCCTGCGCTGCCAAAAATATTCATATGCCTTAAAACATTCGCATTGGTCTCCTTCACCTCGCCCTGATGCAGGTCAAAATAGTTTTGATAATCTTCCTTCGAGGTTAGCCCCTCCTTTACCTGCTCCCTTACCATATTAAGTGTCGACTTTACTGCACTACTTTTCTGTTCATATATTTGATAACGCTTTCATAAATATTACAAAAATATAACTCCTCTGTATATAAAAAGACTCCGAAGAAAATCTTCGGAGTCCAGGCATTATTCTCTTGCCGATTTGTTAATGTCTTCATCCATGTTTCCGGTAGATCCGATCGTTGGAAGATCGCTGTCGCTGTACTTGGAAGCATCGGTAGCACTCTGATACTCTTTTGTTTTAGTATCATCATTATCGTCAGAACCTGCAACCTCGTCTTTAGCTTCTTTTACCTGGCTGCCGGCTTCTTTTAATTCTTCCCCGGCATCCTTGGCCGTGTCGCCTACGCCTTTCAACTCTTCACCAGCTTCTTTCGCTGTCGATACCACTTCTTCTGAGTCATCCTTCACTTTTTGCACCTGAGCGATCAGATCTTTGCCGTAATTATTATACACTTCCTGAAGCTGGGTGCCGATTGTTTTTGCCAGCTCTGTAGCATTCTGGATACGTTCCATGAAGTCATCCTTATTCAATGCATCACTGCTTTTGGCATTTTCCTTGTATTGACTGGCGGTTTCTTTTGCTTCTGAAGACTTTTCCTTCACCGTGTCACGGGCTGAACGATTTAGAAATACTGCCCCGATCCCTGCAATGATCACAGAAGCTATAATAATTGGTAATTTGCTGTTTTGCTGCTCTGGCATATGTTTCTCCCCTTTATTCTCAGTATCCTTCGTTATTCGAACCTATCTATTCCTTACCTTTATCTTTTCTTTAGTAAACGTGAATTTCCGCGGAAATGTACACTTATTCATACGCCCTGAGAAATGTTTAGCTTTTGGTTACAGGTGAAATATGAATGAGTGTGCTGAAATTAAAAAGGAGTGACGTTTAAATGTCAATGAATCGTGTAACACTTGGAAAATCTGAAGTCACTGTAAACCCTCTTGGCCTCGGAACCAACGCAGTAGGTGGACATAATATTTATCCCGACATGCTCGATGAGGAGCAGGGAAAAGCGTTAACCGCTACTGCCATCGATAACGGCGTGGATCTCCTGGATACAGCTTTTATTTACGGACCGCGTCGTTCAGAAGAACTCGTCGGTGAAGTAGTAAAAGAAAAAAATGCCCGTGAAAAGGTTGTTATCGCTACGAAAGCAGCCCATAAATTTCTCGATAATGGGGACACGGTGATGGACAATTCTCCGGAATTTTTAAAGCAATCCGTAGATGAAGCACTCCGCCGCCTTCAAACGGATTATATTGATTTATTTTATATTCATTTTCCGGATGAAGACACACCGAAAGATGAAGCAGTCGGCGCTCTTCAGGAAATGAAGGAAGCCGGAAAAATCCGTTCCATCGGCGTATCAAATTTCACTCTGGACCAGCTGAAAGAAGCAAATAAGAACGGGTATGTGGACGTGGTTCAGTCCGAATATAATCTGTTGAACCGTGAAGTGGAAAAAGACATTCTTCCATATACTGCAGAAAACAACATCACCTTCGTTCCTTATTTTCCACTTGAATCCGGACTGTTAGCCGGAAAATATGATGAAAATACGACGTTTAACGATATCCGTGCCCAAAAGCCTAATTTCCAGGGAGAAACATTCAAAGAAAATCTCCGTAAAGTCAATGAAATGAAAAAAATTGCTGATCAAAAAGGCGAGGAAACAGCCCATGTCGTTCTCGCCTGGTATCTGCATCAGCCTTCGGTTGATGTTTTGATTCCGGGAGCCAAAAGCTCCGATCAAGTAGTCAATAACCTGAAAACCTCCGAGGTAAAGCTGACAAAAGAAGAAGTAGACCACATCAGCAGCATTTTTTCCTAATAACAGAAAAGAAGCTGGAGCCAACTTGGCTTCAGCTTCTTTTTTCATTAGGAAAGCTTTTCGAGAGTCGCCTCTCCAGCTACCCCGTCTGCAGTTAATTTTTCATACTTCTGGAAAGCTTTCACCGACGAAGTGGTGACTGAACCGTAAACCCCGTCTGTTTTCCCGCTATGAAACCCTTCCTGCTGGAGAGCTTCCTGAAGCTCCTCCACCTCTTCTCCCCGGTCCCCTGGATGCAGCGTTTCGCTACCCAGAGCGGCATCGGCCTGTGCAGGTACAAATAATAATAAAGCAGCGAGCATGAACGCTGATATTCCTCTTTTCATTACAATCCCACGCTTTCTATCGTCTGACCCCGTTTTATTGTAAGCACGGGATGCGGACAGAACAATGGCTATTACAGAGTTGTAAACAATACGTAACCCTCTGTTCATACGTGTAATTTTATAAACTTTTTTTGACGAATTGAATAAGAGCACACCGTTTCTGCTGAACGGTGTGCTCTAAGTATAATTTAGAAGCTCCCGGCTCCGATGTAGCGCGGAGCCCAGTATGGATTACTCATGCTGCTGATAGTGACGCCCGTCGAGGATCCTGCGTGAATGAATTGATTATTTCCGATATATATCCCATTGTGCGAGGCTCCCGCCCTGTAGGTGGTGAAAAACACCATATCCCCCACCTGTGGGCTTGATACCTTTTTACTTACAGCGTACTGCTGGGCCACCGTGCGCGGAAGGCTCGTTCCATTTTGCTTGTATACATACTGGGTGAATCCGCTGCAATCGAAGCCTCTTGTCGTCGTACCTCCCCATACATACGGTACGCCTATAAACTTTTTCGCTGTACTTATTAGTCCCGATACACTGCCTGAAGAGCCTGAACTTACTTTTTCCGGGGAGGAGCCCGTGCCGCTTTTCACCGAAGAATCGCTTAATGCTTTCCATGTATTAGAACCAACGATGCCATCAGCGCTCAAACCAGCTTCCCGCTGCAGAGCCTTCACTGCTCCTGCTGTCTGCGGACCAAACTGGCCGTCCGCTACGCCCGAAAGAAATCCTTTGCTTTTAAGCGTCTGCTGCATACTTTTTACATTACTGCCCGTATCTCCCTGCCGCAGCGTTTTGGATGAGGTGCCGGAAGAAGATGTATCCGGTTTGGCAGTATTTGAATTATTAGTCTTATCCGATGCTTTAAAGCTGCTTAACGCTTTGAACGTATTCGGGCCGGCTACACCGTCAACGCCAATCCCGGCTGCCTTTTGAAACGCAATGACTGAAGACTTCGTGACCGGGCCGAACTCTCCGTCGAGCGATCCGGTATGAAAGCCTTTACTTTTCAGTTTTGCCTGGAGGTCCCGGACATCGCTTCCTGAAGCACCTGCCTTTAATACACTTGAAGATGAACTGGAGGAACTGCCAGTATCTTTCGAGCTTTTTTCGGGCGAAGCCTGTTTTTTGTTTAAGCTCATTTTGGAAAACGTATTCGCTCCGGCTATACCATCAGAGGTGATACCCGCTGAACGCTGAAAGGCCTGCACGGACCCTGCGGTCGCCGGTCCGTATATCCCATCCACTGAGCCGTTATGATAGCCATTTCCCTTTAACCAGTCCTGCAGTTCTTTAACTTCCGAACCCTTCGAGCCCTGACGTAGTGTTTGATCACCTAACGCAGCATCTGCTGCAGTTGGAGCTGCAAAAACTACTGTTGCCGCAGCAACAATCGCTGCTGGATATGCATATTTTTTCATACATTTTCGCTAAAAACTTTTGTACCACTGCTCTGAATAAGCGCAATGCGAAAAGCTCGAGCGATTCCACCCCCTATTTGATCATGTGCTGCGATGCCTGACTCTACTGTTGTGTATAAAGTAGTATATAAGTGCCAGGGGGTATAGACAATATACTCAATACATTTGTATTAAAACTGTAACATTGAGGAAAATAATCATAATATGGAAAATAAAAGTGTCTTTAGTATTAAAATTCTTTAACTATCAAGGAATTTCACGATTAATATGCTACGGATGCACATTTAAATCATTATTAAGTGCCTATTAGTTAATTCCTATTTTTCTTTTTCTGATGTTAAATATTCTTCCACTGCTTTTACTACCTCTTCCGTAGAAGCATCACCACCAAGATCTTTCGTAACCGTTCCCTGTTTGATGACATATTCCATAGCGTTCATTAATGTTTGCGCTGCCTTATTTTCACCTAGGTGCTCAAGCATCATTTGAGCTGTCCACAACTGGCCGATCGGATTTGCCAGCCCCCGGCCTTCAATATCCGGTGCGGACCCGTGCACTGGCTCAAACATAGATGGATATTTGCCATTTATATTAATATTGGCAGCCGGCGCAATACCAATGCTCCCCATCAAAGCGGCGCCAATGTCTGTCAAAATATCTCCGAATAAGTTGCTTCCGACAACAACATCCATCGTCTCCGGCTTGGTAACAAAAGCTGCTGCCAGAGCATCGATGTGCTCTGCCTTAGTCTCTATATCAGGATAGTTTTCCTTCACTTCGTTAAACACTTCATCCCAAAATGGCATCGAAAACACAATTCCATTGGATTTCGTTGCTGAAGTCACATGCCCGCTGCGGTCTTTTGCCAGCTGAAAGGCATACTCCATGGCTGCTTTTACTGCCTTTTTGGAAAATACGTTATTTTGAATCGCAATTTCGTCTTCCCCACTGTACATTCGTCCCCCGACTTCACTGTACTCACCCTCGCTGTTCTCTCTGACAACCATTAGATTAAACTGGTTCGGATTCGCAAGCGGGGAAGCAAGCCCTTCAAACTGGCGGGACGGCCTTACATTGATCTGCTGCTCGAAGCCGCGGCGAATATTAATTAAAAGCCCCCATAGAGAAATATGGTCCGGGACAAGGTCCGGATGACCGACCGCTCCTAAAAACACGGCGTCAAAAACTTCAAGCTGCTCCAGACCATCCTCCGGCATCATTCTTCCATGCTCAATATAGTAATCGCAGCTCCAGGGAAATTCTGTGACACGAAGCTCAAAGTCTCCCTGCACTCTTTCAAGCGTTTTCAACACTCTCCATGCAGCCGGTACAACTTCTTTGCCTATTCCATCTCCTGCAATTGATGCAATCGTATATGTATTCATTTCTTCATCTCCTTTTTAGTGTATGCACTTTCATTTTTCCATTTCTTAATACGTTTGTCATCTTTTCTTTCCTCATTTCTCCTTACGCTTTTAGTCGCTACTGCCTTTTTTGAATAAAAATAAACTTCTAATTTAGAAATTATTTCTCAATTCAGGAACGATATTTCTCTTATTGCTTAAACAAGACTTTTCAGCCATTTGAACGTAAAAAAGAGCCTTTGCTCAGGCTCTTTCACGTGCAAGCTGAAGGACATCTTTCCATGCTGCAGCGGCTGCTCCTGTTGGGGAGGATTCGCCCCCGGAAACGAGCACCCTCCCCATCGTATCTGTGGAAAAAAGCACTGCTTTCTCGGCACCGTCAACGTGGAAGAAAGGATGCTCTGCCGTGAGCAGCCTGGGTGCGACGGAAACCGAAGCTCCCTCCGCCGTCTTGTGCGCTTTCCCAACTAGCTTCCACTTTGTTTTCCCTTCCTCCGCCTGCTTCCATTCAGCCTCGGAAAGCCGGTCCAGACCGCGCACCGCAATACTTTTCCAGGTTACTTCCTTCGCAAGGCAGGCTTTAGTCAGAAAATACATTTTCAGCGCCGTATCTTTCCCCCCGATGTCCTCAGAAGGGTCTGCCTCGGCTTTACCTTCCTTTTTTGCTGTTTCCCACGCCTCCTGCAGCGTAATATTTTCAGCCGCGACCCTTGTCGCAATCATGTTGCTGGTTCCGTTCAGCAGTCCTTCGATTGTATGTATTTCTGCCCCGGCTAAGCTGTACAGAGCTGTGTCCACAGTCGGGAGAGCAGCGGCTGCCGCTCCGCTGTATTTTATTGATCTTCCGGACGCTTCAGCAAGCTCGTGCAGATCTTCCCAGGCATAGGCAAGTGCTCCTTTACTGACGCAGACCACATCCACCCCATGCTTTAACGATGACTGTATGAGCGGCAGTCCCGATCCCCCGGTTAATATATCTGTTTCTGCTGCGTCAATGAATATATCAGCCTGGCTGTCCGCCCACAGCTGGTCTACATTCCTCGGCGGCAGCGAGCCATCATCCACACGGCCGGTTCCCCCTTTTACTTCCAGCAGCTGTTTTAGATCCAGCCCGCCGCTATGCACCACAGCCCCGCTTCGGTCGAGCACAGCAGTAATTTTTATATGTACCCCGTACGTGCGCTCCCACTCTTTTTCTTTATTCATCAATACACGGACCGCTGCCTGTCCAACAGCCCCAAACCCGGATAAAACAATATTCATGCATGTTCGCCCTCCCCCTGGCTTTAAAGCCCAGATGACTTTATTATACTAGAGAATTTTTCAGTATTGAGCACCTTTTTTGAATAACAGTATGCAGCAGGCGTATAATTTTTTATGACTCAATTACAAGCAGGACGTGTCATATAAAGGAGAGATTTTCATGCCAGCATTTAAAGATATGCCGCTTTCAGTATTAAATTTATCCCCGGTAAACGAAGGGGAAACAGCGGGAGATTCATTTGCAAAAAGCCTCGAGCTGACTCAGCATGCCGAAAAACTCGGCTACAACCGCTTATGGGTCGCTGAGCATCATAACATGGAAGGGATCGCAAGCTCGGCTACTTCTGTATTACTCAGCTACCTGGCCGGAGGAACGTCAAGCATCCGTCTTGGCTCAGGCGGTATTATGCTTCCGAACCACGCCCCGCTCGCGATTGCTGAACAGTTCGGCACACTCGAAAGCCTGTACCCGGGACGCATTGATTTAGGGCTCGGACGGGCACCGGGGACAGATCAAACGACAGCTGCAGCTCTACGCCGTCATGTAAACAGCGGAGAAGACTTTCCAGCCCGTCTTGAAGAGCTGCAGAGATATTTCCAGGATCCAGCCAATATGGCCATCCCTCCGCAGGTAAAAGCCGTCCCCGGCGCAGGCCTGGATATTCCAATCTGGCTTTTGGGATCCAGCGGCTTCAGTGCCCAGCTTGCCGGACAGCTTGGACTTCCATATGCCTTCGCCGGCCACTTTGCGGCGGAAAATATGAAAGCAGCCCTGCAGCTGTATTTGGATTCGTTCCAGCCGTCTGAGGTGCTGGATGAACCTTACGCCATGACCGGTATCAATGTGATCGCCGGTGAAACAGATGAGGAAGCCGACTACCTTGGCACTACAATGAAACAGCAGTTTCTCAGCTTAATCCGCAATCGTCCGGGAAAAATACAGCCACCGGTAGAAGATATGGACGCACTCTGGACGTCCCAGGAAAAAGCGATGATGGCACGCTGGGACGCCGGGACGATCCAGGGCGGACCGGAAGCCGTACGCCAGCAGCTTGAAGATTTTTCTTCAAGCGTCCCGGTTCATGAAATTATGATCAGCGGCAGTGTATACGACCAGTCCAAACGCCTTCGTTCCTATGAGCTCATCAAAGAAGTACAAAAACAATCAACCGCCACTACAGCTTCGATCTAATAAAAAGTCCGCGTCTGTTCGCTTTACGGCAACAGGCGCGGACTTTTTTATTTCGGGCGTTCAAGCGTAAATAATTCTCCAAGCTTGGAATAATCATTTCCTGCCAGACGTGCGACCGGCTTCAGCTTATCGGGAAGAATATAATTGTGTTCACTGTCATATACGCCCTCGGAAACATGGATACATATAATTTCTGCAAATATGACGTCCTGAGTAATTTTCCCTTCAGCATTTTGAAGCGGTACGTGCTTATGCAGCCGGCATTCAAAGCGGATATTTGCTTCTTCGATGCCAGGCACTTCCACCATTTTGCTCGGCACCGTATGTAGAACAGTGTGCTCGAGTTCATTCTCCTCCGGCGGGAGCGTAGCTGCTGTAATGTTTAAATCCTCTACAATACCTTCATCGCTTATGTGTACCACCAATTCCCCGCGATCTAAAATATTTTTTGCACTGTCCTTTGGTTTCCCTTCTTTTCTCGTAATAGATATCATTAATACTGGCGGGTCCGGACTTACCGCATTAAAAAAGCTGAACGGTGCTGCGTTTAATGTTTCGTCTTCTGCCATCGTGGTGACGAAGGCTATCGGGCGGGGGATGACCGAGCCTGTCAATAGCTTATACACTTCTTTTACCGGCAGATCATCTGGATGCAGTTCATGCATAGTATACAGTCTCCTTTTTTCGAATATTTTATACGTATTCCCCTCCGGAGTCTAATTCAAAAGAACTGCCGGAAATAATTTTTCTTGGAATTTTGCATGCAGTTGATATAATAAAACAGTGCATCTAAAGGAGAGTATAAACATGATAGAAAAAATTGCCTCTACGGCTGTATATGTAGAAGATCAGCAGCGGGCAAAAGAATTCTGGACAGAAAAAATAGGATTTGAGGTCCGGCGCGAAGACCCGCTTGGGCCAAACGCCTACCGGCTCGAGGTAGCAGCCCCAGGAGCGGAAACAGCACTCGCTATCTATCCTAAATCCTACGTTATGAACTGGCAGGAGCTGAAGCCATCGATTGTTTTTGAATGCGACAATGTGCACGCCTCCTACCAGTGGATGAAAGCTCAGAATATTGTTTTTGACGAAGAACCAACAGAGATGAATGGAATTACTTATGCAAGCTTTCGCGATGAAGACGATAATGTGTTTCTGTTAAAAAGCTGACAAGCGCTGCCGATACGGCAGCGCTTATTTTATGCATCCTTCCAGTCATCAGCAGTCATGCCGTACATATCTACATCCTCGTAGCGGCTCCATTTCCAGACGCCCTGGCGCAGAGTGCCTTCATAACGCATGCCGATTCGCTTTAACACTCCGGCCGAAGCCTGATTTTTACTCATAACAGGAGCCGTCAGCCGGTTCGCCTTCAATGTGTGGAAGCTGAAGTCCCGTATCAGCGCTGCTGCTTCACTCATATAACCGTTCCCCCAGTAATCTGTCCCGAGCCAGTACCCAAGCTCGCCGCGCCGGTGTTCAGGCTGCATACGCACCGTGATGTTTCCCATTAATTCGTCTTCATCCTTTTTAGTAACAGCCAATGGGAAACGAGAGCCTTCCTCCATCCAGCCTGGATGGTGCCCGATCCACCACCTTGCATCTTCTTCTGTATAAGGGTAGGGGAGCTCCAGGGTTGTTTTCGCAATACGGTAGTTATTTGCAAGCTCTGCTAACACATCTATATCATTTTCCGAAAAAGGCCTTAAAAGCAGCCGGCTGCTTTCTAGCTGCATAATGACTCCTCCTTCTAGGATTTTCTCATGGTCATCTCGGCCTGGCCCCGATCAAAACGAAGATTGGCAAATGCTCCGTTAATAAACGTCCATTGTGGAGGCATGTGCCCAATATCAGCATCATACCAGACAGGAAGGCGGCCGCCGAACAGCTCCTTCAGACTGTCCTCCAAGGTAAAACCTTCTGTATTATTGTATCCTTCGGGCCGGCCTATAAGTAAGCCGGAAGCGTTATCCAGCCAGCCCGCCTGCTGCAGCTGCCACAGGGAGCGGTGAATTTCTGCTGCATCCATGCCTGTGGACTCCAGGTACCAAATAACTTTTTCTGAACGCCACTCCTGTACCCGGTCCAGAGGGGTACCGACAAGACGAGGCAGTGTGTTCAGGCACCCGCCAAGAAGACGACCGCTCAATTCATCCGTATTTGCCCCTTCAAGATGCTTCCACGATGTCCGCTTATCCAGCACAAATCCTGAGCCCGGCTGCTCAAACGCTTTCTCCCAGGACGATTGATAATACGAGCTCGAGTGCTGGTAAATGGCTTCGCCAAGCGGAGCTTTTAAAGCCCGCTCCCATTTTTTTGTCACGTCATCCCAGATAGGCGCAGCCAGATCAAATAGATTCGTGCCATGGGCCGAAGCCGTTCCGGTCATCATCGTGTAAGCAAAGGCAAGGGTACTCGTATCAGAATAGCCGAGAATCCAGGTGGGTGGCAGGTCACGCAGCCATTCCCATTCCAGCAGAGGCAGAATATCTACGATTCTTTCCCCTCCCCACGGAGGCATCACTACTTGCACCTCCGGGTCTGCCAGTGCCATCATCAGCTCCTCGGCTCTTTGAAAACGATCGGCACTCGCCGCCTTTTGCTGTCTCCAGGCCGTTTCTCCCACCCGGACGTGAAACCCTCTTGTCTGGACTTTTTCGACTGCCTGCTGAAGCACCCCGTGTAAAGACGCAGGTACTCCGCTCGACGGCGCTGTTACATAAATTGTATCTCCCTTTTTTAGAGCTTCAGGGTACTTCATACTCCACCTGCTTTCTTTACCTGATTTTTTGCATAAGCGCAATGTTCCGCCCTTTTTATTCAACAGAATATTGGGAAAAATTTTTAGCTGTGATACAATAACCAAATATTGTATCGAAGGTGGTCCCCATAAATGAAAGCTATTTTGCTGGGCCTTACAGCAGCCCTCTTTTTTTCTGTCACGTTTGTTTTGAACCGTTCGATGGAGCTTTCCGGCGGCCATTGGGCCTGGAGTGCGTCGCTTCGTTATTTTTTTATGCTTCCTATGCTTATCGCAATTGTCGGAGCACAGAAACGGCTTCGCCCCGTCTTCCAGCATCTCCGAGACCGTCCTTCAGAGTGGATTCTTTGGAGTACAGTAGGGTTTGGACTCTTTTACGCGCCCATCGCTTTTTCCACCGTATATGGCCCCGGCTGGCTTGTCGCCGCCACTTTTCAAATTACTATCATTGCCGGGTCGCTGCTTGTCCCTTTTTTACATAAAACATCCGGATCCAGGCAGCCTATCCCTTTCCAGAGCGTACTAATCTCTTTAGTGATTCTTGCGGGAGTGTTTATTATGCAGGCTGAGCATGCTTCAGCGGTTCCGCTACTGAATGTCTGGCTCTGTGTTTTTCCCCTGCTGCTGGCTGCCTTTGCCTATCCGCTTGGCAACCGGAAAATGATGCACGTGGCCGGAAACGGGCTCACTACTTTCCAGCGGGTGCTTGGCATGACTATTGCTAGCATGCCCTTTTGGATTATTTTAGCATTGTATGGAGCTTCCGTACACGGACTTCCCGGCAGGTCTCAGATTTCCCAGTCCTTCATCGTTGCTGTTTCCTCCGGAATCATTGCTACTGTCCTGTTTTTTTATGCTACGGAGCTGGTGAAAAACGATACTGCCAAATTAGCCGGAGTCGAAGCGACTCAGTCCGGAGAAGTTCTGTTTGCCCTTATCGGCGAAATGCTTCTGCTTCATACGGCAGCACCTTCGGCCTTGACCTTTTCCGGCATTGCGCTCGTGCTCGCAGGCATGATTCTTCACAGCCTCCGCGCCGCTTTGGCAGCGAGGAAAATGAAAACTATACAAACTTAATCTTATTTTTGTAGAAAGGAGCTTTCAATGAAAAAAGAAAAATATTTTACCCCTACAGAAATCAACGCCTTTACCAGGTGCTCTGAGCAATGGCGTTTGGATAAAGCTCTTAAGCAGAATAAAATTTTTTTAGACGAGGAACAAACACAAATACGGGAGCAGCGATTCAGCCGTGGAAACAAGGCACACGAAAAATTTAATCAAACCCATCGGCCCGGTATTGGTTTTTTCCGTCTGTTAGCCGCTTTAGGAGCAGCATTACTCGCCGGAGGAGGTATATTTTGGGTGCTTTCCATATGGTCCTCTATGTTTTTCTGACGATCTTTGCATGTTTTTTCATTTATAGAATATTCAGAGGAGCAAATAAGGTCGTTTACAGGGACAAAAAAGGAACTTATGCTCCAATTCTTGAAAACCATCAATGGAAAATCCGGGGCAAACCGGATCTCATTTTGAAAAATAATTGGTATGTGACTGTTGGAGAAAAGAAATCCGGCATATCAGCTAAAAACAGCCCGCGCTTTCATGACCAGATGCAATTGACAGCTGGTTTTATCCTGGCTGAACAGTACGGCACCGTACGCGGGGGTTATTTATATTATCGTAACAAGAGCTTTTACATAAAAAACACGAAACGGCAGCGGCAAAAATTAGCAGACATTCTCGAATACATGAAAACGTCGGAAAAAGGCGAACCAGTTCCTGTGAACCCCTCCAAAGTAAAATGCCGATCCTGTATTTACCGGAAGAAGCAATGTACTTTTTCTAAATAAAAGTTCCTGGTGCCTGAACTTAATTACCATGGTGGCATAAATATCACCTCAATAATTACCGTTCAAAAGACTCCAGGAACTTTTCTGTTTAGTACAGCCTGATTTTTTTCAGATCAAAGGAAGGGATTAATTCTTCTTGCATCGCCCGTCCGAGCAGGGTTTCCACAGCGGCGTACCCGTCTTCACCAAGCTTGCGGGTGAATTCGTTAACATACAGTTCAATGTGGGACTGAGCCACCTCCGGTGACATCTCCTGAGCATTTTCCATAACAAAATCACTTGATGCCTCCGGATGCTCCCAGGCGTATTCCACAGAGCGCCGGGCATTATCTGCGAGCGTCTGCGTATCTAAATGGCGGCGGGCAATGATCGCTCCAAGCGGAATTGGAAAGCCCGTGTCCCTTTCCCACCAGCTGCCCATATCCTCTACAAGCGAAAGGCCATAATTATGGTATGTGAATCTGGCTTCATGAATGACAAGGCCAGCATCTATTTCGCCGTCCCGGACTGCCGGCATAATATCATCGAAGGGCATCACTTTAATTTCTCCAACACCTTCAGGGATTACTTTGGATGCCCATAAACGGAACAGTAGATAAGCCGTGGATCGTTCACTCGGCACCGCTACCGTTTTTCCGATCAAATGCCCTGGCGTTTTTTCGCCTTTTGTTAATACTAAGGGACCGCAGCCGTAACCAAGGGCACCACCGCTCGGAAGAAGAGCATAATCTTCAAGCACCCATGGAAGAGCCGCGTAGGAAATTTTCATCACTTCCGGTCCTTCTTTGTTTGCGGCCCAGTGGTTGGTAATATCAATATCTGCAAATGTGACTTCCGGAGCTTCTGTATCTTTTAACAGCCCATGCGTCCAGGCATGGAATACGAACGTGTCGTTGGGACACGGGGAAAAAGCTATTTTCATGATGACGTAACCTCCTGCAATATAAGTACAGCCGACCGCAGAGAATTCAGTGCTCCCGGTATGTTCCAGGCGTCCCTGTCTCTTGGCCCGACTTCATTTGATATGGCGCGTATTTCCATTACCGGAATGCCGAAATAGCTGGCGGCCGCTGCCACGCCGTAGCCTTCCATTGCTTCTGCCGCAGCATCTTCATATAAAAACGCCCGCTGGTTCACCATTGCCTGTGTACCGGTTACGGTCGACACAGAAAGCACCGGGGCTTCAACAGCTGAAATCCCCTGTTCCGCAAGACGCCGGATTAACTCAGGCGTATATTTTTTTTCTGTCGGAAAACGCGTCGGTCCCAGCCCAAGCTTTTCGAGCGGAGCGAATCCTTCCTCTGTTTCTGCACCCATATCCGCGGCGACAATTTCGCTGGCTGCCACAATATCACCCAGCCAGGCTTTATCCGGAAATGCGCCCGCAATACCCGCGTTTATAACTAAATCATAGTCGTGTTCAGCAAGCAGCAGCGATGTCCGGACACTCATCTGTGCCGCTCCGACACCGCCTACCTGCACCTCCCAGGCATCTTCTGCCTCCACTGCTGCCTGCAGGGCTTCTTTTTCTGCCTCTACAGATACCATTACCAGTACAGATGGTTTTTTATCCATGCGCTTCCCTCCAAGCCATAATCAAGCTTCTGCTGCCCGCCTATAAAAAAGACACGAGCGCAGATGGCTCCTGTCATTTTATTATGAACCTTTTACAGTGAAATTTCCAGAAATGCGGTAACCGCTAGCAGGGGAATTAACGCAGCTTCTCCCACTCCTCTTCGAGCATGCTCATCTCCACAAGAGACCAATAGGTGTTTCCTACAAGACGAAGATCCCGTTTTACCCCCTCGCGCTGAAAGCCGGCACGCTCATAGCAGCGCAAAGCGGAAGTGTTAAAATCAAAAACTCCGAGCGCCACCCGGTGCAGCTGCAATTCGTCAAAGGCGATCCGGCATACCTCCCGAACCATCCACTGTCCGAGACCCATCCCGCGCATCGTTTCATCTCCCACAAGCACCTTGCCTATCCGCCCGGAACGATCGTGGTAATTAATGGCCCCAAGCGATATGTGACCGACGGGCACGCCGCTTGTTTGATGCAGGGCAGTATAGACAAGCCGTTTAGGGTTGTCTCCCTCCTGCTGTCTGCGGTAATCATCGAGCTGTTCTGCATTCAGCGGGTATGTAAAAGCTTCTCCGCTCCACTGCTTTAAAAAATCGGCCGACGGCACCCACTCAATTAACCTGTCATAATGCTCTCGCTTAAAGGGTACCAGCTTTACCTCGGCAATCGCGTTATTCAATCCAGACACCTGCCCTGTGTTAATGTTATCTGTCCATCATATGCGATACAGATAACCAGCCGCAACCGTCTTCAAACAAAAAACCGGCGCAGACAGCGCCGGTTACACTTAAGATGCTTCTTCTTTATTTAAGGAGGCGAATACGTCTATTCCTTTAGCTTCGAGATATTCGATCGCTTTTCGCACAGGCAGTTTTCCGAGTCCGAACTCACGCTGAACCACTTCTTCGATCTCTTCAATCGACTGCAGATCTCTTTTTTCCGTAGTCCCATCTGGATGATAGATGCGCATCCGGTTATTTTTCAGCGTAATGTTTCGCGTTGGCTGCCACATCTGCAGCCTCAGCAGCGACATAAACATAGCTCCTTCCCGGTGGGAATGGCCTACCATATCATTAAGATATTTCTGACTTCTCGGCTGGTCAGCGTTAAATACCCACTGATCTTTTGTCAGCGTCCCTTTTATATATCGTTTGAATTCATACAGGTGATTTTCTTTATCCACCGGACTGATGACAATTTTTTCATCGTGATACATATAAATGTTCCGGTCGGACCTCTCCAGGCGCACCGGTGAAAAAATCGGCGCCGAAACGGCACAGTCCACGAGAATATGCTCGCCCTGCAGCCGGACAACAGTCGCAATGTGTTCCG
The DNA here is from genome assembly GCF_034497705.1 of Marinococcus luteus. Taxonomy (GTDB): domain Bacteria; phylum Bacillota; class Bacilli; order Bacillales; family Marinococcaceae; genus Marinococcus; species Marinococcus luteus_A. The sequence continues at coordinate 137,946 of NZ_JAXRUV010000007.1, read as the reverse complement.
GCCCCATGTTGATGTTGTAAGCATCAAAGCCTAAATCCTGAAGTATAGCCGCCACCTTCTGATTAACGGTAAAACATGTTCCGCCAAACTTGTATTTTTCGAAGTTATCGACGAAGTTCTTTGTGTCCGGCGTATAATTTTCCCACGTATTTTCCCGGTGGTATATTAGTTTGCTGGCATTTTCAAATGGAAATGTAAACAAGTGAGCGTTCATAATTTTGGCTAGATAAGAAAAAGAAGGTTCCTCCACCGTCAAACTTAGGGCTTCCAAATAGCGCTTCGTACTGCCTTTAACCATGTTCACCACTCCTATTTATCTGGATTATCTAAATATACTCTTTATTGTTTTTCTGATTGGATTTTTATCATATCATTATTTTCTGAAAATTTCGAGTAATTAGGCAGTAATATAGAAATTACTTTGTGATATTTTCTATCATCATTCTTTCTTATTTATGTCATCCCGACGTATTTTTCCGTTAAAACCTATTCAGAAGAAAAAATATGTCAAATAAATTCACATAAAATTAAAAAGAAGCCGTTTAACGACTTCTTTACTGCTTTGGCACACGTATTCCTAAAGCTGTTACAAAACTGGCAGCGTAAATCAAAGCGAGCACACCGAAGGCCCATTCGACAGACACAGCCTGGCTGACTGCGGTGCTGAGCACCGGCCCGATACTGGCACCGATAAATAAAATAAATGTATACAGCGACGTTGCCACCCCTCTCACTTCAGAACCCACCTGGTTGATGAGCGCAATAATTGCAGGAACGATTAAACCAGCTCCGACCGTAAACAGCACGCTCCATATTACAAGCAGCGATAAACTGTCGGTCACAATCATCAACAAAAGGGAGAGCGCTCCAATACCGAGACCGGCGCGAAGGATAAATGGACTGCCGACACGCCTGCTCCATTTCCCTGTGAAAAAAGCAACACTGATGCCGAGAAGCCCCGCTGCGCGGACGTATAAAATGTCACCCTGACTTAGCTGGAATGCGCCCTGCAGGTACTGCCCGAGCGAAGAATACATCCCCACAAAAACCATCAGTACCGAAAAAGTGACGATAAAGCAAAGCAGCAGGCTCTTATTTTTGGCCGCCGTCTGCAGCTGGGAGAAAAAAAACGGCTTACCGCCCGTTTTTCCTTTCGATGGATCTACCGGAAGCAGACGCCACATTAAAACAAAGGTGAGCACATACACAATACCGAGCAGCAAAAAGGCCCAGTGCCAGTTGGCCATCTGCATGGCGGCACTGCTCCACGTCTGCCCGAAAATCCCTGCAATTAAAAAGCCGGCGCTGATAAACCCGATAACCGAACCTCTCTTAGCCGGCGCAAACATATCGCCGATGTATGCAAGCGCTACTGGTGAAAACGAAGCAGCCGCCAGCCCCTGGAGAGCCCGGCCGATAAGCAGAGCAGAAAAGGTCGGCACCAGACCGATCAGAAGAGTGACGACCGCGAGCACAAGCAACCCCGTTACGATCGTACGTTTTCTCCCCACCCGTTCCGATAACGGGCCGTACACCAGACAGCCTGCCGCGAAAAAGATGGAAAAAATACTCCCTGCCCAGGCAGCTTCGCCGGCAGAAATGTAAAACGCTTCCGAAAAGGTTGGGATCAGCGGTATTGTCATGTATAAGCTCGACATCACAATCAGCCCTGACCAGAACAAAAGCCCGGTCGTCAATCGTTCGGAACGGAATTCACTTGCTTCGTACTGCATATGCTTTTCCTTCTTTCGGATAATATTTTTCCATTTTGGGATTTCGTTTCATTTCTTCCGGCAAAAGGAATAGAAACGAAGAAATTAAAGGAGGTAAATACTATGTATGACGTAATCGTAATCGGAAGCGGGTCGGCGGGCATGACCGCTGCAGGAAACTTAAACGGGGCCGGATGGAACACAGCTATAGTGGATGAACGTCCCTACGGCGGCACCTGCGCCCTGCGTGGATGCGACCCGAAGAAGGTTCTCATCCATGCTTCAGAGGTGCTCGAACAGGCCCAGCGCCTGCAAGGCCTTGGTCTTGAAGGCGATTTATCCATCCGCTGGGAAGATTTAATGAATTTCAAGCGCACGTTCGTTCAGGGAGTGCCGGAAGCTATCGAACAAAGCTTAAAAGACAGCGGCATTGACACCCTGCACGGACGCGCCCGTTTTATCGACCATGAAACGATAGAAATAGATGGCCGCCATATTAAGAGTAAAAAATTCGTACTCGCCACCGGCGCAAGCCCCGCCCCTCTGCCAATTGAAGGATCTGAACATATGCTCAGCAGCGATGATTTTCTCGAACTCGATCAGCTGCCATCAAGCATTGTTTTTATCGGGGGCGGTTATATTTCCTTTGAATTTGCCCACCTTGCCAAACGGGCGGGAGCCGATGTTCATATTCTACAGCGCGGAGATCGTGCATTGAAAGGATTTGATACTGAGCTTGTCCAAAAGCTCATTGACTACTCCGAATCAATCGGTGTACATGTACATCTGCACACCGAAGCAGCCGAAATACGCCCAGAGAGAAAAGGCTATCAGGTTTATACGAATACGGAAGACTCCTTTCATGGCGATATTGTAGTTCACGGCAGCGGCCGCACACCGAACGTGCAAACGCTGGATCTGGAAAAAGCCGGTGCGGCCTACGATAAAAAGCGGGGCATTACTGTAAATGAATATCTGCAAAACACAACCAATGAAAATATTTATGCCGCCGGCGATTGCGCCGATACGTCCGGTAGCCCGTTAACCCCATTAGCCGGCTTTGAAGCAGGCTACGCATCCACCAACCTGCTCGAAAACAACAGCACTCCCGTTCATTACGGACCAATCGCTTCTGCAGCGTTCACCGTGCCTGGGTTAACAGCGGTGGGCCTGACAGGCGATGCAGCCTCCTCCCTCGGAATGTCTGTAATTACCGAAGACGTCAGCTCGTGGTTTACGTACAAGCACAAAAATGAAAAAACGGCTTTTGTAAAATTAATTATTGATAAGGAAAAAGACACCGTGGTCGGTGCTCACGCATTAAACAGCGATGCATCCTCGTTCATTAACTACATGACGCTCGTGATCCAGCACGAAATCCCGGCGAGCTCCTTATCCGGGACGATGTTTGCATATCCGACCAACGCTTCGGATCTTCAGTATTTCGTTTAGCTTTTCCCGGGAAAGAATACATGCCGGGCTTCAAAATGGTTATGGTGGAGGTCGAGCAGTCCGTAGGAAAACATCGTCGCCTTTCGCTTATCCGTCGGTGACCCCGGGTTAAACATCAACGTTTTTCCAGCATGCCGCAGGTAAGGAATATGGGAGTGACCGAAAATAATAATATCCTTTTGGCCGGGGGCGAACGCTTCCCCGGCTCTTTTTTCAGTTGTTCCTTTTTCGCCGTGCCCGTGCACGATACCGATACGCCACCCCTCAAGCACGACTTCCTCCTTTTCATTCACGATATCTTTCATATCGTCTCCGTCCACATTTCCATATACCCCGGTAAGTGGAGCATGCTGGCTTAAATCTTCCCACACGTCCGGGTCCTGCCAGTCTCCGGCATGAATAATATAATCAACCTCTGCAAATTCCTTGTAAAGCTCCTTCGGCCACTTTTTTGCCTTTTTCGGCATATGAGTGTCGGCAATCACCAGTATTCTCATCCAATCCTCCTCATAAAAAAGAGCTCCGAGTTTCTCGGAGCCCCCATTTCTGTTATTCCGGATATTCCTGTACGTCTGTGGAATTATCGGCTGGCGTATCCGGCTTGCGGACAATCGCCATAATGCCTGCCACCACGAGCAGGATAAAATGAACAATGGCAAACAAATTGACTGCTATAAAGCCGGCAATCGCCGCAAGGAAAAACAAAATGCCGGAAGCAACGGCACGTTTATTTCGCTTCAGAAGGAAAACGCCCACCGCTGCAAGGATTGTTGCGATTGCTGAAAAGATGATCAGGCTGATACCGAAGGCGGTAAACTGTGCAGCCATATCCTGCGCATTCAGCGTTTCTCCTCCTTCTTCCTGAATCATCTGGTTTGCTTCCTCTAACGCAGAAGCGTCCACGAACAACAGAACAATTCCTAAAATGATGCCAAGGCCGCTTAAGACAGCCGCGATAATTCCAAGCACTTTCTCTGCCGTACGTTTCACCATATGCGCCCACTCCTCTTCATTTACTCTCAATTCTTTTGTTCCCTGTCTATGCCGGTATTTAAACAACTTCCCTTAACCTGTTACGCTGATTTCTCTCTTTTTGAACATCCATACCGCAAATCCCATAAAAATCAGCCAGTACACAATCAGGACTACAATGGAAAAGCCAAGCGTCATGCTTTCCACCGGCGGTCCACCGCTTGTGAAGTACTGATTCAGGTTCGTGTTTGCAAACAGCAGGTATTTCGGCCAGTCGTAGGCGACAGCCAGGGTGGAGGTCACACCTGCACCCACCACGTATAAAAGAACGCTGATGGCAATTGCCATCGCTTCACTTCGGAAAATGGCTGAAATGGCAAATGCCAGCGTTGCAAGCATGAAAAAATTCACCGAACCGGTCAGATAGTCTATGGCAAGCGCAAGCACCTGCGGCCGCTGCTCAACTTCTCCGTCCGTATAAATTAGTTCTGCTGAAGACTCACCGAAGCCGAAGAAAAGAGCTCCCAGAACAAACGAGACACCAAAGAGAAACGCTAGCATCCCTAAGGCGTAAAGGAGAACCGTAAGATATTTTGAGAACAGTATTTTCATCCGGGATGGTGGGCGGACGAGCAGCAGCTTAATGGTTCCGCTTTTAAATTCAGAAGAAATAATTGTAGCGGCTACAATGATGACAAAGATACTCAGCAGATCAAGCAATGCTGTATTAGTGCTCATGAATGACCAGACGTTCTCTCCTGTAGCCTGCTGTGGAGGAATATCATTTTGAATCCGGTATTCATTTTCCGCAATTCTCTGTTCATAGAATTCCGCCGAAGACCCACTCTCTTCCAGAGCCTGCTGGTACTCAGCGTTCTCCTGCTCCAGCTGGGCTTTCCACTGTGCTTCCGAGGGAAGCTGCTCAGCTGAGGGCTGATTGGTGATGGAATAAATGAGAACACCAATCACCCCGACCAACAGAATTGCTGCCATCACCCATGTACTGATACGCCAGAACAGCTTCATCCATTCATTTTGAATCAGGCGGATCATGAGGATCCCTCCTTCGACGTTGCCTGAAGAAACCGGTCTTCAAGCGTTTGTTTATCTTCTTTTGCTTCATAAATATCAAATCCGGATTCCATGACATAGCGCAGCAGGGCAGGGACATTCTCTTTTTCTATGAATATCGTCAGCCGCTGGTCCGCTTCTTCTATTTTCAGATCCGGATAAGCTTCTTTCACCACCTGCATGGCAGCTTCGAGCTTCTTCGGACCTACATCAATCCGGTACGGCAGCGGGCGCTCTTCTCCTTCTGAGACACGCTGATCTTCAATGTTAATCAATTTACCATCCTGGATAATCGCAAAACGGTCGCACATCAGCTCCATTTCTGACAATAAATGACTGGACACAAGTACCGCAAGTCCTTCCTTTTCCGCAAGCCGGCGCAGGTAAGCCCGAATCATTCGAATCCCTTCCGGGTCCAAGCCGTTGGTAGGCTCATCCAAAATCAGCAGCTTCGGCCGGTGTAGAAGCGCCTGGGCAATCCCGAGCCGCTGCTTCATTCCTAACGAAAACGTACGCACTTTTTTCTTTTTCACGTGCTCCAGCTTTACAAGTTCGAGTAGCTCGTCAATACGTTCATAATCCACTTTTCCATTCATCCGGGCAAAGTGGACCAGGTTCTTTTCCGCTGTTAAATGATTATACATTTCCGGATTTTCCACGATGGCTCCAACCTGTTTAATCGCCTTCGCGTATGATTTTTGGATGCTGTATCCGTCGATAAGAATATCGCCGGATGTGATAGGGGCGAGCCCGACCATCATACGAATTGTGGTTGTTTTCCCTGCGCCGTTCGGTCCAAGAAAGCCAAAAACCTCTCCCGGCTCGACAGAGAATTTCAGATCTTGAATGATTTCTTTACCGCGAATACGCTTATGTACATCATTCACTTCTAAAATCGATGACATGATTTCCTCTCCTTACTTATAGGCATTCAACTCGTTCATTTTCCTATTCTTGGAACGCTAGTGTCAATGTTTTCTTCTGTTTTTACGTAATACACGTATACGCGTTTCAAAAAGCCGGCGCCCGCTGTATACGGTACCGGCTTTACAGGAAGCTTTCTTATTTACTGAATGTCAGCTGCTTTTTCCACCTGCGGCTGATCAGTTTGAAATTTTGATACCACTTCCGTGCTTCCTGCTCCTCGAGGTTCCATTCAGCACCCGCTGCCAGAAAAAGTTCAACTGCATCCTTCCAGCTGCTCCACCCTGCAGCATCGCTGTGAAAAAGCAGATAACCATCCGGTCGAACGAGCATAGATTCTCCCGGCCCGATTAATTGCCTGAATTCCCTGCTTAAATGCCTTTCACTCCAGCATAAAATATCATCAGGCTGCCCCATTGTCGGTGTTGGCGCCACTAGGGCGGGCTGTACCATGCTGCCAAAATACGGCGCGGATTTGCGGAGCCACCGCTTAATAAACGCATATTCCTTGTCGATCCGGCTGCCGCTCGTGCGCATCACAAATAAAAATTTCCCTTCCTGCAAATGCTCGTACAACCTGGTTTTGCGATTCTCAAAATCCGTTAATGCCACATCGGGCACTCTGTCTCCTGGATGTAGTACCCCTTCGCGCCTAAGCTCTTCTTTCAACAATGGTGCCGACGCCCGGTATCTCACAGACAAATGAGACAGTCTGCGGATAAAGGCCTCCGGGAGCTGTTCAATCATCTCCACCATTTTCAGCGTTCGGTTTCTTGCATGCACTGCAATAGGCTTTTGCACAGTCAGGCTTCGAACCGTCCAATCTGTCGTCCGGTTAACTTTTCTTGCGACAGGAAGCCGTTCAGTTTCGTATGACTTAAGCAGCGTTTCCGGGCAGGCCCTTGTGCATACCATGCCAAGCTTCCAGCTTAAATTAATGCTGTCCTGGATACCGAGGTTCACACTTTGGCTTGTCATCGGGTGATGAGCATGTGCCGCTTCACCGACTAAAAACACATCCCCTGCCCGAAACTCTTTTGCCTGATGAAACACAGCCTGCTTCGACTGCACCGTCACCGCCGTTTGCATTGACAATGGGCGGCCAGTGATTTTTTGATAAAGCCTCTGCAGAGAAGCTTCCGTATTTTTAAGGCGTGTGTCTGGGTTATCGCGGTCGATCATCATGATTCTTGCCTGGTGACCGGGAAGGTCTGCGGCAAACATAATTCCTTTTTTATTAAACACCACGGACGGGGCATTGTTTGTCATCCGCTGCTCTGTATTAATATCTGCCATTATTAATTCAGAGCCCCCCTCCATTTTGCATTTAATGGAAGCAAGCTCCCGGACAACACTTTCAATTCCGTCGGCCCCGACAACATAATCAGCAATTATCCGTTCTTTCATATTATTTTTTTCGATTATCGCTTCTGTTTTTAAACCATTCTGCTTCAGCTGCGTAATGCGCGTACCCCATTCCACAGTTATTTTCACCAATGCACGCTGTAGCACACGCTGTACATCACAGTTAGCGAGTGACAATACAAACGGATACGAAGATTCTTCCTTCAAAAAATCGAAGGAAGGAGTAAAAATCTTTTTTCCTTCGTAATTGAATTCCAGTGAATGATAGGGTATGCCTGTCTCCAGCAATGGCTCTGCCAGTTTAATGCTTTCGAGCACTTCAAGCGTCCGCGCATATAAAAGCAGTGCTTTCGGTTCATGGGCAGGGGACTTTTTAGCTTCAAGCAGCCGAACGTTTACATCATAGCGTTCCAAAGCCCGTGCCAGCACAAGTCCTTCGATGCTTGTACCGGCGATAATAATATTCGTATGACTCGTAACCATCTCTCCAGCCCCCATCCTCTTAAAGCTCTTTGTGCACTGTGACTCGTCTTGGTTCATATCCGATTTTTTTATAGAAGGCTTCCGCTATATAATTCTGTGCCAAATAGTCCAGCTCAAGCCTATCTGCCCCATAGTCCCGCGCAGCATATTCCGCCTCTTTCATTAAAAAAGCTCCCACGCCCTGGCCCTGGTGTTGATCCTTTACAACAATCTGATAGATGTAGCCGTAGTGCGAAGGACGTTTAAAATCGCTTCCTTTTTCTTTGCGAAGCTCAAGCCAGACGTACCCCAGCGGCTCTTCGTCGTCGACAGCGATAAAAAACATGTGGCAGTCGTCAGCGAGCTTTTTTTCAAAATACGATTGAGCCGACGGCTGATCATAAGGGAAGAAAAGTTCAGGATGAAGGTTTACGTGCCATTCGTGCAGTGACTGATTTAACTGGCTGAGAAGCACCGGGTCTTCTGTTCTTTTAATATACATAACCACGCCCCCTATTCAATATCCTGCGAATTCTTTTTCCTCTGCTACCTTCTTTTCTCAATTTTCCATATCCTTCTACGGCCAATAAAAAGATTCTCCGGACATGAGCAATCAGGATTTTTATACATCTTCCGAATGAAGCTGTATAAGTATTTTACTATTATTATACAAATTTTTGCGCTTAATTTCGTTGTTTATAATATTTTATGTTAAAGTATAAAAGGTTTATGCTTTTAACCTCGTCTATTAATTAGGGGGACGCAACGTGTTTTCAATGGTCGCAATTGACTTGGACGGCACTCTTTTAAACAGCGAAAACCAGTTAGATGACAAAACGATACAAACACTTGAAACAGCCGTCGAAAACGGTATTGATATCGTTATTGCTACAGGCAGAGCCCACTTTGACGTATGGAACATACTTAAAAATACTTCTCTTCATCCGTGGGTGATTTCCGCGAACGGTGCCGCTATTCACTCTCCAGACCATGAGTTGTATATCTCTGTGCCTCTCCCAAAAGAAACAGGCATGGAAGTACTTTCGTGGCTTCATCAGCAGGAATTCTATTATGAAGCGTTTACAGAAAAAGCTATCTACACTCCCCAAAACAGCCGGGAACTGCTTCAAATCGAGCAGGACCGGATCAAAAGTGCCAATCCCCATGCGGATACAGCCTGCATGCAGAAAGCAGCGGAACGGCAATACAGCCAGCTCGGATTTTCTTTTATTGAAAGCTACCTCGAGCTGCGTGACATGAACGTTTCCCTGTATAATATTTTGGCCGTTTCTTTTATCGAAGAAAAGCGTCAGGCAGGCATTGATCACTTTAAAAGCCGGGAGGATTTAACCCTCGTTACTTCGGGTGCTCATAATTTCGAGGTAGAACATACAGGAGCGTCGAAGGGACTTGCGCTTGAAAAACTTGCTACAGAGCTTGCTGTACCGTTAAAAGATACTGCCGCCATCGGAGATAATTACAATGATATCAGCATGCTTGAAACAGCCGGCTATGCCGTCGCTATCGGGAACGCTGTGGATGAAGTCAAAACTATGAGCGATCATATTGTTGGCACAAACGACGAATACGGCGTCGCAGAAGCTATTACATACATGCTGAATTCTTAAACGATGCATTTTTTCATCTGTCTTTATCATACCACGTGCTGAAACATTTTCATCTGTCTTTTCAAAATATAAACAGAGGTGCTGAAATTTCACTGCATAAGCCGGGTTCCGAAGAATTTCTTTGGATTCCGGCTTTTTTCACAAAAAAATCCCGTGCCTGAAAAGGCACGGGTTAAAAGTTGTGAGTGGATGATGCATAAAATTAAAATTGGTGATTGCGCAAACGTTGGTACTGCTTACGCTTCTTCTTGTGGCACTTTATAGCCGAGTCCTTCCGCAATACGGCGTCCGTAATCTGGATCCGCTTTGTAGAAGATTTCTAATTGACGTTTAATAATTTCATCCTTGCGGACTGGTTTCATGTGGCCCACAAATGCATCAATGAGACGCTGCTTTTCGTCCTCGCTCATCATGCGGTACAGGTCGCCAGCCTGCGTGTAGTGATCGTCGTCAGGATAAGGTGTGCTCGCAACCTTGCCTTCTACATCAAACGGGCTGATTTCTGCCGCCGCGTCTTCAGTAGGACCACCGTAGCTGTTCGGTTCATAGTTTTTCGAACCGCCGCCGTTGTCATCCGTGCGCATAAAGCCGTCACGCTGATAGTTGTTTGTTCCGCTTACTGGTTTGTTAACCGGAATCTGCTCATGGTTAGCGCCTACGCGGTAACGGTGGGCGTCAGAGTAAGAGAACAGACGTCCCTGCAGCATTTTGTCCGGAGAAGCCTCGATACCAGGTACAAAGTGTCCCGGAGAAAACGCAGCCTGCTCTACTTCTGCGAAGTAGTTTTCAGGGTTTTTGTTTAGTGTCATACGGCCGACTTCGATACGTGGATAATCCTCTTTCGACCAGATTTTAGTTACATCAAACGGATCCCATTTGTACGTAAGTGCTTCTTCGTAAGGCATAATCTGTACATACAGTGTCCAGGAAGGATAGTCTCCTTCTTCGATAGCATTAAACAGATCTTCCGTATGATAGTCCGGGTTCTCCCCAGCTATTTGATTTGCTGTTGGCTCGTCAAGGTTTTTGACGCCTTGATCACTAATAAAGTGGTATTTTACCCAGAATGCTTCTCCCTGGTCATTAACCCATTTAAACGTGTGACTGCCGTATCCATTCATGTGGCGCCACGTTGCCGGAATTCCACGGTCACCGTGCAGATAAGTGATCTGGTGCAGCGACTCTGGAGAAAGGGACCAGAAGTCAAATGCCATATCCGGATCTTTCAGGTGCGTCTGCGGGTCACGTTTTTGTGTGTGGATGAAATCCGGGAATTTAATAGCGTCACGAATAAAGAAGATCGGTGTATTGTTACCTACGAGATCGTAGTTGCCTTCTTCTGTATAAAATTTCACGGAGAAACCGCGTGGGTCACGTACTGTGTCCGCTGAACCGGATTCGCCCGCCACTGTGGAAAAACGGATGAACATTGGTGTTTCTTTGCCTTTTTCGCTTAAGAAGTCAGCTTTGGTATATTTAGAAATTTCGTCGTTTGTCACTTCAAATACACCATGAGCACCGCCGCCTTTTGCGTGAACGACACGCTCAGGAATGCGCTCGCGGTTAAAGTGAGCAAGTTTTTCTAAAAGGTGTACGTCCTGAATAAGAGTGGGGCCTCTAGTGCCCGCTGTCAACGAGTTCTGGTTATCTCCTACTGGAGCACCTGAACCGGTTGTTTGTACATTTTTACGATCAGCCATGCTTTCATCACCTCTTAATTAATTTCATATTCCATATGATAACATATATCACATAAAAATCAATATTATTTTATAACAATTTTAATCTGGGAGATAGCTTTTCAAATCTTTCACACTTTAAAAACAGCTTAAAAGCTTTAAAAACCTTTGTTTTCATCGATTCAATTGAATATATACCCTTTTAATTGAAAATCACAGCGGATCTCCGGCGCTCTGAGCGAAAGAGCAGCTTATTCATTTAGTAATCATGCTCTTGCTCTTTTTATTGGCTTTATTTCAAAAATTCTCTGACTTCTTCTACGAATCGTTCATGCTCTTCAACGTTTATTCCATGACCCGAATGTTCATATTCCACAAACCGGCATGAAGGAATCAGGTCAGCTATTTCCCTGCCGTATTCCGGCGGATTCAGGCCGTCATATTTCCCGCTGATCACGAGCGAATCCGCCTCTACAAAAGGAAGCTGGCCCCGGAAGTCAAACCCCTTTAAAGCATCAGACGCTGCTTTCTCTTCTTCAGTATTCAGCTCGACAGCACGGCCTTCGATCTGCTTTGACCAATCCTGCACCTTGCCAATATCATGATAAATATACATCGAGGCTTTATTTAATTTTTCGCGGTGGGAAAGGCCGCTCAACTCGGCTTCATGCTCAGCAAACAAGCGGGCCGTGGAAGACGTTTTTCCATGTGCTTTCGGTGCTGTCAGCACAAGTTTCGTTACTTTTTTTGGAGCTTCAACAGCTACACCTTGAGCGATATAGCTCCCCATTGAAACACCGACCAGGTGAGCTGATTCAATACTGAGCTCATCCATCATGTGCAGTACGTCCTGTATATGATCTTCCAATGTATATGCTTTAGGCTTATCCGACCTGCCGTGCCCTCTCATATCAAGCGCTATAACGCGGAATTGGCCTTTCAACTGCTCCATTTCACGTTCAAACATCGTGTGATCTCCAGTCAGTCCGTGCAGAAAAATAACAGGATGTCCCTGGCCCGCTTCTTTATAATACAGAGTGACTTTATCCGCACTGCTCATAGTCGACATTTCTTCCATCCCTTCTAAATATCACATTGGGAAAATTGTACCATAAGATATTTCCGGGGTGTTAGTTTGAACGTTGCTCTATTTAATCCTCGCTGTTGAAATAACCCTCATTTAACGCTTCCTGCCACCAATGAGCAAAAATTTCTTCTGCAGCAGGACTGCTGTTTTTCCATGTCTGTGCCCGGTTCTCCACATCCTGCGGCCGGACACCGTTTCTTCTCCAGGAAGCTCCACGGGTAAAAATATTCTGTCCCATCGCCTGCATCCGGTCAAGCGAACGGGCAAAGTCTGCTTCGGTACTCTTTTCCTTTTCAAATTCACGCCATCTTTTCATATACCAACGCCCGAGCTCAGCCGGAAGCCTGCTTTTTATTTTTTCCGCTGCCTGCCATTCCCTTTCTTCCTGATCTTTTTTACCCGCTTCGTTATACGCAAACGTATCGCCGGCATATATTTCTACCAGGTCGTGTATCAACAGCATCTCCACTACTTTCGCAATGTCCATGTCCGGATCAACTTCCCGGTACAAAAGCATGGCATACATACATAAATGCCAGCTGTGCTCCGCGTCGTTCTCCCGGTCGCCATCCTTCTTTAATGAGGCACGCTGAATGGATTTCATTTCGTCAAACAGTTCCAGTGTTTCTAAAATAGAAAATAGTCTGGAATTCACGGCCCAACCTCCTTATATAACCTGTTTTCTTTATTCAAACTATTGTACACTAACATTAGATGGAAAAAAGATACATTAAGGAAAGCGGGGAATGATCATTATGAATCCCAGGCAGCTGTCAGCTTTGCTTACTGCACCTCGAAAAACGTACCGGCAATTAAGTGATCACCCAAAGCTTCACTTCACCGCCCTTTGGATCGTCATCATTGCCGGAATGTCTCAGGCCTTTGCACAAAACTCCCGGGAAACGGCACCGCTTGAAACGGACTCCGCTCTTTTTACGTTTCTGGCAGCCGCCGGCGTTATCGCCGCGTTCCTTATATTCCAAATTGTCACTTTTTACTTGAATGGACTGATCCTAAAGCTCGTTATTTTGATATTCCAGGGCAGTATGAACGCCCGGGAAGCTCGGACTATTTACGGACTGTCCCTTTTTCCACAGGCAATTATTTTCCCCATTATTTTTTTACTGTACATCGGCCAGCTAGCGGGCAACGGTGACACGGCTACGCTTCTTACAGCTATCGCCGGGGTTCTCACAGCCGTTGCTTCTATTTGGACTATTGTCACCCAGGTGAATTTAATTTCTGCCGCTACCGGCTTTTCCGGCGGTAAAGCTTTCGGAGCATTTGTAGTGTTTGCCCTGTTACTGACGCTCCTCATTTTTGTTATAGTTCTGCTTTTAGCTTTGATGGCTATTTTCTTCTTCGGCGTCTTCTCCAGTTAATCAACTAAAACAGCTGCGTTTTAAAACAGACGCAGCTGTTCATAGTTTACCGTTTTATAAACCTTGCCACGACCTCCCGTTACTTCTCCCGGGCCGTAAAATTCCGAAGCTGTAACTCCAAGAAGCCGGACAGGATCCCCCCCGGAAGCCCCTTCTTCGAGTAAAAGCCGCAGCGTTTCGAGGAGCTCCGCACGATCATTGCTCGGATGCTCGAGGGTGGACCGGCGGGTTATCTGCTGAAAATCAGCAAATTTTATTTTCAGCACAATACATTTGGCTCTGATGCCGTCTTTTTTCAGCCTGGTCAGCACCTGATCAAGCAGCTCTTCAATGACTGGAAGCATATCCTGCACAAGCAGAAGGTCCTGCGAAAGCGTCGTCTCTTTTCCAAGCGATTTCCGTTCCCTTTCCGGATTCACCAGACGTTCATCGATCCCCCGGGCCTGACGATAAAAAACATGACCCTGCTTATGAAACAATTCCACGAGCCTTGCTTCACTCAGCTGCTGCAAGTCTTCCCCGGTTTCGATGCCGAGTGAATCAAATTTCCGTTTGGTCACCTTTCCAACGCCGCGAAAATCCCCAATGGAAAGAGCCTTCACAAAAGCATCCGCCCGGTCCGGAGTAATAACTGTCAGGCCATCCGGCTTCTCATAATCCGAAGCCGTCTTTGCAAGGAATTTATTATATGAAACGCCGGCAGAGGCAGTGAGACCGGTCTTTTGATAAATTCTTTTTCGTATTTCTTTAGCTGCGAGCGTAGCGGACGGCAGGTTCCAATGGTTTTCTGTCACGTCGAGATAAGCCTCATCCAGGGAAAGAGGCTCCACCAGATCTGTGCAGTCATGAAAGATGGCCATAATTTCACGCGAAACCTCCCTGTACTTCTCCATGTTTCCTTTAATAAAAATAGCTTCCGGGCACCTTCGGTAGGCTTCGTAGGAAGACATAGCTGAATGAATACCGTACGGTCTCGCTTCGTAGGAGCATGTAGCCACTACACCTCTTGACCAGGGAGAACCTCCAACTACCAGAGGCTTGTTCCGCAAACGGGGCTGGTCGCGCTGTTCAATGGATGCAAAAAAAGCATCCATATCAATATGAATAATCTTCCGGAGCTTTTGTTCATCCTGCTTCATTTCCTACGCCCCCTTATACGCGCAGTTTTCTGTTCCTTCTATTATAGCGGACAACACCTTTTTTCACAAACGTATGTTCTTATCAGATGAACACCCTTTATCTTTTGCGGCCGGGGTTTCTGACCTCTTTATTGCGTTCCCGGGCACTTTAGTATACTATCATAATCGTACAAATACTAAGGCGCCGCGGTATATTCACATCCTATTGGAGGAATGTATATGAATTATGAAGTTCAGATATTCACCCAACCAAACTGCTCCTCCTGTGCTAAAGTAAAAGGCTGGTTTCAGGAAAACCGTATTTCTTTTATTGAAAAAGATATCGTCAATGACCCACAGGCGAACCAGGAGTTCGGTGCATTAAACGAAAAATTCGTTCCTATTACTATTATTATTACGGACGACAAAAGATATCAGGTCGTCGGTCCAAACCTGAAAAAAATAAAAACGCTTGTTACTACCGTCGGAATATCCGGCCAAAGCAATTAATGCTACAAGCATTCAGCACTGGTTTTAAGCCAGTGCTTTTTTATATTTATTGAACACGACCCTTCTGGCTCCGCTGTTCAAATAAAGACGCTTGCCGTTATGCCTCCCGGGGTAAATACCTATAACAGCAGGAATTTGCAGCGAAGGGAGGAAGATTCGTGCCTACAGTGCTTTTTATCATAACGATAATTATTGCCGGAACGGTTTTAGCTTCTATTGGGTTCTATTTCCTTCGTAAATTTTACGACAAATTATAATAAGGACAGTTCACCACGTGAACCGTCCTTATTTTGGCATACCAATATTTTTATTTTTCGCAGCCAGTTTCTCCAGGAACAATGCTTCGTCCTTCGGTGCAATATGCTGATGACGGTTTCCTTCCTGGTAAATCACCTTCAGTCTTTCAGGCGTCGCTCCCTTAATCCATCCGGGCACCTCTTCCACCCGCTGGATCGAATCATAGGGAATACGCAGCCGGATCAAAAGAGAGGCGTGGACTGCCAGATGCTCTTCATGTAATTCATATTTTGTGAAAAATACAATCTGAGTTACTAAAATGATAATGACCGCGTCAACCACAGCCCTCAAAATAGTCCCCGGCCCTCCATCATACATAAACAGAGCCTGAAAAATAGAATACCCCAACAATACGATGGCTATGACCGCAAATGCAGTCAAGAGTCTGCTTCCTTTCGCTCGAAACACCATTATCCGGTCTCCTCTAGTTTTTTTTATCAGGATCGTTTGGTTTCAACCCATACTTATAAACAATAGGCATAAGAACCATTAAAAGCATCGAATTCGTAAACAGCGGAAGAAAGATTTCGTGAGCTTCCGTTACGACCCCGATAAATGAAACAATCAATACTGGCGCTGTTGCCACCAGTATGGTAATTAGTTCGCGTTTTGCACTCCATAGCTGTCTGCTGTCCGCTATCGATAAAATGAGCATCCAGTACACCATGAACGCAAGCGGCATCATGGCATCGATAAGAGGCTGATCCAACACAAAAAAGAAAACCAGACGCACGGTCGATAGTATAGCTAAAATAACAATAATTAATTGACGAAATGACGACTCCACGATGTATTCGCTCCCTATTCCCTGCTTTTGACCGTTCTCGGCTTTACTGTAAACAACGCAAAACCCAGCACCGTCCCTATTATATATTTCATCATGCTGTTCTTCCTTCCATTAAGGACGGAATTCCAGATAGACACCGTTTGGATCCTGCACGGTCTCCGTCTCTTCCGCTCCCTGAATAACTACTTTTTCAAGTTCGAAGGCGCGCTTTTCCTCCCAGGCAGGCACTAGCGCTTCTGCTCCCAGAACAGTCAGCCAGTCGTGCGAATCATAAGGCTCGGGACTGGTAATGAGGACAGACTGCAACTTCTCTTTTCCTCCAATAGGAAGCTCTTCCTCCCAATCAAGCTGAATCTTCGGCCCGGTAGGCGGCTGTAGAAAGGTTCTTCTTTCTTTTTTGTTGATCCCCCATCCATGTTCCTTTGCACGATGAAGAATACCGGCATGTTCTTCCCCATTTACACGATAGCCAAAGTAGCCGAACGTATCCCTTCTTCCTGCGCCAAAGGTGACCCTCACCTGGCCGAGACTCATTTCTATCATCCGGAACGTTAACCCTTTATAGCGGAAGTCATCCCACCCAATCGGCGGATCATACCGTTTAATACGATAATTTTCCAGAGCAAAGCGCCCTACTACTTCAAATCCATGACTGCTGTAAAAAGCTTCTGCTTCTTCTATCTCTGTTGTCCAAAAATGATAATGGAACAGTTCCATATTGTTCACCTCTACTGTCCTTCTGCAGCCTGGCTGCACTCTTGCTGAAAATAGCATTTGTATTCTGATTCTACGGTTGATTTGCTTTTTTGGGCGTCCCCTGATGGAAAACAAGCTCCCAGCTGGAGGCCGTTTTCCGCCATATGGAGCTGCGTAGCGAAGTCCCCAGCTCGCTCGTTACGGTATAGGTTGCCAGGTATAAATGCTCCGAAAGTGGTTTTGTTTTATAGTCAGCCACCGCTCTATGAACAGGTTGCTCCTCCTCCAAGCCAAAAATTACATCTTCCCGGGTGAAAACCCGGCCGGAGGCTCCGATTTCCTGAAAATCCTCTGCCAGCAGCCGGCTCACTTCCACAGCCGACCGCCGGATACTTGGCTTTAACAGGTCTTCTTCGAGCTGGCGTATGTCTTCCATCAGTCTTCACCCTCCTTATGTATGCGACCTGACCATACGTAAAAACCCGTATCTACATCAAATGATACGGGTTTTTCCACAGACTTTTCAACTTTTATTCATTAAATTTCTAATTTACTTTGTTTTGAGATTCTACTTTATCATGCAATTGGGAATTAGGGCCAGCCTGAAGCATATAACTGCCTCCATCATGCCCTATTATATTTTTCACTTCTTTGGCAGCTTGAATAATTTTTTCAAGACTGATACCACTTTTTATGCTCATTTCTTCAAGCATATGCACTACGTCTTCTGTAGGAACATTACCAGTAGCTCCCGGCGCATAGGGGCATCCCCCCAGGCCGGCAATTGAACTGTCAAAACGGCGTATTCCCTGCTCCATGCCCGCAGCCATATTAGCTAAAGCAAGTCCCCTAGTATTGTGTAAGTGCATCGAAAATGTCATGTCGGGAAAAGCAGCCTGCAAATCCTGAAGCATATGATGTACCTGTTTAGGATTTGCCATACCGGTTGTATCTGCCAGGGAGACTTCCTGAACATTCATTTGTTGATATCTCTTGAGGATTGGATATAATTGTTTTTCAGTTACTCTTCCTTCATAGGGACAGCCAAAAGCTACTGAAATCGATCCGCCAACGTTTACATTCTCTTTTTCTGCCAGTTCCGCGATCGGTTCCAATTTTTTTTGAGCTTCTTCCACCGTAGCATTTGCATTCGATAAGCTATGGGCATCTGTCGCCGAAAGCATCAGCTTCAACTTTTTAATGCCTGCGCCGATGGCTCTTTCCGCCCCTTTTACATTCGGCACCAACGCCCTCATTTTCATCGTGGATATGTCCTGGACAGCCTGCACCACCTCTTCAGCATCTTTCAATTGAGGAATCGCTTTAGGATGCACAAAAGAAGTTACTTCCATTGAAGAAACCCCCGTATCAGCTAACTTACGGATGATTTCTATTTTTTTCTCTGTAGGAATCCATTCGTCTTCGGCTTGAAAACCATCTCGGGGAGCAACTTCGCATAACTCTATTGAATCAGGGTATCTGCTTTCTGTCATTTAAATCACTCCTTCTTCTTTTAAGCTTTGAATATCTTCTTTAGACAACCCAAGACTTTCTCCCAGAATTTCATCATTGTGCTCTCCCAGATCCGGGGCCCGATGACGAATACTGCCAGGAGTTTTCGAGAACTTTGGTACTACCCCTGGAATTTTCACACTGCCCAGGCGCGGATGTTCAATCTCCACAATATTTTCCCGCGCTTGGTAATGGGGGTCGTTGAAAATGTCTTCTATTGTATAGATAGGACTGACTGGCACACCGTATTCATCCAACTTATCCATTAATTCTTTTTGTGTATGAATTTTTATCCAGCCTGAAACAATTTTTTGTACTTCATCGTCATGCTCAAGGCGCACTGCATTAGTATAATAACGATCATCCTCAAGCATATCTTTTCTGCCCATCGCTTCTGCAAGCCGGTCAAACGTAGAATCTGTGCTGCATACCAATACAATAAATTTATCATCTTTAGTACCGTACGTTCCTGCCGGACTGGAGTGTCCTGATAGTCCCGGGCTGCGCTCGCGCACTTTATTATTCTGATCGTACTCAGCTACCAGAAATTCCAACATACGGAACATAGACTCATATAAGCCCATATCAATTGACTGTCCTTCACCGTCTTCATTGACATCACGATGATAGAGAGCACTTACGGTTGCTAAAGCAATATATATCCCAGTAATGTAATCAAGCAGGGAATATGCCGGGCTTACCGGCGGGCGGTCCGGAAAACCGGAAATTCCTGTGTGACCGCTAAAGGCCGTTCCCGGTGTCCCAAAACCAGCTTTTGAGCTGTAAGGTCCGGTCTGTCCATAGCCTGAGACACGCGATAAAATAATATCTGGGTTATGCTTTTTCATCTCTTCGTAGCCGATCCCCCATTTTTCCAGAGTTCCTGGACGAAAGTTTTCGATAACTACGTCAGATTTTGCAATTAATTTTTTTAGAACCTCTTTACCTTTTTCTGTACGAATATCAAGAGTTAACGATTTTTTATTTCTTGCAAGGCCAGGCCAGCGCAAAGGCTCTTCATCTTTCCACGGGCCGACAGTCCTCAACGTGTCCCCTTTCCCTGGTATCTCTACCTTCGTCACTTCTGCACCAAAGTCAGCTAACAGCGTGGCACCAAAAGGAGCAGCAATCATTGTTGATAAGTCTAAGATTTTAATTTCTTTTAATGGTCCAATATTCATCTTTAACCCCTCCATTAGATCGATCTAATAAATTTTAAAAAATATAATTTAATTTTCCCAAATATTTGTTTTTAGGTACTGCAAATGATTCCGCATTGCTTTTTCAGCTTTTTTTCCTCTTCTATTTTTTATGTGTTGGAATATTTCTTCGTGTTCTCGTTGAGCTTGTTTATATCTTTCTTTATCTTCCAGCATTTTACTACGCATCTTATAAATCATTTCTAAATTTGATTTCATCATTGTTACAAAAACAAAATTTCCAGAGGCTTCAGCTATCGAAAGATGAAAACTTTTATCTACATCAGTTCCTATTTGAATTGATTTCATGTTTTTCTCTATTTCTTCAAGCTGCTCCAATGTCGCTCTTTCACTAGCTAACCGGGCAATATTGGGTTCCAGTGTTTCTCTTGCTTCAATAAAATGCAGAATCGCTGTTTGTTCCATCGCTTTCAAAGGATCATAATTGAAGTCCTGCTGCTGGTAAACGCTTTGTAAATATCGGCCCCCTCCTATTCGGGAGACGATAATTCCTTTTGACTCAAGAACCCGGAAAGCTTCTCTCAGAGACGTTCTGCTACAGCGCAGCCTTTCGGCAAGCGCCCTTTCAGCCGGAAGTTTGTCGCCTGGGAGCATAGTTCCTTCTTCTATCAGCCGCAACAGTTCTTCTTCAATCAACTCATACTTTCTTTTTATAGTTTGATTTTCGATTCTAATTCATACTCCCTCGAAAAAATAATATTGGGCTAACCAATTTATTTAATTGTAAACGCTATCTTTTTATTAGTCAATAAAAACCGGCTTTCGCCGGTTCATTTATTTATTAGACTTTAAAGGAGCTTCCATACTTTTAATCAATTCAATTGGCACCTGACCTGGAGCTGAACTTCCCTTCCCAATGCCGAAAGTAAACAAAGAGCCTGTTTTCCACCCAGCGAGTCTAGTTATTGCTCCGTCAGAGCCCATAGCCATAGTAACCACCGGAATAGCAAGTTCATCATTTGTTTTCTCTGTCACCTGCAAAACAGCCAAAACGTCAGTCATATTATTGGGCATCACTGCCAGCTTAGCTATGTCTGCTTTGTTATTACCCGCTTTATGAAGCTTAGCCAGCATTTCCTCTTCGCTAGGCGTTTGATGAAAGTTGTGAAAAGACAAAATTAATTTTATATTATTTTTATCCGCATTTTTTCGGACCTCTTCAATATGCTCTTTATTATTTTCTAATTCATAATCTATAAAATCTATGTGGCGGGTAGCACAGACTCTTTTTATCAACTCAATTTTATCATTTTCATTTAATTCGATCTTTTGTCCACCCTCGTGTATAGAACGAATCGTGAACAGCAAAGGAATATCTCCAATTTCTTTTCTTACCTGTTCAAGGGCATCTAATACTTTTTCAAAGTTACCAATATCTTCAAAAAAATCTGCCCGCCATTCAATCAGGTCCGGTTCTTTTTGAATAATTTGCTTTATTTCGTCAAGCAGCTCGTTTTCACTTATTCCTATAAGCGGAACACATACACACGGACGTTCGTTTGTTAACAACGTATTTCTCACTTTTAATTCCTTCAACATAGAAACCCCCTTCTTCTATTGTCCATTGTAGCCGATTGTAATTTTCATTACTATCAATGTTCCCACAATTTAAACAAGCCGGAGTGTCTGCTAGCTGCACTCCGGCTGAATTATTAATTCGGGAATCACTCTTTACCATTCCCTGCATATTAGCTTTCGCCGCTAAAAACAGTATTTTTGACGTATTGTTTAGCAGTTTGCAAGCATTTTTTTGCGTGTTTTTCATACCCCAATTCTTTTGCCCGTCGGATATGAGGAATTTCCAGAGAATACGGTACATTTGGCGTATTCCGGAGCAGCCCGGAAATATCTGCGGCACCTTCACCAACATACGGTCTTTCTTCCCGGAGAATCCTTGTCATTTCCTCTTGAGAAGAAGGCTCGACTCCCGGAGCATCACATAAATGCATGTAATGAAACCACTCTCCTGGCAACTCGCTTAATTCTTCCGCTTTATCTCCTGCTCTATAAAAATGATGGGCATCAATCATCAGACCCGTATTTTTTTTATCAGCTTTTTTTAATATCTCTACCGTTTCTGAAAGGTTCGTTATGCTGGCTATCGGAACATATTCCAAATCCACAGTTAAATTGTACTGATTTGCGAGATCACATATCTTTGAAAACTGCTCTAGAGCAAAGTCTTCGTCATCCACCCATATACTACTTAATACATGCTTACCGCCAAGTTCAGCTGCGACTTCAAAGGCGGGTTCATAATTTTTATAATCAATGCCTTTATCCACTTTCGCCAATTCGATATCCAAAAGTTCGAGGCCTGTTTCCTGTAAAGCTTTTTTAGTCTTTTTGTACATTTCCCGATTGTTGGCTAAATCGTAGTTTTTCTCATCGGGCAGCCCCATATAAATAGGACGCATGCTAACATAATCAAAACCGGCCTTTGCAGCTAAATATGTCAGCTCCGGTGGGCTATATTCTAAAGCTGTTAAATGTGCTAAAGAGAACTTCGGCTCCATTTTATGCCTCCTACATTAAATTAGATCGATCTAATTTATAGTTCAAACACCCTCATGGTGAACTTTTTTTCCGGGCGAATAAATATCCATTATATTCCAGTGTCCATCTGTCGGTACTGGTTCATTAATCATAGCAACATCAATGACTACAGGCTTTTCACTGGCCAACGCTTCCTCCAGAGCCGGTTTGAACTCTTCCGCTTTTTCAATTTTAATTCCTTCTACCCCGTATCCCCGGGCTATTGCTGCATAATCAGGAGTGTAACTTTCCCCGTCACGCTCGAAAACGGTTCCATAGGTAGTGCCAAAATGTGCCTTTTCCAATCCTGCTATCGTTCCGTATGAAGAATTGTTCATTACTACCCATACCACCGGAATATTCTCTTCCACTGCTGTAGCCATAAGTGCAGGGTTTTGACCAAAACCTCCGTCTCCTACGAGAGAGATAACTTTTTTGTCCGGAGCTGCCACCTTCGCTCCTAACGCAGCTGGCGCACCGAAGCCCATCGTGGCATAACCTCCTGGGGTTAATACCGACCCGGCTTTGTAGATTGGGAACTGCTGACCCATACCGTTCTTGTTCCATCCTACATCTGTGGTAATAAAACCATCTTTAGGTACCACGTTTCTCACTTCAGCTAAAATCCGCTGAGGGACCATTGGAAAACTATCATCCTCTACGAGTTTTTGATTAGCTTCGTTAAATGAACGTTTATACTCTTTAATCTCTTTTTTCAATTCGGTGTTTTCTTTACCTTCCGGCAGCTCTTCCTTCGCTGCTTTAATTAATGTCTGCAATGCTTGTTTGAGATCAGCTACTGCACCAATTTCCACCGGATAGTTGCGCCCAATTTCTGAAGAATCAATGTCGATGTGTATCAACTTTGTTGGAGGAAACTGGAACGTGTACTCTTTTTCCCAGGAACTGCTGTCAGCTTCAGCAAACCTCGTGCCAAGAGCCATGATCCAATCTGCATTTCTGGTTTTATCATTAATAAATTGTGTTCCCCAGAAGCCGGTCATGCCAAGTGTTAAATCGTCATCGTCTGACATAGCGCCTTTACCCATCAAAGAATGGGAAACTGGCAGGCCTAAATGATTAGCAAACTCCCGAAGTTCATCTGAGGCATCGGCGAGCATGATGCCGCCGCCAACGTGGAGCAACGGCTGTTCTGCCTGGGTTAGTTTCTGCACAATTTCTCTTGCTGTATTTTCATCCAAAGAAGGCTTCTGAAGTTTTTTCGTATGGCGCTTTTGCTGTTCAAATAAAGACTCGTCAATTTCTTTAGAAAACATATCCATCGGTACAGATACTAAAACCGGACCGGGATTGCCGCTTTCTGCCAACTGAAAAGCTTTCTCTAGAATTTCCGGGAACAAGTCCTCACGATCCACTCTCCAGGCTCTTTTAACAAATGGACGGTAAACTTCATATTGAGAAGCATCGGCATGCATATTCATTTCCTGGTGCGGATGCTTTCCATAATAATGAGAAGGTACATCTCCTGCAATAACAACCATTGGAATCGAATCCAGAGCAGCATTTGCTACTCCGGTAGAGGCGTTGGTAAGTCCTGGCCCTACATGGCTTAATAAAACAGAAGTCTCGTTCTTCGCACGGGCATAGCCGTCTGCCATATGAGCAGCAATTTGTTCATGACGAACATTCACGAATTTCACCGATGTTTTCTCGAGTTCAGCCAGTACTGCGATATTTGTATGTCCGCATAAGCCAAATACGTGTTCAACTCCGCGGGTTTCCAGATAATTAGCTAACAGATTAGAAACTAATTTTTTCATTTTATTTTTCCTCCCCGAATTGAAGAATTATTTTCCCTTGTTTTCCTGAAAGAGCTTCGTCATAAGCCTGCTGATAATCATGAAAAGGAAATATTTTGGAAATCACCGGTTCTACGTTCAAGGCTGAGACTTTGAGATATTCCATCGTTTGCGTAAAATCCCCAGGCACATTATAAATAATGGAACCGTACAGGGTTATTTCTTTGCGCACAAGTGTTGTAACGGACAGTTGCGCTTCAGGAGTCATGCCTACGCAAACGATTTCACCCCCAGGCTTAACAATATCTATACTTTGTTCAAACGACGATTTTGCCCCTGCCGCTTCGATAACAATATCGAAATAATTATTTTTAACCTCTTCGGGATAGTTTACTTTAACCGCTTCATAATTATTCTTCACTTTGCGAAGCTTGTCTTCATTAATATCAACAGCGCTTACATTTCCTCCCAGATAATCGGCTAAAGCAAGTGCGAGCATTCCTTCTGTTCCACAGCCTATGACAGCTACCTTTTTCTTTTCGTTTATTGTCACTTTTTTTAAAGCATGAACAATTACTGCTAGAGGTTCAATCAGTATAGCCCGTTTATCAGTAATGCCGTGGTCTACAGACATTACATATTTACTGTCAATGACTACTTCCTCCGCAAATCCACCGTCCGCATTGATCCCAAGAGATTTTTTATATGGGCATATATTGGTTTTCCCCTGCAGACAATATTCACATTCGCCGCAATACGTATTAGGCTGCACGATTACACGTTCTCCTGCGGAGTAGGGACTTTTCGTGCCTGTCTCTTTAATAATTCCTAAAATTTCATGGCCTGGGCGAACCGGATAATCAGCGTGCGGCAGTTTACCGTTATACACACTAAGATCCGAACCACAGATGCCTCCGTAAATAATTTTCAGGCGCACATCATTTTCATGTAAAATCTCTTGATCCTTTTCTACTATTTTTAACCGGGAAGGACTTTCCAATGTTAAACCATTCATACTTGCACCTCCACTCCATATCTTCTTTATTCATTGGCGGGCAGACGCAGGACCACCATCTTCATTTCAGTCATTTCTTCTATGGCAAACCTTGGACCTTCCCTTCCAATGCCGCTGTTTTTCACGCCACCGTATGGCCAGTGATCCAGTCGGAAATTCGAGGTCCCATTGATAATTACGCCTCCAGCTTCAATTTGATGGGCAACCTTATAAGCAAGATCGATATTTTTAGTAAACACCCCTGTTTGAAGACCAAACTCAGAGTCGTTGGCCCATGTAATTGCTTCATCGATATCATCATAAGGAATAACGCTTATAAGCGGTCCGAAAACTTCTTCACATACCACTTTATCTTCATGCTTAGGATTCACCAGCACAGTTGGAGTAATCGTAGCTCCGTACTGCACTCCCCCCGTTAAAAGTTCTGCCCCTCCATCTACAGCTTCATCTATCCAGGATTTCACCCGGTTTGCAGCATTTTCATCTACTAAGGAGCCTATGTCAGTAGCAGCGTCTAACGGATCTCCTAATTGAAGCTGTTCAACATTCGTTTTCAACGATTCTGAAAATTCATTCATCGCCGAACGGTGCACATAAATCCGCTGGACTGAAATACAGCTTTGACCAGAGTTACTATTACCGGTTTTAGCACTCATTTTTGCAGCTTCCTGGATATCAGCGTCATGATGGACAATCGTAGCCGCATTGCCTCCAAGTTCAAGCAGAACCTTTTTCATTCCCGCTGTATCGCAAATATTTTTACTCGCTTTAGTCCCTCCTGTGAAGGAAATAACATTTACCCGATCATCCTGCACAATTTTCTGCCCAATTTCGACACCGCCTAAAAGCATATGAACCGCGTTTTCCGGGAGTCCTGCCCGGAGCATCAAATCTAACAACGCTGTAGCAATCAACGCTGTCTGGGGAGCGGGCTTTAAAATAGTGACGTTTCCCCCGGCGAACGCTGGGCCAATTTTATGGCAAACGAGGTTGAGCGGAGCGTTAAATGGCGTAATAGCGGCGATGACCCCTACCGGCACACGGTACGTAGATGCCATGGCCGTCGTTCCACGTTCTGATGCATCCCCTGGTATAGTTTCCCCGTGCATCCGTTTCGCTTCTTCTCCTGACAGTTCCAGCGTCTCAATCGAACGAGAAACTTCATCTCTAGTATTTTTAAGAGGCTTGCCCAGTTCTTCAGCAATTAGTTTGGCGAACGTTTCCTTCTCATCTTCAAGCAGTAGTGCGGCTGCTTTTAAAATTTTCGCCCGCTTACCAGAAGGAATAGATCCAATTGCTTTTTTGTCTTTATAAGCTGCCTGTAGAGCTTTTTCAACATCTTCGAGACTTGCGGTATATTGGCTTCCAATACTTTTTCCATTGTAAGGGTTATAAATCGGTTCTTTTGTAGTTTCGTCCTTCAACCAACGGTTCTCAACAAAAGGCTGAGCTAATAGTTCCTGCATTTCTTTCACCTCGTTTTATTAGATCGATCTAATAAACATTTATTTAAAAACAGCTTTCGCTGTTAGTATAGATCGATCTAAAATTATAATTTGTAAACGTTATCATTATGATACGATAGATATATTAAAACATCAACCATTTTTTAAGCTTAAAAGGGGATCTACTCATGCGCCTTGTCACTTATACACTATTAGTGATTCTTTACATTGCCTTTCAATTTGTTGATATATCGGGCGAAGTTATTATTTTAGGCGTTCTTGCCAATATTGTTATTTTGCTTTCGTTTTTCTATGCCCGAGGTTTATTTTTTTATTCCGGACTCATTTTCTACACTATTGGAACACTGTTGTTTATATTAAATGACCTCTCCTTAAATGCTTATTTTTCCTCATTTACGACGATGATGAGTATTCTCGCATTTTTTTACATGCTCCCTTTCCTGAATTCCTTAATACAGGTGGGCAAATACGATAGAAATCTCCGAAAATTTATTGAGCAGAGCGTTAAAAACATAAAGCAGTTATATAAGCGGAGTTTCTTTGTGTGCCATGTGCTTGGATTATTTTTAAACATAGCTACTTTTTCTGTTTTGATGCGTACACTTGATGGCACTTTTAAAAATACCTCGAAACGTGTAAAAAGCAAGTTCTATACCCAAAACTTACTGCGAGCTTACGCCTTGTGCCTTGCATGGAGCCCGCTGGAAATTATGGTGATTACAGCTTTAAACATAACTGGCCAGGAATATATTCATGTATTTCCAGCCATTGCTTCCATTGTAATGGTCGTAATCGTATTTGATATTGCTGCTTCATCTCTTAAATTTCCTTCTGTTACTTTTCCTCAGAGCCAGGAAAGTTCATCCTCCGCTTCTCTCATTCGGCGAAAGATTTTTAGTTTAATACTTTTACTGGCTCTGTTGGTTTCCTGTGTAAGTATTACAAGCGGGTGGACTGGTTATGATTACTTGTTTACTTTAGTTTTATTCATTGCTCCTATATCTTTTTTTTGGTCAATAATTATTCGAAGGCTGCGAAGATATACCATTTTTGCCGTAAAACAATGGCAGAACCGCACCAGAGGCATGTCCAATTTCTTTTTTATGTTTTTAAGTGCCGGTTTATTTGTTCAGATGCTTGCAGAAACCCCTGTTTTTGATACGTTGCAGCACGCCTTTACCGCTCTGCATGACCAGGTATTTTATTTCTATTTGGCGATAGGCCTTTATTTCATCGTTTCAAGTTTTGTAGGCTTTCACCCGCTAGTTTCGGTAATTCTCCTCTCAGAAATTATCGCTCCATCTCTGCCGGATTTAAGCCCTGTCCCTTTAGCTTTAGTATTAATAGTAACCAGTTTAAGTCCGGTTATGTACAGTCCCTTTAACATTTCGGTGTCACTAGTAGGAAATTATTTAAATGTTAACCCTTACCGATTAGGCCTTTGGAACCTGCCGTTTGCTTCGGGCTATATTCTTTTTACTGTCGTCATTGCTTACTGCTTACAGTTGTTTATATGATATAGTTGTAAGTGACAGCAAACATGTATTATAATCGCGGTACATTTTAAAACGAATTCAATACGAAAGAGTGCAGATATTATGACAGAGCGATCTTTACGAGAAAAAAGCATAGTGTTTATCGGCTTTATGGGAGTGGGGAAAACTACTGTCGGAAGATTAGTAGCTAAGAAGCTTTACAGAAGCTTTGTTGATATCGACGAAGAGATAGAAAAGGAATATGGCATGCCTGTTCCTGAAGTATTTAAATTAATCGGAGAACCCGCTTTTCGGGAGAAGGAAAAAGAGTTGGTCCGCAAGTATTCCACGCAAAGCTTAAAGGTGATTTCTTTAGGTGGTGGTGCTTTTATGCAGGAAGAAATTCGCAACCTCTGCCTGAACAACTGCACTGTTTTTTATTTAGATATGTCCTGGGACTCTTGGAAAGAAAGGCTGCACCTCATAATGGGCAACCGACCGGTCCTGCAGGGAAAGAGCATCGAAGAAATAGAAGAATTATTTTATAAGCGGCAGGGTACTTATGCCGATCATAATTCTAAAATCACCATCGACCAGCTACCGGCGGAAGATGTAGCTGATTATTTAACAGATTCATTAAAAATGGCCTGGGATATGTACGATTAAACGACTTCTCCATGAGAAGCCGTTTTTATTTTGTGAGTGGAAATGTTGATTTTCTCACGATTAACTCTGGTTCAAGAATGATCCTTTTTCTGTCTCTTTCATCGTTTTCAAGCTGCTCTTTCAATAAGGCAGCAGCCCGGGCTCCTATTTCTTTTGGGTAGGAGGAAACTGTAGTTAAAGCAGGATAGGAAAGAGCCTCCGCCTCCGGGACGTCATCAAAACCTACTACTGCCACGTCTTCCCCTGGAATTTTCCCCTGGTTTCTAAGTTCTTCAAGCACGCCAAAAGCTACTGTGTCGTTAAAGCAAAAAACCGCAGTAGGCTGCTTACCTTTATTGAATATGCTTTTAATTGCTTTCACACCGCCGTGTCGATCTGTTGTTCCTGCTTCGATTAGAGAGGTATCAAGTTCTTTACCCCATTCTTTATAGGCTTTCATGTATCCATTTTCTCTATCCTTCCAGGCCAGGGACTCTGCCCCTCCCCCTACAAAAGCAATGTTTCTATGACCTTCCTCGAGCAAATGCTTTGTAGCCAGGTAAGCCCCACGCTCATAATCTACTCCTACGTAATCACTTTCTAAGCCATCAATTTCCCGAACCGCTAAAACTAACGGAAGCTGCCATTTATTCAGAGAATCGATGTCAGTCATGGACGTATCTGAAACCGGACATAATATAACCCCTCCTACACGATTCTCCATCATCGTAGAAAGAAGCTTCCGCTGTTTTTCTTCAGAATCAAATGTTGTTCCAAGCAGAATTGTATAACCTTCTTTTTCAAGCGTTTCATGCACTCCTACTAAAAGCTCTGAATAAAACGGGTTTGAAATATCAGTAATGATTAAGCCTACAGTAGTTGATCGCTGCTCTCTTAAATTTGCTGCTACCCGGTCGTAAACATATCCTAATTCTTCCATGGATTGAAGAACCTTTTCTCTCGTTGGTTTGGATATACTCGGACTGTTCCGGACAATCAACGAAGCCGTAGCCCGCGATACCCCCGCGTGCTCTGCTACCTGCTTTAATGTGACTCGTTTTTTATTCAATACCTTCACCCTTCTACATCCATCATTAACAATCTAACTATTATAATGAAGCAGGTGCTGAATACCTGTCAATTCAGCACCTGCTTCATTATTAAAGAAGGCAGGAAAACCTGCCTTCCTTTCACGATAAATACTCTTCTACGGCGTCCAGGGCTTTTTCTTTATCTTCACCTTCTGCTAAAAGATAAACTCTTTCCCCGTTTTCTAAACGAGTTGACACAAGTCCTAAAAAGCTTTTCAAATTAATTTCCTGCACGTTGCCTTCTGAGGCCTTTCTTAAATAAACCTCCGCTTTAAACGGCTGCAGCAAATTGCTTAATTCACTGATAGTCTGTTTGCTGTCAATGTTTACAATAACTTCTCTCATTATTTTGCTCCTTTACTCTCCGAGGAATACGGTGGTCAGCTGTGGAATAAAGATAATAATCATCAACGTTGCCAGCATGGCTACGAAAAACGGTAAGACCGCTTTGGATAATGACTGCATTGAAAGACCTGATATTC
Source organism: Marinococcus luteus (assembly GCF_034497705.1). GTDB lineage: Bacteria > Bacillota > Bacilli > Bacillales > Marinococcaceae > Marinococcus > Marinococcus luteus_A. Next base: position 107,603 of record NZ_JAXRUV010000007.1, on the reverse strand, counting down.
CTGAGCCTACAAATAAATTCACTCCTAAAGGTGGTGTAATAAAGCCAATCGCCAGATTGACGACCATAATAATCCCGAAATGCACCGGATCGTACCCAATTTCTGTCGCGATAGGAAGCAATAGCGGGGTTAGTATAATGATGGCGGCAAGAGTATCCATGAAACAGCCAATGATTAATAAAATCAGTGTGATAAGTAAAATAATAACTATAGTGTTATTAGATATACCCAGTAAGAAGTCAGCGATCTGACCTGGTATTTGTGCGATAGTCATCAATTGGCCAAAAGCAGTAGCTGCTCCTACAATGATCAACACTGTAGCTGTAGTCAGGGCTGCATCAGCCATTACTTTAGGCATGTCTTTGATTTTCAATTCTTTGTATAAGAACATTCCTGCAATAATACCATAAATGGCAGCTACCGCTGCAGCTTCTGTGGGAGTGAAAATACCACCGTATATTCCTCCGAGTATAATGATCGGAATTAAAAGAGCCCACTTGGCCTCCCAAACTGATCTGCCAAACTCTTTTATGTCAAAGGGAACACCATTTCCCACATACCCTTGTTTTTTGGAATAGTAAAAGGCATAGACCATTAAACCGGCTGCTACTACAATACCTGGGATAATACCCCCTATGAACAAGTCTCCTACCGAAGCTCCGCCAGTAACACCGTACATTACCATTGGGATACTTGGAGGGATGATTACCCCTAAAGAACCAGCTGCAGCTACTAATGCAGTAGCAAATTTTTTATCATATCCCATCCGTACCATCGAGGGGATCATGATTCCTCCAATAGCCGCGACAGTGGCGGGGCCCGAACCGGAAATAGCCGCAAAAAACATGCAGGTGATAATTGTGGCCATGGCAAAGCCGCCGGTTTTATTACCAACAAGCGTTTCGGCTACATGAAACAGCCGCGCAGACACACCGCCTTTACTCATAACCTCTCCCGCCAGGATAAAAAACGGAACTGCCATTATGGCAAAGGAATCCACAGAAGTTATTAGTGATTGAGCAAGAAATTCTGGAGGCAGCACCTGCGTGCTTATTAGCACAATCAATGAAGCAATGGCCAATGCTATTCCGATCGGTACGCTTAACGCCAGTAGGACTGCAAAACTTCCAAAAAGTACTGTAGCTGTCATACTCCCTCTCCTTTCTTTTTATACTGACCTGATACAGATCGTTGATCTGGCATCGCCTCTTCCTCTTCTATACCATAATTATCCGTCATACGGTCACTTATGATTTCTCTTTCGTCCACATTGTGTCCCTTGAGATACTTTATTTGTTTGATAAGCTGCTGCGTAATGCGAATCGCCGTAAGCAGCATTCCTACAGGAGCAGCCAGGTATACCGCTCCCATTGGAGCACCCAGTGACGGCGAGAGCTGTCCCCATCCAAATATTTGAAGGGATATGCCTAAGCCATATATTGCAATACTTATCGCAAAAAGCAAAAAGATGATGTTTGATACCATGTTGAGTACAACTTTTCCTTTTTCCTTTAACAACAGCAATACAACATCTACTTTAATATGACGCTGTTTCTTTACTCCATAGCTTACTCCTACAAAAACCAGCCATATGAAGCAATACCTCGCCAGTTCCTCTGACCAGCCAAGCGAACTGCCCAGGATAAACCTCATGAAAATTTGGACACCAATTATCCCAAGCATTACTGTACTTAGAACTATTAGTAGAACTTCTTCGATATGGCGGTCAAGCCATTTTACTATCTTCATCCTGCTTCACCTCCTGCTCTATTAATTTTCAGCTTCTTCAGCCCGATCTCTAATACGGTCCAATTCTTCACTTCCGTGCTCTTCCGTAAAAGTGTCATATACCGGCTGGGCTGCTTCTTCAAAGTTTTCTTTTTCACTATCTGAAAGCTCTGTCACTGTAACTCCCTGTTCTTTTAGAAAATCAATTCCTTCTTCACTTTCTTCTTCATTCAAATCTCTTTGATATTCTTTTGCTTCATCCGCTGCATTTTCTACAATTGTTTTTTCTTCATCAGATAATGAATCCCAAAAAGGTTTACTAAGTGCGAATAAGCTAGCGTTGTAAACATGATCAGTTTCTGTTAAATAAGGCTGTACTTCATAAAAGTTATCATTCACTACGTTACCGACTGGGTTTTCCTGGCCATCCACCGTCCCTTGCTCTAGTCCTACGTAAAGCTCTGTATAACTCATCGGTGTAGGATTGGCTCCAAGTTCTTCCCACAGCTGCATATGCAGATCATTTTCCAATGTCCGAATATCAAGCCCTTCCACATCTTCCAAAGAATCGATTTCGCGTTGACTGTTTGTTAATTGCCTGAAACCATTTTCCCAATAGTTAAGCCCAACGAGATTCTGCTCCGGTAACTCTTCCAATAGGTCCTCCCCGATAGAACTATCCAGCGTTTCATGAGCTGTTTCACGATCCTCGAATAAATAAGGAAGATCGAAAAGATTAAAAACTGGCGCAAACTGTGCTACTGGTCCAGTAGAAACGGTGGTCCCCTGAATTGTATTAAGCTGCATGCCCTCCAATACCTGCCGGTCGCCCCCAAGCACTCCACTCGGGTAAACTTCAACATCTATTTCGCCATTAGTTTCTTCTTCCACGATTTCTTGGAACTCGTATAACCCCTGCGTTAATGATCTGTCTTCTGAAGTTGCTACGGCCAGTCTCATTTTTTTCGGCTCATCACTTTGATTTCCAGAAACTTCTGGAGAACAGCCGGAAATTAAAAATGCTCCAGCGGCCACAGTTAAACCTAAACCTGTTTTCTTCACATTTACGCCTCCCCAAATTAGTAAGCGCATACATTATCGCCTTTTTATTAGATCGATCTACTTATTAGATCGATCTAACTGATTAACAACAGTCTACAGGAAGCGCTTTCAAATTTCAATGCAAAATTTTATTAATTTTTTCATATCTTTTGTAGCAATTAGAAAGATAAAAAACACCAACATCCTTAAATGTTGGTGTCAGATTGTAGACAAAGGCCTCCGAAATTCATTTTCGGAGGCCTTTGTCTGTGCCATTGAGGGAAAAAGAAGCATCCAACGGCCGGCGCACGTCTGTCGCCACCGCCAGGTGGCGAGTTTTTTGAGGTTCATCACCGCATAAACAAGCATCGCCTGCGCGGTGTTTCGTGCCCCTCCGGCGAGGAGCGTCCAGCGCAAGCCATGCTTTTGTTTGAGATCCGCAAAAATCCGTTCGATGGTTTCTTTTCGTTCCGCATAGGTCCTCCGGTTCCACGGGGTGTGCCGAAGGTGTTCGGCTTCGTCCAGATCGTCCTGCCAGACGTGGCGGAGGATCACCTTCCGGTGATCCCGGCTTTGGGTACAGGTCTCGAGCAGCGGGCAGGACTGACAAAGGACGGGATCCGAGACATACTCCTGATAACCGTCCCGATTCGTGGTGCGGTAGCGCAGGGCCTGATGCTCGGGACAGAGATACGCGTCCAGGTAGGCATCATACACAAAGTCCTGTTTGCGCAAGCGTCCCGGCGGGCCCTTGGGACGGGTATAAGGCATAACCGGGCGAATGGCCTGCTCGCGAAGCAGATGAGCAATGGCCGGGGTTTTATAGCCGGCATCCACCGCGACGGCGTACGGACGGCCCGCCCGGGCCATCACCTGCGCCAACAGCTCATGAAAGATCCGGCTGTCATGAACATTGGCTCCGGTCACGATCGCTCCGAGGACAAACCCGTGCCGGTCGCAGGCGGTATGCCAGCTGTAGGCAAACATTTTCTCCCGTTCATCTTTGACGTAATAGCCGCTGTCAGGATCCGTCGTGCTTTGTTTGACCTCCCGTCCGCCCGGTTCGCGGCGGGCGGGAGGCAGGGGCTTTTTTCCGTGGACCTCGCGGTCCCGGTGAATTTCGGCGTCCAGTTGATCCTGGTAGGCCCGGGCTTCGGCTGCCAACTGAACCCGATCAAATTTTTTCTTGTTGGCGTTCGCTTTCACGTGGGTAGCATCGATGTAAAAGACGGACGGATCCACAAAGCCGGCGGCCACGGCTTCTCCCAGCACCCGTTCAAATATCGCTTCGAACAACCCGCTGTCCCGAAACCGGCGGGTGTAGTTCTTGCCGAAGGTGGAGAAATGCGGCACGGGCTCCAGGAGGTCCAACCCGAGGAACCATCGGTAGGCCACATTCGTTTCGATCTCCCGAACGGTCTGACGCATGGAGCGAATGCCGAACAAATACTGGAGCAGCACCATTTTCACCAGCCGGACCGGGTCAATACTCGGCCGGCCGATGGGGGCATAGAGGGACGCAACTTCGTCGTAAATAAAGGAAAAATCCAGCGCGGCCTCGATCTGGCGGACCAGGTGGTCCGCAGGCACTAACTGATCCAACTGAATGGTGGCTTCCCGGTAACGAGCTTCTTCCGTATCCCGCCTCATCATGCGCCATAACCCCTTTCCAGGCTATTTCTTTTTATCATAGCACAAAAAAACTGCCGACACGCTCTAAAATGAGAGCCATTGTCGACAGTCTGACACCAACATCCTTAAATGTTGGTGTTCTGATACTATTCATCTGCATCAATCGTATTGTCACGCTGCAGCTTCCACTCTTTAAAGTCATCGAGGTCTTTTTGGACCTGCTTGAACACAAACGAAATGACCGCTGCGTCATCAATCAGGCCGCCCGGGAGAAAGTCCGGAATCAAGTCGATGGGAGAAACGAAATAGATCAGTCCTGCAATGATGGCTACAATCGATTTGTAGGGCGCATGCTGGTACTCTTTTTTCCACCAGGCACGAAGCATTTCAAGCATCAGCTGCAGCTCCTGCCATACATTTTTCAGCGGACTCTGGTTTTCATCCGCTTTTTCTCTAGCCTGTCTCATTAGTTTTTCCGTTTCTTTTGGGTCTTTCGCATATTTTTTCGCCCGCGGATTCAGGCGTTTTAATCGGCCCTTCAACGTTGATTCGTCAATGTTTTTCTTCTTTAAAAAGCTCCGCCGCTTTTTATCTTTTGCCATGTGCCCAGCTCCTTTATTAATTAATACAGCTATGTACCGCTTCTCCGGAGAAAACCAGGCAACCCCGGAAAAGCTCTCATGCAGGACAGGTCCTGTTATTCCAGACGATCCCTGTCCCGCTGCTTGATTTCTTTTCGGTATTCTTCCATTTCTTCCTTCGACGGGAGTGTTCTTGCTTTCATGTTATATTCCATCCGAAGCTTCGGTGCGTTTTCGCCTTTTCCAAACGTGCGCTCTTCTGTACGCTGAACCTGCGACTTATCCTGATTCTGCAGATCCCGTACCAGTTGCCCGATATCTTTAGACAGGTCACGGAAAATCACGGTCGTTCACCTCACTTTTCGGCTTTATTTTTATTTTGTGCTGTCTCCTGCTGCTCTTCGCTTTCGGTCTGCTGCTTATCTTCCAGCTGTTCCACCCGTTCAAGCAGTCGCTGATTTTCCTCTTCAAGTCTTTTCGCATTAGAGGAATAATGTGGGTCTGTTTCCCACCAGTCGATGCCCATTTCTTTTGCTTTATCTACCGAGGCAACGACCAGACGGATTTTAATAGTCAGCAGCTCTACGTCTGCAATGTTGACTTTAATATCCCCGGCAATAACGACACCTTTATCCAGTACTGTTTCCAGAATGTCAACAAGACCACCGGACGGTCTCTCCATGTGATCGGGTGCTGAGTGTTGTTGTACAGGTTTTTCAGCCATAACATATTCCCTTCTTTCAAACCTATTTTAAAGCTCTTAGAGTAAGTTCCCTAAAGGTCCAAGATCAATATTCAAATCTTCTGTCGTCAGGCCAAAGATTTCCTTCATTTCTTCCATCTTGTCTTCCAGCTGCATGAGCGCTACACCAAGCTGCTCGACTTGTTCCTCTGTTAAATCGCCGCCTTCAACTCTACGCATCGCCTGGCGTTCCACCAGCTCACGCAGCAGTTCCACCACCGTCATCACCAGCTGTGTTAGCCCTTCTTCTGCTTTGTCGGGATCGAGTGATATGCGTCCGGTTGGCTGCTGGGCTTGTGTTACTTGCGGATTATTATTTTCCATCTGTGTTCGGCCTCCTTTATTCGACTTGGGAAGGTTCTGAAGAATTAGAAACAAATTCTTTCTGCGTCTTCAATTCCGACTGTCGCAGGGTTTCGACAGAAGCGATCAGTACGCGCAAATCCAAATAAATAAGATCTATCCCTGCAATCGATATCGTTACATCGCCCTGGAGTACGACCCCTTTATCAAGCACGGAGTCCAAGACATCGAGCAGGGAAACTTCACGGTTTTTAAGAGTGTCCTGGGGCATTTTGCTCCCTCCTGTCTGTCAGGCCTGAGAAATGAAATGCCGGCCACGGGCCTGTACACTCTAAATCCATTCCGGTCTCTTCTGCTTCTTCTTTTGCCTGGCGCTGTTCAATTAATTGAATAAACGCCTCCCGGTCTTTCGAGTGAATCAAGTATACGGCGTTCCAGGCCATTTCTTTTTCCCGGTCTGTGACACGCTTTTCCCAATTCTTTTTTATTTCTGTACCTTCGCTCCAGGCAGTTAACTCATCATGAAACGATCGGCAGTGCTTCTCAATCTGCTCGTCTGCCTGCGCTTCAATGAACTGATCCATTTTCTTTTTCTCAAAAAAGCGCCGGCCAGCCGGCATCGCTTCAAGCTCTGCTTCTTTCGCCTGAATTTCCTTGCTGTTCTGCACGACGGCTTCAGTGAACAATTGCTGATCAGCGTAAGTTTTGACGTTCCATTCTTCTTTGCCTTTCAAATAAGAAAGCTGAGCCGTTACGCTCTCCTGGTGCTTTTCAATCATTTCCGCAAGATTTGCTTCCTGTTCGAAAATCGTGCCGAATTTTAGCGGGATCGTGGTATAGCGATCATGCAGCTGGTTCATCGTTTCATGATGGTGAAAGGCTTTAGCCTGCAGCCATTCCATTTTTTCTACATTCTTCTGCAGTTGTTCCTGGGAAAATTCTTCTTCCGGAACATGAGTAACTACTGCAGTGATACTGCCATGTTCAATAAAGCTGATATTATTGTCCGGCTCCATACCTTCCATCGACTCCATAGGATCTTCCTCATATTCGCTGGTGGGAATCAAGGCATACAAATACAAAAGAGCCGGTGCGCCCGAGTTTGTCTGCACTGCCGGTTCACTCCTTTAATCCTTTTCCTCTAACTCTTCCCGTAATTCTTCCTGTTCAATCTGCTTCGCTCTGCGATACCGTTGCAGCAGCTCTTCCTCCTGCTCTGTGAAGGCCTCCTCAGAAATTTCTTCCATTTCGTACATGATCTGCAGATTGGCCAGTTTCTTTTGAATCTGGCGGACATCAAAATATTCTTTATCCGCCTCTTCCTTTACTTTTTTACCAGCCCAGACGACAGTATCAAGCGGCCAGGTAAATAATTTATGAATCATACGCTGTTCCCTGCTTTTATTTTCAGGTCAATAAAATTGTATGCCGGCCACGGGCCCGTATACTTAAAATCAGCGTGTTCATTCCATTCATTAAAAATCTCGTTAACTTTTGCATCAAAAGCTTCTTCGTTTTCCTTATCTATTAAAAAAGCGGCATTCAACAGCATCCGCTCATTGATTACTTCGTTACTTTTAGCTGCGTTGGCAATCTCTGCGAGCGGCTGGAAAACCTCTTCCTCAAAGCGCTCGTGCAGCCTGATCATGAATTTTTGCGCCGATTCCCCTAGCTGCATACGCTCGTAATAGCTGGCGTTTTTGCCTTTCGTATCCGTTTTTTTGCGCAGGTCTTCCATTCCCGGTTCCTGGCGGATTTGTTCATTCAGCCATTCTTTCTTTCCGATGATTTTAAGTCCAACTTCCATTTTGCCACGGATCTTCGGAAAAATTTCCTCAAATTGGTCCTGCAGCTTTTCCATTAAAGCAAAGACTTCTTTCTGGTCCTCAAGGACGTTCCCAAAACTCATCGGAATGACATCGTATTCTTCCATTACTCTGGCCACTGTATCTTGATGAGCCCGCAGGTTTTTCCTCGTTGGATCATAAATCTGCATCGGAGCTTCCGCTACCACCATCGCTTCCTGCCCGCGCTGGAGGGTATAAATTTTTCGCTCTTTTCCCTCGAGTTCCACGGTGCCGAAGGTCGGCTTTTCAGTAGTTTCAATAACCCCAAACATATAAATTCCCACGGTTACTTGCCTCCTAGACCTTTTTCAACTCTTCCTTCATTCTTTTTTGTGCTTCGCTGACATCTTCTCCCTGAATATTTTCAAGGAAATAATGACCCATCACATCAAAAAACAATTGTTGAAAATCGTCGTTTTTTACATCTATTTTAACATCATGCTCCGAGCTTAACATCGCGGTCATAACAGCGAGACGGAAGCTTGGGACATGCGTATCGTTTTCCCTGCTCATGGATTTCGCCCAATCCAGTGCTTTAATTATGGTTTCGGCTTCTTTTTCACTAATAGAAGCTCTTTCTGTCAGGATAGAAACCTGGGCCTCTTTATTCGGGTCCTCCACCGGAATTGTAATCATTCTATCAAGCAGGGCCTCCTGGGATTTATGCACACCGGCATATTCTTCCGGATTGCTTGTAAAGATTGCTTTAAAATTCGGGTGCACTTTAATAAAGCTTTCGTTTCGCTGCGTACCATAAAGCGGCAGTATTCCTTCTTCAAGCACAGAGAGAAATAAATTATTTGTAGACGGCAGCGAGCGCGTAAATTCATCGTAAATAAGCGTGTGGCCGTTTTTTACTGCTTCAAGCAGCCGGCCTGTGCTCCAGCGCTCCGTAATATGATCTTCACGTTTATACACCTTCCGGACGTAATTATCGATTAATTTGTCACTCGTATAACCGATTCTTCCACCGAGAAGGTCCGTGTTCGAGAGGCTTTCATTCCCATTTAACAGCGTAACAGGCTGGTTAAACCGGCGGGCAAGCTGAAATGAAAGTGTAGTTTTGCCTACCCCGGCTGCGCCCGTGAAGTGTACAGGATACCCGGAGGTTAAATACTTTTCGGAACGTTCTAAAATCGACTGCATCTCTTCAGTTTCTACGATCTGGTCAATTGTACGGATTTTTTGCTGCTTTGACTGTTTTTGTTCTTCAGAGGTCGTTTGTTTCGAATTCGCTGTAGCAGGAGCATTGATCTTTTTCGACTGCCCTCTGCTGCTCTGAGAGCTCCCTTTTTGCTGATTCGTTCTGGAGCTCCCCGAGGTGCTGGATGACTTTTTCTGAGTCTGCTGCTTTCTTTCGTTAGTAGTCGCCATATTTTTTACCTCTCTTTTTTCTCAAAAGGAGTACTTCTCGGACGAGTATTCATCCTTTGATAGGAAGTTATTTTTTGATCCTTGTTCATCGTGGCTTCATAAATTCCAATAAGCTGGTCTCTTCCATATTTTTGCGTATACTCTTTTTCCTCTACTAGTTCTACTTCAATATTCCAGCCATCTCCCGCGTCCATAATAGCCGTGATACGGACAGGTGAGTTCATCGTTTCTTCGAAAAACGAACGGACCGTTTCAAACATATCACTTTCAATAGGCGAAAATGAATCTTCGCCTGAGTTTTCCTGTTGTTCTGCTTCTTCCGCAGATTCTTCTTTCGTCTTTTTGGATTTAGTTGTATTTTTTTTATTGGCGGTCGTGGTATTATTCACTTCGTCACTTTCTCCTTTATCGTCCGTTTTTTCGTTCTGTCCGGATGATTTCTCTGAAGTTTCACTCGAAGAACCTGATTTCGCCGGGCCTTTAATCTGCTCTTTCGGCTGCTCTTCTCCTTCTTCTTTAGAGGAGAAAGGTTTATACGAGCCGCTTTTGCTGGTTTTCGTTTCCTGGTTCTCTTCGGTAGTTTCTTTTGATTTTGTCGTTGATTGTTTGGCCGCCATCGATACCTATCTCCTTTCTGCCGTTTCAACGTGGGCACTTCTCGGTCTTAAATTTACACGCTCAAACGATCCTACCTGCTGATTGTTGTTCAGCTTTACTTCATAGACACCCAGAAGCTGGTCATGTCCGTACTTCTGCATATACTCGTCTTCCTCGATAACTTCTACTTCTGCAAACCAGCCGTACTCTTCTTCGGAAACTGAAGTAATTCGAAACGGAGGTTTTAAATTTTCCTCAAAAAAATCGTTCAGTGATTTCATTACTTCCTTCATAGTTGTCCCCGCTTTCTTCTTACAATAGAAATATATCCCGCCATGCAGTCATACGCATGACGGGATTAGAGAAATTTAAGCAAAGTTTAACTGCCCGGCACGCTCATTAGAGTCTGCATCTTCATCGATTTCGCCCTGGACATCGTCGCGGAGCAGTCCGACTGCTTCAGCGTAACGGAGCCAAGTGTCAACACTTGCAATAACAATACGTGCTTCAATTGTAATCAGTTCAATTCCTACAACAGAAATACGAGCGTACAGGTCGATAACAATACCTTTATCTAGTATCCGGTCAATAACCTCTGCCAAGCTGGAAGAATCTGTGCTTTTTTCAATTGTTGCCATAATCTTTCACTCCTTAATCATAATGCTTAATATTTTCTGTTCCTTTAATGGCACTGATGCCTTTGATGTCATCGTAGCTTTTCAGCTTCGATTCCTTGTAGCTCTTGATGTCAGATAAGCCTTTCAGTTCGCTTATGCCCTTAATATCATCAACGCCCTTGACCTCGTCATAGCTTCTTAACCTGGACTCGCTGTAAGTCTTGATGTTCGACGGTCCCTTGATGTCTTCCATTCCCTTTAGATCGCTTAAACCTTTTTCGGGCAGCGATCGAAGGATTTTACCGCCCCCTTTCCCGGACTTATTGGAGTCGCCCTGAACGTTATCCTGCAGCTCTCCTGTAGCTTCACCCAGTTTTTCCTGGGCTTCCTGCCCTTTTTCTTTAGCCTGCTCCACAGCGTTCTGCAGTTTTTCCTGGGCTTCTTCTCCTTTTCCTTCCAGTGCCTTCTTTGTTTCCTGCACTTTTTCCTGCGCATGTTCTTTTGCCAGACGGGCGCTCTCCAGGGTGTTAAAAAACTTTTTTCCCATATAAGCTGCAGCTACGGCATTCGCAGCCTGAGGGTTATTTTTCAACCCTTCTGTAGCTGTTTCCATTAATTCTTCTTTGGCATTTCCCTGGATCATATTTTTCGTAGTTTCCACAGGGTTCAAGTCAGAGATTTCTTCTGCGGTGTCTTTAATCGGCTCAATGAATGTATCCTCTGTCTGATCATCAAGGTATTCCTTCGTTTTTTTAAAGGAAACCCATTTAGCAGCTTTTTGACCGCTGTCTTTCACCCTATCTAAAAATGACTCTTCATCCTGGGAATTCTTTTCTTCATCAGTGGATTGCTTCCTGGATGCCTTATCATCGGATGATTCTGATTTGGAATAAGAAGAAAAATGAGTTTTCTTCCAGGCTTCGTCTGGAACGGAGAACGTTTTTCTTACCTTTGGCTTTGAACCATCGACATATTTTCCGCCTTCAGTTAATAAAATCTTTTTTGCCATAATTTGGTCTCCTCAAACCGAAGCATTATTTATTTCCATCTACCCGCTTATAGGAGGTCACCTCTAAATGATCATCTATCTGCACCTGATAAGTTTCTTTTTTCGACCTTCTGCCTTCTTTATTCAACGCTTCGATTTCTACTAGCCAGTGGTCCTCCTGCTTTTCCGTAGAAGTAATCCGCTGTGGCTCGGCTACATAGTTTTTAAAGAAATCGTTCACGGTATCCATTACGTCGGTCAGGCTGTGGTTCATTTTACTTCCATTTTGACTGCTGGATTGGTAAGCATCCACTTCAGCTTCGTTCATTTCTTCCGGGCGGCGCTCAAGTTCCTGCGTTAGCGTTGACTCTTCTGCATTTTCTACACCCGGCTCTGCTGAAGCCGCGCTCTGTTCAAGACCTGTCGCATCCGTCAGCCGGCGTGCGGCTTTTTCAGAAACCTTTTTTGCCTTTTTCGGAGCGCTGCCCGCTCCTTGCGTTGGCTGCTCTGCTGCTTCTTCAGCTCTATTTACATTGCTTTGGGCGTTTTTTTGATCCTGTATTTTCATGCCGGTTTTTTCTACTTTTTCGCCGACAGTATTTTTAACTCCATTTATCCTGCCTTTAGTTTCTTTAACCTTTTTATTTCCTTTATAAACAACTTTGCTCGCATCAGCCGCCTGTTTGGCTCCTTTAGCTTTTCCTGAAACGGCTTCTTTCGCCTGTTCGCCTGCATTTTTTGCGGTATTTCCAGCGCTTTTCTTTTTATTTTCCACGGTGCCTTGCAGTTGTCTGCCCGATTCCTTTACGTTATCTTTCGCCTGTTTTGCTTTATTCGCAGGTTTTTTTGCTGTCTGCTTGAGCTGGGGAGCCTTTTTTTCTTTTTCCTGGTTTTCAGCTGGCTCCTCAGTATTTTCTTCCCCAGAAGATTCTTCTGAGGATTGAAGTTTATTTTTCGTCCCTTTAGTTATTAGAGGAAGCGCTCCGCCAATAAGGCTGCCAGCGGCCATCAATCCGTACGTAACTTTATCTTTAGCGTCGGTCACTGTATCTCACCTTTCTTAATGTGAAAATTTAATTTATACGCAAAAACCCTCATCCGGCCAAAGGCTTCATGCTTTTCCAATGTATAGCTGGAAATAAACAGTCATGAATTCGCTGGGCTGGAGAGGGTCTTTAATGTAATCATTTGAGCAATTTCTTCTTAAATTAAGGAGAGAATTGCTCCAATCACAACAATAGCTCCAATAACCATTAAAATTGTACGAATCATGACAAACACTCGCTTTCTCATCTGAATTGAATAACTTCTTTAGTTGGAATTACCTTTTACTTCACGCATCTAAACTTTTTAATGAATTTATCTTTAAAAAAAGTTCTAAATACCTACATTTCTGATTCATATTTTTAACGAACGTCTAAATTTTTCTTTATTCTCCGGGGCTCAGGAAAGCTATTGTTAGATTTACTCACAAGAATAATGCGGTTTTCGCACTTTTGTTTATGAATTTTTCATTTAATTCTTCCTTTTAATTCCTTCATTAAATGGAGGATTTTCTTTACTTAAAGATAAAATATTCATCCGGATTGACCGCCTACACTGTTGTGCAATCACCTTGTAAGATAAGCTGTCGATGTTTTTATAGTTTCAGCTTTCATGCTGAAAACAAAAAAGTTGATGACTTAGATAAATTGTTCGATAATAGAAGGTAATAATGAAGACGGATCAACAGACCTGGAGCATATCGGAGGAGAAGAAATGAAACTAATTGCAACGGATATGGACGGCACATTGCTGGATCAGAACGGAGAAATCAGCAAAGAGAACGCCGAAGCCCTTCAGGCTGCTTCGGCACACGGCATCGATATTGTGATCGCCACAGGGAGAACCTACGAAGCAGCACACAGACCATTGGCTTCCGCCGGCCTTTCCTACCCAATTATCAGCATGAACGGAGCAGTCACCTACAAAAACCGGAAAGAAATACAGCGCTCTGCCCCAATTACAGAAAGCTCATGCGAACGAATTTTAACCGTACATCACGCTGCCGGCTCTTATATTGAACTGTTTACGAGCCAGGGAATTTTCGCCCCTTCAAGAGAAGCATATATGAGTGTCGTTGTGGGAATGCTGCAGACCGCGCACCCCGAGCTGACGACAGCTGCAGCAGAGCAGTATGCTGAGCGCCGGCTTGAGGATGAAAATTTCCAGTTCGCAGATGATTTCTTTTCAATACTCGATTACGAGGGCCTCGATGTGTATAAAATGCTCGCCTTTTCTTCAGAGGCTTCCGTTCTCGAGCGGATGAAATACGAGCTCCGGGATGATAACGAGCTCGCTCTTACTTCTTCGGGCATGGGTAACCTTGAATTAAATCACGTACGTGCCCAAAAAGGCTTTGCCCTTCAGGAGTTCGCGCTCGGGCGCGGAATCTCCCTTGAAGACGTTATGGCTCTCGGGGATAACTTTAACGATTTAAATATGCTCCAAATGGCCGGCCGGAGTGTTGCCATGGGAAATGCCGTTCCAGAGGTTAAAGAGGCAACCGGTTTTTCTACAAAAACGAATACTGAACACGGCGTCGCTCACGCCGTGCATGAGATGCTCCATGAATTAAAAACAAAAAGCAGTTGATACTTCATGCCGTCCCTCTGCTGGACGGCTTTTGTACGGCCGGCACGGAATAAGCACACACAACGGCATTTTCATGGACGCCTGTACCCGGGAAAGCCGGGAAGTAACACTTGCCAACACGCAGTTAATGTGAGAGTATAATTTTGTTTGCTAAAAGTACGAAGTACATATATATATAATAATTTGTCATGAATCGTTCACAAACAATTGACAAGATAGCGAACTTTTTTGTCAATATCTCTAAATTTCACGACATATGTGATACATTAGTATCGGATGAACACGGTTGGGGGGAATAAAATGAAATCGGAAAATATCGAACGCACGGTTCAACAAGGATCCCTCGCTGCCCCGAAACAGGCACTTCGTAAAGTACTGGCGGAAACGATTAAAACCGGGATTATCAAATCCAATTTAATCGTTATGTTTGCAGGGATTACCCTTGCTTTATATATTCACAACATCGCTTTTTCCGATAAGATCGGAGCGATAGTCCTTGCCACGCTTGGCTCGGGTCTTGTTATCGGAGCTGCCGGCACGTTTAACAACTTATACGACCGCGACATCGATAAGATCATGGACCGAACGAAGAACCGCCCTACGGCGACTGGCCGGATGCAGCTGAAAAATGCACTTATACTGGGAATCGTTATGACACTTGCAGGCTTAGGCTTCTTATATGCGGCTTCACCGCTCGCAGCCTTCTTCGGCTTCACAGGCTTATTCTTTTATGTTGTTCCATATACCATGTGGAGCAAGCGGCGCACGATCTACAATACAGAAATTGGGAGTATTTCCGGAGCGGTGCCCCCGCTTATCGGCTGGGCAGCTATTTCCAACGACTTTTTCCACCCGGCTGCTCTCGGTCTTTTCGTTATTATGGTTTTATGGCAAATGCCGCACTTCTATGCCATCGCTATACGCAGACATGACGAGTACAAAGCAGCAAATATCCCAATGCTTCCAGTAATCAAAGGAAACCGGCGGACTTATATTCAGACAAACGTATACCTTGTGCTTTTAACACTATCCAGCTTTCTTTTCCTTCCGGTCAGCAGCTTTATCGTTGGCGTATCCTTCGTATTAAGCGCAGCCTGGCTTGCAGCAAGCTTTATATGCTACCGGCGCATGGACAGCAAAAAATGGGCAACTACTATGTTTATTTTTTCGCTGAACCATATGACGATTTTGTTCACCGTCGTAATCGGATTTTCTCTAATTGCCCTGCTTTTTAACTAAAACATGTTCTGGTACCTGCGAGGGCCTGGACATGTTTTTCTTTACCCTCGTTTTTATATAAATCCTGCATGGTTTCATTCGAATTCCTATACAGGAATATGTATAATATATTCAAGAACAGTGGAAACGTTGTCAAATTAACATAAAAAGAGGTGGATGATGACACAGCGCATAGCCTGGATTACAGACAGCACCAGTTCTATCGATGCAGAAACGGCTGCAAAATATAATATTCATATTGTTCCCTTATCTGTTGTGTTTGAAAATGAAAGCTATAAAGAAAATATTGAAATTACAACGGATGAATTTTATGAGCGGCTGCCGCATGAAGAAGTTTTCCCTACGACCAGCCAGCCGTCTGTGGGCAGTTTTTCCGAACTGTTTGAACAGCTGAAGGATTCTTATGATGTAGGAATTGCCATACATATCAGCAGTCATTTAAGCGGTACTCTTCAAACAGCCCAGCTCGCAGCAGATATGACCGGATTTCCGCTCTTCACTGTGGATTCGAAGATGGGGGCCGGCAGCATCCGCCCGCTGCTGACGAGAGGCTCGCAATTAGCAGACGAAGGCGTAGCGCCGGAGGAAATACAGCAGCGGTTAACACAAATGGCAGGACATGCCAGAGGCTACCTGCTGCTCGGAAGCCTCGAGCAGGCACATAAAGGGGGCAGGATCTCCCGCGGAAAGCTGATCCTTGGCACGCTTTTGAAGATTCATCCTCTTCTTACCTTTGATAGTGGCCAGATTGTTCCTTTTGAAAAGATCCGAACCCGGAAACGGGCGGAAAGCCGGCTGCTGCAAATTGCTAAAGAAGCCATAGCCTCCTATCAGGTCGAGGACATGAGTATTATTTATACGACAACGAAGGAAAAAGCAGAGACATGGAAAACAGAGCTGCAGGCCCTCTCCCCTGGCCTCACGACTCACCTTTGCCCTCTCAGCCCGGTAATCGGTGTTCACGGCGGGGCTGAGACGATGGGGATCATGTGGTATGAATACAGATAAAAAACTTGTGACTTTTCCTTCCAGGCTCTATAATTAGACCAATCCGCACCATACTCTCATTTTGGAGGAAAACGACCGTGCAATTTAATCAGGAAAAAGCTGACGGCTCCTTATACGATTATTTGATTGAACATATAGATACAATGCGCGGCACATGGTCTGCCGATTCTTTTCCCGACCACCCTTCCGACGATTATACAAGTCAAAAGCTCGAAGAAATGAAAAAAGTCTTTGCCCAGGAGCTTATTCATGTATTTCGGGAGGAAGAAACCCAGTTTTACGAGCACTTTGAAAAAAAAATCAGTGACATTGTGGAAGAAAATAAAGAAATGTGGCAGCCAATGCTGACCATTCAGGAAGAGTTCACTTATTACCGCAACGCCATTTTAGAACAGATCCGCCTGTTTGTTCATCAATATGAGGAATCAATTCCCATCGATCACGTGCTCGACTGGCAGCGCAAAGCACTCCAGGCTTTCGATTACGCCGGACGGGCGTTCATGAAAGAAGCCATTTATCATATGAACGAACAGATGCAGTTGAAAGAGGCAATGATCCTGGAGCTTTCCTCCCCGATCATTTTGATTCAAAAGAAAACCGGCCTCCTTCCACTTATTGGCCATATCGATGAACAGCGAGGACAGGTTATTGTGGAGCATACGTTAAAGCAATGCACTGAGAGCGAATTAACGCGTCTGTATATTGACCTTTCCGGCGTTCGTGACATCACCACATTCGTTGCTCAGCGCATCATGCAGCTTGCCACCGCCTTGAAGCTGGTCGGGGTGGAGACTACGCTGTGCGGCATGCGCCCGGAGATGGCACAGACGGCTGTCCAGCTTGGTATCAGCTTTAAAGACATTGATATCGTTTCTGAGCTGACACATGCACTGAGGACAAACTACGCTTTATAAAACACAAGCCTCTGAGCTCTTAAAATGTTCAGAGGCTTTGCTCTGCCACTAATTTAAGCAAAGCAAAACCATATATGTGATAGCCGATTTTATACATATTTCATTTCCTCCCGCTTCATTCAGCCCGTATATGACATTTGTCATTTTTTCTCCCTGACGTCTATGACTTACAGACGAAGTTAAAATTTTATATTCTATTAATAGAAACACACCCCATAAAGCAGGGAGCGATTAGCCATGAGCAGACAAGAACAAATGCAATTGAAAAAAAGTGCTGCCCCTTACGCACATTCTGACCATAAAGCAAGCATTATTCAGCTATGCAACTCCATCCTTCCTTTCTTAGCCCTTTGGGCGCTTGCGTACGCAGTTTATTCTATCTCTCCTTTCATTACTGTTGCCCTCGCCATTATCGCCGGAGGCTTTGTAGTCCGTACGTTCATCATCTTTCACGACTGCACACACGGTTCATTTTTCAAAAGCAGTAAAGCGAATGACCGGATTGGCACGTTAACCGGAATCATTACTCACTTCTCTTACGCAAAATGGAAAAGAAGCCATATGATGCACCACTCCACAAGCGGCAACCTCGACAAACGGGGCACCGGAGATGTTTGGGTCATGACCGTCGAGGAATACCAAAACGCCAGCAAATGGCTCCGACTCAGCTACCGCCTGTACCGCAACCCATTCGTGCTTTTCTTTTTAGGCCCGTTTTACCTGTTTCTCGTGGAGAACCGCTTCAACCGTAAAAATGCAAAAAGAAAAGAACGCCTGAACACCTACTTCACCAATATTTCTATTGTAGTTATTTACGCTTTGTTAATCTGGCTTGTCGGCTGGGCTGCCTTTTTCACCATTCAGATTCCTATGCTTTTCACAGCAGGGTTTCTCGGCATCTGGTTATTTTATGTCCAACACACGTTTGAAGATTCCTACTTTGAAAACGAGGACAAATGGGACTTTGTAAAAGCTGCAGTAGACGGCAGCTCTTACTACGAGCTTCCAAAGGTGCTTCAGTGGATTACCGGCAATATCGGCTACCATCACGTGCATCACCTCAGCCCGCGTGTACCAAACTATAATTTGGCAAAAACTCATGAAAACATTGAACCATTGCAGCAGGCTACGAAGATTACTCTTGGGACAAGCCTCACATCCATTAAGTTCCGCTTGTACGATGAAACAAACAAAACGTTTGTCAGCTTTAAGGAAGCAAACATCCGAAGCAAAAGACAGGCCAAGAATTCTTTATCTTCCCCCGCCCCATCCGATAAAAAATCTTAAAAACAAACCCTTCTCTGTTACAGAGAGGGGTTTGTTATACTTAATACAAAGAAGTGATACGCCTCACGAAAAAGGAGTCCGTTTATGCATCACTGGTTCGATATATTTCCAAAAAGTACAGGACTCAGCTTATATGCCTGGATTATTTTCTGTTTGCTGCCATTTTATTTTATTATCCGCTCTGCTGCGTATTTTGAAATCGCTCTCGGCGTCTTTATGATTCTTCTGTTCTTTACGACCTACCGTTTATCCTTCATTAAAAAGGGCTGGACGGTTTATTTATCTGTGAGCATTGAAATGTTGATCAGCATCGGAATGACCCTTTATTTCGGTTATGTTTATTTTTCCCTGTTTTTAGCTTTCTTTATCGGTAATATCCAGCATAAAGCCGGTTTCATCACTTTATACGTTCTCCACCTTATTACTACCCTGACCGCTGTTATTATAGGTTTTTACGTTCAAAATGAACTGTTCATGATGCAGCTTCCCTTTATTGCGATCAGTGTTATCGGCGTCATTCTTCTTCCTTTTAACATCTACAATCGGAACAAGCGTGAAAAGCTCGAAACCGAGCTTCACGAGGCTAACCAACGCATTTCCCAGCTCGTGGTTCTTGAAGAGCGGCAGCGGATTGCCAGAGACCTGCATGATACTCTTGGACAGAAGCTCTCTCTGATTGGTTTAAAAAGTGAACTCGCAGGAAAATTAATAGATACTAAACCTGAACGGACCCAGGCGGAATTAACAGACATTCATCAGACTGCACGCACCGCATTAAAAGAAGTGCGGGAGCTTGTTTCAGACATGAAAGGCGCAAAACTGAACGACGAGCTCCTGCGTGTGGAAGAGATTCTTCAGGCCGCCGGTATTACTCTTCATGTAACGGGAAGCGCCAGCTTTAACGAAGCTCCGCCTCTCATTGAGAACGTGCTCAGCATGTGTTTAAAGGAAGCCGTGACTAACGTTGTCAAGCACAGTGAAGCAGCAAACTGTTATATTACGATCGATCAATCAACCACCAGCCTTTCCCTTACAGTCGAGGATGACGGCAAAGGCATGTCCTCTGATCAGAAATCCTGGTCCGAAAGCGGCCTGCAGGGTATTAAGGAGCGCCTGGGGTTCATCAACGGCCAGTTTAATTATTATTCTTCAGGAGGTACAAAGCTTGATATTCAAGTCCCCCTCGTGGTTCAGCAAATTAAATGAAGGAGCCATCAGCAATGATAAGAATAGTGATCGTGGAGGATCAGCAGATGCTTTTAGGAGCGCTTGGTTCTCTTCTTGATTTAGAGGAAGATATGGAAGTAGTGGGGAAAGCAGAGAACGGGCAGGAGGCTTTGAGCCTTATTGATAAAGAACAGCCGGATATATGCATCATGGATATTGAAATGCCAGTAAAAAGCGGGTTAGAGGCTGCAGAGGAACTAAAGGAAAGCACGTGCAAAATTATCATTCTCACCACCTTCGCCCGCACAGGTTATTTTGAACGAGCCCGAAAAGCGGGAATCAGCGGCTATCTTTTGAAGGACAGTCCGAGTGAAGAGCTGGCCCAGTCTATTCGCATTATTATGAGCGGCAGAAAAGTCTATTCCCCTGATTTAGTGGATCTTGCCTATAACACTGCCGCAGCACTTACTAAACGTGAAGAAGAAGTGCTCGCTTTAATCGCAGAGGGGAAAAGCACTACAGCGATAGCTCGGCAGCTTTCCCTTACCAACGGTACTGTAAGAAACTATATATCAGTTATTTTCGATAAGCTTGAAGTAAGCAACCGTGTGGAAGCCGTCACTAAATTTCAGGAATTGAAGCATTAAAGGCCGCCTGCTGCTCCGACTTGCATATGCAGCAGGCTTCTGCTATACTATTTTTATACCTTATACATGTATGGGTATAAAAAGAAAGGGGAATTCACATGATCGCAACGCTTCCTCGCATTAATGAACTGGCGAGAAAAAAGGTGAATCAGGGACTGACCGTACAAGAGCAGCAGGAGCAAAAGCAGCTTCGTGAAGAGTACCTTCAGATGATCCGCGGATCGATGGAAGCGACTCTGCTTACCACCACCGTGCAGGACCCGGAAGGTAACGATGTAACACCGGATAAATTAAAAAACATTCAATCCTAAAAGATCCCTGATATAAAAAGCCGGCACGCTAAATAAAACAGCGTGCCGGCTTAATTTTATTCTCTTTGCGGACGTTCACTGAGTGTACTGAAGGCGGTCAATCCAAAGACAGTCGTAATGAACATAATAAATCCCATCGGAACAGCCGTTGTTTCATCAATACCGGCAAGCGGGGAAACTATCGAGCCAATCAAGAGCGGAAGCATGCCGAGCAGCGCGCTTGCACTCCCTGCCCGGTGGCCCTGTTTGGCAATCGCCAGTGTAAACGAGCTTGTCAGCACCATGCCCATCGCTGTCATATAAATGAAAATAGGAATGACAAGCAGCGCAAGCGGTCCTTCAATGATTGTCATCACAAGAAGAAAAGTACTCGCGCTTACCGCCGTGATCACCGCCGTGCGCAGCAGTTTGCGTTCAGCGATAATGCCTGCCAGCCGGCCAATTAAAAAGCTGCCGGTGATAATCGCCAGACCGTTGATGCCAAATAACACACTGAATACCTGAGCAGAAACGCCGTAGATCTCCTGGTAAACAAACGGAGTGCCGGAAACATAAGCAAAGCTGCCGCCATGCACGAAACCAAGCGTTAAAGCATAGCCTATAAAAGAACGATCCTTCCACAAATCCCCAATGGTGCGAATCGTATATTTGAGTGAACTCGGCGTCCTTCTTTCCTCCGGAAGGGTCTCCTCGAGCCGAAATCCAATCGTAACGACAATAGCAAGCCCAACGACCGCAAGAAAAAGAAAAATTGTCGACCAGTCCGAAAATGGCAGAAGCAAAATAGCTCCCCCAATCATTGGTGCTGCCATCGGGGCGATGGCGTTAATAACCATTAATAAGGAAAAAAACTTTGTCAGCTCCCTGCCGCTGAAAATATCCCTTACCACTGCCCGTGAAACAACAATGCCGGCTGAAGCGGTTAAACCCTGCAGCAGCCTCGCAGCAATCAATATGTATATATTCGGTGCGATTGCACAAATAAACGAGGCAGCCGCAAACAACGTGATAGAAACCAGCAGCGGCTTTCTCCTTCCCTTCGCATCACTAATCGGCCCGACAATCACCTGGCCAACTGCAAGCCCTACAAGACAGGCAGTTAAACTAAGCTGCACCATCGAAGCACGGGCGTTCAAATCTGCCGCTATTCCCGGGAAGCTTGGCAGGTACATATCAATATTGAGCGGTCCAAGGATGGCAAGCATACTAAGAATCAACGCCAGACCGATCCGCTCTTTTCCTTTAGGATTTTGAATCATATATAAGGAACACCTTTCTGCTTGAAATAACCTCGCATTCGCATGCAATTTTACATTTTCTGCATACGTTAGTTATTCTATCCCGTTTCGCTGCCCATGTACACCTCATTTCGCTATCAACTCTCAAGTGTCATCATAAGATCTGATCATTTCTGATTTTACTCCATAACGGAGATTCCCACGGGAAACACTACGCCTAATACGATCGTGAACACA
This sequence comes from Marinococcus luteus, assembly GCF_034497705.1. Lineage (GTDB taxonomy): Bacteria > Bacillota > Bacilli > Bacillales > Marinococcaceae > Marinococcus > Marinococcus luteus_A. Next base: position 85,471 of record NZ_JAXRUV010000007.1, on the reverse strand, counting down.
ATCATAAAATACGTTAGAAAAGCGAACCTTGGGCGGTGTTCATTGCCAATAATATGATTGAGATGAATTTCCATAAAAATAAGAGTTAACAGTCCTGAAGCAGCTTTTAAAAATATTGCCGGAAAATCTGGCGTCAGCCCTATAAGCAGCCCACCAGAGATTAGTCCTGGCAAATATGCGCCCCGGAGTGTGTAATGTAATCCTAAAGCAAATTTGTTTCTTCCCGTCTGGTAAAAAATATTCGCAGAAACGAATAATACGAGCAGGAGGACTATCAATGAAAGGTGAGCCGTAACGAGGAATTGCACTATTTGCGGAGTCATTTTCTCTTCCTTTCTTAACTTTAATTCACAATGCTTCCACTATACTAAAGAAAATTTCGTTTGACGAAGTTTGAAATTTTATATAACAGTATTGATATTTGTATAACTGTTATAATACAATGGTATTATATCCTGGGAGCAGCTTCTTCTGTTCCCTTACTTTGAAGGAGGAATAGTATGACGACGTATCGATCAGCAGGCAGCCTTCATGTGCACCCTTCTTTATATCAATTTATTAACGAAGAAGTGCTGCCCGGCTCCGGATTGGAACAAAAACAATTTTGGCAGGACTTCGGACAGATTGTTCACGATTTGACTCCTGAAAACGAAGTTCTTCTGCACACGAGAGATAACCTGCAGAATCAGATTCACGAATGGCACCAGGCTCATTCACGATGGGATCCGGATCAGTACCGGACATTTCTCGAAAGCATCGGCTACCTTGAACCAGGGCCGGATGATTTTCAAATTGCCACTGAGCAAACGGACGAAGAAATATCCATGCAGGCTGGACCGCAGCTTGTTGTGCCTATCAGTAACGAACGCTTTGCCATTAACGCTGCTAATGCCCGTTGGGGGAGTCTTTACGACTCTTTATATGGAAGCGATATCATCAATGAAGAAGGTGGGGCTGAGCAGCAGAAAGCCTATAACCCTGTACGCGGAGAAAAAGTTGTGGCTTATGCCAAACAATTTTTAGATGAATACTTTCCTCTGCAGAGCCATTCCCACAAGAGCGCCACCAGCTACTCGATCGAAAACGGCCGCCTCGAAGTTTCTTTTCAGGATGGCAGCAAGGATCAGCTTCGATACCCTGAACAATTTTCAGGTTACCAGGGAGCGAGTGCCCAACCGGTAGCTGTTCTTTTAAAGCATCACCGGCTGCACATCGAAATTCAAATTGATTACGGCCACCCGATTGGCAGGACCGATCCGGCCGGGGTAAAGGATGTAGTCGTCGAGTCTGCACTTACGACAATTATGGATTGCGAGGATTCTGTAGCTGCTGTAGATGCTGAAGATAAAACACTGGTTTACCGTAACTGGCTCGGTCTCATTAAAGGAGATATCAACGCCCAGTTTCAAAAAGGCGATAAAACAGTGACACGCATTATGAATCCGGACCGCAGCTACACGTCTCCTGCAGGCGAAGAATTTACTCTGTCAGGCCGTTCTCTGATGCTGAACCGGAACGTCGGTCATTTGATGACAACCGACGCCATATTAAATGAAAAGGAAGAAGAAATTCCTGAAGGTATTATGGACGGTGTTATTACAAGCCTTATCGCCAAACATGACCTGCTTGGGAACGGAAAATACAGGAACTCCAGCGAAGGTTCCATCTATATTGTAAAGCCAAAAATGCACGGTTCCAAAGAAGCTGCCTTTGCAGACAAACTGTTCGACCGTATTGAAGACATGCTCCACCTGGAACGCCATACCTTGAAAATAGGCGTTATGGACGAAGAACGAAGAACAACGATTAACCTGAAAGCATGCATCAAGGAAGTAAAAGACCGGGTAATGTTCATTAACACAGGCTTTCTAGACCGGACCGGGGATGAAATTCACACCTCCATGGAGGCAGGACCAATGATCCGAAAAGGCGAAATGAAAACCTCTGCCTGGCTCGAAAGCTACGAAAAATCAAACGTACAGACTGGACTTGCCACCGGCTTCGAACAGCGTGCCCAGATCGGTAAAGGTATGTGGGCGATGCCCGAGCAGCTGGCAGCGATGATGGACCAGAAAGACGGACAGTTAAAAGCCGGGGCTTCCACCGCCTGGGTGCCGTCACCAACAGCCGCCACGCTGCATGCTCTCCATTATCACCAGGTCGATGTCCCGGAGGTTCAAAAAGATTTAAAGCAGATATCTGAATCCCATCTTGATTCTATTTTAACTATACCCACTGCCACTAGTGCCGACTGGTCATCCGCCGAGGTACAGGAAGAGCTCGATAATAACGCTCAGGGCATTCTTGGATATGTTGTACGCTGGGTCGAGCTTGGCATCGGGTGCTCTAAAGTGCCCGACATCAACAATGTCGCCCTTATGGAAGACCGGGCAACGCTTCGCATCTCCAGCCAGCATATTGCCAACTGGCTTCACCATCACATTTGCTCCAGGCAGCAGGTAATGGATACATTCAAACGAATGGCCGCTGTTGTGGATGAACAAAATGCCCATGACCCCGAATACCGCCCGATGAGCCCGGATTTTGAACAGTCAACCGCCTTTCAGGCCGCATGCGATCTGGTGTTCCATGGGTACAATCAGCCAAACGGCTATACCGAGCCTATCCTGCATAGACGCCGCAGAGAAGCTAAGAATCGTTTAAAAGCAGAGACCAAATAACTTCTTTCCCTCTGCCTCAGGCCTTCCACTCTATGGAAAGCCTGAGGCTCTTTTTTGTCCCCGCCTTCAATTACTTCTTTTACATATGTATACAGCAAAAAAGCCGGTGCCCTGCTGTAACGCGGGGCACCGGCCGTATCTTTTCTTTTATTCTTCAGTTTTACTTAAGCAGTGATCACACTGGATCATTGGTGTTTCCTGATGCTCTGTCATTTCGCCGCCGCAGTCGCTGCAAATCATTGTCGGCATTTCGCTTTGATACTCCATCGTCGTTTCTCTCATTGGAAAAACCTCCTTATGATTTTTTAATACTTACCTGCTGAACTGGCTTGATTCTGTCGATCCCTTCATCGCTGTTGTGGATGATTTTCCGCTTGAGATGGTAGTTGCTACCTGGTCGAAGTATCCTGTACCAACCTCACGCTGGTGGCGCGTTGCCGTGTAGCCATGGTCTTCGTTGGCAAATTCTTTTTGCTGAAGCTCGGAATAAGCACCCATGCCGCGCTCCTTATAGCCGCCAGCGAGTTCAAACATGCTGTTGTTAAGAGCATGGAAGCCGGCCAGAGTAACAAATTGGAACTTATATCCCATCTCACCCAGCCGTTCCTGGAAGGTTTCAATTTCCTCGTCATTCAGCTTCGCTTTCCAATTAAAGGAAGGCGAGCAGTTATAGGCAAGCATTTTCCCCGGGAATTTTTCGTGAATCGCATCTGCAAATTTTTGTGCTTCCTCAAGGTTTGGTTCAGAGGTTTCGCACCAGACAAGATCGGCGTACGGTGCATAAGCAAGACCTCTTGCAATCGCCTGGTCCAGCCCGTTATTTGTACGGTAAAAGCCTTCCTCGGTCCGTTCGTTGCTTCGGATAAATGAGTGATCATAGGCGTCAATATCACTTGTAAGCAGATCGGCCGCATTTGCATCGGTTCTGGCTACAATAATTGTCGGCACTCCCATTACGTCTGCTGCGAGTCTTGCCGAAATGAGATTCTGGATAGCGGTACTCGTTGGTATCAATACCTTTCCGCCCAGGTGGCCGCATTTCTTTTCAGAGGCAAGCTGGTCTTCAAAATGAACACCGGCGGCTCCCGCTTCGATCATCGATTTAGTTAATTCGAACACGTTCAGACGTCCGCCAAAGCCTGCTTCCCCATCGGCTACGATTGGAGCAAAAAAGTTTGTTTCATCATTTCCTTCAAGATGCTCAATCTGATCGGCCCGCTGCAGCGCCTGGTTGATACGCTGTACTACATGCGGAACGCTGTTGGCAGGATATAAGCTTTGATCTGGATACATATGGCCAGAGAGGTTGGCGTCAGCGGCAACCTGCCATCCGCTTAAATAAATCGCTTTCAATCCTGCTTTCACCTGCTGCACGGCCTGATTGCCGGTAAGTGCCCCAAGCGCCCGTACGAACGGATCCTCCTGCATTAAATTCCAAAGACGATTCGCCCCCATATCAGCGAGTGTATACTCTACTTTAATTGAACCGCGAAGCTTCAATACATCCTCTGCTGAATACGGGCGTGTAATTCCTTTCCACCGTTCCTCGTTCTCCCAGGCTTCTTCCATCTGCTTTACATCTTCTTGACGAATCATATGTCTCTCTCCTTTTTCTTCAGATTAAACAAATTTGAAATACAGCTGCGTTTTCTGTTATAGTACAATTTGTTTTGTTGAGACTATATTATAACAGTATTTAATTTTCGTCAACTGTTTTATAATAATTTTTTGAAATTTTTATTTACCTTTGTATTAAAGGTTCACGACGCCCTATTTAAATGAGTTCTCTTTTTTAACTAATATCTATTAGTTAAATATCCTCTGTATTAATACAGAGGAAGGCTTTTTCTTAAGAAGAAGGCTTTTACCTTAAAGCCTGCAGGTTTCGAGAAGCTTACAGGCTTTTTCATTGACGAAATCAACTGGTTCTACTATGATATGTTCTTTGTGTCGGGCTGCTGAAAATCGATTTTCTTGCCCTGGCGTTTCTCTTGCCGCATAAACCTTTACTACATATATAAAAGAAAGTAGGAATATTTGTGTCTTCACAACCCCCGAATCATTGGAAAAACAATGACTGGCCGGTCACGCTTCTAAGCGGTGGACTGTTGATTTTATTTGTTGTTTTTTCTCTAATTAATGCAGGAGCTGTCGGACAGTTTGTCACGACCACCTTTAACTGGGCTGTTGCCTTTTTTGGCGCTTTTTGGCAGATTCTTTTACTTGCCACTTTCTTCATCGGACTCTACCTCGGCTTTTCGAAATACGGACGTGTACGCCTTGGCAATTTAGCAGAACCGGAATTCAGCTATTTTAAATGGCTTTCCATCATTATGTGTACCCTACTGGCCGGCGGCGGGGTTTTCTGGGCCGCCGCGGAGCCTATTTATCATTTTATGGACCTTCCACCGGTATTCTCCGGGTTGGAAAGCAGTTCCTCCGAAGCAATACAGCCCGCGCTCGCTCAAAGCTTTCTACACTGGGGATTTCTCGCCTGGGCTATCCTTGGAACACTTAGTACCATAGTGTTAATGCATGCTCATTATGATAAAGGCATGCCTCTTCGTCCGCGGACGCTTCTTTATCCGGTCTTCGGCGAAAAAATCGCTGTTCACAGTCCGCTTGGTACTGTCGTCGACGTGTGTTCAATCGTTTCGGTCGCTGCCGGTACGATCGGTCCTATTGGCTTTTTAGGCACCCAGGCAGGCTATGGTTTTGAGACCCTCATGGGGATCCCTAACAATTATCCGACACAGTTTATGATTATTGCCGGCCTTGTAACTGTTGCTTCTATATCCGCCGTTCCTGGTATTCATAAAGGAATTCAGCTTTTGAGCCGGTTCAATGTATGGTTTACGATTGTTCTGATTTTATTTATATTGCTTATTGGCCCGGGTGGCTTCATTTTAGATGCCTTTATCTCTTCGTTCGGGGTTTATACGCAGGAATTTGCACAGATGAGCAGCTTTCGCGGAAACAATGAGTGGCTCGGTTTATGGACGATCTTTTTCTGGGGATGGTTTTTAGGCTATGGACCGATGATGGCCATTTTCATTACGAGAATTTCCCGCGGAAGAACGATCCGGCAGCTGATCCTCGCTGTGGCTATTATCGCTCCTCTTGTCACAAACTTCTGGTTTACCATCGTTGGCGGCACGGGCATCTTTTATGAATTAAACAACCCGGGCTCGGTTTCAGATGCCCTGTTTGAATCGGGCATGCCTGCTTCGATGATGGCAATCGTGCAGCAGCTGCCGCTCGGAACATTTATCGCTTTCTGTTTTCTATTAGTTACTATTCTTTTTGTTGTGACTACGACGGATTCTATGTCCTACACGATTTCAATTGTAGTCAGTGACAGCGAAGAGCCGCATTCTGCCATTCGTGTTTTCTGGGTGGTTATTATGGGAGCCGTGGCTGCCTGCCTGTTGTTTATCGGTGAAGGCAGCGTGGACGCCCTGCAGTCATTTATTGTAGTTACCGCCGTTCCCGTCTCCCTTATTCTGCTGCCAACGCTCTGGCTCGCACCGAAAGCAGCCAAAGCAATGGCGCAAAAACAGGGAATTACAGCATCCTCTTCCATAAATAGTGAAATAAAAAAAGAAGCACAATAATGTGCGCAGAGAAAGGGACAAATCCTTTTCTCTGCTTTTTTATGTTTTTTTCAACAATTTCTGTCGGAATCCGATAAAATAGAGAGAACATAAAGCTATATAAGCGTACGTTTTGAATAGGAGGACCTAAGATCATGAATCAATGCTCCAGCTGCACAGCACTGCCTGATTTGGAATCTTCCGGGTATCTGTTGTTCACTCATACAACCTTCAGTGTGCTCCGTGAGCTTCATTATCACATGCTCCAAAACGGTTACAATTCCTACACTCAGGATAATACGCTTCATTATTACTATTCTGCTGTTCAGACACTCGGCCCTTTTCTGGATTTCATTGAACGCACCCTCCCCGGAGACCCGGTCGAGTTAAAGGGCACCTGGACAGGTAAAGATCAACAGACTCATGCGAACATGATTAATTTCCACCAGCTGAAGGAGCGGATTTCCCGCCCCTCGTTTATGACTGTCATCAATAATGAGCAGTTCACTCACCACATGCAGCCGATTATTCAATTGAACACCGGTGAAGTAATGGGATACGAGTTTCTCATGCGCCCGCAGGCAGACGCTGCTCCGTTCCGGCCGGATCAGCTGTTTTCATTTTCCCAGCAGAGCGGTCTGCAGTCGCTTTTAGACAACCGGGCACGCATTGCGTCTATTAAAACCAGTGCCAAATATCTAAAGCCCGGCACTAAACGATTTATTAACTTTCTGCCCTCTTCAATCTATGATCCGGATCACTGTCTGCTTTCTACATTTGCTATAGCCAGAAGCTGCGGGATTTCTACGAAGGATCTTGTGTTTGAAGTGGTGGAGACAGAAAAATTTGATGATCTCGAACACCTGCTCCGTATTTTTCAAACCTTTCAATCGTATGGTGTACGTGTTGCTTTAGATGATCTTGGATCCGGCTACTCGACGATTGATGTTATGGAGGAGCTGCAGCCGCATTACGTAAAAATCGATCGTTCACTTGTCGACCATTGCGATCAGGACATTAAAAAGCAGCAGCGGCTGGAAAAAATCGTTTCACGCGCGGGCAGCTACGGTATTATTACGCTCGCCGAGGGAATTGAGCGTTCTGAAGAATTAAACTGTGTGCGCGAACTTGGATTTGACCTGGCCCAGGGGTACCTGATCGGAAAACCAAAGGCAGTACCTGAATCCCCTTCGATTTTAGATTAATCAGAATAAACCTGTTTATTGCCCGGGAAATAAAAAGAACCGACGCTGAAAAAGCCGGTCCTTTTTGCTATATTTTTTATCCTCTCAATCTATTTTAATGAATAAATAAACTCAAACCAAACGTCCACAGGCAGACGAATAACAGAAGGTACAGGCTGTATTTGAGCGTCATTTTCATTAATTGCCCTTCCTTACCTGTCTGTCCCACAGCGGCAGTCGCAATGGCAATGGACTGCGGCGAGATCAGCTTCGCCATTACGCCTCCTGCTGTGTTGGCAGCTACCAGCAGAGCCCCATCAACACCGACTCCCGCAGCAGCTGTCGTTTGAATAGAGGCAAACAGCGTATTATTATTTACGACCGACCCTGTCATAAACACTCCAATCCAGCCAAGCACCGGTGAGAGGAAAGGAAAAATATTCCCTGTCATAGCTGCTGCTTCCCCCATAGCCATCGTTAGTCCTCCATAGGTGGCAAGCTTAGCTACTGCAAGAATGGCACAAATAGTGACAATTGGCAGCCACAGCTCTTTTAATGTCTGCATTAATTCTGCATGCGCCCTGGACCAGTTCATGTTTTTGGCAAACAACACTGTCACAAGCACCGCCAGCAAAATCGCTGTACCTGTAGCCCCGATAAAGTTCAGGTTAAATACAATTCCCTGGCCCGCTGAGCTGCTGTACGTTCCCGGCAGAATAAAGCCAAGCACCGCTGGGGAAAGCATCCCGCTTTCTTCAAAAAGTGCTTTAAATCCCGGAAAGCTCCATATCATGATAAAGATCGTCAGCAGATAAAACGGCGACCAGGCAAACACTACCGTTCTCCACGACCCTTTCGCTTTCGGTTCAGCTCGCACATACTCTTTACCATCGAGGCGGAAAATGTTGGCCGGTTGCCAGAACCGCTGGAGAATGGCAAGAGCCCCCATCGCTGCCAGGGAAGGAATAATATTGGCAAGCTCAGGACCAGCAGTAACCGTAATCACTGCCTGAAGCACCGTATATGTTACAGCTGTTACCAGGATTGCCGGAAGAGTTTCTTTGATACCCTTTAACCCATCCAGAAGAAATATCAGTAAAAACGGAATGCTGAAGTTCACTAGCGGAAGCGTGAGTGCAGTCATCTGCGACACGTCCATTGCAGTGATGCCTTCAAGCTGAAGTGTATCAATAATACCTACAGGCACCCCGATGGCTCCAAAAGCTCCGGCTGCGCCGTTGGCAATCAGACAAAGCATAGCTGCCTGAAGCGGCTGAAACCCGAGCTGAACGAGCAGCACGGCACAAATAGCTATCGGTACTCCAAACCCTGCAGCGCCTTCCAGAAAGGCATTAAAACAAAAACCTATTAATAATAATTGCACCCGCTGATCTGCGGAAATCGAAGCGATGCTGTTTTGGATCGTATGAAATTTTCCTGATGCGACCGATACCTTGTACAGCCAGACAGCCATGATAATAATATAGCCGATCGGAAACAGCCCCTGCACAATTCCTTCTGTCACTGCCCCGCCGCTTTGAGCAAGAGGCAGGCCAAAAACTCCCATTGCTATTACAAAAGTAACGCCGAGCGTAAGCAAAGCGGCATAGATGCCTTTCATTTTGAACAGTGTCAGGCATACCAGAAACAATAAAATTGGCACTGCAGCTGCCAGAGCAGAAAAAACAATATTTTGAAACGGATCGTACGTTTCCACAAACATGAAAATCCCTTCCTTCTCTCCATCTCTATATGTGAATTATTTCACATATAGAGCATAACCCAGACAAGTTACTGGCACAATGAATTTGTGAATATTTTCACAAAAAGTTCTAAATTAAAATTTATTCTTTATTTCACCCAGTATTCGGTTTTTTCTGTTTGTAATTAAAGCACTTTAATTTTCAAAAGAGTGCAAAAAAATTAATCACTGCATGCAAAATTTTTTTCCTCTCCTCTCTCTTTCACCAGCCGCTTCCTACTGTAGACGCCTTCTGAAGTTGGCACAGTTCTTGCAACTTTTACAGTAACCTTACTTTAGGAGAGGGTATGCATGACAGAAACAATGTCTTCGAGTCAGATCATCGATCAAAACGATAAACACGGTGCCCGGAATTACATCCCGCTTCCCGTTGTTATTACTGAAGCGGAGGGTATATGGGTGAAGGATCCGGAAGGCCGTTCCTATATTGACATGCTGAGTGCATACTCCGCTGTTAATCAGGGCCACCGCCACCCCAAAATTATACAGGCCCTGAAAGATCAGGCTGACCGGGTGACGCTTACCTCCCGAGCATTTCATAATGATCAGCTTGCTCCTTTTTATGACAAAGTGTCAGCCTTAACTAACAAGAACATGGTACTCCCCATGAATACCGGGGCAGAAGCAGTAGAAACAGCAGTCAAAGCGATTCGCCGCTGGGGCTACGAAAAGAAAGGTATTCCGGAAGGGCGCGCAGAAATTATTGCATGCGAAGGAAACTTTCATGGACGTACGATGAGCGCTGTCTCCCTTTCTTCGGAAGAGGAATACAAACGGGGCTTTGGCCCGATGCTCCCGGGTATTAAAATCGTACCGTACGGGGATCTCAAGGCGCTCGAAAAAGCTATTACCCCTCATACAGCTGGATTTTTAGTTGAGCCCATTCAGGGGGAAGCCGGAATTATAATACCCCCTGAAGGGTTTTTGCAGCAGGCGTACGAGCTGTGCCGGGCCCATCAGGTGCTGTTTGCCGCTGATGAAATTCAATCCGGCCTCGGGCGCGCTGGTAAAATGTTCGCATGCGACTGGGACGGGGTTGCTCCTGATATATATATTCTTGGAAAAGCACTGGGCGGCGGCGTTTTTCCCATATCATGCGTAGCTGCTGATGAGGATATCCTTGGTGTTTTCACCCCGGGCTCCCATGGATCTACATTCGGCGGCAATCCCCTCGCCTGTGCAGTGGCGGTAGCTTCTCTTGACGTGATCGAAGAGCAGCAGCTTGCCTCCCGTTCACTTGAACTCGGAGAGCATTTTAAAAACAGGCTTGCCTCTATCACAAACCCTCATATTAAAGAGGTACGGGGCAGAGGGCTGTTTATAGGCGTCGAACTAGATATTCCGGCGCGGGCCTGCTGTGAGCAGCTAAAAGACAAAGGAATTCTCTGTAAAGAAACACACGATACTGTTATCCGCTTCGCCCCGCCGCTCGTTATTTCACAGCAGGATCTGGACTGGGCGGCTGAACGAATTGAAGAAGTGCTTACTGAACTTTAATAATAGGAGGCTTTCAAATGTATACAGCGTACCGTCATGAACCTTTTACCGATTTTACGGATGAAAAGAACCGAAAAGAATTTGCAGAGGCAATCAAAGAAGTTGAAAAAAACCTTGGCCAGGACTACCCGCTGATTATTGGCGGTGAGCGGATTATCACCGGGGAAAAGCTTGTTTCCATCAACCCTGCCAATAAAAAGGAAGTCGTCGGAAGTGTTTCTAAAGCCAACCCCGCATTAATTAATCAGGCTTTCGATGCCGCAAGCGAAGCGTTTCAGTCCTGGAGAACGACAAGTGCCGATGCCCGTGCGGAAGTCATGTTCCGGGCAGCCGCAAAAATGCGCCGGCGCAAGCATGAATTGTCGGCCACGCTCGTGAAAGAAGGCGGCAAGCCCTGGAAGGAAGCAGATGCCGATGTGGCCGAGGCTATCGACTTCGTCGAATATTATGCCCGCCAAATGCTCGAGCTGAAAAACGGCAAGGCTATTAACAGCCGGGAAGGAGAGTACAATCAGTATGTGTACCAGCCGCTCGGTGTGGCTGTTACGATTCCGCCATGGAATTTCGCCTGCGCGATCATGGTGGGAACGACCGTTGCTCCGCTGGTTACAGGCAACACCGTTTTATTAAAGCCGGCCGAGCCGACCCCTGTCATTGCCGCAAAGTTTGTTGACATTCTGATTGAATCCGGCGTCCCAGACGGCGTCATTAACTTCGTCCCCGGGGAGCCGGAAGAAATTGGCGACTATCTCGTGGATCACCCGAAAACAGCGCTTATCAGCTTCACCGGCTCCCGGGCTACCGGCACACGCATTTATAAAAAAGCGGCCGAGATTCAGGAAGGCCAGCAGCATTTGAAGCGGGTCATCGTTGAAATGGGTGGCAAAGATACGATTGTCGTCGACAGCGAAGCAGATCTTGACACCGCTGCTGAGGCCATCATCGCTTCCGCCTACGGATTTTCCGGCCAGAAATGCTCGGCAGGCTCCAGGGTCGTCGCTCACCAGGACGTGTACGACGACGTTCTGAGCAAAGTGGAAAAGCAGGCCAAAGCGTTATCCGTAGGGGATCCAACGTCCTATGACAACTATATGGGTCCTGTCGTCAACCAGAAAGCTTTTGATAAAATCACCGGCTATATTGATATCGGCAAAAAGGAAGGACGGCTTGTGGCCGGAGGAAAGAGCGACGACTCCAAAGGATACTTCATTGATCCGACCGTATTCGCCGATCTTGACCCGAAAGCACGCATTATGCAGGAGGAAATTTTCGGGCCGGTCGTTGCTTTTACGAAAGCATCCTCTTACGAAGAAGCCATTGATATTGCAAACAATACCGAATACGGCTTAACCGGGGCCGTCATCTCCAACAACATCGACCGGCTGGAATACGCCAAGCTTCATTTCCACGTGGGCAACCTGTATTTCAACCGTAACTGCACAGGCGCCATCGTCGGCTATCACCCATTTGGCGGCTTCAAAATGTCCGGAACCGATGCCAAAGCCGGCGGCCCGGACTACCTGATCCAGCACCTGCACCCAAAAACAATCAGCCAGATGCTTTAAAATTTCTGTTCATGCTGGCTGCGGCCTTTCCTAAGGAGTTTTTCCCATGTGGGAAGAACTCCTTTCTTTCGTTATCCCTCACAATGAGCGTTCATTTTGACAAGAATGCCTGTTTCCTTTATTTTTATAATGTTGATTAAACCGATAAGAATATATTAATTAAGGAGGTGCGGCTATTGAAACAAATGATCAAGCGTTACTTTGACGTGTCTCTGATTGCCAAAATCACAACTGCTCTTATTGCTGGTATCGCTGTAGGTTTTATTTTCGGAGAAGATGCCGCCGTGCTCGCCCCTATTGGCGATCTTATGCTTCGGCTGCTTCAGTTTATTATAGTTCCGTTAATTTTATTTACACTGATTGTCGGGGTTAACCAGACTACTATCGGCGGGCTTGGTCGGATGGGAGGCAAAGTATTCATTTATTATCTTCTTACATCCGCTGTAGCAATTGTAGTGGGCACATCAATCGCCAGCCTTTTTAACCCGGGCACCGGAACCACACTGGATGGAAGCGAAAGTTTTGAGACTCCTGATAATCCTGGAGTCACAGAGGTTATATTAAATATCGTTCCCGATAATATCGCCGTAGCCTTTACGGAGATGAATCTTCTGGGCATTATTTTTACCGCATTCGCTTTTGGCATTGCTTTAACTTATCTGCGTTCATCCTCGAGCTATAAGGAAATGGGCGAGCGGCTGTATCGCGGAGCAGAAGCCTTAAACGAACTTACGCTTACCGTCATGAAAGGTATTTTGCAGTTCATCCCCTTTGGCATCTTTGCTATTATCGCTGAGATGGTAGGCAGTCAGGGAGCAAATACGCTTCTCTCCCTCGGTAATTTTATAATCGTACTGTACGTTGCCCTTGCAGTACAGCTTGGCCTTTATATTGTCTTTCTTTTAGCCGCCAAAATTAATCTGGGCGACTTTTTCCGGGAAGCACGCACCCCGATGCTCACAGCCTTCGTCACCCAGAGCAGTTCAGGCACCCTTCCTCTCACGTTAAACGCTGCCCGTGACCTTGGATTAAAGCAGAGCCTCTATGGGTTCAGCCTGCCTCTCGGAGCGACGATTAACATGGACGGCGCCGCCATCAGGGTAGCTGTTTCCGCCGTTTTCGCAGCAAACGTCGTAGGCGAGCCGCTCAGCTTTGTGGCTATTCTCCAAATTGTAATTGTCGGCACACTGGCCACGGTCGGTACCGCCGGAGTTCCCGGAGCTGGTATTATTATGATTGCTACCGTTTTTGCCCAGGTCGGTCTCCCGATGGAAGCAGTAGCTCTTTTAACCGCTGTTGATGTACTTGTCGGCATGGGGGCAACAGCTTTAAATGTTACCGGAGACCTCGTCGGAACGAAGCTGATCAATAAAACAGAACAAACGAGCGAGACTCCCAAAAAATAAAAAAAGTCGCGGTCCTTCAAAGAGACCGCGGCTTTTTGTTAATCCACCGGGCGCCTTCCCGGCTCCATATCAGAATTGGAGACCGTCATGACTGGTGTTACCGTCAGGTCGGAATACACCCGGCTTTGACAGGAGAGCCTGATATTTTCATCAGTAATGTCTTTGTTTTCGAGAATCGCGGCTTCCGGAGCTTCCTTCGGCCCAAGTTTTCCTTCGTTTACTTCACACCTGCAGGTGGTGCACCTGGCATTTCCGCCGCAGCGGTGCAGAATATCAACACCATTGTCTTCAAGCGCAAGCACTAATTTTTTTCCTTCTTCCACTTCAAATGTACCGTAGCCTTTTACATTAACCGTTGGCATAGCGAACCTCCTCTTTGAAATAAAATGCATGTAAAGCGTAACACAGGAAAAACAGCGCGCCTAATTGTCCTTTAATCAACTGCCTCTTTAGGCCTTACGCATTTCCTCACGTTTCTTCGTCCTGCTCGAGCGGTACAAACGCTACATATTCGACTATAGAGGAGTTCACTTCTCCCTGGCTGTTTTTTTCTATAAGCAGCAGCTCCTGCCCCATTCGGCCACCTACCGGTACCATCATTTTCCCCGGCGCTGTCAGCTGTGCGACTAAGGACTGCGGCACAGTTTTTGCTGCTGCCGTTACTATAATACGGTCGTATGGCGCATGCTCCGCCCAGCCTTTACTGCCATCACCCAGCCGATAATTAATGTTCGTAAACCCTGCTTCCAGCAGACGCTCCTGTGCCCTTGCCTGCAGCGGTAAAATCCGTTCGACCGTATAGACCTGTTCAGCAAAAGCTGCTAATAGAGCTGTCTGGTAGCCGGAGCCCGTACCAATTTCGAGTACCCGAGAAGCGGGATCAATGTCCAGCTCCAGCGTCATTTTCAGTACAAGCGATGGCTGGGAGATGGTCTGTCCGTGCCCAATCGATAAAGCCTGATCCCAATTGGCAAGATTTTTGTCTGTATCCATATAAAAACTGCGGTCCATTGCCCGAAAGTAGCTTCGTATTTCTTTATCTCTGTCTTTTTTTGACATGGGTGGCCTCCTTTCTTCTTACGTTCCCGAATACATACTCTTTGAGGGCTTTCTTACTTATATTCTTTTCCCGCACGCTTCATTTTCCATTCCCCCTCTTGAAAAAATTGAATGATCCAAGCATACTTTTAGACAAATAGGGTTATTCGTACTACGATTACTCTATACTCGCAATGAAGCGAAATGAAGGAGGTACTCATCAATGGCTATTGTACACGTATCAGACCAGGACTTTTCCGAACAGATTTCCGAAGGTGTCGTTCTAACTGACTTTTGGGCACCTTGGTGCGGACCCTGCAAAATGATTGCTCCGGTTCTCGAAGAAATTAACGAAGAAATCGGCGACAATGTTAAAATTGCTAAATTAAACGTTGACGAAAATCAGGAAACTGCCGGTAAATACGGCGTTATGAGCATTCCAACACTCATGATTTTCAAGGACGGCGAAATGGTAGAACAAATCGTCGGCTTCCAGCCGAAGGATCAGCTCCAGGGTCTGCTTGAAAAACACATGTAATTTTTCGCTATTAAAAATCCCGCGCTCACTATGAGCACGGGATTTTTTCTCTTACTTATAGTGCTTCCATTCTTTTTCCTTCACAGCTTCTTCCTTCTGCTGGTTTTTTCTTCCCCACCAGGACACGAGCAGCGGCCCGGAGATATTATGCCAGACGGAAAAAATAGCGCTTGGAAGCGCAGCAAGCGGCGTGAAGTGAACCGTGGCCAGCTGGGTGCCAAGCCCGGAATTCTGCATTCCTACCTCAATCGATACTGCCCGCCGTTTTGTTTCGTCTAATCCCACCAGCTTCGCCGTTATATAGCCAAGGGCCAAACCAAAGCTGTTATGAAGCACAACCGCTGCAAAAACTAATAGTCCGGTTGCAGCAATGTTTTCCTGATTTGCTCCAACGACCCCGGCTACAATAGCAATAATTGCTACCATGGACACAATAGGAAGCGCCTGAACGCTTTTTTCCACTGTCTCTGGAAACAGCTGTTTAATAATTAAACCGAGCGCGATAGGTATAATAATAACCTGGAAAATGGATAAGAACATTGCCAGCGGGTCCACCGGCAGCCACTCATTTGCAAACACCAGTAGAGCAAACGGTGTCAGAAGAGGAGCTAGCAGTGTCGAAACTGTCGTCATAGCAACCGATACCGGAAGGTCCCCTTTGGCCAGATAAACCATAACGTTCGAGGCTGTCCCTCCCGGACATGCGCCTACAAGTACGAGACCTGCCGCTATTTCCGGCGGAAGCTGCAGAACCAGGGCAATGATAAAGGCCGCAAGCGGCATAATAACGAATTGCGCAATCACCCCGGTCAGCACCGGCAGCGGCTTTTTCGCCACAATACGGAAATCGGAAAGGTTCAGCGTAAGCCCCATGCCAAACATGATGATCCCGAGTAAAATAGTTATGTAGCCGGTAATTCCTACAAATACATCCGGCAGCAGATAAGCAATGAACGCAACCACTAACACAAAAACAGCAAAATATTTATTTACGAATATATTCAGACTGTTCATTCTCCCACCCCTTTATTTTCTCTAAATGACGAAATATTTAGCATTTTAACGCTATTGTACTAATATTTCAATACTTTAATGCAAAAAAGGCAGCGGAATACTTTGTTTTTCCTTCACTCTATTTTTCATTGAAACCAGGCCTGCCCTGAAATCGTTTGTTTAAAGAAGAGTGGCTGAGGGAATCCTTCGGCAACGTGTTTTACTGATAAAAAAACAATTAGGGGGGATTAAACGTGTGGTGGTGGCAATTTAATCATGACGGTCCGGTCTTCGAACCTTTTGGTACCGGGCAGCTTATGGTATGGCTTTTTCTTGCTCTCGCCTGTATTGGTCTTATACTTTTTCAAAGCTACCTTCGGCGCGAGCCCTTAGCCAGACAGACAATCAAGTGGTTCATCATTTCCACCTTCCTCCTTGGCCAGCTGGCCCTGCAGCTTTTTTATATTACAAACGGCATTTGGAACCCGCGGTTTTCACTTCCGTTGAAAGTCAGCGACCTGGCCTGGATAGCAGTCGTTATTATGCTTATAACCGGCAGCCGCTTTTGGACTTATTTCGCGTTTTATGCCGGCACTTCAAGCGCCCTGCTTACTATAGTGTTTCCGGACATGGAACGCTACGGCTTTCCCCATTTTCGGTTTCTTCACTTTTTTATTACACACGCACTTATTGTGGTAGGCGTTGTTTACCAGGTGGTTGTAAAGCGTACCTTTATCTCCTTTCGTTCCTTGTTTGTCGTTTGGGGAGCCTTGAACGCTGCCGCCGTGGTGGCATTTTTGGTAAACCTCTATTTCGACGCCAATTACATGTATTTAATGGAAAAACCAGCCTCTCCTTCCCCTTATGATTTCTTCGGGCCGTGGCCTTATTATTTGCTCACGCTTCAGGCGATAGCGTTAACCGCGTTTCTATGCCTGTACGCAGGATACCGCTTCGTCCTGAAAAAGTTTCTGCTTTTTTAATTTTTCTTTGCTTAAAACGAAGACATCCCGCTCCATTCCTGCAGCCGGTAACGCCAATAAAGCAAACGGGAATCATTTTTATACCTTCTGTAATCTAGCGTGTGCTTGCCATCGGTATTGTTCCACAGCCGATGATAATAATCCCGTATGTCTTTCACGGCTTCCGAATCATTACTGCCGGTAACTACAACATCAGTTTCCAAGTTGTAATTATCCAAATTTCTTCTTGTCATGTTCGCTGATCCGCCAATAACTACTGTCTTTTCTGCCTTTTCCATCATCATCATTTTGGCATGATACTGTACCCCGTCGGCATGATACCAGCGTATGTTAATACGGCCATTGGATTTTTCCACGAGTTCGTGAGCTGCCGGCTGATTGGGGATGCCTATTTTTTCGTTTCCAAAAGCTTCTTCATTTATATCCATAATAATATCAATATCAGCGCCCCGGCCTGCTGCGCCGATAAGCGCTTCAATGACATCGCGGTCTGCTAAATAAAACATTCCCATACGTAATTTCCCGTCCCGGGGTAATTCACGTATTTCTCTCAGGACCCGCTCTTTAATTTTGCTTTCTGTTAACAACTGCACCTTGTACTTCCCGTTTTCTTCCGGCACTTCCACTTTAGATATAAACGAATCGAATTTTTCCCCTGAGCGACCCCCCATTTCCACTACTTCTTTTTCTGTTTTCAATAAATCCTTCAGCACAGCCCCCCTGACTTCAAAGCCTGTATTTGCATGATATCCGCTGGCATCGTGAGGATTCGCTGAAGTAACCATTCCTGCCTTTTCTGTAACAAGCGTTTTCCGGTGATTAGCTTTAAAATTTAAAATCTCCAGATAAGAATGGAGCGTTACATCGGGAGCGTCACTCGTGAAAAAGTTAGGAAGCCACCCTCTCCCATGGTTCCCAAACCACTGAACAAAAGTCCGGTAAAACCCCGAGTAAAACGGATTTGAATCCCTTAATGCATCCAATTCCGTGAAAATGACTTCAATGCCACTCTTTTCGAGCCGCTGAAAATGTTCAGGCGTATAAGCCCCGTAAAAAGTGTTAACCGGGTCAGTCAGAACCACTATTTCTATGTCAGGATCCGCTTCTTTTTTATTGATTAATGCCTCCGACAAACGCCTCGTTAAAGGCGGAAAATCCGCTCCCGCTTCATGCTCGCTGTTAAAGTAGAACATGTCCATTACGATAAACTGGTCCGCTTCTTCAATGTTCCGGATCACTGTATCAAATATTTCTTGTTCTACCACCTGTGACTCTGTTGAGGAAACGTAGGTATGGTCTTCAAGAAAACGAACATAGTCTGTACGATGCTCTCTTCCTTCGTAGGATACATTTGCGGGCAGGGGCTTAATACTTCCATAAACGGAGGTCACGACCACAGCTGAAATAGTCCCCAGTAAAGCCACCAGCATCCACTTCCGTCTAAGGGAATCTCTCTGGGATATTTTCGGAATTTCTCTTTTCATAGCAGTGCCCCTTTTATTGGTTTCGCTTCTCTAATTTTTCTTTAACTAAAACCTTCTGCCAACGGACATCACTGTCTGCTTTTCTCTCTAAACCTTCGATTAGTTTCTTATTCCCGACAAATTAAATGTTAAAATGTAGTTTCTGTATATTCTATTTATAAAAAGATAATTGGATAACTACTGAATTATTGTAAAAATAAAACATGTATATTTAACACTTATTATGATTGATCATTTTATATTACAAAAATATTACAAGTATATTACTGTTAACCTTCAAATTTTCTACACATTCTCTTAATAATTGCATTAAAAACGTCATATTAAAGTTCACTTCCATTTTTATACATAGTCTTTTTTACCTAAATAACAGCCTTTAGCATCATTTATTAAAAATTCAAAATGTTAATAAGGCAATTGGATTTTTTTGCTTTGTTTATTTCATAAATCCTTTTATAAAAGCCTTTTTATTAAAACTATATTACAAAACTTACACATTATTGAATTGTCTCTCACATTCTTATAGAATTGGGTTTATAGAAAAACACATACTAAAGACTCATAAAAAAACATTTAGGAGGTGCAGCTTCACTTCGCTACATCCATTATCCTGTCTACTACTTATACCTATAAAATCCAGTATTCATATCGAAAAACTTATCATTATACTCCTACATATATAAGACAGCGGATGACAAAGCAGGTGAACACACATAATGAAAAAATACTTATTCGGAACAGCAGTAACAGCAGGGATACTATTCGCAGGCCCTCAGGCAGCAGATGCAGCAATTGATGATCATGGTTCTTTATCCTATGGGGATAGTAATTCTTCCGTAAACGATCTTCAGGAAGCGTTAAAGGAGGAGGGACACTTTGAAGGCCACACCGGATCCCGCTTCGGCCCTAAAACACTTCAGGCCGTTAAGGACTTTCAATCTGCAGAAAAAATTTCTTCTCCTTCCGGCAGCTATTACGGCGTGGCAGGACCTTCGACTCAGTCTGCGTTAATGGATGCCGTTGATTCGAACTCTTCATCAAACACAGCGAGCAGTTCGAGCAGCTCAAACTCTACTTCCATTGGAAGCCACGGATCTTTATCCTATGGCGATCGTAATTCTTCCGTAAACGCTCTTCAAAAGAAATTAAAGGAACATGGCTTCTTCGAGGGGGCCACCGGTTCCCGTTTCGGTCCTAAAACACTTCAGGCCGTTAAGGATTTCCATTCCGAAACAGGCCTCTCGTCTCCTTCCGGAAGCTACTACGGAGTAGCAGGTCCGTCTACACAGAGCGCACTAATGGATTACGACGGTTCTTCTGCAAGTAGCTCGAGCAGCAATGAACAGGTAGCCGGCGTTTCTACAGGCACTAGCTCGAACATTGTAAACACAGCGAAGCAGTACATCGGTACTCCTTACGTGTGGGGCGGCATGTCTCCAAGCGGGTTTGACTGCAGCGGTTTTATTAACTACGTATATGATAAGCACGGCAAAAGCATGCCGCGTACAGTTGCATCCATTTACAGCGATGTCACCAAGGTATCCAGCCCGTCTGTTGGCGACATTGTTTTCTTTGATACTAGAGGCGGCGCCTCACACGCAGGTATTTACATTGGAAACAACGAATTCATCCATGCAGGTGCCTCCACCGGCGTTACCATCTCAAGCATGGACAATTCCTATTGGGAGCCGCGCTACATGGGCGCCGGCCAAATCTAAACAGCATCAGCATAAAAAGCCAGAAGCTCCCTATGGAAGGGTTCTCCTGGCTTTTTATTTTTTGCTGGATATTTACAAGTAATTTTCAAGCGCGTACGCCACTCCGTTTTCCATATAGCTCTTGGTCACGTAATCCCCTGCCTCAATCACTTCTTTCACCGCATTTCCCATTGCAACGCTAGTACCGGCAATTTCAAACATCGGCAGATCATTTAAGTTGTCCCCGATAGCTGCTGTATTTCCGAGCGGCACTCCCATTTCTTCTGCCATACGGCGCAGAGCATACCCTTTGCTTACGCTTGGATGGGCGATTTCAAGCTTTGTAATTCCCGAGGACGTCAAAGAGACATCTGTGCGCGGGGTCAGCCGGTCCCTCAAATTTTTTAATCTTTTCCGGTCAAAGGACAAGACAAATATTTTGTATATTTCTGCCGTTGCCGGATCCACATCCCGGTAGTCTTTCATATATCCCGTGCCGTGCTGGGCATATTGGATGCCCATCTCTTCTTCCGACCAGGCTTTCGTCACCTCTTCGTCCTCTTCCTGTACCTTCTGTACTTCTGCTCTGAGCCTCTCCTTGCCCTCTTCCAGCAGTATTACTCCCTGATTCGTATATATCTCGTAGTACCATTTTTCATTTTCAAGCTTGGGGAGCAGCTCTTCGGTGACGCCTTGAGGCATGACCAGCTGATCAATGCTCTCTCCGTCCTGGTATGTCCACGCTCCGTTTCCAACCATCATCGGGCAATCCAGTCCGGCGCGCTTCAAAATATCCTCAGTATCCTGCAGCGACCTTCCTGAGCACACAGCCACTGTATCTCCGTTTTCCTGTGCGGCCTTTATCGCCTTCACATTTTCTGCACTAATGGAACGATCTTTTTTAATGAGTGTCCCGTCTAAATCAACAGCGATTAGCTTCATTTCTGTTTTCCTCCAATGTAAGAACGATATAAATCTTTCTTATTTACTTTTATCATAAACTTTTAACGGTGTCGCGAATAAATTTACAGGAGGATTCTATTAATATACTCTTCAAAGTTATATATTCCTGCAGAAGTATGTTTTAATGAAAGAAAGACCATCACAGAAACGGGGAGTTGCAATGAACCAGGCAGCAGATACTTATTGGCATAATTTTTGGCAGCAGCGAAACGAGGCCCCTCCCGAACAGGTAACAGCCTGGTCCTTTGGCGTGGATCCCGATGAGCTTGCAGAGCTTGTAGTCTCCGGAGTCAAAACGGCGACATGTTCTGCCTATATGTTTTATGAGATAGAAAATGAACCTCTTCCTTCGATAGGGGACTACAGCATCGTTTTAAACAGAGCCGGCGATCCGGTATGTATTATCCAAACCACCAGTGTCAAAATTATGCCGATGAACGAAGTACCCAAAGAATTTGCTGAAGCTGAAGGGGAAGGGGATCGTTCATACGAGTATTGGTGGAATGCACATGAACAATTTTTTACTGAAGCGCTCGAAGAGGTTGGAGAAATATTCCGCGAGGATATGACGGTCGTCTGTGAACGGTTCGAAGTAGTAAAATAAGGAAAAACCAGTAAAAAAAGAAGCTGTCGGCAAACAGCTTCTTTTTCTTTTATTCTACTGGCTTTAATTTATACACTTCTCTTGATACGACGAGATTTTCTGTGTTTTTCCGGTAGGCCTGATAATGTTCGGTCTGAATATGCTGCTGTACGGCTTCTTCATCCTTCCACTGTTCTGAAAAGATAAACACCCCGTCCTGTGCTTCCGATTCATACAGAACATATTCTAGGCAGCCCGCTTCTGCCCGCGAAGGAGCCAGCGCCTTTTTCAGCTCTGTTTTCAATGCTTCTTCTTTTCCCGGTTCTGCCTGCAGAAATGCTTTAATGGTTACTGTCATACTTTTTCCTCCTTTATATGGTTATTATACGGCTCTCCTGCCTGTTTCTGCACGGCTCAGGCCTTGAGGCATAAAATAATCTTTCGCAGGAAAATTCACTTCTTTGCTTACTTTGGCAGATTCATACAGTAGAATAAGAGACAACAGTAATTATTGCGGCGAGGTGATCAGCAGTGTACGAAAATTTAAAATCTCTTACCACAGCAGAACAGGCGGAATATCTTACAGAATATCTGGTGGAGTGGAACAGTGTGAACGCTTCGGATGGCGAAGTATCCATCGCCCGGGAGCTTTACCGCATCCTGCGTACGTTTCCTTATTTTCAACAATTCCCGGAACGCATCTGGCTGGAGCCGGTGCACGGAGACCCTCACGGACGTCAGAATGTGTTTGCCTTTATTAAAGGCCTGCCTTCTTCAGCCCAGACCATTCTTTATCATTCCCACATTGATACTGTAGGCATCGAAGATTACGGAAACATTAAACACCAGGCCTGTTCGCCGAAAGCACTGCTTCCTTACTTTCAAAGCTATACAAATGACCCTGAAGTGCATGCAGACGCCCAAAGCGGGGACTGGATGTTTGGACGGGGTTCTGTTGATATGAAAAGCGGCATCGCCGTGCACCTCGTGAATCTGCTTTATTTCTCGGAGCACCCGGAAGAGCTCGAGGGCAATATTCTGCTTTTACTGAATCCCGATGAAGAAAGCGAGCACTGCGGTCTTATCGGCGCGCTTCCTGTTCTTCGTGATTTAAAGCGTTCTCACGGCCTTCAGTATCTGCTCGCAATTAATAACGACTTTATCGCCCCTCTGTATGAGGGGGATACTACAAAATATATCTATACAGGAACTGCCGGAAAACTGCTGCCTGCCTTTTTCGTTTTTGGGCGCGAAGTGCACGTCGGTGATACGCTTGCCGGCGTAGACCCTAATTTCGTTGCCGCTAAACTGACGGCACGCATCCACAACAATTATGATTTAACCGAGCATATTCCCGGGGAACTGATTCTGCCTCCGACGTGTCTTTATCAGCGTGATACGAAGGAAAGCTACACTGTTCAGACTGCTTCAGGCAGCCGCCTTTATTTTAATTACTTTTTATATGAAACCACCGCAGAGCAGGTGACCGAACAAATGCTTCAAGCAGCCAGGAGGGCAGCAGAAGAATCCGAGCAGTATTTTGCTTCTCAATACGATAGATACATCGAGGTGACCGGCATGCCTCCGAAAAATATTTCCTGGGAAATAGACGTCAAAACGTATGAAAACTACCGTCTTGAGCTCGAACAAAAGGGGCTCGACACGCAGGCAGCCATTCAAAAACGGCTGTCTGAAACCGCCGGCATGGACCTCCGACTGAGAAGCTTTGAACTAGTACATGCCCTGCGTGAGCTTGACCCGGATAAAACACCGCAGATCATTTTCTTCTACGCTCCGCCGTTTCTGCCTCACAATTATTTAACAGACGCCAATAGCCGGCACCGGGAAATGAAGACATTCCTCTCCTCTATTCTTCAAAACAATTCGGCCAGTACCGGAGAAATATTTGAGATGCGCAATTTCTTCCCCTATTTATCCGATGGCAGTTTTTTATCCATTCAGGAGTCGGATGCGGAGCTTGCGCCGCTGCTGAAAAATTTACCGGAGGGGGACACTCTTTATCCCGTGCCGGTCAATGCTATAAAACAGCTGAATATCTCCTCCATCAACATGGGTGTTTACGGAAAAGATGGGCACAAATGGACCGAAAGAGTCTACAAGCCATACTCCTTTCACGTTCTCCCAGGCTTGATCCGGGACACCACTACCCGGATTCTGCATGAATTTGCCGCTGTAAAAGAATAAAATAGCGAAAGCCGGCTCTCCGTAAAAAGAGACGCCGGCTGTTTTACAGCTGTTTTTCAAAAAGAATACGATCCTGCTCTTCTCCGTCGTAGTCAGTATGTACCGGAAGCCCGTTCTCCGTTTTATCACCCGTCACCAGGTTAAATCCCATTGCCTTATGAAAAGCCACTGAGGCTTCATTGTCAGGAGACGTCACCGCCCGGACGAGGCGGCGGTCTTCATCAAGTGCGCATTCAAAAAAAGCTTCGTACAGGCCTTCCGCGATACCTTCTCCCCGGTTATGCGGATGAACACCGGCGAAATGTATATATGCCTCTTTTTCTCTTGTCTGAGATAAAAATCCGACAAGAAAACCTGTCATCCGGTCATTCATTTCTGCAATAAAGCTTGTTTCCTGAAAATGGTCAAACAGAAACTTCGGCAGCTTACCGGCCATATCTCTTCCGTCCCACCATTCGTTAATAACCTGTTTAACCATATAGTAATCTTTAGTCTGGACCCTGCGTATGTGCATGAATGCATCCTCCTTCGTTTCAGTTTTATGAATTCTCCGCCTCCACCTTCACGTGCGAAAACGAGCGGAAATCAAACAATCCCTTCTACTCCTGCGCTACAGTCACTCCATTATTTGACTGTATCATATGTCTGACAGCCGCCAAAATGTCTTTATCTGACGTGCCGGCGGCAATAGTATTATGAGAGTCATGGGAAATAGTGGTCGCAATCGCTCCGTATAAAAGGCGCAGGTCTGTGGTTGGCTGAAAGATAAATACTCCCCCCTCCTGAAAAGGCTTATGAGAATGCGTAGAAGCACCGGAGCTCTGGGCTGCCGGTACTTCTGCTGCTGATCTTAAACCTTGAATGAGCGTACGGACTGCCCAAGCTCTTCTGCCATGTGTGCAAGGGTGCTTGATGCAGAGGATATCTCCTGCATGGAAGCGTTCTGCTCTTCAGAGGAGGCAGCAACATTTTGCGTATGCTCCATGGACTGATCGGCGATATCAGCGACAGCCTGGACAGAATGCATCAATGCTTCTGTCTGCGCTGTCATCTGCTCTACAGCTGCTGAGGATTCCTCGAGCTGAACCGCGATGTCTTTAGTCGACACCGAAATCGACTGGAAGGCACTCTCCGCCTCTTTGACCTGACGGATTCCTCCTTCTACGGCTTCTTTCCCATCCTCCATCGATGTGACCGACTCCTGGATGTCTGCCTGGATGTCTTTAATAAGCGAGCCAATTTGACTTGCGGAACTGCCGGACTGCTCCGCAAGCTTGCGCACTTCCTCAGCCACTACTGCAAATCCCTGGCCGCTTTCTCCGGCGCGTGCAGCTTCAATAGCTGCGTTTAACGCAAGCAGGTTAGTCTGATTGGCGATATTGGTGATCAGCGAAATAATATCATTTATCTGGCCGGACTTATTTTCCAATTGATGAATAAACTTCGCAGTATAGTTTGTTTTGTCCTGAATCAACGACATCTGCCCGAGCGTATGCTGTATAACCCGCGAGCCGTTCTCCGCCGTTTTGACGTTTATCGACGATGTTTCATTAATTGCATGAATATTTCCTGATATACGATCCATGCCGCCAGAAATTTCGGCGACTAATGATTTTGTTTCTCCCATGCTCTGGGCCTGGTTTTCTGCCCCACTGGACACTTCCTGGACCGCACGGGACACTTCGTCAGCAGCCGAGCTTGTTTCCTCCGCACTCGCACTAAACTGTTCAGAGGAAGCCGCTACCTGCTCAGAAGTTTCTAAAATCTGCTTTACAAGCGCGTTCAAATTTTCCCGCATTTGATTGTATCCCGCTGTTAGCCGGCCTATTTCATCATCTGAAGGGTCTGAAAGCTCCGTGGTGAAATCTCCCTGCCCCGCTGCTGTCAAGGCGCCGGTCACGTGTCCAAGTCTTTTGGATACCCTGCGTGAAAATAAAAATACGCTCCCCATCGCTGCGATGCCGGTGATAACTAAAGCAATTAAAAAGGTAATGAGGGCATTGCCGGTAATTTCATCAAGTATTTCCTGCGAAGCACCTACATACCACATCCCGATAGGCTCTCCCACTTCATTGTAAATGGGCTCATATGCTGTTTGATAGCTCGTGCCCACTACGTCTGCTTCTCCTGTATACATTGCTTCATCCTGCAGCACCGTTTCCACCACTTCATCTGAAGCCTGCGTTCCGACAGCACGCTCTCCGTCAAGCATCACGTTTGTCGTTACACGTGTGTCATTCATGAAAATTGTTACAGTCCCACCGGTCATTTCCCCGACAAAATCAACAATGTCGGTGTTTCCACTAATGGTCGTTTCCCCTTTTATTAAGTTCCCATCCTCAATACGCCACTCACCGGGATATTCACTGTTTATGTATTCATAGCCTAAATTTAAATCGGAAACCGCTTTTTCCACTGCCGTTTCTTCCACCCCCTTTTTTATCTGGTCAAATGTAATAAAACCAACCACAATAGAAAAACCAATCAGCACTGCAGCCATAAGTATATTCAATTTTGTGCCAAGCTTAAGCTTTTGTATTAACCTTTTCACCGTTTTCCTCCTTAAACTAATGTCTTACTATTACTATCGTAATAACCGCCGCATAGTTTATAGGAAGAAATGGATTTTTATGGATAATTAAAAACCTCCAGCCATTACGGCTGAAGGGGCGAATGAGGCATCCGTTTAAATATCTTTATGCGTGAAAATATCATGGTCGTCAGTACTCGTCGAGGAATACTCTGCAGTCACGGCTCCTTCTTCTCCTGCCTGGAACCAATGCTTTGTATTCGGTGGGATCGTGTATTGATCCCCTGCTGTTAGTATTACTTCGCGGACTGCTGTAAACTGATTTCTATCCTGTTCCGGGGGATGCACCTTCGGGTTTGAAGTCGCTTCCCCTTCTATATATAAATAAACGGTGCCAAATTTGCAGCGAAATGTTTCCTGCTTTCCCGGATCTCCTGACTCTACTGGTGGATGGAGATGCTCCGGGCATGTCTGGCGCGGAAAGAGCACCCATTCTTTAGCACAGTACCGGTCCGTATTAATATATACAAACAACTGCAGCCCCAATTCATCCAAACGACCAAGACCGAAATCATTAATCTGAATCTCCCGTATTTCTTCATCCTTCAGTTTAATATCTGCCAATCGGAAGTACTCGTTTACTTTTCTCTGAACTTCAATTTCTGTTAACTCACTAAGCTTCATACAGTTCCTCCAGACTCTCTTAAGATGATGTATACATTCCGCCGTTCACATGAATACACTGACCGGTCATATAGGAGCCTTCGTCCGAAGCAAGCAGAACGTAAGGACCCATTAGTTCCGAAGGCTGTCCAGGACGTCCCATCGGAGCTGAGGTTCCGAATTCCGCAACCGAATCTTCTTCGAACGTAGATGGGATCAGAGGCGTCCAGATTGGTCCCGGCGCTACCATATTTACCCGGATACCTTTTCCGACAAGGTTGGCTGCCATACTGCGGGTAAATCCGTTAATAGCTCCTTTGGTGGAGGTGTAATCAATCAGATTCGGGTTGCCAGTGTACGGATTAATGGAGGTAGTATTGATAATAGAACTTCCTTCTTTTAAATGCGGAATCGCAAATTTGGTCATATGAAAGACGGAATATAAATTCGTTTTAAACGTTTTGTCCCATTGTTCCAGTGAAATATCCTGCAGGTCGCTCGTTGGAAATTGGATCGCAGAGTTATTTACTAAAATATCGAGTTTCCCGAATTCATCCACTGTCTTTTCAATCAACGATTTGCACGTATCTTCCTCCGAAACATCACCGGGCAAAAGCAAAGCCTGTACGCCTTCGTTTTCTATCAGTTTTTTCGTCTCATCGGCGTCATTTTGCTCTTCCTCCAGATAGTTAATGACTACATGGGCGCCTTCCTTTGCATAGGCAATCGCCACTGCGCGGCCGATACCGCTGTCACCACCGGTAATCAACGCTACCCGGTCTGTAAGCTTTCCGCTTCCTTTGTAATCGAGCGGCTGAATTGGCAACGGGGTCATCTCTGATTCAATGCCCGGCTGTTCCGGCTGGCTCTGCTTCGGCTGTCCACCCAGCTGCTGTTTATTGTTGTCCATCTATACCATTGCTCCTTTTCATTGTTAAGGTAATACTTCTTTTAGTTACCTGTTAACCCGAAATAGTAAACATTTGTAACCGGATGCACCTGAAAATGACATCAAAAAACTGCCCCGAACTTCTGGGCAGTTCAACAATTATATTTAGTTTCGGAGAATAATATAAATTAGGTAAATAATATACGCAGCTGCAAGAACAGCCCCCTCCCGGCGACCGATTCTAAAATTGGTTCTCGAAAAAACGAGCAGCACCACTGTCAGAATGATCATAAGCGAAATATCCATAAAAATTTTGCTTTCTACAGCGAGCGGAGAGATCACAGAGGCAGCGCCGAGAACAAAGAAAATGTTGAAAATGTTGCTTCCGACAATATTGCCGATCGCTATGTCTGTTTCTTTTTTAATCGCCGCTGTAATCGATGTAATCAACTCCGGCAAAGAAGTCCCAATGGCAACGATCGTCAGACCGACCAGTGTTTCGCTCATACCGAAGGCCAGCGCAATTTCAGTCGCGCTGTCGACCACCAGATCCCCGCCAAAAATGATGGCTGCAAGTCCGCCGACCGTCAGCAGTATATTTTTTGTCCAAGGAGCGGTCGGGGCACTCTGCTCATTTGTCTGAGTAGCCCGATTTCTTCTGGCCACTTCAAATATATAATATAAAAACACGGTGAAAAACAGTAGGAAGACAAAGCCATCACTGCGTGTAATGACATTTTCACTAAGTGCCTGAAGGGCAGTGTCGCTCATTAGAATAAGAAGCGCGATCCCCGCAAGCAGTGTGAAAGGAATTTCTTTTCTTACTGTTTCATTTTCAACAGCAAGCGGTGCAATTAAAGCTGTAACGCCAATCACCAGCGTAATGTTGAAGATATTGCTTCCAATTACGTTACCAAGGGCGACGCCGGCGTTTCCCTCCAAAGCAGCAAGGACACTCACTGTCGCTTCCGGAGAACTAGTGCCAAAGGCAACAATCGTCAGTCCGATTAAAAGCGGGGACACTTTTAAATTACCGGCAATTTTTGAGGCACCGTCCACAAAAAAGTCCGCTCCTTTAATCAAAAGCGCAAAACCAATGAATAGTAACAGATACGACAACCGCTTCACCCTCACTTTGATGTACTTAATAAAGACTTACTATTGATACCAGTAAAATTTTTCAGCCCGTCGGCCAAATATGTGCTCAGCTTTTATTTTTCCGAAAAAAGGAGCTCTATAACAGCAGTTAAGTACAATATATCTCTCTTATTATATCTAACACCGTTAAAATTTCCTATAAATTATAGTTATTTCAGCCTAAGTTGATTCAGACTCACATTACCGTTTATTTTTTCTGTTTTATTCAGCATTTCCTTTAAAAAAGGCCCATTGGATGTCGTCCAATGGGCGCTTAGTGTATATTTGCTATCCTGCCAGACTTTTAACTATTCCACAGTTACGCTTTTCGCCAGGTTGCGCGGCTTATCTACATCGCAGCCGCGGTGCATCGCTGCGTAGTAAGAGATAAGCTGCAGTGGAATGACCGAAACGATCGGAGTCATTACTTCATGCATATCCGGAAGCACGATATTATCGCCTTCCTGCTGGTTTGTTTCTGAAGCAATTACGCACGGCTTCGCTCCGCGGGCCACCACTTCCTGCAGGTTGCCACGCGTATTCAGGTTCACGTGGTTCTGCGTCGTTACGGCAATGACCGGCGTGCCTTCTTCAATCAAAGCAATTGTGCCGTGCTTCAGCTCGCCGCCGGCAAATCCTTCAGCCTGAATGTATGAAATTTCTTTCAGCTTTAATGCACCTTCAAGCACCACGTGATAGTCAAGCGCGCGACCGATGAAGAAGCAGTTGCGCGTTTCACTCAAATATTCTTTCGCAATGCCTTCCATAACATCTTTTTGGTCACAAAGCGTCTCCATGGCGTTGGCCGCGAGCCCCAGCTGTTGAATAGCGTTAAAATCAGATTCAAGGCCACGGGCACGGGCAATGTCCATAGCAAGAATCGACATTACAGCCATCTGCGCAGTGTATGCTTTCGTCGAAGCAACTGCAATTTCAGGCCCTGCGTACGTATGAAGTGTAAAATCCGCCTCCCGGGAGAGCGTCGATCCAGGAACGTTCGTAATTGTGATTGACGGGTGCCCCTGTTTTTTCACATTTACGAGCACACCACGGCTATCTGCGGTTTCCCCGCTTTGGGAAATAAAGATAAACAACGGCTTTTCAGAAAGAAGCGGCTGGTTATACAAAAACTCACTCGCAATGTGTACTTCCACCGGCTTCTGCCCAATTTTCTCGATCATTTCCTTACCTACAAGCCCGGCATGATAGCTTGTACCTGCTGCAAGAATATAAATACGGTCAGAATGATTGATCGCCGCACGAATGTCTTCGTCGAGCTTAATGTCTCCATCTTCATCCTGGTATTTCTGGATGATGTTGCGAATAACAAACGGCTGCTCATCAATTTCCTTAAGCATAAAGTGCTCATAAGTGCCTTTTTCTGTGTCAGACTCATCAATGTCTGTCACAAAGGGCTCACGAGTCTGAATGGTTCCTTCCAGGTCTTTTACCTGCACAGAATCACGCGTTACGATAACAACTTCTTCATCCATAATTTCAATAAACTGCTTCGTCGTGTGAAGCATTGCCATCGCATCCGAAGCAATAACGTTTTTCCCTTCTCCTAAACCAACGAGGAGTGGGCTCTTATTTTTTCCGACATAGATGGTTTCTTCATCATCGTTGTCGATTAATGCCAAAGCGTAGGATCCTTTTAGAAGAGCCAGAGTACGCCGGAAGGCAGCTTCTGTTTTAAGCCCTTCCTGGCTGAACTTCTCTACAAGCTGCACGATAATTTCCGTATCAGTCTGGCTGCGAAGAGACACTCTGTCAAGGTAATGCTGCTGAAGCTGCTGATAGTTCTCAATGACACCGTTGTGTACAAGCGTAAAGCGGCCGCTGATGCTTTGATGCGGGTGCGCATTGTCCCGGCTCGGTGCTCCGTGTGTCGCCCAGCGCGTATGGCCGATGCCTATCGTTCCGGAAGCCTGGCCGTTTACCGTTTCTTCAAGAGTGGCAATGCGCCCTTTTTCCTTGTATACACTAACGCCGTCGTTGTCTACTACCGCTATACCCGCAGAATCATATCCCCGGTATTCGAGTTTATGAAGCCCCTTTAACAAAATGTCCGACGCCTGCTCGTTTCCAATATATCCTACAATTCCACACATACGTGGATACCCTCCTATAATCGGCGGGGCATAAGCATATGTCGCGGGACATTTACTGATGCCCCACTCGTCTCGTTTAATTTTTTATTGATGTTATCTTCATGGGTGCTCATTCACAATTCTATTCACCAGTTTTATGCCTGCGTCCTGGCCTTTAGCCACGAAGTCGCCTTCATGATTTGAGCCAGCACTTTCAGCTGAGACATGCAGCCGGGAGGCATCCGCCGATTACTCGATAAACCTCCACCTCGTCAACTGCTTTGTTATTCGTTCCAAAACAGTCCAAGCGCTTTCAATAATGAAACTTTACTCCTGCTCCTTTCTTCACTAGATTTACACATAATAATACGCTATCTGCTTGCTGTAATCAATTGTGAAATTGTGAAATTTTTTCATGCAAATATGTATATTTCCTATTTTTAAGAAACACTTACTATTAGTCGCAATCTGCATAAAAAAGTTACGCCCCCATATTTACGTTGCCGGAATTAATTTATTTTAAACGTAAAAAACACCGGGGCTGGCCCCGGTGCATTATAATTATTTATCCAAACCCATTTCTGTCTGGACTACGTCAGCAATTTCTTTTACGTAATTGTTGCACAGCTCTTCTGTTTCAGCCTCCGCCATCACCCGAACGAGCGGCTCGGTGCCGGAAGGACGCACAAGAATTCTTCCTTTGTCCCCAGTTTCCGCTTCAATCCGGTCTATCACTTCCTTAACCTTTGGATTATTTTCCACCTTGTATTTATCCGTTACGCGGACATTAACCAGCTTTTGTGGAAATCTCGGCATTTCAGCGGCAAGCTCCGATAATTTTTTGCCTGATTTCTTCACCATATCCACAAGCTGCAGTGCACTCAGCATTCCATCTCCTGTGGTGGTTAAATCAAGGAAAATCAGGTGCCCGGATTGTTCTCCGCCCAGGCTGTATCCGTTTGCCCGCATTTCTTCCATGACGTGACGGTCCCCCACTTTTGTCTGCACCGTTTCAACATCAATCTCCTGAAGGGCTTTATGCAGGCCGATGTTGCTCATAATCGTCGTTACGACCGTGTTTTTATTCAGCATCAGCTCCTGCTTCAGATGCTTGCCGCAGATATACATAATCTGGTCGCCATCAACAATATTGCCGTTCTCATCTACAGCAATCAGCCGGTCCGCGTCGCCGTCAAAGGCAAGACCGAGGTCAGCCCCTTTTTCAACAACGAAAGCAGCCAGAGCTTCCGGATGCGTGGAGCCGACACCCTCGTTAATATTAATTCCGTCCGGGTTGTTCCCAATGGTAGAAATATCAGCCTCAAGGTCTGCCATTAAATGCGGAGCTAAAGAAGAGGCTGCCCCGTTTGCACAGTCGAGAACGATATGCAGGCTCGAGAAGTCCTCACTGACTGTATTTTTTAAGAACTGGAGGTACTTCTGCCGGCCTTCAAAATAATCATTAACGCTTCCAAGCTGCCCCCCCACTGGACGAGGCATCTCGTCGTCTCCTTCAAGATGGCGCTCGATTTCCGCTTCCTGTTCGTCATTCAGCTTGAATCCGTCTGCTCCGAAAAATTTGATACCGTTGTCTGCAACCGGGTTATGCGAAGCGGAAATCATAATCCCCGCCTGAGCACTGACTGCCTTGGTTAAATAAGCTACTCCGGGAGTCGTAATGGTTCCAAGCCGCATCACTTCCACCCCGATGGAAAGAAGCCCGGCAACCATCGCTCCTTCAAGCATTTCCCCACTGATCCTTGTATCCTTGCCTATTAATACTTTTGGATGTTCATGATCTTTCGTTAACAAATAGCCACCCGCACGCCCGAGTCGGAATGCAAACTCCGGTGTAAGCTCAGTATTGGCAACACCCCTGACTCCATCTGTACCAAAATATTTCCCCATGGTTAAATCTCTCCTTTATTCTTACACAATTCCCTGATAGTGTTTACTGCTGTTCTCCGTCTGTCTCATTATTTTCTTCTGCAGGAGCTTCCTCTTCATTTTCTGCAGGAGTTTCTTCTGTGTCTCCGGCTCCGTCTTCTTCTGTATCCCCGGTGTCTGTTTGCGGATTTGTTTCTGTATCCTGTTCGTTTGATCCGCTTCCATTTTCTGCGTCTTCTGTCGGTTCGTCCTGATCGGAAGAACCGCCGTCCCCGTCATTTTGACCAGACTCTTCCGGCTCACCAGTATTTTCATCTTGCTCTTCGTCCGGGGCTTCACTTTCCGGTTCTGTTTCTTCTTCCGTTTCTTCTTCCGTTTCTTCGTCGTTTTCTTCCTGTTGGAGGCTTACTTCCACATCATCTCTGGCCGGAGAAACCTGTATGCCTTCCGGGCCGCTCGCTTCAACAGGAAGAGTGTAAGATTCTTCATTAGATGAGCCACTGCCGCCCCAGAGTGCCTCTAATGTAATATCTTCCGCACTAACGCCTTCAAGTGCCCCAGCCTCTCCATATATTTGCACATCCATTTGTCCTGATGAAGGAGCCACCCAGCTGGTTGAAGCCCCAGAAGGCAGATTCACGATAGAAATAGGCACATTTTCAAGCGTAGCCTGTTCCTCTCCCGCTACTGTCACAGAAGCACTCAAGTCCTCTGGATTAGTCCGCTGGATGCCTTCTGGAAGCTGTACATCTAATTCATATGTGCCGCTTTCATCGACTTCATTCAAATCGAGAGCTGCATTAATGCTGTCTGTATTCTGTACAGCTTCCTCGCTGCCGTAAATAGTCACTTCTTCATCAGAAGCGATAACTTCACTAATAGCTGCATCCGTATTTAGACTACCTGTTCTTTCTACGTTCACCGGCACCTCTTTTGAAGGAGCATCAGCAGACAACTCCACTGATGCTTCCTGCGGTTCTGTATTTACATCCAATTCATTGCCTTCCGCGTCCAACGCTACTATTGGAAAATTTCCATTGACGTCCCCATCTGCTTCTGAAACATCTACCTGGGCGACTACGCGGTCGATCTGTTCAATAACGGTCCCAGCCCCGCTTACCGTCACTTCCTCCGGACTGACGGTGGGGTTCCCAAAAGAGAATTCTTCGTTCTGCTCTTCATTTAAAATCTGTGTCTCAAGCGGAAAGGTTGTTTCTTCCCTTTCTTCAAGCGTCACCGTCGCGTATTCCGGCGAAGGAGTCACTTCAAGGTCTGTCGGGAAATCGCGGTGGCTCACCTGGACGTTATGGGTCCCTGCGCCCAAGTCCTGAAGATCCAGGTACAATTCGTAGCTATCCGACCGGGACAGACGAAAAAGCATAATGGCTGTCTGAGAACCGGACAGCGTAACATCCGCATTTTCTGTCATATTTGTAATAGCATACTCTTCCTGATTGTATTCTGGTTTAATGTTCACATCTTCAATGGTATATGTTTGATCTTCCCCATCCGGTCCCACCCCGGCATTATTTACTGTAGGGTCCATATTCACGATTAAGTAAAGCATAACGGCAAAAGCAAGAGAGATAAAGCGGACAAACCACTTGTTTGCAAAAAGCTTATCCATCCTTTTTCCCTCCCCACTGCCAGATACTCGATGTATTGTTTTCTGCCATCAAATCCTTTTCAAGCATTTTACGGAGTGTTTCTTCATCAACATCACGATGAAGGTCTCCGTTTTTAGTAATAGAAATGCTACCGGTTTCTTCTGAAACAGCCAGCGTAAGTGCGTCCGTTACTTCACTCACACCGAGAGCGGCGCGGTGCCTTGTGCCCAGCTCTTTTGAAATAAAAGGGTTTTCTGACAAAGGAAGGTAACAGGCAGCAGCAGCTATTTTATTCTCTCTCATCACTACCGCCCCGTCATGAAGCGGAGTATTCGGAATAAAAGTATTAATCAGCAGCTCTGATGTAATGTTTGCATCCATGGAAATGCCGGTTTCAATATAATCATTCATTCCTGTTTCGCGTTCGATGGAAATCAGCGCCCCGATGCGCCTTTTCGCCATATACTTTGTTGATTTCATAATGGCATCAATAGTTTTTAACGTTTCGTCCTCTTCTACATAAGAAGCTCTTCCGAAGAGCCTTCCCCTGCCAAGCTGTTCAAGGGCACGCCGGAGTTCCGGCTGAAATATGATAATAATTGCAAGCAGTCCGTATGTAACCGAGTTCCCCATAATCCATTGAAGCGTCCGCAGACCAAAAAAACTGCTTATAAACCAAACAGCTAAAATAACAGCAATGCCTTTTACCAGCTGGACGGCCCGAGTGCCCCGGATAATCGTGATCGCTTTGTAAATGACATACGCCACCAGCGATATGTCTACGACAATTCTTATGATGTTAAGTAAATCGAAATCTTGTCCAGCAAACATGGCACTTCCTCCAATTGATTCTATCGCGTCAGCAAAGTAACGGTTATATTATATCACAATCACTTCTATTCTCTGCGTGCTTTATTCGGATTTTCGGCAAATTTTATTATACAGTTTGTCACCAGAATAATATGCAAACAGCAGCACGCTCTGCCGAAAGCCTGCTGCTGTTTATAAACGCCTGTATTATGCCGCTTCTTCATCATCCATATGCCAGGCTTCCTGACTTATTCGTTTCGTATGGTACCAGATCCACTCAAGCACCTGGTCCACCTCCTCAATATTGCCGGAAACGCTGCCCGCCGAGGCCATGTACGGCTCCCCGTTGATCACCGTAAGGTCTCCGTTTACGTTCCCATGTACATCAACTTCTCCGTTTCGAACGGTTAAATCCCCCTGCACTGTTTCATCCTCCGGTATGATTACTGCATTGTTGTCATAATCAATATTTACGTTCTCCCGGTCGCCAGTGACTGTCATTTCAGCTCCCGCCTGATCATTCCAGGCAAACAGCACACTTGAAGCCATCAGTACAATAAACATGGAAACTGCAACTAGTACAGGATGCTGCCTGGACCATGATTTCCAGGCTGTCCGTTTTCTTTTCTTAGGCAGCTCTTTCATGATGCTGTCAGTAAAAGTCTCCGGAGCCCAAACGTGCGAAGCTCCCTGAACTATTGTCACTGTTCGCTTCAATTCCTGGAGACGGTGCGCGCATTCCGGATTTTCTTTGATGTACGTATGGAAATTTTCTTTTTCACGTTCATCCATATCGCCGTCAATGTAGCGCTGGATATACTCTTCCTCCCGCTCGTTTAAAGCCATGGTCCCACCCCCTCATTCACGTGTTTCCCAAATATTTTCTTAAAGCTTCGCGCCCCCTGTGCACGTGCGTTTTCACCGTATTTTCGGGAAGATCCAGTATGTCACTGATTTCCTGAATGGAAAGATCTTCAATGTAGCGAAGGACGATAGCTGTCCGGTATTTCGGCGGCAGCTTCAATATTCCTTCCTGCACCCATTCCTGCATTTCCATTGTCACGACCTGTTCATCCGGCAGCTTGTCCGGCGAAGAAAGCTGCGAATACCCATCAAGTCCTTCCGCCCCGGGTATTTCTGCGTCCAGGGAATAATCCGGCTTTTTCTTACGGAGACGATCGATACAAAGGTTTGTCGTAATACGGAAAAGCCAGGTGGAGAATTTTCTTTTTTCATCATAGCTCTCAATATTGGCATATGCTCTCAAAAACGCTTCCTGGGCCATATCCTGAGCTTCATAGGCATTGCCCACCATCCGGTAGGCGATTTGATATACCTTGTCCTTGTACAAATCAACCAATTCTCGGAAAGCGTCCTGATCCCCGTCTTTTTTCACTTCTTTCACTAGCCGTTTCACTGTTGCATCCATTTGGCGACCTCCACCTCGTGGGACTATACATACGTTCAATAAGTCTATCCGTTTCATTTATTCAACAGCCTTCGGCTGCTTAACCCATCTCTACTATGGTAATTTTTTCAATTCACCCAATTGTAACACGGTTTTCATCCCCCATCTTTATCCATATTACTATTTATGCACCCTCTAGAACCATAGTCACATTTTGGAAAATATGGCATAAATACCTTTGAAAATGAGTTAAAATGGGTAATAATGTAAACACGAACCAAATAGGAGGTGAAGAACGTTTGTCTCAACAATATTTACGGCAGGAGATAGAACAAACAAGAGACAGACTCCATCAACTGACTTCCGATCATACGGCTTCCCTGATTTCGGATGATGTCCTGGCTTTAAGTAAGGAACTTGATGTTCTTTTAAATAAATATGAGCTTATATCCCGTAGAACTCTTATGCACTCCTCGTAAATGCATAAGAGTTCTTCTATGCCCGCGTATTCTACCATGATTCCTTCAGACATTCATCCCCGGAGGGTTAAAAGCCTTAAAATTGACATAAAAAAATCAGCCCTTCAGGCTGAACGCGTTCATGTTGTTTGGTGGAGCCTAGCGGGATCGAACCGCTGACCTCCTGCGTGCAAGGCAGGCGCTCTCCCAGCTGAGCTAAGGCCCCCTGAGCATATTTGATCTAACAAAAATGGAGCGGGTGATGGGAATCGAACCCACGACATCAGCTTGGAAGGCTGAGGTTTTACCACTAAACTACACCCGCACAATCTATATACAAATCAATACTTTTCATACTATCACTGCTTATCCTGCTCGTCAAATAATGGAGCGGAAGACGGGATTCGAACCCGCGACCCCCACCTTGGCAAGGTGGTGTTCTACCACTGAACTACTTCCGCAGTTCAAAGCTTGGATAATTACAATGGTGAGCCATGGAGGATTCGAACCTCCGACCCTCTGATTAAAAGTCAGATGCTCTACCAACTGAGCTAATGGCTCGGATTAATGGTGGAGGGGGACGGATTCGAACCGCCGAACCCGAAGGAGCGGATTTACAGTCCGCCGCGTTTGGCCAACTTCGCTACCCCTCCACGTGGTGCCGGCCAGAGGACTTGAACCCCCAACCTACTGATTACAAGTCAGTTGCTCTACCAATTGAGCTAGACCGGCGTGTGGAAAACTCACTACATGCCTTGCGGCAAAAACAGCTTTATGTATGGTGACCCGTACGGGATTCGAACCCGTGTTACCGCCGTGAAAGGGCGGTGTCTTAACCACTTGACCAACGGGCCGTAAGCTGAATTAAAGTTTTCTTTCATTGCTACAATAAAGTATTCTAAAGCATTTTTTTCTCTCTTGCAACCAAATTACTATATTCGAAAAAGTTTGATATTTTTCTATTTTGTTTTGTCAGCATATAAAAAGCCGGCCTGTGTCATCAGGCCGGCTGAACAATTATTGGCGATTGGATACAGAGCCTGTTTTTGTGCCGCCTTTACTTCCCTGGCCGCTTTGAAGAGAAAACAGGTTGGAATCGATCGAAAACGTCAGTCTTTCTCTTTCTCGTTTCCGTTTTAATGCCAGTTGAATCAACTGATGAATCAATTCGCTGTAGCTTTTCCCAGCCGGATCCCACAAATAGAAGGAAAGTGAGCCCGGAATCGTATTGATTTCATTCACAAATACTGTTTCGGTGCTGTCCTCAATCAGGAAATCGATTCGGGAGACCCCACTGCAGCCGAGAATTTGGAACGTATCTTTAGCCAGCTCCCGTACTTCGCCTGCTTTTTCCTCTGTAATGGGCGCCGGGATCTCCCGGTCTGTCGCTTCCATCCCCTTGGACGAACTACCGTTTTTGCCGCCCTGATATTTGTCTTTATAACTCAATATTTCATCTGTTTTGAGCACCTTTTCAATCACCGATGCTTCTACGTCTTCGTAGTCGCCAACAACAGAGCAGTTCACCTCTGTCATGCCTTCGAGCATTTTCTCCACCAGAATTTTTCCTGCGAATTCAGTGGCTTCTTCCACCGCCTGCTCCAGTTCCTCCCGGT
Source organism: Marinococcus luteus (assembly GCF_034497705.1). Classification (GTDB taxonomy): domain Bacteria; phylum Bacillota; class Bacilli; order Bacillales; family Marinococcaceae; genus Marinococcus; species Marinococcus luteus_A. Next base: position 46,204 of record NZ_JAXRUV010000007.1, on the reverse strand, counting down.
TTTTTGCTGTCCCGATACCGACGCTTGAACCAAGGTTAGCCGGCTTTACAATTACCGGATAAGGAACACTTTCTTCAATCATAGCAAGGACACTTTCAGTATCCTCTGCCCAGTGGTTGCTGTAGAACCAGACATCATTTAGTACCGGCAGACGGGAGTCTCTCAAAATCTGTTTCATCATCACCTTATCCATGCCTATGGCCGAAGAGGCTACATCGCAGCCAACGTAAGGCAGGCCGTAAAGCTCAAACAGTCCCTGAAGCGCCCCGTCTTCGCCGAATGTCCCGTGAACAATTGGAAAAGCAACATCAATGGCCGCCACTTCTTTTTTACCAAATTTAGGTGCAGGCTTTTTCTGAAGGACAACGTTGTCTTCTTCTCCATACGTAATAAGCACCTGCTGAGCCTCGTTCAGTAATTTCGACATGTCTTTGTAGGCTTCAATGTCCCTTAAAATATCGCCTGTATACCATTTGCGTTCTTTACTGATATAAATCGGAACAATTTCGTACCGGTCTTCATCCATGGATTCCATAGCCTGTACAGCTGAAATGACAGAAACCTCGTGTTCCACAGAGATGCCGCCGAAAAATACTCCTATTCTCGTTTTCATATTATTCCACTCCCTATGTCTTTACTCGTTGAATGAATCCGGAAGGTCATTTTCAAGCAGTACCACAGATGGCCGGGTGGCAATTTCGTTCATTTTCGCCAAAGCGTCCTGAAGATCTGAGGCAACGTACAGCTGCTCTTCCGGATAATTTTTTTCTTTTAATCCGTCCTGAAGCGGTACAGTCTGTTTCTTCCCGACCAGAATAATGAAATCACACGCATCTGCCATATAAGTACCGAGCGCTTTATTTAATTCGTATTCTTTTTCCCCAAGCTCAACCATTCCTGGCGTAATGGCAATTTTGTATTCCGGCATATGACTCAATACTTCCATAGCCATCTTAGAGCCAACCGGATTGGAATTAAAGCTGTCATCAACAATCGTAATGTTTCCGTTCGTTTTTTTCAGCTCCAGACGGTGTTCCACCGGCTGTGCTTTCCGCAGTGCTCTCGCTATTTTTTCAAACGAGATGCCTTTTTCGGAACCGATAGCCACGGCAGCTAAAATATTATAAATATTATGGCGTCCGAGCAGCTTGGTCTGAATCTCTGCAGTAGTGCCGTCATATTTCACCACGGTAAATGACGTCCCTTTGGAAGAGTATCCAATATTTTTAGCCCGGTAGTGCAGATCCTCAGCATCGATGCCGTAGTAAATCGTCCGGCATTGGTTCTGCTGCTCGTAGCTCATAATATTTTCATCGTCTTTGTTCACAAAAGCAGTACCCTCCTGCGGCAGCGTTTCGACAATTTCAAATTTGGTTTTTTTAATATTATCAAGCGTTTTGAATGTTTCGAGGTGCTGTTCGCCTACCGCAGTTAAAACGCCGTACCGTTGGTGCACAATGTCACAGATTTCTTCAATGTCTCCCGGTCTTTTCGCACCCATCTCAGCAATAAAGATTTCATGGTAAGGCCTCAGCATTGTCCGGATCGTTTTCGTCACACCCATCGGTGTATTGTAGCTTTCCGGTGTCATGAGCGTATTAAATTCAGAGGAAAGTACGGTTTCAAGCATATGCTTCGTGCTTGTTTTCCCGTAACTCCCTGTGATGCCTATAACTTCAAGGTCCGGCATCGATTTAATAATTCGTTCTGCATCATTGACGTAATGCTGGTTAATTTTCCGCTCCATTGGATAGTTAATATAGTTCGCGCCCATGGTAATAAAATACGTAAGAATCGTCGCAATGACTGTCAAAAATACGAGCCATCCATACGTATAAAATAAAGCCGTGTTACCGAGCAGAAGCCCTGCTGCAGTAAACAGTGCAAAGAGAATACCGATCGTGATAAACAGCCGTTTCACCCGCGCCGTGACTACCAGCGCCTTCTTCTCCTTCAACTGCGGCATCGTCAGAGCCATAAACAAGAAGTAAAGAAAACCAATAATCAGACCTAGTGCTTCTGCTCCGAAAAGAAACGGCACAACAGCTGCAAGGCCGATCGTATTCCGGATTGGGAACGCCCTCGAAGCGTGACTTTTAATCCAGCCCCAGAAGCGTTCATTCTTGTAAGAATTCTGCTGAAGCATGTGTGTGCTTCGTTTCGTAAAGCGCACAGTGTAGAATGCCCAAGCCGCCAGGTATAAAATCGCTAATATAGTGTTAATCATGCTGTGCGGCCTCCTGATCTTCGTTTCTTAAAAAGTGATCGATAATAATTAAAAACTCATTTAAATTGTCAATGTACGAATAATGGCCGGCCCCGCGCAGTACGACAAGGCCCGCATTTGGCATCTTCTGCTCCATGATCCTGGCATCCGATACAGGAGTTGCCTCGTCATTTTCTCCCCATACGAGCAGCACCGGAGGCGTTACATGCTCAAAATGGTGCTGCAGGTCTTCATTGACTACCTTCACCATCGTCTGCTGCATCACCCCGGAAACATTTTGATAATCTGTCGATCCGACCCGGCCTTTGACTTTATCTAAAATTTCCTGCTCACGGTTTTTTAGCCCCGGCAGCTTCAGCAGCTTTTTAAAGGTTTTATACGTATATACCTTCACGTAATATTTCAGCTTTCGTTTCGGTTTTACACCAGCGCTGTCCACCAGAATAATTTTCTTCACCGGGTTATCTGCTGCGTACTTAATTGATACCCGGCCCCCGAAGGAGTGGCCGATAAGAATCGGATTATCTATACCGGTTTTCTGCAGCCATTTTTTCAGCATTTCGGTATAGTCACTGACTGTCCAGGATTCAGGCGGCTCTTCGCTTTGACCGAAGCCTGGAAAATCAATCGACCAGACCCGGAAGTTCTTTTCCAGTGATTGATGCACTGGGGCAAACGCTTGAATGTTTGCGCCCCATCCATGTAATAAGACGACGTCTTCCCCTTCGCCGGACACATGGTAGTTCACGTTAATCCCATCTATATCTATATACACAGTGAGACTCTCCTATTCTAATTTTTCTATATTCTGCTCGATGCAGACCTGCCATTTATAGCCATATTCTATGTAATAAATCTTTATAACACAGTAAAAAGTCAGCTGAGATACACTTCTCAGCAATTTTTCATATACACAAATCCACCACTTTATATTATCACATAATCTTAAAGACGAGAATGACGACTTTGTGATTCCCCCGAAGCGTCTGGCCCCCCTCGTTCATTATATTTGTTTCCAGGTTTTGTTTCAGTTAATATATGATAGTTCCATACAAAACCAACTTCCCTGAAACTAACAATAGAAAGCGTGAAATTTTATGGCGAATGAATCTTTACACGTCGGTCCGGCCCAGAAAAAGAAGCTTATTTTTCTGGTGGCTTTGATTTTAACTATTGCAGTTATGAACGGTACCATGTTTAACGTAGCGATCCCGGATATCCAGTCATATTTCGGTATCCCTTCCTCCCAGGTCAGCTGGGTACTTACCTCGTACATTATGGTCTACGCTATCGGAGCCTTGATGTATGGAAAATTAGCAGACTTTTATTCTATTAAAGCTCTGCTTACCTTCGGCATCATCCTTTTCGCCGCCGGTGCAACGCTCGGCCTTTTTTCTCAAAGCTTCGCCATGCTTCTCGTCGCCCGGGTGCTTCAGGCGGCAGGCGGAGCAACCATTCCCGCACTCGGGTTTGTGATACCTGCCCGCTTTTTCCCGGAGGATAAAGGCCGCGTCTTTGGTCTTATTTCTTCCACAGTAGCCTTCGCTTCCGGTGTGGGGCCAATTGTTGGCGGGCTGCTCGGGGGATGGCTCAGCTGGCGTTATTTGTTTTTATTTTCTATTTTATCGCTTTTAGCTCTGCCTTTTCTTAGAAAATGGCTGCCGGATGAAGAAAAACGCTCCGGCTTTATCGATTATTTAGGCGCCGCTCTTTTCGGAGCAGCCATAGCCGGGATTTTACTTTTTGTCACTACCCTTCAATGGATTTTTCTGCTTATGTTTATTGTCTTTATGGCTGTTTTCTCTGTTCGGACGGCGAAAGCGGATGATCCGTTTATCCGCCCGTCCCTTTTGAAAAACAAATACTATACTGTTACTATTTTGACGAGCTTTCTTGGCGTCTGCAGCATGTTCGGCCTTTTGTTTATCATTCCGCTGATGACCAGAGAGCTGTATGAACTTTCCACTACGCAGATTGGCCTTGTTATCTTTCCGGGAGCCATCCTTGCCGGCTTTCTCGGACGCACCGGGGGCGATCTTGCAGACCGTCACGGTCCAAAAGTAGTCGTTATCGCCGCCCTGGTTTTCATTGCTTTTGGCACAATGCTGCTTTCCGGGTTTGCCGGCGTTTCCGCGGTAGCTGTCTCTGTCGTCCTAATCATCGCCTATATAGGCTTTCCCCTTATCCAGAGTTCGACTGCCAATATTTTGTCTTCTGTTCTTGAAGAAAACGAAACAGGCGTCGGCATTGGCATGTTCAACCTGATGAACTTCATGGCCGGAGCCTTCAGCAGCGCAATCTTTGGAGCTGTGCTGGAAATTCAGGGCGTGAACACTTCGTTGAACCCATTTGCTTCTGGAGGCAGCAGTGCCATTTATTCTAACGTTTATCTAGCTCTGACCCTTATTTCCCTGTTCGCCCTCGCTATGTTTACGTACACCTTCCGTGCCTTCCGGGTCGCACCACAGTCGGAAAAGAATCCTGAATAAAGAGATCGGCCCGCTGCCGGTCTCTTTTTTGCTATAATAGATAAAATCAAACCGAAGGGAGCGGTGGCCTGTGCAGAGACGCCGTGTATCCGTAAGCGATTTAGCCTACGAAGCTTTAAAGCAGAACATTATTGAATTTCAATATTCCCCGGGGCAGGCGCTTCGCGAGGAACAGTTAACTGAAGAAATCGCAGTAAGCCGTACGCCGCTCCGTCAGGCGCTCTACCGTCTCGAGCTCGAAGGATTAATTGTAAAAAAAGCGAATGGGCGTATGGAAGTCCAGGCGCTCAGCATCGAAGAAGCCGTCGATATTTTTGCTGTCCGGGAAGCACTCGAAGGGCTTGTGGCTAAAGAAGCTGCCATGCGGGCATCCTCTGAGGCTGTAGCAGCTATGAAAGAAGCGCTTCTTCATATGGCTGAAGCAGATGAGCGATTCACTTCCATTACGTATGGCAGTCGCTTCCATCATTTATTATATGAACACGCTTCGCCTACGGCAGTTCAGTTTTTAAACCAGCTAAACAGCCGCCTTGAAAGATACCGGCGACTCAGCGGGTACCGGCATCCTGATTATACAATCGACACTCCAGTATCTGAACACGAAAAAATCCTGGCTGCTATCGAACAAAAAGACGGCCCGGCGGCCGAGTATTACATGCGTGCCCATATTCGCAGAAGCTTAGCCTCTACGAAAGAAACGCTTGAGTTTCATATTTCTTCTTTCTAGCAGCCTGGCGAAAAGGGTTTTGCCTTTTTCCAAATAATTGTATACAATTATACAAAGAAGCAGCTTATGTTTTTAACCGTTTTTGAAAACGCTTTAAAAATAAAGGAGGCACCACTATGTCTGCAGAAAACGAGTACAGCCCCGGACTCGAAGGTGTTATTGCCGCCGAGACGTCGATTTCTTATCTTGATGTCGATCAGGAACAAATTGTTATACGCGGATACGATCTAATTGAATTAGCTGAAAACCGTCATTTTTTGGATGTTGCTCATTTGCTTCTTTACGGATCTCTTCCAAAAGCACCGGAGAAGGAGTCGTTCCAGGACCACCTTTATCAACAGCTCGATCTGCCGGAAGCCCTGACTTCTTCCTTTTCATTATTTCCTGCTTCGATGAGCGCCATGGATATGCTCCGTACCGGTATTTCCCTGCTTGCCGGATCAGAAAAGCATATGCATAACCATTCTACAGAAGCCAATCAGGAAAAAGCGGTTAAACTGTTGGGGGCTATACCCGCCATCATGGCTGGCAGTTACCGTACACAGCAGCAGGAACCTCTAATTTCTCCAGACCCTGCGATGTCTTTTAGCGCCAATATGCTTCACATGCTCACTGGGAAAACGCCGACAGCATTGGAAACTGAAGTGTTTGATCAGTCTCTTGTGGCTTACATTGAGCATGAAATGCCGAATTCCACCTTTGCAGCCCGGGTGATTGCCTCCACACAGGCCGATATGTATGGTGCCTTCACAGGTGCGGTGGCTTCTCTGAAGGGGCCTTTGCACGGAGGAGCCAATGAAGCCGTTATGCATCTCCTGCTCGAAGCCGGCACCCCGGACGGAGTCGAGCGGCTCTTTCGTGAAAAACTAGCTAACAAAGAACGAATCATGGGATTTGGCCACAGGGTGTATATGAAAAAAATGGACCCGCGCGCCCAACTGATGAAAAAATCGCTGCACCTACTCGCGGAAAAGCAGGATCGCATGGACCTGTATGATATGTGCATACGTGGTGAAGAACTTATTGCAGAAGAAAAAGGGCTGCATCCAAACCTCGACTACTACGCAGCGCCGGTGTATTATCTGCTCGGTATCCCAATTGACCTGTACACGCCTATCTTTTTTGCATCACGGGCAGCCGGACTCGGAGCCCACGTGATCGAGCAACACAGCAATAACCGTTTATTCCGCCCGAGAGTCAATTACACCGGGCCACGGGGCATTACGTTAACCTGAAGGAGGAAATGAGGATGAACCAGACGATGCAGCAGACAGATGCTTTACTGACCGACATTGCCGATTATGTATATGATCAGAAAATCTCAAGCAGCGAGGCGTATGACACCGCCCGCTATGTATTAATGGATACGTTAGGGGCCGGGATCCTGGCATTAAGATATCCGGAGTGCACTAAGCACCTGGGCCCTATCGTTCCGGGCACGATCGTTCCAAACGGTGCCCGCATGCCGGGCACCCAGTTTGAACTCGACCCAGTACATGCTGCTTTTAATATTGGCTGCGCGATCCGCTGGCTCGATTATAACGATACCTGGCTTGCCAAAGAATGGGGTCACCCTTCAGATAATCTCGGGGGCATCCTTGCCACCGCAGACTATCTAAGCCGGCAGCGCGTGGCAGAAGGCAGGGAGCCTCTGACGATGAACGAAGTTTTAACCGCTATGGTGAAAGCCCATGAAATTCAAGGATCCATCGCTTTAAATCACAGCTTCAACCGGGTCGGGCTTGACCATGTGCTTCTCGTTAAAGTAGCTACGACAGCGGTGGTCACCCATATGCTTGGCGGCAGTAAACAGGAGATGATTAACGCCTTATCCAACGCCTGGGTGGATAACTCCAGTCTTCGCACTTACCGCCATTATCCTAACGCCGGCTCCCGAAAATCCTGGGCCGCCGGTGATGCCACCAGCCGGGGAGTCCGCCTCGCTTTAATGGCTGTCAAAGGCGAAATGGGGTATGCTACAGCTCTTTCTGCCAAAGGCTGGGGCTTTCAGGATGTAATGATGAATGGAGAAGAGCTGTCTGTACCAAAGATGGATGCTTACGTGATGGAACACGTCCTGTTCAAAGTCTCCTTCCCGGCTGAATTCCATGCCCAAACCGCTGTGGAAGCCGCTATTGAACTGCACCGGGATGTAAAAGAACGGCTGCAGGATATTGAACGCATCGATATCGTTACTCATGAAGCTGCTATCCGTATTATTGATAAAACCGGCCCTCTGCAAAATCCGGCGGACCGGGATCACTGTCTGCAGTATATGACAGCCGTCGGCTTGATCTTCGGCCGGCTTGACGCTGATCACTATGAAGATTCTGCTGCCGCAAACCCTGTTATTGACCAGCTCCGGAACAAAATGATCGTGAAAGAAAACAAACAGTACACCGAAGATTATTTGGATCCGTCTAAGCGTTCCATTCCCAACCAGGTGCAGGTTCATTTCATGGACGGCACAAGTACAGCTCCAGCAGAAGTGGAATACCCGCTCGGCCACCAGCGCCGCCGGGAAGAGGCAAAGCCGCAGATTATCGAAAAATGCCGGCAGAATCTGAATGCCCACTACCCGCCGAAACAGGCCTCCCTGCTTCTGGAACAAATGCTTGACCATGACCGGCTGGCAGAAACTCCTGTTCATCACTTTATGTCAGACTGGGTTTACTAAAAGGAGGAAATACATTGAGTTGGTTAACCGAAGAACCTGTTTCCCAAAAAGAACTCGCCCAATTATTTCGTGACCGTATTAAGCAGAAGCCGGTGGTAAAAATTCCTGGTGTTCATGATAGCATGTCTGCACTGATTGCCAGGGACACCGGCTTTGATATTTTATATCTATCCGGCGCTGCCTATACAGCGAGCCGGGGCCTGCCGGATCTTGGAATCATTCATTCCCATGAAGTTGCTGAACGGGCCCGGGATATTATCCGCGCAGCAAAGCTTCCGCTGCTCGTTGATATTGATACCGGCTTTGGCGGGGTGCTTGATGTAGCACGCACCGCCCGGGAAATGACCGAAGCCGGGGTAGCCGCCGTACAGATTGAAGACCAGGACCTCCCCAAAAAATGCGGGCACTTAAATGGCAAAAAGCTGGTATCGGCTGAAGAAATGGTTCAAAAGATTAAAGTTATCAAAGAAGTTGCCCCGACACTCGCCGTTATTGCCCGTACCGACGCTAGGGGCGTGGAGGGGATAGACGCAGCTATGGAGCGGGCTGCTCTCTACCGGGAAGCCGGCGCAGACGGCATCTTCCCGGAAGCTCTCTCCGCCGAGGAGGATTTCCGCCGGGCCGGGGAGAGCCTCAGTGGCACGCCGCTCCTTGCTAACATGACCGAGTTTGGCCGCACACCGTATTATCATGCGGACCAGTTCGAATCATGGGGGTTTAATATGATCATCTACCCGGTTACTTCACTGCGGGCCGCAGCCAAAGCCGTCGAACGGGTTTTTCAGGAAATTCACGATAAAGGCACCCAAAAAGATATGCTTGAGGATATGCAGACACGTGAAGAGCTGTACCGTACTATTTCGTACTACGATTACGAAGCGTTGGATGAAAAAATTGCAAAAACCGAGCTGCCGACAATCGATGAAGATTAAAAATAAAGCCTGGGGGCACCCCCCGGCTTTATTTGTCTTCTTCGCTGTTTGATGACTCTTCTTCGAGCTCTTCTCCGTAATACTCTTCCAGCACCCAGTCATTTTCGTGAAGCGTTCCGGCTAAATCTTCTCCTACATATCGCACGTGCCAGGGTTCATACTGATAGCCGGTAATATCCGTTTTATCTTCCGGATAACGTATTACAAAGCCATATTCATGCGCATTCTCTTCAAGCCATTCTCCTTCTTCCGTATCACCGAGATCTGTCGTTAACGAATAGCCGACAGATGAAGTACTCACGTCCATAGCCAGCCCGCTTTGATGCTCACTTTCTCCGGCCCTTGCGCTATATTTGTTCGCTTCTTCCTCCCCGTCTTCTTCCGCGTTGGCTGCAAATATACTTTCCTGGCGGTCATACGAACGGTATCCCGACACAGCCGAAAGCTCAATTTCCTCTTCTTCAGCATCCGTGAACATGCTTTCAAGCTGCGCTGCCGCTTCCTCTCTCATATACTTTTTCTGGGGTTCTCCCTCAAATGGAAAAGCCACGTCCGGTATTACTAGGTTTTCCGGCTCGTAATCTGACGGCAAGTGGTATTCCCGGTTAATTAATGCATCTGTAGCCGAAGGATTCTCCAAATCCCCGTCTTCTCCTCTCTCAGGTGGGTTCTCTCCTGCATCTGACTGTTCGTCACTCTCTGCTTCCTCTGTCTCTTCTTCTGCATCGCTCTCTGTTTCTTCCTGACTCTCTTCGTTATTTTCCTCTGAAGCGTCCGAAGAGGTTTCTTCAGTTTCATCAGTCCCGTTGTCTCCGTTACCGTTATTTGCACAGCCAGCGCTGGCCAAAAGCCCTGAGATTCCTGCAACGATCATCCATTTTTTCATCATGTGCATCCTTTCTCTGCCATTCAAGGCGATCTTCATGCTTTTCGTATTTTCGAGACTGTCTGCCTAGTTAATTATTCCTTACTTCCTTAAGAATTTTTCTATCCGTCTTTATGTTAGCATCTCAAGCGCCGATATAAACAATAGAATCAAACATAAAAGGATTGATACGTATGGATAAGGCATCAATCATCGGTATTATAATAGCATTCGCAGCTATCATGAGCGGTATCGCCATTAAAGGAATGGAGCTCATTTCTTTACTGAATCCGGCCGCTCTATTAATTATTTTTGGAGGCACGATTGCCACTGTAGTAATTGCTTTCCCTGGTAACGAACTAAAAAACGTGCCGAAGCTTTTCGGTGTTTTATTTAAAAACCAACACGAATGGAGCGTCGCCCAGCTTGTGCCCATGTTCTCCAACTGGGCACAGACAGCAAGAAAAGAAGGCCTTCTGGCTCTCGAAGGGGAGGTACAGGACATCGAGGATCCCTTTCTCCGCAACGGCATGACAATGGCGGTGGACGGGCAGAATTCAGATTTTATCCGTGACATTATGAGCGAAGAGCTCGAAGCCATTGAATCCCGTCATCAAACAGGCGTTTCTATTTTTACCCAGGCAGGAACCTACGCTCCTACACTCGGTGTTCTTGGCGCTGTGGTCGGTCTCATTGCGGCGCTTGCCGACATGTCTGACATCGATAAACTCGGGGAAGCAATCAGTGCTGCCTTCGTAGCCACCCTTCTCGGTATTTTCACCGGCTACGTACTCTGGCACCCTTTTGCCAATAAACTCAAGCGCAAATCCAAGCACGAAATCCATGTCCGCAGTGTGATGATAGAAGGTGTATTATCGGTTCAGGAAGGGCAGCCGTCAAAAACGATTGAACAAAAGCTTCTAATGTACGTCCCGGCGAAGGATCGTGAAAAGATTATGGAAGCGGCCCAGGAAACCGAATGGAAAGAAGGTACCGAAAATGGCTAGGCGGCGGCAGCGGAAAAAGGAAGAGGAAGAACACGTCAGTGAAGCGTGGCTTCTCCCTTACGCAGACCTCTTAACCCTGCTGCTTGCGCTGTTTATCGTATTATTTGCATCAAGTGAGGTGGACGCCCGGAAATTTGACCAGATTTCCGATTCCTTTAACTCTGTTTTCACTGGCGGAAGTGGCATCAACGAATCCGGAACCTCCGTAGAAGAACTGAATGCCGAAGATAATATCGATGAAAGTCCTCCTCCAGCCACAGTCACCGAAGAAGCCGAGGATCGAAACGAACTTGCCGAGCTTCAGGAGAGAGTCGAAGGCTTTATTGATGAACGGGGACTTGAGGGCCAGTTTACGACCCGCCTCTCCGATGACGGCCTGCTCCTTTCCATTAAAGACAACATTCTGTTCAATGTTGGGGAAGCAGAAATACGCGAAGAGGCTCTGGAAACGGCCGAGGATATGTCCGAGCTGCTTGTATTAAATCCCCCGCGCAACATTATTATCAGCGGCCATACGGATGACACCCCTATCGCGAATGCGGACTTCAGCACAAACTGGGAACTCAGCGTCATGCGGGCGGTGCATTTTATGGAAATTGTGCTCGAAAATCCTGACCTTGACCCAAGGGATTTCAGTGCTAAAGGGTTCGGCGAGTTTGAACCGGTTGCTTCTAATGATACCGAAGAAGGCCGTGCCCAGAACAGACGCGTGGAGGTTTTGATTCTTCCGCGTAACCAAACCGAATCCTCCGAATAAGAAATATCAAACCAAAAACTGGCTGCCCTTTTACAGAGCAGCCAGTTTTCTCTATCTTTCCGTTTTTAATTGTTCTTTATTATCTTCGTGGGCCTGCTTTAACGGTTCTTCAAATTTATGACGGTCAATAAATGCAAAAATGGCGCTCTCCACATATGGATCTTCCAACGATTTCTTTGTATTTTCAATATACCATTCTGAATCCCGGAGACGCTTCTCTATTTCTTCCGGCTTCGAGGCAACCAGGCCATGTCCCGGCACCACGGTATTGTATTTGCCGTCTCTCCAGAGCTCATCCAGCTTCTTTAGCGTAAACTGGTAGGACTCGCTGTGATATTCAATAATCGGGATCTCTACATTGCTTAAATAGTCCCCGGCGATACAAAGACCGAGCGGCTCTACGACAGCTGCCAGTCCATCCACGGTATGACCCGGGGCCAGGTAGAACGTAATTTTAGTTTCTCCTTCTTCAAGTACCTGCTCATCCGAGTCAACAATAATATCCGGCTTCGGATACACGGCTTCATAACTGCGTTGAATATAGTATGCACTGTCAAACTCTTTCATTTCCTGCACAATTTCTTCTTTATCCGACCTCGCATTAAACCCACGGGAAGCAATGATAGTTGCTTCCGGAAAAGCCCCGGCTCCGATAATGTGATCGAAATCCGAATGAGTCAGCAGCAGATATACCGGCTGATCTTTTTTTCGCTCTTCGACAAAATTCTTTATTTCCTCAATTTCGGCCGGGAGCCATGTAGGATCTGTTATTAATATCAAATCATCTGTCATTACGACAGTCGTATTTGTTTGATAGAGCTCGCTTTGAAAAACACTCCATTGTTCACGGTCTAATCTTTTTGTCACACTGATCACCTTCTTCTTAGTCTTCATTAACAGTCTTTTTCCCGAAAATGAAAGATTTCATTCATGAATTGAAGTGTTATTTTATTGAATAATTATATAAATTCATATAAAAGCAGAGTGGGCACTTTTTGGTTTTCATAAGCAAATCGTTCGCATTCACCCTCCCTTTCTCTTATCGTAAACATACATCCCAATACAAAAAAGGGGGGAATCTTGTTGCTGAAGCAATGGATAAAAAGCCTTTCTTTCTCAAAACGCTGCTACTACTGCAGCTCAAAAACTCCTTATATGCGTCCGTACTTCACAAAACAGGAGGAAAAAGTATTTGTCTGCGAAAAATGCCTCGAATATGCTGAAAGAAGGGCTATGCAGCGAGCCGACTAGAAAAAAACGTATGTCATTTTCGTTTTATATACATCGTTTTACGCTTATCTCTTTTTTCGGCCCTGATCTATATTACAATAGAGAAAAAGACCGACTGGAATTGGAGGGCCCCGATGAACGAACATGATAAGGAAATGCTCGAACTAATTGAAACCGGCGTGGTGACGTTAATGCGCCGGGCGGATTTTAAACGAACGCTTGACAGTCAGGCAAGCAGCCTGGATCGTTCCGCTTATTTGATTCTTCAGGTACTGCACCAGCAGAGCCCCCGTTCTGCACGTGAACTAGCTGATCACTTTCTCCTCGATATTTCGACGCTCAGTCGTCAGATTCACTCGCTGGAGAAAAAAGGTTTTGTCTCCCGCCGGCCGGATCATCACGACAAACGAGTCAACCAGATTTTTATTACGAACGAAGGAATCGAGGCAATCAATACGCTGAAGCAGGAACGGATTCATATGTATGACAGCCTGTTGGCTGACTGGGATAAGGAAGAGCGCGATCAATTTGCCCAGCTGCTCGAGCGATTTAATAACACTCTCGTACAAAAAAGGGGTCTTCCTTCTTCATAATGCATATGCTGGGCCCTGAATCAGGGCCTGGTTTTTTACCAAAAATAAGAACGTTTGTTCGTTTAAAATATTTAATTTGAGGTATACTCTATAGAAAGAAACAATTGTTTCACCGAAGGAGGGCTGGGCCGTGGAGCGGGTTATTTTTCTTATCGACATGCAGTCGTTCTACGCCAATGTTGAAAAACTGTATTATTCTAACCTTCAGCATAAACCAACAGCCGTAGCCGGCGATCCGTCCATCCGGAGCGGGGTGATTCTGGCTGCCTGCCCTATTGCTAAACGCGAAGGAGTAAAAACAGCCGAAACACTTGGAGAAGCACAGCAAAAGTGCCCTGGGCTCGTTGTTATCCCTCCGCGCATGGAGCTTTATTTAAAAATTTCTGTACAAATCGCCACAGCGCTTGAAGCTTACACTGATAAAGTAGAACCCTACAGCGTGGACGAGCTGTTTGCAGATATGACCCATACATACAAACATACGGCTTCCACACCGGAGCAGGCAGCACTGTTCGTCAACCGGCATCTTCTTCGGGCCTTCGGCGTCTATCCCCGGACCGGCATTGGAGCAACCAAGGTTCTCGCCAAAATGGCCTGTGACCATTTTGCCAAAAAATCGGCCGATGGGATTTTCACCCTGAAGCAGGAACAGCTGGCTTCCACACTTTGGCCTCTGCCTGTGAATCATCTGTTCGGAATCGGGCGCCGGATGGAAAAACACCTGCGGCAGATGGGAATTCGAAAAGCCGGCCACCTCGCTGCCTACCCTGTGGAAGAGCTGCGGCACCGCTTTGGTTTGAACGGAGAGCTTCTATGGCAGACAGCGAACGGCATTGATCCTCCCCCTGTCTCTCCCGGCACTCATACGCACCGAAAGGCTGTCGGCCACCATATGACTCTGCCATGTGATTACTCGAGCTGGGATGATATCAGCGTCGTGCTTCGCGAACTGAGTGAAGAGGTTGGACGCCGGGCCCGGGCAGAGGGCTGCAGCGGCTGGACAGTCACCGTAGGAGCCGAAGGTCATGATAACGGCAATTCTCTTCATTTTCAGCGGCAGGCCTCCCAGGCCGAACCGATTAATGACGGCAAAGCCATCTACGAAGCTGCCGCCTCCGTGTTTCGTAAACATTGGACACACTACCCGGTCCGGGGACTGAGCGTCAGCCTGCAGCAGCTTGAAAGCAATCAATTTATGCAGTTGGATTTGTTTTCCGAAAAAGAGCACCGGGAAGATTTAAACAAAACGATCGATGCCCTCAAAGACCGGTACGGACCGGCAGCTGTGCTCCAGGCCTCATCACTTCTTCCCGGCGGCCAGGCCCTTGCCCGCGCAGAAAAAATCGGTGGTCACTACAAGTAGGCGCCTGGGGCTTCAGGAACAGGAGTTGACGACAAAGCCGAAAAACGGGATGCTGTAATAAATTGTACTTTCAAGGAGGAAAACTTATGAAGGAATCATCTGAACAGTTTTTATACGACCTGCTCCAAACTCCCTCTCCATCCGGTCACGAAATGGCTATTCAGCGTAAGTGGCTTCAGTACGTCTCTCCGTATGCGGATGAAGTTCACACAGACACGATAGGCAATGCCTGGGGCACCATCAATCCGGAAGCCCCGTTTCACGTACTTTTAGCCGGGCACTGTGATGAGATCGGCTTTCTTGTAAAGTCTATCGACAGCAGTGGTTTCGTACGGGTGGAAAAGCTCGGCGGCATCAGCCAGGCACCTGCACTGGGAATGAAAGTGACTTTTCAGGGCAGGCAGGGACCTATCACCGGCGTTACGGGCGTCAATGCGGAACACAAGGGCGGCAGTAAAAAAGATTTCGCCTTTTCCGATCTATACATAGACTTTGGAGCTAATAGCAAAGAAGAAATAGAAAAATATCTTTCCGTCGGCGATGCAGGCGTTTATGAGCGCACGCCCGAAAAGCTGTTAAACAATCGTTTCAGCGGACGGGGGCTCGACAACCGGACAGGGGCCTTTATCACTGCAGAAGTTCTGCGCCGTCTGCACAACAAACGCCCGGCGGTGGGCGTCTATGGCGTAAGCACGGTCAACGAAGAAACAAACATGGGAGGGGCTCATTTTGCCGGCGCCGGTCTCCGTCCGGATTTAGCAATTGCCCTCGACGTTACATTTGCTTATGATTACCCCGGGTCCAATCCGAATCAGGAAACAGAAGTAACACTCGGCGGCGGTCCCGTCCTTGCCAAAGGGGCTCCGATTCATCCGACAGCTAATGAAGGACTGGAGCAGGCGGCCAAAAAAGCCGGCCTCTCCGTGCAATACGAGCTCACTCCGCGGGTGACCGGTACTGACGCCGACCGGATTCGTCTTGCTGGCAACGGTATTCCAAGCGTCAATGTATCCCTTCCACTACGGTATATGCACGCCCCGGTGGAGACAGCCAGCATGTACGATATCGAAAATGTTATCGAGCTGTTGGTCGAATACATTTGTTCCCTGCAGGAAAATGAAGACCTGAGGCCTGTCCGTCCGTAATTTACTTTTGTGTATCTTTTATTTCACGCTCTCTTCTTTTTCAGGAAGAGAGCTTTTATCATTTGTACTTTTTTGATTCAAGGCTGTTCATTTGAAGCTAAAACCGCTACGATACAGTTATGAATATTTGTATCTACATTACTTAAAGGAGCTGCAGCCAATGGAGGAACGCTTAGCAGAGTTCGGGCAAATCATCGATCAAATTATTTCCCGGGTACCGGGGACCTTCGGCGAAAATATCGCTGTATTTGTTCTCGCTATTTTATTGTATCTTTTACTGCGTCCTATCTTTTTTTTATGGAAACCGGCAGCGGCCCGGCTGTTAAAAATGCTGTGGTACGCGGCCCTCGGTTATGTTCTGCTGCAGGAGGCCGGATCCATTTTCTTCATTCTTGGCTTTGCAGCTGCTGTAGAGGCATACGACCAGTTTTTTCTCTTTTTTGAGGAACGAAAACGGCGGGCTTCTATGCCAAAGGCGGAAGCAAAAACACGGACGAACCGGAAAAGAAAAGGAAACTCTTAGGATCAGTTGACATTTAAGGAGGTTTCACATAATGAATTTTGCCACCGTGGGGACAAACTGGATCACCGAAGCTTTTATTCAGGCCGGCAGTTCTCTTGAAGGCTTTCAGCTGCAGGCGGTATATTCGCGGAATATTGAGCGTGCCCAAACGCTTGCGGATCAGTACGATGCGCCTTCGGCTTACGATGATTTAGAACAGCTTTGTCGGGACACAAACGTTGAAGCGCTGTATATTGCAAGCCCTACGAGACATCACTTTTCCATAGCTATGGCCGGTATCCAGCACGGCAAGCACATCATCTGTGAAAAGCCGATGTGCTCTAATGCGGAAGAGGCAAAGCGGCTTCTTGCCGCTGCTTCAGAATACGGTGTCACTATTATGGAAGCGATCAAAAACATGTATTTCCCGGCCTGGGAGACTGTTTCGAACCACCTTGACGAAATCGGAAAACTCCGCCGGGCATCGATTTCCTATTGTCAGTATTCGAGCCGTTACGACGCCTACCGCGAGGGGACCGTGCTCAACGCTTTTAAGCCCGAGCTTTCCAACGGGGCCTCGATGGATATCGGCATCTACTGCCTCCACCCCGCCCTTGAACTCCTCGGCATGCCGCATACAGTACAGGCGCATGGCTATCTGCTTGAAACCGGAGCCGACGGCCAGGCCGCTGCTCTTTTAGGCTATTCCGATGCCCAGGCTGTGGTCAGCTATTCAAAAATTTCTGCTTCCACCCAGCCGGTGGAGCTGCAGGGCGAAGACGGCACGATCACCATCAACCATATTAACCACATGCACCGGGTGACCCTTACAAAAAAAGATGAAACGACTGTCCTCTGGGAAAATAATCAGGAGGATTCCATGGCTCACGAAATACAGGCCTTTATCCAGCTGTGCGCCGATGAAGATGTGCGGCACATTCCTATCGAACGCTCTATTCAAGTACTGCAGGTGCTTGATGAAATACGTGCACAAATCGGCGTCCGATTTCCTGCAGATACCGAGGAGTAGCGGAACGTGATGAGTCTTTCCTTTTTTTCCTTAATAAATGAAGGGTTAAGTGCTGTATTTGCCGTAGACTTGACTCAGGAATATGTATTTTTCCTGTTCAGCTTTGCCTTTTTTCTTCTCTTCCGGCCGCTGTGCTTTTTATGGATGCCGCCGCTTCAGCACCTGCTTCGATGCTCGTGGTACGTAATCATTGCTGTAGCCTTTTTTCAGGAATGGGCCGGAGCGCTTATTGTTATTTTTTTCGTTCTTGCTGCAGAGTGCTGGCATCTGCTGTTTGCTGCTATGGAAACAAAATCCGGGAAAAGTCCGTCTTAAAAACGGGCTTTTCTTTTTATATGCCCTATGTTAGAATCCTCTCTTGTGTGCAAAAAACAGACGTGTCCTATAATACATAAATCATTTAACAAGGGAGTAGATTTTATCATGAGTTCCACACAGGCGGTATCGTCTAAAAAACGGCTCGGCCTGGCGATTCTGCTGGGCTCACTGGCTGCATTCGGCGCTTTGACTATTGACATGTATTTACCTAGCTTTCCTTCCATAGCACAGGATCTTGATACGAGTGCGTCGCTTGTGCAGCTTAGTTTAACAGCCTGCCTGCTCGGCCTAGCCTTTGGCCAATTAATCGTCGGCCCTATGAGTGACGTGAATGGAAGAAAAAAACCGTTATCTGTTTTCTTATTTATTTATATTGCTGCTTCTATTTTATGTATATTCGCCCCGACAATTTGGATTCTGATTGCCTGCCGTTTTCTACAGGGATTTTCAGCTTCGGCCGGCATCGTTATTTCCCGGGCAATTGTCCGGGACATGTATTCCGGGAAAGAACTGACAAAATTCTTTTCCCTGTTAATGCTTGTAAACGGCCTTGCGCCAATACTTGCCCCAGTGCTTGGCGGAACCATTCTTAACTTTACGACATGGAACGGCGTCTTTGCCGTACTAAGCGCGATAGGAATTATTATCTTTATTATTGTTTTATCCCTGCTTCCGGAAACCCTCCCGGAAAATGATCGTTCCGACAGCGATATAAAAGAAACCGTACGTACCTTTGGCAGCTTATTAAAGGACCGTTCGTTTATGGGCTTCGCCCTTGCCCAGGGATTAAAAATGGCCGGCATCTTTGCTTATGTTTCCGGCACGCCGTTTGTCTATCAAGGCATTTACGGAGCTTCGCCGCAAACATTCGGCTTTTTATTCGCCCTTAACGGAATCGGCATTATTATCGGATCGCAGACCACCGGCAGGCTCGCCGGCATTGTACCGGAACGAAAAATACTCACCTTCGGGCTCGGGCTGACCCTCATTTCAAGCTCCGTCCTATTAACAATGACCGTGCTTCAGGCACCGCTTGCCGCTATCGTCATTCCAATGTTTTTCGTCGTTTCAAGCCTTGGGCTTGTAAATACAGCTTCGTTCTCTCTTGCGATGGAAGAACAAGGCCACCGGGCCGGTAGCGCTGCTGCATTAATCGGGCTGCTTCCATTTTTATTCGGTGCGGCTTCGGCCCCGCTGGTGGGCATCGCCGGAGAGCATACAGCGGTACCGATGGGAATTGTGATTTTTGGAGCAGACGCTGCAGCAGTACTCAGCTACGTGTTACTAGCGCGAGCGTCAAAAACACCTTCTGCCGAAAAAGAAAAAACCTCTCAGGGCTCCTATTATAAAAATGCAAGGCCAAAAACAAGCTCATAGCCTGAAATGCCCGGAGGCTTCAGCACTCCGGGCATTTCGGATTCTTGTATAAAACTCTCTATCAACGAAAACCCTGCAGCCGTAAGCCTGGCTGCAGGGTTTTATTCATTAATCCTCGATTTTTTTCCATTCCTTTGCCGACTCTGCTGCTTTTTTTACTTCTTCAAGCGTTTTTCCCATCCCTGCTTCGACCGCAGCGATGTACGCTCCTTCCACAAGCGGGGCATCAGCTATTGTAATACGACCTTCGAGCTCCGGCAGCATTTCAAGAGCCAATTCCGCATTCATTAATGCACTGCCAATATCAAACAAAAGCAGCACACCCTCTTCCGTCGTAACCGATTCCACAGCGCCGGTGATCCGGTCTACACTTGTGCCGATTTCTCCGTCTTCAGTTCCGCCCGCTGCAGCGATTGAAACATCCTCCTGCTTCGTCTGAGATACGAGATCCACGATGCCGTCGGCGAGCTCTTTGCTGTGAGAAATAACGATGATGCTGACTTTAGCCATTAAGAGGCCCCCTCTTTGTACACTTCTGCCAACGCTTCAAAAACGAGCTGCGATGAAAAAGCTCCAGGGTCCATATGCCCCTTCGAACGCTCGCCTAAATAGGAAGCCCTTCCTTTTTTAGCAATTCGGTCGATGGTAGCTTCTGCTTCGTTTGCAGCCGTTTTGGCAGCCTTCTCTGCGTCTGCGCCGTGCTCTTTCATTTCATCCCGCACAGGAATCCATACGTCGAGCATTGTCTTGTCCCCGAGGGAAGCCTTGCCTCTCGTTTCGATACCGCCGACGGCGGCCTCGATGCCTTCGGTCAACGCTGCGCTGTCAAGCACGTCTTTACCCTTCCATGCATTGGCGGCTTTAAGAAATGCCGTACCGTATAATGGCCCCGAGGCTCCTCCCACTTTCGAAATGAGTGTAGAAGCCACATCTTTATACATTGCGCCAATATCATCGTAGGAAGCGTCTTCCACTTTGTTGGCTACTTCCTGAAAGCCGCGGGCCATATTATGCCCGTGATCTCCGTCTCCGATGGCCTGATCCAGCTCGGAAAGCTTGTCCTTATGCTCCTGCATTTTTGCATTGATTCGTAGTGCCCATTGCTTCATTACTGCTGCGCTTAGTTCCATGAAAGCTTCACTCCCTGCCGGATAGTAACAGTTGTTTCCGTTCTTCATCCAGGTTTAAAATCGTTACCGAGCATCCTGTCATTTCAAGCGATGTCATATATTCTCCTACAAAGGTTTTCTTTACGTGAATACCACGGTCTTTCAACAGCTGAATAGCCTTTCTTGCCACAATATAAAGCTCCATTAAAGGCGTAGCTCCCTGGCCGTTGATCATTAACGCTACTTCGCTGCCATCCTTTAAGTGCATATCATCGAGCACGTGCTGAACCAGTTCTTCCGTCACGGCGTCTGCCTGCATCAGCTCGCGCCGCTCCACGCCCTGCTCGCCGTGAATACCGGTCCCGATTTCCATCTCGTTCTCATCAAGGGTGAAGCCGGGTTTGCCGGAAGCCGGAACAGTACACGGAGAAAGGGAAACCCCCATCGAACGCACGTTGTCAGCCACGCCCTGGGCAATTGCTTCCACCTCGTCCAGGCTTTTTCCCTCAGCCGCTGCTGCCCCTGCAATCATATGCACAAGGGTCGTTCCTGCTACACCGCGGCGGTCCTCCGGATTGGAAATCGCTACGTCGTCCCGTATAACGACCTGCTTGACCGTAATATCCTCTGCTTCTGCAAGATCGGCAGCCATATCAAAGTTCATGACATCCCCGCTGTAGTTCTTGACAATCAAAAGAACTCCGGAGCCGCTGTCGACAGCTTTAATAGCTTCAAGCACCTGGTCGGGTGTCGGAGAGGTGAATACTTCCCCGCTCACTGCTGCATCGAGGAGCCCTTCCCCAACATATCCGGCATGAGCAGGCTCGTGTCCGCTGCCCCCGCCGCTGATCAGCGCCACCTTCCCCTTGACCGGGGCATCTGCCCGCACAATGACATTTGTGTTTTCAATCGCCCGGAGTTTATCAGGATGAGCGGCCACCAATCCTTCCACCATTTCAGAAACAATCTGATCCACACCATTAATGAGCTTCTTCATTTCTTTTCCTCCCTCAGTCTATAATCTTGCTTTTATATCTTGGATTTGAGCAATATGACGCTCTTCGTGGAGACCGATCATTTCCAGCCACTGATGAAGAGGCATAGGCCCAAAATTGGGATGCGAAATGGAACGTGCTGCTAATTCCTCCCTGGTATGTTTTTCCTCCAGGTGACGGATATAGTCTCTTGTTTCCTTCAGTTCTTCAAGCAGGCTCTGCTTGCCATACTCCATGTCCTCCGGCTGCAGCTCCTGCGGGGCTTCTGCCGGGCGTCGCCGGTATTTCATCATTTGGATCGGCTTTTCTTCCGCTCTGGTCGTAGGTTCTGTTTCCAGGGCACTTTTCATACTTCTTCCTACAAAGGCTTCAAACAGCCGTAGGTGCTCGACCACCTGGGCCACGCTCCAATCAGTGGCGTCTGTTTTTATGTTCCAATCTGCTTCCGGCACTGGTTCAATTTCCTCCAGAAGCTGGCTGCGTACATTTTCAATATATTCCATCTTAAAACCTCCATCTAACACAAGGATTCGATGTGTATGTTCAATAATCCTTCTTTATTCCATGCATACTGTTTATTCCCCTTTTCAAGAAAAATAAATCCTAAACAAGGGTGCAGTTTCACACATAAATCTCATCATTTTCGGGCAAAGAAAACAAAGGCAGAAAAGGAGAGAATGCTTATGAGTTTTAACTATGAAGAAGATTTTGACCGTATTAATTTTCGTGAAAAGCCAGAAAAGTACCGTGTAGGGCGCGGGGAACAGGGCGTTTTAATGGTGGAACCGTACAAAAGCGAAATTTTGCCGTACTGGAGGTTTAAGACCCCGGACATTGCCGAAAAATCCTCCCGGCAGATTTACGAATTATTTTTGGAGTATAAAAAGCAAAAGGATTTTGTCGGAATGGATATGGCAAGAAAATTTCTGCAGATGGGCTACACGCGCTCACGCCGGTACGCCAATTATAAAGGAGGCAAAAAATACGACAAAGACGGTAACGTGAATGAACGTCAGATCAATGAAGAAAAAGCCGAATCCGCCCGGATTTTTGAGGAAAAATGGATCAAAGCCCGGGAGGACGAAACCTATTTATCATGGAAAAAAGACCATCAGCAAAAATATGGATAAATGAAAAAGTTAAATAGCTTCTTTATTTCACCTTTGCGGCCACACTCGCGATCCGCTCAGCAGCTTCCTTTAATCGCTCTTCCTCCTCGAGCAGACCAATGCGGACGTATCCTTCTCCCATGCTGCCAAAGCCGTGGCCCGGGGCGACTACTACACCCGCTTCTTCGAGCAGCTCTTCGGTAAACGAAGCGGAGGTGTATCCTCCTGGCACTTCCATCCATACAAAAAAAGAACCCCCTGGTGTCTGCACCGCTACGCCGTGATCATGAAGCGCCTGAATAAATACATTTCTTCTGTTTTCATAAACATTCAGTATATCTTCAGCCATCTTTGCCCCGTGATCAAACGCATACGCTGCTGTTTCCTGAACTGCACCAAACAAACTTACATACAAATGATCCTGAATTTTATTGATCATCTCTATAACTGAAGCGTTTCCCACAGCTACAGCTGCACGCCATCCGGCCATATTAAACGTTTTCGAAAGGGTGTACATTTCTACACCCACTTCTTTGGCTCCGGGGGTCTGAAGAAAGCTGGGCGGTTTTTTGCTGTCGTAGCCGAGCGATCCATAGGCAAAATCGTGAACGACGCAAATGTGGTGCTGTACAGCAGTCCGGACCGTTTCTTCAAAAAATTCCGCCGTAGCGGTACCGGCAGTCGGATTGTTAGGATAATTTAAAAACATCATTTTTGCCCGGTTCAGAACATCTGCTTCAATCTGTCGAAAATCAGGGCGAAAACTATTTTCTTTTTTAAGCGGCATAAAAGCCGTTTCTGCATTGGCAAGAGCTGTTCCCGAAAGATAGTCAGGATAACCCGGGTCCGGCAGTAAAGCAGTATCCCCAGGGTTAAGGAGACACTGGCTGATCTCTACAAGCCCTGTTTTTGCACCGAATAAAACCGCCACTTCCGTTTTTGGATCCAACGTCACACCGTATTCCCGCTGATAAAAATCAGCCGCCGCCTGCTTCAAAAATTCATAGCCCCGAAACGGGGAATATTTATGATATTCCGGCTTTTCAGCAGCAATCCTCATTTTTTCAACAATAGGCGCCGGGGTCGGCTGATCAGGGTTCCCCTGCCCAAGATTGATTAAATCCCTGCCTTCTTCTTTCAGAGTCTGGACTTTCCTTGAAAGCGAAGCAAAAAACTGTTCCGGCAGTCGTTCGATTTGTTCAGACGGTTCAAATCGCATAAAATTTCCTCCTGTACGCAGAGTCTCTCTCGTATGTTTTACAATCATAAAAACAAATTACCTTCAGTGTAACGTTAAATAAATAAAAGCACATCCCTTCCATTTTCATAAAAAATTATATGAACAACATTTTTTGCTTAGTTCCAGAGGTTTACATTGTAATTATAAAATGAATACCATATAATAGTCATGCAAATGATTATTATTATCATCTAGGAGGATGTACATATATGGTTAAAAAATGGCTTTCTTTGTTTGCAGTAGGTTTCGCCTTTTTATTTGTGCTTGCCGCCTGCGGCAACGGTTCATCCGGAGGTTCCGGAGAAAGTGAAGACAGCGGAGAAAATGCAGAAGCAGAAACAAGAACAGTCACTGACCCGACCGGACGCGAGGTAGAAATCCCGGAAAACCCCGAGAATGTAGTGGCCCTGCAAAACACAGCAGATATGCTGATTCTTGATGAACAGCCAATAGGCACTTCTGATTATTATCTCGATACGTACGGCGATCAGCTCGAAGGAGTGGAAAGCGTTGGCGGCGATTCTCCAAACGTAGAGCAGATCAACGAGCTTGACCCGGACATGATTCTTTTATCGGATTATCAGTCTGACTCCCTTGACCAGCTTGAACAAATTGCTCCGGTATATATGACTTCTTTTGAAGATACACCGGAAGAGCAGCTGCAGAATACTGCGGATGCACTTAACAAAGAAGATGCGGGCGAAGAGTGGCTGAACGAGTACGATCAACAGGCCGAGGAAGCCAAACAGACTCTTGCAGACAATGACGTGCCGGAAGACGCAACAGCAGCCGTGGTTCAATTCAGCGGCAAGGAAGTATACGTACACGACCAGTCCATCTTTGCCGGCCTGTATGAAGGTGCCGGATTAGAACCAACTGAAGGTGTCGAAGAAAATACGGAGACCCAGGCTATCTCTCTTGAAACTGTTCCTGACTATGTAGAAGGCGCGGATTATTTGTTTATTCTAACCGATCAGGGAGAGCCGACAGAACAGTCCCAGGAACTTGTGGATGACCTGCTTGCTGATACGGAAGCCGTACAAAACGAACAATTTTATTACGTAAATAATACGAAATGGAGCGACTACACGCTGCTTGGCCGCGAGTACCAGCTTAACGATTCCGTAGAAAAAATCACCGGTGAATAAAACAGAGGCCCGTTCTTTTATAAGAACAGGGCCTTTTTTGTATATACACGATTTGCGACTGAACTATTCCATGCCCTGCTGTCTGAACTCCATATCATACATCCGTTTAAAACGGGCTTCTGTGCGGGCAAATACTGAGCCTTCCGGATAGGTTCCGTCCTCGCGGCGTACGGCTCCTGCCCGTTCACCGGTCAGGATTTCCATACCTTCAGAAATATGGCCGACTGCCCATATATGGAAGCTTCCTGCTTCCGCCGCTTCCACAACTTCGGGATCGAGCATTAAATTGCGGGCATTCTGCTTCGGAATAATTACACCCTGCCTGCCGGTCAGTCCTTTTTCCCGGCAAATATGATAAAAACCCTCAATCTTTTCATTCACACCGCCGATTGGCTGAATCTCCCCCCACTGGTTGACCGATCCGGTTACTGCTATCCCCTGGTAAATAGGCACTTCTGCCAAAGAGGAAAGCAGTACGTATAACTCTGTGCTTGAAGCGCTGTCGCCGTCGATAAGACTATAGGTCTGCTCGAAAGTAATGCTCGCCGATAAAGGAATAGGACGATTTTTAGCAAACTGGCCGGAAAGAAACCCGGTCAAAATCATCATGCCCTTGTGATGAATCTGGCCGCTGAGAGACGTTTCCCGCTCAATGTTCATCAACCCGCTTTTTCCGACGTACGTCTGAGCCGTAATTTTCGTTGGAATGCCAAACATAGAGTCTCTTGTTCCCATAACGGCTAGTCCGTTAATCTGCCCGACCCTGTAGCCTTCCGTTTGAATCATAATCGTTTCATCATGAATTTTCTCCCGGTACTGTTCAGGGATGTGACTTGAACGCCTGTATTTTTCCTCGAGCGCCCGGAAAATGTGCTCCGCTCTGACATAAGCGTTTCCTTCCTGCAGCGCGTAATGGCTGGATTCTACGAGAAGCTTTGTAATATCCTGAAACCTGGTTGTCATCTTCCCCTGTTCATCTATTAAACGGGAGCTATAGTCAATCACTCTGGCAACAGCTTCCCGGTGAAACGGCAGCAGACCCTCTTCCTGAACGTAGTTTTTCACGAACCCGGCCATTTTCCAGCTGTTTTCATCGTTTTTAG
Organism: Marinococcus luteus; assembly: GCF_034497705.1. Classification (GTDB taxonomy): domain Bacteria; phylum Bacillota; class Bacilli; order Bacillales; family Marinococcaceae; genus Marinococcus; species Marinococcus luteus_A. The sequence continues at coordinate 20,261 of NZ_JAXRUV010000007.1, read as the reverse complement.
CCATGACGGTATCGAATTCTACTTTGACTTTAAACAGCTTATCAAACTCTTCATCAAGTCTCGACAACAGATCATAAACGTAATAGGAGCCAATGATGATAACCTTTGTCCGAAAGGGAATAGGCTCCGGCTTAAGTGCACTAGTTGGCAGCAGTCCCCGCTCTTCATAGGAGTTTTCGATATGCACGTGCCCGGTCTGAAGCATCCGTTTTAACCCTGGCCATGCACCTGGGTGCTGCAGCAAATCTGCAGCCTGAAGAATCAAATAGCCCCCATTTGCCAGATGCACCGCTCCCGGTTTAATGAAAGTAAAATTCGTCACCAGGCTGCCAATCTGCCCCTGGTATTCTACCTTGCCAAACAGATTATGATACGTTGGATTGGACTCGTAAATTACCGGAGCCCCGTCTAAATGCTTGTTGTTGACGAGCAAATTCACCACGTACCGCTGATACTGTTTTTCCTTCATTCCTTCAAGTGCTCCTGCTGAACCTTCCTGCCCTTGACCTTCGGCAAAAAAGTAAAAATGCTCTACAACGTCCCGTTCGTATGCGGTTAAATACGCCTCAACCTTCGGCAAATGCCCGTATTGTCTGCGGAGCGGCTCAAATAATTTTTGTACCGCGGCTGAAGCTGTGTCTGTCATAAATAACTGTACGTCTTTGCGGAAGGTTTCCTCCATTTTGGCGATACGCCGGAGAGCGTCCTGCACTTTTTCTTCTACGAGTTTTTCGTTCGCTCTCAGCTGTGCCTTTTCTGCTTCAAGCAGGTGCTGGTACGTCTCCCGGTTCATTGGCTGACCGCGTTGAAGGGGAATTTTATTAATGCCATTCTGCATACGTTCGAGCTTAAAATGGTGCTGTACCGCGAACTGGTCGGTTTCTTTCCACAGCTCGTCCATCTCCGTACGCAGTCGTTCAAACATTTCCCGCTTCTGTCTTTCATGACTGTCGCTTGAGAATGCTGTTTTTAGTTCACGTTCGATGTTGATCAAAAGCTGTTCGATCCCGCGCCGGAAGCGCTGGCCTTCCCCGGCCGGAAACGAAAGCATTTCCGGACGGTCCGGATTATCAAAATTGTGCACGTAGCACCAATCATCCGGCTGCTTCTGTTTCCGGGCCAGGTTTTCCACGCTGTGCTGGGTGTAGGTCATTCTCCCTGTCCCCGTTGGACCGACTACAAACAAATTATACCCCGCCTGGCTTACTGAAAGACCAAACTCCATGGCCCGCTCGGCCCGTTCCTGGCCAATCATTTCATACGGAAAGTCTCTCATCTCCTCTGTCGTTTCAAATGAAAAGACGTCAGCATTGAATTCCAGGCGGAGCTCTGCCGGAGACAGTTCATGCAGAGCAAGCCTTTTTTCATAATCATGATGATTCATAAAACGCCCCTCCCTTCACCGTCATCCCGTTTTCCGAATATATTTTCGACGCTTGCGTTCAGACGAGAGCTTCGTATCGATTAGTACTATCTATTCCCGTTCTCGTCACTTCTATGCTGTATTCTTTATATTTTCATGAGAGAAAAACAGGCGGTTTACGAGATGATGCTCACTATCGCATCTACAATACTGTAGACGCCGAGAAATATGCAGACTAAAACGATAACTCCACCTGCCAGATTCATCTTCCAATGATTCACGTAATGCCCAAGCCGGTTTTTGTTATTCATAATAACTAAAAGCATGATGGAAACAAAGGGCAGGATAAGGCCATTCAATGCCTGAGCAAAAAGTAAAACATCGAGCGGCTCGAATCCAAGTCCGGACGAAATAATTCCAATGGCCATCACGGACAAAAAGACCAGTTTGAAGCGGATGTTCTTCATCCCACGCTCCCACTTCAATACGCTGCTGACGGTAACTGCTGCCCCGAGCGGTGATGCAAGCGCGGAAGAAAAACCGGCGGCAAATAAGCCTATACTGATAAAAGCGGTAGCCCAGCTTCCAAGCAGCGGTTCAAGCTGTAAAGCAAGGTCTGCCACAGACTCCACTTCCAGTCCTCGGATCGTCGCCCCTGATGTGATTAAAATCGCGGCTGTAATCAAACCGCCTAAACCAATTGACAAAAACACGTCCAGACGCGCTTCCTTTAAATGTCGCGGTTCATTCCAGCGTTCTTTCACGTTCTCTGAATGAAGGAACAAATTATAAGGAACAACTGTGGTACCAACAATGGCAATCACTGTAATAATGGCTCCCGTTGGAATGGAAGGAACAAAGGCCCCCTGAAACAGCTCACCTGGATCAGGCTGGGCCGTGACCATTGTAGTCACAAACGTTACACTCATGACCGCAATTAATACTATCATGACCCGTTCAATCAACTTGTAGCTGCCACTCAGGCCGATCAACAAAATGACAATGCCTACAACAGGCCCGATCGTATTTTCAGAAACTCCTGTCAGTGTCGTTAGTCCTAACGAAGTGCCAAGTAAATCGCCCGCGATGTAGGCAGCACATCCGAATACAATGGCAATAATCATGAGCCACATGGATCCGTATTTCAGCAGCGGGTTGGTGAATTGGTCTCTTATTGCCGCTCCCAGCCCTTTCCCTGTAATGATCCCCAGCCGCGAGCACATTTCCTGAAGTATGATGGTGGTGACAATTGAAAAAATCACTGCCCAGAGCAGCGCAAAGCCAAAAGAAGCCCCGGCACCTGTAGCTGTCGTCACTGTTCCCGGGCCTATAAATGATGCTGCTACAATTACTCCCGGACCAAGTACCCTCACTCTTTCTCTCAACGGCCTCTTTTCTGCTTTCTCCATTGTTCGACCCCCTTTTTAAAATAATAGTCATATAAATAATCATAATATTTATTTTATTAAAAATATTACAGATGCTGAAAATGATTCTTTTCTTTCCTCCCGCCGTTCACGTCTACATTAACGAGGAAGTAATCATTAATTATGTCCTAATCGTAGAATTAACGTTATTAAAACGTAATCTGGCTGAAACCTCCCTTATTTTTCTGTTTGTTACACTTACTCGTGGTTCGATAAATTGATTTACACCACGAGGAGGAACCTGAATGTTTAAATCCAACAGACAAGCACCAAAATATATATTATCCTCTGCCGTCGTAACGGCTCTAGCGCTGACCCCGGCTTTAAGCGGAAATGCTGATGCCTTCGCTGATCCTGAGTCAGACGAAAGCAGCACTTCCAGCCAAAACGACTCTTCGGATACAGAAAACGAAACTGAATCTAATGAGGACACTCTGCTTTATCTTGACGATACCGGCAGCAGTGTAGAATCTCTTCAGTCGGCTTTAAGCGAGCTAGATTACTATACCTCCGAAGCTGATGGTACTTATGATGATGAAACTGTACAGGCTGTAGAAGCGTTTCAAACAGAAAATAACTTAAGCATAGATGGCATCGCAGGCCCTGAAACAATGGGAGCATTGGATGAAGCAGAAGACTCCTCCGGTGCCGGCAGTGAAACAGAAGAGAGCAGCAGCGAAAGCAGTGAAGATAATGAAGAAAGCGAAGAAGTTGCTTCTGCATCCTCTGAAGAATCTTCGGAGCCTTCCACTGAGAGCACATCAGCCAATACATCTGATTCCGGACTTGTCGATTCCGCGGAAAGCGTACTAGGCACTCCTTATGAATGGGGCGGAACTACCGCAAGCGGCCTGGACAGCAGCGGCTTTATCAACTACGTGTTTGAAGAAAACGGCACAGACGTTTCGCGAACCCATGAAGGCATCTGGCAGAACAACGGTGAATTCGTAGAAGAGCCAAACGTGGGCGACGTTGTCTTTTATGAAGGTACGTATGACACAGAAGGAGCTTCGCACAGCGGCATATACACTGGAGACGACCAAATGATCCATTCCGGCTCAGGCGGAGTGGAAACAGCCGATACCACCAGCGACTACTGGGAAGAGCATTACATCGGTGCAAAATCGATCGATTAATACCTTCATATTTTAAGTAACCGCCTCTCTGCCTGTTTGCAGAGGGCGGTTTTTTAATTGAACTGCATATTGGCCTTTTAGAAGTTAGTAAAGGAAAACAAGCGCCCGGGAAATCAGAGCTGCAGTAAATACTGCTCCCAAAAATGAATGCCAGTGGGCTTTCGATTCCGGTACATTTTCCCGCTGCTCCATCCCCTGAATTAGTTGCACTAAAGCTAAAGGCATCCCGAGAAAAAGCAAGTGCCATATTAGAAAATCTCCGGAGCTAATGGTAAAAAATAATACAAACGCCGTTCCTGTCCATTCCAGAAGCTTCTCTGCTATAAATACTGATTTACTTCTCCGGCGCTTTGGTTTGTTTATATAGGGCAATTTTGTTCTACGCCGCAGCACTCCATCAAGTATGAACCAAACAATCAATATAAGTGCAAACGGAAACAGCAATTCTATAGTACTCTTATCATAGATGTACATAAAATAACCTTCCCAGCCGATTAATAATTCAATACGACCGGCTGCCAGAAATAAACAAACGCTACGATGACGAAAATAGCTACAATGTTCATCCAAAACCCGGCCTTGACCATATCATCGATAGTTAAATAATCTGAGCTGAAAACCGCAGCGTTGGGCGGAGTCGATATGGGAAGCATGAAGGCACAGCTGGCAGTGAGAGCCACGATCCCCATGATCGCATAAGGATCCACCCCAATTCCCATCGCAAGACCGATGCTTATCGGCATCAGCATATTCGACACGGCCGTATTGGACATGATTTCTGTCATAAATAACACAATGGCAGCAAGTACTATTAAAATTAAGACAAAAGGAAGCACTTCAAGGCCCCCCAAAAGCTCCCCAAACCATCCTGTTAAATTCGAAGATTCAAATGCAGCTGCGAGGGACAAGCCTCCTCCGAAAAGCAGGAGCAGCCCCCAGGGGAGCTCTTTCATATCCTGCCATACCATGAGTCCGCCTTTCTCTTGTTTGGCTGGAAGCAAAAACATTGAAGTGGCTCCAATAATGGAGATTGAAGTGTCGGAAAGACGATAGGCTTCCGGAATAAATCCGCTTGTAATCCAAAGAAAACCGACAATTGTAAAGATTGTCAGAACGGATTTTTCCTCAAAGGACATCGGACCCAGCTCTTTCAACTGATTTCTTGCAAAATCAGATGAAATATCCTTTTGCGCTGTCACACGGAATTGTATTTTCGTTAAATAAAAGTAAAGGCCGGTCAGTAGAATAACCGTTAAAGGGAAACCAAATAAAAACCATTCTGCAAAAGTAACCGTACGATCCAGATTGGAAGAAGCTACAGCCGCAAAAGCAGCATTGGGCACTGACCCTATCAATGTCGCCAGCCCGCCGATAGAAGCCGCATAAGCCACTGAAAGCAGCAACCCCTTAGCAAAACGGTTCAAGGAGACTTCATCAAAGAAATCTTTATCCTTTACTTCTTTAATTAACGCTAGCGCAATCGGCAGCATCATCAATGCTGTCGCAGCATTTGAAATCCACATGGAAAGCAGGGCAGTCGCCATTATAACGCCCAGCACAATGCGCTGACTCCCAGTACCGACAAACGAAATAATTGTCATCGCAATCCGTTTATGTAAGTTCCATTTTTCAATCGCAAGGGCAATGGTGAAACCACCCATATACATGAAAACTATGGGATCGGCGTATGCCATGGTGGCCGTTTCTTCATCCGCCCCTCCTGTGATTGGCAGCAGAAATATAGGCAAAAGAGAAGTAGCCGGTATTGGCAGGGCTTCCGTAATCCACCAGGAAGCTACCCACACTGTCACGGCAAGTACGGCTCTCGGTTCGCTTTCAAGACCGGTAAGCGATGGGATGAAAAACAATAAAGCAAATAAAGCCGGTCCCAGAATCAGCCCGATTTTTTTCCTTCTTGGCATGGTGGCACTCCTTTCAACTAAAAATGCATGCGGTGTTAAAATTTGATCGGAATATTCTGTTTTTTTATCGCCGCATAATGCCCATTATATAGATAAAAGTTATTTGTTTGGATAAATATTATAAAAAATAAAAAAACAGGAAAAAAGATGGATGCTCTATGGCACCCACCTCCCAAACATTTTTACTTCACCTGTACATAGCCTGGATGAGCAGTAATATAAAGACCTGATTTCAGCTGAAACATTCCAGTACTGCTGCCGTCCACATTCACTTTTTCCATAATGGTGAATGCCTCTCCTTGACTGACCGTTCCCGCTAATGCGTCAGCATCAAAAGATGGGCGGGAGCGTACATTCAGCAATTCGGCAAGGACTACCGCAAGGTTTCCTTTAACAGCAGAGTTTTCGAGAGCCTCCCATGTATTCGGGCCAACGATGCCGTCCACTGTTAAGCGCTGCGACTCCTGGAAGGAACGGACCGCCTTTTCTGTTTCATCTCCAAAATCTCCGTCTGTGCCGTACAGCGGCAGTTTTTCTCCTGCATCAAGCAGCATCTGCTGCATCCGCGCCACTGCCGGACCGTTGTCCCCGGGACGAAGCGTCGGAGTTAAGTTTTCTCCTACCGGATGGCCCTCACGCACCGCTTCTCTCACACTATCCATATCAATGCCCGGGCACGTGTTTGAGGAGTGGCCGGGATATTCCCGGTGCCCTTTCACCCCACTAATGGAAACACCAACTCCTTCTGTCCCCCGAAGTGCTGCCTGAAGATCAAAAAACGAACGCTCCTGGGCCTCGGTAAACGAACCGCTTCCCACCAGGCAGACACCTATTAACGGCGTATTGTTGTTTCCCACATGATATGAAATCCGGTCGATTCCATTGGCCCATTGAATTGTCCCGTCTCTGGTAATGACAAAATGATAACCAACGCTTGGCCAGCCGAGAGAATCCACATGATAATTGGCGAAGGAAAAAGCATCGCCACTTGTGGTTGCTGAATGGTGTCTTGCAATTCCTGTAATCTGTGATAGCGACCGCTTCTGGTAAGAACCATTTCTTTTCACGCTTCTCCTGACGTCGACGAGCTGTGGCAGCTGCTGAAACATTACAACATCCCCTTTTTCATATAGTCAGCCGGTATATTGCGGCTTCTATATATAAAAGGGGATGCCAATCTGTATTTTACAACCGATTTACTGAAATTTTTTTGTATAGCTTTGAGCCCATCTCTCCATTGCTTCTAAAATCGGGAGAAGACCTGTTCCGGCTTCCGTAAGCTGATATTCCACTCGCACCGGCACCTCTGGATAAATGACACGGGTCAAAATGCCCGCATTTTCAAGCTCACGCAGCTGATTAGTCAATATTTTCGGAGTGACTTCAGGAAGATTTTTTTGAAAAAAACCGTATCTTCGGGGAGTACCATCGGATAGTATCTGAACAATGTCTGCTTTCCATTTGCCACTAATTACAGCCAGCGTCACTTCCATCTTGCAATGTGCCTGAAATGGATCCATCATATGAAAGCGCTCCCTTTTTTATACATACTATCATAGCGGAAAGCAACAAACAAGAAAGTGCGTTCTTCCTTACCGCTAGTTTATCAAATACACTGGGGGTAGGGCGTAAGCGCTCCTACTTCACTACTATGAGGAGGAATCAAAGGATGAGCAACAAAGCAGTGGTTTATCAAGGCGCTGGGCACGTTGAAATTCAAGACATTGGCTATCCTGATTTAGTACTTCACGAAGGCCCTGGGGTCCCGCCGTCCAACGCAGGACGGAAATGTGAACACGGTGTCATTCTTAAGATTGTGACGACAAATATTTGCGGAAGCGACCAGCACATGGTGCGCGGCCGTACAACGGCTCCTAAAGGACTGGCTCTTGGGCATGAAATTACAGGGGAAGTAGTGGAAGTGGGACGCGACGTAGAATTTATTAAAAAAGGTGATCTTGTCTCTGTACCATTTAACGTAGCGTGCGGCAGATGTAAATTATGTAAAGAACAGAAAACTCATATATGTTTGAACGTAAACCCTGAGCGGCCGGGCGGCGCTTATGGTTATGTAGACATGGGCGGCTGGGTAGGCGGTCAGTCTGAATACGTTATGGTCCCTTATGCAGACTTTCAGCTGCTTGCCTTCCCGGATAAAGAGCAGGCGATGGAAAAAATCATGGATCTGACCATGCTTTCAGATATTTTCCCAACCGGCTTCCACGGAGCTGCTTCTGCAGGTGTACGTCCCGGTTCGACTGTATATGTCGCCGGTGCAGGACCTGTAGGACTTGCAGCCGCGCACTCAGCACAGCTTCTCGGTGCCTCCGTTGTTATTGTCGGTGACCTTAATGAACAGCGCCTGAAGCAGGCAGAAAGCTTCGGCTGCGAAACTGTAAACTTAACAAAGCATGACAGTCTAGGTGAACAAATTGAGCAAATCCTCGGTATACCAGAAGTAGACTGCGCCGTTGACGCCGTCGGTTTTGAAGCATCCGGCCACGGACCCGACGCAAAAGAAGCTCCAGCCACCGTGCTGAATTCGATCATGACGGTTACAGAAGCCGGCGGACAGCTGGGTATTCCGGGGCTTTACGTGACCGAAGACCCTGGCGCTTCCGATGAAGACGCCAAGCAGGGCTCCCTGAAAATTCGTATCGGTTTAGGCTGGGCGAAAGCCCATACGTTCGTTACCGGACAGACACCGGTTATGAAATACCATCGCAATCTGCTAAAATTGATTCTAAGCGATAAAGCGCAGATTGCCAAAGCTGTAAACGCTACACTGATTTCATTGGACGACGCCCCTAAAGGCTACCAGGACTTTGACAAAGGGGCGGCGAAGAAATTCGTTATTGACCCTCACGGCTCTGTCCGATCTTAAGCAAATAAAAACGAGCAGATACTCTCTGCTCGTTTTTTTATGACATACGGTCCCACGATTCGATCCCTATAGTACCGGTCAGTTTATAAAATTCCTTCCAAAGCTGTAAGTGCTTGGGGCCCCAGGCTTCCTCCGCATGCACATGAGGCACGTAATCCAGAGTAATACCCGTATCCACCATTACATCATCAAATTGGATTTTGGTCCGTTTCATATGGTAGTCACTCGTTACTACCAGGGCAGAATCAAAATTCCGATCCTGCATAAGCTCTTTTGAATAAACAGCATTTTCATGAGTGCTGACTGCCTGATTTTCCATAATAATTGCTTCTTCAGGTATTCCTGCCCGCACAGCCAGGTTTTCATTAAAGCTGCCATCTTCTCCATTGGTTAAGATCACTTTATCCGCATAGTCTTCTTCTATTAGATCGGCCACCGTATTTAAACGTTCAAAATCGCCGCTGAGAGCAATGATAACGTCTGCGTTTTTCGGTTCATCCTGGTGTGTCAAAAGAGATGCTACGGTTTTTTGCGGAAGTGCAAAAAATGACGCGTTGATTAGTAAAGCTGCCCCTATAACAAAAAGCAGACTGTAAAAGATCGTTTTCATGCCTTGTTCCTCCGCCTCTAATGAAAGCTACGGGTATATTGTATCAGAAAGATCGCTCTTCTTAACAGCTATTTCTGAACGGCGAACCTATCAGTGCGAAGAATTATTTAAACCAAATCACTCTTTTTCCAGCTTCGCTGCACAAAAAACCTGCTGAGCCAGCAGGTTTTTTCGTCGTTGGTCTATTAGAGTTTTTTACGAAGAACGCAGGGCTTCAAAAGCATTAATACGCGATTCTACCGTCGCGTAAATGTTCCCAGCTTCTAAAGGAGAGACGTCGAATTTTTTACTGGCCAGAATTTCTACATGTTCGTCATTCTTAGCTTCGTCGAACCGCTCCCCCCGCTCTGCCAATGCTTCATACTCATCTCGCATGTAGCGGAATATCGAACTCTGCTGTTCCGGGAGCGAATTTAAAAATTCTTCCACATCTGCATTTCTTTCAACCATTCTATTGGCCTCCTTGATAGCTGATGCCACCCGTTACTGCTAATAGGTTCTTCACATAGTTCACCTAAGCATAACGAATGGTTCATTGTTATATAACTGGTTGATGGGTTTAGTATAACAAATATTACAGACTATTGGGAACAAAAAGCTTATACTTTATACATTATTACGTATTTTGCTATCAAGCAACTTTTTTTCCCTTTAGTCATTTTTATACCTTTGTAGAAAAACGTTGCTGTAGACTCAATGGCAGCTTTCCTGCTACTCTATAGATCGATCAATTGCGCAAGGAGACCGGCCATATGAATGATGAACGTATTCGCAACTTAAAACGAGGAGAGCGGGGAGCTATCATCAGCATCTTCGCTTATTTATTTTTATCTGCTTTAAAGCTCACAGTCGGCCAGCTGGCTAATTCTGCGGCTCTACGTGCCGACGGTTTAAATAATTTAACAGACACCATCGCTTCGATCGCTGTTTTGTTCGGCCTCCGCTATTCCCAGAAGCCGCCGGACGCCGACCATCCTTACGGCCACTGGAAGGCAGAAATGGTGGCTTCTTTGTTTACTTCTTTTATTATGCTTGCTGTCGGTCTTCAGGTATTTGTGAGCGCGGTGCAATCTATTCTGGCCGGACCGTCCGAACCTCCTGGCTTAATTTCTGCATTTGTCGGCGCTTTTGCCGCCGTCTGTATGTTCGGCGTATACACCTACAACAAAAATTTATCCAAGAAAATTAACAGTCCCTCTATTATGGCTGCAGCTAAGGATAATTGGAGCGATGCCATGGTGAGTATCGGCACAGTTATCGGTATTATTGGTGCTCAGTTTCAGCTGTATTGGCTCGATCCACTGACCGCTGCTCTTGTGGGCTTATTAATTATTAAAACAGGCTGGGATGTTTTCCGTGGCGCTGCCCTGCAGCTCACCGACGGGTTCGATGAAAATAAAATTGAAGATTACCGGGAAACAATTTCCAAACTGTACGACGTGCAGAAAGTCCGGAATATTAAAGCAAGAAATTACGGCAACAACACTGTGGTGGATATTACCATTCTTGTGGATCCTTCACTCGATATCCAGGAAGCACACAACACAGCTACAAAAGTCGAATACGCTCTAATCGAGCAGCACGGTGTACATGACGTCCACGTGCACGTAGAACCGGAAAACGCTGAGCACTGAACACTGCTCCTTTCAGGAGAACCGACCCATCTCAATTTCTGGTTCTATTATTGATGAAAATGGGTATAGTTAAAAGCACTTGGCTAACGTCGTTCAATTTCGAAGCCGAGGAGCCGAAATAAGAAATGGTACTGAACTTTTATAAGCGGATATTCTATGATCGTTTTGAAACCATTAAGTTACAGGTGGTGATCAACAACAATGATAAATACACGATTCTCTGTCGCTGTTCATATTCTTTCGCTGCTTGCAAGTGAGCCGGAGCGAAGACTCAGCTCCAGTTATATGGCAGCAAGTGTCAATACAAATCCTGTCGTTATCCGCAGGATTTCAAGTATGCTAAAGCAGGCAGGCCTGCTGCAGACGAAGGCCGGCATCTCCGGTGCTTTAATCACCAAGGCGCCGGAAGATATTACGCTCCTTGATATTTACCGGGCGGTTCAGCAGGACGACCTGCTGTTTTCCACCCACAGCAGTCCAAACCCTGACTGTCCTGTCGGACGAAATATTCAAAGCACTCTCGACGAATCCTTTAAGCGTGCACAGAATGCTATGGAAGCCGAGCTGGAGAAGCAGAGCCTGGCGGACGTAACGTCTCATCTCTTTGTATAAAGATTTTCTACTCATTTATGCATCTGTATAAACTATAAACAAAGGTGTGATTAAGGTATGAAAGCAGGCATTATCGGAGCTTCCGGAAAAGCGGGCAGACGTATTTTAAAAGAAGCAGAAGCCCGGGGCATAGAGGCGACAGCGATCGTCCGGGACGCTTCGAAGCTTTCTGACAGCAGCGCTGATATAAAAGAAAAAGACCTTTTTTCTTTAACTGCTTCAGACGTATCGGACTTTGACGTGGTGGTGAATGCGTTTGGGGCCGGGCTGGGCGAAGAAGAAGCACATGTAGAAGCCGGACGGCACCTCATTTCTATTATTCAGGAAGCTGCAGTCCCCCGCCTCATCGTTGTAGGCGGCGCCGGCAGCCTGTTTACCGATAACGGAAAAACCACCCGAGTCGTGGAAATGCCGGAATTCCCCGAGGCGGTAAAGCCCACCGCTAACGGGCAGAGCCGGAATTTACAGGACCTTCAGCAGACAAACGGCATACGGTGGACATTTATCAGTCCGGCTGTAAATTTTGACGCAGAGGGCAAGCGCACAGGATCTTATTCCACCTCCCAGGACGTACTGCCGCTTAACAGCGACGAAGAAAGCTATATCAGCTATGCGGACTACGCGGTGGCAGTTGTCGATGAAATGGAAACAGCGGCTCATGACAACCAGCGCTTTGCTGTCGTTGGTGAACGCGCATAAACCCCAAAGTCCGCCTTTTTTTGGCGGATTCTTATATCACAGTCGCAGAAAAACAATCCCTATAAGAACCACTGCAAGAATTATCGCCTGATACCTGGTAATACGCTCCTGCAGATAAAGCATGGAAAGCACCGCTACCAAAAGCGAGTGGGCGGCAAACAGAGGAGAAACAATACTCGCCGGTCCTTCCCGAAGAGCGGCAGCGTACAGCTGCATCCCTCCAAATGAAAAAATCCCCGTAACCAGTCCCCACCTAAAGCCCTTTTTCGTATGTATATGAGCGGCGGCACGAACTTTTTGCTTCTTTTCCCGGCGCCATCCGTATAACGAATAAAGCATGCCAAACAGATAGCCTGTAAACAATACCGGCGTATTCTCAAGTCCGGCTTCTTCTGTTATTTTCAGCCCTCCATTCCGGAAAAACATAAATAATGTGGCTGTTAAAATAAAGCCATACCATATGCCGCTTTTTATCGAGAAGTCCTCCTTCGGATCCAACGGCAGTACGGCAATAGCTGCCATAATTAAACCAATGCCCGCGTACTGCACTGCTCCAATCTGCTCCCCGTATACAAACAAGCCCAAGAGAACAATCAGCAGGATGTTTGTATTTACCAGCGGAGAGGAAAGACTCGCTGGCCCAACGTTTAAAGCTTTCATGTATAGAAGGTTTCCGAAAGTGGACCCCGCTCCTACCATTACCCCGCCAAAAAGCACTGCGAGGTTCAAATGCAAGGAGCCCTCCATAAAAGCATATCCCAGAAAACCGAAGCTCCCGCTGGCATAGAGCCCCGTCAAAAACGGCGTTAACGGCAGCTGCCAAAAAGAATTAACCTTCATGAAAAAAGAAGAAAACCCAAATACCAAGGCGCTTAACAGCGCTAAAATAAACCACATGGCCCGCACTCCCACTTGTTCTTATGTACTAAGAAGCCGCACAGGCAGCTTCTTTTTATAACAGATAAAACACATGACCGTACTTATCCACTCTGGAATTCGTACCATCAAAATAGACAGTCCCCTCCTCCGGTTCAAAAGGGTCCTTCGTCTCAAAATTCACTTTAAAATAAGGGGATCCGTCTATTGGTTCATAATGCTCACAAGTATACGTCAGCGTAATTTCATCATTCACCTGAATACGGTCACTGCCAGCGATCCCGGAATCAAAAACTACTTTTAGTGTCATATCTTGCTCTCCCTCCTATTTAGCCTCTTCGGCTATTTTCTTTATGGTCCTTAAAATATATTCCCTGCTCTTCCTTTCTTTATACATAATGATTGCGAAAAGAAGAGAATTGTATTATTTTTAAGCGGAGAAAGGGGAATCACTATGAGCATCCGCCAGGCTGAAGAAGCCGATATCCACGCGATTACCGAGATATATAATGACGCAATCATAAACACGACCGCTGTCTACGATTACCATCCCTATTCGGTAGAAAACCGACTGGAATGGCTACGCACAAAAAAGCAAAACGGCCTTCCTGTTTTTGTTTATGAGCAGAATGGAAAGGTCCAGGGATACGCTGCTTACGGGCCGTTCCGCCCCTGGGCAGCTTTCAAATACTCCATTGAACATTCAGTATATGTTCACCCCGGTGCCCGTGGTGCCGGGATCGGCCGTGAGCTGCTCCGTGCCTTAATCGACCACGCTGAACGGGAAGGCTTCGCCACTATGATTGCCGGCATAGACTCTTCCAACCCGGGAAGCATCTATCTGCACGAAACGGAGGATTTTGAATACGTGGGTACGGTGAAAAAAGCCGGGTACAAGTTTGAACGCTGGCTTGATCTTGTTTTTTACCAACGCGCCCTCTCCGGTCCCGAGACGCCCGCAGAACACTAAAAGCTGCCTCTCCCTATCTGGGAGAAGCAGCTTTTTACGACCTTTTTTCGTTTATGCTGCAGGAAATCGTTTTGGTTTTCCCTGTGTGGTAAGCAGCACACCGGCTATCACAATCAGCGCCCCGATCACCTTGGCCGGTGTTAATGTTTCTCCAAGCCAGAGCACCGCCCCCGCCATCGTAACTACGGGAAGAAAATTCAGGAAAACCGAAGCTTTTGAGGCTCCAAGCTGGTCTACTGCCCGGTTATAAAACAATAGAGCAATGAACCCTGGAAAAATCCCCAGATAAGCAAGGCTCGGCAGCTGCCCGCTTAAGGTGAAGGAAGGCACGCCTAGAAAGAGCCACTCTGCCGTAATAAAAGGAAGTAAAATTATAATGGAAGCTCCTGTCATTACGAGCAGTACACCGTAGGGGGGAAACAGATGCATATAACGTTTAACAGCGATGGAATAAATGGACCAGCAGGCTACTGCCCCTATCATAATACCGTCGCCGGCATTCCAGTTCATTTCTGCAACGGCAAACAGTCTCCCATTCATTACTACCCACAGCGCCCCTACAATGGATAGTACGACACCGATCCATTGAATATAGCGCAGCCTCTCTTTTAAAATATATGTACTTAATAAAACGGTTACTGCCGGAATTACTGTTTCCAGTACAGAAACATTAGTGGATGAAGTAAATTGGAGTGCTCCATAAATAAATGTATTAAAAAACGTGACTCCTGTAGCTGTTAAAACAATAAGCGGCAGCCTATGCTTCCAAAATAAGTTCCTCGCCTTCCAGGCGCTTTTCCACCCCAGGGGTATGATGCACAAAAAAGCAATAATCAGCCTGAAAAAAGCTATAGTAAAAGGAGGGAGGTCATTGATAGCCTTTCCTACTAAAATATTTCCAGAATAAAAGAAAACTACCATAATAAGCATAATATACGCAGCCATACTGACCGTCCACCTTTTCTCCCTGTAATATCACGGTCATTTTCCGGGGAATTTTGAGATTTCCCTGCAATCTCCCGCAACTTCCAATACTTTTTTCTTTTTTTACAAGTTTTCATAATAATTATACATTTTTATAGACTATTAAAGCATACAGGAGTAACGACGTGTGTTACAATGCCCGAAGAACATACAATGGAGAGGAGAAATCAGAGTGAGCAAAAAATGGATTCTGAGTACAGGCCTCGCCCTGTCGGTAGCAATCGTTGGTGCCTGCAGCAATGGCGATGGCGGAGAGAATTCCTCTGAGGGCAATAATGGAAACGAAGAACAACAGTCAGAGGAAAACTCCAATAACAGCAATGATAACAATCAACAAGAAGAATCAGATGAAGGATCCTCTGATGAACAGTCTGATGAACAGGCATCTGGCGAAGAACAGGCTGAAGACTTACCTGAACCAGACTTAAGCGATGTTCCTGACACCGTCGCCACCGTAAATGGAGAAGAAATCACCAAAGAGGAATTTGAACCAATCTTTACTTCTAACTATGAGCAGTATGCTCCTCAAGCTGCCTCTTCCGGTGACCAAAGTAATGAAGAAGTCCAATCGACCCTAAAAGAACAAACGGCTGACTCCCTTATTGACCAGGAGCTTTTAGCACAGGAAGCTGAAGCAGGGGATTACGAGGTCGATGAAGAAGAGGTAGATGAGCAGGTAAGCTCTCTAAGAGAACAGTTTGAATCTGATGAAGAATACCAGCAGGCTCTTGAAGAACAGGGCTACACAGAAGAAGAACTGCGCGAGGAAGCACAAACTTCCCTGCAGATACAGGCTCTCCTGGATGAAGAGCTTGAAGATGTAGAAGTCTCCGACGAAGAAGTCGAAGAATTATACGATCAAGTTTCTCAAGGCCAGGGAGAAGAAGCAGGCTCTCTTGATGAACTGCGTCCTCAGCTTGAACAACAGCTTGAATCGCAGAAACAGCAGGAACAACAGCAGGAATACACCGAAGAATTGCGTGAAGACGCAAACATTGAAAATAATTTAGCTTCTGAATCGGAAGAAGACAGCGAGTCCGAAGAATAACTGATTTAAAGTCCCGGCCTGCTAAGCCGGGGCTTTTTATATAAACAAAACAGCGCAGCTTCTTAGACAGAGGCTGCGCTGTTTTTTAAGTTAATTAAAATGAAACGTAGGAACGCGGGTTAACGGCGTTTGATTTTGCCCCGTTCCAGGCACCTTCATGTACTTCGAAATGCAGGTGTGTGCCCGTGCTCCGTCCAGTGTTACCCATCACGCCAATGCTTTCTCCCTGGGAGACAGATTCCCCATTCGATACATTAATGGAATTTAAATGAGCATATAGAGTGTTGTACGTCTGTCCATCAATATTATGCTCTAAAATAATGGTATTGCCATAGCCGCTCATCGTACCGGCATATGTTACTGTTCCGGAAGCAGAAGCAGAAATACTTGAGCTGCCGCCGTGTCCAATATCTATACCATTATGGGAGCCGCTTCCCCGCTGGCCATATTCAGACGTTACAGGACCCGAAGCCGGAAGCGCAAACCCGGAACTGTTATATGTAGACTCCCCAGCTACTGTCGATTCCTCTGACGATTCAGAGCTGCTTTCTGAAGTGTCCGAATCACCTAAGTTCATCTCCCCAAACGTTTCCGGGCCAGCGACCCCATCTACGGAAATGCTTTGCGCTGCCTGGAAGGATTCAACACCCTGCTTCGTTTGAGGTCCGAAAACTCCATCTACAGGACCTGCCTCATATCCTTTATCATTCAGCCATTGTTGCAATTCTGAAACGTCTGAATCATTCATTCCTGATTTAAGGTTTTGATCCCCAATGGAAGCATCCGCTACTGAGGGAGCGAATAAAATTGCTGCTGCTACTGCCGAACTCATTACAAATTTTTTCATAAATAGTGCACGCTATGTTTATTAACAGTGTTGCCTTTGGGGCACGTTTTTGTTTCCTATATGTATAAACTCTGCCTGTTAATAAATTAACGCTGTCACCTCCTGATTTTTTATTTGATATGTTTGCTTACGGCTTAGTATACGTAGCGACTCTCAGCACTACAAGGTCTCACACATTGTTGTTAGAAGACTGTAAACTGTTACAATTTTTTGAAATATTCCTGCAATGATTGTCATGCAATAATATTCAATATTATCCTTTTCCATACTTTTCCTTCATATTTTTCTAATTATATAAGAAATAGCTCCCGGAGACTTTATTCCCGGGAGCTTTATTCTGCCTATATCTTATTATTCGCATGCAGGAGATCTTTCACTTGTTCCACCAGGTCTTCAGCATCCTGCGGGTTGTGAACGACATCCGTCTTATCCATATCTACAATTAGTGTATCACTTGCGCTATAGTAATTTTCCAGCCAGTCGTCGTAGCCTTCCCAGAGCTTCCGGTAGTATTCAACCAGCTCCTCGTCCTGTTCGAAATCCCGCCCGCGTTCGAAGATCCGGTCCATTACTGTTTCGAAGGAGCCACGCAGATAAACGTTTAGGTCCGGTGCCTTTTTGTAAGGAAGCCCTTCAATTTCTTTCATCATTTCTTCAAGCAGACCTTCGTAAATGGAAAACTCCATATCGTTAATATTTCCGAGATCACGATTAATTTTCGTGAAATACCAGTCTTCATAAATGCTCCGATCTAAAATAGCATCGTCATCCTTGTAAGCCTGTTTGATCGATTGGAACCTCGTCCGGAGAAAATAGAGCTGAAGCAAAAATGGATACCTTTTTTCATTAATTTCTTTTTGATCTGCCTGATAAAACAAAGGAAGAATCGGGTTTTCTGATACATGCTCATAGTACACTTTCGAGTCCAGGCCTTCCCCAAGTATTTGCGCGACGCTCGTTTTGCCAATACCAATCATTCCACTTACTACAATCACCAAAAATAACCCCTCAATCTAATTATGAATTTGCACACATTGCATTATTATAATATATTTCGCTGCGCAGTTGCGACCAGTTAAATTTTCCATTCTTCATTCAGCAGACTGTAAACTACAATATCCACGTATTGGTCATGCAGCCAGTGTTCCTGCCGCAGTATCCCTTCCTGCTTAAACCCCAGCCTCTCTGGCACCGCCTTGCTTTTTTCGTTAGCCGTGGCAACTTTAATAACGATTTTATTTAAGCCAAGCTGTTCAAAGCCATAAGAAATAAACGCTTTTGCAGCGTCAGTCATAATGCCTTTTCCCTGATAATCCTCTCCAAGCCAGTAGCCAATTTCTCCAAGGTTGTTTTGATGATCCAGACGGTTGAAGCCGGCTACGCCAGCAATGCTTCCCTGAAAAACGATACCAGCAGAAAAAAGTTTTTGATCCGCCCACCCCTGGCGTACACTATGGATGAACGCTTTTGTGTCCTTTTCTTCATTTGTATGATCGACCCACGGGAGCCACTGTCTTAAATGAGTCCGTGAATTGTCTGTCAGCGCAAAGACGGCCTGTGCATCTGATGGCTCCAGCAGCTTTAAATAGAGATCTTCACGAATACGGTGCGTAAACATAAAAAGCCCCTCTCTTTTCCCAATATTATTATTACGGATCATTCCCATGCGTTATACTTACAGAGGAGGGCGGGAGAGAGCCGGCAGCAATCTCGAAGTCAGGGCCCGGCCCTGGTTCATTTTCAAGCATACTTAAATACATATAATTGATAAATAATGGAGGTGCTCCAACTGTCTATTCTGCGACGCACTGGCGTCATTTTCTTTACAGTTATGCTTATATTCGGAATGGGAATGATCTATCAGGCACTAACATGGGAGCTGGGTGACAGAGCCCATGAAGTAGTCCGACTCGGATTTTATCTTTCAGCGCTCATTACTTTAACCCTGGCCGCAGCTCTTACTATCCGCGACCCACGGATACGGGTTAATACCGTATCTTTACTTGGAGGATTTCTTATCGGTCTTCTTTTTGCTGTAAACGCAGGTATCGCCTTTTACCAGCTTTTTATGTAATACTCAGGCTTTTAAAACAGCCTGGTCATTGTTTATTCAGACATCTGCATTTCTTTCACGCGAGCGGTGGTTTCCGCCCGTATCAAAGCTCTCCCAATCGCTCCGGCATACTCATAAAAAGAAGAAAGACGGTTGCCTCTATTCGCACTGCGCAAGTCTTCATTAGCAAAAAAAGCACGGCGCTGGGCTGAACTGATCTCAAGCTGTACACCCTGCATTCTTGCATTTTTGTTACATATATTTCCTTCATACTTTCCTTCTATAGCAGATGGAGGTTCAAAATCCACATTAAAACCGGCAGCAGCCAGCTCTGTACCTATAAGATTTGCTGTGAACGTATCCAGTCCTCCTATATAGGTTTTTTTCTCCTCACCCCTGTATCCATGAAGAGTAACTGTAAATAAAGCTTCAGCAGCTAATAAGAGGGCTCTTGGTTCATCAAAACGTGTGGATCTGATATGCAGACTCCTGTTACCAGTACGCTTTTTGGCACGAAAATCATAAGCGGAAAAGTGACAGCTGTGGTGAAGTTCTTCGACCAGTTCACTTGTTCCTGCTTCAATAGCTCCCCCGTGCGGGGCCAGAGCTGCCAGGGCTTTACGGTCGCCCTGAAGTACACGTATCTCATAATCACGGCCTTCTAATTCCAAAGCGTTTAATTCAGCATAATCAGCGTACTTCTTTTTCCTCACTTAAACCTCACCACCGCTTCTTTAACAGTAACTGTTCTTTTATCGGAACGAGTATAGTTTACCCTATTCCGGCAATTTTTAAAATACAGAGTATCTTTATCCAGTACCTCTTTTGTTAAAAGCCGCCTGAATAAAAAAAGCCAGTCCGGCATTTCGGACTGGCGTTGTCATTTAATTAAATGGAGCTTCCTACCGGATTCGAACCGGTGACCTCATCCTTACCATGGATGCGCTCTACCTGCTGAGCTAAGGAAGCAGATAAAATAAAACGTTTCAGCTATGTAAGCTTACGTATGCCCTGTTCAGACACAAATACTATTGTAAAGGGCTTTGAAGACATAGTCAACCTCAATTATTAAATCATTTCATATAATAAAAGCCTTCCTCTCAAGTAAGAGAAAAAGGCTTTAGTGCCCGGCAGCGATCTACTTTCACGGGGGGAGAACCCCCGGCTATCATCAACGCTGAAGAGCTTAACTTCCG
>NZ_JAXRUV010000006.1:0-204707 GCF_034497705.1 Marinococcus luteus | reverse complement strand
TCCTCAGAAGGAGCAGAAGAGGAGTCCTCAGTGGATTCCTCTTCGTCAGTGGATGATTCTCCACCGGAGTCATCGGTCTCTTCAGTGCTGTCATTGCCTGATGGCTCCGAAGAGTTATCCTCAGAGGCCCCCGGGCTGTCGCCGGAAGAATCTTCAGAAGAGGAATTATCCCCGCCTTCGTTTTCGTTATTTTCATCTCCGCTGTTGTCTTCATTATCACTGCCGGAGCTGTTGCTTGTGTCCGGGTCTTCAGAGTTTTGATTTTCGTTATCGTTGTTTGAAGAATCATTACTGTCGGTATTTTCTTCAGCGTCACCATTGCTTGACTCATTATTGTTGTTTTCTGAGTCGCTGCTGTCCGAGTCTTCGTTGCCTTCGGAATTGTTATTGCCGGAGTCATTGTTGTCGTCGGAATTATCATTGCTGTTATTGTCGGAACCGCTATCGCCATTTGAACCGCCGACATCAGCTCCGCTGGAATCATTTGATTCCCTGCCGTGAGTATCTACGGCGCGGACAGTATACTCGCCGCTTCCATCAGTGTCAAATTCTGTTGTTTCCCGGTCAATTACATTGTCGACTTCGTCGCCGTCATTAAAGATACGATAGCCGATTACATCATTATCATCGGAGGCTGACCAGGTGAGGGTGCCGCCATCATTAGAGACTCCAGTCACCCGGGAAGGATCCCTGTTATTTTCAGGAGCTTCTTCAGCTGTGACAAGGTCATCCCAATCGTCTGGCAGATATTCTTCGATTTCTTCTAAGTCGTCCTCATTTCTAAATACATCTTCATTTAGGGAAGTACCTTCCTCTGTAAATTCAGAAGGAGTATCGTCAAAACCAGGGTAACGATCGCCATCGATTGTTACGTAATCAACTTCTTCCAAACTGTCGTCTTCTTCCGTCGGAGCGTATTCTTCATTAAGAATATCCTCATTCACCAGGTTCGCTTCTTCACATAGATCTGTAGGCTGCTTTCCGGAGAGGCCACAAATTTCTTGTTCTGAAATTCCTTCAGGTTCTGAAAAATTATCATCCGGATTTATAGTATCAGGATTAGCTTCATAAGAAGCATTCATGAAATCAGCCCATAATTGTTGGCTTCTCTCTGAATAAGACAAGCCTTGATGAGAGTCCGAGAGGCTTGCGGGTTCATTATAACCTATCCACACTCCAAATGTTACATTCGGGTTGTAACCTACAAACCAGGAATCATATTCATCATTAGTAGTACCGGTTTTACCGGCCCAGTCTCCATTAAAATCGAGCCGATCCGAGAGCGTATCTGCAGTGCCATCTTCTCCAAGTACGCCTCTTAATATATCTGTGATTAAATAACTGGTTTGTTCAGAGTAAGCTCTATCAGATTCCTGTTCATGTTCATAAATGGTGTCGCCCTGAAAATCAGTTATTTCTTCAATCATGTAAGGCTCGTTATGTTCCCCGTTATTACCAAAGGAACTAAAAGCACTGGTATTCTGCTCTACAGACACACCGCGGTTCAATCCTCCCAAGGCAGCTGAGGAATAGACTTCTTCTTCCACTGCATTTTCCATGCCTATGTTTTCCAAAGTGCTTTGCGCGGTACTTTGGTCAAGCATATCAAATGTCCGGACTGCCGGGACATTACGTGATTCCACAAGGGCCTGTCGGACATCAATAAGTCCCTCGTGCTCTCCATCAAAATTAGAGATTTCCGTATCGCTGTCTTCATATTCAGTCGGGATATCCGGAACAATCTGTCCCGGGTGAATTAAACCTTCATCCAGGGCGGGCCCATATGCAAGCAGAGGTTTCATGGTTGAACCATTTTGCCTCCGGGTCTGAGTAGCATAGTTCAAGGAACTTTCTTCAAAATCACGCCCGCCAATAAAGCTCAATATCGCCCCGGACTGGTTATCAATCATCATTCCACCGACTTGTTCCTGCTGGTCTCCTTGATCAGGCCCAAGATATTCATTATCTTCCACGGCCTGTTGCATGGCATCATAGGAATCTTTTTGAACAGTAAGTTCAATTTCATACCCGCCTTCAGAAACTTCCCGGCTGGCTGTTTCATTATATTGCTGTCTCTCTTCATCAGAAAGGTCTTCTAACTGACGATTATCTTCTTCTAACTGCTGGTCCCTTATCTGCGTGGTAGCCCGACGCTGGGCTTCCGAAATAAGATAAGGATATTCTTCTGCTTCCTCTTCTGTAGGCTCGGCAAGATTCTCACGAATATCGTAATTTTTGGCTTCTTCATATTCTTCCTCAGTGATTGAGCCTACCTCGAGCATATTATCCAGTACTTCATTTTTACGGTTCAGTCCTGCGGATAAATCATCTTTCACTTCTCCATTGCTTTCAAAAGGGGTATAACTGTAAGGGTTCTGCGGCATGCCTGATATGTAAGCGGATTGAGCTACATTCAACTCCGAAGCATCCACACCGAAAATGCCCTGTGCAGCCGCCTGGGCGCCACCTACATTTTCCCCGTCTGAATTTCTGCCGAAAGGAACAATATTTATATAAGCCTGAAAAATTTCATCTTTGGAAAAGTAATTTTCCATTCTTAAAGCTAATGCTATTTCCCTTGCTTTTCTTTCAAAAGAAACTTCATTTGTAAGGATTTGGTTTTTTACTACCTGCTGAGTTAGAGTAGACCCTCCAGTCTGCGTAGAGGCATCAGACAGCTCCTGGTATGTAGCCCGCATTAAAGAGCGTGGTTTAATCCCACTATGCTCATAAAAAGAACGATCTTCAGTAGAAAGAAAAGCATCTTCTAGATTCGGCGATACTTCGTCTAATTCAATTCTCTGCCGTTCGATGTCCGCTGGCAGACTTCCTACTTCTTCTCCTCCGGCAAAAACAACCGTGCTGTCTTCTTCATAATCATAAATAGATTCTTCCATTTCTTCTTCTGTGTACGCTTCCTGCCCTTTAACCAAGGATGCGAAAAAGCCTGCACCGATCGACCCGATAAATAAAACAGCTAAAATAAAAGCGATAAAGAGGGTGAGAAATGAAAGACCAATAATGCGAGGGGTATTTCTTGAACTTGTTTGGTCATGGCGCCCCATAATTATTACGATCTCCCTTCTGTAGGTTGCTTTGTCTATGGATTCATACATTGACAGTGTTGAAAGTCTTGTGCTAAAAATAAAAGAAGTGCAAACTTGAAAACAAACTATAACATACAGCTATGAAGGATGAAAGTAACCATAGGACCTACAGTCACAGAGAGTCGACGTTAGCTGAAAGTCGAACTGCAGCCTTTGGCGAATTACACATCCAGAGCTCCTTCCAGATCTTTGATTAAAAAAGACCTGAAGCGGTGTAATGCATCGTTATCAACATGAAGCCGGGAAGCTCACGCTTCCAACAAGGGTGGTACCGCGGTCATCACCGTCCCTTTTCGTTTTTCGAAGCGAAGAGGGACTTTTTTATGTACCTACAATTATATATCCAAGTTTAGTGCTTTTTTAAACCAGAAAGGGGAAAGTTATGGGCATTTGGGAGGAATTAGAAGAAAGAGGACTTGTGAATCAGGTGACAGAAAGAGAAGGACTTAAGAATCAGTTGAACAACGGACAGCTCCGTTTTTACTGTGGATTCGATCCTACAGGAGACAGCCTTCATATTGGTCATCTGCTGACTATTATTTTGATGCGCCGAATGCAGCTGCACGGGCATCAGCCAATTGCTCTTGTAGGCGGTGGCACAGGGATGATTGGGGATCCGAGCGGGAGAAACGCAGAACGCTCTCTGAACGAACCAGAAATTGTGGAAGGTTTTTCACAAAAAATTCGCACCCAGCTTGAGAAATACCTCGATTTTGATGGTGCTTATGGGGCAGAAATTGTAAACAACCATGACTGGCTTGGAAGCATGACTCTCATCAGCTTCCTGAGAGACTTTGGGAAGCATTTCAGTGTCAATTATATGCTTGCGAAAGAATCGGTGGAATCCCGTATTCAGGAAGGAATTTCTTTTACGGAATTCAGCTACCAGATAATGCAGTCAATTGATTTTTACTATCTCTACAAAAACCACCAGTGTACGCTTCAAATCGGCGGCAGCGATCAATGGGGCAATATTACGGCCGGTTTAGAGCTGATTCGCCGCCTTGAATATGAAGACGAGGAAAAATCTCCTGCTTACGGCATGACAATCCCGTTAGTGACCAAAGCCGACGGCACGAAATTTGGAAAAACAGCCGGCTACGCAATATGGCTCGATCCCGAAAAAACATCTCCATACGAAATGTACCAATTTCTGCTTAATACGGACGATCGTGATGTATTAAAGTTTATACGCTACTTTACGTTTATTGATCAGACAGAAATGAAAGAGCTGGAAGAAAAGATGCAGACAGAGCCTGAAAAAAGAGAAGCTCACCGGAGACTGGCGCAGGAGATCACCTCGTTTGTCCACGGCCGGGAAGCACTGAATCAGGCTGAAAACATTACGAAAGCTCTTTTTGGCGGGGGTGAACTGACAGCACTGACAGCAGATGAAATAGCCCAGGGCTTTAAAGATGTACCATCGTACACGATGGAAGCAGAAGAACAAAACCTGGTGGATCTTTTAGTTCAAGCGGGCATAGCGGGCTCAAAACGACAGGCCAGGGAAGATGTACAGAACGGTGCTGTATATATTAATGGTGAGAGGGAACAGAGTACAGACAAAACTGTAGGAAATAATGATTTAATTGACGATCAATTTATCATTATGCGCAGAGGCAAAAAGAAATATTTTCTGATTTTAAAAAGCAATGAATAAAAGCCGGCTGAAAAAACCGGACAAACATAAAAATCCCGTGCAGATATCTATCTGCACGGGATTTTTACTATTAACGAGAGTAGTACTCAACGATTAGTGCTTCGGAAATTTCCGCAGGAAGCTCAGAACGTTCAGGATAGCGACTGTACGTGCCCTGAAGGTTGTCAGCATCAAACGTGAGATATTCCGGAACGAAAGAATTAGCTTCAAGTGCGTCCTGGATAGCGCTCATGTTGCGGGATTTTTCACGAACACTGATGGTTTTTCCTGGCTCTACGCGGTAAGACGGGATATCTACACGATTACCGTCTACAGTGATGTGGCCGTGGTTAACCAGCTGGCGTGCACCGCGGCGCGTGCGGGAAAGACCGAGACGATAAACAAGGTTATCGAGACGGGATTCAAGTAGAATCAGGAAGTTTTCGCCGTGTACACCAGGCAATTTGCCAGCGATGTTAAATGTGCGCAGGAATTGGCGCTCATTTAAGTTGTACATGAAACGAAGCTTCTGTTTTTCCTGCAGCTGAACACCGTATTCGGATAATTTTCTGCGCTGCGTTGGACCATGCTCTCCCGGCGGATAAGGACGTTTTTCGAGTTCTTTTCCTGTACCACTGAGAGAGATGCCGAAGCGGCGGGACTTTTTCCAGGTTGGACCTGTATAGCGTGCCATAATGGCATCCTCCTCTATTAAAACAAATTTTGGTATAAAAACACTGTTGGCGAATCTCCCGTCATGCTCATTTTGCCCTCGTATGTCTTCGCCCCGACAGCTAGGGGTTACGCAACACACCTTGCTTGAAAGCAAGGAGCAAAATGGAAAGCACATGCAAGGCTTGCCCAGGCTGTCTTTTACACAACCGTCATTATAACTTCTAGGTAATGGCAAGTCAATATGTTTGGGCTGGGAAGATTTAAATAAAAATTAATTGAAAATTTCCGTAGGAAATAAAAAAGCCGGGCAATCTTAATTTAAGCTTGCCCGGCGGAGGATGTTAATTTTCAGGTGGAAAAAGTGCGTTTTCAATTTCATCGGCAAACTGACGAAGGAAGGCCTCTTCCTGTTCAGAAAAACGGTTCAGTACAGGGCTGTCAATGTCGAGCACGCCGTAAACATCCCCCTCAGGGGTGAACAACGGAACTACTATTTCTGACTGGCTGGCAGCATCACATGCGATGTGGCCCGGAAAGGCATGCACATCCTCCACGCGGACCGTCTGTTTTTTCTGGTAAGCTGTGCCGCAAACTCCCTTTCCCGGGGTGATGCGATTGCAGGCAGGCAGTCCCTGGAATGGGCCGAGAACCAGTTCATTTTCTGTTTCGCTCCAAATGTAGAAGCCAACCCAGTTTACGTTGGACAAAAATTGGTTAAGCAAAGCGGAGGCGTTAGCCAAATTGGCGGTGTGATTGTTCTCGTCTGAAAATAATGCTTTCGCCTGCTGGCATAATGTGTGGTAGCTTTTCTCTAAAGATGAGTCATAAGAAACTGGTTGAAAAGACATGAAGATCCCTCTTTCATTATCGTAGTTGCTCCCCTGCAAGAGCTGAAATATCGTTACTGCCCGCGAGCAGCCCCGAAGAAGCGTGGGCATCGGAGCCGTATACAAGCGGTATCCCCATCCTTAATGCCGATTGTATTACCGAGGGATGCGGGTATGGCTCGAGGCACCGTTCTTTCATTGTCCCGGCACCGTTCACATCAAGTTCAAACCCTCTGGATTTAACCTCCTGCAAAATAGCTTCAATAGCATTTTGATCAAGAAAATCATATTCGTAATTTCTATGAAACTTCCGAATAAGAGTCATATGCCCGATTCTGTTCGGTGCGTATTTCCCAAGGTGAGCCTGAGTGGAGCGGAGAACGGCACTATAGTACAATTCCGCTGCTTTTTGCGGTGATCCGCTTAGACGAATGTAGCGGTCAAAATGATCCGGAGAAAAATCTATACATATATATTCACTGTTTATTTTAATGAAGTGAGAGGAAAGAATGCAATCTTCAAGCTCAGGGCCGTACGTGTTCATAAACTGCTCTGTATTTTTCTCAAATCCTTCAATAAAATCTACTTCAAGTCCTTTTTTAATAGAAATATCGCTATGGTATTCTGACTGAAGGTCATTTAAATCATGGAGGTACTTATCGAGTTGTGCAAGCGGCATGGCACTGTCTTTATCCGGTACAGGATCTGTAAAACCTTCGGGAAGAGGAGCGTGCTCGGTAAAACTGATCGTTTTTATTCCGTTTTTGATACAAGCTTCAATATAGTCGTGAAATGAGTCCCTGCTTCCGTGCGGACAGAAGGGGGAGTGAATGTGGCCGTCACGAGTAATTGTCATAGGTATAAACTCCTTGTTTTGTGGAAAATATTATTAAAATGGGGTTGGCGGAATTAAGAAATAAGGAAAATGGATTTTCTCGAAATTTTCTTTATCGTCATATAACAATCACTGCGTTTACATGTTATCATAAGTTAGAGCAAACATAGTTTAAAAAATATTTTGAGTACGTTCGTGCACATAAAGTATGAGATCAGTATAAGTAACCCATAACGTGTAAATTATTGAAAAACAAGGATGCACAGCGGGGAAAACTGGAGTGAGGAATTTGGCGACAACAATTGTAATTATAGTTCTGGTTATCATTATCGCCGCGTTTGTCATATATGGAGCATGGGGACGCAGACGCATTTACCGGGAAGTAGACCGCCTGGAGGATGCAAGGGCGAATTTGGCGGACCAGCCTGTAGCTGAAGAGATTGCGCGGGTCAAGGGCATGACAATGTCGGGAGAAACAGAAGAAAAGTTTGAATCATGGCGCAAAGACTGGGACGAAATCGTGGGAAAACATCTGCCGGATATTGAAAAGGCTCTTTATGATGCGGAAGAAAAAGCAGACAAGTACAAATTCAGTCAGGCTTCAGAGATTACTGCTGCCGTAGATACACAGCTAGCCAGTATCGAAGGGGAAATCAATAATATCTTTCTGGAAATAGAAGAGCTGGTACATAATGAATCTGAGAACCGCCGCGGCATTGAAGAGTCGGAACAGAAATATGAAGAAATAAAACGTTTTGTTTCCCAGAACTGGCACACGCTCGGCAAGACAGCCCCGCTTTTTGATCAGCACATGCGTGACCTCCAGTCTTCTTTTGAAGCTTTTTATGAAGCGGTGGAGCAGGGGAATCAATCTGAAGCCAAACAGCTCAGAGAGAAGCTCGATGAAGATTTAGAACGTGAAGAAGCATCGCTTTATGCGGTCCCAGACATGCTTGCAAAAGTACGGCGGCGTCTGCCGGAGGAGTGGAAATCTCTGCGCGCCGGACTGTATGAAATGGAAGAGCAGGGATACCCCATGGATGCTTTTGCATTTGAACAACGACTGAATGAAAACGAAGCAGAGGCTGAGCAACTGCAGACGCGGATTGAAAACCTGGACCTTGAAGGGGTTGCAGAACGCCTCGGTGAAATGGATGCCTACAATGAAGAAGTGTACCGCATTCTTGAAGAGGAAGTGGAAGCCCGTGCCGAGGTCGAGCGTCTACTTCCTCAGGTTCATGAAGGCAGAGAACAGTTATCGACGCGGATGCAGACGCTGTTAGTAGAAAAAGAATTTATTGAAGCCAACTACCGGATTCCGTCGGAAACAGACCATTTGATTGCTTCATCAAAACGACAGGTTGATGGAATTAGAAAGAGCGTATTACAATTACAGGAGCAAAAAGAAAACAAAGAACATTCCTTTACGCATATTGAGATGGAATTAAAACAAATTCTTGAAAAGCAGGAAGAAGTTGAGTCGGGAATTCTGGAAGCAGAGAGCCAGCTCGGCGTACTCCGAAAAGATGAAACACAGGCAATGGAAACACTTGAGGAGCTAAAACGCCAGAACCGCATCGAAGAAATGAGAATGCAGCGTACAAGGCTTCCTAAGCTTCCGCCAATACTTTTGAATGAAAAAGAATCAGCGGATGATAAAATTGCTCATGCTGCTGCGGCCCTTTCTGAAACGCCGCTTGAAATGTCGCAGGTGCGTGAAACGGTAGCTCAGGCAGAAGAGAGTGTCCGCACTGTTTCCACAATGCTTCGGCGTATGGAAGAGCAGGCGTTGATGACCGAACGTATCATCCAGCGCGGAAATTTATACCGCAGCAAAGAGGCTGAACTCGACCAAAGCCTGAAAGAAGCAGAGAGTGCTTTTCGCAAAGGCCAGTATGAGCATGCCCTGCAGGTGGCTTCATCGTCTGTGCGGAAAATGGATGACCGGTTTGTAACAGAGGTTCTGCAGGAGTCTGACATGCAGCTGACAGAGGCATAATCGACAAGCAAATAGTTAAGAAGCCTGAACTCAGGCTTCTTTTTTATGATATTAGTGAATGCTGGGAGGAATTTGAAAATGTATTTTGATAACAGTGCGACCACCCAGCCATACGAGGAAGTGCTGAGTGCATACAGGAAAGCGTCCGAAAGCTATTTTGCCAACCCTTCTTCATTTCACCATAAGGGCGGCGAAGCTGAACGCCTGCTTGAAGCTGCGAGAAGCCAGATCGCCAGGGAGTTAAACGTGGAACCAGAGCGCTGCTTTTTCACGAGCGGTGGTACGGAAGGAAATAATATGGTATTAAAAGGAGTCGCAGAGGCGAGAAAAAATCTTGGCCGTCATATTATAACAACGGCCGTGGAACATCCATCAGTGATGGAAACCTGTGTCCATTTAGAAGAAAAAGGGTATCGGGTAACATACCTGCCGGTGGGTAGAGACGGTCGTATAATGATAGAGGATTTGCCTAAGGCATTAGAGCCGGATACTATCCTTGTTACAATCGGTCATACAAACAGTGAAACCGGTGCAGTACAGCCTATCGAGGCAATCGGAAAAATACTCTCTTCCTACACAGGTATTTATTTTCATACAGATTACGTACAGGGTGCGGCCAAAATCCCATTAAATATTGAAAAAGCGGGACTGGATTTTGTTACGGTGTCCGCTCATAAATTCCATGGATTAAAAGGCACGGGACTGTTGTATAAGCATCCAGGAACGGTGCTGGAGCCTTTAATACACGGAGGCGGTCAGGAAAGCGGGCTCCGTTCAGGGACAGAGAATACAGCAGGTGCTGCAGCTATGGCCAAGGCACTTCGTCTGGCAAAAGAAAGCTATGCTGCGAACAGCAGCAGAATTGAAGAAATTAAATGGTGGACCGCTGAACGGCTGCGGGAAAGCGGCGGAGTGATCAACTCTCCTTTTTCCGGAGGATCTCCGTTCATATTAAATGTTTCCTTCCCCGGAATAAAACCAGAAGTGCTCGTTGAAGCACTCGCGGAGAGGGGAGCTTCCATTTCCACCAAAACAGCATGTGCTTCGAAAAACTCGGAGCCATCGGCCGTCATTCTGGCTGCTTCGGGAGAACGGAAACTTGCGGAAAGTGCTGTTAGAATAAGTTTTACAGCGGACACAAAGAAAGAGGAATCCGCTCATTTATGCAGCATGTGCGAAGAAGTGCTGCCACAGTTGAAAAAGGTTATGGAGGAACAGCAATGAGAGAAGAATATTTATTAATTCGCTTCGGCGAACTTGCTTTAAAAGGAAAAAACCGAAAAGAATTCGAGCGGCAGTTAAGAGAAAACATTGATCACGCGGTGAAAGGTTTCCCCCACTGTGAAGTGCGGCGTACTTACGGACGTATTGCGATTAATCTGCTCGGGGAACCTGCTGAAGAAGTCATTGAAGCAGTAAAGCCGGTATTTGGAATCTCCTCTATCAGCTATGCGAGAAAAGCAGACTTATCAGAAGAGGAGATACAGCAGACGGCCTATCAAATGTTTTCGGAATACAAGGGTAGAAAAACCACGTTTAAGGTGGAAGCAAGAAGATCCAATAAAGATTTTCCTATTCATTCCACTAAGCTAGCTCCAAGCGTCGGCAGTTATATCCTCCATCATGCCGAAGACGTAGGGGTGGACGTGAAGAATCCGGAAGTAACCGTGGAAATTGACGTTCGCGAGCAGGGAGCTTATGTGAGCTGCGGGCGTATTAACGGAGCAGGGGGACTGCCTACAGGCACTGGTGGAAAAGTAGTCAGTATGCTTTCCGGAGGCATAGACAGTCCGGCCGCTGCATATTTAGCCATGAAGCGCGGAGTAACGATCGAGGCAGTTCACTTTCATAGTCCGCCATATACAAACGAACGGGCGAAACAAAAAGTAGAAGATATTGCACGAGTTCTCAGCCGTTTTGGAGGGAGTATCAATCTTCACGTGGTGCCATTTACCCGTGTTCAGGAAGCTATCCGAAGGCAGGTGCCCGATGACCATACGATGACGATTACAAGAAGAGCGATGCTTGAAATAGTAACCAAAATTGCGGAGAAGGAAGATGCCAGAGCAGTAGTAAATGGCGAAAGCCTGGGGCAGGTAGCTTCCCAGACGCTTGAAAGTATGAATGTTATCAACGAAGTAACGAGTGTGCCGGTGCTTCGGCCGCTGATTGCTATGGACAAAGAAGAAATCATCAGCATGGCTAAGCGTATAGGCACCTATGATATTTCTGTGCGACCATATGAAGATTGCTGTACTGTGTTTCAACCGGCCAGTCCCGCCACCAAACCAAAAATTGGTTTAGTCTATAAGTATGAAAAACGCCTGAATAAAGAGGAATTGTTTGAAGAAGCGATAGCTGAAACGAAAGTGATTTCTGTATCTAATGTGAAAAGTGGAAAAGAAGAGTTTGAAGACCTTCTTTAAAGAGCTTTTTTCGCTTGTGAAAATGGTTTAGAATGAAATTTTGAAAAAATTGAAACAAAACGGGAATTCGTTCGTAAAAAGGAGAGGCGGTTAATGCTGTGAAAACACTTTGGTATAACGGAAATATTTATACGATGAAAAAAGAAGAAGAACGGGTCGAGGCAGTTTTAACCTCGGACGGGACGATTGAAAAAGCAGGGGTGCTCAGAGAGATAGAAAAAGAACTGCAAAATGCTGCTGTCCGCCGGGTAGATTTAAACGGGAGTGCGATGTACCCTGGTTTTACAGACAGTCATTTACATATGATCGGGCTGGGGGAAACGATGATCCAGCTGGATTTGTCAGAGTGCACTTCCGCGGAGGAAATGGCTGCACTGATCAAGGAGAAAACAAAAGAAATTCCTGCCGGAGAATGGGTTATAGGAGAAGGGTGGAATGAGAACAATTTCCCTGACCGGAAAATTTTCCACCGGGAGGAGCTTGATGATTTAGTGCCCGCTCATCCATTACTGCTGACACGGATATGCCGCCACGCTGCATTGGTTAACACACGCGCCCTCGATGCTGCAGGTATCGATAAAGATACTCCGGACCCGGAGGGCGGCATTATTGTTAAATCAAGGAACGGGGAGCCTACAGGCTATTTGCTCGACCAGGCCGCCGATTTAGTGAAAAATGAAATTCCAGAGGTGTCTGAGGAATATTTACATGAAGCACTTGGAAAAGCGGTGAGTCATATGCATCAATATGGACTGACCGGCGGACATACGGAAGATCTTAATTACTACGGCGGATTTACGAGGACATTGAATACGTTCAGAAATATTTTGGCCGCCACTTCATTTCGGGCACATCTTCTCGTGCATCATGAAGTGTTTCCGGACTTTATACAGCAGGGCCATACGTATGGTCTTCTTGATGAATGTCTGGAGCTCGGCGCTATGAAAATATTTGCAGATGGAGCACTCGGGGGACGTACCGCCCTTCTCAGCCGTCCTTATAATGATGCCCCTGAAACAGCAGGTGTTGCTATCCATTCGAGAGATGAGTTAAAACAGCTCGTAGCAGAAGCCAGAAAAGAAAATATGCCGGTGGCTGTTCACGCTATTGGCGATTTAGCTTTGGAATATGTGATAGATGCTTTAGAAGCCTGGCCGGTGCCAGAAGGGGTGCGGGACCGGATTATTCACGTCCAAATCGCGAGGGAAGATTTGGTGGAGCGGCTGAAGGCTCTGCCGGTAGCACTCGATCTGCAGCCCCGGTTTGTGCTTTCGGATTTCCCTTGGGTCGAAGAACGTCTCGGCAGAGAAAGACTTCATTATTCCTTCGCCTGGAAGACGCTCCTCGATCAGGGGATCATCTGCGCGGGAAGCTCGGACGCTCCTATTGAATCTGTAGACCCGAGAACCGGAATTTATGCGGCTGTCGCCCGGAAAAACCCGGGGGATACGCATAACGGCTATATGCCGGAAGAAAAACTAACTCCTTTTGAAGCCGTGGAGCTGTATACTGGAGGTAGTGCCAGAGCAATCAGCCGTGAACACGATCTGGGCAGGATTGCTCCCGGTTATAAAGCGGACTTCACGGTGCTCAGGAAGGATCTTTTTCAAGTAAAGCCGGAAGAGATTTTAATGGCCGAGGTGGAAGCAACCGTTGTTGGGGACGAAGTCGTGTTCATGCCGGAGGAGAGCAGAATTAAAATTAATATTGAAACGGAGGAACAATCATGAATGCAAAAAGGTGGTTTGCTTTATTAGCGGCAGCGGTGCTTCTTATCGTTTCGCTTGGCGCTCAGACAGCTTTTTCCTTGTGGAGTACAGTTTCAAACCAGGCGCAAAATCAGCAGAATCAGGAGGACGTAGTAAAAGAGGGGTCTTCGGATAATCAAATAGCTATGCTTGATGTGGAAGGTACAATACAATCCTCGGGCGGATCCGGTGCTTTTTCCGGTGAAGGATACAACCATGAGGAGTTTCTAAGTAACTTGGAAGAGGCCGGATCGAGCGCAGATGTGGACGGCATTATTATTAATGTAAATAGTCCGGGCGGAGGAGTCGTTGAAAGCGATGAAATCCACGATGCCGTCGTCGAGGTGCAGGAGGAGGAAAATAAACCTGTGTATGTTTCAATGGGAAATACGGCGGCTTCCGGCGGATACTACCTCGCGGCCCCGGCGGATAAAATTGTCGCCCATTCGGCGACTATAACCGGTTCGATAGGTGTGATTATGTCTTCCCTGAACTACTCCGAGCTGGCTGAAAACCTGGGCATTGAAGGCGTGAACATAACGAGCGGAGAGTTTAAAGACATGGGCTCGCCTACGGAAGAAGTGACAGAGGAAGAGGAAGAGATTATGCAGGGAATCGTCGACGACATGTATGAAGATTTTCTGCAGGTTGTAATAGATGGAAGAGGGTTTAGTGAAGACAAGGCAAGGGATTTAGCTGATGGCCGTATTTATACGGGCGAGCAGGCAGAAGAGAATGGATTGGTCGATGAACTCGGTACTACGGATGACACCATTGCAATGATGGAAGAAGACCATGACCTGGGAGACGCCACGGTAGAACGCTATACTTCGGACGGCTTTAGCTGGCAATCGCTACTGCAAAATAGCGTTCAAGGAATGTTTATTTCCGATGAAGAACTGCTGGGCCTTCAGGAACTGCTGAAATCAGTCGGAAGCGATAGTCCGCGGCCGATGTATTTGTATGAAGGATAGGAGGGATAATGATGACCACACATGGCGGCTATCCGGAAGACCCCCAGGGAACGGAACAAACAGTGCCGGAAAATAATAATAAAAATGCTGACTCTCTGCCCGGCTCAGCAGATAAGCAGAATTCCAAGGGAAGAAATGAAACGAAGGAAGAATTATTCGCAGGGTTTTGGATGCGCTTTTGGGCCTACCTTACCGATTTGATTATACTTTTTTCCTTAAACGGACTTCTTCTTTCTCCTTTCTATTTTACGGGGCAAGGAGAAATCTGGGGATTCATCACATTGTATGCTGTGTTTAACGCAGTAATCACCTACGGATATTTTGTGCTGATGACAAAATTTTACGGCCAGACGCTTGGTAAAATGATTTTCGGTTTGAGAGTAGTCCGGGTGAACCGGGAAAAACTAAAATGGTCCGATATCATTTTCAGGGAAATCGTTCTCCGGTTTGCCTACCGCAGTTTGGTTATTACAAATCTGGCGTATATCGTAGTAGCCTTCACACCACAGAAGGCTGGTATTCATGATATGATTGCGGATACGAGGGTCATTCATACAAGAAAATGATGCCCGGAAGAAAAAGTGAAGGAGGAGTAAAATGACAGCAGTAACATTTAAAGAAAAGCCCGTGACACTCGTGGGAGACAAAGTCGAAGTCGGAGAATACGCTCCCGATTTCACTGTGCTTGCCAATGATATGAGTCCGGTATCGTTAAGTGATGCCTCAGGGAAAGTAAGGTTAATCAGCGTAGTACCATCCATTGATACAGGTGTTTGCTCACAGCAGACAAGGAAATTCAACGAAGAAGCTGCTTCGCTTGAAAATGTGGAAGTATGGACTATCAGCTGCGATCTTCCTTTTGCACAGCGGCGCTGGTGTGCAGCAGAAGGAATTGAAAATGTCCGAGTACTTTCCGACCATAAAGACCTGGACTTTGGCGAACAGTTTGGTCTGGTAATGGATGAAATGAGACTGCTTGCCCGTTCGGTGATCGTAGTGGACAGTGAAGGGGAAGTTTCCTATAAGGAAATTGTTTCAGAAGGGACGAACCATCCAGATTATGAGGCGGCAATTAACGCAGCCAACAATACAAACTAATGAATAAAATGGCGCCTGCAAAGGCGTCATTTATTGTGTGTGCAGGCCTGAAGAGTAATCGGGTTTTTTCCGTTTTCATTACTTCTCTTTAAAGGGCACATCTGCTATACTGGCGTATTGTAAAGTGAGAGTGGTGAAGCATTACGCTGCAGAAGGAGGGCGTGTCATGGACGAAACGACACCGGTTGAACAGCTTTTTGAATTGCTGGATGACCTTACGAAAACGATACAGCAGGAACTGAGTATAACGTATTTGGAAGCGATAGCCGAAGCCGGGGAGGATATCTTTCAGGGGACGGTGGTGCAGCGCATATCTGCAGAAGAAAAAGACCGTTTGGAGCAAAGCCTGGAAAAGAAAATGCCTGAAGCGATGGAGCAGGAGGATATTCGCAAAGCGTTTCAGCTCGCCCTGATTAAAGGAATGAAGCAGTCCGTGCAGCAGCACCATGCTATTACACCGGACGCTGTTGCTATTTTCATGGGTTATTTAGTAGACAAGCTGATGAATGGCCGTAATGAATTTGTTATTGCGGATCCGGCTGTAGGAACGGGTAATCTGTTATCAGCCGTATTAAACCAGCTGTCAGAAAAAAATATTGAGGCGTACGGTTCGGAGGTTGACGAAACGTTAATTAAAATTGCCTACACGCTGGCGAATCTGCAGGAGCATGCTGTCCAGCTGTTTCATCAGGACAGTATTGAACAATTTGGTGCACCGAATCCGGATGTGGTCATGAGCGATCTTCCGGTCGGCTATTATCCGAAAAATCAAATCGCCGAATTGTACCAGCTCGGAAGCACGGACGGAAAATCCTATGTGCATCACCTGCTTGTGGAGGGTATGATGAACCGGCTGAAGCCGGGTGGTTTTATGGTGCTTCTCATTCCAAACAACCTGTTTGAGGATGAAAGAGCAGCGGAGCTTCAGGCCTATGTAAAAAGACATGCGCATACGCTCGGTCTTCTTCAGCTGCCGGAAACAATGTTTCAGGCCAAAGAAGCATCGAAAAGCATATGGATGCTTCAAAAGAAAAGCCCTGATGTAAAACAGCCGGGGCAGGCGCTATTGGCAGAGCTGCCATCATTCAGCCGTCAGGAAGCACTCCAGGATATGATGAAGCGGATCAACGACTGGTTTGTGCAAGAAGGGTTTATCAATAAATAAAGAGAGTAATTATTAGGAGTGGAGAAAGAATGTCTACCATTATTGCTATTAATGCGGGGAGCTCCTCGCTGAAATTCCAACTGCTGCAAATGCCTGAAGAAACAATTATCACTAAAGGGGTCGTGGAACGGATCGGTCTGGAGACTCCTTTTATTACCGTAGAGGTACAGGGAGAAAAGAAAACGGAATATCCTTCGCTGCAAAACCACGAAGAAGCTGTAAAAGCCCTGTTGGATTCATTAAAAAAGTATAATGTCATTACCGATGTTAATGACATTGAAGGAGTGGGCCACCGGGTAGTTCACGGTGGCGAAACATTTTCAGATTCTGTTTTAATTACAGACCAGGTACTCAGCGAACTCGAAAATGTAAGCGAGCTTGCTCCGCTTCATAATCCCGCTAACATTGTTGGCATTAAAGCGTTTCGTGATATTCTCCCGAATGTTCCATCTGTAGCAGTGTTTGACACAGCGTTTCACCAGTCGATCCCAAAAGAAAAGTATTTATACGGTGTTCCGTATGAATACTACGAAAAGTATGGTGTGCGTAAATACGGCTTTCACGGAACTTCCCATAAATATGTAAGTCAGCGGATGACAGAGTTAATGGATCGTCCGGAAAATGACTTGAAAATCATTTCCTGCCATATCGGCAACGGTGCCAGCATCACGGCGGTGGACCACGGCGCTTCCGTCGATACATCGATGGGCTTCACGCCGCTTGCAGGCGTAATGATGGGTACACGATCCGGCAACATTGATCCGGCACTGATCCCGTATTTAATGGAAAAAACCGGTCAGACAGCTGCCGAAGTTATTGATACACTGAATAAAAAGAGCGGCCTACTTGGCGTAAGCGGAGCATCCAGTGATTTCCGCGATGTCGTTCAGCAGGCAGGGGAAGGTAATGAAAGAGCCCAGACAGCGCTTGATATATATTTGACGCGGATGCATAAATATATTGGCACCTATGCAGCCAGTATGAACGGCGTCGATGCAGTTATATTTACTGCCGGTGTAGGGGAAAATAGTGCTCTGGTCCGTGAAAAAGTAATGGAAGGCCTTGAATTTATGGGTATTCAAATTGATAAAGAGAAAAACGATGAGGCTTCGGGAGAGGCTTTTATTCATACAGATGACTCCCGTGTGGCTGTCGCAGTGGTTCCTACTGATGAAGAAGTAATGATTGCCCGTGACACAGTCCGGCTCGGCCAGGCTCAATAAGTCAGACTCAACTCCTGTTTCGATGAAGCAGGAGTTTTTTACAAAATATATGATATTTCTGCATATATTCTCTGGATAATGGGAAAGAAGGAGTAACAGTACTTTGAAGGGAGACAGATTTATGCAAACAGCCGAAATGCGCTGCAAACTTCCTGTCTCAGCATTAGCGGAGCGCTGCGATCCGCGCATGTTTTCCTTTCACACAACGAAAGAATTAACAGATAGAACTCAGGGAATGATTGGACAAGAGCGTGCAGTGAAAGCTATGGAGATGGGTTTAGAGATTCAGGATGAAAATTATCATATGTTTTTAACCGGAGCAAGCGGGCTTGGGAAAACGACATATGCCCGAAGAAAAGCAAAGGAAGCAGCAGAAAAAAGGCAGGTGCCGGCTGACTGGATTTATACATATTCTTTTGAAGATCCCCGGCGGCCGAGGGTGATGAGCATCCCCGCCGGCATGGCTGAGCCGTTTGCTAAAGATATTAAAGAATTGATTGAGGATCTGCAGGAAGAGATTGCTGCGACACTTCGCAGTAAGTCCTTTGAGCGGAAAAAAGTATCTATGGCGGAAAAGCATGAAAAAGTGATTAATGATCATTGGGAAAAGCTTGAAGAGGAAGCCGCGGCAAAGGGGTTTGCTCTTGAAAAAACAGAAGAAGACATCGTGGCGGTGCCTCTTAAAGAAGACGGAGAACCGCACAGCGATGAAAGCTATAACGAACTTTCAAAAATACGGCAGGATTATATTATGGAGGAGTCTCAGGCGATTACCAGACAGGTGAACGACTTTTTGAGACAACAGCAGGTGGCTAAACGTATTTTAAGGCGCCAGCTCAGGGAAGCCGATGAGCAGATGGTTCAAACATCCATCCAGGGCTTTATTTCGACTTTAAAAGATGAATATATCAATGAAGGCTTACATAAATTTCTGTCGGACATGGAAAAGGATGTTATTCAGCACTGGCAGGAATTCCTGCCTGAAAAAGAAACACAGGAAGGGCGTCCGGCTGTGTCGAACTTTTCGTTCCGCCGTTATGAAATTAATATTTTGGTGAATAACAGCGGTAATTCGGGCGCGCCTGTCATTTATGAGTCCCATCCGACATACGTCAACCTGTTTGGAAAGGTCGAAATTGGCCGCAATGGCGGTTCGCCGACGGATTTCTCCCACATCAGAGGCGGTGCTCTTCACCGGGCAAATGGCGGATTTTTAATCCTTCATGCCGCAGAACTGATATCGCATCCATTTGCGTGGAAAGCATTAAAAAGAGCCATGCGGCTGGGCTACATCCGGCTTGAGACGCCTTATGAGGATTCTGATATATTTGCCAGTACTTATCTCGAGCCGGAGCCTGTGCCCTTCCAGGCGAAAGTGCTTCTTGTCGGCACGAATGCTTTATACCAGAAACTGCAAAAAGAAGATGAAACCTTCCGTAAGCTTTTTAAAGTGAAGGTGGATTTTACTACCACCATGGAGCGGACAAAAGAAAATATATGGCAATACGCGACTTTCCTGGCCTGCTTTTGTGATAATAAACGGCTGCGTCCTCTGACATCCGAAGCAGTAGCAAGGCTTATTGACTACAGCACGAGGGAAGCAGGTCACCAGCGTAAGCTTTCCGTTAAATTTCACGAAGTGACATCTTTATTAATTGAAGCAGATTATTGGGCGGCGCAGGAACAATCAGCCATAATTGAACAAGAGCACGTGCACGCTGCCTTGAAAGAAACAAATTACCGCTCGGCTCAACCGGAAGCGGCCATTCATGAAGCAATTGAAGACAGAACAATCAATATCGCAACGAACGGAGAAAAAATTGGCCAGATCAATGCGCTGGTGGTAGCTCATACAGGAGATTATTCATTTGGTTATCCGACCCGTGTCACGGCGCGTACATATGCCGGCAGCGGTGGTATCGTTAATATCGACAGGGAATCGCAGCTTACCGGAGCTTTTCATACGAAGGGCCTTCATACACTGACCAGCTATCTGCAGGCAGAATTTGCAAGTGACCGGCCTCTCCCGCTTGCGGCAAGCATCACCTTCGAACAATCCTATCATTTAGTGGACGGTGACAGTGCTTCAAGCACGGAGCTTTATGCGCTCCTTTCTTCTCTGGCAGAAGTGCCGCTCCGTCAGGACATTGCTGTGACCGGGGCTGTTAATCAGTTTGGTGATGTTCAGGCGATTGGAGAAGTGAATGAAAAAATTGAAGGCTTTTATTATGTATGTAAGAAACAGGGCCTCACAAAAACCCAGGGGGTAATTATACCGACGCAGAACATTAAGCATTTAATGCTTCGAAATGAAATCAGGCGGTCAGTGGAGGCCGGTGATTTCCACATTTGGGCGGTGGATACTGTAAAGGAAGGCATGGAAATACTAATGAGTGAACATGCCGGTGAGGTAGGGGAAAATGGATTTTACGCTTCTAATACTGTTTACGGTAATGTTCAGCAGCGGTTAATGGAAATGGCAGAAAAACATCAGGAATAAATGCAGCAGAGAAGCCCGTGCAGGCGTCTCTGCTTATTTGTGTATGCCTCCGGCTGCTTAGCAAAAACATTCAACACTGATTATGATTCGTGCATGCACATACACCGGAATGCATGATATAGGGCAGATAACGCATAAAATATCAAAAAAATAAATTTTTATACTAAAAAATTGTATTTTCCGGTTGCAAATTCTTTGCGGGCTTGTTAAAGTAATGAAAGAAGTTGAATACAGTAATCATAAATAAAGGCGATGGTCCTTTTAATTTTTTCAAAACGATGTATAAAAATAATTAATCAAGCATGAATATTCAATTATAATCTGGAGGGAAATAAGAATGGCAGACAAAAAAGTAGTTCTCGCTTATTCAGGCGGGCTGGACACATCAGTAGCAATTAAGTGGTTGAGCAGTCAAGGGTACGAAGTGGTGGCGGTAGGACTTGACGTAGGTGAAGGAAAAGATCTGGAGTTTGTAAAAAATAAAGCACTGGAAGTAGGGGCAGTACAGTCGTATACGGTAGATGCAAAGAAAGAATTTGCCGAGGATTTCGTACTTCCGGCCCTTCAGGCACATACGATGTATGAACAAAAATATCCGCTCGTGTCCGCGTTGTCACGGCCGTTGATTTCAAAGAAGCTTGTGGAAATTGCTGAGCAGACAAATGCCGACGCGGTAGCACACGGCTGCACTGGTAAAGGAAACGACCAGGTAA
The DNA here is from genome assembly GCF_034497705.1 of Marinococcus luteus. Classification (GTDB taxonomy): domain Bacteria; phylum Bacillota; class Bacilli; order Bacillales; family Marinococcaceae; genus Marinococcus; species Marinococcus luteus_A. Next base: position 183,778 of record NZ_JAXRUV010000006.1, on the reverse strand, counting down.
GATTTGAAGTGAGCATTCAGGCTCTTAATCCGGATCTCGAAGTACTCGCACCTGTACGGGAGTGGGGATGGTCGAGAGATGAAGAAATCGCTTATGCAAAAGAAAATGATGTTCCCGTTCCAGTCAACCTCGATAATCCATATTCTGTCGACCAGAATCTCTGGGGCAGAAGCAACGAGTGCGGTGTTCTTGAGGATCCATGGGCTACACCGCCGGAAGGCGCGTATGATTTGACGAATCCGCTCGAAAAAACGCCGGACGAAGCAGATATCGTCGAAATTGAATTCAAGCAGGGCAAGCCGGTGGCACTTAACGGCCAGGCCTATGAACTGCAGGATTTGATTTTGGAATTAAACGACGTTGCCGGTAAGCATGGCGTTGGCAGAATTGATCACGTGGAAAACAGAATGGTTGGAATTAAATCAAGAGAAATTTATGAGTGCCCGGCAGCTATGACGCTGATTCAGGCGCACAAAGAGCTTGAAGATCTGACGCTTTCCAAAGAAGTAGCGCACTTTAAGCCGGTTATTGAGAAAAAATTGAGTGAAGTGATTTATGAAGGACTTTGGTTCTCCCAGGTACGGCCGGCACTTGAAGCGTTTTTGAAAGAAACACAGACCAACGTGACAGGTATTGTACGGGTGAAATTATTTAAAGGCCATGCTATCATTGAAGGAAGAAAATCAGACTACTCCTTGTACAATGAAAATCTGGCTACCTACTCAACACACGACGAATTTGATCATAATGCAGCTGTCGGATTCATTCAGCTGTGGGGTCTGCCTACCAAAGTACAAAGTGCAGTTAACAAGAAAGGTGTTAATGTATGACCAAACTGTGGGGCGGGCGCTTTACAAAACAAGCGGAAGAATGGGTGGATGCCTTCGGGGCATCCATTCCTTTTGACCAAAAACTGGTGGAAGAAGACATCCAGGGAAGTATTGCGCACGTACATATGCTGAAAAATCAGGAAATCATCACCGAAGAAGAAGCTTCCGAAATTCATCGCGGCCTGGAAGCAGTGCTTGCCAAAGCAAAAAACGGAGAATTGGAGTACTCGGTTCAAAATGAAGATATTCATTTAAATATCGAGAAGTTTTTAATTGATGAAATTGGTCCGGTAGGGGGCAAACTCCATACAGGGCGGAGCCGGAACGACCAGGTGGCCACAGATGTTCATCTGTATGTGCGAAATCATACATATACCGTTATGAATTCCATCCGGGCCCTGCAGCAGGCGCTGCTCCTGCAGGCAGAGGAGCATGTGGAAACTATTATTCCCGGCTACACTCATTTGCAGCGGGCCCAGCCTATATCCTTTGGTCATCACATGATGGCTTATTTCTGGATGCTTGAGCGGGACTACGGGCGCTTTGAGGACAGCTTAAAACGTACGAACATTTCTCCTCTCGGGGCAGGGGCCCTCGCCGGAACAACATTCCCTATCGACCGCCGACAGACTGCCGAAGAACTCGGCTTTGATGATATTTACCAAAACAGCCTGGACGCAGTAAGCGACAGAGATTTTGCCCTGGAATTTATGAGCGCGGCCTCCACAGTTATGATGCATTTATCGAGGTTGGCCGAAGAAATGATTTTCTGGTCAAGCCAGGAATTCCAGTTTATTGAGCTCGATGATTCCTTTGCGACAGGAAGCAGTATTATGCCGCAGAAGAAAAACCCGGATATGGCAGAGCTTATTCGAGGGAAAACCGGAAGAGTATACGGTAACCTGATGGGACTGTATACGCTTTTGAAGGGGCTTCCGCTTGCGTATAACAAAGATATGCAGGAGGATAAAGAAGGACTGTTTGATACCGTTCGGACGCTAGAAGGGTCTCTGGACATTTTTGCGGGAATGGTGGAAACGATGGAAGTCCGTACGGAAAAAATGGCGGAAACAACCAGCAAAGACTTTTCTAACGCGACAGAACTGGCGGATTATCTTGCTGTTAAAGGAGTGCCGTTCCGGGAAGCCCATGAGATTGTCGGCAAATTAGTGCTGGACTGCATTCAGAACAACAAGTATCTTACGGACCTTTCCATGCAGGAATTTAAAGAAGCTAATGAAGCATTTGAAGAAGACATCTATGAGGTCTTAAAGCCTGAAACTGTCGTGAGCCGCAGAAATAGTGAAGGCGGCACCGGCTTTGAACAGGTGCGTGCTGCGATCAGGCAGGGAAAAAAGGTAATAAACCAAGCGTAATAAGTACTGCTTCTGCCCCGTCCGGAGTAACCCTCCAAACGGGGCTTTTTTGGATACTGAGACACTGCTGGCTGAATAACCAATAGAAAGCCCCGCATCCTAATGGATACGGGGAACGTTGCCGGTGCTTATTTACGTACAATTAAGACGTCACATTTTGCGTGGCGGGCAATGGCTTCGGAAACGCTGCCGATAAACACACGCTCTACAGCATTCAATCCGGTAGCCCCGGTGATGATTAAATCTGCTTCATAGTTTTTGGCCAGCTCACGCGGGATTTTTGTTTTTGGAGAACCAAACTCCAGCGAGGAGACGACGTCTGGGACCCCTGCATTTTTTGCTTCTGCGGTGTAGTTTTCGAGCAGTTCGTTGCCATATTCTTCTGCTCGTGCAATAATAGTACGGTCATACCGTTCCATTGTAGCGAATGTTCTTGTGTCAATAACATGAGAGATGATTAATTTTGCCTGCTGCTCCTGGGCGATCTCAACAGATTTTTTAAACGCTGTTCTGGATTCGTCTGAGCCGTCGACGGCAACAATAATAACTCCGTATCTACTCAATGCCATCCTCCCCTTTTGTCGTAGGATTTCTCTTTCCTATAGATATTTTTCCCTATTTTTTTATTTTAAAACGATCGTGTGTAGGTAAAAGGATGTGTCGGAGAAACAAGTAAAAAATGTTCAAATAATTTTCACTATTAAATGACTAATGGATGATATAAAGGCGGGTGAATAACGATGAGGCATGCGTTAATTACAGCAGGCACCAAAGGCCTCGGCCGAAAAGTTTCTGAAGCTTTAAAAGAAAAAGGATATACATTGACTATTACTTACCGAAAGAAAGACGAAGCCTATTATAGGATGAAAAAGCAGTGGGAAGAAGAAAGCAGCCGTGTTCAGTTTGTTCAGGGAGATATGGTGTCCAGGCAGGATGTTGAGCGGATGGTGGAGGAGGCTTATGCAGCCTTTGGGCGTCTGGATATTGTCGTGAATAACGCCGGTCCCTACATATTCGAGAAAAAAAAACTGGCAGATTACTCCGATGAAGAATGGCACCGAATGATTGACGGTAATTTAAGTGCTGCCTTTCATTTGGCAAGAAAGGCAATACCGATTATGCGGCATCAGCAGTTCGGCCGTTTCGTCACGTATGGTTTTCAAAACGCCCCGACAGCCCCGGGATGGATTTATCGTTCAGCCTACGCTGCAGCGAAAAGCGGTCTGGTCTCGCTGACAAAATCAATATCAATTGAAGAAGCTTCTCATGGCATTACCGCAAATATGGTGTGCCCGGGTGTAGTGACCGAAAATTTTAAGGAAGCAGATATTCATGAAGGCAGAGAGGTGAGCGACGACTCCATTCCTGTAGGAAGGCCAGCAACAGGCGGTGATATTGCTAGAACTATTTTGTTTTTAACGGATGACGATGCAGATATGATTACAGGCTCTGTAATTGAAGTAACCGGCGGTGTGGATGTGCTTCATAAACACAGGTGAGTGGAAGGCAGTTTAAGTCAGCTTTGTAAAAGGTATAGTTCTTCGGAAACAGTTTTTGATTGCGGAGGAGGATATACATGAAAGTATCTTATCATGGTCACTCAGTAGTAAAGATTGAAACGAACGGCAAAACGATCCTGATTGATCCATTTATTACAGGCAACCCGTTAACTGATTTGAACGCGGAGGAAGTAAAAGCAGATGCTATTCTGCTGACTCACGGTCATTTTGATCACGTTGGCGATACCGTGGATATTGCTAAACGCAACAATGCGCTTGTCGTGGCACCGTTTGAACTGGCACAGTATCTTGGCTGGCAGGATGTAGAAACACACCCGATGCATATCGGCGGCGGGTATACGTTTGATTTCGGCCACGTGCAGCTGACGCAGGCATTTCACGGCTCCGGCTATTTCCTTGAAGAAGAACAAAAGATTATTTATACTGGGATGCCAAGCGGAATCATTTTCGAAGCAGAAGGTAAGAAAGTTTATCATATGGGTGATACCGGCTTGTTCTCTGATATTAAGCTTATCGCTGAAAGAAACAAGATTGATCTTTTATTCGTTCCGATCGGTGATAACTTCACAATGGGGCCGAGAGATGCCAAAACGGCAGCAGAATGGGTAAACGCGGATTATACAGTCCCAATCCATTACAACACTATGCCGCCTATTAAGCAGGACCCGCATCAGTTTGTGGACTCGCTTTCACCGCTGAAAGGAAAAGCGTTGGAAGCAGGCGGATCCATCGAGCTGTAACACTTAAAAAAACCGTTCAGTCATTAAAACAGACTGAGCGGTTTTTTTTAATGCAATTGCCGGCAGGCAGTTGAAGGGAGGGTTCTTGAACCGTATAATGTAATAGTACAGAAGATATAAAAGAAGTAATACAGTTAGTAATTTACGCAGACAGAACACTCCCGGTAAATGCGTAAATAAAAAGGAAGGTACTTTGCCTATGGCGACCAAACATGAACAAATATTAAACTACATACTGGGCCTCGATGTAGGGGAAAAAATCTCGGTCCGTGGAATTGCAAAGAATTTAGAGGTAAGTGAAGGAACAGCGTACCGGGCGATCAAGGAAGCGGAAAACCAGGGAATTGTCAGTACGATCGAACGAGTCGGCACGATACGTATCGAAAAAAAGCAAAAAGAAAATTTTGAGCGCTTAACGTATGCTGAAGTAGTCAATATTATCGACGGTCAGGTGCTCGGGGGCAGAAACGGCCTGCACAAAACCCTGAACCGTTTCGTTATCGGGGCCATGAAGCTCGAAGCGATGATGCGCTACGTGGAGCCAGGTAACCTCCTGATTGTCGGCAACCGTTATCAGGTGCATAAGCTTGCGCTTGAAGCCGGAGCAGCTGTTTTAATCACCGGCGGATTTGACACGAATGAACATGTTATTTCTCTGGCGGATGAACTGGGGCTGCCGGTAATTACAACGACGTACGACACGTTTACGGTAGCCTCAATGATTAACCGGGCAATCTACGACCAGTTGATTAAAAAGGAAATTGTGGTAGTAAACGATATTTTAATTCCACTTCAGGACACCTATTTTATGACTGTGGATAACACTGTGGAAAAATGGCACGAAATGAACCAGAAAACTGGGCACAGCAGATATCCGGTGATCAGCGAAGACATGAAAATCCAGGGAATGGTGGCAGCGAAGGACGTCCTGGGGGCTTCTGTGCAGACCCCCATTGAAAAAGTGATGACGAAGTCTCCAATCACGGTGAGTGAACGAACGTCTGTAGCTTCGGTAGCCCACACGATGGTGTGGGAGGGAATCGAGCTGCTTCCGGTTATGGACGATGCGAAAAAGCTGCTTGGAGTCATCAGCCGGCAGGACGTATTAAAAGCACTGCAGATGGTGCAGCGCCAGCCACACGTTGGGGAAACCATCGAAGATACGGTGACAAGCCGTTTTCGGGAGGCTACGCCCGGGTCAGGATTTATGTTTGAATGCGATGTTACCCCGCAGATGACTAACGCGCTTGGGACAGTGGCAAACGGAGTTATTATGTCTCTTGTTACAGAAACTGGCCGGCGTCTATTGAGAGAATACAAAAAGGGTGACATGGTTGTAGAAAACGTAACACTTTACTTTATCCGACCGGTACAGATTGAAAGTAAAATTGATTTGAACGGAAAAATTCTTGAAGTGGGAAGAAAACACGGAAAAGTGGATGTAGAACTGTACTACGAAGGTGCAATCGTCGGTAAGGCGATGATGATGGTACAGCTGCTCGACCGCTGATCAATGGAGGAAAGATAATGCAGATGTTTCAGGCAATCATACAAACGATAGAACAATACAGTAAAATCATGATTTACCGGCACGAACGTCCGGACCCGGATGCTCTCGGTTCTCAGGCTGGGATGGCAGCATGGATTAGAAAACAGTTTCCGGACAAGCAGGTGGGTACTATAGGTGAAAATGAACCTTCCCTTTCGTTTTTAACGACGATGGATGAACATTCGTTTGAAGTGGACGCCGAAACACTGGTTATCGTGTGTGACACTGCCAATATGGCAAGAATCGACGGTACAGGCTGGGATCAGGGAGCGGCAGTTATAAAAATCGACCATCACCCGAACGAAGATCCATACGGCGAGCCGATGTGGGTAGACACGAAAAAAAGCTCCACCTGCGAAATGATTACCGAGCTGGTGCTGTATGCCCAAAAATCTTACGGCTGGACAATCCCGAATGAAACCGCCCGCCTCTGCTACGCCGGGATTATCGGAGATACCGGGCGTTTCCAGTTCAGTAACACAACGCCGAACACGATGCGCATGGCAGCTGAACTGCTTGCATTTGATTTTGACCCGGGAGCAATCTATGCCGAAATGTATAAAAACCCCGAGAGTCTGGTGCGTCTGCGCGGAGAAGTGCTTCAAAGCTTCACGCTGACCGAAGACGGAGCAGCCTACATGTACTTAACCCGGGATCTGCTTGGTAAATACAATGTAACCATTAATGAATCTTCAGCGGTAATTAACTCGTTTGCTGATACAGAAGGAGTCATTGCGTGGGTATTTTTTGTGGAAGAAGAGCAGGGGTCATACCGTGTGCGTTTTCGTTCGCGCGGCCCGGTGATCAATCAACTGGCTGTTAAATACCGCGGAGGCGGACATACAATGGCTGCAGGAGCTCAAGCAGAGAACAGGAAAGAAACAGAAGATATTATACAGGAGCTTGAAAATATCTGCCGAAATTGGAAGCAGCGGTAAAGAACGTTCATCAAAGACCAGGCTGAAGGGAGGGGGGAGGCGTATGTCACTGCACGCATATTCGGAGTACAGCATTTTACAAAGCACTATCCGGCTCGAAAATCTTGTCCGCAAAGCAAAAGAATACAACTGGCCGGCGGCAGCGGTTACTGACCGGGACACGATGCACGGGGCAGTGGCTTTTTACCGTCTCTGCCGACAGTACCAGGTGAAGGGCCTTCCGGGGATTGAATTGTGGGTCCAGGGAGATACTAAAGAGGATGAAGAATTTCCGGTGGTTGCGTTGCCGCAGGATAACCAGGGATACGGGCAGCTCATGCGGTGGGCCGGGGACAAACAGCAGGACAGAAAGATAACTTGGGAACAACTGGCAGAGTCTGCCGGTTGTCTTTTTATCCTCCCACTTGAAAACAGTGAGCCCGGCACTTTGAAGAACCGCAAAGACGAGTTACATGCGTTTTTTGAAAAATGGAGCAGACGGTTCGGGGCTGATGTTCTATGGCTTGAAGCGCCCAGGGCTGGAGAAGAAATAGAATGGAGAAGCGCTGCAGAGCAATTCGGGCTCCCGATGGCAGCGTCTCCATTAATCAATATGCAGACAACCGAAGAGGAGCGGGCCTACAAGCTGCTGCATGCAGTGAAGAAAGGCAGTGTCTGGAAAGATACCGTAATAGAACAGAGACCCTTCTCACTCGAAATGTGGCAGCAGGAAGCATCAGTTATGTATGAAGCTGAGCATATCGATAACTGGAAACGGGCAGCTGATAAATGCCACGTAGATATTTCATTAGGGGAGACGCACCTTCCGGCATTTCCAGCTCCGCGCGGGCAGTCTGCCGGCCTGTATTTGAAAAAACTTGCAGAAAAAGGAATGCAAAAGCGTTATAATGCCGTCTCGGAACAAATGAGAGAGCGGTTGAAGCATGAACTGAATGTTATTATCGATGCCGGCTTCGCTGATTATTTTTTAATTGTGCAGGATTTTGTGGCGTTTGCTAAAAAGCAGGGAATGTATGTAGGACCGGGAAGAGGGTCGGCAGCGGGGTCGCTCGTTTCCTACCTTATCGGTATTACGGATGTGGATCCCCTGCAGTACGACCTTCTTTTTGAGCGGTTTTTAAATCCGGAACGTGCGGCGCTTCCGGACATAGATATTGACTTTCCGGATCACCGGCGGGAAGAGGTGCTGCATTATTTAAGGAATAAATACGGGGACAGCCACGTGGCTCAGATTGTTACATTCAATACGTTCGGGGCGCGGGCGGCAATACGGGATGCGGGAAGGGTGCTCGAAATTCCGCAGGGGCTTATTAACCGGACGGCTGGTATGTTTTCAGGCGCCGATTCCATTGCCGGAAAAACTGCAGGCGACAAACAGCTGCAGCAGTGGCAGCAGAATGAACCGAAAGTTGACTCCCTCCTTCGGGCGGCTTCCTTTTTGGAAGGGCTGCCGCGCCAGACATCTATTCACGCCGCCGGTATCGTTTTAAGCAGTGAACGGCTGGAATCCTACACTCCATTAATGGAGAGAAACGGCTCGCTGCTGTTAACGCAGTATCCGATGGAGGACCTTGAAGCTCTCGGACTTGTGAAAATCGACTTGCTAGGGCTCCGGAATTTAACGCTGCTCGAATATATGACTGAGGCTGTTCAAAAAATAGAGAAGAATTTTCAGTTAAGACGCATACCCATGGATGATGAAAAAACGTATCAGCTGCTGAGCGAGGGGAAAACTAACGGAATATTTCAGCTTGAATCGGCAGGAATGAAATCTGCCCTGCAGCAGATCAGGCCCGACCGTTTTGAGGATATTGCTGCAGTGAGCGCTCTTTACCGCCCGGGCCCGATGGCTCAGATCCCGTTGTATGCAGAGCGCAAGCACGGGATAAAAGAAATGCCCGATCTACCTGAACATATTGAAGATATTGCAGGGTCTACATACGGCATTATCGTATACCAGGAGCAGATTATGCAGATTGCGGTGAAAGTGGCAGGGTATACAATGGGAGAAGCGGACTCCTTCCGGAGGGCTATCAGCAAAAAAAACGCTGGTGAAATGAAAAAAGAAGCAAAACGGTTTCTTGAAAAAGCAGCAGCTTCAAAAGTGCCGAAAACGGAAGCAGAAACAATATTCAGCTGGATTGAACAGTTTGCCAATTATGGCTTCAATAAAAGCCACGCAGTGGCCTACAGCGTTATTTCCTATCAGCTGGCTTATATTAAAGCCCATTATCCGGCCGTGTTTTTCTCTTCATTAATGACAAGCCACGTGCGAAGTGAAGAAAAATTTCTGGAATATCAGCGAGAAGCAAAAGAGCTCGGTATTCGGCTGCTTCCGCCTTCAATCAATCAAAGCGGCTATGGGTTTCGTATTGAGGAAGGAAATCTTCGTTTTGGCTTGAATATCATTAAACAGGCAGGTAAAAACAATATCCAGATGATTTTAAATGAAAGAAAAAGCGGTGGACGTTTTGAATACTGGCTTGATTTTCTTCACCGCGTGGATACAAGAGCGATTGGCCGTCAGGGGTTTGTGTATCTTATTCAGGCTGGCGTGTTTGATGAATTTGGTGTTGAGCGGTCGACGCTGCTCGCTTCGCTTGACCGTTCCCTGCGGATGATCGAGGGAGAACAGGAATTCCAGGAATTTGGCACAGAGCTGGCACCGAGAATGCGCTGGATTGAAGCTGAACCTCTTACCCGCGAAGAAAAGCTTGAGATGGAAAAAGAAGCCTCCGGATACTACTTAAGCGGCCATCCGCTGGATGCCTACAGTGAACTTTTTGCCGCCTTTCGGTTATGGGACCTTGGGAGTCCGCTTCCAGCGGATAATCAGCTGCGCTGGGCTGGCGGGTTCGTGCGGACCGTGAAAACCGTGCGAACGAAAAACGGACAGTCTATGTGCTTTCTGACGATGGATGATGGCTCCGGGGAGCTTGAAGTGGTCGTTTTTCCGAACGTCTACCGGAAGGTGAAATCAATGCTTACAGAAAAGTCAATCCTTCTGATTCAGGGGCGCACCGATAAACAGGCCCGCAGCAGCAAAATGATTGCAGAAGACTGTCTTTCCATGCAGGAGCTTGAGAAACAGTCGGAGAATACGCTTTTTGTTAAATTGCCGGAAAAAGACGGAGAACAGGCTCTGCGCCGAATTAAGCAAATACTGCGGCAGTCGCCCGGGGCTGTACCTGTCATCGTCTATGATGAGCAGCAGGAGCGCACCATTCAGCTCGGAAACAGCTTAAAAACAAACGCAGCGGATGTATGTCTACGCGAACTTGAAAAGGTTGTTTCAAAAGAATCTATTATTTTGAAACCAAATAAAGATGCCGCTGACTGATTATTCTGTTATAATAGGTAACGTTTATAATTAAAATGAATGAAACACTTGATGTGCTTCTAAAAGCACAGGGTTATAATTAAAATATAAAATATGCTGAAGGAGAGTGGCACCATGCCGACAACCCGCGAGGAAGCACTACATATTCATAAACAGAACCAGGGAAAACTGGAGACGGTCTCGAAAGTACCGGTGAGAAATGGAAGAGATTTAAGCTTGGCCTATTCTCCGGGGGTAGCAGAGCCGTGCAAAGAAATTTTTGATGATAAACAAAAGGTATTTGAATATACAATGAAAGGAAATATGGTAGCGGTCGTATCCGACGGCTCTGCCGTGCTTGGCCTTGGTAATATCGGCCCGGAAGCGTCCCTGCCTGTTATGGAAGGAAAGGCGGTTCTGTTTAAATCCTTCGCGGGGGTGGATGCTTTTCCAATCTGCCTCGAAACAAATGATGTCGACAAAATTGTAGAAACGGTAAAATTAATGCAGCCGACTTTTGGCGGCGTTAATCTTGAAGATATCGCCGCTCCTAACTGCTTTGTCATTGAAGAACGGTTGAAAAAAGAAACGAATATCCCTGTTTTCCATGACGATCAGCACGGCACAGCAATCGTTACTGTAGCCGGGTTAATCAACGCCCTGAAACTCAATAAAAAGCACATGTCCGAAATCCGTGTAGTTATTAACGGGGCAGGTTCAGCCGGCATTGCTATTATTAAACTTCTCCGCCGCTTCGGAGTGAAAGACGTAATTTTATGCGACTCCAAGGGAGCCATTTACGAAGGACGTCCGGAAGGCATGAACGACATGAAAGCAGAAGTCGCAAAAGTAACGAACAATGAAAATGTTTCCGGGGGATTAAAAGAGGTTGTCCAGAATACGGATGTATTTATTGGTGTGTCCGTGGCGGGAGTATTATCGAAGGAAATGGTTGAGTCCATGAACGAGGACCCTATCATCTTTGCGATGGCCAATCCAGACCCTGAAATTACTCCGGACAATGCCAAGGAAGCCGGAGCGAAAGTAATTGGCACGGGCCGCTCCGATTTTCCGAACCAGGTAAACAACGTGCTCGCGTTTCCGGGTATTTTCCGGGGAGCCCTCGATGTAAACGCCACCCACATTAACGAGGATATGAAAAAAGCAGCTGTATATGCTATTGCAGAGCTGATTACCGAAGACGAGTTGAACGAAGATTATGTTATTCCGAATCCTTTTGATCCGAGAGTCGCTCCAGAAGTAGCTGCAGCAGTAGCGAAAACAGCGATGGAAACAGGTGTGGCGCGAAAAAATGCTGATCCGGAAAAAATTAAGGAAAAAACAAGAGCTCTTTCTGATATCGAAGAATAGTAAAGACCTATATTCTTAACCATTGAAGATGTCTGGCTTTTCCTATATATTAGAGCTTGTATGTGATAGACTATGTGGGAGACTAATAGCAGGAGCGATCGCTGACAAAACGGTCGCTCCTGATGTACGTCTGCAAATAAAACAACAGCGCTGTGTTATGTACACCTGCTGAACGGTGAATTGCATTCCGGGACGCTGCAGTCTGCTTGCGTTTTTATTATTTGCGGAGCAGCCAAGCATTAAATATGAAGAAGGTGTCTTTATGATGATCAAAGATTTATTCAGCAAAAGGCGGAAATATGCTTCAATGCCGGCTGAAAGGGAACAGCCGAAAACAATGAATGAAGGCGTTATGACAAAGTGCCCTAAATGTAAAACGATTGTGTATACAAAAGAGTTAATGAAATATGCCAATGTCTGTATGCACTGTGGTCATCATATGCCGATGACTCCTTCCGAACGGATCGATTTGATCCTAGATACGGATTCCTTTCGTGAATTAAACCCTCATATGGTTTCTGCAGATCCTCTGGAGTTTCCGGAATACAAAGAAAAGCTTGAAAAGGATCAGAAAAAGACTGGTCATAAGGAAGCGGTCGTCACAGGTGAAGGGACGATCGGAGGCACCCCGGTGGTTCTTGGCGTCATGGATCCGGCGTTCCGGATGGGGAGCATGGGATCGGTAGTCGGAGAGAAAATCGCACGGGCAATCGAACGGGCACTTGACCTCCATGCACCCTTCATTCTGTTTTCAGCTTCAGGCGGAGCACGGATGCAGGAAGGGATTCTCAGCCTCATGCAAATGGCCAAGACGAGTGCAGCACTGAAAAAAATGGATGAAGCAGGGCTTTTATTTGTATCAGTTATGACTCACCCTACTACCGGCGGCGTTTCTGCAAGCTTTGCCTCTCTTGGAGATTACAATTTTGCCGAGCCGGAAGCATTAATAGGTTTTGCCGGAAGAAGAATAATTGAACAGACAATACGCCAGGAGCTTCCCGAAGATTTTCAGACAGCGGAATTTTTGCTTAAACACGGACAGCTCGACAAGGTACTGCATAGGCAGGACATGAAAAATGTTTTGTCCGCAATCGTGCAGATGCATACGTGAAGGGAGTAAGTGACAATGGAAAATCATCTTCCTTTTGAAAAACCAATCATGGAGCTCCGGAACAAAATCGATGAATTAAAAAGCTTCACAGATGAGAAGGACATTGATTTAAGCGGAGAGATAGAAAAACTGGAGCAGCGGCTGGAGCAGCTCGAATCAGAAGTATATAATAATTTAAAGCCTTGGCAGCGGGTGCAGATTGCGAGGCACCCGGAGCGGCCCACCACGCTGGATTATATCGACAGTTTGTTTGAACAATTCATTGAACTGCACGGCGACCGGCTGTTTGGCGATGACGAAGCGATTGTCGGAGGTATTGCCTTTTTTGAAGGAAGCCCGGTAACTGTTATCGGACATCAGCGTGGGCGGGATACGAAGGAAAATGTGCGCCGGAATTTCGGCATGCCGCATCCGGAAGGGTACCGCAAAGCGCTTCGTCTTATGAAGCAGGCCGAAAAGTTCAACCGGCCGGTGATCTGCTTCGTTGATACGAAGGGCGCTTATCCCGGAAAAGCAGCGGAAGAGCGGGGACAGAGTGAAGCTATTGCGCGTAACCTGATGGAAATGGCCGGCCTGAAAGTGCCGGTAATTAGTGTTGTTATCGGAGAAGGCGGCAGCGGAGGCGGTCTTGCGCTTGGAGTAGCGAATCATGTACATATGTTCGAAAATTCATGGTATTCGACAATTTCTCCAGAAGGGGCTTCCTCTATCCTGTGGAAGGATGCTTCATATGCAAGGGAGGCGGCTGAAGCGATGCGTATCACAGCCGGAGATCTGAAGGAATTTGGAGTAATTGATGAGATTGTGAAGGAACCCCGGGGAGGGGCCCACCATGATCCGAAAGAGCAGATGGCTATTCTGCGAAAAACGCTTCAGCAGTCTTTAAAGGATCTGCTTGTATTAACGCCGAATGAATTAATAGAATCAAGGTATGAAAAATTTAAGCAGATGGGTACGTTTGAAGAAAGTGATTTTTAGGAAAGCGCCGGGTGGCGCTTTTTTTATGAGATTGAACGGCCCCTGTTGTTCAGCTGATATTGACGAAAACGAGCGGAACGCTGTCACAGAGCCCCTCTTTTAGTGTGGCTTTTTAATTAAAGCGGCTTTTAAAAATACAATTACTTTTGTGTCATCGGGTCTATAACGGGTATAATGATAAACAGGAATGCAAAGGGAAGGAGTTATGGAATGAAACGGATTGGAGTACTAACTAGTGGAGGAGATTCTCCGGGGATGAATGCAGCCATACGTGCTGTGGTTCGGAAGGCGATTTATCACGATCTTGAGGTTTACGGAGTTCAGTACGGCTATGCCGGGCTGATCGAAGGGGATATCAAAAAAATGGAGCTTGGCGACGTAGGGGATATTATCCACCGCGGCGGAACAAAATTGTATACCGCCCGCTGTGAAGAATTCCGTACACCCGAAGGACGCCAGAAGGCAGTGGATCAGCTGAATGCAAGAGGCATTGAAGCATTGGTCGTCATAGGCGGTGACGGTTCCTTCCGCGGCGCTGAAAAATTGACAGAGCTTGGCTATCCGACGATTGGTGTACCGGGCACAATCGATAATGACATTCCGGGAACGGATTACACCATCGGCTTTGATACGGCGCTGAACACAGTCATCGACGCTATTGATAAAATCCGTGATACCGCCACTTCACATGAGCGTACATACGTTATTGAAGTAATGGGCAGAGATGCCGGTGACCTCGCTCTCTGGTCCGGGCTCGCCGACGGCGCAGAGACGATTCTTATCCCAGAAGAAGAGTACGATATGGATCAGGTAGTAAGCCGTCTCCGCCGCGGCCACGCGAGGGGCAAAAAACACAGTATCATCATTATCGCTGAAGGCGTGGGAAGCGGAACAGAATTCGGCCAAAAAATTCAGGATACGACGAATCTTGAAACGAGGGTGACCGTGCTTGGCCATATCCAGCGCGGAGGTTCGCCGACCGGATTTGACCGTGTGCTCGCAAGCCGTCTCGGAGCAAGGGCCGTAGAGCTTCTATTAAACGGTAAAGAAGGACGGATGGTCGGCATTGAAAAAAATGAGATTGTTGATAAAGCCATTCCGGAAGTGCTTAAGCAAAAGCATCAGGTAGACTCCGGCATGTATAAATTGTCTCAGGAACTGTCGATTTAATTCCGGGGTCAACGCAGTGTCCCGGATGAAAAATTTCTATGGTACAATGAACTAGGATTTTAGAGAGAGAACAGGAGGAAAATCATGCGAAAAACAAAAATTGTATGTACGATAGGACCGGCAAGTGAAGCGCCGGAAACGCTGGAGAAATTAATTGAAAATGGCATGAATGTAGCGAGACTCAACTTTTCCCACGGAGACTTTGCTGAGCATCAGGCCCGGATTGACAGCATACGCGAAGTTTCTGCCCGCCTGAAAAAAAACGTTGCTATTCTGCTGGACACAAAGGGCCCGGAAGTACGGACTCATACGATGGAAGGCGGCGCCATTCAGCTTGAAAAAGGACAGCCACTCATCATCAGCACAGAAGAAGTTGTAGGGACGACGGAAAAAATCTCTGTCACCCACAGCGGCCTGACGGATGATATGGAAGTCGGCAAAAAAATCCTTCTCGATGATGGGCTGATTGAGCTTGAAGTAACCGGTATCGAGGAGAAGGAAGTTCATACGAAAGTTCTCAATAGCGGCGAACTGAAAAACAAAAAGGGCGTTAACCTTCCGAACGTGAAGGTCAATCTGCCGGGTATCACAGAAAAAGATGCGGATGATATTGAATTTGGAATCAGAAATAACGTCGATTTTATTGCCGCTTCATTTGTACGCCGTGCCTCTGACGTTTTGGAAATCCGGGAGCTCCTGGAAAAACACGGAGCAGAAGACACGTTCATCGTGCCGAAAATTGAAAACCAGGAAGGCATCGACAATGTCGAGGAAATCCTTGAAGTGTCCGACGGACTGATGGTGGCGCGCGGAGATATGGGCGTTGAAATCCCGCCAGAAGAAGTACCGCTAGTACAAAAGCGTCTGATTAAACGCTGCAACTTCCTGGCGAAGCCAGTCATTACAGCTACGCAGATGCTCGATTCCATGCAGCACAATCCGCGTCCGACCCGTGCTGAAGCAAGTGATGTGGCGAATGCTATTTTCGATGGTACAGATGCTATCATGCTTTCCGGTGAAACAGCAGCCGGGGACTATCCAGTGGAATCCGTGGAAACAATGAGCAACATCGCGCTTAGAGCAGAATCATCCCTGCAGTACCGCAATACGCTTGATGAAAAAACAAAAGAAAGCAAGCCTTCCATTACCAATTCCATCGGACAGTCGGTTGCCTATACAGCCCATTCATTGAACGCATCGGCGATTCTGACTGCCACCGAAAGCGGGTATACCGCACGCATTGTTTCAAAATACCGTCCGGAGTCACCGATCATTGCGGTTACAAGTAATGAACGTGTCTATCGCCGGCTCGCTTTAATCTGGGGCGTTCAAGGACTGCTTGGCACAAAATCGAGCACTACCGATGAAATGCTTGATGTTACTGTGAGCAAAGCGCTGTCGGAAGAGCTCGTCAACCGTGGCGATCTTGTGGTTATCTCTGCCGGAGTACCTGTAGGTGAAACAGGAACGACTAATCTGATGAAGGTCCACGTGATCGGTGAAACGGTTGCAAAAGGACAGGGCATCGGCCGCTACACTGCCTCAGGAAGAGTAGTAGTCGCAGGCAGTGCGGAAGAGGCAAATGCTAAAATGACAGAGGGCGCAGTGCTCGTCACCCAGGCAACAGATAAAGATATGATGCCGGCTGTGGAAAAAGCGCTGGCTGTGGTGACAGAAGAAGGCGGTTTAACCTCGCATGCTGCTGTTGTAGGACTGAATCTGGGTATCCCTGTAGTAGTAGGTGTTGAAGAAGCCAGAAGCTTGTTTGAAGACGGCGAGGAAATTACAGTCGACGCTTCAAGAGGTGACATTTACCGCGGACATGCGAGTGTATTGTAAAAAATTCTGATCACTAACTATAACCTGGTGACGCTGAAACGACGCAGAAATCTGGATAAAATTTTAAATGAAAGGGGGCGGGCAGATGGCTAAATGGTTTTTACTACTGTTGATTATTGTACCGGCCGCAGAAGTAGGTGTATTAATATTATCCGGCAACACGATCGGCATATGGCCGACAATTGCACTCATTATTGCGACCGGGCTGCTTGGGGCCTGGCTTGCGAAACGGGAAGGCCTGCAGGTGTTCCGTACGCTGCAGATGCAGACGCAGCGGGGGGAAATGCCTGGGGATATTGTTCTGGATGGTGTTTGCATTCTTGTTGGCGGCACGCTGCTGCTCACCCCGGGATTTATCACAGACGCTCTCGGTTTCAGCCTGTTAATTCCGTGGTCGAGAAGAGGAATGAAAGCCGTTTTAAAGAAATGGTTTAAAAAAATGGTAGATAACGGGAATATAAGAGTGATGGGACGCAGGTGGTGAGCCTGCTCCCGATTGAAACTTCTGAAAACTTTCCGGGCGTACATGACATGAAATTGTCAAATGTGGTAGGATTATTAGGAGCGTTTAATTTGGAAGGATGACCATGCATTGTTATCGCAAGCCTCAGTTTTTTTACTTATACTGCTTGCGGTGGGGATTTTCGCAAAAAACCAGTCATTAATCATAGCTGTCGCTGCTTTAATCGTTATTAAATGGACAGGACTGGGCGATAAAATATTTCCGTTTATGCAGGCAAAAGGCATTGAAATTGCTGTTACTATTTTGACATTTGCGGTTCTGGTTCCAATTGCTACCGGGGACATTGGTTTTCGCCAGCTCGGTGAAGCAGTTCGTTCCTATTATGCATGGATTGCGCTCGCCTCGGGCATACTGGTGGCACTTATTGCCAAGGGTGGTGTAGAACTGCTTCAGACAGATCCGCACATCACTACTGCGCTTGTGCTTGGCACCATTTTAGCAGTAGCTCTGTTTAACGGTATTGCCGTCGGGCCTCTTATCGGGGCCGGCATCGCTTATATTGCGATGAGAGCCGTGGAGTGGTTTTCCTCTCTCGGCGGATAGACGGCTGTATAACAGCCGGAGGTATCTCCGGCTGCCTTAACAGAGGGAGGTCATTATTGTGTACACAATTGAATGCGCTATACCTCCAAAAAGTGGCAGTGCAATGGGCTTTTATGTCAAAAACAGACCAACCGTTCTGTTTTCGAAGCGTATGTTTTATTAAAAGGAAAATGTAAGCATTTTCTTCTTCAGTACATACGCTATACTTTTTGAATTAAAGGAGAGATTGTGTAATGAGTTCAACTCGTGGTTTAGAAGGCGTTGTAGCTACTACTTCCAGTGTCAGCTCCATTGTTGATGATGTATTGAGATATCAGGGTTATCATATTGATGACTTGACAGAAAATGCATCTTTTGAAGAAGTTATTTATCTGC
Source organism: Marinococcus luteus (assembly GCF_034497705.1). Taxonomy (GTDB): domain Bacteria; phylum Bacillota; class Bacilli; order Bacillales; family Marinococcaceae; genus Marinococcus; species Marinococcus luteus_A. The sequence continues at coordinate 165,596 of NZ_JAXRUV010000006.1, read as the reverse complement.
TTTGGTACGGGGAGCTTCCAACCAAAGAAGAATACAATAATTTCCGTCAGTCGCTCATGGATAATATGAGTGTACCGGATGAAATTTTTGAATACATGAAACAGTATCCGGTCGATGAAGTGCGCCCTATGGCTGCTCTGCGTACTGCAGTTTCGCAGTTGAGCCTTTACGACAGTGAAGCTGATGACATGAGCGAAGAAGCAAACCATCGTAAAGCTGTGCGACTGCAGGCACAAATTTTATCTCTCGTTACAGGTTTTGCAAGAGTTCGAAAAGGAAAAGACCCGATTAAGCCTGATCCTGCACTGAGCTTTTCTGCAAACTTTTTGTATATGCTAAACGGAGAAGCACCGGATGAAACATCGATCAAAGCGTTTAACAAAGCGATGATTCTGCACGCTGACCATGAACTGAATGCATCTACATTTACTGCCCGTGTTTGTGTAGCCACCCTTTCGGATATGTATTCTGGGGTGACAGCGGCTATCGGCGCATTAAAAGGCGAGCTTCACGGCGGTGCCAATGAGCGTGTAATGGGAATGCTGACAGACATCGGAACCCCGGACAATGTGGACAGCTATGTGCAGAAGCTTCTCGATAACAAAGAAAAGATTATGGGATTCGGACACCGGGTATATAAAAATGGCGATCCGCGTGCCAAATACCTGCGCGAGATGTCCCGTCAGCTGACAGAAGTTACCGGGGAATCAAAATGGTATGATATGTCGATGAAAGTTGAAGAAAAAATCGAAAACGAGAAAGGTCTTCTGCCGAACGTGGATTTCTTTTCAGCGTCTGTGTATCACAGTCTCGGCATTGACCACGACTTGTTTACACCGATTTTTGCCGTCAGCCGTACGTCTGGGTGGATCGCTCATATTCTTGAGCAGTATGAAAACAATCGTTTAATCCGCCCACGTGCAGAATATGTCGGCCCGGAAAATAAAACGTACGTTTCTCTAGAAGAACGATAAGCTGGAGTTAAGCAAGCGGAAAAAGGTGCTTCGTTTTCCTGTTCCCGCTTATTCAGCGTCCCGGGTATGATTTGATGTCTGGGTAAAAAAGAAAAGTTGATCACATTAAAGGAGGATTTATTTTATGTCTAACGGAGAAAAAATTCAAACTAATAATGGTAATTTAACGGTGCCAAACGAACCAATTATCCCTTATATCGAAGGGGACGGCATTGGCCCGGACATCTGGGCTGCAGCAGAGAAAGTATTGGATGCAGCTGTAGAAAAAGCCTATAACGGTGAAAAGAAAATTCACTGGAAAGAAATTCTTGTAGGCCAGAAAGCTTACGATAAAACAGGCGAATGGCTCCCGGAAGAATCCCTGGAGGCTATCCGTGAATACTTAATCGCTATTAAAGGCCCGCTCACCACTCCTATCGGTGGAGGCATCCGTTCCCTGAACGTAGCGCTGCGCCAGAAGCTTGACCTGTTTACGTGCCTGCGTCCGGTACAGCACTTTACAGGCGTACCTTCCCCGGTAAAGCGTCCGGAAGACGTTAACATGGTTATTTTCCGTGAGAACACTGAGGACATTTATGCCGGTATTGAATTCCAGGAAGGCACAGATGAAGTGAAAAAAGTCATCGACTTCCTGCAAAATGAAATGGGCTCCGAAAACATCCGTTTCCCTGAAACATCCGGTATCGGCGTAAAGCCTGTTTCCAGAGAAGGTACTGAGCGCCTCGTCCGTGCTTCTATTCAATACGCGCTTGATGAAGGCCGTGAAAGTGTAACCCTCGTACACAAAGGAAATATTATGAAGTTTACCGAAGGCTCCTTCAAAAACTGGGGCTACGACCTTGCAGAGCGTGAATTCGGCGATAAAGTCTTCACATGGCGCGAATATGATGAAATCGTAGAAAAAGAAGGCAAGGAAGCAGGAAATGCTGCTCAGGATAAAGCGGTAAGCGAAGGCAAAATCATCGTAAAAGATGCTATTGCTGACATCTTCCTGCAGCAGATTCTGACACGTCCGAAAGAGTTTGATGTAGTAGCCACTATGAACTTAAACGGAGACTATGTTTCCGACGCGCTGGCTGCGCAGGTTGGCGGCATTGGTATCGCTCCGGGCGCCAACATCAACTACGAGACTGGACACGCTATTTTCGAGGCTACACACGGCACAGCGCCAAAATATGCCGGCCTGGATAAAGTAAATCCTTCTTCTGTTATCCTTTCCGGTGAACTGCTGCTTCGTCACCTTGGCTGGAATGAAGCTGCCGAGCTTGTGCTTCAATCCATGGACAAAACCATCGGAAGCAAAGTCGTCACCTATGACTTCGCCCGCCTGATGGACGGAGCAAAAGAAGTGAAGTGCTCTGAGTTCGGTGACGCTCTAATCAGCAATATGTAATCCAATCAATTGATAGGAGATGAGCATGCATGGCTATTACGCGCAGAAAAGTATCAGTTATAGGTGGCGGTTTTACAGGGGCTACTACGGCTCTTATGGTTGCCCAGAAAGAGCTTGGGGATGTAGTGCTTGTAGACGTCCCGGACAATGAAGGACCGACAAAAGGGAAAGCACTCGATATGCTCGAGTCGACTCCAGTAAACGGATCGGATGTTAATGTGACCGGCACATCGGATTACGCTGATACAGCTGGATCGGACATTGTCGTGATCACAGCAGGTATTGCAAGAAAGCCGGGAATGAGCCGGGATGATCTGATTAATACAAACGCAAAAATCATGAAATCTGTCACAAAAGAAGTGGTGAAACATTCGCCTGAATGCATTATTGTCGTGCTCACCAATCCGGCAGATGCAATGACATATGCGGTGTATAAAGAATCCGGCTTCCCTAAAAACCGTGTTATCGGCCAGTCCGGGGTGCTCGATACGGCACGCTTCCGTACGTTTGTCGCCCAGGAGACCGGCATTTCCGTTGAAGACATCCAGGGATTCGTTCTTGGTGGCCACGGAGATGACATGGTACCGCTGATCCGTTACTCAAACGCTGGCGGAGTGCCGCTGACTAAGCTCATATCCCAGGAACGTATTGACGCAATCATTGAACGAACGCGCAAAGGCGGAGGGGAAATTGTGCAGCTTCTTGGTAATGGAAGTGCTTATTACGCCCCAGCCGCTGCTCTTACGGAAATGGTTGAAGCGATTTTAAAAGATAAAAAGCGAGTGCTCCCATCTATTGCTTATCTTGAAGGCGAATATGGATATAATGATCTTTACCTCGGAGTACCGACCATTCTTGGCGGTAACGGGTTGGAAAAGATTATCGAGCTCGAGCTGACAGATGAAGAACAAAATCAATTGAATACTTCTGCTGATTCTGTTCGTGATGTCATGAAGGCATTACCGAACGATTAAAGAAGTGCTGTAGGCTGTCTGTATGATACAGGCAGCTTTTTTATGCCTGCAGGAGAAAAAGCGATAAACATTGAGCTGTGTGACTCGCTTATAGTATGATGAATGTGACAGATGCAGCAGCTCGGGAAAATAATCAGCGCCAAGGGGGGCGCTGAGAAACGGAGGGTTCCTATGGCAACACGGTTATTGGTAGTAGACGATGAAGAATCCATTGTAACGCTGTTAAAATACAATCTCGAGCAGTCGGGATACACAGTGGATACAGCTTATGACGGCGTGGAAGCACTCCGGAAAGCACAGGAGGTAAAGTACGATTTAATTGTGCTCGATCTAATGATTCCAGAAATCGACGGTCTCGAAGTGTGCCGGAAAATCCGGACAGAAAAGATTCAGGTTCCAATTTTGATGCTGACGGCAAAAGACGAAGAATTTGATAAAGTGCTCGGTCTTGAACTTGGTGCCGATGATTATATGACAAAGCCGTTCAGTCCGCGAGAGCTGGTGGCCCGCGTCAAGGCGATCATGCGCAGAGTGGACTACTCCGGGCAGGAAATTGAAATGGAAAAAATAGAAAGAAAAAGCATCGGTCACTTAACAGTATATCCGGAGAATTATGAGGCGTACGTGAAAGAAGAAGCGCTTGAGCTGACGCCGAAGGAATTTGAACTGCTCGTGTACTTAATTAACCATAAGGGACGGGTACTTACGCGTGACCAGCTGTTGAATGCTGTATGGAATTACGAATTTGTAGGGGATACGAGGATAGTTGATGTACATATCAGTCATCTGCGTGAAAAAATTGAACCGAATACGAAAAAACCGGTATACATCAAAACGGTTCGCGGTTTAGGCTATAAATTTGAGGAGCCGGCACCTGCATGAGGCGATTCCGTACCCGCCTGATTGTAGCTCTGATGGCGATTATTTTAATCGTTTTGACCGTCGTCGGGCTTATTATCGGGCAGATTGTGCGTTCTCTTTACGTGGATGAACTCGAGAACAGTCTGGAAAGAGAGGCCAACCTTTCCGCCTCGATTGCTGAAGAACGAAATGAAGAAAGCTGGGAAGCGCTGGCACAGAATATCAGCAGCCAGCTGGATGTACGCGTGACGATTATTAATGAAACCGGCGAGGTTATTGGGGAAACGGAAGCTGAATCAGAGGAGCTAGACAATCATTTCGGGCGTCCGGAAATAGAAGACGCCCGCGAAAGCGGAGAAGGAAGTAACATCCGTTACAGCAATACGCTGGAAGCAGAGCTTCTGTATTACGCAGTGCCATTTTCGTATGAAAATGATACGTATTATATGAGGCTTGCGATTCCGGTGGAGCGAATCAATGCGATCAATTGGCTGATCTGGGGGACGTTAATTGGCAGCTTTGGTATCGCGCTTCTGATCATTTTATATATTACAACAAAAGTGACAAATCAGTTGACGAAACCGATCACTCAGGCTACAAAAACAGCCAATGAACTGGCTAAAGGAAATTTCAGCGCCAGAGCTTACGGAAGTACGCAGGATGAAGTCGGTCAGCTGACCCGTTCGATTAATGTGCTCGCATTTAATCTTGAAAGTGTAACAAAGGAAAACCAGGAGCAGCAGGAACGGCTTGAAACGCTGATCAATACGATGGAGAGCGGCCTGGTGTTTATAAACAGCCGTGGCGAAATTACGTTGATGAATGCCTACTGTGCACGGATTTTTAAAGAAGACACAAGCCAGTGGCTCGATTTGCTGTACTATGAAGCGATGGACGAGAAAGAAATCATTAAGCTTATCCAGAAGATATTTTTAACGGAGAGCCGATCCAGTTCTACTGTACAAATGCTTCATGAACTTGAAGTGCGTTTTTTCCATGTCTACGGCGCTCCGGTACTGGGGGAAAAAGATGAGCTGCGCGGCATCGTGCTTGTGCTGCATGATATTACAGAGCTGAAAAAGCTGGAGGAAGTGCGAAAAGATTTTGTCGCGAACGTATCACACGAATTAAAAACGCCGGTTACTTCCGTGAAAGGCTTTACCGAAACACTCCTGGACGGGGCTATGCATGACGAAGCGCTAAGCAGGCAGTTTCTGGATATTATTTGGAAAGAAAGTGACCGGCTTCAGGATTTAATTAGTGATCTTTTGGAGCTTTCAAGAATTGAGCAGGACTATTTTGAATTGAACCGGGCACGATTCGATGTGAGCAATACGGCAGCAGAAGCCGTCCGCCTGCTTGAACCTAAAGCGATTGATAAGCATTTGCTGCTTACTTCGCGTGTGGATGCAGGGATTTATATGGACGGTGATGAAGCCCGGTTGAAACAGATTATTATTAACCTGGTCAATAACGCTATTATTTACACAAAAGAAGGCGGGGAAGTGCAGGTTCGGCTGTTTAAAGAAGGAGAGGAAGTAGTGCTTGAAGTGGAAGACAACGGCATCGGTATCAGTCCCGAGCAGCTGCCCCGTATTTTTGAGCGATTCTATCGTGTTGATAAAGCGAGAAGCCGCGGTTCGGGCGGCACCGGGCTCGGGCTTGCCATTGTTAAACATCTTACGGACGCCCACGGCGGCCGTATCGAAGTGAACAGCACGAGAGGTGAAGGAACGGTATTCACACTGCGTTTTCCGGGAGAAAGACAGCCCGTAGAAGAAGAATTTACAAATTCTTAACCTCCGGTAAACGACCTATTTACATTTACGCTATAATATAGTGGTCGAACGGGTTTTCGTCTGCTGCTTGTTTTTGCAGCGGGCTGCATCCCCTCTGGAACGAAAGCACCCCTTGGCTTTCGTTCTTTTTTTATGCTTTTTTCAGGTAGACATTCTGACGCTGTCCGCGGTGTATGATAAAATATAACGATGAACGTGAAAGCCCGCTTGATGATGTACATAAGAAGCCGTTTCGGCTTTTTGTAATAAGGAGGACAATGATTTGAGTAAACTAGTGTTATTGGATGGAAACAGTATTGCTTACCGGGCCTTTTTTGCCCTGCCTCTTTTAAATAACGATAAAGGCGTTTATACAAATGCGATTTACGGCTTTACAACCATGCTTTTAAAAATTCTGGAGGATGAGGAGCCAAGCCACGTGCTGGTGGCCTTTGATGCCGGAAAAACAACCTTCCGCCACGATACTTACAGCGAGTATAAATCCGGCCGGGAAAAGACCCCTTCTGAGTTATCCGAACAGCTTCCAGTCATTCGTGAAGTGCTGGACGTTTTTAAAGTTCCTTATATCGAAAAGGAAAACTATGAAGCAGATGATATTATCGGCACCCTTTCGAAACAGGCCGAGGAGGAAAACTGGGACGTACGCATCTATACTGGCGACCGGGACCTGCTGCAGCTGGTCAGTCCTCACGTGCACGTTTCCTTTATCAAAAAAGGAATAACAAATACCGAACTGTATGATCCAGACGCGATTCAGGAGCGCTATGGCCTTGCTCCTCTTCAGATTACTGATATGAAGGGACTTATGGGAGACAGCTCGGATAATATTCCTGGCGTGCCCGGGATTGGGGAAAAAACTGCATTAAAGCTTTTACAGGAGTATGGCTCCGTAGATAAAGTGCTGGAGTCCATTGATAAAATTTCCGGGAAGAAAATGAAGGAACGGCTCGAAGAAAACAAGGAACAGGCGAAAATGAGCAAAGAACTCGCTATTATTTACCGGAACACGCCGCTTGATTTGGAGCTTCAGCAGTTAAAGCATGAGGAATATGACGTGAAAGAAGTGACAGATCTTTTCCGCGAGCTTGAGTTCCAAACGCTGTTAAACAAATTTGATGACGTTGATGAAGCGCAGCAGACCTTCGATGAGCTGGCCTACAAGCATGTGACAGACGTGCAGGAGGATATGCTCGTCTCCCCGTCGGCCCTGGTGGTGGAAGTGCCTGAAGAAAATTATCACCACGGAAGTGTCTGGGGCATAGCGGTTATTAATGAAACTGGACGTTATTTTATTTCCACAGAAGATGCACTGCAGAGTGAAGCATTCCAGAAATGGGCTAAAGACGAATCCAAAGAAAAATATACGTTTGATACAAAGCGTGCTGTCGTCGCTCTCGGGTGGAAAGGCGTAGAACTCCGGGGCATCACCCATGATACGCTTATAGCCTCCTATTTAATTGATCCTTCCGTATCTTCGCATCACGTGTCTGATATAGCCAAGCGCCGGAATCTGCAGGTGGTGGACACTGACGAAGCCGTTTACGGCAAAGGCGCCAAACGTACGAAACCGGAGGAAGAAGTGCTGGCAGAGCATCTGATCCGGAAAGGTGAAGCCGTCTACCGTCTGCAGGGGAAAATTGAAGAGGACTTAAAGCAGAACGAGCAGCTCGAACTGTTTAAGGAGCTCGAAATGCCGCTGTCGCTTGTACTCGGACAGATGGAAACTCAGGGCATCTCTGTGGACCGTCAGCAGCTTGAGGTGATCGGTGATGAGCTGGACGGCCGTCTCACAGAGCTTGAAAAAGAAATTTATAAACAAGCCGGGCGTGAATTTAACATTAATTCGCCGAAGCAGCTTGGACCGATTCTGTTTGAAGAGCTCGGGCTGCCGGCTATTAAGAAGACGAAAACCGGCTACTCCACGTCGGCGGATGTGCTCGAAAAGCTGAGTGATCAGCATGAAATTATCCCGAGTCTGTTGCTGTACCGCCAGATTTCGAAGCTGCGCTCCACGTATATTGAAGGGCTGTTAAAGGTGATCCACCCAACTACGGGCAAAATCCATACGATGTTCAACCAGGCGATTACGCAGACAGGACGGCTGAGTTCTACCGAGCCGAATCTGCAGAACATCCCCATCCGCCTTGAAGAAGGCAGGCGTATCCGGAAGGCTTTCATACCTTCAGAATCCGGGTGGTCTATTTTATCGGCAGACTATTCGCAGATTGAACTCCGGGTACTTGCCCATATTGCAGATGATGAGGGGCTCAAGGGAGCTTTCCAAAACAATATGGACATTCACACAAAAACTGCGATGGATGTGTTTGGCGTAGGGCACGACGAAGTGACATCCAACATGCGCAGAAGCGCAAAAGCTGTAAACTTCGGAATCGTTTATGGCATTTCGGATTACGGCCTTTCGCAGAGCCTTGGCATCACGAGAAACGAAGCGAAAGAATTTATTGAGACCTATTTAAAAAGCTATCCCAACGTGCAGAATTACATGAATGAGATTAAGGATGAAGCGAGGCGCGACGGGTTTGTGACGACACTTCTGCACCGCCGCAGGTACCTGCCCGACATGAACAGCCGCAACTTTAACCAGCGCAGCTTTGCGGAAAGAACAGCTATGAACACTCCTATTCAGGGTACTGCAGCTGATATTATTAAAAAAGCGATGGTGGATGTAAGCAAAGCCCTTGAAGAAAAAGGCCTGAACAGCCGCCTGCTGCTGCAGGTACACGACGAATTAATCTTTGAGGTGCCCGAAAATGAAGTGAAAACCATGCAGGAGCTTGTGCCGGAGCTGATGGAGCAGACAATTGAACTGTCGGTGCCTTTAAAAGCAGATGTGGCCCAGGGTCCGACATGGTATGATGCGAAATAAGGAGAGAGAAAGATGCCTGAACTACCGGAAGTTGAAACGGTCCGGCGGAATCTGGAAGACACGGCTGTTGGAAAAACGGTGGAGACCGTGAAAGTATATTGGCCTAATATTATTAAACGCCCCGATGACCATGAAGCCTTTTCAATGATGCTTGGGGGAAAGACAATTGAACGCGTGCACCGTAAAGGGAAATTTTTAGTGATTTATCTTGAAGATCTGGCTGTTGTTTCTCACTTGCGTATGGAAGGACGTTACGAATGGAGTGATGGTGGGGGGCCGGATAAACATACGCATGTGCGCTTTCATTTCACCGACGGTACGGAGCTCCGCTATCGTGACGTACGTAAATTCGGCACGATGCACGTGTTTAACCGCGGAGAGGAGTGGAACGAAAAACCGCTGAACCAGCTCGGGGCGGAGCCTTATCGTGACGCTTCTTTTACCGCTGACTACCTGTACGCCCGGTTTCAAAAAACTTCACGCAGTATTAAGGCGGTACTGCTCGACCAATCAATTATTGCGGGGCTTGGAAACATTTATGTGGATGAAGCGCTGTTCCGGGCAGGTGTTTTGCCGGAAGCTCCGGCCGCAGGACTTGAAAAGCCTGTGATAGAAATTCTTCGAAAGCAGATAGCAGAAGTGATTGAAGAAGCAGTGAAACAGGGAGGAAGCACGGTCCGCTCCTATGTGAATGGAGACGGGCAGGCCGGCGCTTTTCAATTAAATCTGTTTGTATATGGAAGAAAAGGGGAGCCTTGCAAGGTATGCAGTCATGAAATTGAGCGGGCTGTAGTAGCGGGCCGGGGCACGCACTACTGTCCAGTCTGCCAGACGAAGGAGGGGACGGAATGGTTATCGGCCTTACAGGCGGAATAGCAAGCGGTAAGTCACTGGTGGCAGACGCTCTGCGGGAGCAGGGCCTCCCCGTGATTGATGCTGATGTGATTTCACGGGAAGTGGTGGAGCCGGGGGAGCCTGCCCTGGAGCAGATTATTGAGCACTTCGGTCCGGAAATCCTCCAGTTTGATGGAACGCTTGACAGAAAAAAATTAGGCTCTGTCATTTTTAATGATACTGAAAAACGCCAGGTGCTTAATCAAATTATTCATCCGGCTGTCAGGCAGCGCATGATGAGCAAACGGGATGATCTCGTACGTGAAGGAAATGAACATGTCGTGCTCGATATTCCGCTTCTGCTCGAAAACAATTTAAATTTTCTGGTCGACCGCATTATCGTCGTTTATGTCAACGAAGCAACACAAAAGCAGCGGCTCGTGGAGCGTGACGGCCGGGGGGAAGAAGATGCGGCTGCGAGAATCAAATCGCAAATGCCCCTCGAAGAAAAAAGAGACCTGGCAGATGCAGTGATCGATAATTCGGGTACAGAGAAGGAAACAAAAACCCAGGTGAACGAGCTGCTTCATCAATGGAAAATAAAATAAAGATGTCTGAATAACCACTTTTCGTAAAAGAAAGTGGTTATTTTTTTAAAAATAGGTTGCAAGAATGCGCTATCAATGTGTTATACTATTTTTAGATTTTACTTATAAAAGTATAACATATTTCCAGAGGAGGATATTAAATGAAAACAAGCATAGCGATCAACGGTTTCGGACGAATTGGGCGTATGGTTTTTCGAAAGGCAATGATGGACCCTGAAATTGAAGTGAAAGCCATCAATGCCATGTATCCTCCTGAAACGCTGGCTCATTTAGTGAAATACGATAGTGTGCACGGTCCGTTTCCGCTTGAGGTAAAATCCGAAGGAGACGAAATGATTGTGGATGGAAAACGGATCCGGCTGCTTCAAAACCGAAATCCCCTCGAACTCCCCTGGGAAGAACTGGGTGTAGATATTGTGGTCGAAGCGACTGGGAAATTCAACCGTGGCCCGGACGCTGAAATGCATATAGAAGCCGGAGCGAAAAAAGTAGTGTTGACTGCTCCTGGCAAAGAAGTTGATACGACCATCGTAATGGGAGTAAACGAAGAAGACTACGATCCGGAACGCCACCATGTAATCTCGAACGCCTCCTGCACGACGAACTGCCTGGCGCCGGTCGTCAAGGTGCTTGAAGACAATATCGGAATTGAGAGCGGTTTAATAACAACCGTTCATGCATACACCAATGACCAGAACAATATGGATAATCCCCACAAAGATTTGCGTCGGGCGAGAGCCTGCGGTCAGTCGATTATCCCAACTTCTACCGGAGCAGCTAAAGCTCTTTCAGAGGTAATTCCTTCCATGGAGGGAAAAATGAATGGTATGGCTCTCCGGGTGCCAACACCGAACGTATCGCTTGTGGACATGGTCATCGACATGAAGCGCCCAGTCACAGAGGAAGAAATCAATCAAACGCTGAAAACGGCTTCAGAACAGAAATTAAAAGGCATTATTTCCTACTGCGAGGACCCGCTCGTATCAACAGATTTTAATGGAAACGAAAATTCATCTATTATAGATGCTCTCTCTACCATGGTCATTAACGACCGCCAGGTTAAAGTGCTTGCATGGTACGATAATGAGTGGGGCTACTCCTGCCGGGTAGTGGACCTGGTAAAAATGGTTGGAGAACCAGCTGTTGGGTACTCCTCCGTTGCTTCGTTTTAAAAATCGTTAATGTGGGAAAGCGTCCCTTGAGCGGGGCGCTTTTTTGTTTATCCTAAATGGGGGTTATGTACAGAATGTATGGGGTATATACAGGCATTTAAGCCCTGGATTAAAGCTTTAAAGATGCTGCATATGAAAACTGGTTGCAAATCGCAAATAAACGTCGTATACTGAATTTCGTGCCTGTGCCCCCTGGAATTTAACGGCAGAAATGCACAGTTTTCAGGCGTGTACAGGTACACTAGCGGTTACTGTAAGGGTTAGTGCCAAATTGGACTAACTTTCCCCCAGAGTAGCCTTTAAAATGTGACGGGCTGATAAAAATACAGCGACCCAATGATGTAATAAAAAGAAACAAAGGGGGAAACGTACCATGGAAACAATGGGGCGCCATGTCATTTCCGAGCTTTGGGGTTGTGACGAAGAAACTTTAAACAATGTAAATGCAATCGAACGTATCTTTGTAAACGCCGCTTTAAAAGCAGGCGCTGAAATAAGAGAAGTGATTTTTCATAAATTTGCACCGCAGGGGGTAAGCGGAGTAGTCATCATTTCGGAATCGCATTTAACGATTCACAGCTTTCCGGAACACGGCTATGCCAGCATTGATGTGTATACTTGCGGGGATCATATTGATCCGAACACGGCTGCTAAATACATTGCCGGTTCACTCGGTGCAGAAGCGGAAGAAACAATAGAAATCCCACGTGGCACAGGGCCTATCCGTGTAGAGCGTCCGGAAGCGAATGCCTTATAATACGCATACGAACACCGTTTAAGCACAGGTAGCTGCTTGAACGGTTTTTTATTGCCTGCAGTATAAGGGATTCAAAGAAATACACAAATTGTCATCTTCCCGTGAGGAGCGAATGTGATATGATAGAACCAATAAAAATAGAGACCGCCCATCAAATTGGAGATGATAATAATGAAATGCCCTGTATGCTACTCCAATGGCACACGTGTATTGGATTCGAGGCCAAGCAATGAAGGCCGTTCCATCCGGCGCCGGCGTCAGTGTGATACGTGCCACCATCGCTTTACCACATTTGAAATTGTGGAGGAACTGCCGCTTGTCGTAGTGAAAAAAAATGGGAACCGGGAGGAATTCAGCCGGGAAAAAATGCTGAGAGGCTTGATCAGGGCCTGTGAAAAGCGGCCAATCCCAATGGAAACGCTCGAGGGCATCGTTTCGAGAGTTGAAAATAAACTGCGGGAAGAGGGACGGACGGAAGTGAAAAGTGAAGAAGCCGGGGAGCTCGTCATGGAAGAGCTCGCGGATATTGATGAAATCGCTTATGTCCGTTTTGCTTCTGTTTACCGGCAGTTTCGTGATATAAATGTATTCATCAATGAATTAAAAGAACTGATTGATAAAGAAAATAAAGAAGATTCATCAAAATCATAAAAAGGAGGGCGGCGCTTTGAGTCTGCATTGGATGGAAGTAAAACCGGTGGACGGGTACTACGTTCGCACAAGTAAAGAATTCAGCGAGAGCACGGATAAGACGATGTCTATGCTCTACCAGCCGTTAGTCGGAAGCAAAGCGATCGCTCTCTACCAGACTCTGCAGAATAAACTGGAAAAAGACTGCTATGAAAGCTCCGAAGCAACCCATCATGAACTGATGGCTTTTTTACAGATGCCTTTAAATGAAATTTACGCTGCCCGCCGCCTTCTTGAAGGTATCGGGCTTCTCAGGGTTTATGAACTCGAAACACACTCGCAGGATAAAACATTTGTTTATGATATCCAGCCGCCCATGTCGCCGCGGGCTTTTTTTCAGGACGATGTGTTAAGCGTATTTTTATATAACCGCCTTGGGAAAAGCAAATACATTCAGCTGCGCCAGCGTTTTGGCATTTCAGCTGTGCCTGAAGGAGCAGAAGAAATTACGGCTTCATTCAATGAAGTATTTGCTTCTTTGCATGCTTCGGAAATGGCTTCCGAGCCGCCTCCGGCAGATGAAGGGACAGAATTTGTCGGTGGCAGTGAGCCGTCGCGCCTGCAGCTTGAAGAGAATGGATTCGACATGGAGCTGCTAAAAGCTTCGCTTCCTTCCTTTCTCGACAGCTCCCGGCTGTTAACACCTTCGCTGCAGCAGACCGTCCGCCGGCTCGCTTTTGTGTATCAGCTGTCGCCGATTGATATGGGGAAAGTGATTCAGGAGTCCTTATCAGCAGACGATGAAGTAAATATAGAAGATCTGCGTAATAAGGCAAAAAATCATTACCGTATGGAGCATGGAGCAGCCCCGCCTGCGCTCGGAAACCGTACAGAACGTGAGGAGCCGGCGCCGGCAAAGGGCCGCCCGGTGTCTGAACAGGAGCAGATGAAGCAGTTTTATGAACAGACGTCCCCGGTGACGTTTCTTCGTTCGGTGGCCGAAGGAGCCACTGTGCCCGAGTCGGATATCCATCTCGTGGAGGAGCTTTTATTCAGCTATCGTTTATCCCCGGGAGTCGTGAACGTGTTGACAGATTACGTGATGAAAAAAAATAATATGAAATTAAGCAAAGCGCTTGTGTATAAAATTGCCGGCCAGTGGACAAGGAAAAAAGTACATACCGTAGAGGATGCTATGAAGCTCGCAAAAGAAGAACACAAGCAGGCCCAGGAACGCCAGGCGCCTAAGAACAATTATACGAATAAGCGGTCTCAGGGCTATGTCCGAAACGATAAGCTGCCTAAGTGGCTCGAAAAAGAAGAGCAGGCGGAAAATACACCGGCAGAAGGTGAAAATTCCACGCAGGAGAAGCAGCTTTCAAAGGAAAGAGAGCGCTTTGAAGAAATGCTGAAGGAACGACGGGAAAGAGCAAACCGTTAAAAGAAAGGAGGCGGCTGGATGGATTCGATTGGATCCTCGTTGAACAGATGGATGGATAAGGATTGGAAGGAACGGATGGCCAGACTTGAAAAAGAAGTATTTGCCTATCCGGGAGTTATCGATTTCAAGCGCCGTCATCCGCACATACCAGCGGAAGAGTACGAAAAAAACAAGGCAGCTTTATTTGAGTATAAAAGGGAGCGCAGTAACTGCGATGCCTGTCCGGGGCTTGAAAACTGCCCGAACCTGATGCAGGGCTATCAGCCGGAATTGATGGAAGACAAAGGAAAAGTAACGGTTGCCTATCACCGCTGTTCATTAAAGGTACACGATGATGAAAAGAAAAAAAGACAGGCACTTATTAAAAGCTATTACATTCCAAAAGAGATACTGCACGCTTCCTTTGACCAGGTAGATATGGACCATGAATCAAGAGCAAAGGCGGGAACCGCAGCACTCCATTTCGCATCGACCACCGTTCCCGGAGAAGACGGACAGGGACTTTACCTGTACGGAAAATTCGGAGTCGGTAAAACGTATATTGCCGGAGCTATTATGAATGAACTGGCAGAGCGAAACATCGGCTCAATGATTGTACATGTGCCAGACTTTTTCCGTGAAATTAAAGAATCGCTTTCGGATAATACGGTGAGGGAAAAGGTGGACAGCGTCAAAGGCGTGCCGGTGCTTATACTCGACGATCTTGGAGCCGAGTCGATGAGTGCCTGGACAAGAGACGATATTTTAGGGGTTATTCTGCAGTACCGGATGATGGAAAAGCTTCCTACTGTTTATACCTCCAATTATGATTACAGTGAACTTGAAGAGCATTTGACGTATTCCCAGAAGGGCGGTAACGAGCGGCTGAAAGCCAAGCGTATTATGGAGCGCATCCGCCCGTTCACAGAAGAAGTGTTCATGGACGGACAGAACCGCCGGGGATAATTGGAAATGCAGAGGGCATTCTAAGTGTATAATACAAATAAATATGCTACCATGATGATAGCGCCCAGCATGCAGAAAATGGGTTGGATTCGCGGTATTTTCATGCGAGCGCCACAAAGGAATTTTCTGGAGGGTATACAAATGAGCATTGATGGAATACTGGAACGTGCATTAAACGGAGAACGACTGACAATGGATGACGCTGTGCGCTTGTATGAAAGCGATGAAATAGAAAAAATGGGGGCTGCCGCAGATGAAATTAAAAAACGCTGGCATCCGGAGCCTGTCGCTACCTTTAACATAGGACGGAATGTCAATTACACAAACGTCTGCGATACCTTCTGCCGTTTCTGTGCATTTTACCGCCGGCCGGGATCGGAAGAGGGCTACCTTCTTTCGGATGACCAGATCCTGCAGAAGATTAAAGAGCTTCAGGATGTCGGAGGAGACGAAATTTTAATGCAGGGCGGGACCAACCCGAATCTCCCATTTGAATACTATACAAACCTGCTCAAAAAAATTAAAAGTCATTTCCCTGACGTGACGATGCACTCGTTTACACCGGCAGAGGTGTACAAAATGATGGAGGTCTCCGGCCTGTCATTGAGAGAGGTATTAACGGCTCTTCACGAAGCGGGTCTGGATTCACTTCCGGGCGGCGGAGCCGAAATTCTCACAGAGAAAACGAGAAAACGGATCAGCCGCTTGAAATGCACGGCCGATCAATGGATCGACTGCATGAAAATGGCTAAAGAGGTCGGTATGCACGGCACGGCAACGATGGTTATCGGCTTTGGCGAATCCAACGAAGAACGTGCAGAACATCTGTGGCGCATTCGTGAAGCCCAGGACGAATCCAACTGCTTTTTGGCCTTCATATCCTGGACCTTCCAGCAGGACTATACAAGCATGAAAGGCGAGCGTATTACACCGGAAGGCTATCTCCGCAACGTTGCCATTTCACGCTTGTTCCTGGACAACATCCCGAACTTCCAGTCCTCCTGGGTAACAGCAGGACCAGAAACCGGGAAACGCTCCCTTTCCTACGGCTGTAATGACTTTGGCAGTACCATGATGGAAGAGAACGTTGTTTCTTCAGCCGGTACGACACACAAAGTGAATATCAACCGTATTCTTCGTTTAATACGGGAAGCAGGCTACACACCGGCTCAGCGTAATACGAAGTATCATACGCTCCGGGTGTTTGAGGGAGAAGAAAACAGCGAAAAAGACTTTGTAATGCAAAACTAACTACAGGTTGCACGAAAGGAAGCTTTTCGCTATGCTGAAATAGCGAAAAGGAAAATGCAAGGATGAGGTCATGAAAATAAAACAGGCGTCCCAGAGAAGAGAACCACGGCTGGAAGTTCTCTACGAACCATTTTATTTTTACCCCCTCGGAGCTTCGGCAGGGAACAGCAGTATCTGCCGGCGGATCCCCGGCCGTTACCCGGATAGAGTCGTCCCTGGGCAGGGGATGGAAACTAGGGTGGAACCGCGGCTGAGCCCGCCCCTTTCGAGGGGGCGGGCTTTTTATGTGTTTTTCTGTTTATTACAGTAATAAAAAGGAGGATAAATCACAGTGGCAGAACAGGCAATTACGCTCATATTCCCCGATGGGAATGAAAAATCATATGACATTGGCACAACGACAGAGGAAGTAGCCGGCGGGATTAGCTCAGGACTGAAAAAAAATGCGCTGGCAGGAAAAATTAACGGAAAAATGGTGGACCTCCGCACTCCGATCCGGGAGGACGGTCAGATTGAAATTATCACCTACCAGTCTCCGGAAGGCCTTGAAGTGCTGAGGCACAGCACCGCGCACGCGATGGCCCAGGCGGTGAAGCGCCTGTTTGATGACGTGCAGCTCGGTGTCGGCCCGGTGATTGAAAACGGTTTTTATTATGACATTGATACGTCGCACCAGCTGACGCCGGAAGACCTCCCCAAAATCGAAAAAGAGATGAATAAAATTATCGATGAAAATCTTGAAATTATCCGCGAGGAAGTGTCGCGGGAAGAAGCAGTCCGCTTTTTTAAAGAGCTTGGCGACGAGCTGAAGCTGGAATTGATTGAGGATATCCCGCAGGGAGAACAGATCGCACTTTACCGGCAGGGAGAATTTGTTGATTTATGCCGCGGCGTCCATGTGCCGCAGACCTCCAAATTGAAAAAGTTTAAGCTGATGAACATTTCCGGGGCATACTGGCGCGGGGACAGCAGCAACAAAATGCTACAGCGCATTTACGGTACCGCCTTTGAAAAACAGTCCCAGCTTGATGATCATTTAAAGATGCTTGAAGAGGCTAAAGAGCGCGACCACCGCAAAATTGGCAGAGAGCTCGACATATTTACGACGAGCCAGACAGTCGGGCAGGGTCTACCGCTCTGGCTTCCAAACGGTGCCACAATCCGGCGGATCATCGAACGCTATATTGTGGATAAAGAAGTACGTCTCGGCTATGACCACGTGTATACGCCGGTGCTTGGTTCCTCCGAGCTTTATAAAACTTCGGGTCACTGGGACCACTATCAGGATGACATGTTCCCGCCGATTGAAATGGATAATGAAACACTTGTGCTTCGGCCGATGAACTGTCCGCACCATATGATGGTTTACAAAAATAAAAAGCACAGCTACCGCGATCTTCCAGTACGCATTGCAGAGCTCGGAACGATGCACCGATATGAAAAATCCGGAGCGCTTGCCGGTCTGCAGCGGGTGCGGGCGATGACGCTAAACGACGGTCACATTTTTGCCCGGCCGGATCAGCTGAAGGATGAGTTCATCCGTGCTGTACGCCTGGTCCGTGAAGTCTATCATGATTTTGGCATCAAAGATTACACCTTCCGGCTTTCCTACCGGGATCCGGAGGATAAAGAAAAATACGTGGACGATGACCAGATGTGGGAAAATTCCGAGCGCATTCTGAAAGAAGCGATGGATGCGATTGACGCTGAATACGTGGAAGCAGAAGGAGAAGCAGCATTTTACGGCCCGAAACTCGATGTCCAGGTAAAAACAGCAATGGGCAAAGAAGAGACACTTTCCACTGTCCAGATCGACACTCACCTGCCTGAAAGATTTGATCTCACGTATGTGGGAAGCGACGGTGGCGAGCACCGTCCGGTAGTCGTCCACCGGGGCATTGTGTCCACGATGGAACGCTTTATCGCTTTTCTACTTGAAGAGTACAAAGGTGCCCTGCCAACGTGGCTTTCACCTGTACAGGTGAAAATCATACCGGTCTCGCCTGACGTTCATCTTGACTACGCGAAAGAAGTGGAAATGGCGCTGCAGGCATCGGATGTGCGGGTGGAAGTGGATACCCGGGATGAAAAGCTCGGCTATAAAATCCGTGAAGCCCAGACACAGAAAATTCCTTACATGCTTGTGCTTGGCGACAAAGAGCAGGAAGCGAACACCGTAAATGTACGCAGGTACGGTCAGCAGGACTCGGACTCCCAGCCGCTGAATGATTTTGTGGAAAATGTAACAGCGGCCATCAACGAATATCGATAAAAAGGTTGACGTCCTAATGGGGCCGTGCTAAGATATCTTAGTGTGAAAATAATTAATCCCTAAAGAAGAAGCGCCCGCTTCTCACCTGACCGACAAACGTTGGCTGGTTATTACTAATATATTGAATGTGTAGAGCATATATTCTGTATACGTGTGGGCGCTTCTCTGTTTCAGAGGGTGTCTGCACGTTTTTTCGTTGTGCCAATGGTATGTATTTGCGTGGAAGCCCCGCGCACTAAATTTCTGGAGGTGGCTTATTATTCGTAAGGACCAAAAGGTAAACGAGGGCATCCGTGCCCGTGAAGTTCGACTCATCGACTCTAACGGAGAGCAGCTTGGAGTAAAATCAAGGAACGAAGCTTTAGAGCTGGCTGGGAAAGAAAACCTTGACCTTGTTCTTGTTGCTCCAAACGCAAAACCGCCTGTCTGCCGTATTATGGATTACGGTAAATATCGTTTTGAACAGCAGAAAAAAGATAAAGAAGCCCGGAAAAAGCAAAAAACGATCAACGTGAAAGAAGTTCGTTTGAGCCCGAGCATCGAAGAACACGACTTTAATACAAAACTTCGTAACGCAAGGAAGTTTTTGTCTAAAGGCGATAAAGTAAAAGCAGCTATCCGCTTCCGCGGTCGTATGATCACACACTCTGATATCGGTAAAGAGGTACTTGACCGATTTGCAAAAGAGTGCGAAGACGTGAGTACGATTGAAACGAAGCCGAAAATGGATGGTCGCAGCATGTTCCTCATGCTTGCTCCAAAAGCGGAGCAGGAACGGGAACAAAAAGAAGAATCCAGTAAAGAATAGACAGCGGTCAGCCCGTTATATTAAAAAAGGAGGATGTCACTTATGCCAAAAATGAAATCTCACCGCGGAGCAGCAAAACGTTTTCGCAAAACAGGAAGCGGCCGTGTAAAACGCGCACGCGCATTCACGAGCCACATGTTTTCGCATAAATCCCAAAAGCAAAAGCGTAACCTGCGTAAGCCGGAGCTTGTTTCCAAGTCCGACTACAAACGTATCAAGACACTGCTGCCGAAAACGAAAAAATAAGCACGACCAAATAATTGAGATAAGCTAAGGAGGGGTTGACGATGCCAAGAGTAAAAGGCGGATATGTGGCACGTCGCAGACGTAAACGAGTATTAAAACTCGCGAAAGGTTATAGAGGTTCTAAGCATAGACTGTTTAAAACAGCACAGGAACAGGTAATGAAGTCCCTGCAGTATGCTTACCGGGACCGTCGCCAGCGCAAACGCGAATTCCGTAAGCTGTGGATTGCACGTATTAACGCAGCAGCCCGGTTAAACGGCTTGTCCTACAGCCGCATGATGCATGGCCTGAAGCAGGGCGGTATCCAAATGAACCGTAAAATGCTCGCAGACCTTGCGGTAAATGACGAAAAAGCATTCGCAGAGCTTGCTGAAAAAGCGAAATCAAACTTAAATTAAACAAAAAAGCGGAACGCCTGAGTTACCAGGCGCTCCGCTTTTTATTGTTTCTCGGGCTGTTTTGCTTCTAGCTGCTGCATGAACTCCTTCACCGGGCTGTTCCACTCGATGGCAGCTTCCGGATAGAGGGAGAGAATTTCCCGCTCGAGAAAGGTGAAATCCTCGCGCTGGAAGCCGCGCAAATGCTCACTTTCAATCACCCACAGTGAAATCGTAACTACTTCAAACGCTTTTTCGGTTGTACCTACGTATTTTTCGCCTTCAAACATGACGCCTTTATGGGTCGCCAGTAAATTTTTCCGCACGTTTTGCTGGTCATCAAGCAGATAGAATTGTTTTTTATGGTGAGCCGCTTCCAGCTTTCTCCTTGAATTATTCCAGTATCTCCAAAACGAGTATATGATAATAATAAGAGCGATCAACAGCAGCACTCGTAAAAGAATACCCAATCTTTACACCCTCCTCTGCATCTATCGGATTAAGCGTACATAAGCCTTCTCATTTCTAATATATACGCACAGTCTATTAAAAAGTTTCACAGGCACCAGGGTATGATAGATTATGTTTGAGCCCTGCGGCAAAGTTCTTTATACTGAATATGGAAGAACCCGCACCACACCGCTTGTATGGATGAGAATATTAATTCGCAGCATTAATAATATTTTCCCTTTGCATGTGTGTGTAAAACAACCGTACATAAAGGAGGCAGCACGAAA
Organism: Marinococcus luteus; assembly: GCF_034497705.1. GTDB lineage: Bacteria > Bacillota > Bacilli > Bacillales > Marinococcaceae > Marinococcus > Marinococcus luteus_A. The sequence goes on along the minus strand of NZ_JAXRUV010000006.1, from coordinate 144,630 downwards.
TGGCAGAATTAGATCCGACATTGCAGATGCTAAAGGACCTCACGGACGCAAACGGTGTCCCGGGGAACGAACAGGAACCGAGAAAGGTGATGACCCAGTATATTTCTCCTTACGCCGATGAAATGAGCACCGATCGGCTGGGAAGCCTGATTGCTAAAAAAACCGGCCAGGCTGGCGGTCCGAAATTAATGATTACCGGACATCTGGACGAAATTGGTTTTATGATATCGGGAATCGATGAAAATGGCTTTTTGAAATTCCAGACCCTCGGGGGATGGTGGAGCCAGGTGATGCTCGCCCAGCGGGTGAAGGTAATGACGAGAAAAGGAAATATTACAGGCGTGATCGGCTCAAAGCCGCCGCATATTCTGCCGGCGGAGCAGCGCAAGAAAGCAATGGAAATTAAAGATATGTTCATCGATATCGGTGCTTCAAGTAAGGAAGAAGCAGAATCATTCGGCGTGCGTCCGGGAGATTCGGTCGTGCCGGTATGTGATTTTGAAGTGATGAATAATGAAAAACTGCTGATGGCGAAAGCCTGGGACAACCGTATTGGCTGTGCTATCGCGATTGAGGTGCTGAAGCGTCTCGAAAATGAATCCCACCCGAATGAAATTTACGGGGTCGGTGCTGTACAGGAGGAAGTCGGTCTGCGTGGAGCGAAAACAGCAACCAACCTTATTCAGCCGGACATCGGCTTTGCTGTCGATGTAGGAATTGCCGGGGATACGCCGGGCGTGACAAGTAACGATGCCAGAGCGAAAATCGGCAAAGGCCCGCAGCTTCTTATGATGGACGCCTCCGTCATCGCACACAAAGGGCTGCGTGATTTCGTTATCGGTGTGGCTGAAGAAAAAGAAATTCCTTTCCAGTTTGATATGATGGCAAACGGTGGCACAGATGCAGGATCTATTCATCTGTCCGGTGAAGGAGTACCGGCTATGGCCATTACGATTCCGACCCGCTATATCCATACGCATGCAGCTATTCTGCACAGGGATGACTTTGAGCATGCCGTGCAGTTAATCGTAGAAATTGCTAAGCGTCTGGACCGCGACACAGTAGAGTCGTTAACGTACTAAGCATAAAAAACCAGCCTTTCTGTCCATGAGGGACGGGAGGGCTGTTTATTTTCTTTCTGAGGCAGGTCAAAGTGTGCTACGATGAGAGAAAATACTGAGGGAGACAGCGAAGTGAAGCGGATAGAATCAGCAAAAAACCCAAAAGTAAAAGAGATAAAAAAACTTCATAAACGTAAGGAACGTGAAAAGTCAGGGCTTTTTTTAATTGAGGGAGACCATGCGCTGACAGAAGCCGTCCGGTCGCAGGCCTGGATTGAAGAAATTTTCATTAAAGAGCATAAAGAGTGGCCGCAGGTGTTCAATGAAATACCAACACCGGCCACAGAGGTAACAGAAAGCGTTATGAAAGAAATCAGCTCAACGGAAACGCCGAAAAATATTGTAGCTGTATGCAGAATTCCTGAATTTTCTAATGTGAGAAGCGGCGGATATTCGTTTTTCGTGCTGGTGGACAGCATTCAGGACCCTGGAAACCTGGGAACGATTATCCGCACGGTTGATGCGCTTGGAAAAGGGGTAGTAGTTCTTGGCACAGGTACGGTAGATGCGTACAACGAAAAGGTGGTCCGGGCGACGCAGGGCTCATTGTTTCATGTTCCGGTACTGCAGGAGGACCTGGGGGAATGGCTGGAATGGCTGCAGGAAACGGACATTCCGTGCTTCGGCACTTCGCTTGATGAAGGAACGTCGTATTCGGCACTTGAGCCGCAGCCTTACTTTGCGTTAATCATTGGCAACGAAGGAGCCGGCGTACAAAAGAAGTGGCTCGAGCGGACCGACCAGAACCTCTACATTCCGATACCGGGCCAGGCAGAATCGTTAAATGCGGCAGTTTCTGCCGGCATTCTGCTATATCATTTGAAGCAGACAGATTGGTGATGGTTGCAATCGGGCCAGGCTTTTTCTATAATAATTCATATTGAAACCTATAAACACAAATGCGCAGATGAAGAGTAGTAGCATTGCTTCCTGCTGAACAGGGAAAAGGTATCGCTGACTGAAAATACCTTACAGTAAGGATTTGTGAATTCGCTTCGGAGCAGCCGCTGGAGTATTCCCCGTGGAAGAAAAGCGTGCCGGAACCTGTCGTTACAGGAGAGTGAGCTGTGCACTACAGCTAACAAGGGTGGTACCGCGAGCCTTCGTCCCTTTCAGGGAGAGGGCTCTTTTTATTTGGCATAAAAATGGAGGGAACCAGGATATGATAGAACGCTTGGAGGAGCTGCAGCAGGAAGCGCTGCAGCAGATTGAAGAAGCTGGCGATACAAAGGAATTAGAGCAGGTGAGAGTGAAATACTTAGGGAAGAAAGGTCCGATTACGGAAGTGCTCCGGGGGATGGGGCAGTTGTCCAAGGAGGAGCGTCCTGTTGTCGGCCAAAAAGGAAACGAAGTACGGGAAGCTATTCAGGATCGTTTGGAGAAAAAAACAAAAATGCTTGCCGACGAAGCGTTAAAGGAAAAGCTTGAAAAAGAAACGCTTGATGTGACGCTTCCGGGACGTAAGGTCCAGCGCGGAGCGAAGCATCCGCTGACGAGCGTTGTGGAAGAGATTGAAGATATCTTTATCGGTATGGGATTTGAAGTGACTGAAGGACCGGAAGTCGAAACCGATTATTACAACTTTGAAGCGATGAATCTGCCAAAAGATCATCCGGCCCGTGACATGCAGGATTCTTTTTATGTCAGCAGCGATCTGCTGCTGCGTACGCAGACGTCGCCTGTTCAGGCCCGGTCGATGGAACGACACCACGGCGAAGGACCGGTAAAAATTATCTGCCCGGGCAAGGTCTACCGCCGGGATGATGATGATGCTACCCACTCCCACCAGTTCATGCAGATCGAAGGACTGATGGTTGACGAAAATATCCGGATGAGTGATTTAAAAGGGGTGCTCGAAACATTTGTGAAGAAATACTTCGGCGAGGAAAGAGAAATCCGCCTCCGGCCAAGCTACTTCCCGTTCACCGAGCCGTCTGCCGAGCTCGATGTTTCATGTGGCATTTGTGCCGGGGAAGGCTGCCGCATCTGCAAGCATACCGGCTGGATTGAAGTGCTCGGGTGCGGAATGGTGCATCCGCGCGTACTGGAAATGAGCGGTTTTGACCCGGATGTTTACAGTGGCTTCGCCTTTGGCATGGGAGTGGAACGCTTCTCCCTTTTGAAGTATGGTATTGATGATATCCGGCACTTTTACACGAACGATATGCGTTTTTTAAAACAATTCACTCGAGTATAGAAGGAGAATGCAGACATGTTGATTTCATATAAATGGCTGAAAGATTATGTGGATATTGAGGATATTACTCCTGAAGAAATTGCCGATCGCCTGACTACAGGAGGCGTAGAGGTGGATGCTCTGTACCGGCGTGCCGAACCGATTGAGGGATGCGTGGTCGGGTATGTTACCGAAGCCGAAAAGCATCCGGACGCGGATAACTTAAATATCTGCCAGGTGGATCAGGGAGCAGAGACTGTGCAGATTATTTGCGGTGCTGATAACGTGGCAGCCGGACAAAAGGTCGTAGTGGCAAAGCCGGGCACCGTGCTGCCCGGGGGTATGGAAATTAAAGCAGCGGAAATCCGCGGCGAGCAGTCCAACGGCATGATTTGTTCTCTCCAGGAGCTCGGAGTGGAAGCCAAGCTGGTTCCTAAGCATGTGGCTGAAGGCATTTTCGTTTTTGATGAAAATCCGGAGACGGGATCGGATGCGGTAAAAGCTCTTGGCTGGGACGACACGGTGATGGATCTCGACATTACTCCGAACCGTGCCGATTGCCTGAACATTCTCGGGGTCGCCTACGAAGTGGCGGCTCAGCTTGACCGGACCGTCCGGCTCCCTGTGACTTCAGTAAAAGAAAGTGAAAAGCCTGCATCAGCAGCGGTCAATGTGAAAATCGAAAACGGCGAAGACACTCCCTATTACGGAGCGAGAGTCGCGGAAAACATTCAGGTGAAGCCTTCTCCATATTGGATGCAGAACCGCTTGATGGCTGCCGGCATCCGGCCGATCAGCAACATCGTGGACATTACCAACTATGTGCTGCTTGAATACGGGCAGCCGCTGCACGCGTTTGATTTTGAGGCCTTCGGCTCCGACGAAGTGCTCGTGCGGAGAGCATTCGAAGACGAAGAAATACAGACGCTCGACGGTAATAAGCATCATCTTTCGACGGAGCATTTGGTCGTAACCAATGGTACAAAGCCGACAGCCCTCGCAGGAGTGATGGGTGGAGAGCACTCTGAGGTCAGTGACCAGACAACAAATATTCTGCTTGAAGCGGCCCTGTTTCATCCGTCCCTGATCCGCCAGGCGTCCAAAGATACGCGGATACGAAGCGATGCAAGTGTTCGTTACGAGCGGGGGCTCGACACAGAGAGAGTGGAGCAGGCAGCAGACCGGGCGGCTTACTTATTCGCTGAATATGCGGGGGCCTCTGTTCTTCAAGGCATCGAGCAGGAGGACCACCGGGAGCCGGGCGGCCGCTGGGTACGGGTGAGTGACCGCCGTATCAATCAACTGCTTGGAATGGAGCTCAGCGGTTCAGAAATGGTCCGTATTCTCGAACGTCTCGGCTTTCAGACCGCCGACAAGGAAACGAGCAGTATTGAAGTATATATTCCAAGCCGCCGGCCGGATATTCGCATTGAAGAGGATGTGGCTGAAGAAATCGCACGGATGCACGGCTATCAGGACATTCCTAGTACACTGCCTAAAGGTGCTACCACGGCCGGAAGCCTGACTGCCGAACAGAAAAGAAAGCGGACAGTACGCCGCTTTTTGGAAAGTGCCGGGCTGAGCGAAGCTGTCACCTATTCTCTGACGACTGCCAGCTCAGCATCCCGTTTCACGCTGTACCCGGAAAAGTATACGATGGAAGTATCCATGCCGATGAGCGAGGACCGCAGAGTGCTGCGGCAGAGCCTGATTCCTCAGCTTCTTGAAGGAGTCAGCTATAATCGCAACCGTCAGACGAAAGACATTGCCCTGTTTGAAATGGGCTCGGTGTTTCTTTCCGAAGAAGAGAATGCTGCCGTCCAGCCGGAAGAACGTGTTATGCTTGCTGCAGTAGTAAGCGGCAGATGGGAAAGCCACCTATGGCAGGGAGAAACAAAAGATGCAGATTTTTACGTGATGAAAGGAATTGCTGAGGGCATTCTTGAAGAATTGCACGTAGAAAGCCGTGCTTCATTCACTTTGGCAGAGCGCAGCGATATGCATCCTGGTCGTACCGCAGATATACAGCTGGACGGGACACCGGTGGGGTATGTCGGCCAAATCCATCCAACGACGGCCGGTGACTGGGATATAGCCGAAACGTATGCCCTTCAGGTCGATTTAACCTCCCTGCTTCAGGCGGTGGAAACGCCGGTTCGTTATCAAACGCTGCCGCGCTTCCCTTCCACTACCCGTGATATTGCGATTGTTGTGGATGAAAATGTGCCTGCAGCTGAAGTGAAAGAAGTCATTGAGTCCGCAGGTGGAAGCAAGCTGTACAGTACCTCACTGTTTGACGTTTATCAGGGCGAGAACCTGTCACCGGGCAAAAAATCCCTGGCATTCACCCTGGTGTATCTGGATCCGGAAAGAACGCTTACCGATGAAGAGGTCAGCTCCGCACACGACCAGGTGCTTCGCATGCTTGAAGAAAAAACCGGGGCAGAGCTCAGGCAGTAAACAGCTGCCGGGCATCTCCCGGTTTAAAAAAGGGCCTATACAGGGAAAGATATTCAGAGCCTTTTTATTCTGTTACTATTAAAGAAAAGGCACATTCAAGAACAGGGGGCGGAAGACGTGGCTGATGATCAAAGTAAAAAACGCACTACGGTTACAATATACGGCCAGCAGTACACGATTGTCGGTGATGAACAACCCTCGCATATTAATCAGGTCGCCAATTATTTAGATAAGAGAATGAAAGAGTATAAAGCATACAATCCTTATTTGGATACGACACGCCTGGCGGTATTGACGGCTTTGAACGTAGTGGATGACTATATAAAACTCAAAGAAGAAGTAAACAAGGACAAAGATTCTGAAGGATAATGGCTATGGAAATAGTAATAAACGTTCTGCTTGTTGTGATTTTAATCGGAAGCTTTTTTACAGGGCTTCAAAGAGGCTTTGTTCTTCAATTGCTTCGCCTGGTCAGTCTGGTGGCAGCGTTTATTGTTGCGTTTTTATTCTACGAAGAAGTCGCGCAGTTTTTAGAACAATGGATCCCCTACCCATTCGGCCAGCAGGCGGAAGGGACGTTCCTGGCTGCTTTTGATACCCGCAGCTTGTTTTATTATTCGATCGCCTTTCTTCTTTTGTTTATCGGTACCCGCATCATCGCCGGCTTTTTAACCGGAGCAGCAGGCGGCATTGCCAGGCTGCCGGTGCTCAGAACGATTAATTACTGGCTCGGTGGTGTGCTTGGGGTGCTCGAAACGTACGTAATTTTATTCGTTGTGCTGGCTGCAGCTATGCTGATGCCGTTTCCGGCTCTTGAGCCGGTAGTAAACAATTCGGCAGTCGCCAGCTTTATATTACATGAAACCCCGTGGCTTTCCGGATGGTACGAGCAAATCATGCCGGCAGACCCGGGGAACATGGACGGCCCAATAGAGAATGAAGGCTGACTTCCCTGCTTTTCACAGGGGAGTCTGTTTTTATGTCTTCAGCCCGGCGGCGTGAGCTTAGACAGAATTATTAACTCCCGTTATACTCAAAAAAGAATGCCTAACATGATTAAAGCTGACATGTGGAGGAGAATAGCATGAATAAAAAAGATCTGATCGGCCATTTGGAAACAATCGCTGTATATATGGAAATCAAGGGAGAAAACCCGTTTAAAATTTCTGCCTATCGTAAAGCGGCTCAGGCGCTTGAATATGATGAGCGTTCACTAAATGAAATTGAAGATGCTGGAAGCTTAAAGGGAATCGGTAAAGGAACAGCGGCTTTGATAAAGGAATGGCGGGACAATAACGGAGAAACAGAACTGATGCAGACGCTGACAGAAGAAGTGCCGGAGGGATTAATTCCGCTGCTGAAGCTACCCGGACTCGGAGGGAAAAAAGTGTCGAAGCTCTATCAGGAGCTGGACATAACGGACCGGCACTCGCTTGAACAGGCGTGTTTAACCCATGAAGTACAGAATCTCGAAGGCTTCGGGGCGAAAACCGAACAGAAAATACTCGAGGCGCTAGCAGAAGAAGGCAAGCGTCCGGAGCGCCTGCCAATTGCCTATATGCTGGAAATGGCCGAAAAGCTTGAAGCGTCTCTCGAAAAAGTGAAAGGTGTACAAAGGTATGCGCGGGCAGGCAGTCTACGCCGGGTGGAAGAGTCGGTGAAGGACCTGGATTATATTATGAGTGTGGCAGACGCCGAAAATGTCCGCAAACAGCTGGTGGAGATGCCTGAAGTAACTAAGGTTATTAACGATGGTACAAGCAAGGTCAGCATTGAAATTAAAGGGGAATATAACGTTCAAGTAGATATTCGTCTAGTGGAGGAAGAAGATTTTGCGAGTACCCTGCATCATTTCACCGGCTCTAAAGACCATAATGTACAAATGCGTCAGCTGGCAAAGGAACGAAATGAAAAATTAAGTGAATACGGCATTGAAGATCAAAATGGAAACAAAACCACGTTTCAGAATGAAGCCGAATTTTACGACCACTTTGGACTGCACTTTATTCCTCCCGAAGCACGCCTGGGCAGAGATGAAACGGATAAATTCCGGAAGCCGTATTCATATATAGAAAAGAAAAACATCCGCGGTGATCTTCATATGCACACCACGTGGAGCGATGGCTCTCTTTCAATCCGCGAAATGGTGGAGGAAGTGAAGAAGCACGGCTATGAATGGATGGCTCTTACAGACCATTCCAAATACCTCCGCATTGCCCATGGGCTGGATGAAGAAAGAATCCGTAGGCAGATAGAAGAAATACGAAACGTCAGGGAAGAAGAAAAAGATATTCAAATATTTGCCGGTATTGAAATGGACATCCGGCCAGACGGAAAGCTTGATATTGAAGATGAAGTTCTCGAAGAGCTCGACGTCGTAATTGCTTCTATCCATTCCTCCTTCTCCCAGACGAAAGAAGAAATTATGAAACGGCTGGAGCAGGCGCTTGATCATCCCGAAGTAAATATTATTGCCCATCCGACGGGAAGACTTTTAGGACGCCGGGACGGATACAAAGTAGATGTAGACCGGCTGATGAAGCGGGCGGGCGAAACAAACACTGCTCTGGAGCTGAATGCCAATCCCAACCGCCTTGATCTTTCGGCCGACTGGCTGAGAAAAGCTGCAGAGTATAATGTTCGTATTGCAATCAACACGGACGCCCATAATCCCGGTATGCTTGATCACATGGATGTAGGCATATCCATCGCCAAAAAAGCGCTTCTGCAGCCGGAACAGGTCATAAACACGATGACGGCGGAGCAGCTAAAAAAATGGCTGAAGCGTAAGAAACAATAGAACAACCAAAGAGGTGAGCATTGTTGAATGATAGAACACTCCGCGTGCTGGAATACGAAAAAATGAAAGAGCAGCTGCAGGCTCATGCCGGCTCTACACTTGCCAAAGAACGGATTGAACGGCTGCAGCCCTACCGGGATCTCGGGGAAGCGAAGGAAGCACAGAACTTTACTGCGGAAGCGGCCAAAGTAATACGGCTTCGGGGGCAGGCACCTCTCGGCGGCATACGTCAGATTCATGCCCACGTGCGCAGGGCCCAAATCGGCGGTATGCTGAACGCCGGCGAACTCACAGAGGTTTCGGACACGCTGTATGCCAGCCGCCGGATACGGTCGTTTATTCTGGATATGACAGAAGAGACGGTTGATCTCCCGCTGCTTGAGGGGCTGGTGCGGCAGATAGTGGCGCTTCCGGAGATTGAAAAGCAGATCCGGGATTGTATAGATGAAAACGGGGCGGTGCTCGACAGTGCAAGCTCCGCCCTGCGCGGACTACGGCAGCAGATGAGAAGCCTCGAGTCATCGGTGCGTTCAAAGCTTGAACAGTACACCAGATCGCCGGACCAGCAAAAACGCCTGTCCGATTCCATCGTCACGATACGTAATGACCGGTACGTACTCCCGGTAAAACAGGAATACCGTTCATCTTTTGGCGGTATTGTCCACGACCAGTCTTCAACAGGGGCTACTCTTTTCATTGAGCCGCAGGCGGTCGTTTCGATGAATAATGAACTAAGAGAGGCAAGACTGAAAGAACAACGGGAAATTGAGCGTATTCTTCAGGAGCTGTCTTCATATATTGCTGAAGACGGGGAAGAGATTCTGGTGAATATGAATACGCTGACCGAGCTCGATTTCACATTTGCCAAAGCCTACTATGCAAGAGACCAGAAAGCAGTGCAGCCGGAGTTGAACAACGAAGGAAGATTCCGGTTCATGGAGGCACGGCATCCGCTCATTGACCCGGAAGAAATGGTGCCGCTTGACCTGGAGCTTGGGGAAGAGTTTGGAACCCTCGTCATTACCGGGCCCAACACGGGAGGTAAAACCGTAACCCTTAAAACAGCCGGTCTGCTGACGCTCATGGCCCAGTCAGGGCTGTTTGTCCTCGCAGAAGAAGAAGCTGAAGCCGCTGTATTTTCGAAAGTATTTGCCGATATTGGAGATGAACAGTCGATTGAACAGAGCTTAAGTACGTTTTCTTCCCACATGACAAATATTGTAGATATTGTCAAGCAGGTGGACAATGAATCGTTTGTGCTTTTTGATGAGATAGGCGCCGGCACCGATCCGGAGGAAGGATCGGCTCTTGCCGTCAGCATTCTGGACTATGTTCAGGAAGCCGGGGGCAGATTGATTGCTACAACGCACTACAGTGAGCTGAAAGGGTATGCGTACAACCGTGACGGGGTAATGAATGCAAGCGTCGAATTTGACGTGGAAACATTGAGGCCAACCTATCGGCTGCTCGTAGGTGTACCGGGTCGAAGCAACGCGTTTGCTATTTCAAGGCAGATCGGCCTGCCGGATTCTATTATTTCCAATGCGGAAAAAGAAATGAGCACAGACACAAAGCAGGTCGAAACGATGATTGCTTCTTTGGATGAACAAAGAAAAGAAACAGAGTCGGCATGGCAGGAGGCAGATGACCTCCGGCAGGAAGCGTCCAGACTCTGGCAGGAATTGAACGCTGCCTGGAATGAAGTGCTGCAAAAACGGGATCAAATTATTGCAAATGCGGAAGGTAAAGCAAAAAGCGAAGTTGATAAGGCGAAAGCCCAGGCGGAGGAAATTATTGCCGAACTGAAGGAAATGCAGAAGGAAGGCGCGGAAATTAAAGAACACCGCCTAATCGAAGCCCGCAGACAGATGGAACAGGCAGCTCCTGCGATGACTAAAAAGCAGAAGCAGGTGAAACAAAAAGCCCAGCAAGAACGTACCTTTGAAGTAGGAGATGAAGTAAAGGTGCTTCGCTTCGGGCAGCGCGGACACATTGTGGAAAAGGTAAATGATAAGGAATTTCAGGTACAGCTTGGCATTATGAAAATGACAGCAAAGCCCGAAGAAATGGAAAAGCTTAAATCAGAGCCCGCAAAAGAGCCTAAACGGCAGGTCGCTACGACTTCGACAGCCGCCCCGGCGAAGCCCGAGTTGGATTTACGCGGTGAAAGATACGAAGACGCCGTCCAGCGCCTCGAAAAATACCTCGATGAAGTAGTGCTCGCCGGCTACCGGGAGGTCCATATTATTCACGGAAAAGGCACCGGTGCTCTTCGCAAGGGCGTGAAAGAATATTTGAAAAACCATCCTAGCGTCAAATCAACCAGGGATGGCGGGATGAATGAAGGCGGCATCGGTAACACGGTGGCAGAACTTAAGTAAGCGGAGGGGTGCACGTGGATGCGTGGATGGATAATGCTTTTATAAATACAGCTGGGAACTTCAGCGTTGCTGTGCTCTCCCTGGTGATTTTTCTGTGGATATTTGAAATTATCACTCCTTACCGTAACTGGGAAGAAATCAAGAAAGGAAATATCGCTGTCGCTCTGGCGACGGGCGGGAAACTGTTTGGGGTTTCTAACATCCTTCATTATTCCATCATGCATAACGACGGTATCCTGTTTATGCTTCTATGGGGTTTTTATGGTTTTGTATTATTAATTTTAAGCTATTTAATATTTGAGTTTCTTACTCCTATGTTTAAAGTGGATGAGGAAATCAGCAAAGATAACCGTGCAGTGGGAATCATTTCCTTTATTATTTCGGTGGGGGTTTCTTTTGTAATAGGTGCCGGAATTATCATTTAAATAGAAAAAAATGTAACTTAAAAGCCACAAATAGTTAATTAATTAGGACTATGTATGTGCATTATGGTTGACATCCCTTTACGGATTATGTACATTTATAACTAACTAAAATACTGTGCTAGTATTACCCAAACGCAATGAAGCGCCTTACTCTGTTACGGGAGTGAGGCGTTTTTAAAGGCATTATATCGGTTGGGTGAAGCAGAAACCGGCATGATGAATGGTTTTGTTTGAAAGGGTGGCGGATATGTATGGAGAAAAATCCAAACAGGAAACATGCACAGATTATCGAGGCGGGAATCAAAGTAATCGCTGAACATGGTTATCATCAGGCGAAGGTGTCGGATATTGCTAAAGAGGCAAAGGTGGCAGACGGCACGATTTATTTGTATTTTAACAATAAAGAGCACATACTAATTTCCATTTTCGAGGAAAAAATGCAGGAGTTCATGCAGAAGCTTGAAATAATCATGAAAAAAGATATTTCTGTTAAAGAGCAGTTGTTTGAAATGGCCCAGCTGCAGCTTGAATTCATGGAAGGCCGTCCGGAGCTCGCTACGCTTGCCCATTTTGAACTTTTGCAGACAAAGGGTGAGATTCATGACAACATGCAGCGCATACTGTCCCCATTTTTTCAGGCGGTTATCGATATTATAAAGAGAGGAAAAGAGGAACAGATTTTTTCTCCCTCTCTTTCCATTGAAATCGGAAGAATCTGTTTTGTCGGTATACTCAATGAAGCGATTACGACATGGGTAATGGAAAAAGGAAGCTATTCACTGGCAGCCCAGGGGCCGGCTCTTGCGGAAATAGTTTATCAGGCACTGCAGACGGAAATATAATCAAATAGAGCCTTTGAAAATTTTAAGCTAAACGTTAGCCAGTAAAGCACGGGAATGCTATAATAACGAAGAATAATTGCAAGGATAGAGATATAAAGGAGGAACCATTCATGGCTATTGTCAATGTATCGGACCAAAACTTTGCAGGTGAAACGTCTGATGGTGTAGTACTTGCGGACTTTTGGGCACCGTGGTGCGGACCTTGTAAAATGATCGCTCCGGTGCTCGAAGAAATCGACACCGAAATGGGCGAGCAGATTAAAATTGCTAAATTAGATGTTGATGAAAACCAGGAAACAGCCGGAAAATACGGCGTAATGAGTATTCCAACACTAATGATTTTTAAAGACGGCGAAGTCGTCGAGCAGGTTGTCGGCTTCCAGCCTAAGGAACAACTGGTGGAGCTTTTGAACAAACATTTGTAAAACACGAAACTGCTGGTCTCTGGGCCGGCAGTTTTTTGTTTCTCCTTCTTTAAAAAAGGAAAGGAACACCATAGATATTACACGCCAAGAGGAGTTGGACACATGACTCAATTAAAAGAAAAGCTGGCGATTCTGCCGGATCAGCCCGGCTGCTATTTAATGAAAAATAAACACGGTACCGTTATATATGTAGGTAAGGCAAAGGTGTTGAAAAATCGGGTGAGATCCTATTTTACAGGTTCGCACGACGGGAAGACCCAGCGGCTCGTAATGGAAATTACCGATTTTGAATATATTATGACCTCTTCCAACCTGGAAGCATTAATCCTTGAAATGAATTTGATTAAAAAGTACGAACCAAAATACAACGTGCTTCTTAAAGACGATAAATCCTACCCATATATTAAAATCACCAACGAAGAGCATCCCCGGCTGATCATTACGAGAAAAATTAAAAAGGATGGCGGAAAATACTTTGGTCCGTACCCAAACGCCGGGGCGGCAAATGAAACGAAAAAGCTGCTTGATCAATTATATCCACTGCGTAAATGCCGGACGATGCCCGACCGGGTCTGTTTGTATTATCACATCGGCCAATGTCTGGCCCCGTGTGAATTTACGGTGACGAGGGAGCAGTACGACGATATGATTCAGCAGATTGCTCGGTTTTTAAACAACGGCCACCATGAAATCCGGGCGGAGCTTCAAACGAAAATGGAAACCGCTTCTGAACAGTTGGAATTTGAACGAGCCAAAGAGCTGAGGGATCAAATACAGCATATTGATTCCGTGATGGAAAAGCAGAAAATGTCTGTAAAGGATCAGGTGAACCGCGATGTGTTTGCCTACAGCTATGACAAAGGCTGGATGTGCGTGCAGGTATTTTTTGTAAGACAGGGAAAGTTGATTGAAAGGGACGTTTCTCTTTTTCCAATGTATCAGGAGCCGGAGGAGGATTTTCTTACCTTCTTAGGCCAGTTCTACATGCAGGAGCAGCATATAAAGCCGTCGGAAATATTCATTCCGGGCTCGGTGGATGCCTCTATGGCTGAACAGTTCGTAAACGTTCGGGTCCAGCAGCCAAAGCGCGGTCAGAAAAGGGAGCTGCTTGATCTGGCAGAAAAAAATGCCCGGCAGGCGCTCAGCGATCGCTTTGCATTGATTGAACGGGACGAAGAACGGACGATAAAAGCGGTGGAGCAGCTTGGTGAAGCGATGGGCATTGATACTCCTTACCGCATGGAGGCTTTTGATAACTCGAACATCCAGGGCACAGATCCTGTAGCGGCAATGGTTACTTTTGTGGACGGCAAGCCCTGGAAAAAAGGATACAGAAAGTATAAGGTGCGGGATGTAAAGGGACCGGATGACTATGCGTCCATGCGTGAGGTTGTGCGCAGAAGATACATCCGCCTCTTAAAAGACGAAGCAGCGCTGCCGGATCTGATTCTTATTGATGGCGGGAAAGGCCAGTTGAGTGCAGCCGTCAGCGTTATCGAGGATGAGCTTGGTTTAAATATTCCGGTAGCGGGACTTGCCAAAGACGATAAGCACCGCACCTCGGAGCTTATAATGGGAGAAGAGGCTGTCAGAGTGCCCCTTGAGCGGCACAGCTCCGCCTTTTATCTGCTGCAGCGTGTACAGGATGAAGTGCACCGTTTTGCAATTACCTTTCACCGCCAGACGCGCGGAAAAACGATGTTTTCTTCTCTTCTGGACGATATCAACGGGATCGGACAAAAGCGCAAGCAGATGCTTCTAAAGCATTTTGGTTCCGTGAAAAAAATGAAGGAGGCATCCTTTGAGGACTTTAAACAGCTTTCACTCCCGGATGATGTTATTAAGGAGCTGATGAAAAAGCTGGAGGAGGAGTCAACACTTTCGAAGTAAAAAACGTTCGCTGGGGCACCTCAGCGAACGTTTTGCTATGCGGTCTGATTTAGATTACTCCCATTTTATATGCATAGTCGTGGATTTTTTCTTCTCTTCTATGTAAGTTTCTGCGTATGTATCCTTCATTTTTGACCACTGTTCTGCCAAAAATCCGCCTTCTAAAGCTTTCGTGAACGAATCTTCTTTTTCGTAAACAGACAGTTCAGCAATGACGTCTTTTTTTCTTTCTTTTTTCCATACAATCTCTCCCCAGCCGGCATCACGGAAAAAATCAGCGACCTCTCCAGGGGTGCTGCATGGATAGCGGCGGGCGAGCTGTTTGCCGGCCCAGTATAGTATCGCATGCTCGTCAGAGCCTAAAATATCAGGAAGAACATTTTTCCGAAGTAATTCGTATCCGAAGGCAGCCGGTTTGTTTGTTTCTTCTTCCATTTCCATCACCACTTTCTTCCTCTAATATTATACATGCTGGAGTTGGAAATCTCTATAGATTCCCAAAATCATACATGATATACTAATGCACGATTATGACGGAGGGACCGATATGAAAAATATTTTTGCAGAAAAAATGACACCATTTCGCATGATCATCGGTGCCTACGTTTTTTCAATGCTATTGTTCAGCTTGCTGCTCTGGCTCCCGATTTCGCATCAGCCGGGGCATGAATTAACATATATAGAAGCTTTGTTTACCTCAGTATCCGCCGTGAGCGTAACAGGTCTGACAGTCATCCAGGTATCTGACACCCTGAGCGCTGTCGGGATTACGTTTTTAGCACTGGCGATGCAGGTAGGCGGCATTGGAATTATGTCTCTGGGCACATTTGTGTGGATGGTTTTTGGAAGAAAAATTAATTTATCCCAGCGGCTGCTGATTATGGTGGACCAAAATCAGTATAAGTTTTCGGGAATGGTCAAACTGATGAGAAACATATTGCTTCTTGCTTTAGGAATTGAAGCAATGGGTATGCTGATACTCGGTACATACTTTCTTCGTTATTTTGATTCGACATGGGAAGCTTATTACCAGGGCGGCTTTGCCGCACTGAGTGCTTTTACCAATGCCGGCTTTGATGTAACGGGACAGTCGCTGATCCCATTTGCTGAGGACTACTATGTCCTGTTTGTTGTCATGACTCTGATTTTTGCCGGAGCAATTGGTTTTCCGGTTCTGATGGAGGTAAGGGAATATTTGACAAACAGGGAACGTTTTAATTTCAGCTTGTTTACGAAGGTGACGACTACGACGTATTTTCTCGTCTTTGTGCTCGGGGCCGTCAGCATATGGGCGCTTGAATTCGGCTTTTATTATGACGGTATGGCCTGGCATCAGCAGTTTTTCTTTTCGATGTTTAACTCAGCGACGACAAGGAGTGCCGGGTTATCGGTAATGGATGTCTCGTCGTTTTCTCTCCCGACTCTTTTGCTGATGTCCGGCCTGATGGTTATTGGGGCGAGTCCTTCAAGTGTCGGAGGAGGTATCCGGACGACGACACTTGCTGTAATGTTTTTAACAATTCGGAGCTTTGCGCTTGGACGCTCGGATGTAAAAGTGTTTAACCGCCAGATTGACCCGGAGGATAAACAGCGGACATTTATTGTTATATCCTTTTTCATTGTAGGCTTATTGGCTGCGATTACTCTAATCAGTGCATTTGAACGTGGCAATGCGGAAGTGGAATTAATTGATATTATTTTTGAAACAAGCTCGGCCTTCGGAACCTGCGGGCTTTCGACCGGGCTGACGGATGATTTTTCCACACCAAGCCATGTCCTGCTCATGTGCCTGATGTTCATCGGACGGGTGGGAATACTGGTATTTTTATTCTCAGTGAAAAAGAAAGAAACGAAATCACATTATAGATATCCAACAGAACGCATAATTATTGGTTAGCCGGAGAGAGAATTCTCCGGCTTTCTTAATTGCCGGGAAAGTGAATAGTATAAAGTATGAATAATATGCATTTAAGATGCTGTATACGTTTTCTTGACGGGTAATTTTAGGGGGAGTACAATTAACGTAACGTTTCGTACAATTCCTTGAATAATTCTTTTCCATTTTGTGACTAATTGGTTGTATCGTGCATGCATATGCATTTTGCAAAAAGGAAAAAAGGCAGGAGACACGGCTGGTACATAAGTACATATAAAACAGGAGGCTTTAATTCTGTTTATTGTGCGGGCGGTGGAAAGTTCAGCAGGGGGGTAATGGAGCAGGAAAAGAGAGCAAGGCAGAAAAACAGGATGGAGAGAATTTTATGCTAACGGAGGAGGATGAATATGGCTTTAAATAAGGAATTTGCCGCCCGGAGGCTGCACTCGCTTCTTGGTATTATTCCAATTGGACTATTTTTGATGCAGCATTTTGTAGTAAACCATTTCGCTACCAGGAGTGCTGAAGCATTCAACGGAGCGGCTCACTTTATGGAAAATTTACCGTTTCGTATCTTTTTAGAGATGTTTCTCATTTATATTCCTATACTGTTTCACGGAATTTATGGACTTTTTATCGTATTTCAGGGCAAGGCGAATGCGAAGCGCTTTGGCTACTTTCGTAACTGGATGTACATTTTCCAGCGTATCACCGGGGTATTCCTGTTAGTTTTTATTACCTGGCACGTCTGGGACACATGGGTGCAGGCACAGTTTTTCGGTGCTGATGTAAACTACCAGATGATGGCTGATATCGTAGCGAACCCGTGGATGCTCGCATTTTACATTGTAGGTATACTGGCTGCTACATTCCACTTTTCAAACGGTTTATGGTCCTTTCTGGTTACTTGGGGTATTACGGTTACACCGAAAGCCCAGCTGGCTGCAACATACTTCACCTTGGCCGTTTTCGTAGCGATGTCTGTGATTGGCCTTCGTGCTATTTTCGCATTCGTATAAGATCGGTGTTTAAATAAACTAAAGGAGTGAAACATCCGCATGAGTAATGGAAAAGTTATTGTCGTAGGCGGCGGACTGGCAGGACTGATGGCAACAATCAAGGCCGCTGAAGCAGGTTCTCAAGTGGACTTGTTTTCAATTGTACCGGTAAAACGTTCTCACTCTGTCTGTGCTCAGGGCGGCATGAACGGTGCCGTCAATACAAAAGGGGAAGGGGATTCCCCGTGGGAGCACTTTGACGATACTGTATACGGGGGCGACTTTCTTGCAAACCAGCCTCCGGTGAAAGCTATGACCGAAGCAGCTCCGGGGATCATTCACCTGATGGACCGTATGGGCGTTATGTTCAACCGGACCCCTGAAGGACTGCTCGACTTCCGCCGTTTTGGCGGGACCCAGTTCCACCGTACAGCTTACGCCGGAGCAACGACCGGCCAGCAGCTGTTGTATGCGCTCGATGAGCAGGTTCGCCGCTATGAAGTGGAAGGGCTTGTAAACAAATATGAGGGATGGGAATTTCTTTCGGCCATTCTGGATGAGGAGCAGACCTGTAAAGGGATTGCCGCCCAAAACCTGCGTTCGATGGAAATTGAAACGTTCCGGGCTGACGCGATCATTATGGCTACTGGCGGCCCCGGCATTATTTTCGGTAAATCCACGAATTCCATGATCAACACCGGCTTTGCCGCCTCATCGCTTTATCTGCAGGGCGTCAATTATGCCAACGGTGAATTTATCCAGATTCACCCGACAGCAATACCTGGCGATGACAAACTCCGTCTGATGAGTGAATCTGCGCGCGGGGAAGGCGGACGTATCTGGACATACAAAGACGGTAAGCCATGGTACTTCCTGGAGGAAAAATATCCGGCCTACGGTAACCTGGTTCCGCGCGACATTGCAACACGTGAAATCTTTGATGTCTGTGTTAACCAAAAACTTGGTATTAACGGAGAAAACATGGTTTATCTGGATCTTTCCCATAAAGATCCGCATGAACTCGACGTGAAGCTTGGCGGGATTATGGAGATCTATGAAAAATTCATGGGCGACGATCCGCGGAAAGTGCCAATGAAAATCTTCCCTGCTGTACACTATTCGATGGGCGGCATGTGGGTTGACTATAACCAAATGACAAACATTCCGGGTATTTTCGCTGCCGGTGAGTGTGACTATTCCCAGCATGGCGGTAACCGTCTCGGGGCTAACTCCCTGCTTTCCGCTATTTACGGCGGCATGGTCGCCGGTCCGAACGCGGTGGAGTATGCCAATGGCCTGGAAAAATCAGCGGAAGATCTTTCTTCTTCACTTTTCGAAACAAAGAAACAGGAAGAACAGCAGGAGTTCGACAAAATTATGAATATGGATGGCACCGAGAATGCTTACGCACTTCATAACGAACTCGGTGAATGGATGACAAACAACATGACCGTGGTGCGTCACAACGACAAACTGCTTGAAACGGACGACAAACTCCAGGAGCTTCTTGAACGCTGGGAGAACATTAACATGCATGACAGCTCCAAATGGAATAACCATGCAGCAATGTTCACCCGTCAGCTTAAAGGAATGATCCACCTGGCCCGCGTGATGACTCTGGGAGCTTATCACCGTAATGAAAGCCGCGGTGCTCATTATAAGCCTGAGTTTCCGGAGCGTAATGACGAAGACTTTCTGAAAACAACGAAGGCGCAGTACAATCCGGAGACCAATCATCCGGAATTTGAGTATGAAGATGTTGACACTTCACTGATCAAGCCGAGAAAACGGGATTATTCCCAGGCAAAAGCATCTTCTGAGAAGGGAGCAAGTAACTAATGAGTGATGCACAAGCGCAAGAAACGCGTAACGCAGAAGAAACCGACACAAAAAAAGTGAAGTTTATTATTACCCGGCAGGATGACCCGGACAGTCCCTCCTATGATCAGGAATTTGAAGTTCCTTACCGAGAAAAC
Organism: Marinococcus luteus; assembly: GCF_034497705.1. Classification (GTDB taxonomy): domain Bacteria; phylum Bacillota; class Bacilli; order Bacillales; family Marinococcaceae; genus Marinococcus; species Marinococcus luteus_A. The sequence continues at coordinate 125,260 of NZ_JAXRUV010000006.1, read as the reverse complement.
ATGAACGTCATTTCTGCTCTAATGGAAATCCGCAGAAACCCTGTCGACAGCCAGGGTAACCAGGCCAACCCTGTCATCTGGGATATGAACTGTCTCGAGGAAGTATGCGGCGCATGTTCGATGATTGTAAACGGTACAGCCCGCCAGTCCTGTACGGCCCTGATTGATCAGCTTGAACAGCCGATCCGTCTGGAGCCGATGAAGACCTTCCCGGTAATGAGAGACCTTCAGGTGGACAGAAGCCGGATGTTTGATTCCCTGAAAAAGGTTAAAGCATGGATTCCAATTGACGGTACGTATGACCTTGGTCCCGGACCGAGAATGGCCGAGAATAAACGCCAGTGGTCGTATGAGCTCTCCAAATGTATGACGTGCGGAGTGTGCCTCGAGGCCTGCCCGAACGTAAACGATGACTCTTCATTTATCGGTCCTGCGGCTATTTCCCAGGTTCGCCTGTTCAACTCCCACCCGACCGGGGAAATGAACAAATCCGAGCGTCTCGAAGCCTTGATGGGCGAGGGCGGTATCAGCGGGTGCAGTAACGCCCAGAACTGTGTGGAAGTTTGTCCGAAGGGTATCCCTTTAACGACTTCCATTGCAGCAATGAACCGCGAAACAAATATTCAGTCGTTTAAAAACTTTTTTGGCGGCGGGAACTAATCGATAAAAAGGCAGCCTCCGGGCTGTCTTTTTGTTTATGGTTTATGAAAATAACGTTCCTGGCGATTCGGAAAAAACTGGCATCTTTTCAAAGGCGGCGGCCACTGCGTCTATTCTTGTTTCCCTTAAATCAGAGTGATACAATGTAGAAGTATTTACATATTGAAACCGCTGATAATAGCAGTGCACCGTATGCTCTGGATTTATGGAGCAGTTCGCAGTTGCGACTTTATTAAGGGTGAAGTACAATATAAAAAGCCTGCTTTCGAGAAAAACGCACATGGTGTGCATTTCTTAGTGAAAGCGATCTATATTGAAAAGGGGTATGAATCATGCAGGAAAAAACATTTACTATTACAAACGAAACAGGAATCCACGCGCGCCCAGCGACGCAGCTCGTAAACAAAGCCGGTCAGTTTTCTTCAGATATTTCTTTAGAATATAACGGCAAATCGGTAAACCTTAAATCTATCATGGGTGTTATGTCTCTTGGCGTTGGAAAAGGCTCCGAAGTCACGGTTAAAATCGAAGGTAACGACGAAGAAGACGCTATGGAAGCAGTGGATCAAGTGATTAAAGAAGGGCTTGGAGAATAATGAGTACCAGCCTGACCGGAATTGCTGCCTCAAAAGGAATAGCGATTGCAAAAGCTTTCCTTTTGGAGCAACCGGAATTGGATGTAAGTAAACAACCGGTGGATAACGCCCAGGACGAAATTGCAAGATTTAAAGAAGCAGTCCAGGAGTCCAAGCAGGAACTTCAGGTTATTAAAGAAAAAACACTTCAGGACATGGGAGAAGATCAGGCTGAGATTTTCTCTGCACACCTGCTCGTACTGGAAGACCCTGAGATTATGGACGGTGTTTCCAGTAAAATTACGGAGGAAAGTGCCAATGCAGAATACGCTCTCAGTGAAGTAGCGAACATGTATGTAGATATGTTTGAGAACATGGATAATGAATACATGAAAGAGCGCGCTGCAGATATCCGGGACGTGTCAAAGCGTGTACTTATGCATTTGTTTGGTCTCGAAAATACCAGCCTGGCAACAATTGATCAGGAAGTAGTCGTTATTGCTGATGATCTGACCCCGTCTGATACTGCTCAATTGAATGAATATGTGCTGGGTTTTGCTACAGACATCGGCGGGCGTACTTCCCATTCCGCGATTATGGCCAGGTCGATGGAAATCCCGGCTGTAGTTGGAACGAAAGAAGCAACGGGCACGATTAATCAGGGCGATCTTTTGATTGTTGACGGCCTTGAAGGCCGGGTAATCATCAATCCGAGTGACGATGAAGTGCAGGAGTATAAAGAAAAGCTGGAGCAGTTTAACCGCCAGAAAGAAGAGTGGGCAAAACTGGTCAACGAACCGACAAAAACAGAAGACGGACATACGGTGGAATTGGCCGCCAATATCGGCACCCCGAATGATCTCGATGGTGTCCTGGCTAACGGTGCTGAAGGCATCGGCTTGTACCGGACAGAGTTCTTGTATATGGGCAGAAATGAACTTCCTTCCGAAGAAGAGCAGTTTGAAGCTTACAAAGAAGTGCTTGAGCGTATGGAAGGGAAGCCAGTCGTTATACGTACACTTGATATCGGTGGTGACAAAGAGCTCCCTTATCTGGACCTGCCAAAAGAAATGAATCCGTTTCTTGGATTTCGTGCGATCCGTCTCTGTCTCGAAGAGAAGGATATGTTCCGGACGCAGCTACGTGCTCTGCTGCGGGCCAGTTCTTATGGGAAATTAAAAATAATGTTCCCAATGGTAGCAACAGTAGAAGAAGTGCGTGAAGCAAAAGCGATGCTTGCAGAAGCCAAAAAAGAGCTGCAGGATGAAAACATTGAAGTCTCCGGGGATATTGAAGTAGGTATTATGGTAGAAATTCCTTCCACAGCGGCAGCAGCAGAAATTTTTGCCAAGGAAGTGGATTTCTTCAGTATTGGGACAAACGACTTGATCCAATACACACTTGCTGCAGACCGGATGAGCGAAAAAGTAGCTCATTTGTATCAGCCTTATCACCCGGCTATTCTTCGTTTAGTTAAAAATGTGATCGATGCTGCTCATAAAGAAGGCAAATGGGCAGGTATGTGCGGCGAAATGGCCGGCGAGCCTGTAGCGGTTCCTCTTCTTTTAGGACTCGGATTGGATGAATTCAGTATGAGTGCGACCTCAGTACTTCCAGCAAGAACCCAGCTCCGTTCGTTGAAAAAATCGGACGCAGAGGGTCTCGTAGAGGAAGCAATGAAATGTTCCACAGCAGATGAAATTGCTGAACTTGTTGAGAGCAGAGGATTTGTCATTCAATAAGCTGAAATGAGAAAAATATAAAAAGCCTGGAACCGTTTGTAGGTTCCGGGCTTTTTTGTGGGTGATGAAACGTGCATTTTCTTGTATACTGAAAAAGTTGATGTTTTTCAGCTGAAAAAGCTGTTGAACACAAATTATAAAATTGTCAGCAGCATAGGAGCCGCCCAGGAAGGGTTAGAAAGCCTGTTTGATTCCAAGCCGGATAAACAAGGTCTGAAAATGGAGAGAAGCGAATATGAAACAACCTATTGGCGTTATTGATTCAGGTCTTGGAGGCCTGACTGTTGCCCGCGAAATTTTAAGGCAGCTGCCGAAAGAAGAAATGATATATATAGGGGACACTGCCAGGTGTCCGTACGGACCTCGTTCAATTGAAGAAGTAAGGGAGTTTACCTGGCAGATGATTGCACGGCTGCAGTCTGAAAACATCAAAATGCTTGTAATTGCATGCAACACGGCCACGGCCGTGGTGCTTGAGGAAGTAAAACAAATATTGGATATTCCGGTCGTAGGTGTGATAACACCTGGGGCCATATCCGCGTTGAAGGTGACAAAAACAGATCAGGTAGCCGTGATTGGCACCAGCGGGACCATTCACAGCGGTGCTTACGAACGGGCATTGAAATCTATTAATGAAGAGGTGGAAATCACCTCGCTTGCCTGCGTGCCATTCGTACCGCTCGTAGAACAGGGGCAGTACGAAGGCAGAGCCGTTCTCGATATTGTGAAGCAGACACTGCTGCCGTTAAAACAAGCTTCATATGATACGCTTATTTTAGGCTGTACTCATTATCCGCTGCTCGAAGATGTAATTCAGGAAGCAGTTGGACCGGACATCCAGTTAATTTCCTCCGGTGATGAAACAGCCAGGGAAGTAAGTACACTGCTTAATTATCATGAAACGTTAAATACGGGAGAAACCCCTCCGTTTCACAGGTTTTACACAACCGGACCCGAAAAAGAATTTCGGAGTATAGCAAACCAATGGATGGACCAGCACATAGAGCAGGTCGTGTCTATTCAACTCGATAATGACGACCGGGTTGCCGGAAGTGAAAAGAAAGGAAGATTGTATGAATCGATTGGACGGAAGGGAATGGAATGAGCTTCGTTCTATTCAAATTGAAACGGATTATTTAAAGCATCCGGAGGGTTCAGTACTTATATCCTTTGGACAGACAAAGGTAATTTGTACAGCGAGTATTGAAGAACGGGTTCCACCTTTTATGCGTGGAGAGAAGAGGGGTTGGATCGCAGCTGAATATTCGATGCTGCCAAGAGCGACAGAAACCCGTAATATCCGGGAAGCGGCCCGGGGCAAGCTTACCGGAAGGACAATGGAAATCCAGCGCTTAATCGGGCGGGCTCTCCGGGCGGTCGTTGACCTGAAGCTTCTCGGGGAACGCACCGTCTGGATTGACTGCGACGTGATTCAGGCAGACGGGGGAACGCGTACGGCTTCGGTGACAGGAGCTTTTATTGCTCTCGCTATGGCTGTGCAATCTTACCATGAGCAGGGTAAATTTAAAGGTTTCCCTATTACAGATTATTTAGCAGCAGTTTCTGTAGGGCTCAACGCGGAACAGGAAACGATCCTCGACCTTGCCTATGAAGAAGATTCGCAGGCAGATGTAGATATGAACGTAGTAATGACGGGAAAAGGCGAGTACGTAGAAGTACAGGGCACAGGCGAAGAAGCCTCGTACACAAGAAAACAGCTTAATAGTATGCTCGACTCTGCAGAAGCGGGAATGTATGAAATCATTCAGCTTCAAAAGCAGGTTATCGGGCCTGCGGCAGCTTCTATCCAGGAGAGCTTTTCAGACGAGGAGAGCGGAAGGGAGTTATAAATGAACACGGTAGTAATAGCTACGAAAAATCCGGGAAAAGTCAAAGAGTTTGAACACATGTTTGGCAGTAGGTATAAAGTGGAATCGTTACTGGAGAAAAATATTGATGATATTCCAGAAACCGGAGCCACCTTTGAAGAAAATGCGATTATTAAGGCCGAGGCTGTAAGAGACCATCTCAACTGCACAGTAGTTGCAGATGATTCCGGGCTGGAGATTGACGCCTTAGACGGGCGTCCGGGTGTTTACTCCGCTCGTTATGCGGGAGAAGAAAAAGATGATGAAGCGAATATAGAAAAAGTGCTGCATGAAATGAAGCAGGTGCCACGCAGCGAGCGGAGTGCCCGTTTTGTGTGTGTACTGGCTGTGGCATTTCCAGACGGCAGCGTGCATACATTTACGGGAACATGTGAAGGGGAGATAGCAGAAGCGAAAGCTGGAGATAACGGCTTTGGCTACGACCCTGTGTTTTACCTGCCGGACTACGGGAAAACGATGGCAGAGCTGACTGCAGAAGAAAAGCACCGTATCAGCCACCGGGGCAATGCACTTGAAAAGCTCCGGGTCCAGGGAAAAAATCTTCTGCAGGACGACTAAAAATAATTTTTACGAATCATAGAGATCTGGAGGCAGAATGAATGGACATTTTAGTGGTAAGCGACAATCATGGAAGTGAAGAAGTATTAAAGCAGGTACTTGACCGTCATAGGGGTGAGGTAACTGCTGTATTGCATTGCGGAGATTCGGAAGCATCGCCTGACAATAAGCTGTTAAGCGATGTGCATATCGTCCAGGGCAATGTGGACACTCCGGGGAACTTTCCTGATGAGTTAACAGTAGATGTAGGCCATATTAAAACGTACCTTACCCACGGTCATTTGTACCAGGTGAAAACGTCTTATGCTTCGCTCTTTTCCAAGGCTGAGCAGATCAATGCCGATCTGGTTTGTTCCGGACATACTCATATAGCGGGGGCGTTTGAGGAGGATGGAACGATTTTTGTGAATCCAGGCAGCCTCCTTCTCCCGCAGGAGCGTCCTGAGCAGACATATGCTATCGTAAATGTCTCTAACCAGGGGCAGTCGATCAATGTTCATTTCTATGAAAGAGAGTCAGGCAGCGAGCTTCTTGAACTTTCGCAAAGCTTTCCGTTTCCAGAGGGAGAATAAAATCCTTCTGGAAACCTTTATTGACTTTTAAGGAAAAATATTTTAACATAATGAATGTCGCAAAAAACAGATGTCCCAGTAGCTCAGCTGGATAGAGCAACAGCCTTCTAAGCTGTAGGCCGCAGGTTCGAGTCCTGCCTGGGACACCATTTCCTAATTAATGATATGTTCAGAGACAGAAGGGACCTCCCTTTCTGTCTCTTTTTATTTATTTCCGGCAGCGGGAAAAGAAGCTGGAGAGATGCTTCAGGGTGCTTTTTCCCGGGCTTCAGAAAAAAAAGTGTCAGATTATATTTCGCGATCGTGGATAATATAGCTTATATCTGATGCAGAAGTACAAATTATCTAAAAAGTTTATACAAAATGGTTGACCATAAACTGTATTCGGCGTAATATATACGTCAAACGTTAAAAATGTATTCAGAGAAAGAACATTTGCCTTTTGAGGGTGTACACGTTACCCTGTTCATTAAGAAGGCAGACGATAGATTGAAGGGACGCAGAGGTGATATCAGTGGCAGAACAATGGATATTTTTGGATGGAGAGTTCGTCAAAAAGGAAGATGCCAAAATCTCCGTATATGATCATGGTTTTTTATACGGCGACGGAGTCTTCGAAGGCATTCGCGTATATAACGGAAATATTTACAAACTGGATGAACACCTCTTGCGTTTATACCACTCTGCGAAATCGATTATGCTTGATATCCCTCAATCAAAAGAAGATATGACGGAAATTATCAGGCAGACGCTGCAGAAAAATAAACTTGAAGATGCTTATATCCGGCTTGTCGTTTCAAGAGGTGTAGGGAATCTTGGCCTGGATCCGGCATCGTGTGCAAACCCTTCTATTATAGTTATAGCAGAGGAGCTTGCAATCTATCCAAAAGAATTTTACGATCACGGTCTTGAGATTGTGACAGTCGCTACCCGGCGGAACCGGCCGGATGTGCTGAGTCCGAAAGTGAAATCATTAAATTATTTAAATAATATACTGGTGAAGATGGAAGCAAGTCTTGCGGGGGTCAGTGAAGCGTTAATGCTTAACGATCAGGGCTATGTGGCGGAAGGCTCCGCAGACAATATCTTTATTATTAGAAACGGCGTGCTGATGACACCGCCAGGGTACATCGGGGCTTTAGAGGGCATCACCCGGCAGGCGATTCTGGAAATGGCCGAGGATATGGGATATGATGTGCGCGAAGAAGCGTTTACAAGGCACGATGTCTACACTGCAGAAGAAGTTTTTCTGACCGGGACAGCTGCAGAAGTCATTGCCGTTGTAAAGGTGGATGGAAGAGTGATCGGCGATGGCCAGCCTGGAGAAGAGACGAACCGGCTTTTGCGCGCGTTCAGACAAAAGGTAGTGGAAGACGGAGTGAAAGTTTATTCAGACAATTCCCGCATAGAGATTGGCTAATTGCCTGATTAGATGTACAATATAATTAAATAGTATTGATAAATCGACGACAGGGACCAGTAAATAATAGATTTTCCTTCACAGAGAGCTGCCGTGGCTGAAAGGGTAGCAGGAAATCGTATTGAACTCCCCCTTGAGAGCTTTCCTGAACCTGAGTAAGGAAGGCCGGATGCCGAAACGGCCTCCGTTATGGCAAACCGAACCGGAAAAACGGTTCCTAAGGCAATAAGTGCGAGCTTATTGTAAAAAAGGGTGGTACCGTGAAAAGCAGACGTCTTTTCGCCCCTTTAGAGCAGCAGCAGCTGTCTATTGGAGGTGAAAGGGCGTTTTTTATTATCCGGAGAGGCCCTTTTTAAGGGTGGCGGCATTGACGCAGGAATGGATAAAAAAGTGATTTGAGTATAAAAGGAGGAGCGAGTATGAACACAAGAGTGAGAGAAGTAAAAGGGCGCGAATTGAAAGATGAAAACCAGGAAATGAGTGGCTCAAGCATGCTGATCCAGGCGTTGGCCCGGGAAAATGTAGACACCATTTTTGGCTATCCCGGCGGAGCCATTCTTCCGACGTACGATGAAATCTACCGTACTGGTATCCGGCATATTCTCTCCCGTCATGAGCAGGGCGCCATTCATGCAGCAGAAGGATACGCAAGAGTTTCAGGGAAGCCCGGTGTTTGTGTAGTAACATCAGGACCCGGAGCTACAAATGTGGTAACCGGCATTGCCGACGCCATGATTGATTCTCTCCCTCTTGTGGTTGTGACCGGCCAGGTGGCAACATCGGTGATTGGTACGGACGCTTTCCAGGAAGCGGACATCCTGGGCATTACAATGCCGATCACAAAGCATAACTTCCAGGCTCGAACGGTGGAAGACCTCCCAAGAATTATCCGGGAAGCATTCCATATTGCTACTACCGGCCGGCCGGGGCCAGTCGTGATCGACCTTCCTAAAGACGTCTCCATTGCCTCCGGTATGTTTCATTACGACGATGAGCCGAATCTCCCCGGATACCAGCCGACGTACACGCCGAACAAGCTTCAAATCCGCAAGCTTGCTGATGCGGTAACGAAAGCCAAACGCCCGGTTATACTTTCAGGAGCAGGCATTCTGCATGCCGGTGCTTCCCCGGAACTGCTTGAATTTGTTGAACAGCAGCAGATCCCAGTCGCTTCTACGCTTCTTGGGCTTGGCGGGTTTCCAGGTACTCATGAACTGGCACTTGGTATGGCGGGCATGCACGGAACGTACGCAGCCAATATGGCTCTCCATGAAGCTGATCTGCTTATCAATATAGGCGCCCGCTTCGATGACCGTGTCACCGGCAATCTCGAGCACTTTGCCCCGCAGGCAACAGTTGCCCATATTGACGTTGATCCGGCAGAAATCGGTAAAATTATCGAGACGCATATTCCGGTAGTAGGAGACGCCAAAGAAGCATTGCGCCTGTTAAATGAAGTGAATCCGAAGCCAGGCGAAAGCGTGCGCTGGAAAATGAAAGTGGACGAATGGCAGCAGGAGTTCCCGCTCTGGTACAAGGAAGGCTCTGAATATATTAAACCACAAAAGCTTACAGAGCTCGTTTACGAAAAAACGAACGGAGAAGCAATCATCACGACGGACGTTGGCCAGCACCAGATGTGGGCGGCCCAGTATTACAAATTCGATCATCCGAACGCCTGGGTAACAAGCGGCGGCCTTGGAACGATGGGCTTCGGTTTTCCAGCCGCTATCGGTGCCCAGTTTGCCGAGCCGGACCGTCAGGTGGTAGCTATTCTAGGAGACGCCGGCTTCCAAATGACGATGCAGGAGCTTTCCATCCTGCAGGAGCTGAACCTGCCGGTGAAAGTACTTCTGGTCAACAACGCTTCTCTCGGCATGGTCCGCCAGTGGCAGCAGCTCTTCTATGAAGAGCGGTATTCCAACTCCTTGTTTCCAATCCAGCCGGATTTCGTGAAGATGGCGGAAGCGTATGATATTAAAGGATATAAAATTACCGACGAAAATGAAGTAGCGGGAGTGCTTGAAGAAGCATTCAATTACAATGGCCCGGTGCTTATCGACTGCAGAGTACACGAAGAAGAAAACGTGTATCCGATGATCGCTCCAGGGCAGGGGCACCATCAAATGGAAGGAGTGAAACCATGAGGCGGACCATTACAGCGACAGTAAACAATACAACAGGAGTGATGAACCGCATTACGGGTCTTTTTGCCCGCCGTCATTTTAATATTGAAAGCATTACGGTTGGAATGACGGAAAACCCGGAAGTGTCGAGGATGACATTTGTAGTGAATGTGAGCGACCAGCGGGGTCTCGACCAGGTCATCAAGCAGCTGAATAAGCAGGTGGATGTATTAAAAGTCCGTGATATTACCGATGAAGCGATTGTAGCCAGAGAACTTGCGATGATTAAAGTCATGACAGTTTCCGGCCAGCGTGGAGAAATATCGGATTTAATTGCCCCGTTCCGGGCCACAGTTATCGATGTGGGCAGAGAAAGCGTCACGATCCAGGTGACCGGAGACACTCCGAAAGTGGAAGCGCTCATCGACCTGTTAAGGCCTTACGGCATTAAAGAAATGGCCCGGACGGGTGTAACAGCCTTTCAACGGGCTACTAAAAAAAGCAGTGATCAAACCAGGTATTCCATTATTAATTAATGAGTATTCATAAAAGGAGAGGTTCCAGCAATGGCAAAGGTATTTTATAACAACGATGTAAATGAGGCAGCACTCCAGGAGAAAACAGTAGCAATCGTAGGGTATGGTTCACAGGGGCACGCTCATGCACAAAACCTCCGGGAAAGCGGCGTTCACGTTATCATTGGGCTCCGTAAAGGAAAGTCGTGGGACAAGGCGTCGGAAGATGGATTTGAAGTATATTCGGTAAAAGAAGCGTCAGCGAAAGCAGACGTTATCATGATCCTGCTTCCGGATGAGTATCAGCCGACGATTTACACAGAAGAAATCAAGCCGGAGCTTAAAGCTGGAAAAGCGATCGCGTTTGCGCATGGTTTCAATATTCATTTCAGCCAGATCCAGCCGCCGGAAGACGTGGACGTTTTCATGGTAGCGCCGAAAGGGCCGGGACATATTGTGCGCCGGACATTTGAACAGGGAGCCGGAGTACCTGCTCTGTATGCTGTGTACCAGGATGCAAGTGGAAACGCCACAAACTCTGCGCTTGCTTATGCAAAACAAATCGGTGCGGGTCGTGCCGGAATTTTGGAAACATCGTTCCAGGAAGAAACAGAAACTGACCTTTTCGGGGAACAGGCTGTTCTTTGCGGCGGAACGTCCGCGCTTGTTAAAGCCGGATTCGAAACGCTTGTTGAGGCCGGGTATCAGCCGGAAATTGCCTATTTTGAGTGTCTTCACGAACTAAAACTGATCGTTGATTTAATGTATGAAGGCGGTCTTGAAGGCATGCGCTATTCCATTTCAGACACCGCTCAATGGGGAGATTTTCAGGCTGGTCCGCGCATCGTAACAGAAGATACTAAACAGGCGATGAAAGGCATTCTGACTGATATTCAAACTGGCCGTTTTGCCAAAGGATGGATCGCGGAAAATCAGGCGAACCGCCCAGAGTTCAACGCTACCAATGCCCGTGAAAGAAACCACCTCGTTGAGCAGGTAGGCCGCGAACTCCGCGAAATGATGCCGTTTGTTAACCCAAATTCCAAGGGAGTGTAATGCTGTGAAAAACATTAACGTTTTCGATACGACGCTTCGAGATGGAGAGCAGACGCCGGGCGTCAACCTGAACTTTGAAGAAAAGCTTCAAATTGCGAAACAGCTCGAACGTCTGGGTGTTGATATTATTGAAGCGGGATTTCCAGCCGCTTCTAAAGGCGATCTTCGTTCTGTGAAGGAAATTGCGGATACTGTCAAAAACAGTTCAGTAACCGGGTTGTCCCGGGCACTGACTTCTGATATCGATGCCTGCTGGGAAGCGTTAAAAGGAGGAGCAGAGCCAAGAATCCACGTATTTTTGGCCACCTCCCCCATCCACCGTGAGCATAAGCTTCATATGACCCAGGCAGAGGTGATTGAGACAGCGGTTAACGCAGTACGCTATGCAAAAGAGCGTTTTGCCAAAGTCCAGTTTTCTGCAGAGGACGCCTGCCGGACAGAGCTTCCGTTCCTGGCAGAAGTTGTCGAAGCAGTCATTGATGCCGGAGCAGACGTAGTAAATCTGCCGGACACGGTCGGGTTTATTATGCCGGAGGAGATTCGCAGCATGTTCCGCTATATTAAAAGCGAAGTGCCGAACGCAGACAAAGCTGTACTATCTGCGCACTGTCATGACGATCTCGGCATGGCTACTGCCAATTCGCTGGCTGCTGTAGAGGGTGGTGCAGAGCAGGTGGAGTGCACGATTAATGCGGTCGGAGAACGTGCCGGCAATGCTTCGTTGGAAGAAATTGCTGTAGCTCTTCATATCCGGAATGATTTTTACGGTAAATCCACCAATATTACACTGAACGAAATTAAACGGACAAGCAGCCTTGTCAGTTCACTGATGGGGATGCAGGTTCCAAACAATAAAGCCGTTGTCGGCGACAACGCATTTGCCCATGAATCAGGGATTCATCAGGACGGTGTGCTGAAGGAAACATCCACGTATGAAATTATTACGCCGGAGCTCGTCGGTGTAGAAGCGAACCGGATGGTGCTCGGCAAACTTTCCGGACGTCACGCCTTTAAAGAAAAGATTATTTCTCTCGGCTACAATGCCACCGAAGAAGAGATCAATAAAGTATTTAAATCATTCAAAGAGCTTGCAGATAAGAAAAAAGAGATTACAAATGAAGATATTTTTGCTTTAATGGCAGATGAAAAAGCTGGCGATGCAATGAAATATTATTCTCTTGAGACACTGCAGGTGACGTACGGCACCTCAAATATCCCGACAGCCACAGTTACAGTGCTGGACCAGGCAGGAGAGCGCATCGAACACGCAGGCACTGGTTCAGGCAGCGTAGAGGCCCTTTACAATACGCTTGAAAAAATTGTAGGAGAAGGCTTTACGCTCCAGGATTACCGTATTCAGTCCACGACCGGCGGCCGGGACGCTTTGGCAGAAGTATTTGTGCGGCTGGCATTTGAAGAAACGGAATCCAGTGGACGCGGTACAGATAACGACGTACTTGAAGCTTCCGCAAAAGCATATATTAATGCTGTGAACCGTGTGCTAAACCAGCGTCGTGCAGAAAACCAGCCTAAAGTAGCAAATATATCCACGCCATAAAATAATTACTGAAGCAGCGGACAAGGGAGAGATCGAAATGGAAAAAAAGATTGCGATCCTGCCCGGTGACGGTATCGGACGGGAAGTAGTAGAGGCAGCAGCACAGGTGCTGAAGCAGATTGAAACATCGTTTAACCATTCATTCACATTTGAATATGCAGATATTGGCGGAGGAGCAGTGGATGATTACGATGATCCGCTCCCTGCCCACACGCTCGATATTTGTAAAAGAAGCGATGCCATTCTGCTCGGTGCAGTCGGAGGACCGGCGTGGGACCACCTTCCGGGAGAAAAACGTCCGGAAAAAGGACTGCTCCGCATTCGAAAAGAATTAGGACTGTTTGCCAATCTGCGCCCGGTCCGCAGTTTCAAAAGTTTGCTGCACAGTTCACCCCTGCGTGAAGAAGTGATCGACGGAGTCGATGTAATGATTGTCCGGGAATTGACCGGAGGACTTTATTTCGGGGAGCCGAGAGAACGCCGGACTATCGACGGTGAAGAAGCAGCGGTGGACACATTGGTTTATAAAAAATCAGAAATCCGGAGAATTGTTCAGCAGGCCTTTGAAATTGCCCGTTTACGCACGCAAAAAGTAATATCAGTCGATAAAGCAAACGTTCTTGAATCAAGCCGCCTTTGGCGGGAAACGGCCGAAGAAACAGCTAAAGACTATCCGGATGTGGAACTTGAGCATATGCTCGTGGATAACGCGGCCATGCAGATTATGTATGATCCGAAAAAACTGGACGTAATCGTCACGGAAAATATGTTCGGGGATATTTTAAGCGACGAAGCGTCGATGCTTACAGGTTCGCTCGGCATGCTCCCGTCTGCGAGTATGGGGAGTGAAAAGCCCGCTTTGTATGAGCCGGTCCATGGCTCGGCTCCGGACATCGCCGGGCAGGGGACAGCGAACCCTCTAGCCACGATTGCTTCGAGTGCAATGATGCTGAAGTATTCCTTTGGACTCCAGCGGGAATCGGATGTAGTGGAGGAAGCTATTGAACAGGTCCTTCAAGAAGGTCTGCTTCCGGCAGACTTAAGCAGAGATAAAACATCTGCTGCCTCAACGGAAGAAGTCACAAAAGCCGTATGCAGTCATATTGCACGACTGGCAGGAAAATAATAAAAGGAGGAACTTCCATGAAGCCGAGAACAATCATCGATAAAATTTGGAACGAACATGCTGTTCGTGCCGAAGCGGGCAAACCGAATTTAATGTATGTTGATCTTCATATGGTCCACGAAGTCACGTCCCCGCAGGCATTTGAAGGCCTTCGGCTGAGCGGGCGTCCGGTGAGGCGTCCGGACCTGACCTTTGCAACGATGGACCATAACGTACCGACGCTGAACCGGGAGTCTATTACGGATGCCATTTCGAAAAAACAGATTGATACGCTGTTTGACAACTGTAAGGAATTTGGAGTGGAGCTTGCTGACATTCACAGCCCGAACAATGGCATTGTCCACATTATCGGCCCAGAGCTCGGCCTGACCCAGCCAGGAAAAACGATCGTGTGCGGCGACAGCCATACGTCCACCCACGGAGCTTTTGGAGCTCTTGCCTTTGGTATCGGCACAAGTGAAGTGGAGCATGTGCTTGCCACTCAGACGCTTTGGCAGTCTCCTCCAAAAACGATGGAAGTCCATGTGGACGGAAGACTCGGCACCGGAGTCACAGCCAAGGACATTATTTTGTCGATCATCGCTAAATTCGGCGTTGATTTTGGCAGCGGTTATGTACTGGAATATACCGGTGAGGCAATTAGCGGTCTGACGATGGAAGAGCGGATGACGATCTGTAACATGTCCATCGAAGCCGGGGCTCGTGCCGGCCTGATCAGCCCGGACCAGGTGACGTTCGATTACTTGAAGGGCCGTCGGTTCGTGCCGGAAGGCGCAGAATTTGACGAAAAGGTGGAGCAGTGGCGTCAGCTTGCTACAGATGAAGGAGCTGAATACGACGAGCGCGTAGTGATCCCTGCAGATGAAATCGAACCGATGGTGACCTGGGGAACCAACCCGTCTCAGGGTGTTGGTATTCACGGTACGGTTCCTTATCCGGAAGATGGTAAAAGTGCCACAGAGAAAAAAGTGATCAAAACATCGCTCGACTATATGGCTTTGGAGCCGGGGACGAAAATTACAGATATTCATGTGCAGCACGTGTTTCTTGGTTCCTGTACCAACGCACGTATCGGAGATCTTCGTGAGGCTGCTAAAATTATCCGCGGCAATAAAGTAGCTGACGGTATCCGCGCGATGGTGGTGCCTGGCTCCCAGCAGGTAAAACTGCAGGCAGAGGAAGAAGGACTCGATCAGGTATTTAAGGAAGCTGGATTTGAGTGGAGAGACTCCGGGTGCAGCATGTGCCTTGGCATGAACCCTGATTTTGTACCGGAGGGAGAGCGCTGTGCCTCCACGTCCAACAGAAACTTTGAAGGCAGACAGGGAAAAGGTGCAAGAACCCATCTGGTCAGCCCGGCTATGGCAGCAGGGGCTGCTATATACGGACACTTTGTGGATGTACGAAAATTAGATCAAACGGTTTCTTCATAAGGAGGTGGCAGCATGGAAGCACTCACAGTGCACGAAGGAAACACGGCAGTACTTGAACGTGCAAACGTGGACACGGACCAGATTATTCCGAAGCAGTTTTTAAAACGCGTAGAACGTACCGGATTCGGCCAGTTTTTATTTTTCGACTGGCGCTTCAAGTCAGATGGAGAAGAAGACCCTTCCTTTGAGCTGAACTACCCGTCAGCAGCCAATGCCTCAATTTTGATTGCCGATCATAATTTTGGCTCGGGCTCTTCGAGGGAGCACGCCCCCTGGGCCCTTCAGGACTATGGGTTTCGCGTTATTATTGCTCCCAGTTATTCAGATATTTTTTACAATAACTGCGTCAAAAACGGGATACTGCCGGTGAGGCTGCCCGAAGATCAGGTTTATGAACTGATGCGGAATGGGAATGATAAAGAATACCACTTGACAGTAGACTTACAGGATCAGCAAATCTTTGATAAGGATGCGGATTTTCAGGCAACATTTGAGATAGATCCCTATTGGAAGGAAATGCTGTTAAATGGATGGGATGAAATTAGTATTACGCTTCAATATGAAGAAGATATTGAAGCTTATGAAAAACGGGTCAAAGTTTAACGGGGAAGGCGGCCCACAGCGGCCGTCTTCATTTTTACATTAAGCTCTAATGAACGCAGTTATTCATACATACATATACTATTTGGTTCTGCCCATACAAAAGGTTTACGATCTACTGGCATAGCGGATTTGCAAAGAAGGAGGCTGCAGATGGATAAACGGCTGAATCAGAAGGTTGTTTCTTTCCCCGGGACAGCCGGGCAATTGGTTAAGCAGGGGCTCGAGCAGCTGAAGTCCGGGGAAAAGGAGCAGGCTGTAAATGTTTTTCGCCAGGCACTGGTTCATGAGAGTGATAACCCGGACGCCTCCTATGGTCTTCTTTTAGCTTATGCGGAAGCAGGACAGCTGCAGGAAGCAGCCGGGTGGGCAGAAGAACTGCTTAAAGACAACACCAGTGACTTCCTCGAAATTCTGCACGTATACGTACCGGTGTTAGCCCAGCTTGGCAGGTACGACCAGGTAATTGAAACGCTGGATGAAGTACAGAATACAAAAGAAGTACCTGCCCATCTAAGAGAACAGTTTCAGGAATTATACGCCCTGGCCGACGGCATGACACAGATGGAATCAGAAACGGAAGAAAACGATACAACGCCTGAGGGACGTTCTTCGCTTCCAGTGGAATGGGAAATGGTGCTTCAAATGGGGACGGAGGACCAGAAGCTTCATGTATTAAACGTACTTCGAAAAGAAGGGCCGGAAAAATGGATGCCTGCAATAAGAGAACTGCTGGCTCGTCCAGAGACATCGCCATTAATGAAAAGCTTCCTTCTTCTGCTTCTGAAGGACTGGCAGGTCGAAGATGCTGTCTGGGTACAGAAGCTGGGCAGGAAAGGGGAGTTTGCACCGTCAACGCTTCCGTCTTTAGAAGAAAGCAGTTCATATAAAGAGTCCTCGTTTCTGCTCGACCGTTCACTGGGGGACAAGGATCCAGTTCTTCTGCAGCACGCGAAAGAGCTGCTGCAGCAGCTGCTGTTGTATTACTATCCTTTTCCTCCTTCGGTTCAGATTGAAGTGCTGGCAGCGGTGCTGCATTTTGAGACGTTCCGGCAGTTTGAGCCACTCCCGGATGAACAGACTATCAGGGATTTTTACGGAGTAGCTGAACCAAGCTTTAAATCGATGCAGCAGGAATACGAAAGAATCCAGGGGTTCATTCAGGAAATCTGAAAAGCCCCTATTTGAAAGTGAAGTTTAATCCCTTGTGGGAGTAAGTTTAGCGGAAAATGAATCATTCATTGAAATGGTTTAGTGTTATGTTATAATAGGGTAGTTGTTTACACGGTAGAACCTAGTTATTTGGAGGGAATTTGAATGAATGCCAGTTGGGAAAAGAAAGAAGGAAACCAGGGAGTCTTAACCGTAGACGTAGAATCGGAACGGTTTGACAAAGCTCTGGATCAAGCATTTGATAAAGTGAAAAACGATGTATCTATTCCAGGATTTCGTAAAGGGAAAGTGCCACGGAAGCTTTTCGAAAGCCGCTTTGGAGTAGAGTCTTTATACCAGGATGCCTTGGACATCCTGCTTCCGGATGTTTATGCCGAAGCAGTTGATGAAGCGGGTATTGAGCCAGTGGACCGCCCGGAAATTGATGTGGAAGAAGTGGAAAAAGGCAAAGACCTGAAATTCACTGCTACAGTAACCGTAAAGCCGGAAGTAGAACTCGGTGAAATTAAAGGGCTGGAAGTAGAAGAGTTTGACACCTCTGTATCAGAAGAAGAGGTAAACCAGGAGCTTGAAAATCTTCAAAGCAAATACGCAGATCTTGCTGTAGTGGAAGAGGGCGAAGTGCAGGATGGAGACACCGCTGTACTCGACTTCGAAGGTTTTGTCGACGGTGAAGCTTTTGAAGGCGGGAGTGCGGAAAACCACTCGCTTGAAATCGGCTCTAATTCCTTCATTCCAGGATTTGAAGAGCAGGTTGTAGGCATGCAGCCGGGCACAGAAAAAGATATTACAGTTACTTTCCCGGAAGAGTACCATGCTGAAAATCTTGCCGGGCAGGAAGCTGTCTTTCATGTTAAACTTCACGAAATCAAGCGTAAAGAGCTTCCAGAGCTCGACGATGAATTTGCGAAAGACGTAGAAGAGCATGAAGCAGAAACGCTCGACGAGCTTAAACAGGCAGTGCGCCATCAGCTTGAACACGACCGTGAGCATGAAAAAGAACATCACGAGCGCGACGCTGTAGTTGAAGAAGCAGCAGAAAAAGCTTCTGCAGAAATTCCACAGGCAATGATCAATACAGAATCTGACCGCATGCTTCAGGAATTCAGCCAGCGCCTTCAGTCCCAGGGAATGACTCTTGAAATGTACCAGCAGGTTACTGGTACGGACGAAGAAGGCATGAAAGAGCAGTTCCAGCCGGAAGCTGAAAAACGCGTACGCATGAACCTGACTCTTGAAGCTGTAGCTGAGCAGGAAAACCTCGAAGCAAGTGAAGAAGATGTAGAAAATGAACTTCAAAAAATGGCTGATATGTATCAGCGCGATAAAGAAGAAATCCGCAGCCTTATCGAAATGCAGGGCGGCGTGGATATGCTGAAGCAGGATCTTCGTCTGCAGCGTGCTATCGATTATCTGGTCGAGCACAGCAAAACTGTACCGAAGAAAGAAGAACCGGAAGCTGAAGAAGCAGAAAACGAATAAGGCAGAAATGCTGATAAAATCCTGAGGGTGAAGTATGCCTTCAGGATTTTTCCGCCTGAAATGGTCAAAAATCAGCACATTCCGGCTGCTCCGAGTAAAGGGTATTGTTTCGATTTCCATAGAAAAGTATGATACAATTCAACTCAAGCGCAATAATTGTGTTATTTAAAAACTTCCTATATAGTAAACGAAGAATTAATAATTGTGTTTAGGCAGAGCAGAGAATATGCCGTTTTGAAAAAAGTCATCGAAGGGCTTTGTCAGGCGGATTGATTGTATACATTACGCTGCTTTAAATGTTTCATATTTAGGTGAGGGGTGAACCAGTTGATTAAATTCAATGAAGAAAAAGGCCAATTGAAATGTTCCTTCTGTGGAAAAACTCAGGATCAGGTTCGTAAACTGGTCGCAGGGCCCGGCGTATACATTTGTGACGAATGTATTGAACTGTGCACAGAGATCGTGGAGGAAGAATTAGGTTCAGAAGAAGAAGTGGAATTTGAAGAAATACCGAAGCCATACGAAATCAATGAAACACTTGATGATTATGTTATCGGCCAGGAAAGAGCGAAAAAATCGCTTTCTGTAGCTGTCTATAACCACTATAAACGGGTAAATTCCACAAAGAAAACCGACGACGTGGAACTGGCTAAAAGTAATATAGCGCTCTTAGGCCCGACCGGGAGCGGAAAAACGCTATTAGCGCAGACGCTGGCCCGTATTTTGAACGTTCCATTTGCGATCGCAGACGCAACTTCCTTAACGGAAGCAGGGTATGTAGGTGAAGATGTGGAAAACATTCTGCTGAAGCTGATCCAGGCAGCTGATTATGATACAGAAAAAGCAGAAAAAGGGATTATTTACATCGATGAAATCGATAAAGTAGCCCGCAAATCAGAAAATCCTTCCATCACCCGTGACGTATCCGGAGAAGGGGTTCAGCAGGCGCTGCTGAAAATTCTGGAAGGTACTACAGCCAGTGTTCCTCCGCAGGGAGGCAGAAAGCATCCTCATCAGGAATTTATCCAGATCGATACGAGCAATGTGCTCTTCATCTGCGGTGGTGCGTTTGATGGCATCGAACAGATTGTAAAAGAACGCCTCGGACGTAAAATTATCGGTTTTGGAGCAGAGTCTGAAAATGCTGAAATGGGCCACGATGAATACATGAGCCGGATTCTTCCGGAAGACCTGCTGCGCTATGGTCTTATTCCTGAATTTATCGGCCGGATCCCTGTTATTTCTAGCTTGTCGCAATTAGACGAGGAAGCATTGATTGAGATCCTGACTCAGCCGAAAAACGCGCTCGTCAAGCAGTATCAGAAACTGCTCGAAATGGATGAAGTTGAGCTTGAATTCACCGAAGATGCGCTGCGTGCGATTTCGCGAAAAGCAATTGAACGGAAGACCGGAGCACGTGGTCTGCGTTCCATCATCGAAGGGATTATGCTTGATGTAATGTATGATCTGCCTTCTAAAGAAGAAATTGTTTCCTGCACTATTACAGCAGAGAGCGTAGATAGTGACGGATCGCCTCTTCTGAAAACAAAAGATGGCAAAGAAGTAACATTAAAACAGTACAAACCAAAAGAAAGTGCATAAACGGTTTTTCGCCTGAATGAAAAGGGACCTTATACAGAAACCCCCGCATCCGTATGGTGCGGGGGTTCTGATTATTTATACATAGCATTTATAGACGACTTCCTGTCAATGAGTAATGTTTCATAGACAGTAATTTTATAAATAGGATAAAATAAATAGTATACCTTTAGTACGTAATAACCGCATCACTGCAAAGCAAACGAACATAATTTGACAATAGAGGTGTTAGCGAATGCCAAATACAACAACGATCTCCATACCGATGCTGCCGCTTCGCGGGCTGCTTGTGTTCCCGTCGATGGTGCTCCATTTGGATGTGGGCAGGGATAAATCGGTGGAAGCCCTTGAGCAGGCGAATGCGAAAGACAGCCGGATTCTCCTCGTAACGCAGAAGGATTTATCAGTAGATAATCCGGGCGAAGCTGATGTGTACCATGTCGGTACAGTGGCAAAAATTAAGCAGATGCTGAAGCTTCCAAACGGAACCATCCGTGTACTTGTGGAAGGTTTGGAGCGCGCAGAGATAAAAGAATTTATCGATAAGGATGCTTTTTTTGAAGTGGAAATGGAAGTGCTGCCTACGGAAGAGCACGCAGATTCGGCTGAGGAACAGGCGTTAATGAGAAAGGCGCTGGAAGCTTTTGAACAGTATGCCACTGCTTCTAAGCGCATTTCCAGTGAAACGATCCAATCGGTGCAGGACATTGCAGGGGCCGACCGTCTCGCTGATATGATCAGCTCTCATCTGCCGTTAAAAGTAGCAGAGAAGCAGGAGCTGCTCGAGCAATTCACCGCTTCGGAGCGTCTGCGCAAAATTATCGATATTCTGCAGAAAGAACAGGAAGTATTAGGTCTTGAAAATCAAATCGGGCAGCGCGTGAAAAAATCGATGGAAAAAACGCAGCGTGAATACTACCTGCGCGAACAAATGCGGGCGATCCAAAAAGAACTCGGAGAGACTGATGGAAAAGAAAGTGAAGTCGATGAACTCAGAGAAAAAATTCAGCAGGCAAAAATGCCCGAACAGGTTCAGGAAAAAGCTGAGCGGGAGCTCCGCCGCTACGAAAAGATGCCAGGGGCTTCTGCAGAGACTTCCGTTATCCGGACATATATCGAATGGCTTGTGGATATACCGTGGTATGAGGAAACTGAAGACCAGCTCGATATTAAGCGGGCCCAGCGGGTTCTCGATGAAGATCATTATGGACTAGAAAAGGTGAAGGACCGGGTACTTGAGCACTTAGCCGTGCAGCAGCTGACAGAATCCGTGAAAGGCCCGATTCTATGTCTGACCGGACCGCCAGGTGTCGGAAAAACGTCGCTGGCACGTTCCATTGCGCGCTCGCTCGACCGTAATTTCACTAGAATGAGCCTTGGAGGCATCCGGGATGAAGCAGAAATTCGCGGGCATCGCAAAACCTATGTCGGAGCTATGCCTGGACGTATTATTCAGGGAATGAAAAAAGCAGGGACCATTAATCCGGTATTTCTGCTTGATGAAATCGACAAAATGGCCAGTGATTTCCGGGGAGACCCATCTTCAGCAATGCTTGAAGTGCTTGACCCGGAACAAAACAATACATTTGAAGATCATTATGTGGAAGAGCCTTATGATCTTTCCAAGACGATGTTTATTACCACGGCGAACAATATGAACACCATCCCTGAGCCGCTGCTCGACCGGATGGAGGTTATCCGCATTGCAGGTTACACTGAAATCGAAAAAGAGGGTATTGCCAAAAATCATCTTGTGGAAAAGCAGATTAAAGAAAACGGCTTAACCAAAGGAAGCATCCAGTTCCGTCAGGGAGCTCTTTTGAAGCTCATACGCGAGTATACGAGAGAAGCAGGAGTCCGTGGACTCGAAAGAGAAATTGCAGCGGTGTGCAGGAAAGCAGCAAAGCTGATCGTGATGGGAGAGAACAAAAAAGTAGTAGTAACTCCCGCGAAAATTGAAGAACTGCTTGGGCGTCCGCGGTACCGCTACGGGCGTGCAGAGGAGGAAGATCAGGTCGGAGCGGCCACCGGTCTAGCCTACACAGCTGCCGGCGGAACGACTTTATCTATTGAAGTTTCTCTCGCAAAAGGAAACGGACAGCTGCAATTAACCGGAAAGCTCGGCGACGTCATGAAGGAATCCGCGCAGGCAGCATTCAGTTATATTCGCTCTAAAGCAGATGAGTGGGGCGTCGATCCGGATTTTCAGGAAAAATGGGACATTCATATTCACGTTCCGGAAGGGGCCACCCCAAAAGACGGACCCTCCGCCGGCATTACGATTGCAACAGCTCTGGTGTCCGCCCTGTCCGGCCGGAAAGTGAAAAAGGAAGTAGGGATGACCGGCGAAATTACTCTGCGCGGCAGAGTCCTTCCGATTGGTGGACTGAAGGAAAAATCAATGAGCGCCCACCGCGCCGGACTGACGACGATCCTAATCCCCGCCGATAATGAGAAAGATTTGGAAGATATACCGGAGAGCATAAAAAAAGATATTACATTTATCACGGTGAAGCATCTCGATGAAGTGTTAAAAGAAGCATTGGAGGAGAAAAATGAAAGTTCATAAATCGGAGCTGGTTATAAGCGCGGTCAGCCCTAAGCAGTACCCTGAAGGAGGACTTCCGGAAATAGCTCTGGCCGGAAGGTCCAACGTAGGGAAGTCTTCGTTTATTAATTCCCTGTTAGCGAGAAAAAACCTGGCCAGGACCTCTTCAAAGCCCGGCAAAACACGTACGCTTAACTTTTATAATATCGAAGACCGCTTTTTGTTTGTAGACGTTCCCGGCTACGGCTATGCGAAAGTATCGAAAAGCGAACGGGCAGCCTGGGGCGAAATGATGGAGGAGTATCTCAAAAGCAGAGAGGTGCTGAAAGCTGCTTTTATGATTATCGATTTTCGCCACGAGCCGACCAAAGACGATATAGCCATGTACGATTATTTGAAATTTCATGAGCTGCCGGTAGTTATTATTGCAACAAAAGCGGACAAAATCACGAAAAATAAACGTCCCCGTCATTTAAAGCGTGTTAAAGAAACGCTTAAGCTGAAGCCGGAGGACCAGACGGTCGTATTTTCTGCAGAAACCGCCCAGGGTAAAGATGAAGCGTGGCGGGCCATTGAGCAGTTTATTTGAAAATGATATGTGGAAGATATACATTGGAACGGTGAGTAAAAGAAAGATACAGTAGAAAAACTGTCAGCCCTTGTTCACAAATTAATGCTAAAAGACAAATAGTTGTGTGATACAATGGGTTGTGTGAAGAGTGGAACGTATAAATAGAGTTGAACATTTGGTGGTTGCATTAAACATGGTACTGATGACGCAGGGGGTGAAGATACGGACATGCATATTATTGTCGCTGGATTAGACTATAAAACAACTCCAGTTGAAACGAGAGAACGATTGGCTTTTCAGGAGGATACACTTCCTCAGGCACTGCAGGAGCTTCGTGACATGAAAAGTATCCTGGAATGCGTCATCGTATCTACTTGTAACCGGACAGAGGTGTATGCAGTCGTCGACCAGCTGCATACAGGAAGACATTTTGTGAAAAAGTTTTTGGGCCGCTGGTTTGAAATGCCACAGGAAGAATTTGGCCCATTTTTAAATATACGCGAAAATGATGCAGCGGTGCAGCATTTGTTTCAGGTTGCAAGCGGTCTTGATTCCATGGTGATTGGTGAAACACAAATACTGGGCCAGGTGAAAAACGCCCTTGCTACAGCCCATGAGAATGAAACGACCGGCACGATATTTAATGAACTGTTTAAACGTGCAGTCACGTATTCCAAACGGGCCCATCACGAAACAGAAATTAACGACAATCCTGTATCAGTCAGCTATGCGGCTGTTGAGCTTGGTAAAAAAGTCGTCGGCTCGTTCAAAAACAAGCGGGTGCTTGTTTTGGGTGCCGGAAAAATGAGCGAATTGACAGCTAAGCATCTGCACTCCGGCGGTGCTGCCGAAGTGACGGTGTTTAACCGTACGTATGAGAAAGCAGAACAGATTGCTACGCAGTTTAACGGTGAAGCAAAACCAATGGAGGAGCTGACTGATGCACTTTGTCAGGCAGATGTTTTAATTTCTTCCACGGGTTCGGATTCATACGTGCTGAGTAAAGAGCAGGTGGCTTCTGCCAGCAAAAAAAGAAAAGGCAAACCGCTGTTTATGGTTGATATTGCGGTTCCAAGAGATTTGGATCCCGCATTGAATCAGCTCGATAACGTTTTTTTGTATGACATTGATGACCTGCAGGATATTGTGAATTCCAATATGGAAGAACGCAAAAAAGCTGCAGCACTGATGGAGAGAATGATCCATGCTGAAGTCTCGGATTTCAAGGACTGGGTGCATACTCTCGGAGTGGTACCAGTGATTTCAGCTCTTCGGACAAAAGCTCTGGCTATTCAGGCAGATACCATGGATAGTGTGGAACGGAAGCTTCCGGAGCTTACCGAACGGGAAAAGAAAGTGCTGCGTAAGCACACAAAAAGCATTATCAATCAAATGATCAAGGATCCGATAACGAAAGCTAAAGAAATGGCTGATAACAACGATGCAGAAGAAATGCTGCAGCTGTTTACCGAAATCTTTGCTCTTGAAGAGGAAGTAGAAGAAGCCAGAGCAGCAGAGGAGCGCCAAATACGCAAGGAAGAAGCGGAAGAGGAATGGAATGCCTCCAGAGAAACGCGCGGATTCCGCCTTCCCTATGCTTACGCGACAGATGTCGCTGTTCGTTCCTAAGAGAGGGGCGTCAGGATGGTTGCAGCCGAAGGAATTATTTATATCGTAACGATTGTACTATACGGCCTGAGCGTCCTTTGCTACTTCGTTGATTTTTCTCAAACCAACCGGAAGGTGAACCGACTCGCCTTCTGGTTGCTTTCTATTGTCTGGACTTCGCAGACGGCCTTTTTAGTACTTAGAATATTTATGTATGATCGTGCACCAGTAATCACGCCTTTTGAAGGCATGTATTTCTATGCGTGGTCGCTTGTGACCATTTCACTTATCGTGAACTGGTTTTTTCGAATGGATGTACTGGTTTTCTTTTTAAATGTGATCGGATTTCTGCTGATGACGTTCAGCTCTTTTTCGTTTAACGGCGATATCCCAAATGAGCTTGAAACGCTGCTCTTGTCTGAGACACTCGTGGTGCATATTATTTTTATTCTTCTCTCTTATGCTTCGTTTACACTGGCATTTGTATTCTCCGCGATGTATGTGCTGCAGCATCAGCTTTTAAAAAGGAAGCAGTGGGGGAAACGGTTAATTAGAATGGAAAACCTGCCGAAAATGGAAAAGCTGGCAGGAACGACCACGGTGATTGGAGTCCCTCTTTTATTCGCGGGGCTGGTGTTTGGTTTTCTCTGGGCAGGGAAATGGTACGACTCTCTCCCCTGGCAGGACGCAAAAGTCATCGGTTCGATCATTCTCCTTGGCTTTTACAGTACGTATATATATTTACTGGCCGTTCATCACTGGCGCGGGTACCGAATGGCGCTTCTAAACGTTGCCTGTTTTGTCGTTTTACTCATTAACTATTTTATTTCCAGTGATTTGAGTCAGTTTCATATATGGTACTTATAATAACTATGGATGCTTAGAAAGGAATGGCTAAACGCATGCGCACAATTACCCTGGGCACTAGAAAAAGTAATCTGGCATTAAAACAAACGGAGTGGGTGCAGCAGGAGCTTGAAAAGCTGGACCTGCCTTATCGTTTTGAAGTGAAAAAAATCTCTACAAAAGGTGACCGCGTTCTGGACCGGACGCTATCTAAAGTTGGCGGAAAGGGCCTGTTTGTAAAGGAAATTGAGCAGGCACTTACAGACGGTGAAATTGATATAGCTGTCCATAGCATGAAGGATCTCCCGGGAGAAATGGCGGAAGGCTTCGAGGTCGGTGCTGTCACTAACCGGGTGGACCCGCGGGATGCCTATATTGCAAACGATCATGTAAAGTTTCATAATCTGCCGCTTGGAGCAGTAGTTGGTACGAGCAGTCTGCGGCGCACATCCCAGATTAAAGCAGAGCGCCCGGACTTAAACGTCCATTGGATTCGGGGCAATATTGAAACACGGCTCCGGAAGCTGCGCGAGGAAAGCTTTGACGCCATTATTTTAGCCGCCGCCGGCCTGGAGCGTATGGGCTGGAGCGATGAGATTGTCACGGAATTTCTTGAGCCTAATATGTGTGTACCGGCCGTAGGCCAGGGTGCACTTGGTATTGAGTGCCGCAGCGGGGACGAAGATATATTAAAGATCATTCAAAACCTTCACGATGAGCCGGTAGCGGTATGTGTTGCTGCTGAGCGGGCCTTCCTGAAAGCCGTAGAAGGAGGATGTGCGGTGCCGATTGGCGGATACGCTACGCTTAATAAGCAGGGTAATGTACAATTAACCGCAATGATTGGGTCCACAGATGGACGCAAAATACTAAAAGAAAAGCTCACGGGTGACAATCCGGAAGAAATGGGCAGAAAGGCCGCGCACGCCCTGCTTGGACGGGGTGGCAAAGAAATTCTGGAACAGGCCCGGGAAGAGATGGGGGAAGAATAGTGACAGCAACAGTACTGGTGACAAGAGGAGCCGGCCAGCATGCAAGTCTGGTGCAGGGTCTTCAGTCTGCAGGCTGTTGTGTCAAAGCGGTGCCGGTTATTACGACCGTACCGGTACGGGGCATGGAAAAGACCATGGCAGAGCGGTGGCAGCGCGGAAATATAGACTGGTTGCTGGTAACCAGTGTGAATACCGTCTATTATCTGGCGGAATGGCAAAAGCGGTATGGTCTGGGTATTCCCCCCGGCTTAAAAACAGCTGCTGTGGGGCCCAAGACCAAACAAGCGTTGGAAGAGGAAGGCTTTCAGGTAGAGCTGATGCCGGAAAAATATAAAGCCGTTTCGTTAGCTGAATCAGCCGCACGAGTGATCGGCCGCCGGGATAACGTGCTTCTTCCCCAAAGCGCCCAGGCGGCGGACACCCTGTACCGGTTGCTTACAGACCAGGGCATCAGCGTATGGGTATGGCA
Organism: Marinococcus luteus; assembly: GCF_034497705.1. Taxonomy (GTDB): domain Bacteria; phylum Bacillota; class Bacilli; order Bacillales; family Marinococcaceae; genus Marinococcus; species Marinococcus luteus_A. The sequence continues at coordinate 98,142 of NZ_JAXRUV010000006.1, read as the reverse complement.
TTTGTATACGACGGTACCGGAAGAAAAAAATGGGGCTCTTCTGCAGGCAGTCTTAAAGAATCAGGAAGTTGACGTACTGACGGCTGCGAGTCCATCCTCTGTAGATGCACTATATCGGCTTGCAGGGGCTTACCGGCAGGCGCTTTTGACTGTTCCCGTAGTGGCCATTGGCCCATCGACCGGCCGCGCTGCCCGCGAGAGCGGGTTCAAGTATGTGTACGAAGCAGAAGTTCATTCCGTTGAAGGAATGATAGAAAAAACCAAGGAAATTACCTAGGAGGCTTCACATTGGCTGATTTACATTTCCGCCGGCACCGCAGGCTGCGGACAACGCCTGGTATAAGAGCAATGGTAAGGGAAAACGAATTAAGACCCAACGATTTGATTTATCCTATTTTTGTTGTCGAAGGGGAAAATGTGCGAAAAGAAGTACCATCTATGCCGGGGGTTTATCACGTTTCCCTGGATTATTTGGATACGGAAATGGATGAATTGGAAGCCCTCGGTATTCCGAGCGTCATCGTGTTTGGCGTGCCTCACGAGGAAGAAAAAGATGCAGAAGGAACCCCTGCGTTTCTGAAAGACGGGATTGTCCAGCGGGCGATCCGGCAGATTAAAGAGAATCATCCGTCATTAACGGTGATTGCGGATACCTGTTTGTGCCAGTATACAGACCATGGGCACTGCGGGGTAATTCATAACGGCTACGTGGATAACGATGAATCGCTGAGAAACCTAACAGAAACCGCGGTCTCCCAGGCGGAAGCCGGAGCAGACATTATTGCGCCGTCGAACATGATGGACGGCTTTACAGCGGCTATCCGGGAAGGACTCGATAGAGCAGGGCACGTTACGGTGCCTTTGATGTCCTATACAGTTAAATATGCCAGTGCTTTTTACGGCCCGTTCCGTGACGCGGCTCACAGCACTCCTTCGTTTGGGGACCGGAAAACCTATCAGATGGATCCTCCGAACCGGCTTGAAGCGTTAAAAGAAGCGGAAACTGATGTCGAAGAGGGGGCCGATTTTCTCATTGTGAAGCCGGCCCTTGCTTATCTCGATATTGTAAGAGAAGTGAAGGAGCGCACCGGTTATCCAGTAGTGGCTTATAACGTTTCCGGGGAATATGCGATGATTAAAGCTGCCGCCCAGAATGGGTGGGTAAACGAAAAGGATATTGTCATGGAAAAGCTCACAAGCATGAAGCGTGCCGGAGCTGACCTGATTGTGACGTATTTCGCCAAGGATGCTGTCCGCTATATGCAGGAAGACAATAAATGATAGAAACAAGCTCTGGAAGGTATTCAGTCCAGGGCTTGTTTTCGTTATACTAAGTACGGGAATAGCAAAAAAGATAACTTTTAAGTATTCAGGAGGTATGACATGAAATCGTATCATAATTCAATACATGCACATGAACGCGCAAAAAAAGTAATGCCGGGCGGAGTCAGCAGCCCCGTGCGGACATATGAATCTGTCGGCCATCCGGCCGTCTATATGGATGAAGGCAAAGGCTCCCGCATTAAAGATATCGACGGCAATGAATACATTGATTATGTGATGTCCTGGGGGCCGCTTCTTCTCGGACACGCAAATGAGCATGTGGTCGACAGTTTAAAAATTGTGGCTGAAAAAGGCACCAGCTTCGGCGCTTCGCACGTAACAGAAGCAGGGCTTGCAGAGCTTGTTGTTGACCGTGTACCTTCCATTGAGGTCGTCCGGATGGTGAATTCTGGTACGGAAGCGACAATGAGTGCGCTTCGTCTGGCCCGTGGATTTACGGGCAGGGACAAAATCGTAAAAATGGAAGGCTGCTACCACGGCCACGGAGACTCTCTACTCATTCGTGCCGGCTCCGGAGTTGCGACTCTTGGTCTGCCGGACAGTCCCGGTGTCCCCGGCTCAATCGCCCAGAACACGCTTACCGTTCCGTACAACGATCTCGACAGCCTGCAGAAGGCATTTGATGAATACGGTGATGAAATCGCTGGTGTGATCCTCGAGCCTGTTACCGGGAATATGGGTGTTGTCACTCCGGGTGAAGGATTTCTCGAAGGCGTTCGTGATATAACGAACCAGTACGGCAGTCTGCTGATTTTTGATGAAGTCATGAGCGGCTTCCGGGTGGACTATAATAGCGCCCAGGGACACTACGGCGTGACTCCGGATCTCACATGCCTTGGAAAGGTGATCGGTGGTGGGCTTCCGGTGGGAGCCTACGGCGGCCGCGCCGATATCATGCAGCAGATTGCCCCGGACGGGCCTATCTATCAGGCAGGTACCCTTTCCGGCAATCCACTGGCGATGACAGCCGGACTTGAAACACTCAGGCAGGTGGACGAAAGCAGCTATGAAACGTTCCGCGCCCGGGCAGCCCAGCTTGAAGAAGGACTGAACCGCGCAGCCTCCAAGCATGGAATCCCTCATCAGATCAACCGTGCCGGAGCGATGATCGGACTGTTCTTTACCGATGAACCTGTGGTGGATTTTGCTTCTGCGAAGAAATCTGATCTGGGAATGTTCGCGCGCTATTTCCGTGGAATGATGGCAGAAGGCATTTCGCTTCCACCTTCGCAGTTCGAAGGATTGTTTTTATCGACAGAGCACAGCGAAGAAGATATCGATAAGACCATTGAGGCGGCTGACCGCGTCTTTGCAAGCCTTGCTGCAAATAAAGAACACGGGGAAGATAGTTGACGCATGCGTCATGGTTTCGTAAAATAAAGACACTAAATCAATAGTAATAATAAATGCAGAAACAGGGAGGAGTACGCACGCAGGTCTGTTGTACAGAAAAAGGATCCTGGGCTGAGAGATTCTTTAACGACCCGTGCGGAAAGTCGCCCTCGAGCTTCTTTTCTGAACGTATACAGTAAGAAAAGACGGTAACCGCCGTTATGGGAAAGTGCCTGCGTGGCCGCAGGTATTAAGGTGGTACCGCGAAAACTCTTCGTCCTTACTCGGGATGAAGAGTTTTTTTATGAGAAGAAAGGGGATTTGTATGGGAAAACAAGAAACGGAAATGGCGAAAAAGTACGACCCGAAAGAAACAGAGAACCGCTGGTATGACTTCTGGAAAGAAACAGGGCAGTTTGAAGCAGGACAGACAGACGGTACGCCGTATACAATTGTTATTCCGCCGCCGAACGTAACCGGTCGGCTTCACCTGGGGCATGCCTGGGATACGACGCTTCAGGATATTTTAATCCGCATGAAACGCATGCAGGGCTATGATACCTTATGGCTGCCGGGCATGGACCATGCAGGCATTGCTACCCAATCTAAGGTCGAGGCGCAGCTGAAAGAAGAAGGTACGAGCCGCTACGAGCTTGGACGGGAGGCATTCCTGGAAAAAACGTGGGGATGGAAAGAGGAATATGCAGATTTCATCCGCAGCCAGTGGGCCAAGCTCGGGCTTTCACTCGATTATTCGAGAGAGCGTTTCACGCTTGATGAAGGCCTGTCGGAAGCGGTACGGGAAGTCTTTGTTTCGTTGTATGAAAGAGAGCTTATCTACCGGGGTGAATACATTATCAACTGGGATCCAGAAACGCAGACGGCGCTTTCGGATATCGAGGTGGAATACAAAGAAGTGCAGGGTCACTTTTACCATATGCGCTACCCGGTTAAAGGCGAAAATACCTCGATTGAAGTAGCGACGACCCGTCCGGAAACGATGCTCGGGGACACGGCAGTCGCAGTGCACCCGGAGGACGACCGCTATAAGCATCTCATTGGGAAAACGGCCGTACTGCCGATAATAGGAAGAGAAATTCCGATTATCGCAGACGACTATGTGGACATGGATTTTGGTTCGGGGGCAGTGAAAATCACGCCAGCGCACGATCCAAATGACTTTGAAATGGGCAACCGTCATGATCTTCCGCGTGTACTTGTGATGAATGAAGACGGGAGCATGAATGAGAATGCCGGCATCTATGAAGGCATGGACCGCTTTGCCTGTCGGAAGCAGCTTACGAAGGATCTGCAGGCCGACGATATTCTGTTTGATATCGAAGAGCATATGCACTCTGTTGGTCATTCTGAACGAAGCGGCGCAGTGGTTGAGCCGTACCTTTCCACGCAGTGGTTTGTAAACATGGGGCCGCTTGCGGAACAGGCAGTAGAACTTCAGCATAAGGAAGAAAAAGTCACCTTTGTGCCGGAACGCTTTGAAAAGACGTATCTGCAGTGGATGGAAAACATCCGGGACTGGTGTATTTCGCGCCAGCTCTGGTGGGGACACCGTATCCCCGCCTGGTACCATAAAGAAACAGGCGAAATTTATGTAGGGCGCACGGCACCGGAAAATCCGGATGAATGGAAACAGGATGAAGACGTGCTTGATACGTGGTTCAGCTCGGCTTTATGGCCATTCTCCACCATGGGGTGGCCGGAAGAAAGCTCGGACTATGCGCGCTACTACCCGACCAGTGCTCTTGTGACCGGCTACGACATCATTTTCTTCTGGGTGTCGCGGATGATTTTTCAGGGGCTGGAGTTTACCGGTGAACGCCCGTTTGAGGACGTGCTTATTCACGGACTGGTACGTGACAGTGAAGGACGGAAAATGAGTAAATCCCTCGGCAACGGGGTAGACCCGATGGATGTTATCGATCAGTACGGGGCGGATGCTCTGCGCTTTCTGCTCGCTACAGGTACAACACCGGGTAACGATATTCGTTTCCAGTGGGAAAAGGTAGAGGCCAACTGGAATTTCGGCAATAAAATTTGGAACGCCGCCCGTTTTACACTGATGAATGTGGAAGGGGTAACGGCGGAAGAGATCGAGCTCGAAGGCACAAAAACGATTGCGGATCGCTGGATATTACACCGTCTGCAGGAAACAAAGCAGAATGCCACCGAGCTGATGGAGAAATACGAGTTCGGAGAAGCCGGAAGGACGCTCTATAACTTTATTTGGGACGACCTTTGTGACTGGTACATTGAAATGGCCAAGCTGCCGCTGTACGGTGAAGAGGAACAGCCAAAACGCATGGCCCAGTCTGTGCTTGTTCATGTGTTTGACCAGACGATGCGCATGCTTCACCCGATGATGCCGTTTATTACGGAGGAAATCTGGCAGCATCTTCCTCACGAAGGAACGTCAATCATGAGTGCTTCCTGGCCGAAGGCAGATTCACAGCTGTTTGACGAAGAAGCGGTGCGCGATATGGAATTAATTCAAGAGGTTATTCGTTCGGTCCGGAATACGCGGGCGGAAATGAACGTTCCACCGTCCAAAGCGGTGCCGATGAGCCTGAAACCGTCCAACAGCCAGGCTTCGGAACGACTCGAACGGGGGCGTGACTATATTGTACGGTTTGGAAACCCTGAGACGCTGACTATCGATGCAGTGCTTGAAGCTCCGGAAAAATCCATATCCCACGTATTGAGCGGGGCGGAAATCTTTCTGCCGCTTGAAGGCCTGATTAATGTGGACGAGGAAATAGAACGTCTGCAGCGGGAAAAAGAAAAGCTCGATAAAGAAGTGGAACGGGTCACGAAAAAATTGAACAACGAAGGGTTTGTCAGCAAAGCTCCGGCGCATGTCGTAGAGGAAGAAAAAGAAAAGCAGAAGGATTATGAACAAAAAAGAGAAAAAGTAACAGCCAGAATGGAAGAACTGCAAAAAAGCTAAGCAGCAGACGCCCCCGGCCTAGGGGCCTGCAGCATGGCTGTTTAAAGGGAGGTCTACTTTGCACACATACAAGGAAGCAGAAGCATGGGTGCACTCACTCGAAACGTTCGGCATCCGCCCGGGGCTTGACCGTATGAATATGATGCTTGAAGCCGTCGGTAACCCGGAACGCCGGCTGAAAGGCATTCATATCGGCGGAACGAATGGAAAAGGATCCACTGCAGCATTTACGAGAAATATTATGACAGAAGCAGGCATTGTTTGCGGGTCGTTCACATCACCATATATCCATCATTTTCGTGAGCGTATTGCGACAGATGGAGAACCAATCAGCGAGGAGGATTTTCTGGAGCTGGCTGCCGTTCTTCGTCCGGTAGTGGAAAGCATTGCGCGAACGCCATTTGGATCACCGACGGAGTTTGAAGTGATCACTGTTATCGCGGCAATGTATTTTGCCAGAAAAACGTTTCCGGACGTCGTCATATGGGAGGTTGGCCTTGGCGGCCGTCTGGACGCCACAAACGCAATCCACCCTATGGTGAGCGTCATCACAAATATTGGGCACGATCATCAGGGCATCCTCGGGGACACGCTCGAAGAAGTAGCCCGGGAAAAAGCCGGTATTATTAAAGGCGGGGTGCCTGTAGTGACATGTGAGCAGAATGAAGAGCTTGCCGGCATTTTTGAGGAAGCTGTCGATTACCAGCGCTCGAAATTTTATCAGCTTGGCCGTCAGTTTCACGTTCGCCGCCTCGAACCGTTAGAGTCAGGAACCCGGTTTTCCTTTTATTCCCTTCTCGGAGATATGGAAGATCTCGAAGTCTCCATGCTCGGGGAGCACCAGGTGGAGAATGCGGCAGCAGCAGTAATTACGACACGTTATCTGAAAATGTATTACGCGCTCCCCGCAGAAGATGAACACATCCGCGCCGGCCTGAAAAAAGCAGCCTGGCCAGGTAGGCTTGAAAAAGCGCCTGGCGAAGAGCATGTTCTTTTCGACGGTGCTCATAATGAAGAAGGAATGAAAAGCCTCAAAGAAGCGTTAACTAAGCATTATCCAAACAGCCGTTTTCATTTTATTGTCGGAATGAAAACAGACAAATTACAAGCACCGGTGCTCGATCAGCTGAACGGCCTGGAGATAGAATCCATCACGGCGGTTCCGTTTGATTTTCCGCAGGCAGCAGCACCGGAGGATATTGCTGAAGCGAATACAGTCGACGTTCAAGAAGCAGCAAGCTGGCAGGAAGCATGGGAAAAGGCAAATACAGCCCGGGCTCAGGAAGACGTGATCGTCTTTGCCGGCTCCCTGTATTTCATCTCCCAGCTGACGCAGGAGTGGAGTCAATAAGAAAGCGAAGGCAGAAGCATGCGGCTTCTGCCTTTTTATAATATTTTTGAGCTAATTAAAGGGAAACCATGCTATAATAAGAAAAAAATGGAAGAGGCGTTGTGATGAATGTATTGCTCGCTGTATATTTTACAGCAGCAGGGATGGTAGTGAGTTCTTTTTGTAGCGCCGCAGGTATGCGACTGGCTGCCAGCGAATCCGTGTGGTCGCCCCCATCGAACTGCCCGGTATGTATCCAGCCGATTAAAAAAAGAGATTTAGTCCCCTGCTGTTCGTATTTGTATCTGGGCGGTAAATGCCGCTTCTGCAAAAATCGTATTTCCGCGATTCATCCTCTTATGGAAGGCGCCGGTGGTGTCTTGTTTTTCCTCGCTTTCGTCCGCTTCGGACTAACTGCAGAACTCGCTGCAGCTTTCCTTCTTATTTCCTACCTTTTTATAATTACCATCAGCGATATTACAGCCATGATCATCCCGGACCGGGTGTCGCTTCTGTTTTTTCTTGGAGCGGTGCTTTTAAAATTTTTCTGGCTGGAGGAGCCTGCCTGGAGCGAGAGCTTCATAGGTGCATTCACCGGCTTATTTCTTATATCAGCCATTATTCTGGCCACGAGGGGAGGGATGGGCGGCGGTGACCTGAAAATATTTATTGTTCTCGGGTTTTTCTTTGGTCCGCCTCTCCTTGCTGTTAATTTTATAGCTGCTGTGTTCACCGCTTCTATCGTTATTTTTCTTTTATATCCATTTGGTATTTTCAAAAAAGGAATGCCGTTCCCGTTTGCCCCTGCCATTGCGGCCGGCAGCTTATTTACTTTATTTGCCGGAGAAGCATGCCTGAAATGGTATCTGGCTTTTTTATAATTCCCCGCTTCAACCCCCCACACATAAAGGAGACGATTACTGATGAAGACGACTGCAATCCCCGATGGGACAGGACTGTTTAGACCCCGCGAGAAAATGGAACAAAAAGGGGCAGAGGCACTGACAGAACAAGAGCTGCTGGCGGTGCTTCTTCGCACAGGTACAAAGCAGGTACCGGTGCTGGAACTGGCTGCCGAGGTAATGGAGCGTTTCGATGCTCTGCCGTTACTGAAAGAAGCCACCCGTGAAGAGCTGATGGAAATTCCGGGGATCGGAAAAACAAAAGCTCTGGAGCTGCAGGCAGCGCTTGAATTAGGAAAGCGCATCTTTCGCTATTCGTACCCGGACAGATACGTGGTGCGTTCACCCGAAGACGCAGCGGAATACATGATGGAGGACTTGAGATTTTTACAGCAGGAGCATTTTGTCGTACTGTGTCTGAATACTAAAAATCAAATTATTCATAAGCAGACGTTATTTATCGGCAGTCTGAATTCAAGTATTGTACACCCAAGGGAACTATTCAAAGAAGCGCTGCGGCGATCCGCAGCGTCAATTATCTGCCTTCATAATCACCCATCCGGCGATCCGGCTCCGAGCAGCGAGGATATTCAGGTGACTAAACGAGTGGCAGAATGCGGCCGGCTGCTCGGCATCGAACTGCTCGATCATGTAATTGTTGGCGATCAGTGCTTTGAAAGCATGAAGGAGCAGGGATTTATGTAAAACAGAAAGATGCGAAAATAAGCCTATCCTAAAAAAACAGGTGCATTGACCCTATGTTTTTCAAATATTTTTCAGTATAATAAAAAATAGTGCATGCATGAACAGCTGTACTTTAATGCATAATAACGGGAGAGCGTCAGAGGGACGGAAAACCTGAAGATGATATCATTCATCCAGGAACCGCTGAACGTGCCCGCTACATATGGGAATACAAATGGTACCGGAAAATGCATTATCCGACATAATAAATCATTAGACGATCTAATGAACCCTACCTGCTGAAAAGGACGACCGTGCATTTTGCAAGACGAGAGGAGATATACTTAGATGTTTGGAACGAGAGACCTGGGGATTGATTTAGGTACGGCAAATACGCTCGTTTATGCCAGGGGAGAAGGAGTTATTCTTCGTGAGCCTTCGGTGGTGGCTATGCGGACAGATACGGGGAATATTGAAGCTGTAGGTCGCAGTGCGAAAAATATGATTGGACGTACACCGGGGAACATTACGGCAATACGTCCAATGAAAGACGGTGTCATTGCTGATTTTGATACAACGGCAACCATGATGGAATATTTTATTGGGCAGTCGGTCAAAAAACGTTCAATATTCTCCAGAAAGCCAAACGTAATGGTATGTGTGCCGTCGGGTATTACGGCAGTTGAAAAGAGAGCCGTGGAGGATGCAACAAAACAGGCGGGGGCAAGAGAAGCATATACGATCGAAGAACCTTTTGCAGCAGCGATTGGAGCCGATCTGCCTGTGTGGGAGCCTACAGGAAGCATGGTTGTTGATATCGGCGGTGGAACGACAGAGGTGGCTATCATTTCTCTTGGGGGAATTGTGACGAGTCAATCGATCCGTATCGCTGGAGATGAAATGGATGAAGCGATCATTCAGTATATCCGAAAAACATACAACGTCATGGTGGGAGAGCGCACGGCAGAAGCCATTAAGCTTGAAGTTGGTGCTGCTGCTCCTCCCGCAGAAAATGAAGCCAATGATACAATGGAAATCCGCGGAAGAGATGTAGTGACCGGGCTTCCAAAAACAGTTACAATTACCTCTGAAGAGATTGCAGGATGTTTGAAAGACACGGTTTCCACTATTATTGATACAGTGAAGAGTACACTTGAACAGACGCCGCCGGAATTAGCAGCGGATATTATGGACCGTGGCATCCTGTTAACAGGCGGAGGGGCTCTTTTGCAGCACATTGACCGGGTTCTGAGCGAAGAAACGAACATGCCGGTATTAGTGTCGGAGGAGCCGTTGGATTGTGTGGCACTTGGTACAGGACGCGCTTTAGAAAATATTCATTTGTTCCGCTCGAAAGCAGGTATTACATCCCGCTCAGGCCGGAATGCTTAATCTATCTTTAGAGTAGGTGGGGAACCATGCCGCACTTTTTTAACAACAAGCGATTGATCATCTTGATGGTAAGCATTATTCTTCTTGTTATACTCGTAGGGTTTTCCATGAGGGAACGGGAATCGGTGCCGTGGCCGGAAGAGTTTGTAAGAGACTCTGTAGGCGTTTTTCAATCGACCATCAGCCGCCCGGCTCATTTTGCAGCTAATCGCTTTGAAGCTGTGGAAAATTTATTGGATACATACGAGGAAAACAAGACCCTTAAACAACAGCTGGAAAAGTACGCTGCCACTTCGGCAGAGCTTGAAAACACCAGGCAGGAAAATGAAACGCTCCGGGAGTCAGCAGATACGCAGGAAATGCTGAGCGACTATGAAAGCCGCCAGGCGCTTGTCGTCTACCGGAACCCTGATCGCTGGACCCAGACGATCGGTATTAATCAGGGCACCCAGAATGGTATTGAACAGGATATGGCCGTAGTTACAAATGAAGGTCTTATCGGACGTGTGGCTGAGGCTTCTGAATTTTCCTCCACTGTCCAGTTACTATCGGACGGGGAACGCACAAACCGAATCAGTGCCAGTGTGACCGCTGGTGATGAAACGGTTAATGCTTTCATTGAAGGATGGGATGAAGACCGGGACGGCCTCATGCTCCGGAAAATCCGCAGTGATGCAGAAATCGAAGAAGGCCAGCAGGTAGTTACTTCAGGGATGGGTGGAGCGTTTCCAAGTGGTATTCCAATCGGGGAAGTAGAGAGCGTGGAACCCGATGAATACGGTTTAACGTATAACGCCCTTATTGAACCAGCGGCAGACTTCAGTGATTTAACGTATGTGAACGTTCTGGACCGGAACATTGAAGATCTGAGTGAAGAATTTCCTTCGCTCGAAGAAGACCAGGAGCAGGAAGACGAAGAGGAAGAAGCCGTGGATCCAGTCGGTGAAGAAGGCGGCGGGGGCTCATGACACGCTTTCTTATCCCCGTAGCAATCTTTTGTTTGTTTCTTATTGAAGGAACATGGTTTGAAATCCTCTTTCCGCAGGAAAATGAAAGTGGATGGGTGTGGATGCCGAGATTTGCGCTTATTGGAGTGATTTTGACCAGCATATACCGTGGTCCGGTTGCAGGGGTATGGGCAGGTATTTTCGTTGGGTTTCTCTATGATTTCACGTACACGCAGGTTCTCGGTGTTTATACGTTCTGCTTCGGCTTTATTGCGTACGTGAGCTCCTACTCTCTGCCGGTGGTCCGGAACAGCTATGGATGGCAGTGGCTTATCATATTCTGTGCGCTTTTCGTATTTGAACTGCTAATTTATTTTATTTATTTTTTGCTGGGCATTGCCGAACTCTCTTTCGGAGAATTTTTAGTGAAGCGGATGATTGCTTCGTGGCTTATTAACGGGGCTGCTGCTTTACTGCTGCTCGTTCCTTTCCGGCGTATTTTTGAATGGATTGAAGACCAGGAAAAAATCAGGCAGCGATAATTTTTTAAAAAAGAAGTGGTTTGCTGTTTATTCCTGTGAAATGAAACCGTATAATGAAAAGAACGACATTTACTAAGAATGGAGAGCGCTTAAGGGTTCAGGGGTGAAAATATGACGAATAACAATGGAAATTATGTAACGATTAAAGGTACTAAAGAAGGATTAACCATTGTATTAAATGATCAGTGCTCTTTTCATGAACTTCTTGAGGAATTGAAGAAGAAGATTGAACGGGAGCAGCGTTTGTTTGAAAACGGGCCTCAAGTAGAAGTTCGTGTGGACGCCGGGAACCGTTATTTGAGTAAAAGTCACGAAGAAGAAATTACGGAAGTTCTGAACAAAACGGGTTCAGTGCGGGTGCATGAAGTTCATTCGAACGTGATGACAAAAGATGAAGCACAAGAGGTAATTGAAAAAGCAACAGTAACGTCCGTCACACAGATTGTCCGTTCTGGGCAGGTGCTCCGCAAAACAGGCGATATTCTTATTATCGGCGATGTTAATCCTGGCGGAGTGGTTGAAGCCACGGGTAACATCTATGTTATCGGGGCATTAAAAGGAATAGCGAGAGCCGGCACAGAGGGAGAAAGTCATGCTGTGGTATGTGCCTCTGTGATGATTCCTAAACAAATTTCTATCTCGGATACGTATTTCTATGCGCCGGAAAAGCATGAAAAGCAGGAGCAGAAGCCTGCGATTGAAGGACCGGGGTATGCGTATGTTACCGGAGAAGAATATAAGGCAATTGCATTTGAGGAAACAAAAATGCTCGGGCATTATTTACGCTCGGTCTCATATACATAAGCATGTCAGGCCGAAAACAACTTCCGGACACCGTTAGCCGGAATGAGAAGCATGTAAGGTCTGAAAGGAGGAACCGTTGGTGGGAGAGGCAATAGTAATTACATCCGGAAAAGGCGGAGTCGGGAAAACCACGACTTCTGCCAACATCGGTACAGCACTTGCACTGCAGGGACAGAAAGTATGTTTGATTGATACAGATATCGGACTCCGGAATTTGGATGTCGTTATGGGTCTGGAAAACCGGATCATTTACGATCTGGTAGATGCTGCGGAAGGACGCTGCAAGGTGCAGCAGGCATTAATCCGTGATAAAAGGTTCGACTGCCTGCATTTGCTGCCAGCAGCGCAGACGAAGGATAAATCTGCGGTGAATCCGGAACAAATGCAGGAAATCGTGGAAACGCTCCGCCCGGAATACGATTTTATTCTTATCGATTGCCCGGCCGGTATTGAGCAGGGATTTAAAAACGCTGTGTCCGGTGCGGACAAAGCGATCGTTGTCACCACTCCGGATACGGCAGCCGTGAGAGATGCTGACCGGATCATCGGTTTGCTTGAAAACGAAGACATTGAACCGCCTAAACTGGTAGTGAACCGGGTGCGGAGTGATCTTTCACGGGAAGGAAACGTATTGGATGTGGAAGACGTCGTAGCTACACTCGCAGTGGATCTGCTCGGCATGATTGTAGACGAAGAGCATGTGTTAAAAGCAGCGCATAAAGGGGAGCCGATTGCGATGAATCCGAACAGCAGGGCTTCGCTTGGATATCGTAACATCGCCCGCCGGCTGCTCGGGGAATCGGTGCCGCTTATGGCAGTAGAAGAAAAGAAAAGCTTTTTCTCCAAAGTGAAAAGTTTATTCGGAATAAAATCATAACAGGTTAAGGACGGGGAGTATGCTTCCTGTCCTTTTTGTGCAGAGGAGCCAATTTTGTTTTCTTTAAGACCTGCGTGGTATAATAGAAATGAAAGGGCATGCTGTTTTGGATTTGATTCCCGAATCGCCTGTCTTTCTTATAAAGGTTGTTACAGAATGAAAGGCTTCGAGTATCTATCCGAATGCGCGGAGGAGGAATCACTGATGACTGTAATAGAAAAGCACCCTTATCTTTCCGATGAAGAACGCCAAAAACTGGCTCTTTTAAATAAACAAATGCAGGAAGCGGCTTCCGAACAGGAATTGAAGCGGCTTACCACGCAGATTGCGCTGCTTCATGAAAAGGCTAAGGTCAGAGAAGAAAATAAGTCTAACTGAATGACTGCCACTATCAAGTGGCAGTCATTTCCTTTTGAAAAGAAATGTGTCACTGGAGGAACGTTCGATGGAATTAATTGCAAATATGAAAGCCGGGGAAGCAAGAGCGGCCCTGAAACATAATGGAAGAGTGACAGAGTTCTTTTTTGAGTCGGCAATGGATGACACGGCGGCCGGAGATATCTATAAAGGAAGAGTAGTGGATGTGCTGCCGGGCATGGATGCTGCATTTATAGATATCGGCAAAGGGAAAAAAGGATACCTGCACCGGGACAATATTATGTCGTACCGGCTGCTGAAAGAGCCGCTTGCTGAAAAAAAGCAGAGGGGGATTAAAGATTTTATCAAAAAGGGCGAATATTTATTTGTTCAGGTCGTAAAAGAAGAAACGGCCAGCAAGGGTGCCAAACTTAAAGAAAATTTGTCACTGCCGGGAAAATACTGTGTGTATCTGCCGGATGAACCGGGGCTGTTTATTTCACAGAAGGCCGAGGCAGCCGTGAAGGAAGAATGGCTTGAACAGGAAAAAGCGCTGCCGTTGAATGGGGACGGCCTGATTGTACGTACGGAGGGAACGGTACAGTCTCTGGATGTGATAAAAAAAGAGGTATCCCAGCTTCAGAGCCTGTGGCAGGATATGGTTCTTCGGGGAGAAGAGCTGTCCTCTCCGGGGAAGGTATCGCAGGAGGAGCACTTTTTAACAAAATGTCTGGCATATGCTCCTCTGGAATATGTGAAAAGAGTCGCTGTGGATACAAGAGAAGCGATTGAGACGGCAAAAACACAATTCAGCGGATGGGAGCCCGAAAAGCGTCCGGAATTTGTACTTTTTGAGCGCCCGGAAAATATTTTCTCGAAAGAAAATGTGGAAGTTGATCTCGAGCGTGCCTTAAAGCCTGTAGCCTGGCTGAAAAGCGGAGGATTTCTGCAGATTGAAAAAACAGAAATGTGTACCACCATTGATGTGAATACGGGGAGGTTTACCGGAAAACATGATCTCGGGCACACGATTGTAAAAACAAACCTCGAAGCTGCCGGAGAAGTAATGCACCAATTGCGTGTAAGAAATCTCTCCGGGATGATAATGATTGACTTTATAAGGATGGATGACGAAAAAGACCGGCAGCATTTAATGCAGGTGTTGGAAGAGAAAGCCGCTGAAGACCCGCAGAAAATCCGGATTGCCGGATTCTCCCGTCTTGGCGTTGTGGAGGTGACCCGCCAGCGTTCCCGTCAGAGTCTCGAAGAACACCTGCTCGAACCTTTCGGTACAGAGTACGGCAAAGGATGGAGACTGTCGGAAAAAGAACTGGTGGAAAGATCAAAACGAACGCTCGGGGCCTGGGTAGAAGAGGATGTAGACGCAATTGTGCTGGAGGTGCCGGACCGGCTCCTTGTCCGGGAAGGCAGGGCGTTGTATGATGACCTTCAGCAAATAGCCCCGGGCCGCTTGTTTATCGTTTCTGAACCGAAGGAGCAGGAGGTCGTTGTCCGCTACGCGGGAAGCCTTGAAGTGGCGGAACAAAGAAATCAGGCATTGAAGGCTCAAATGAAGCAGCGGGGAATTGACTTTCGTTTTTAATATATGCTATTATTTGTAACGTTAGTTGTTTGGAAGCACCCAAACTACAACCGCACAAGAACAGGTTTAAGCCCTGGAAAGGCACCTGTATTGGCGAGTCTAAGTGATTAGGAGGTGCAGAGATGTACGCAATTATTGAAACTGGTGGAAAACAGTTAAAAGTAGAAGAAGGCCAGACTATCTTCGTTGAAAAATTAGACGCAGAAGCTGGAGAGAACGTGACGTTCGGCAATGTAGTATTTGTCGGAGGCGACGATGTAAAAGTTGGTTCTCCTTTTGTTGAGGGAGCTAAAGTTACGGGCAAAGTAGAAAGACAGGGCCGTAACAAAAAAATCATCGTTTTCAAATTTAAGAAACGTAAAAACTACCGCCGTAAGCAGGGCCATCGTCAGCCTTACACAAAAGTTACAATCAACAGCATTGACGCGTAGTTATGATACGGGTCACTGTGAGCCGTGACGGGGCAGAGCGTATTCGTTCTGTTACCATGACCGGTCATGCTGAGTCAGGTCCTTACGGCTACGATTTGGTATGTGCCGGCGCTTCGGCAGTATCTTTTGGGGCTGTAAACGCAATGGCATCTCTCTGCCATACTGATCCCGTAGTGGATTTAGGTACAGAAGGCGGTTATTTTCAGTGTGTGCTTCCGGAAGAAAGCACCGAAGAGGATAAACGCCAGATGCAGCTTTTGGCAGAGGGCATGATTATCTCTTTAGAGACCATTGCTGATCAGTACGGTGAATTTATATCAATTGAAGAGCATAGGAGGTGAATGTTGATGTTGAAATTAGACCTGCAGTTCTTTGCTCAGAAAAAAGGGGTAGGTAGTACAAAAAACGGCCGTGACTCCATTTCCAAGCGTTTGGGTACCAAGCGCGCCGATGGCCAGCACGTAACCGGTGGTTCTATCCTCGTCCGCCAGCGCGGTTCGAAAATTTTCCCTGGCAACAATGTCGGTAAAGGTGGAGATGATACTCTTTTCTCCAAAATCGACGGTGTTGTGAAATTTGAGCGTGTCGGGAAAAAACGTAAACGCGTGAGCGTTTATGCAAAAGAAGCGTAAGACTCGCATCCGTTTAAACAGATATTTTCTGTTTGAACGGATTTTTTTATTGAAAGGGGACAGAAAGATGCAGGTAACAATTATTGGTTTTTGGCATGCATTTCCGGAAGCCGGGGAAGCAGCTTCCGGTTATCTGCTTGAAGAAGATGGTTTTCAACTGCTGCTTGACTGTGGGAGCGGAGTGATTTCCCAGCTGCAGCATTACACGGAGCTTAGCGGTATCGACGCCGTACTGCTGTCCCACTATCATCAGGATCATGTGGGCGATTTCGGAGCTTTTCAGTACTACCGTCTGCTGGAGCCTGTCCTTTGGCCGGAAAAGCAGCACCAGACAGCAGTCTATGCGCACCGGGAGGATGAAGAAGGCTTCCAGCGCCTGTTTTATAAAGAAGCAGTGCAGCCGACAGAATACCGGGCAGAGGAACCGTTTACCGCGGGGCCGTTCACCATTACTCCTACAGCTGTAAAACACGCTGTGCCCTGCTTTGGGTTTCGGATTGAAACCGAAGCCGGCAGCCTGTTTTTCACTGCGGATACTTCATATATACCAGAACTGGTGCAGGCAGCTGCGCAGGTGGACGTGCTTATTGCAGAATCCAGCTTTTATGCCGGACAGGATGGCTCGTTTGCCGGCCACATGAATTCTGAAGAAGCAGCAGAGCTCGCTAAAAGGGCTGAGGCAGGTAAATTAATATTAACCCACCTGCCTCATTTCGGAGACCATACACAGCTGAAAAAAGAAGCGGGAAGAATTTTCTCAGGACCAGTGGAGCTCGCAGCAGGAGGGCTCAAAATAAATATCAGCTGAGGCAGTTAATCATTTCTTCCGGGAAATGATTTTTTTGTATTTAAATGAAAACGGTACCATATCTACCTTTACATATTCTTAACAATCTAACTATTTTCTCTTAACATTTAACTCCTATACTAAGCATTGGGAGCAAAAAGAGTTGCTTTACCATAAGTACATAAACAAAGAGGAGGAAGTTGCTTTGAAACTCAAAACAGTATGGATGGTTCCAACATTAGCATCAATGGCCGTATTTGCGTCCGCTTGTGGCGGCGGGGGAGAAGAACCCGGCGGTGGCGGAGAAAGCGGAAGCGGTGAAGAAAGCGGAGGAGAAAGCGCTGGCCAGGAAGGCGGCGGCTCCGGTGATATCGCTATTGACGGTTCTTCCACAGTCTTTCCAATTATGGAAGCAGTATCTGAGGAATTCGGTAATGAATACGAAGATATAGAAGCACCGGTGGGAGTATCGGGTTCCGGTGGCGGTTTTGAACGTTTCATTGAAGGTGAAACAGACCTTAACAACGCCTCCCGGGAAATTTCTGAAGAAGAGCAAGAGGCTTTGGAAGAAGAAGATATCGAATACACTGAACTGATAATGGCTTATGATGGTATCACCGTGGCGGTAAATCCAGAAAATGATTTTGTTGATGAATTGACCTACGATGAGCTTGAGCAGATTTATTCCGATGACAGCGATGCAGAAACCTGGTCCGATATTAACGAGGAATGGCCAGACGAAGAGCTGGATCTTTATGCTCCAGGTACTGATTCCGGTACGCATGATTACTTTGTAGAAAATGTACTTGGCGGCGCTGATCTCACACGGAACGCTTCAACGTCCGAAGACGACAATACTCTCGTCAATGGTGTAGCAGGAAGCGAGAGCGCTCTCGGGTTCTTTGGATATTCGTACTATGTTGAAAACGAGGACGACTTAAAAGCGGTACCGATTACAGATGATGATGAAGAAGCTGTAGAACCTTCTCTTGAAACGATCAATGATGAATCGTATCCACTGGCGCGTCCATTGTTCACTTATTTCAAAAATTCTTCTGTAGAAGATGATGAAGATGTAGAAGAATATGTGCGCTTCGCCAATGAAAACGCCGGGGAGCTGGCAGAAGAAGTAGGTTATGCAGCAGCACCGGACAGCGTATATGAAGAAAACGAAGAAAAAATTGATGAAGTAGCCGGAGAGTAAATAAAAGGCAGTAATGGGCAAAAAGCGAGGAAGCTTTGACTTCCTTGCTTTTGTACTTGCCTGAAAGAAATCATCTGTTAAGGGGATGTGCAGCAAAATGGAAGATCGTTCAAAGCTTTCGATCAGTGAAAGGATCGAGCAGAAAACAAAGGGCTCCGGTTCTTCGAGCTTTATGGAAAAGCTGATGCCGGCCGTCTTTTTATTGTGTGCAATTATTTCGATACTAACGACTTTAGGTATTGTGTTTACTTTACTGTTTGAAACAGTGACCTTTTTCCGTGGTGTGCCGTTTGCTGATTTTTTTGCTTCCACTGAATGGTATCCATTCTTTTCGGAACCGCAGTACGGTATCTGGCCGTTAGTCAACGGCACGTTATTGGTCGCCGGTATTGCCATGATGGTAGCCATTCCGTTCGGACTGGGTGCCGCCATTTATTTGAGTGAGTATGCGTCAGAAAAAGTCCGGAAAACTGTGAAACCAATTCTAGAAGTATTGGCAGGTATTCCTACCATTGTTTATGGTTTTTTTGCTCTTACGTTTGTAACGCCGATTTTAAGGTCTATTATACCGGGATTAGACGTTTTCAACGCATTGAGCCCAGGGATTATAATAGGCGTAATGATTATTCCAATGATTGCAAGCCTTTCAGAGGATGCGATGAGTTCGGTGCCCAATTCGATCCGGGAAGGGGCTTTCGCTTTAGGAGCCACACGCATGGAAGTAACCGTGAAAGTAGTTTTGCCGGCAGCTTTATCGGGCGTCATTGCCTCCTTCGTCCTTGGCATTTCACGTGCGATCGGGGAGACAATGATCGTGTCAGTGGCAGGCGGTGCCAGCCCGGGCATGGGAATCGACCCGACAGGGGCGGTGCAGACAATGACAGCTTATATTGTGCAGGTAGTTAAAGGAGACGCTGGTTTTGGAACACCGATTTATTACAGTATTTATGCTGTCGGTATGACATTGTTTGTGTTTACTCTGGCGATGAACCTGTTGGCTCATTACATTTCTCGACGATTCCGGGAGGATTACTAAATGAAATTTGCAGATACAACAGCACCTAAAGAAGCTTACGAAGAAAACACTCAGAGGCTGGGCAAAAGGCATATTTGGAATAAGGCGTTTAAAGGTCTTTGTTTCGGAGCAATGGCTTTTAGCGTACTGATGCTCATCGTATTGCTGATACGAATACTCACTCAAGGAATTGGTTTTTTAAGCTGGGACCTTATCGTAAACTTTGCTTCAAGAAACGCTGAGGACGCAGGAATGTTGGCTGCGCTGGCAGGGACGATCTGGCTGATGATAGTAGCAGCCCCCCTCTCTTTTGTTTTAGGAGTCGGCACCGCTGTGTATATGGAGGAATACGCTCCGGTAAACAGATTCACCAAGCTGCTTCAAACGAATATTTCGAACCTTGCCGGTGTTCCGTCTGTTGTGTTCGGGCTTTTGGGACTTACAATATTTAACCGTCTGTTGGGACTGGGAGCAAGTGTACTTGCAGGGGGGCTGACACTGTCCCTCCTTGTTCTTCCTATTATTGTTGTAGCCTCGAGGGAGGCTATTAATGCGGTACCAACAAACGTCAAACAGGCCTCCTATGCGATGGGAGCGACTAAATGGCAGACAATCTTCAGAATTGTTATTCCTACATCTCTTCCAGGAATACTGACAGGGACTATTTTGGCCCTCTCGCGGGCGATCGGGGAAACAGCACCGATTCTTGTAATTGGCGCGCTGACATATGTTGCTTCCACACCGTCTGATCTGTTTTCCAACTTTACCGCGATGCCAGTTCAGATTTATGACTGGACAGGACGTCCGCAGGAAGAATTCCAAAATATTGCGGCGGCAGGAATTATTATTATACTGCTGATGCTCTTTTTCATGAACTCAATTGCCGTGTTTATCCGGACTAAATTCCAGAAACGTTTTTAATAAAGGGACCAAAGAAAGGGGAAGCCAGATGCAAACTAAGCATGAAAACCGTTCAGGAGAAGGAAATAAGACTATGAATACAGAGGAAAAAACACCGCTTGCATACAACGTAGAACAGCTGAATCTCTGGTATGGAGACAACCACGCCCTTCAGGATATTTCGATGGAGATTCCGGAAAAGTCCGTGACAGCCATTATCGGTCCTTCAGGCTGCGGGAAATCGACATTTATTAAAACCTTAAACCGGATGACCGAAATGAATCCGATCGTAAAAACGAATGGTTCCATTAAATACCGTGAAAATGAAATTTTTGCAAAGAATTTCAGTGTCGAATATCTGCGTACTAAAGTGGGAATGGTGTTTCAAAACCCGAACCCATTTCCAAAATCGATTTATGAAAATGTAATATATGGTCCAAAAATTCACGGCATCAAGGATAAAAAAACGCTTGATGAGATCGTGGAGAGAAGTTTGAAAAAAGCGGCTATCTGGGACGAAACGAAGGATCGGCTGAAAGAAAATGCTTTCGGTCTTTCCGGTGGCCAGCAGCAGCGTCTCTGTATTGCACGCTGTCTGGCAATTGAACCTGACATCATTTTAATGGACGAGCCTACTTCTGCATTGGATCCAATTTCTACGCTGAAAATTGAAGAACTGGTCCAGGAACTCAAAAAAGACTATACGATTGTCATTGTTACCCACAATATGCAGCAGGCAGCTCGTATTTCAGACAATACCGCTTTCTTCTTAAACGGAGTTGTGGTAGAGCATGACCAGACAGATAAAATCTTTTCATCGCCGGCGAAAAAAGAGACCGAAGATTATATTTCCGGCAGGTTCGGCTGATCCGGAAGAAAGAGGTTGAATAATGGGCGTTCGAAAGGCGTACGAGCAGGACTTGACGTATTTAAAGCAGGAAATACTCGACATGGGCAAATATGTGAAGTATGCTTTCGAGCAGTCGCTGCTCGCGTTGAAAACCAATGATAATCAGTCACTTGTCCGGGAAATTGTTACAGATGATAAAAATATCAATTCCTTGGAATTGAAAATCATGGATGCGGCGACATTAACAATTGCCAAGCAGCAGCCGGTCGCCACAGATCTGCGCAGGTGCATTGTTGCTTTAAAAATGGCCAGTGATCTTGAGCGCATGGCAGATATCGCGGTGGATATTGCAAAAGCTTCCGCTAGACTGAGTGAAAATAGAAGTCGGGAGGACATCGACCAGTTAATTGATATGGCGGAGATTGCCAGGCAGATGTTTGACCAGGCGATGGAAGCATATGACAATCAGGAACTGATGCATGCCCAGCGGGTCGCTTCTTTGGATGATCACGTGGACAGTAAGTATAAATTGTTTATCCAGAAGCAGCTTCGGCAAAGTGCTGATGAAGTGCTGTTGGAAGATATTACTCAGCTGTCTTTTATTGGGCGTTATATTGAGCGTTTTGCAGATCATACGACGAATTTGGCAGAATGGGTCGTTTATGAAGTGAACGGGCACCACTTTGATTTAAACTAGAAATGGATACCGTGCAGCCTCCGCTTGATAGCGGAGGCTTTTTTGTCCTGGGGGAAGTTCTTTCGCAAAACTGCTGGCAGATAAGAGGATGAAAGAAAAAATTTTAACCGGCTGTTATCTCAAATACCTGCTCCGGTCTGTCGATATAAAAAGAGAAGAAGCTGCAGCACACTATCAACTAGTATTGAGTTCAAAAGGCGGAGGTACGGGCATGAGCCATACAGAATATTTGGATATGTTTATTGAAGAAAGCCAGGAGCACATTCAGGCGATTAACGTTCACCTGCTGGAGCTGGAAAAGCAGCCGCAGGATGAAAAGATCATCGGGGAAATTTTTCGTTCGGCCCATACGATGAAAGGCATGGCTGGCACGATGGGATATGAGGATTTGACGAATGTTACACACGCTCTCGAAAATGTTCTCGACCAAATGCGTGAAAAAACGAGGCTCGCAGATGCAGAAACGATGGATGTACTTCTTGAAGCAGCAGATGTTGCCGAAGAAATTGTAGAGGATATTGCTTCCGGCGGGGAGGGGAAAAAGGATATACAGGCTATTACGGCAAAGCTGCTTGGGCAAAGCACCCGGCCGGAGGCAGAGCAGGAAACAAAAGAAAAGAATGACATCCACATGGATTGGAATGAATACGACCGGGCAGTGATTGCTCAGTCTGTGGAAAGTGGTATGCAGGCATATACAGTGCGGGTCACCCTTGAAGAAAACGCCATGCTAAAAGCAGCACGTGCCTACATGGTATTTGAAGCTCTTGAAGCAGAAGGCCACGTTATTAAATCAGTGCCGGAAGCTTCAGATATTGAAGCGGAGCGATTTGATAACGAATTTACTGCAGCAGTAGTAACGACCGCTGCAAAAGAAGACCTGGTCAACCAGGTGGCTTCAATTTCGGAGATTGAAGCAGTGGTGGCAGAGGAAATTGAAATAACGGTCAGCACAGACCACCAGGAAAGCTTGGGCGAAAAACCGGTTCCGGAAGTAAAAGAGTCCAGTTCACTGGAACGTAAGCGTACAGAGACGAATAAAACCATCCGGGTCAATATTGACCGGCTGGATAAATTGATGAACCTTTTTGAAGAGCTGGTTATCGATCGGGGGCGCCTTGAGCGTATATCCGAGGAAATACGAAGCAGCGAACTGACAGAAACAGTCGAAAGAATGTCACGGACGACCGGGAGCCTGCAGGAAATTATTTTACATATGCGGATGGTGCCGGTGGATCAGGTATTCAGTCGTTTCCCGAAAATGGTGCGCAGCCTGTCGAGAGACCTTGGTAAAAAGATCAAGCTCGAAGTCATTGGTGCAGAGACAGAACTGGATCGTTCTATTATTGATGAAATTGGGGACCCGCTTGTCCATCTTATAAGAAATTCGATCGATCATGGAATTGAAATGCCCGACAAGAGAAAGCAGAACGGCAAGCCGGAAGAGGGTCACGTCGAGCTTCGTGCTTATCACAGCGGCAATCATGTGTATATTGAAATTGAGGATGACGGGGGCGGAATTGACCGTGAACGTGTGCTTAAAAAGGCCGTGGAAAATGAAGTAATAGCTGCCGAGGACGCCGATACGCTGACGGATTACGACGTGCATCAATTCATTTTTTCAGCAGGATTCAGCACTGTTGATGAAGTGACTGACCTGTCAGGACGGGGGGTCGGTTTGGACGTAGTAAAAAATACGTTTGAATCACTCGGCGGCGTTATCAGTGTGCATTCTGAAAAAGGAAGAGGAACCAAATTCAGTATTCAGCTTCCTCTGACCTTGTCGATCATTGATGTGATGCTGGTGGATGTGGGTGAAGAACATTACGGACTGCCGCTTACTTCTATTGTAGAAACGGCAAGTATTAAGAGCAGCAGTATTTTTTATGTGCACAAACGGAAAATGATCGACTTTCGCGGAAATATTATTCCGGTAATGTTTTTGGAGGATGTATTTGAAATTCCGGTGGAACGGGAGTGGGTCCGGGAAAATTATTCGGTCGTAGTCGTGCATAAAGGAGAAAAGATGGCCGCTCTGGTTGTCGACAGCTTTATTGGCCAGCAGGATGTCGTATTGAAATCACTCGGCCATTACCTTCGGGACGTGCGAGCCATATCAGGAGCTACGATTCTCGGGGACGGTAATGTAGCACTAATTGTAGATACAAACGCCCTATTGTAAGGAGGCAGTATTATGACGGAAGAAAATGTTGTGAAAAAAGTCATTATATTTCGATTGGATGCCGAAGAATACGGCGTTGAAGTAAATCATGTCCAGTCGATTGAACGAATGCAGAATTTCACCCGTATACCAAATGCTGAAAAAAGTATACGCGGCGTCATTAATTTACGGGGTGTCATTATCCCGATTATTGATCTTCGAAAGAGACTTTCCTATGAAGAAGTTCCGTATACAGAAGAGACCAGAATTTTAATTTTAGCTCTTGAAGGCAATCATATCGGTCTGATCGTTGACGCGGCAAACGACGTGATGGACGTGTTTGAAAGTGAAATCGACGCGCCCCCTCAAGCAGTGTCGAAAGAAGAACAAATATATTTAAAAAACGTAATTAAAAAAGAAAGCCGCGTATTTACTCTTTTAAATGTGCATGCAGTAGCCGAGTCTTTGGAAACGGCGTCTGTTTGATTCCGGGGCTTTTCTCCTTTAATATAGGAGAAAGAGTCCTTTTTCTTATGTATGAAACGTAAATTAAAGAATAGGCGGATAGTGGAAATATATTCACAGGACTGTACGCCGCAGATAGAACAAGGTATGATGTTAACAGCGGCGCCAGGCAGCGTGCGTTCGAAATTTTATATAATGGGGACATGCTTCCATGAGTTTACATCAATCAACCGAAGAAAAGCAGTATGATATCAATATGATGTTTGTATTGTTTTTGTTCGCAGTAGTCAGCTGTTTCTATATTTTTCAGGCTCAGCAGCTCGAACAATACGAAGGCAATTTTATGATCCAGCAGATTATTTTTTTCGTGCTGGCTTTTGCTATTATGATGGTAGTTCTACATTTTGATTTTGAGTATTATCTGATACTGCACTGGTTTTTATATGCTTTTGGCCTGGCTCTTTTAGCAGGGCTGCTAGTCGCACCATCAAGCATTGCTCCAGTGATTAACGGGGCGCAGTCTTGGTATGTAATACCCGGTCTCGGCCAGTTTCAGCCTGCAGAATTTATGAGAATTTTTCTGATTTTGACGCT
Organism: Marinococcus luteus; assembly: GCF_034497705.1. Taxonomy (GTDB): domain Bacteria; phylum Bacillota; class Bacilli; order Bacillales; family Marinococcaceae; genus Marinococcus; species Marinococcus luteus_A. Next base: position 73,327 of record NZ_JAXRUV010000006.1, on the reverse strand, counting down.
CAGTGCCATCATTTATAATCACCATACAGAGTACAGCGGGAGCAAAAACATGCGCTCTGATTTTATACTTATAGGGAAAATGCTTCTGCCGACCCTTCCCGTTATTCTTCTTTTGGCAACCCAGCCGGACATAGGGAGTGTCATGCTCATAGGAGCTATTTTTGTTTCTCTTCTGGTGGTTTCGGGGATCTCCTATAAAATATTGGCAGTAGCTATCGGCGGTCCGCTTTTAGCAATACTCGGATTTGTCATTTCTTTTTTTCAGTTTCCTAATTTGATGGAGCGGTTTGTATTTTCCAATATGGATCCTTACCAGGTAAGCAGAATCCAGGGATGGCTGAACCCGTTTGAAAATCAGGACGCCGGCTTCCAAACAGCAAGAGCATTGACTGCTATCGGCTCCGGAAGGTTGTTTGGCAACGACGGGGACCAGGTGTATATTCCGGAAGCCCACACGGATTTCATTTTTGCTGTTATCGGCTCAGTCCATGGTTTTCTGGGCGGTGCGATGGTCATCACCCTTTATTTTGTGCTTCTGTATCAAATTCTTCTGATTAGCATGCGGTCGCATAACGCTTACGGCAAGTATATCTGTGCAGGTGTTATTGGGTTGTTTGCTTTCCAGATATTTCAAAATATCGGGCAAAGCCTTGGCCTCCTGCCGGTCACCGGCTTCACGCTTCCGCTGCTCAGCTACGGGGGTAGCTCACTTGTCGGGACCATGTTTATTTTAGGTATCGTAATGAGTGTACGCTATCATTCAAAAAATTATTTCTTTGCCCACCACAAAAATCAGTAAAGCCAGCCGAAATCCGGCTGGCTTTTGTTTATGGTTTTTTGATATGCATGGTATCCTTTGGTGTTTTAGCTCTTCTCGAAGACGAGAAAAGCTGTTCGCTCTGCCTTTGTACGGCCCAGATGAGCGTATCGAGTTTACGCTCCATCCGGTAAACAAGAAAAAAGGCAAGCGCAACAGCCGCTCCCTGGTCTCCGGCCAGCTGTATCCATTCCTCCATGAAAAAGCCTCCTTTATAAAGAATCCCCCAGCCGAAGGGGCTGAGGGAATCGGATTAATTGGTTTCCCAGATAGTGTCTACATTTCGTTCTACGACTCTTGCATACACTTTTTTAGTAACAATGCCATCGCTTGTGAAAAAGGCTTCCTTAGCAATAATGGTGTCCATTAATGCCTCTACTGCTGTTTCATCCACCGGCTCTGCCGGGCTTTCGATAGAAAGAGTAGTAGCTTTGCCGAAATCACTTTCAAAACGCAGCTGCAGTTGCTTGCTCATCAGCTTCACCTCCTGTACTTAAAATTACTGTTCCGGTTTTACAACGGGGCCGGAGCCTGCATAGTGTACTCATTGTTGCGCTGCACGCTTTGTACAACGTACGGCTGAAGACCGGCAATGCCATCCGCAATTTCCTGCAGATCATCATCTGAAATTTCAGGGTTTATGTTGCGGAAGGTTTTTCGTTTGTAGTCGCCGCTGCCGTCTTCGCCAGGTCCTAAATAAAATTCAAAAGAAAGATCCGTTTTTGTTAATTGAGCCATGTGTCTCACCTCCTTTCACCGTATATATTGACGTGCCGAAGCAAAAGGGGGGGAGGGGCTGTGTTTATTTTACGAAGGTTATGGGAATATCACCATGGAATGTTAATCGAAGGAGGATTTACAATGAACGTACTGGTAATTGGAGCGAACGGAAAAATTGCACGCCATCTGGTGGAGGAATTGAAAAACACGGATCACCACGTAACGGCGTTAATTAGAAAAGAAGAACAATCAGAAGAATTGAAGAGCCTTGGGGCGGATGAAACGGTAGTCCGTGATCTGGAGGGAGATATTTCCGACGCGTTTGCCGGTAAAGACGCAGCGGTCTTTGCTGCTGGTTCAGGCGGCCATACAGGACCGGATAAAACCACCATTATTGACTTGTGGGGTTCGAGAAAATCGGTGGAAGCCTCCAAAGCCCACGGGGTAAAACGCTTCATCCAGGTAAGCTCGATGAATACGGATGAGCCGGAAAATGGCCCGGAAAAAATGCGCCATTACTTTATTGCTAAGCGCGTAGCCGATGATTACCTTGAAGAAAGCGGCCTTGATTATACCATTGTACGGCCGGGAGTCCTCACAAATGATGATCCGAGCGGCACTGTACAGTTAAAACAAAAACTGAATGAAAAAGGCGAAATTCCACGTGCTGATGTGGCTAAAGTGATCGCAGCATCCTTGGATACGCCTGGTACGATCCGCAAAAAGTTTGATCTGATCAGCGGCGACCAGGAAATTATTGCAGCACTCAACGAATTATAAGAAGGAAAGCAAACAGCCGGCCCAACGCAGCCGGCTGTTTTTACATAATAACCGCAGGAGGTAGCAGCCATGATGAACAGTTCAGGCCCCCGGATTTCCGGGCGCGCCCTATGGTTAAACTTTTTTCTGCTGTTTGCAGTTGGTATTGTTATCATTGCTGCTGTGTTTCAGGAGGAAACTTTAATATACATAAACAGCTTATTTTCCTTTAATACAGTCGCTGCCGATAGTCTCACCGGAGCCTGCACGGGAATAGCGGCTGGATTTTTCGCCTGGGGGGCGTACAAAAAGCAGTGGTTTGCCGTGCCGGACAATACATATACCGATCTCTTAAAAGAACTGATCCGCCGGCGGGGGAGCTTTTGGGCTGTAACAGCTGGAGCGGCGGTATCAGAGGAAATATTGTTTCGGGCAGCAGTGCTTGGGACACTGGTGCTTGTACTGCCGGACATCTTTGCTTTATGCATTACTTCATTTATTTTCATGCTGGTGCATGTCCCTCAATACGCCGGCCAGCAGCTGATTCATGCATGGATTTTTGTGCTGGGCCTTCTGCTCGGCGGCCTGCTTTTATGGCAGGGGACGCTGTGGGGGGCTGCGGCTGCCCATGCCGGATATAATGCGGTCTCCTTTCTTATTTGGAAACGAAGTGAATTCCTTCAGGAATAATAATTTTGAACCGCCGGAGAGAAAATGTCAGTAGCTTTTGCCAGTCTGGTGACGCTCGAGGCGGAGCTGTGCTTTCTCTTGCTCTTCCGCGGAAACGAGATAATAGCTTATTCCATTCTCTTCAGCGGAAGCTCCATGAATTTCAGCCGTCTGGATCTGGGTGAGGGCAGGAGTATAGTGGTAAGAAAAGCTGCGGATATCCTGAAATGTCATATCAGTGTGTATATGGTCACCAAGGGCGTAAAGCAGTTTCTCCGCTTTACGGAGAGTCGCCGGACTCTTTGCTTTTTCAAGAAGTGCTTCAAGCACCTGCTGCTGTCGGAGATTCCGACCCAGATCGCCCCGCGGATCCTGCTTGCGCATGCGGACGTAATATAAGGCCTGTTCGCCATTCAAATGAAGATTTCCCTTCGTGTAGGTAAAAGGCTCTCCTTCGTCCTTGACGAATTCCAAATCGTTTTGCACTACAACTCCACCGTAAGCATCAACCACCTTCCGGAATCCTTCCATATCGGCTTCGATGGTAAAATCGATGGAGGTGTCGAGAAATTCTTCCGCTGTTTTCTTTAATAAGGGCATGCCTCCATAGCTGTAGGCATGATTTATTTTATCCATACTATTTCTCCCCGGAATGGAAACCTTAGTGTCTCTTGGAATATTAAAAAGCAGCGTGGATTCGTTCCCGGAATGGATAGAGGCAATCATAATTACATCAGCACGGGAACCTGTTTCTTCTTTATCTGTTCCAGCTATTAGAATAATCTGCGGTCCGGAAACAGTAGAAGAATCCTCGGGCGCTGTTTCCGAGGTGATTTTCTCTTTTTGGTCGGCAGTTATAGTGTAATAATAGTAAAAGAAACCACCGAGAGATAGGAAGCATGTAAGCAGGAAAGTAATCATAAAAAACAAGTATACGTTTCGCATAGTTGGAGGTCCTTGTCTGTAAAAGTCAAAATCTCTATTTTTATATCGGCAGAAAAGGGAATATATCCACTAGGAAAGGGTGCTCCCTGCGTTGACAAAAAAAGAGCGTAGCGTTATATTCAACGTTACTGCTATTTATAATCTCGTTAGGTGAGGCTCCTGTGTAGATACAGGCTTCTGCCCAAAAATGTCTAAAGACGCCAATGGGTCAGCAGAATCCATCGAATTAAGGTGTTTTCTAATGAAGCTGGATAATATTTTCCTACGCTATGCAGTGCTAAAGCTCGACGAAGGGGAACAGAACGGGCATATACGATGACTGGCTGATTATGCACGTCTTCCCAACAGTGGAAGGCGTTTTTTGTTTGAGATAAGTGTCAGACGGAAGAAGTACAGCTGCCTGTCTGGCCTGGAGAGGAGGAAAAGGATGGAGCAATTAAACGAACAGGCACGGGAGGAGTTCGTGGAATTAATAGCGGAGTCTCTGCAGCAGGAGCGCATGGAAGCGTTTCGTGAATTATTTTTGGATTTGCATCCTGCGGACCAGGCAGAAGTTTTTCTTGAGCTTGATGAAGAACGGGCAGTGGTTTACAAGTTTTTGTCCCCGGAAGAATTCGCTGAAGTATTTGACAGCTTTGAACCCGAAGTGCAAAAAGAAGTAGCTCTGCAGCTGAACGATCAGTATGCTGCGGAAGTATATAACAATATGTATGCAGATGATGTTGCCGACTTTCTGGGGGAGCTTGAACCGAGGCAGATGACACATATTCTGCAGGCGATGGATCAGGAGGACGCCAATGACGTCCGGGAGCTGCTCGCCTACGAAGATAAAACGGCCGGGGCCATCATGACAAAAGAATTTGTTTCCATCAAAGCAACGGATACAATTGATGAAGTGATTGACCATCTCCGTCGGGAAGGCCCTGATGCAGAAACGATCTATTATCTATATGTAGTGGATGAAGAGGATAAACTCGCTGGTGTCGCTTCGATTCGTGACTTGATTGTAGCGGACTCAGACCGCACGGTTTCTGAGGTGATGAGCAGCCGTGTCGTGTCTGTCCATGTCGATGATGACCAGGAAGAGGTCGCCCAGCTGATACAGAAGTATGATTTTCTGGCAACTCCTGTTATAGACAGTGAAGGAAGGCTTGCGGGAATTGTAACTGTGGATGATGCACTCGATGTGCTCGCAGAAGAAGCATCGGAAGACATTGGAGAAATCTCCGGCTCCCGTGGTTCCACAGATGTGAGTGTTAATGCATTTAAAGCAGCAAGACTTCGTGCTCCTTGGATTATCCTGCTGATGTTTTTAGGGCTGTTTACAGCCCAGGTAATCGGCTGGTTTGAAAGTACCCTGGAGAGTGTCGTTCTGCTTGCCGCGTTTATTCCGATGATTATGGGGTCAGCCGGAAACACGGGCACGCAGTCTCTTGCTGTGTCCGTGCGTGCGCTTGCAACGGGAAACATTGAACGAAAAGGACTGTGGCGTACGATCAGCCGGGAATTTTCCACGGGGATTATGATTGGGGTGGCCTCAGGAATTGTGATTACGATCTTATTGTATCTTTTTTACGGCGAGCCCCTAATAGGAGTAATTGTCGGTTTTTCCATTATGATTTCACTTGGAGTGGCGAGTGTTATCGGTACGCTGGTGCCGCTTGTAATCAATAAACTGAAGCTCGACCCTGCCATTGCTTCAGGGCCGTTTATCACAACGCTCACTGATATTATCAGCCTGCTGATTTATTTCACAGTAGCCTCGTCGCTTATCCAGAGCATTTAAGGACACGTTTTTCTAAAAAGAATAATGAAAAAAGGGGAGACGCTGTCTCTTCTTTTTTTGTGGGCAGTTAATTAGAATAACATTTGCAGGGTGTGATAAACTATCATTATCCTGGATGAAAAGGAGCGAGGGCTTTGCAGTTAACAACCTATACGGATTATGCATTACGGATGGTAATGTACCTGGCCGCTCATGATGAAGACGAGTCCCTGCATAGTATTAAACAAATATCGACTGCATACTCCATTTCGTACAACCATCTGACTAAGGTTGGGCATGAGCTGTCGAAGCTTGGCGTCATTCACACGGTGAAAGGCAGGAACGGAGGAATTCGTTTGGCTAAAGAACCGGGAGAAATCAACATCGGCTGGCTTGTAAGGCAGACAGAAGATAATCTGACGCTGGTGGAATGCTTTGATCCAGAATCGAACCAGTGCATTTTAGCAGGAAGATGCCGGCTCCAGGGTGTTTTGGGAGAGGCTTTGAAAGCGTATTTGTCGGTGCTCGATAAGTATACGGTCAAAGATCTCACAGTGAATAAGGAAATGCTTCATGCCCTGTTTGCAGCTTCAACGGCAAAAAATCAGCCGCCGATTTCTTTTTCTTAAGAAAAGATATCATCGTGCTTGCCCCGGTCACGGTGACATTCGTTAATCATCCAGGAAACCAATTATACATAATAAAGCAGCAGCCCTGTTGAAACGGGACTGCTGCTTCTTTTCATACTATGAAGGTTAGTTTGTTTCTTCAAAGCGCCGGAGGTCATTATTGTGGCCGATAGCAATAAGCACGTCTTCTTTGAAGAGACGGTCCTGGGCTGTGGGCGATATATTAACCTCTTTGCCGCGGCGGATGCCGAGAACGGTAACGCCGAATTTAGCCCGGATATCGAGCTGGGCGAGGGTCTTTTTATGCATGGATGCTGGTGCGGTAATTTCTATAATGGAATACTCTGCGGAGAGTTCAATATAGTCAATGACACGGTCAGAAACGAGATGCTGGGCAATACGGTTACCCATGTCATGCTCCGGGTGGATAATCTTATCTGCCCCGATTTTATCGAGAACCTTGTGGTGGTGAAAGTTTTGCGCTTTTACCCAGACGGAAGGGATGTCCATTTCCTTTAATAAGAGGGTGCATAAAATGCTTGCCTGAAGATCATCACCAATAGCGACAATCACGTGATCAAAATTTGTAATCCCCAGGTTCCTTAGCTCTTTTTCATCTGTGCCATCGGCGACGGCACTGTACGTAGAATGATTGGTAATGTCGTCGAGTTTTTCTTCATTATTGTCAATGGCCAGCACGTCATGACCTAGCTTGTACAATTCTGTACTGACGCTGACTCCGAATCGCCCGAGACCGATAATGGCAAATTGTTTTTTCACACGGCTTTCTCCTTTGTCTGAAGCTTAGGGTCGTTTTCCTGTAATGGTATCGTTAATGTACCGCCGCTGCCGTGATTTGTCAAACGGGAGCCGGATGAAGGACTTCGTCATCTGTTAAAGCGGAACGGCCGGAGAAATAAAGATGAAGGCAGCGCTCTGTCTGTTTTTTTAAATTGGCGTTTAAATGGGAGGTCCGGCCCGAGCCGCTGTTAAGATAGTACACGTAGTGTGTGAAAACGCCGTCATTTTCCTCAAAAACAATTCGTATATTCTTTTTTTTCATATAGAGGCGCAGCTGATCGAGGTCGTGCCCAAGAGTATCGAAAGCCTGTTGAAATAACCGTTCGTAGGGTTCCTGCAGGCGGACGTGAGAAGATCTAAGCGCCTGTGTATCGAGCGTCAGTACTTTTTTTACAATCGGAAGAAGAACAGCATAATGGATAATGATATGCTCTTTCTCTGTTATAACCATTTCTGTCTCCCCCTCGCGTTGCATGATTAAGTTCATTATACGAATACACGTTCCCATTTTTCAATAAGATTTTTCATTTGCTCCGAATTTTTTTGAATTGTATAACTCGAATTTTTGCAGGAAATGGTCTATAATGAGATTATGTAAGCGGATACAATAAGTTGTTATTTTTCATGGAGTTGTCGGACAATTAGTTTTACTGACGTCAAAGGTGGGTATAGTGCAGTACACACAAAAATTATTGGCAATCAATAGATAGGCATTGGGAGGCCATGCGCGCGTCGCCCGCTTTAAAAAAGATCAGCGCCCGGCGGGTGCTGCAATAAGAACAGGGGGTTCGGCGAATATGTTACATCCAACTCATGAGCAGCATTTTATGAAAAAAGTGAAACCAATTCAAAATGGTAGAAGACCTTCAAGGCAGATTCTTCAGTCTCTATATGCTCAAATGATGATGGAGTACGCTGTGTTTGAATTTAACAGAGAACGGCTTCTGCAAAAAATTGATGACTCCCTGGATATGCATGACGAAAAAGCTTTTCAGGAATGGACAGAGGCTTATAAAGAATTGATGAGTGAATATAAAGACGGCAAGGTACTATTCGAACAAGGCTATAAATTAGAGCTGGAATTTGAATAAAGATTTATATCAGCACCCTTTGGGCTTCGCCTGAAGGGTGTTTTTTCATGTCATAATAAATCAGGAAAAGTCACTGCTGGTCTTTACGGTATTGGCGTTTTTTTGCATTGTTCTTTATACTGGGAAAGAAAAGAAAAGCGAAGGAGGCAGAGCTGGTGATACTTTCCGACCAAACAATCCGTTCAATGATGGAAGAGGGAGATCTTAGTATCGACCCATTAGAGGACCATCAGATCCAGCCGGCATCGGTGGACATTCGTCTGGGTACTCATTTTCTGAAAATCGACGAGAACGCTATCGAGTCCATTCAACTGGACCGGCCCGCGAAATATGTAGAATTTGAAAGCGATCAGGTAATTATTCCACCGCATTCGTTTCTTCTTGCGACCACAAAAGAATACATCAAACTCCCCCAGCATATTACGGCCTTTGTGGAAGGAAGAAGCTCTATCGGGCGGATGGGACTTTTTATTCAAAACGCAGGCTGGGTGGACCCGGGGTTTGAAGGGGAAATTACGCTTGAGCTTTATAACGCCAACCGTCTGCCTATTCGTTTAACGTCCGGAAGGCGGCTCGCACAGCTCGTTTTTGCGGAGATGGATCAAAAAGCCGGTGCGCCTTATGCGGGCAAATATCAGGGGCAGCGCAATGCCATGGGAAGTCATGCCTTTTTGGATCAGGAAAACGAATAACGCTGCGCACGGACCGTACATAGCTGAAATGAGCAATAACGATTCAAAAGACTCGTGGCCTTTACTGTTCACGGGTTTTTTCGAGGTAAGCGTGAGCAGAGGCACAGTCGGAAAAAGATGTTATAATGGGAGCGCTGTGAAATGTTTTGGTGGAAAGAAGGAATAACAATTGGGTTTTCAAAATGATAAAGCGGTCGTTGTTTTTAGTGGAGGGCAGGACAGTACTACTTGTTTGTTCTGGGCACTGGAACAATTTGAAGAGGTGATTGCCGTAACTTTTTCTTATGGACAACGGCACGATGAAGAAATAGAAGTAGCAAAACGAATTGCTGAGGATATAAATGTTGAGCACCATGTACTGGATATGGGGCTTTTAAGTCAGCTGGCACCGAACGCGCTGACTCGCGATGATATTGAAGTAGAGGCGGGAGAAGACGGAGAACTTCCTTCTACGTTTGTGGAGGGGAGAAATCTGCTGTTCTTCTCTTTTGCGACGATTCTTGCTTCGCAGAAAAAGGCAAAACACATTGTGACAGGCGTATGTGAGACAGATTACAGCGGATACCCGGACTGCCGGGATGTATTCGTGAAATCATTGAATGTGTCGCTAAACCTGGCTATTGGAAAAGAGTTTGTGCTGCATACCCCTTTAATGTGGCTCGATAAAAAAGAAACCTGGGGGCTTGCCGACCAGCTCGGGAGGCTTGAATATGTGAAGAATGAAACGCTCACCTGCTATCATGGCATACCGGGGGACGGCTGCGGGGAATGCCCGGCCTGTCAACTGCGCCGTGCAGGCTATGAGCAATATATGGAACAAAAAGAAAGGAAAGAATTATGATTTATTCGTATTATCCACAGTGGCCGCACAACTACCGGTACGAATTAAATAAGGATATGCATTTAAGTGCGGCACACTATATTCCTTCTGAAGACGCGGGAAAGTGCCGCCGGGTGCATGGACACACCTATACAATCAACGTGACAGTCGCCGGTGATGAATTGAACCGGAACGGGTTTTTAATTGATTTTACCGTTTTAAAAAAATGGATCCATAAACGCTATGATCACACTCTTCTGAATGACCATCCCGAATTTGCCAGTGAAGAAACTGAGGCTGCTTACCCAACGACGGAAGTAGTCGCCCAGGTGGTATGGAAAACAGTGCAGCAGAAGCTCGACGAAACGTCAAATAAACCTAAATGCCTGCAGGTACTCGTCAGGGAGACTCCGACAAGCTATGCAGTGTTCCGGCCCAAAGAGGGGGACTTTGCCTAAATGAAACCAACACCTGTACTGGAAATATTCGGTCCGACGATCCAGGGCGAAGGCATGGTTATCGGGCGGAAAACGATGTTTGTACGCACCGGCGGCTGTGACTACCGGTGCTCCTGGTGTGATTCTGCCTTTACATGGGACGGATCACAAAAGGCTGTAGCGATGAGTGCGGAAGCCATTTATGAAAAATTAAAAGAAGCCGGCGGTAGAAGCTTTAACCATGTCACTATTTCCGGAGGCAATCCGGCTATGCATCCCGGTCTCGGAGAACTTGTAGCGCTTTTGCAGGAACAAGGTATTGAGACAGCGATCGAAACGCAGGGATCGATCTGGAATGACTGGGTGAAGGAAATCGATGAGGTGACAGTTTCCCCAAAGCCTCCGAGTTCATTGATGAAAACGGATTGGGCCAGGCTGGATTATTATATGGAAGAACTGCGCCCGCGCAGGGAAAAAGAGGTCAGTCTGAAGGTGGTCGTTTTTGATGAAAGCGATCTGGGTTACGCGGTGGAAGTACATGAGCGTTACCCCACTGTAACAATGTATCTGCAGGTGGGAAATGACGATACCGTAACGCCGCAGGTAGAGAAGCTGAGAGATCATCTGCTTGCTAAATACGAATGGCTTACAGAAAAAGTTCTGCAGGAGGAGCGTTTGAACGGAGTGCGGGTGTTGCCGCAGCTGCATACGCTTCTTTGGGGAAACAAACAGGGAGTATAAGGAGGAAAAGGACGTGTCGGAAAGAGACGATATTGAGCAGTTAGATCAGCTGGGAAGCGAAAAAACGGCGTATACATTTGAATATGACCCTTCTCTGCTTGAAGTATTTGAAAATACCCACCCGTACCGGGATTACTTTGTGAAATTCAACTGTCCGGAATTTACCACCCTCTGTCCGAAAACGGGGCAGCCGGATTTTGGCACACTGTATATCAGCTATATTCCGGACGAAAAAATGGTGGAAAGCAAATCGCTGAAATTGTATTTGTTCAGCTTCCGAAATCACGGTGGCTTTCATGAAGATTCAATTAATACAATCGTAAACGACCTGGTAGAGCTGATGGATCCCCGTTATCTGGAGATATGGGGCAAATTTACTCCGCGCGGCGGTATTTCGATTGATCCATTTGTAAACTACGGCAGAGCCGGAACTAAATACGAGCAGCTTGCAGAAAACCGGCTGTTTCAGCATGATTTGTATCCTGAGCCAGTAGACAACCGCTAAGCCTTTCCCGACAAGGGAAAGGCTTTTTCTATAGGAGAGAGGACAAGAGCGGTAAAGGTTTGAAGTAAATAAGAAGAGGGGTAGAGAATTAAGGAACTGTGAAAATTTGTGAAAACAGGAGGAGCAGGGACGATGGGTAATCAAACAGCGGGAAATAAAGTGGTGGAAATACTTAAAGAATGGGGCGTCAGCCACCTGTATGGCATGCCGGGAGATTCCATCAATGAATTGATGGAAGAATTACGAAAGGATGAAGACGGTCTGAAATATATCCAGATCCGTCATGAAGAGACGGGAGCCCTTGCCGCTGCAGCGTATGCGAAGCTGACGGGGAGGATGGGCGTTTGTTCTTCGATTGCCGGGCCTGGAGGGGTTCATTTATTAAACGGCCTTTATGATGCGAAAAGAGATAAAGTGCCGGTGCTTGCTTTGGTCGGACAGGTTGATACGACAATCATCGGCACAGATAATTTTCAGGAAATCCAGCTGAACCAGATGTTTGCTGACGTCAGTGTATTTAATGAACGTGTCCAGAGTGCCGCCCAGCTCCCGGACATGCTGCATCAGGCGATACGTGCTGCCTACACAGAAAAAGGAGTAGCTGTGCTCGTTATCCCGGATGACGTTTCGGCTGCAGAAATCAAACGTGAAGCCCCAATATCTTCCGGAGTGTTTGCGAGGCCAAAGATCCGCCCGGAGAAGGAAGATATGGTGGAGGCTGCGAGGCTGCTGGACGGGGCGAAGAAGCCAGTTATTCTGGCGGGGAAAGGGGCCAGGTACAGTACTGAGGAATTGCTTGCGTTTGCTGAACATATTCAGGCGCCAGTAGCTTCTACGCTTCTTGCAAAGGGCGTTGTTCCGGATGAGCATGAGCACAGCCTGGGCCAGAATGGCCAGATTGGCACTACGCCGTCATACGAAGCGTTGCAGGAGGCCGATTTGTTAATACTGGCCGGTACTTCTTTTCCTTATCGTGATTTTATGCCGAAAAACACCAAAGCAATTCAAATTGATATTGATCCCAGAGTGATAGGGAAATATTATCCTGTAACGGTAGGTTTAGTCTCTGAACTCGGGCCTGTGCTTCAGTGGTATACGGAAAATCTCGAACGCCGGGAGCCTTCTGCCTTTATGCAGAAATATAAAGAAAAAAGAAAAGAGTGGTGGAGCGAGCTCGAAAAGGATATGACAGAAGAGACAGACAGGCTGCAGCCGCCGCAGGTGATTCATGAAGTACAGCAGTTTTTGGAGGAAGACGCTGTAGTGTCTGTCGATGTTGGAAATGTCACTGTATGGGCTGCGCGCTATTTAAAGCTGAAAAGACAGGAGTTTGTAATATCGGGATGGATGGCTACGATGGGGTGCGCCCTGCCCGGTGCGATTGCCGCCAAAGCGGCCTGGCCTGAAAAGCAGACGGTCATGCTTGCCGGGGATGGCGGCTTTGCCATGGGAATGCAGGATTTTGCCACTGCCGTAAAGTACCAGCTTCCGATGATTTGTATCGTATTTAATAACGAAAAGATCGGGATGATTGAATACGAGCAGCAGCAGATGGGCCATCTGGATACGGAAACAGACATCAGCGGTATTGATTTTGCTGGATTTGCCAAAGCTTGCGGCGGTGAAGGATACAGGGTCAGAACCAAAACCGAACTGCATGAGGCGCTGCAAAAAGCAGTGCTTGCCACCAGGCCCGTAGTTATTGATTGCGTCGTGGATATGCAGCCGCCGCTTCCCGGCCGGATTTCTTACCAGCAGGCGGTGCACTACAGCGAATTTATTATAAAAAATGTTTTTGAGCGCGGAGAAGTTTCGCTGCCACCTTTGAAAAAAGGATGGAAACGAATAAAAAAATAAAAGAAAAACCAGCTGATTTTATTCATCAGCTGGTTTTTGCATAGATTGATACTGCATACTTGATGCACCTTTGATACGGGCTTCCAGGCGGATATTATCGAGTTTGCCGTGAAGCAGTTCATACCGGATCTTTCCGGATTCATACAGCTTGTCGGAACGCGCTTTTGCTTTTCCTTTTACCCGTGCAGGCGTCTGCTGGACAGCTCCTGCCCCGGAAGATACTTTGCGCCGGTATTCCTTCCCGCTTTTCGGAGCGGTGAGCAGACTGGTGAGTACTGACACGGCATAGCCAGCAGCAACTCCCGACCATAGGCTTTTTTTATGCATTTCCTGTGTTCTCCTCTTTCCAGTCCTTAATAGCCTGGCGCTTCTGGTACATATAGTATCCTAAAGCAAGGCTGCCATAAAGGCCGCCAAGAGCCTGCTCATTCACTTTGCCTTTGCCTTCGGTGGAACTCCTTTTCATACCTGCTGTCATGTCAACAAGGCTTGAAGTGAGCTTCCTAGAAGCTTCCCCGGCATCGCCAACAATGTAAAAAAGCGGACTCAACGAGTGGAGCTTTTCATTTACATCCAGAATCGTCTCGTTGCTGTTATGTAAAATCAGCTCCGATTGATTCATTACCTGATCGAGTTGCTCAGGCAGCTTGTCTACTGTTTCGTTCACCCCATTTAATGTTTTAGTGAGGTTGCTTAAGACGCGTGCTAAGAAAATAACTAATACTGCAAAAGCTACCGCGATGATTAGTAGAGCTATACCGCCAATCATACCCATGATTCACCATTCCTCCTTGCAATAAATGCGATTAATCCTACAGCCTAATAAATGGTACCATGATTCATGGCAGAGCACCAGGGCGTGCGGACCATATAATAGTGTCTAACTCTCTCGTACCCTGCTTTTCAGAGCCCTAAACAGATTCTCATATAAATTTCCGCAAAGAAACCGGGGTTTGGAGGAATTAAAGAGGAGGCTTCTGGAGAAAATCCTGTTTTTGTATGCACATAATATGGGAAAAGAAAGGTAACAAAAATGATGAGGAGGAAAAAACATGCCCTGGACGATGAATGACTACCCTTCATCCCTAAAAAACTTGGACAAGCCAGTAAAGAAAAAAGCAATCGATATAGCCAATTCGATGCTCGACGATGGATACGATGAAGGCCGTGCGATTCCAATTGCAACCGAACAGGCAAAAGAATGGTACAGCAATGCTTCTAAAGAAGAAGTAACGGAATTCATGGAGGAGGAAGATCCTAAATCCCGTGATGACGAAGAAAGTGGTTCGGATCCCGAACTGATGGAAAAAGCAGAGCTGGTAGAAGCACATGAAGACGGATGGGCTGTACGGGCAAAAAGTGCGAAAAAACCGGATATTGTCTATGCCAGCAAATCAGAAGCTATCGAACGTGCAAAAGAAGTGGCAGAAAAGAAAGGGACAGAAGCCATTATTTACAAGAAGGATGGAACAGTAGAAAAAAGACATTCCTATTAAATAAAGAAGGAGCAGCTGTACATTAGGCAGCTGCTCTTTTCAATGTATAAAGGAAGGATCCTTTTTATTTTTTTCTTTCATGAAAGCAATCAGCTCTACTGAAGGCACCGGCCGGCTGAAATAATATCCCTGGACGTAAGAGGTGCTGTACTGCTGCACAAATTCCAGCTGCGCGGCATTTTCCACTCCTTCCGTAACGACATCGAGATCGAGCTCTTCAATAAGGCGGTAAATGCCGGTTAAAAGCGTTGTATCAAAAGTGGTGGAAGGAATATGCCGTACAAAGCTGCGGTCGAGCTTGACCAGATTGATAGGAAGGTCGCGGAGGGAATGCAGCGAAGAGCTTCCCACCCCAAAATCATCGAGCGCAACTTTCACTCCGCGCTGCTGCAGCTGTGTAATAAAATCAATAGTCATCTGAGGATCATAGTCGATATTGTCCTCTGTAATTTCCGCCCGCAGAAGATGGGGCGGAAAGCCTGTTTCTGCCAGAGCACTATCAAGGGATGCCATAAGATAATCAAGCGATTGAATCTGTATTTTAGACACATTAAAAGACAATTTGATGGAAGGAAAGCCGATTTTTCTCCACTTTTGGGCTTCCTTAAGCGAAGAATGAATCACCCACGCTCCGACCTGATGAATATCTCCTGTTTCTTCTAAAAGCGGTATGAATGTAGCGGGGGATATTCTTCCGTAAAGCGGATGTTTCCAACGAAGAAGAGCTTCAGCCCCCTCCATATTCTCGCATCCCGGCTCCATAATCGGCTGAAATTCAAGATAGAATTCTTCTTTTTCGAAAGCAAACATAATGTCGTTTCTTATTGCCAGAGAAAATTGATAGTCATCATTAAGGGACAGTTCCTCATAATAGACAATTCTGCCGGCCGTGTTCTTTTTAGCTTCGTACATAGCGGTGTCGGCGTGCTTTAAAAGAATGTCAAAGCTTTCTCCGTCGTCAGGAAAAGAGCTCACACCGGCGCTGGCTGAAATAAATGTGGCTTTGTCATCAAAATAGTACTGTTTATTAAGAAAAGTCACGGCCTCTTCGAGTACGCTGGCGAGGTGCTCTCTGCTGTCAGCTGCTGTAACTACAACAAATTCGTCACCCCCGAGGCGGGCGGTGATTGAATCAGGACCGGTAAACATGCTGTTTAACCTGGCGGCAGCCTGTCGGATTAATTCATCACCTGCCTTGTGCCCCCAGCTGTCGTTAACTCGTTTAAACCCATCAAGGTCAAAAAATAGAACGAATGTGTTATTTTTATGGTTTTCAAGAAATCCTGGAAAAGCTTCCTGGACATAATGGCGGTTATGCAGAGAGGTGAGATGGTCTGTATATGCCATATGTGTAACTTCAAGGTGAGCGTATTCCGAACGCTCAAGCATATTGTTCATAGATTCCTCGAGCTCTTTTAATTCCCTGGCCGGCCGGCGTTTTAAAGAAACCCTGTGGGACAACAGATGATGGATGCGAATATGCTTTAACTGCTCTGATAAAGAAGTGATTGGTCTTTCTACAAGGAATTTAAACTGGTAGTATGTTAGCGCGAAATATGCGAGCAGCAGAGCAAGCATGAAAAAAACCATTGTATTCATGGTATCGGAAAGCTCGGAGAAGTAGACCCGGTCTTTCATTACCCCCAGCTGAAAAGCAGAACGGCCATCTGCGTTTTCAGCTGTCCAGGTGCCTTCGATAGTGTCCGCATCTTCAGCAGTAATGGCCGTACCGGACGGTCCATCTCCTGGCCGCAGATTGATCGGGAAGGAGAACAAGTCACTCACAGTATCTATATATCCGTCGTTAATTGCTTTCCCCATGACCAAATAACCATTAAAGTTTCCGGACCCGTCGCTCGGCAGAATATGCTGAACAGAAAAATAGTGAGCGCCGGAGTCGGTCCCAGTTAAAAAAGTTCGTTCTTCCCCGGACTTCTGCAATTCTTTCTGTACTCCAGAGACAAGCGAACGATGGACGCCTCCTTCTTGTTGATTTTGCAGGTCTACTTCTTTTTCGTAGACGGTTTCAAGCTCTTTATTAACGAAAAGAATAATGCTCACATCGTTGTTAATAAATGTATCATTCTGCAAATTTGTATGTATGTACTCTTCATGCTGGTCTGTCATAAACTGAAAAGAATCGTCCCAGGTGGCCCAGTCTTCATTTAAAGTGTGCATGGAAGCAATATCCTGTTCGACAGCTGCCTGGACCTGTCCAACATCCTCACGGGCATTGTGCTGGTCAAAGCTATCGGCGTCCGCCATCAGCATCGGATAAAAAATAAAAGCCATGACTGCGAGAAAAACGGCGATGCTGATAAGAGCATGAGCCGTACCGTAAGATCCTATTCTCATTTCTTATCAACTCCTCCACAGCTGATTCACTGCTCATTAATATATAAGTATCTCTGTTACATATATAATGACACAAAAGTCTGTATAAAGATATGTATGATTTGTGACTTTAGTCTTACAAAAAGACAGCTGCCGAATAAAATTCCGGCAGCTGTCTATATACAAATTATTAAAAAGAAAATCCGCGAGTTACTGGATGTCTTCGGCAAGTCGTTCTACTTCCTTCGCAGCGTTGAAATCTTTTTCGGTAACGCCGCCCTGATCTACAGTGGTAAAAGAAATAGTAACCTGGGTATGATCAATGGTGATCTTGGGATGGTGCTGCACATTTTCTGCATGCGCTGCCACCTCTTTAACAAACTCAATACCATCCAGATAATTAGAAAATTTATATTCCCGTACAATGGCCTTGTCCCCGTCGTTATTCCAATTTGGCAGATTGCTCAGCTCGTTTTGAATTTCTTCTGCAGACATGATCATTGTTCCACGTTCCTTTCCTTATTGGTGATTTTTTCTCTCCCGTCGCAAAGGGAGAGTAGTACACCTGAAAGAGCCCCCGGATTTTATAATTTCATCGTAGGACACTTCATGAACTATAAAACCGTATTCCCGTAATTGTTTGTTAACATGCATATTTTCCGGCAGTGATATAACATGACTGTGCCCGAGAGAGAATACATTAGTTCCCAACCGGCTCTGTTCCTCCTCCGGTACAGAAATAATATTAAAATACTGTTTGACTGCTTCCAGACTTTCAGTGTCAAAAGCTGCTTCATAGGCAATAGCAGTAGCACTGTCCAAAATATTAAAAATACAGTCCAGATGCAGATGGCGGTTATCGAAATGTACCGGAATAATCTGCTTATTAGGACACTCCTTCTGAAGTTCGTCCAGGCCTTCTTTAGACGTCCGGGAGCTCTGGCCGATAAAAAGAAGCTTCTCTGAAAGCATAACGTCCCCGCCTTCGATGGTGCCGCTTTTTAAATGGGTACATGGTCCGTAACGCTGTTCATACCAGTCTGCTAAAGCCGTGGTTTCTGCCGAACGAATAGAAGTACCCATATTTGATAAAAACAATTGATCATCGATCACAAACCCAATGTCCCGGGTGAAGACCTGTTCGGGAAGAGAAGCGGAGGCAGGCAGAAAATGTACAGAAGCGCCAAATTCCTGAATGACAGCTGTAAGCTGTTTATGCTGAAATACTGCTTTTTCTATATCGATATTGGCGGAAGCGTGCTGCTTCTGCATTTCATTTATAACCTCTTTAATAGCCATATGCCTGGGTTCGCACATGATAACATCCGCTAAAACAGAATATTCATCCTCAACATAAGCAGTTATAGTGTTGGTCAAAAAAACCCGCTCCTTTTCTCTTTAAACATACATTATACCAGACAAAACGACGGGAATTATGTATGCTTAACGGAAAGAAAAGAAAAGTTTTAAAAAAATTGTTGAGAAGAATTGACAAAAGGAATAAAATGAAGGGTAGTATAATTATGAAAAATCCTTACATATCAAGGGTTTTCGAGATAGATCGTCAGCGGGGCCGGAAAACAGCCGCTAGTTGTTTACAGAAAGAGAGGCACGAAGTATGTTTAAACGAATATTAATAGCCAACCGCGGCGAGATCGCAGTTCGTATTATAAGAGCCTGCCGGGAACTTGGGATTGAAACTGTAGCCGTATATTCAGAAGCAGATAAAGACGCCCTCCATGTTCACATGGCAGACGAAGCTTACTGTGTGGGACCTTATGCTTCCTCAGAAAGCTACTTAAAAATGACTAATTTAATTTCCACTGCTTTAAAAACAGGAGCTGAGGCGATCCACCCGGGATATGGTTTTTTAGCAGAGAACGCTGAATTTGCCGAAATCTGCGCAGATCACGACATTACGTTTATCGGTCCTTCTCCAGAAGCTATCCGCCGGATGGGAACGAAGGACGTGGCAAGAGAAACGATGAGAGATGCAGGAGTGCCGGTTGTGCCGGGAAGCAATGGATTGCTTGATGAAAACACGGATGTTCATGCACTTGCAGAAGATATTGGTTATCCAGTGATGATCAAGGCTACTGCCGGCGGCGGCGGAAAAGGAATGCGGGCAGCTCATACCGCTGAAGACCTGGACAAATGCATCCAGATGGCCCGCCAGGAAGCCGAGAGCTCCTTTGGCGACGCCGGAGTTTACATGGAGAAGCTGGTCGTGGAGCCAAGACATATCGAAATTCAGGTCATGGCAGACAGTCATGGAAACGTTATCCATTTAGGAGAAAGAGACTGTTCGATCCAAAGGCGCCACCAAAAGCTTGTAGAAGAAGCTCCGTCACCAGCTCTCGATGAAGAAACGAGAGAGGCCATGGGAGAAGCCGCCGTTCAGGCTGCAAAAGCAGTTGATTACTGCGGAGCGGGCACAGTGGAATTCCTTTTGGATGCCCATAAAAAGTTTTATTTTATGGAAATGAATACGAGAATCCAAGTAGAGCACCCCGTGACAGAGGAAGTGACCGGTGTTGATTTAATCAAAGAACAAATTTATGCAGCTGCCGGTCATGAACTGCAGGTGAAGCAGGAGGAAATTGAAATTGAGGGATGGGCGATGGAATGCAGAATCAATGCAGAAAGTCCGGCAAAAAATTTCAGGCCTTCTCCGGGGAAACTTGAACTTTATCTGCCTCCAGGCGGACTGGGTGTACGGGTGGACAGTGCCATGTATACAGGGTTCAAAATTTCTCCCTACTATGATTCAATGGTAGCCAAACTGATCGTCCGCGGAAAAAACAGGGAAGAAGTGATTGCCCGGATGAAGCGGGCACTGCTTGAATTCGTTGTAGACGGAGTGGATACGACGATCCCGTTTCACTTGAAGCTTTTGAACCATGAAGATTTTATTTCCGGAAACTTTACTACAAACTTTTTGGACACCCATTCTATTATGGAAGAAGAAAGCAGTGTCTAGCATATAGGAAGGCGGAAGGATCGATGGCGACCAGATCGACAAAAAAGCGGATTACGGATGCAGCTTTGGAGCTGTTTGAAGAATTTGGCTTCCATGCGGTCACCGTCGATCGCATTGTGAAACAAAGCCATACATCCAAAGGCGGTTTTTATCACAATTTCACGTCCAAAGAAGAACTTTTGTACACTATTCATGAATCTTTCATCACCTATGTGCTTACAAAAGCAGACGAAGTGCAGTCCAGATACGACACGCCGGCTGAGCGGCTGTATGAGGTGATACGCTCGTTTGTACGTATGTTTGAAGTGTATCGTCCGCATGTAACAGTGTTTTATCAGGAAGGAAAGCATTTGTCTTCAGATTATTTCAAACGGCTCGAAGCTAAACGGGATGAATACAAGAACACGATGTTTCAATTGGTCGAAAACGGTATTGAAGAAGGAGAGTTCCGACAGGAGCTCCCAGTGCCAATTACGTCGATGGCGATATTTGGAATGATGAACTGGACATACAAATGGTACAAATCAAGCGGCTTGTACTCACTTCAGGATATCGCGAACATATTTGGCGATCTGGTGATGAATGCGGTTCTTACCGACGAAGCCAGAAAACAGGAAAAGTACCAGCGTTTTTTCTTGAATTCAACGCATGTGTAAGTGTTTATTTTTGAGAGGAGAGAACCCCAATGTATTCTATTGAAGAAATTAAAGAGCTCATTCAGGCAGTGGACGAGTCCTCCGTTGGAGAGCTTGAGATCCGCAACGATATGAAAGAAAAGGTTACTATACGTAAAGAAGCAGCGATGCGTCCTGTGGCACAGCAAAGCGTAGAGCCGGCCCCGCAGCCAGTTGCCCACCCGGCCCCGCAGCAGTCAGAAACGAAAAAGGAAGAAAGACCGGAAGATAACAGTGAGAAAGAAGCAGATTCCAATTATTATGAAATTACATCACCGATGGTAGGCACGTTTTACCGTTCTCCTTCACCGGAAGCAGGAGCTTATGTGGAAAAAGGGGCGGCGATTAAGCCGAACACCATCGTCTGCATCGTAGAGGCAATGAAGTTAATGAATGAGCTTGAAGCAGAAGTCACTGGAGAAATCGCAGAGATCCTAGTGGAAGACGGAGAGTTAGTAGAATATGGGCAGCCTCTTTTCCGGGTGAACCCTTCATAAATAATATGCTCCGGGACTGAGAAGCCCCCGGAGCATATTTGTATCTGTTCAGGAAAAAGAAGCCCCGATAAACATCAGAAGGACACTGCTGAAGCTGAGAACAAAAGGAACGTTTGCCATAAAGGAAAACCGTTGGTGCCAAAGAACGAACAGCTGGTCGAGCGTAAAAAATAGAACAGCAGCGAAAATGCCCATGAGTGCGATGTTCCAATGCTGGGAAAAGGCATAAACAAAAGCTCCGCCAATCATATGCAGAACCAGGGAGACTTCGGGGATGCGTCTGAAAAAAAGGTTGGTGATCCAGTCTGAACAGATCGAAAGAATAGTGCCGTAAACAATAATTGGTATGAGGGAAAAAAAGCCATAGATCGTATAGCTGTGCATTAAATCAGCCAGGGTGCTGCCGCCGTTTGTCGTAAAGGGGAGGACAAGGGCCATAACAAACAAAAAGAGTGCCCAGACAGCCAGTGAGGTATGCAATTTATTCATCAACGATCCCCCCTGAGGTATTTAAGTTTGTATTACCGCTTTCATATAGAAATAAACCCGTATATATGATTGAAGGAAAAAGCTTCTGTTTCTGATGGAGAGGGAGGATGTGATACGATAGGAAAGGAATTTTTAACGAAGGTACAAAGAAAGGATTAGACAATGATTTGGACAATCACTCCCTGGGTTTTTTATGTCATCTGCGCCATTGTTACACTAATAATAGGAGGAGCAGCGGCGTATGCGCTGCACCGGGCTGGCGCTAACCGGTCAAAGCGGACAGAGCGGCTGCTTTCCCCGTTGCTCGCTGTTTTTATAGTGGGATTATTTTTTTATTTGAGCTTCAGCTTTGCCGACCGTCTGCAGCCGGGAGAACAATTAATAACCTCAGACAGCCTTGAAGAAGCGCAGGAAACAAAAGTGATTATTCCCCTGGGCTCTTATGCGGTACTCGATAACGTGTATGCTTTTGGGTATTATAAAAACGACCAGTGGGATGGGAGTAATGTTCTTGTCCGTGTCCAGGTAACGGGCGAAGAGGCCTTTCTGGACTCGTACGAGCCTTATATAGCTGGAAATGGCCTGTTTTTTAACCACTCCCGTGTAGATTTTGAAGAAGCTTATGAGCAGGAGTGGAGAGAACCCGCGCTAGAAGCCGAAAGCAGGCTGCTGAACGGGGAGAGCCTGGAGCTCGACGGAGTAACGATTGAAGCTGAACAGACAGAATAGTGTTCAAGGAGGAGAATAATCATGCGGATCGCAGCAGTGGAACAAAACGGCCATTCTTTTCTTGCCGGATACGATGAAGAATTTGATGTGTATGTCGATCTAGAAATTGGGGAAAACGGGGATTTGAGGAAATGGCTCGAAGAAACCGTTAACGGAAAGGCGCTGCTTGTAGAGCGGTGGAGGGACTATACAGAAAGCCGTCACCAATTCAAGACATATGCTGCCGAAAATGTAAACGTGCTCCCGCCGGTTAACCGTGAGGGGCAGAATATTATCTGCATCGGAAAAAATTACGCTGATCATGCTGCAGAAATGGGGGCGCAAAATGCTCCGGAGGCACCGCTGGTATTTACAAAATCTTCTTCGTCATTAGTAGCGGATGGAGGCACGATAGAACTGGACGAATCATTTACAGAAGCTCTGGATTATGAAGGGGAAATAGCTGTCGTTATTGGAAAAGCTGGACGGCAGATTTCAAAAGAAAATGCAATGGATTATGTATTCGGGTACACCTTGTTCAACGATATCACTGCCCGGGACGTACAAAAGCGTCACCAGCAGTTTTTCCTTGGAAAAAGCGGGGACACGTACGGTCCAATCGGCCCGTATGTTACTGTCGGTCCCTCCGGCCAGCCCTCAGACTGGAAGCTGGAAACCTATGTAAATGGAGAAAAAAGGCAGTCGGGCAGTATGTCGGATCTTATCTTTGATATTGAAGAACTGATCGAACAATTATCCAGGGGCATGACGCTCCGTCCGGGTGATGTTATTGCTACGGGCACACCGGCTGGTGTCGGCTCAGGGTTCAATCCTCCTAAGTATTTAAAGGACGGGGATGCTGTGGACGTTCATGTGGAGGCGATCGGTACGCTCTCCAATAAAGTAAAAAAAATATAGCCTATGCAATGCCCGAACCATACTGCGCCTGAAGAAGTAAAAAGAGCGGGGCAGCGTGCAGAAACTGTTTGACGTCGATGCCAAGCCGGTCGGTCACTTTGTCGAGGCGGTATTTCAGCGTATTCCTGTGCAGGTGGAGCCTTTTGGCGGTAGCGCTGCTGTTTAAGTTTTCTAGGAAGAAAGTATAAAGAGTGTGCATTAATTCTTCATCCTGTTCGAGACCACTTAGAGCATAATGGAGCAGTTCTTTTTTAGAGAACCGGGTACTTTCAACCATATGAATGCCGGGCAGCGCTTCAAATGGGGCAAAAGAGCGCCTGGATGGCTGCTGCTCCTGGAGAAATGAAAACATCTCCTGTTCCTGCTGATAAATTAAACGTATATTTTCACTGCGGTAGACCTTTCTTCCGCAATAAACAGAAGCATCAACCATCGTGTCTCCCATCAGCAGGGTTGATAATTCCTGGGCCTCAAATACTTCCTCTTCGTCTGAATCATCATCCGGAATAACAGCAAGAAGCTTTTCGTCCCCGAGGACGGTAAGAATGACAGAGCGCTGGTAATATTCAAGAAGAGTATCGTAAATATCGTTTTTCCAGCGGTAAAGGCTGGAGCCTTCAAGAAATAAAAAACGAAACGGGCTGGGGATATGCTCAGGAAGCGTATCACTTTTTGCCTGAAGATAGGCCTCCCAGGGAGAATCTTCCCAGCTGCCGGGGGATACGGGCGTGAGCACAGTTTCGAGCAGGTGCTTTTCCCGGGCCGAGAGTGAATGAATGGGAATAGCCAATTGTGTACCATCCGGAAGCCTGTAATAAAAGTGTTGTTCGGGTTGGGTGATTTCCTTCCAGTGCTCCTGGGGCACTGCTTCTGGAAATAGCGAAATAATATCATTATGCAAGCTGACCGCCTCCTATTCTTACATTATTGTATCAGACACGCATTATTGTAAGGTATAAGACTTTTAACGAATTGGCGCACAGGTGGTAGAATGAATCAGAAAGCTAAAATAGAAAGGATGAACGATATTGGCTTACGATTTAGAAGGAATCCGCCAGTTGGATGTAGACGAACTGAAGGAACAATATAATAACGGTAAAAAAACACCGATCATGATCGATATAAGAGAGCCGGGCGAATATGAAGAACGTCATATACCAGGCGTACCTCTTCTTCCAATGAATCAGGTCCCTGAAGTGATCGACCAGTTTAAAAAAGATGAATCATACGTGTTTATCTGTCGAAGTGGCTCGAGAAGCCAGCATACGGCCCAGTATTTTCAGGACAATGGAATTGAAAATGTTTATAATTTTGCCGGAGGAATGCTCGCCTGGGATGACGAAACAAATTCAGGCATGGAAAATCCGCTGAAGGACGTAAACGATTTATATAAAAAATAACCACGAAGAAGCTGCAGAATAATTTCTGCAGTTTTTTGTACAACAGCCCCAGTAGTTTTCACTGAAAGGCCTGAGTATGTCTTCTTTTCTATAAACATGAAGGGTTTAGTATTAACTGATTTGGGAAATAGCGAAAAGAGCAATGAATTCAGTTGATTGAGACAGGAGGCGTATGGTATGCAGAAAAATAGTATTTTATGGACCGTATTGACAGTACTGATTGTTGGCGCAGCCGTTTATTTTCTTAAAGACGGAGAAACAAGAGCGCAGGTGAAAGACGTATCAAAGCGTACAGCAGCCAAAGTAGGCGGCAAAACAAAAGAAGAAGAAGATAAAGAATTGAATGAAACCGTAGGTAATCCGGATCCTCAGGATTTTGAAGACAACAAAATGGTTTCTGAAGGTGCTCAATACTCTGTCCTTCATTATGAAGAAGCGGAGGAAAAAGAGGAAGAACCACTCCGGACAGCAAAGGAAGAAGATGAAAAATAGACAACGGAAAGACAGCTGTCGAAGTGCTTATGCACGCAGCTGTCTTTTTTTGTTTTTAAAGCGGATTGAAGGAAATGGAAGGCTTCGGTCTTTTCAATAATTGCTTTACTGGGGTACAATATTCAGAGTGTACTACTATAACGGCTGTAAAGGATGGACTGGCATGATTACTATCGAAAAGCAAACGATCGCAGATATTCCAAGCCTGCATATCTCTAAACAGGCAGATAAACACCATCCGCAGCCAACGGTTTTATTTTGGCATGGCCTTGGCAGCAGTAAAGAGCAGAATCTTTCCTTTGCCTATTATTTGGCAGAAAAGGGAATACGGGTCGTGCTCCCGGATGCTCTTCATCACGGAGAACGCGAAGGTGATATGGACCCTGGCAGGAGAAACTATGCGTTTTGGAATATTGTCATGCAGGCGGTGGAGGAAACCGAAGCTCTGCTGAATGAAATGAATACATATGAATGGATTGACAGCGGTCGGACGTATGTTTCTGGTACATCCATGGGAGGTATCATTTCATGCGGGGCACTCAAGTCCTTCGAGTGGATCCAGGGAGGCATGATTATGATGGGATCTCCGTCCTGGAAAGCAATGGCCGAAGAACAGATACGCTCATTGAAGAAAACGTCTGACTGGGAGCTCTCGGAACGCGAGGAGCAGGACCTGTTAGACAAACTGGCTACGTATGATCTTTCCCTTGATCCCGCCAAAGTGGAAGCAAAACCTATCTTTTTTTGGCATGGAAAAGAAGATGACGTTGTACCTTACGAATTATCTTATCGCTTTTATGAACGTCTTCCGGATAGAACTTCCTCGGGGCAGGCCTATTATCTGCAGCAGGAAGCGGGTCATAAAGTAACGAGAGAAGGTATGATCGCGGCTTCAGAATGGGCCGCTTCCCATATTTAAAGTAAACGTGCAGTAGAAAGGAGGATAACTATGCTTACAAGCCATTCATCTATCGTATCGGAAGTCATACGTGTCCTGGTTATCGTATTCGGGGCTTTGATTATGGCTGTCGGCCTGAACTTGTTTTTGGAGCCGGCAAATGTATTTGCGAGTGGAGCTACAGGTATTGCACAGATTATTGCCGGCTTTCTACCGCTTTCCACCGGCGTACTTTTGTTTCTGATCAATATACCGATTGCTATGCTCGGCTGGTTTAAAGTAGGACGGCTGTTTACATTTTACAGCTTTTTACACGTAGCACTGACAACGTTTTTTCTTGATCTTATACCTATTACGGAGCTGTCGGGAGACATTTTATTAAACAGTGTCTTTGGCGGGGCAATTACAGCTGCAGGAGCCGCTGTAGCCTTGAAATGGGGGGCTTCTGCGGGTGGACTGGATATTGTGGCCCTGGTGCTCGCACGTATGGGAGACCGTCCGGTCGGTACGTATTTCATGCTGCTAAACGGGGTCATCGTTATAGCAGCCGGCTTTCTGTACAACTGGGAAAGTTCCTTGTACACCCTGGTAACGCTGTATGTCGGCTCAAGGGTCATAGATACTATTCACACACGACACGTAAAGCTTACGGCTTTAATCGTAACGAAAAACCCGGACGAGATGCGGGATGCCATTCATCAAAATCTGACCAGAGGGATCACACGGATCCCTGCCCGGGGAGGATTTGATGCAAGTGAAAAAGAAATATTAATGACAGTGATTACACGGTACGAAATGTACACGCTCCAGCAGGTAGTGCAGGAAGCAGATCCGGAGGCATTCACAAACATTATTAACACGACGACGGTGTTCGGGCTGTTCCGTAAAGACGACTAATCAAAATAAAAGCCGGGAAGTGAGAGAGATGGCCGTAAAAAGGTGGTTAGCTGCAGTACTGGTATGTTTCTGTATGCTCCCTGCCGCTGCTTGCGGCAGCGAACAGACTACTGAAGAGCCTTCCGCCGGAAGTCAGGAAGCTTCAATGACAAAAAATGATTGGGAGCTTGTCGGCACTCTGGACACTGAAAACAACGCCTGGCATTTGGAATTTGAAAATACGGGCAGCGGAGAAATGAAGCTGGATTTTTCGGATGGCCAGGAAATAGAAGTTATTATTAAAGAAGAGGGTGAATCCGACCCAGTTTATATTTATTCGGAGGGAAAGGTGTTTACGCAGGCGGAGAAATCTGTGGAGATCAATGCCGGAAACATACGAAGGTGGGACGGAGAGCTTGATGCAGATCTTCTCGACCCTGAAAATTCGTACCAGGCAGAATTCCAGATTCTTGCTGAAAATCTGGATGCTCCGGCTCTGGAAACATCCGACACCCCGTAAGAGCAGGAGCTTTACCAGCTCCTGCTTTTTAGTATCAATAAATAAAAAAAGCAGCAAGGGAAAGCAGACCAATAGTACCGCAAATGATAGCAGTGAACCTGCCGCCTGTAAAAGCGATCAAAAAGGCAATGCAGAGACCGAGCATGCCGAACCAGGCATCAGGAGGGGAACGCAGGGCTCCCGGAAGCAGAAGGGCTCCGAGCGCAGCATACGGAATGAGCTGAAGTGCCTGCTGCACGGAAACGGGCAGCCGGTTAATATTTAACGAAAAGAAAGGAACCACTCTCGTTACGTATGTAATAACGCCCATTCCAATGATTAAAAGAAGCATGTTCATGGCTGACCCCCCTTTTTCTGCTTAAAGGAACTGACATATACGATAATAATGACTGAGGCTGCCATTGCAGCTGGAATAGCCCATCCTGAAGAAAGCCAGATCCCAAGAAACGTGTTGATAGCTGCGCTTAAGCCAGCGGTGTAAAGAGCCATCCGGTATTTTAAAATTGCGGGGAACAACAGTGCTGCAAACAGGGCATATAAGGCAAAGTCCATGCTGATCTGCAGATAATCCGGAAAAAAGGCGCCAAAATAATATCCGGCACATGAAAAAGCGACCCAGCTGATATATGCTGCCAAAAAGACCCCAATACCGAAAAATACGGTCGTTTTATTCCTTCTAGAAGAAATCAGCGCAAAGACTTCGTCTGTTAGTCCAAATGCTAACACCGCCTGTTTCCATTTTGAATCTGAGAAAAGAGATTGTTTGGCAGAAGCGCTCATTAATAAATGCCGGATATTTATGAGAAACGTGGAAATCCAAATGCTGTATAAACCGGCCCCGGCAGTAATAAGCCCAATAGCCATATACTGGGCGGCGCCGGAAAAAATGATAATACTCATAAGTGCTGTTTCAAATATGGAGAGCCCGCTGTTAGCACCAAGCAGGCCAAATCCCAAAGCAGCAGGAACATATCCGGCGGCGATAGGAAGACCCTGAGTAAGACCGGTGGTCCAGGAGTGTTCTAATGCAGCTGTATTACTCATAAGAAACTCCTCTCTATTTAATTATATTGTACGTTTGTATGTTATATTATACAACAGAGGTGAAAAAATGAAAGAATCAATTGGAAAAGAAATCGGCAAAACATTACGTCAGCTTCGCCATGAACGTGGGTGGAGTCTGGATAGACTGTCTGAAGCAACAGGAGTAAGCAAGCCGATGCTTGGACAGATTGAGCGCGGGGCCTCGAACCCGACGATTACGACGATGTGGAAAATTGCAGAAGGGATGGGTGTAGGTTTTTCCGCATTTCTGCAGCAGCAGCGGCCGGACATTGAATTTGTTTCCGCTGATAAAGCTGCCTGGCTCGAAGGGGAGAACGGCTACGCAGTCCGGAATATTTTTTCCAAACACGAACAGGCTCCAATCGAATGGTATGAATTTGTACTGGCTCCTGGGGGAAACCATTATTCCTCTGCCCACCCATTTGGAGTAGAGGAATACATTTTTGTACACGAAGGGGCGATGGAAGTAAAGACGAAAGAGGAAAGTATACAATTAATGAAGCCTGGTGACGCGCTGCGTTTCCGGGCGGACCACTCCCATGCCTATATTAATACCGGCCCGGAAAAAGTCAAAGGTGTTCTTATGCTTTTTTATACGGCTTACCGGCAATAAAAAAAGCCTCCCCATTAAAGGGAAGACAGAACTTAAAAACGGAAGCCGTAACGCTTGGAAATAACGTCGTAAAAGCCGAGGGAATTATACAATGCTTTTGTGGCTGCGTTGTTCACTCCGGTTTCCAATTCAATGCCTTTGATGTCATTATGCTCTGCCCAGTAAATAATTTTTAACAGAAGTTTCTTGGCAATACCCCGGTTCCGGTACTGCTGATCCACGTAGAGATCATTCAGCCAGACATAATAGCCTCCCTTTTCAAGACTAATGCCAATATTTAAAAAAGCAGCTCCGACAATCTGTTCCTCCGTTTCGGCTACAAAAATATGAGCAGTGGAGTCGGAGTCAAGGGAAAGATCAATAGCCCGCTGCAGAAACCGGTAAGCATCCTTCATGCCAATGGAATCCATCTGTCCCATGAGCAGATCTGCTATTTGATTTCTCACATACTGTTCGGTATCTGTAGGTACTTTATACACCTGCATCGTTTGAACACATCCTTATTCAAAATCACGCGTTTAATTTTTAAAAAGCACCGTGTCGTCCGAGGAAAGCTTTAATCTCTCTTCTAAATAATGGGCGATGCCGTCTTCTTCATTTGTACCAATGACTTCATTGGCCACTGATTTTGTGTCTGTACTCGCATTTCCCATGGCAAGTCCGGTGCCGGCGGCTTCAAGCATTTCCAGATCATTATCCTCATCCCCGAAAGCAATCACATCCTCCATCGAGAGCCCCGCATAAGCAGCGACCTTTTCGAGACCGTTTGCTTTGTGATTTCCCTTTTTTATAATTTCAATCATATGGTGAGGCTCTCCCCACGAGCGCTGGTGCATGCCCTTGGCTTCACTGGACGAGAGTAGGTCCTGTAGGCGTTCAGCTGTTCCTTCCTGTGGATACACGAGCAGAGAAGTAGGAGAGTTTGAAAGCACTCTTTCAAGTCTCCCGGCCCCGGTTACCGGTCCCTGGAAAGCCAGAAGATCGATAAAGGATTCATCATGCTCATCCATATACACGTCATCGAGAACTTCAGCAAGCATGTTTTGAACGTTTAGCTTGCGGCAGGTCTCAATCACTGTCCTGGCAAGATCCAGGTCAAGCGGTTCATGGAAGGAGCGGAAAGAGCGATCGGCCGGATGATGAACATAGGCTCCGTTGAAGTTAACGATAGGCGTAGAAAGGCCGAGCTGCTGGTAGTACATTTTACTGGCGCGGTATGGTCTGCCGGTAGCTATAGCTATTGTATGCCCGGCTTGTTTAGCCTGCTGTATTACTTTCCAGGTCTTTGTGGAAATTGTTTTATCATCTTTTAAAAGCGTCCCGTCTAGATCAAGAGCTATCAAATGTTTTTTCATAAAAACCTCTTCTTTCCTGGTGGAAATATAAATGCGTCTGTACGACTGTATAGAAACAGTGTTTTTCACGATCCGCTCTTTATTTTACTGGAACAAAAGCAAAAAGAAAAGAAAAGGAATACCTGCCACGTGATAAAAAGGATAAAAGCATTCTACTCATTTATACATCAATTGTACATTTTCATACATAAACTATATTCCCCGGAAAAAGGCTTAACAATTAGAAAAAGCTTAATAAACTCAGCTTCTGCCGGAAGTGAAAAAATATGAAGAAAAAATAAAAATACAGTTGCATTAATATATATTCAGACTTATAATAATCACCAGAACATATTGTATAAAGATAAATAGAGGTGCAACTTTATGAATACAGCTATTATTGGAGCAACTGGCTACGGAGGAGTGGAATTACTACGCATGCTGGCCCAGCACCGCGGCGTTGAACAAATAGATGTTTACTCCTCCTCGAAGCAAAACACGAAGCTTTCTGATATGTATCCGCATATGAAAGATTTATATAATGAAATTCTGCGGCCGCTTGAAACGGCTGACTGGTCCGCATATGATGTTGTATTTCTTTCCACGCCGCCCGGCATATCAGCGGAATGGAGCGAAACTATTGCAGCACACACGAAAGTCATTGATTTGTCCGGGGATCTCCGGCTGAAGAACGCAGGAACCTACGAACAGTGGTACCAGCGTCAAAGCGCACCGGACTCCCTGCTTCAGGAAGCCGTCTACGGTTTGACGGAGTGGAATAGAGAGGATGTGGCAGGCGCTTCTTTGTTGTCAAATCCGGGGTGCTATCCGACAGCAGTGCTTCTTGGCCTTCTGCCGCTGGTGGGTAAGGATGTGATTGACCCTTCGAACATCATCATTGATGCTAAAACAGGCACTACAGGAGCGGGACGGACACCGTCAGCGGTCACTCACTTCAGTGAAATGGATGGAAATTTTAAAATTTATAAAGTGAATGAGCATAAGCACACACCGGAGATCGAACAGGCACTGGACATGCATACGGGTGGAAATCACCCCATCACGTTCAGCCCTCACCTCGTGCCGATGACGAGGGGCATTTTAGCTACTATGTATATGCCGCTTACCGACGGGACGAAAAGCGGTCATATTGAAGAGCTTCTTCATCAGGCATATGACAAAGAGTCTTTCGTCAGAATACGGGGAGAAAAAACATTTCCAGAAACAAAAGAAGTATATGGAAGTAACTTTTGCGATATCGGCTGGACAGTAGACAAGCGCACCGACCGGCTGACGGTCGTTTCAGTAATTGATAACTTAGTTAAAGGCGCCTCGGGGCAGGCGATACAAAATATGAATGTGATGCTGGGAGCAGATGAGACAGAAGGAATTTCTCAGCTTCCGGTTTATCCATAAGAAAGGAAGAAAAATCATGGTAGAGGCATCGACAGCAGAGCAGGTAATAGAAGTATCGGGAGGAAGCATTTTAAGTCCTGCCGGTTTCTCCGCAGCGGGAATTCATACAAAGGTCAAAAGAAAAAGAAAAGATCTCGGAGCTATTATTTGTGACGTGCCAGCGTCGAGTGCCGCTGTATATACGTTGAATAAAATCCAGGCAGCACCGCTGCAGGTGACGAAAGAAAGCATTGCCAAAGAGGGAAAGCTTCGGGCAATCGTCGTCAATAGCGGGAATGCCAATTCATGCACAGGAAGACAGGGACTCGAGGACGCCTATACCATGAGAAAAAATAGCGCCGAAAAATTCGGTCTGCCGGAGCATCAGGTAGCTGTAACTTCTACCGGTGTGATCGGCGAAGCGATGCCGATGGATAAAATAAATGAAGGCATTGCCCACCTCGAGCCGGAAACCGGATTTGAACGGGCTCAGGATTTTAATGAAGCAATCATGACCACAGATGTTGCTGGAAAGCACGCATGCTTTCAGACGTGGGTGGACAATAAAGCAGTGTTTATCGGAGGCGTAGCGAAAGGCTCCGGAATGATACATCCCAACATGGCCACAATGCTCGGATTTGTAACGACGGACGCTGCCATTGAACCCGCCCATCTGCAGACGGCGCTTTCAGAAATAACGAACAAAACGTTTAACCGGATTACGATTGACGGAGACACCTCAACGAATGACATGGTAGTCGTCATGGCGAGCGGCAAGGCGGAAAACAGCCCGCTGCATCCCGGTCACCCTGATTGGAACGCGTTCGTTACCGGATTGAAAGAGACATGTGAAGCCCTTTCGAAAAAGATTGCGAGAGACGGGGAAGGTGCCACCAAGCTGATTGAAGTGAAGGTCGAAGGTGCCGCTACAGATGAAGAAGCCGGCCAGGCAGCCAAGCAGATCGTCGGATCAGACCTGGTGAAAACCGCTGTATACGGCACAGACGCCAACTGGGGGCGGGTGATTGTCGCTCTCGGTTACAGCGAAGTAGAGCTTGATCCCGATACGGTGGATATATCCGTAGGACCGGTAGAAACCTTGAAAGCAAGCACCCCAGTGCATTTTTCCGAAGAGGATGCAAAAGCGTATCTGGAAAATGACACGGTGGAGATAACGGTGAACCTCCACGTGGGGAATGGGAGCGGCAAAGCATGGGGATGCGACCTGACGTATGATTATGTAAGAATTAACGCCGGATACCGGACGTAGGGAAAGAAGGAGGAGAAGAGCATGAACAGCATCACTGTAGTCAAATGCGGCGGTTCCACAGTAAATAAACTAACAGCTGAATTTTTCAAGAGTATAGCTGCGATGAAAGAAAAAGGCATGAATCCGGTGCTTGTGCACGGGGGAGGCCCTGAAATTAACCGTATGCTTGAACAGCTGCAGATTGAGTGCGAGTTTGTAAACGGGCTGCGAAAAACAACGCCCGAGGTGCTTGAAGTAGCAGAAATGATTCTCTCCGGAAAAGTGAATAAATGCCTCGTTTCCTCCCTGCAGTCCGCCGGCGCTCCGGCGTTTGGCATGTCCGGTATTGACGGAGGACTTCTGGAAGCAGAACAGGTGGCTGATCAAAATCTCGGGCTCGTCGGCAACGTCGTAAACGTTAATACCTCCTGCATACACTCTATGCTGGAAAGTGGATTTGTGCCGGTGATCGCTCCTATTGCAGCGAATAAAAACGGAAAAAAATTAAATGTGAATGCTGACGCGGCTGCCTCGGCCGTCGCACAGGCAGTAGGCGCAAAAGAGCTTCTGTTTATTACAGATGTTGAAGGTGTGCTTATTGACGGAAACAAAGCTGACTATATTCATGTAGAAAAGCTCGAGCAGCACATCTACGATGGAGAAATTTACGGCGGAATGATACCGAAAGTCCAGGCGGCAGCAGCAAGCCTGACCGGGGATTTGGAAAAGGTCGTTATTGCCGGTGCGGATGGACATACAGACGAAGCAGACGGAAAGCTGAAGGGAACGGCAATCATAAGAGAACAGGTCCAGGCTCCGTCCCTGACTTGAAAGGAGGAGAACCATGCAGCAGACAGAACAGAAATCACATCTATTCGAAACGTATAAAAGATGGGAGCTCACTTTTTCGCATGCGGAAGGCTGTACCGTAACGGATAAAGAGGGTAAAGAATACACGGACCTAATGGCTGGAATCAGCGTTGTCAATCTTGGCCACGGTGATCCCGATGTGATAAAGCATGTAGAGAAACAGCTGCACGCTGGATGGCACGGTTCCAATTTTTTTCAATATGAACAGCAGGAGCGTGCTGCAGAGCTTTTGACGAAGCTTACAGGCTTAGATCTAGTATTTTTTGCAAACAGCGGTACGGAGGCAAATGAAGCAGCTATAAAGTGCGCGAGAAAATATACCGGGCGCACGAAAATCCAAAGCTTTGTCCAGTCTTTTCACGGGCGGACATACGGAAGCATGGCAGCAACCGGCCAGGATGCCATTCATCAGGGCTTCGGCCGCATGCTCGAAGACTTTGAATATTTACCGTATAACGATGTGAATGCACTGGAGAAGGCTGTGGATGAAAACACTGCGGCAATTATGCTTGAGCCGGTGCAGGGAGAGGGCGGTGTCATTCCGGGAGATCCGGCATTTATTCAAAAAGCCGCGGAGCTTGCCAGGCAGCACGGAGCGCTTCTGATAGTAGATGAAGTACAGACTGGTCTGGGACGCACCGGTACGATGTTTGCCTATGAGCAGGCAGGTGTGGATCCTGATATCGTAACGACGGCAAAGGCTCTTGGTAACGGGTTTCCGGTAGGGGCGATGATCGGCAAAGGATATTTACAGGAAGCCTTCGGCCCCGGTGCACACGGCTCCACATTTGGCGGAAATCCGCTTGCTATGGCTGCTGTAGAAGGAACGCTCCAAAAGCTGTTGAGTATCAACGCTCCGAAGATGGCAGCAGAAAAGGGGCACTTTTTCACGAAGCTTCTTGAAGAAAAAATCTCCTCCCTGCCCGGGGTGAAAGAAATACGCGGCCCGGGACTTATGATCGGCATAGAGCTTACCGACAGCGCAGCACCTTACGTACTGGCCATGCAGAAAAAAGGATTTCTGTTGATTGCTGCAGGGCCTAACACGCTGAGACTTCTGCCGCCGCTGACAATTTCGTACAATGACTTGGAAAAAGCCGCAGCAGCACTGACAGAAGTGCTTGAACAATAAAAACGTACCAGGAGGGTTTGTAGATGAAAAGTTATATAAAATTGGAAACAGGCGAAATATTTGAAGGCAGCTGGCAGCAAGCCTTTCCGGATACGTATGGGGAAATTGTATTTTTTACAGGAATGACCGGCTACCAGGAAGTGATGACAGATCCTTCCTTTCACGGCCAGATAGTTGTTTTTACTTATCCGCTAATCGGAAATTACGGTGTAAATCCAACAGATAATGAAAGTACGCAGCCGCAGCCGGCAGGTATCATTGTCAGCGAAGCCTGCAGTACTTCGGGTCACTATGAAGGAGACCAGACGCTGGCAGAGGCAGCGCTTGCAGCCGGAATTCCCGTTATGGAAAACGTGGACACGCGCGCACTGGTCAAAAATATCCGGGAAAAAGGCGATATGGGAGCAGTAATGACCGGGGATCCAGAGTCTGTGAATGTCGGAGAATACGAGCTGCTTGGAGAGCGCGATGTGATTGATACAGTAACGGTGGATAAACAGATAACGATCGGCGGCGGTGACCGGCACGTAGTATTAATGGACTTTGGCTACAAACAGTCGATGGTGGATCAGCTGAACAAAAAAGGATGCAAGGTTACAATTGTGCCTTACGATACGCCGAAGGAAACCATTAAAGCTCTGGCGCCTGATGGCCTGCTGTTTTCCAACGGCCCCGGCAACCCGAAGCAGCTTGAACATTACTTGAGCACCTATAAGGAGCTTGCCGAAACCTACCCGACTTTGGGCATCTGCCTCGGGCACCAGCTCCTCGCGCTTGCGTTCGGCGGAAACACGGAAAAACTTCGTTTCGGTCACCGAGGTGCCAATCAGCCGGTACAGGACCTGGAAACGAACAAAGTATTTATGAGCTCTCAAAACCACAGCTATGTTGTCACAGATGCGTCTCTTCCAAAAGAGTCGTTCCGGATAAAATACAAAAACGTCAATGACGGTTCGGTAGAGGGCATGATGCATACGAAGTTTCCAATCATGACAGCCCAGTTTCACCCGGAAGCCCACCCGGGTCCTGCAGACAGCGAGGAAATTTTTGATGAATTTCTCGAAACGATAGAGAATAAAGGGAGAGAAGCCACCTATGCCTAGAGATAAAGAAATAAATAAAGTATTGGTGATCGGCTCTGGCCCGATCGTCATTGGGCAGGCTGCAGAATTTGATTATTCAGGTACCCAGGCATGCCTGGCGCTTAGGGAAGAAAATATTGAAGTGATCCTGTTGAATAACAACCCGGCAACTGTAATGACAGATAATACCTGTGCCGATAAAGTATATTTTGAGCCGCTTACCGTAGAAACAGTGGAGCGGATCATTGAACAGGAGCATCCGGACGGAGTGCTTGCCACCCTTGGCGGACAGACCGGGTTAAACCTCGCGCTTGCTTTTTCCGAACAGCAGACGCTCGAAAAGCATGGGGTGAAGCTTCTCGGTACGCCGATTGAATCCATCCGGCAGGGAGAAGACAGAGAAGCATTCCGTGCGCTCATGCACGAACTAAACGAACCGGTGCCTGAAAGCGAGGTAGTTGAAAAAAAAGAAGAAGCACTCGCGTTTGCGGAGAAAACCGGATATCCGATTATCGTGCGCCCGGCGTACACACTCGGTGGAGGCGGGGGCGGCATTGCCCAGAATGAAAAAGAGCTTCGTTATATCATCGAAGGCGGGCTGGAGGCAAGCCCGATTCATCAGTGCCTGGTGGAAAAGAGCATAGCCGGGTTTAAAGAAATTGAGTACGAAGTGATGCGGGATGCCAATGACACGTGCATCACTGTGTGCAACATGGAAAACATCGACCCGGTAGGCGTTCATACTGGAGACTCCATCGTGGT
The DNA here is from genome assembly GCF_034497705.1 of Marinococcus luteus. Classification (GTDB taxonomy): domain Bacteria; phylum Bacillota; class Bacilli; order Bacillales; family Marinococcaceae; genus Marinococcus; species Marinococcus luteus_A. The sequence goes on along the minus strand of NZ_JAXRUV010000006.1, from coordinate 36,295 downwards.
GGCCCCGTCCCAGACCCTGACGGACGTAGAGTACCAGATGCTTCGGAGCTCCTCGCTAAAGGTTATCCGGGCACTTGGGATTGTAGGCGGATGCAATATCCAGTTTGCACTCGACCCGGTCAGCAAGCAATACTATTTGATCGAAGTAAACCCGAGAGTGAGCCGTTCTTCTGCTCTTGCTTCTAAAGCAACCGGTTATCCAATTGCCCGTATGGCAGCCAAAATCAGCATCGGGTATCACCTTCATGAGCTGTTGAACCCGGTCACCGGTCATACGTATGCGAGCTTTGAACCGGCGCTCGACTATGTAGTAGTGAAGTTTCCGCGCTGGCCGTTTGACAAGTTTTCCTACGCAGACCGCACGCTCGGCACCCAGATGAAGGCGACGGGAGAAGTCATGGCTATTGAAAGAAATCTGGAGGCTGCGCTGCAGAAAGCGGTAAGATCGCTTGAAATCAAACTTGACGGGCTGGCTCTTCCGGAATGCAGGGAAACAGCTGATGAAAATATTTTGAACGAAATCCTGCAGCAGAACGATAAGCGGTTCTTTTACATTATGGAATGGCTTCGCCGCGGCGGAAATATGGAAACCATTCATGAAAAAACCGGCATTCAGTATTTTTTCCTGCGGACCTTTTCTGCCCTTATTCAAAAAGAAAAAGATATTGCAGAACTTTCCTGGGAAGAGTGGAGCGAAGAGCAGCTGCTGATATGGAAAAAGGCTGGTTTTACGGATGAACAGCTGCACGCCCTCTCCGGAGTGAAAATCGGAGAAATACTTCAGATGAGAAAAGAGCTCAACATGTTCCCTTCCTATCACATGGTGGACACGTGTGCAGCGGAATTCACTGCGGAGACTCCTTACTACTATTCCAGCTGGTACAAGGAAAGCGACCGCCAGGCCGAACCGATCGAAAATAAAGTGCTGGTCGTCGGTTCCGGCCCGATCCGCATCGGGCAGGGCATTGAATTTGATTACTGCTCGGTGCACGGGGCACGGGCATTGAAAGAAGCCGGCTACGAGGCAGTCATTGTAAACAACAACCCAGAAACGGTAAGCACCGACTTTGAAATGGCGGATCATTTGTACTTTGAGCCGCTCACGGCGGAAGACGTGCTTCACGTAGCCAGGGAAGAGCGCGTAACGAAAGTGATCGTTCAGCTTGGCGGGCAGACAGGAATCTCGCTTACTGAATCACTTGAACAAGCAGGAATGGAAGTGCTCGGCACGACGTCTGACATTATTGATCAGCTCGAGGACCGGGACCGGTTCTACCAGTTTATGAAGCAGGTGAATGTTCCGCATATTCCGGGAGTCTCCGGCCACAGCAGAGAGGAAACGCTGAAGCAGGCAGAAGAAATCGGCTATCCGGTGCTTCTAAGACCTTCCTACGTCATCGGCGGCCGCGGCATGGCGATTGCGACCAAAGAAGAAGAGCTGGTGGAATATATTGAAGACCCGGCCAACGATATTGAATATCCAATATTAATTGACTCCTACAAGCCGGGCACAGAGCTTGAGGTGGATGTGTTAACAGACGGCAAAGACATATGGATACCCGGTATATTTGAACACGTGGAGGAAGCAGGTGTTCATTCAGGCGATTCGATGGCAGTAACGCCTCCTTTCAGCATCAGCGAAGAGGTGAAACAGCTTCTGGTGGATTATACGCAGAAAATTGCGGAAGGCATGGATTTTCACGGTATCTTTAATATCCAGTTCGTCTACGATGGCGGTGAATTGTACGTGATTGAAATTAATCCAAGAGCATCGCGCACGGTGCCGGTCTTTGCCAAAATTACCGGCGAAAAAGTGATTGAAGGAGCGGTGCACCTGCTGCTCGGTCATTCACTTAAAACGTGGACAGATGAAAAAGGACTTCACGAAGAACCGGGCTATTACACAGTCAAAGCACCGGTCTTTTCCAACGATAAATTAAGCGGGCTTGACCCGGTGCTCGAAGCAGAAATGAAATCCACCGGGGAGCTGATCGGCATATCAAAAGATCTTTCCGGGGCCTTTCAGAAAGCATTTGCCTGGTCGGAAACGCAAATCCCTCTTCTATTCAAAAAGACCGGAAGCGTCTACTGCGAAATTGCGGACGGGGAATATGACAAAGCAAAACCATCTCTGGACAAGCTCGAAAGCCTGGGCTACACATTAGTGTTTTCGCAGCACACGCCTTTTGACGAATGGATTCACTCAGAGGATGCTTCAGCATTTATCAGTATTCCGGAGATCGGTCATAAAACAGGAAAAGAGCGCCGCCAGAAGGCGTTAATTGAACGTAAAACGATCGTAACAAATGCACGTACGCTGAGTGTGATGGTTCAGGCGATTCAGGGAGCGCCGGAGCTGCCTGCACCAATCGAATCGTGGCTGCAAAATTACGCTTTGTCCGAAAAAGGAGTGTAGCAAATGGCAACAAATCTGAATAATTCCGCCTCAACTCTGAATCAGCAGAGCGTTTTAACGCTGCTTGATTTTTCCGCGGAGGAAATCAAACAGCTGCTTGAACTGGCAGCAGACATGAAGAAAAATCCTGCTGCGTATTATACTCATCTGGCGCATCGCTCGCTTGGGATGATTTTTGAAAATGCGTCGACGAGAACCCGCGTGTCCTTCGAGGTAGCTATGACCCAGATGGGAGGCCATTCTTTGTTTCTGAGCCCCCGCGATATGCAGATCGGCCGAGGGGAGCCAATCAAAGACACAGCCAAAGTGCTTTCGAGGTACGTTGATGCGTTGATGATCCGCACAAACGATCACGGGAAAGTCGAAGCACTCGCAGAGCATGCAGATGTGCCGGTAATTAATGCTCTTACGGATCTGTACCATCCGTGTCAGGCACTTGCTGATTTGCTTACTGTGCAGGAGCGGAAAGGAAGCTTTGAGGGCCTGAAAAGTGTCTTTATCGGAGACGGCAACAATGTCGCCCATTCCTGGATCATAGCAAGCGTGAAAATGGGGATGGACGCGGTGCTCGCAGCGCCGGAAGGGTACGGTCCGGATCCTGGCGTTTGGAAGCAGATTGAGCAGGCGGCGGAGCAGTCAGGAGCATCTGTTACCCGCACGAAAGACCCCGAAGAAGCGGCAGAAGGGGCAGACGTTATTTATACGGATGTATGGACAAGCATGGGCTATGAAGAGGAGCAGGCGAAACGACTCGCGGCTTTTAAAGGCTTTATGATTTCTGAAGAGCTTACGGCAAAAGCTGCAGAGGACTACGTCTTTTTGCATTGCCTCCCGGCCCACCGGGAGGAAGAGGTGGCGGCTTCAGTCATTGATGGCCCTCATTCAGCTGTTTATGATGAAGCGGAAAACAGGCTGCACGTACAAAAGGCTATACTCGCTTCGGTCATTAGCTAGACTGTGAAACCGTTCCTAATATACAGGGACGGTTTCTTTTATGTGAAGAAAGGAGGATAATCACTTGGATTAGCGTGTTTCTGCTTGTATAATTGCCGGGAAGCCGGTAAGCAGCGGGAGGGATGACATGACAGTGAAACGTGCTGCAGCAGGGGTAATTATTTTTATTTGCGTATTGATTGCTGTGTATTTAGGTGTCGTGTATTTTTTTCAGGGAAGCCAGACGACGGCCATTCTTACAGCTATCACGGGAGCGCTGATCGCCGAATGGACATACCACCGTTCGTTCGTAGAGGAATAAAGATTATATGAATAAAACGGCGTGCAGAAAGTAGACAACCGTGCGTGACTCGTATAAAATTATTCCCAGACTATTGAAAACATCCAGCCTGATTCATACATAGGCAGGGAGTATATACATGAGAATGCGGAAGATAACAAAGGAGAGAGTAGCATGAATGAAAACAGGCGAGTGGTTGTAACAGGAATGGGGACAGTCAACCCGCTGGGTCAGACAGTGGAATCTTCGTGGAAAAATGCTGTGGACGGCATCTCCGGCATTAGTGCTATCGAAAGGGTGGATGTCTCCGAGCTTCCGATGAAAATCGGGGGAGAAGTAACGGACTTCGATCCGTCGGCCTATTTGGAAAAAAAAGAACTGCGGAAAATGGACCGATTCACCCAGTTTGCTATTGTAGCTTCCATGCAGGCGCTTGAGGACGCGGGGTATACAATTACAGAGGAAAATGCAGCACGGACCGGCGTTTGGATAGGCTCTGGCATCGGCGGCATGGAAACGTATGAGACTCAGTTCCAGAACTTCATGGAGCGCGGCTATAAACGCGTGAGCCCGTTCTTTGTACCGATGATGATCCCGGACATGGCTTCCGGCCAGGTGTCCATTTATACAGGTGCCAAAGGAGTGAATTCCTGTACGGTTACGGCCTGTGCTACAGGCTCCAACTCGATTGGAGACGCATATAAAGTGATTCAGCGCGGCGATGCCGATGCCATGATTACAGGCGGAACAGAAGCCCCGATTACGAAAATGGCGATTGCAGGCTTTAGTTCGGCAAAGGCGATTACCATGAATGAAGATCCAAATACGGCGTCCCGCCCGTTTGATAAAAACCGGGACGGGTTTGTAATGGGCGAAGGAGCGGGCATACTGATGCTTGAAAGCCTGGAGTCCGCCGAAGCGAGGGGCGCGGAAATTTATGCTGAAATCGTCGGCTACGGCTCTACCGGAGATGCGTATCATCTGACAGCTCCAGCACCGGACGGTGAAGGTGCCCAGCGCTCCATGCAGATGGCTATGGACGATGCAGGGCTTACAGCAGAAGACATTCAGTACATTAACGCCCACGGTACCAGTACGCAGTACAATGATAAATTTGAAACGACAGCTGTACGAAAGGTATTTCAGGACCATGCAGACAGTGTATGGATGAGCTCAACAAAATCGATGACCGGTCATCTGCTCGGGGCAACCGGGGGTATTGAAGCTATATTCAGTATTCTTTCTTTAAAGGATAATGTAGTGCCGCCGACTATTAACCTGCACGAGCCGGATCCGGAATGTGATCTCGATTACGTTCCAAACGAAGCCCGGAAAGGTGATATCCAGGCCGTTTTAAGCAATACCTTTGGATTTGGCGGACATAACGCTACTCTGGCATTTAAAAAATGGCAGGCATAAAAAAAAGTCTGGGCCTATGCGCCCAGACTTTTTTCATTTAGGACTGATAGCTGTGAATAAGGGATTCAGCATAATCCAGTGCTTCTCTGGAGGAAGTGATTTCTTCGTTAATAATGCCTTTTTCGGTTTCGCTTATAATAAATTTATAAAGGGGTCCGGGCTGGAGGCCGAGACGTTGAAGTTCGGCGCCGGAAACCCACGGCGGCAGGTCCTGCCACTTGTCCTGGTACTGTCTGAGCAAAGCCGCTTTTCCCGGCTGCCCGGCGCTGTATTCAAGGCAGTAAGCAGCAATTTCAACAGAAAGAGGGGAGACATGGGCAGCAGTGCGGTGAAAATCACCGGGTCTTTCGATAGAGGCATCCCAGCTTTCATCGAGCAGGTGGTGCACGTGCCGTACGAGCTGTTTATCCTGCTTCCGCACGGCGACCCGCTCGGCAGAAAGCACCCGGCCGCTTTCCTGCAGAAATAACGGCAGCAGGGTCATAAACAAAGACGATTGGAGGTCGGTAATATACGGAAGCAGCCGTTCGGCTGCATCGTCCCATACAGCACCAGGGAGAAATGCCGATAAAACGTCAAGCTTCTGGAGACGATAAAACAGCTGGGCAGGAGGCATTTCAGCAGTCAGACGCTGAAATTCAGCGAGTATTCTATCTGTAGACAGAGCATGAATCGCGTTAACCGCCTGCGCAATAAACGCTTCTGTTTCATGATCCATTGCAAATCCAAAACGGTGTTCAAAGCGGACGGCACGGAGAATGCGGGTCGGGTCTTCGACAAAGCTTAAATTGTGCAGCACCCGAATGGCCCCCCGTTTTAAATCCTCTAGTCCTGAAAAATGGTCGATGAGATCTCCAAACTCTTCGGGATGAAGGGCAAGAGCCATGGCATTGATCGTAAAATCCCTCCGGAACAGGTCCTCTTTCAAGGTGGAGCTCTCCACGTCTGGCAGGGAACCGGGTTTTTCATAAAATTCGGTCCGGGAGCTTGCGATATCCATTTTTAACCCGTCTGGCCAGATGATCGTAGCAGTGCCAAAAGCTTCGTGCTTGTGGAGTTCTCCGTTCCATTTGGAGGCAATGTCCGAAGCAAAAGCTATGCCGTCGCCTTCAACGGCAATGTCGATATCTTCATTTCCCTTTTGCAAAATAATGTCGCGAACGACTCCCCCGATCAGATAGGTGCGCAAATGCTGACGGGCGCCTTCTTCTCCGACGGCCTGAAGCCACTGTTGGATGGAATCCGGCAGAGTCGTGCGCATGTTTTCCTCCATATTGACGGTTTCTGCTGCGGTAGAATCTTCACGAAGCCGGGCAATGATATCGCTTCGCGAGACGAGCCCGATTAATGCACCTCGGTGATCAATAATGGGAAGCCGGCCAACGTTATGGTGGACCATCTGCTGCTGAAGTTCTTCAAACCGGTGAGAGGGGGAGGCGGTATGGAGATTGGAACTCATGTAGCCTTTGACAGGGGCGTGCCCGAGCTGATGGTGCATGGCTTTATCAATGTCACGACGGGAAATAATGCCGACTAATTCGTATTGGTCGTTTACTACCGGAAAGCCACTGTGCCCGTAGCGTAGCACCATATCTTCCGCTTCCTTGATTGTCGTTTCAGGCTTCAGTGTTTTTACCGGCCGGCTCATCAGCTCTTCAGCTGTAATGGAGCGGCCGACTGCAGATTGAAGCTGTGATTTGATCTGGTCGTAAACATCGTCGAGCAGCTGATCCTTGATAGTGGCTGACCCGGCCCGGGAGTGTCCGCCTCCGCCGAACGGGGCTAAAATGTCCGGGAGATGAATACGATCGGTAGCCGAGCGCCCGATAACAAATATTTTGCCCTGGGCCCTAGTTAAAGTAATGACAGCACTTGCGCCGGTTGTTTCTATTAAATTGGAGGTGACGGTGTTCAAGCCGCCGATATGCTTGTCGCCGGAATCGAATTTTGTAATCAACAGCTGAAGCCCTTCGCGCTCAATGATTTCTGCTGCTCCAAGGTAGGCCCGCAGAGCATACTGCTGATCCGGAGAAAGCGACTCCTCCATGTATTGGCCGACGGTGTCTAAATTCATGCCCTGCTCCATTAAAAATACAGCCGCCTGCAGATCTCTAAGCGTTGTACTCGGATAAACGAGCGACCCGGTATCGGTATAAAGCCCGAGAGCAAAAAGGGTAGCTTCGACCGGAGTAAGAGAAATCTGCCGCTGAATCAGTTCTTCGATGAGAATAGTGACGGCAGCACCTGTTGGCTCGATCCGGGCGTCAATGGCTGCTTCCGTTGAATCAGGCGCTTCCTTGTTTGTGTGATGATCATAAATGATCCAGTACGGAGCTGAGGAAAAGGTGAGGCCGTCCCTGGCCCGGTCCGGCTCGGAGACATCGGTTAAAATCACCGTATGCAAATTGTCCCAATCGATATGCCGGGAAGAAACAAATGGGAATTCATCCTTGAAAAGGGCGAGGTATTCGTTGACTTCCTCGGACTGGTCGTCCTGCAAAACGAGACGAGCCTCCGGATAAAGTCTGGAAGCAGCTACAGCAGAAGCGAGGGCGTCAAAATCCATATGGCGGTGCGTTAAAATTACATCCATGGCAGCTGCCTCCTTAGTCATTATTTTTCACATACATCAAATGGTTGTGGAAGTGATTGAGAGCCATAGTGAGAATGGCTTCGGGGCGCGTCTGGTCGGCCTCCATATTCACTTCATCAAAATACCGGGTGATATCTTCAAGCTGGTCTTTCTGTTCTTTATATAAGTGCACCTGCAGAACCCGGGTTTCGTTCGCAAGCTCCCGGGCAAGCTGATTGATGGAATGCTGCAGCTGTTCGGACTCCTTCAGCAGTTCACGCAGCTGTTTTTGCTTTTCTTCTCGTACAGTCACTTGTGACCCTCCATGTGCGGGATGTGTTTTCCTTATACTAATACCCGGGAAGAATAAAATAAAAGCTCCCGACTTGGGAGCTCCTACCGTTTTTTTCGTTCAAGCCCCATGGCACGCTCTGCTTTTGCGAGCATTTTTGAGGAAGCCTGACGGGCCGTTTCTGCGCCTTTATCCAGGATGTCATCGAGTTCCGAAGAGTTCATCAGCTCCGCATGGCGCTCCTGAAGCGGTACGAGAATCTCAGCAACGGCGGCACCGGTTTCTTCTTTAAGAGAGCCGTAGCTTTCCTGGCTGAGCTTTTGTTCTGCCTCTTCGATACTGATGTTTTTGGAAATGGCGTAAATTGTGAGGAGATTGCTTACTCCGGGTTTGCTTTCAGGATCGTAGCGGATTTCGCGTCCGGAATCAGTCACAGCGCTCTTTATTTTCTTCATGATCGTCTTTTCGCCGTCAAGCATGGAGATAAAAGCCTTTTGATTGGAGTCGGATTTGCTCATTTTTTTCTCTGGATTTTGAAGAGACATAATACGCGCTCCGCTGCCCGCTATTTTTGTTTCCGGAACGGTGAATATATCGTTGTACTGCTGATTAAACCGTTCCGCAAGCGTCCGCGTCAGTTCGAGGTGCTGCTTCTGGTCTTCTCCGACAGGAACAATATCTGTGCCGTATAAAAGAATGTCTGCGGCCATCAGCGGCGGGTAAGTCAAAAGAGCACCGGGAACACCGGAGCGGCCCTCTGCTTTGTCTTTAAACTGGGTCATGCGCTCAAGCTCCCCAATATAAGCAATGCATTGCAGCATCCAGCCAAGCTGGGCGTGAGCAGGAACCTCCGATTGAACAAAAATAGTTGCTTTTTCCGGATCAAGTCCGGCAGCGATGTATAAAGCCGCGAGACTCCGGGTGTTATGCTGAAGCTCCTGCTTATTTTGAGGCACTGTAATAGCGTGCTGGTTCACAATACAAAAAAAGCTTCGGTAATCCTTCTGTAAATCCACAAAGTGTTTTATCGCCCCTAAATAGTTACCGATGGTGGGCGTGCCGCTCGGCTGAACACCGGAAAAAACGGTTTTCATAAGTATACATCCTTTCGTTGTCAAAAACTTATTTCTGCCGGCTTTTATATTTAAGGACAAGCACGGCGGCCCATTCAAATACAAGTAAGATAAAAAGCAAAAGCCCCGGCCAGGCGGGAAAATCTGAAAGTCGTGCCTGCAGGACGAGCGCTGCCACCCACAAGAAAGCTGTTACGGCCATCCATAAACGAATCCTGTCTGTCATAGCTTCATCACCATTCTGCTCCGAGACCAATAAAGGTTAAATACGAAGCGATAAAATATACAATAATAAGCGTGAGGGAAGGCCAAAGATAAAAGACCGACGTTTTTCTTTTGTTTCCCCGGAAAACAGCGTAAAATACTATAACTGCGAGCAGCGTAATGCCGAGCGAAGTCACCAGATTTGTCCGGCTTGCTGCAGAAATGATAGGTTCGCCTCTATAGAAAATATCGCTCAGGGCAAGCAGAGTCAAATTGAAGAGATTGCTGCCTAAAATGGACCCCAGGGCGAGATTGTAGTTTCTCAGCTTCATCGCTACAAAAACAGAAACGGCTTCGGGGAGGGACGTCGAAGCAGCGATTAAAAAACTTCCGATAAAACTCGAGCCGAGTCCGGTGATAACGGCGATCCGGTCACCGGTGGTAGTGAGAACAGTACCGGCAGCGAGCGTAAATAAAGCAGCGATTACAAATCCCGTACCGGCCTGACGTAAGGAGAGGTCGGGCTTTGGCACGTCCTGTTCTTCCTCATCAGGAATCACGCCCTCGTTCTGGCGGTTTGCCCAGACAATTCCTACTACATAGAAAACCAGAAGGATAAGTGCATCAACACCGACGCCAAAAACGCTCCAGGAGAGCTGCAGGAGAAAAGCCGCCCCGGTGACAAAAGCAAGCACGGCTCCCAGCCCGGCAGTATATGTATGACCTGGGGAGACACGGTTAAACAGCTGCTTGCGACGATAAAAAATATCGAATACAGCAATAATAAGAATGTTAAATAAGTTACTCCCAAGCACGTTGCCCACCGCAATGTCCGGGTTATCCAAAAACACAGCCGTTAAGCTGGTGGTAACCTCGGGAAGGGAAGTGGCCCCGGCCAGTAAAAGGGTCCCGACCATCATACCGCCAAGCGAAGATTTTTCACTAATGATGTCAGAGTATGAAGACAGCTTGGTGGCTGCGATAACTGTAACGACAGCTGCCAAAAGAAAGAATAAAAAAACCAACGATGGTGTCCCCTCTCACAAACGATAATTTCAGCATAAAACGCTTTAGAACAGGGTTAGTGTATCGTAACTTACCCCGAAGGTCAAAAGGAAGCCGTGTGAAAACCCCTTCATCTATGTAAATATTGGATAACAACGACTATAATAAAGTAGAAAGAATTCAAAGGAGGACTATAATGAAGATATTTGCTGTATTTCTTACAATGAAGGATGAAGAAAAATCACAAAAGTTTCGTTCTCAGCATTTGAAATTTCTCGAGGATGAAGAGCTGAACGGAAACGTGATTGCTTATGGACGTTTTGTCGATGGTACCGGCGGCTTAATCATGTACCGCGGAGAAAAAGAGGAAGCTGTCCGGGAAATTGTAGAACAGGATCCTTACATACAGCTTGGTGCCCGAGATTATCATATGCATGAGTGGGATATGAAATCACATGTCTGGACGAAGGGAGAATAATAGTTATGAAAAAAGCTGCTTTCATCGGACTTGGAAACATGGGCATGCCAATGGCTCTGAATATTTTGAATAAAGGATTTGACGTCTACGGAATTAATAAAGGAAACGAAAAGGAAGACCGATTTCAGGAAGCCGGGGGCACTGTCGGCATTACTCCGGCAGAGGCAGCTGGAGTAATGGATCTCGTTATGACCTGCCTTCCAAAACCAGAGCATGTAGAAGAAATGATGCTCGGGGAAAACGGCGTCATTACAAACGCTTCGCCAGGACTTCTCGTAATTGATTTCAGTACCGTGTCTGCAGAGCTTCATGAAAAGATCGAAGCAGAGGCTGCCCAAAAGGGCGTAGACTATCTGGATGCTCCGGTAAGCGGTGGTACGACAGGTGCAAAAGCTGGAACGCTTGCTGTGATGGTTGGCGGAAGCGAAGAGGCTTTTGAAAAAGCCAGACCGATTTTTGAAGCAGTAGGGAAAAATATTACGTATGCCGGCAGCATTGGCAAAGGTACAAAGGTGAAGTTGATTAATCAGTATATGGTAGGTATGCATACTGCAGCGGTAAGCGAAGGATTAACGATGGCGGAAAAAGCAGGAGTTGATCTGGAAATGCTTCATTCCGTTATCACAAACAGTATGGGGCAGAGCAAAATCTACGACAGGCACTATAAGGAATTCATCCAGGAAAACAAAGAGGAACCCGGATTTGCTTTGGAGCTGCTTTTAAAGGATCTTGGCCTGGCTAATGAAATGAGTAATCGCGTAGGAGTTATTCCAAAGGCAGGAAAGGAAGTTCTTTCTTTATTCGAAGAGGCGGATCGCGAAGGGTTTGGAGAAAAAGACATGAGCAGCCTTTTTTACTACGTGAAAAATAGCGGAAAATAAAAAATATGTAGACACGGAACCTGCCTTCCATTATGAAGGCGGGTTCTTTACGTTTTACGAGTGCATAGTTTCAGCAACGGCCTGCTCAAGGCGCTCGTCGAGAGAATGCAGTCGGTTGAATGCATCTTCATCAGTAATAGTCCGGTAGTGATGACGTCCGGACGGCTCTTCATCGAGTTCATCTGCATCGGCAACTACCTGCTGCAGAGGAGTGCGCTGAATATTGGCAGCCGGGAGGTACGAATCAGTATGAAGTAAAACAGCCATACTGACTTCCTTTGCCCGCGAAGGTTCTTCGCCGAGCCGGATTAAGAGCTTGTGGGCCCGTTCTGCTCCTTTGATAGCGTGAATATCGTTCGTCTGATATTCCTCGAAGTCCCATTTCCCATTTTTGTAAAAAAGATAATGGCCCATGTCGTGCAGAAAACCAGCTTTTACTGATAAATCAACATCCACACTTCGTTCTCTGGCAAGCTCTAATGCTATATCAGCCACGCGAATGGCATGGGCAAGTCCGGAACGGCGGACATATTTTTGAGTAATAGGGTGTTTGTAAATATCAATCATCGTCACTCTGCTCATTGGTGCTCCTCCTTTATAGATTATTTTGCAAAAGGGGCCCCGGCCAATAAAGGCTGAGGACCCTGTGGAAGTATCGCAAGTTTTAAAGATATTTTTAACAGTATAATAACTATGAGAGCGGAATGCAAGAGAAATGAAAGATTAACTAACATTCAATTATCATTTTGAATATAAATATTAATTAATAAAAAAATAGCGGAAAATAAAAAAGATGGCTGGTAATATGTGTATTTAAACGTATAATTAAACCAAGAAAAATATTCCATTAAATAGTGACTATTAGATTGTATTTTTTACAAAAACAATGAAGGAAGGGACAATATGAAAAAAAAGTTAGGCATTTGGGCCTTAACTGCTGCATTGACTGTTACCTCGGGATTAACTGCAGCAGAGTCAAACGCGGAAGAAGGAAACGGGAACGATCTGGCATCAATGACGACTGGTGGACATACATTAACGCTTGAAGGCAGCATGCCACGCTTTACATATGATTCAGGTCTTAATTTCAGCTATCCAGAGGAAGGGGTCAAAGGGATATATGTGACTGGTCACTCGGCCGGGGGCGACAGAATGGATAAATTAATTGATCTCATTGATTCGACGGAATTGAACGCTATGGTAATAGATATTAAAGATGATCACGGGAACTTAACATTCAATGTGCCGGAAGGGTCAGACCTGCCTGATATAGGAAAAAATATGATCAAGGATCCTAAAGCGCTGATGAAAAAACTGGAAAAGCATGATATATACCCGATCGCCCGGATTACAACTTTTAAAGATAATGTATTTGCCAAGAAGCATCCGGAATACTCCTACCAGACAAGTGACGGGAATACATGGTCGAATGGAAGCGGCCATATGTTTACGAATCCGTTCATGGAAGAAGTATGGGATTATAATCTTCAAATAGCGGAAGAAGCAGCCAGGCTTGGCTTCCAGGACATTCAGTTCGATTATATCCGGTTCCCTGAAGGATTTGAAACGAGAGATGACCAGCTCACTTATTCCACAGGAGACTACGACAGCGGTGATGACAACGTACAGGAAAGAGTAGATGCTGTTACGGATTTCGTTGCTTATTCTGAAGAGACGCTTCAAACAAAATACAATGTAAATGTATCGGCGGATATCTTCGGCTATTCTGCGACTCAGGAACGGGCGCCGGGTATCGGCCAGGATTTTCGGTTAATCTCTGAAAATGTAGATGTCATCAGCTCTATGATTTACCCAAGCCATTGGGGAAGCGGTTATTTTAATATAGACAAGCCGGATACAAAGCCGTACGAGGTTATCGATGCCTATGCGAAGGCAGAAACAAAGATTTTATCAGGACTTGATGAACAGCCGATAACCCGGCCATGGATTCAGGACTTTACAGCAAGCTATTTAGGAAGCGGTAATTATCTGCAGTACGGAAGCACTGAAGTGGAGGCGCAGATTCAGGCGCTGCAGGATAACGGCATTGAAGAGTACCTGCTGTGGGATGCCCAGAACTCTTATTCCAAAGGTACGAATTATACGCCGTAAAAAGTAAAATTAAAGGGGCGGGAGTCAAAAACCGCTCTTTTTTGCTGTATGCAAAGCTTAGAAAGAGCAAATGCAACCACGTCCCGCCGTGAGGTCGATATGCCGTAAAGAGCGCGCTTAAGCGTCTTAAATAAGTACTGAAGGCACTTACTATATACAGACTTTCGCGTTATAATATATGTAACACAAATTTGGGGGTCATTATGTCTAAACTAAACTGGTACGAGAAATTGAGCCAATACTTTCCAGTAGAAGAAATGAAATCGAAAAAACATATGGAAGTGCTGCTGGATGAAAAAGGTGATATTTACCATAAGGATGAAGGACCTCTTCATGTTATGATGTATGTAGAGACAGAGGAATTTGTTTTTATCGATTATTTGTTAGTATCGAAAGAAGCAAGAGGGGAAGGACTCGGTCAGAAATTACTTGATAGCCTGAAAAGTAAGAATAAACCGATTATTCTGGAAGTGGAGCCTCTAGATTATGAAGAGAGCGATACGACAAAACGGTTCCGTTTTTATGAAAGAGCCGGCTTTCGTCAGGCGAAATCCATTGGCTACAGCAGAATTTCCCTGGCAACCAATGAAGTGAATACGCTCGAAATTTTATATTGGTCACCGGACGATGCGTCGGAAGAAGTTATCTATGAAAAAATGAAGCATACGTACAAAAACATTCACACGTATAAAGATGAAGAGATTTACGGAAAAGCTTATCAGGATGTTACGGAAGTTCTTACGTATGATGACAAAGACGAATTGAAGAACGCTTAGAAAGGAGGGCGAAGAGGTTATGAAAAACGCAGTTGCAAAAAAACGCAGGAAAATGAAAAGAGAAGTACTCCGGGACATGCTTAAAAAGAACCTCAAGGGCCTGAATAAAGAAAAATCGCCCGAAAAGGGCGTTCCGACTCCTTCAAGACACACCGCTTAATACAGTGCATGCGCAGCTCAGATGGGCTGCGCTTTTTTTGTGCCGGAAGGTTTAAAAGTTAAATTAAGGTGGAACACTCTACCCTGTAAAGAAAAATTGGAGGGTTCCTGATGCAGACACATCAATTGTACATTAACGGAGAATACGTAAACGCTTCTAGTGATGAATATATTGAAATTGAAAATCCGGCGACGGAAGAAACTATTTCACGAACGGTAAAAGCGACAAAAGAGGACGTGGATAAAGCTGTTGCTGCCGCCTCTGCTGCTCAAAAAGGGTGGGAGCTGACACCAAATATCGAACGTGGAAAAATTGTCCGTGCCCTCGGAGATAAAATCGAAGAAAACAAAGACCGGTTTATTGATCTTCTTCAGCAAGAGCAGGGAAAAGATTACGGGTTGGCAAGCGGCGAAGTGGATCTTGCCATTGACTATTTCCGCTACATGTCCGAATGGGCAAGGAGAATAGAAGGAGAAATCCTGCCGAGTGACCGGCAAAATGAGAATATTTTCATTTACAAAAAACCTATCGGCGTTGTCGGCGGTATTGTGCCATGGAACTTTCCAGTGTTTATTCTGGCCAGGAAAGTAGCAACAGCGCTTGTCACCGGCTGTACGATTGTGCTGAAGCCAAGCCAGCAGACACCTAATACAGCTGTTGAATTCACAAAACTCATCGATGAAATGGATGAAGTACCAAAAGGGGTTTATAACCTGATTACAGGTACAGGCTCAGAAATAGGAAACGCTCTGGCTTCGCATGAAGATGTAGATATGGTAACAATGACTGGGAGCGTAACTGCGGGAACAAAAGTAATGGAAGCTGCGGCGCAGAACATCACAAAAGTTAATCTCGAACTCGGTGGAAAAGCACCGGCTATTGTAACGGCGAACGCAGATATTGATACTGCAGTGAAGCATATTACAACCTCCAGACTTGCCAATAATGGTCAGGCCTGTACGAACGCAGAGCGGGTGTATGTGCATGAAAGTATCGCTGAAGAATTCACCAAGCGACTGCAGCAGGCATTTGAACAAAAAACAATGGGGGACCCGCGCGCATCCAAAAATGCTGATGTTGGCCCGCTTGTGAGCAAAGACCGCCTTGATGAAGTGCATACGATGGTGGAAAATGCTAAAAAAGACGGAGCGAAAGTAGTGGCTGGCGGTGAACCAGGCGATCAAAATAAAGGTTATTTTTACAAACCGACAGTAATCAGCAACGCCCGGCATGAAATGGAAATTATGCAGGAAGAAATATTTGGTCCGGTTATTCCTGTCGATACGTTCCAAACGCTTGATGAAGCAATAGAAAAGGGCAACGATACCGTATTCGGTCTTTCTTCCTCCGTTTACAGTGAAGATATGAACGAAATTATGAGAGTGGTAAACGAACTGCGCTTTGGCGAAACGTACGTTAACCGGGAAAATTTCGAAGCTGTTCAGGGCTATCACGCCGGTTTCCGTAAATCCGGACTTGGCGGGGCCGACGGCAAGCACGGAGTGGAAGACTTTTTAGCCACTCACGTTGTCTATATGCAGTACAATAACGAAAAAAATTAAAGAAATTTGGCTGGAGGGTGAACCTCTAGCCATTTTCTAACGTATACATAATGAGGGCGGAAACAATTAAATGAGTTGTTGAAAAACAAAGCAGGTAATTGAGAATCGTTCATTTAAAGTAAAAAGTGAACAGTTTGAATGAATTGTCACAAAACGTTAACAAATTGTGCGCTTAGAAAGTTTTAAAACCATGATGAAGAGGTATAAATAAAGTATTGTTGAATTAAAGTCTAAAAGTATAATCATTCACAAACCAGTTAAAACCTCTTTTCAAATTAGAATAATTATTGTATAATAATCTTGTGACTAAAAAATAGAGAATATTATACGTTGTTTTCGCCCATTTTACTCCCATAGTTGGGGAAGGAGAGATTTGTTAACATGGTGACATTGCTTACATCTCCAAGTTGTACATCCTGTCGGAAAGCGAAAGCATGGTTGGACGAACATGAGATTGCTTATAATGAAAGAAACATTTTTGCGGAGCCATTAACAGTGGATGAAGTAAAAGAGATTGTCCGCCTGACGGAGGACGGCACTGATGAAATCGTCTCCCGTCGTTCGAAAGTGTTTCAGGAATTAGACGTGGAAATGGAAAACCTTCCACTGCAGCGTCTGTTCCAATTAATCAGCGAACATCCCGGTCTATTAAGACGGCCGATCATTTATGATGATAAACGTTTACAGGTAGGCTACAATGAAGCTGAAATTCGTCGTTTCCTCCCAAGAAAAGTTCGTACTTTTAACTTGATGGAAGCGCAAAAAATGGTAAACTAAAAAGAAAGAAAAATTTCGGCGCCGGTCGGGATTTTTCTTCTTTTTATAATTATGCTTTGTTTTGCTAAAATGAGTTTCTTTCCTTGACATGAGTGTGATTTTATCTGAAAATATAAAACCAAACCAGTGTTAAATTATTGATGCTCCGCTCCCTCAACGAACGTTGCATCCTGGGATGAGCACAACTCACAAAGGGTCCTGGACGGTGCTATGATTTAAAGGATTACTATATGTTATTGTTAGGGTATAGTATTTCATAGTAAGTAGAAGACCGACCCTAGCTTGAGGAGGGAGAAAAATAGTGGAAATCGAAAGAATCAACGAGTCGACAGTGAAGTTTTACATTACGTACACGGATATCGAAGACCGTGGTTTCGACCGGGATGAGATTTGGTATAACCGTGAACGTGGAGAAGAATTATTCTTTGATATGATCAACGAAGCTCACGACTTAGAAAACTTTGAAATAGAAGGACCTTTATGGATCCAGGTACAGGCACTCGATCAGGGCATGGAAATCGTAGTTACCAGAGGACAGGTTACCGATGGAAATGTGAAACTGGAAATTCCGGTATCAGAAAACAAAGAGGAACCTCCGGTGGACGATAACATTGTGGATATGCTTGATGAACAATACCGTTCGTCCAAATCAGACAGAAATGGCTCACTTGAGTCGGAAGACCTAGAAATTGTTATTTCCTTCCAGGACATGGAAGACTTAATCAGCCTAAGTAAGGCCTTCCATGTATCGGATGTCCACAACGAAGTATACTTCTTTGAAAATCGGTATTATCTTTATTTAGTATTTGATCAGCGTTATACAGAGGATGAACAGGACAACATGGTAAGTCATGTGCTGGAGTACGGAAATGAATCTGACCTGTCCATTTTCCGCATACGTGAGTATGGTACGACAATTGCATCTGAATATGGTCTTCAAACCTTCAATGAAAACTTCTCATAAGTGTGTGTATCTCTAAAAGGCTGGCGTGTGACGCTGGCCTTTTTATTTTATACAAAATCCCCGTATTACATCCCCCGGAAAGGCTGATACTCATGTTTAATGCCCTCATTGCGAACGGTCGGGCAGTTTCAAGCCTGGATCCCACTATTTATCCCCCTTACTATTGCCCGGACTGCGGGCACGAAGTGCATCTGCGTAACAAATCAAATACCCGTCCTCATTTTGTTCATTCCCGGAGTGCAGACTGCCGCCTGCCTGGTGGAGAATCCGAAGAGCATACTGAAGGGAAAGCTCTGCTCGCCAGCTGGCTTAAAAAACAGAATCTTTCTCCCGTTATTGAGAAGCAGTTACCTGAGGAAGGAAGAAGGGCAGACGTATTCGTTCAGTGGACAGGGCGAAACGTAGCGCTGGAGATACAGAGGAGTGCGATTGATTCACCGCAGCTTTTGACGAGAAGCCGAACATATAGAGAAAAAGGAATCCTTCCACTGTGGTTTTTTGCTCCGAAATTAGTACAACGAAAAAATGCTGGGCGCTGGTTTTGGAATGAAGCGGTATGGTCTTCCTTATTTTCCGGGTATTTTAATGCGGTGCCTGTACTGATGCCATCTTCCCGGGAGCTTTTGATCGTGCAGCCATTATTTGAAGCTTCGCCCAAGCGTATAGTAGCCTGTGCCTTAAGATTTCCAGTGGGCGACATAAAGCTGGAGTATTTTTTCACTCCTGCACAGCTGTCATTCAGCTTTAATGATAAAATACTGGCACATAAAAACAGTTGGCGCTTTTCGCCTCATCAATTTACAGGGTGCGAAAAGTATTGGGAGAGTCTTGGGATATATACCCGGCACTACTCTCATATTAGTATGCATCCAGCGGACCTTGGCTGGCCGACGCCGTATTGTTACGTTTTCCGAGGACCGCCGCTCGTGTGGCAGACCCTGCTGTTTCACCGGATTATTCACCAAAAAAATGATACATTAAACAATATTTTAATTTTAGTGCAGAAAGATCCACTGCTTGCTCCGTTAATACGTTCTGGTCTGCGTGCAGAGGTTTACCTGCGTCAGGCAGTCTGGCATTTTTTGCAGTGGCTGAAGGTCCGGAAGACGGTTTATTTTCATCACGGGCGCTGGCATTTGAAGAAAGATCTGCTGTCTGAAGCATCGGCGGAAAAGGGATGGTCGCAGGATCAAAGCATCGCTGGAATATTTACGGCGTATATCAAAAAGCTTGAAGCATAAAAACGATTCATTGGAACAACTGGAAATAGTTCGATACAATAGGAGAGAAAGATAAAGGGAGGTGCGTTCCATTGAGTTCATCTGCTGTAGAACAACTGCCAAAACGCGAAGAAATCAGTGAACAGTATAAATGGAATTTAGAGGATATTTTTTCAAGCAATGAAGAATGGGAAGAAGAATTCAAACACATTCAAAGCATGATTCCGGCAATCGAGTCATATAAAGGACGCCTCGGAGATTCGGGGCGTATGCTGTATGAAGCCCTGCAGCAGCAGGATAAAATTACAGAGCGGTTCAGCCGTTTATTTGTTTATGCGCATATGCGTTATGATCAAAATACAAACGAATCGCTGTATCAGGGAATGGAGGACCGTGCAAGGAGACTGGCCAGTCAGCTCGGACAGGCAACGGCTTTTCTCGTTCCTGAAATCCTGACCATTCCTGAAAAAACGATTAAAGCATTTTATGAGGAAGAGCCGGAGCTCCGGTTATACGAACACGCACTCGACGCCATCAACAAAGAACGTCCGCATGTGCTGACAGAATCAGAAGAAGCACTGCTTGCCCAGGCTTCTGAAGTAATGGCTGTGCCGGGAAATACTTTTGGCATGCTCAATAATGCAGATCTGGAGTTTCCATCCATAAAGGATGAGAACGGAAATGACGCCCAGGTGACCCACGGGCGCCTGCTTAACTTTTTGGAAAGCGACAACCGACGTGTGCGGGAAGAAGCTTTTAAGGCTGTATACAGCACGTATAGCAGGTTTAAAAATACCATTTCAAGCACACTTGGCGGACAGGTGAAAAAGAATACATTTAATGCAAGCATTCGTAAGTACCGTTCAGCCAGAGAAGCTGCGCTAAGCAATAATCATATTCCGGAAAAAGTTTATGACCAGCTTGTTTCGACCGTTCATGATTACCTTCCGCTGCTCCACCGTTACGTAAAGCTGCGTAAGCAGGTGCTTGAACTCGATGAGATTCATAACTATGATCTGTATACACCGCTTGTTAAAGATATTGATATGAAAATGACGTATGAAGAAGCAAAAGAAACCGTTCTCGAAGCCCTGCAGCCGCTGGGAAAAGAATACACAGAAACGATTGCGGGCGGATTTGAAAAAGGATGGGTGGACGTTTATGAAAACGTTGGAAAACGGAGTGGAGCCTATTCCTCCGGGGCATATGGGACAATGCCATATATTTTAATGAACTGGCAGGACAGCATAAATAATGTATATACGCTGGCCCATGAACTCGGACATTCAATGCATAGCTATCTGACTCATCAAAATCAGCCGTACCCTTATGCTGATTACACCATCTTCGTGGCGGAGGTAGCTTCTACTGTCAATGAAGCACTGCTTACCCGTCACTTACTGGCAAAAACGACAAACAAAACAGAAAAAGCGTATTTATTGAATCAGTACCTCGAAGGCTTCCGGGGCACGGTTTTCCGTCAGACAATGTTTGCTGAGTTTGAGCAGTTAATTCATGAAAAGGCAGAAGCAGGGGAAGCACTGACTCCGGATCTGCTGAATGCTCTTTATTATGAGCTGAATGAACAGTATTTCGGGCCGCATATGACACTCGATGATGATATTGCGCTGGAATGGGCAAGAATCCCTCACTTTTATATGAACTTTTATGTATATCAGTATGCCACCGGCTACAGCGCTGCTGCTGCTTTGTCCCAACAGATTACAGAGGAAGGGGAGCCTGCGGTGGAACGCTACCTGAAGTTTTTGAAATCCGGCAGTTCGGATTATCCGATCGAAGTTCTGAAAAAAGCAGGGGTCGATATGACTACTTCCAAGCCGATTGAACTGGCAATGAAATCCTTTGAAGATACCTTGAATGAACTGGAAGAACTGCTGCTTCCATAAAAAAATCCGCGGAGATGTAGACCATCTCCGCGGATTTTTATTTTTTCAGGTAAGGGAAGGTACATACTCCCAGTAGGCCCCATTCTTTAGTGGAACATGCTTCATCTTTCTCATCAGCAGAAGCTGTTTCAGCTGCTTTTCAGCCTCTTTTTCACTCCAGTCGAATACAACAGAAACCTCTTTCGTCGTAATTCGCGGATAGCGGGTGAGAAACTTTTCAAGCGTTAATGAGTGAGAACGCTCGGGTACATGTCCTAGCATGTCGGAGAGGATTTCTTCGTAGACCTGATAGGGATACAGCCCGGAAACCTTCAGTCCCCCATCCTCAACATGATCGTTAAAGAAAACGAATGTTGGTGCCTGATCGACCTCCATCTCGCGGGAGGTCCTGATATCACAATTCAGGGCTTTCCGTGTACAGGCAGAATGTATATCGCGCTGAAATTCTTCAATGTCCAGTCCGGTCGCTTCCGCGATCTGGAGAAGCGTTTGTTCCGTGGAGATGTCCCGGCCGTGCAGAAATAAATTCTCTCTGATATTCCGAAAAAAAACCGAAGCCAGCTGCTTTCCCTGCATTTCCGCTGCTTTCATGGCTAGTGCAGGAATGTAGGCAGACGGAGCAGAATGCTTCAGCCACACGCTTCCATCTGCCGGCATGCCGGTCCGGGTGGCCACTTCCTCATAAAACAGGGCCATTTCTTTTTTCATTTCTTCTTTCACTGGCTTCTGTGTCTCTTCACTCCAGCATTCAATGTTTGAAGTGAGCAGAAGCTTTGGCGTGAAATAATGGCCGTATTCAATGAGCAGCTTTTTTAATACGGGTTCAAATGCCCAGCACTCCGGGCATAATGGATCCATAAAAATATATAATTCAAGCGGCTTTTTCGATAAATGTGTGTCGGTAGACTGCGGCAGACTGCAGGAACCGGAACTGTCATCACAAAAAGAAAAATGCTCGTTGCCCATGACCAGTTCACGCTCCTTTCGTTATGAATTTTCTTCGGTAGTATTTATCATGTGCTGTGCTGTCACCACAAGCCGCTGAAACATTTCCTGTCTAATATCGTGTTCCATGTTTATTTCTTCCATCGCTTCATCCATGCATAACAGCCAGGCTTTCGCTCGTTTTTCCGTAATTGGAAACGGGAGATGGCGGGCCCGCAGGCGGGGATGGCCATGTTCTTCTGTGTATAAAGGCGGACCGCCTAAAAATTGTGTCATAAACTGCTTTTGTTTACGGGCAGTTTCTGTAAGGTCCTCCGGAAAAATAGGAGCCAGATCCGGATGATCGCCAACCTTCCTGTAAAACGTATCAATAAGTTCAGAAAGTTTTTCTTCGCCAAGCTTATCAAAGCTGGATTTAAAACCTGTCATTGTAAACCTCCGGAACAACGCTTTAACGTTTATGCTTACAAAGACAGAGCAATAGCGCAAAACGCAATTATTATATTTCAGTATTTATTCTAGCAATGAGACCCGGTAACCGCAAATATTTTGAATGGCAAATGGCTGCCGGGGCAAAAAAACAACCCCGAAGACGGGATTGTTTTTTCAGGTTATACAAGATCCTGATAGTTGGCAAGCACATTTGGGACGTATTTTTGGGTTTCTTTAAACGGTGGAATACCATCATATTTATCAACATTACCCGGGCCGGCGTTATAAGCGGCAAGGGCAAGCGTTTTGTTGCCATTGTATTTATCGAGCATGTCTCTTAAATAGCGGATACCTCCGTCAAGGTTTTGTTCAGGGTCCATCGGGTCTTTTACTTTCAGCATAGAAGCAGTGCCCGGCATCAGCTGCATCAGCCCCATGGCGCCCGCATGGCTTTTAGCGTTTGGATTAAAGCCGGATTCCTGCTTTACCAGTGCGCGGACAAGTTTACTGTCCACCCCGTATTTTTCCGATAAACGCTCAATCGTCTGTACAACGCCCGAGCCTGATGCCTGTTTAGATGAAGAAGGATTTTCAGAGGCAGCAGCCGTTTCCTTTTTTACTTTCTTTGCGGCAGGCTCAGCCGGATTCCTGGATGCTTCGTCATCCAAATGACTGAAATAGCTGCTTGCGCTCACCGGGTTTAAGAACAACGAAGAAGAGACCGGGCTGAAGCCGCTGCTGGTCTGTTCGGACATGATAGCCTGGGTTGATTTCAGGGAATCGTATAAAAAAGAACCGAAACGGCCGGCAGCAGAAGCTGTCTGCGAAGGAATGGACGGCTGGCTGCTTCCGGCAGCTGCATTGGTTGAAGATGGGAAAAGAGAGGAAGAAATCGTCAAAAAAATTCACCCCACTAATAAAATTCAGATAAGAAAAATATACCAGTATTTCAAATGAAGAACAATGTGCGTATGTTACTGTTTTTTATCCTGCTGCTGGCTGCGTTGAAAAAGTCGTTCAATTTTGTTCGGTGTGCTGCGGATAGGAAATTGATGTTTGTCTGCCAATTCATCCATCCAGGCATAAACCTCTTTTTCACTCGGTCCTTCTATTTCGAGCTCATAATCTGTGATCCCTAAATAATGACTCCGGTCAAAAAAGATTTCTCCTGTACGAAAGGTCTGGGAGGCCCGGTAGGTGGTCAGTGTGCCTATATTATCAACGCGCACGGAACCAATCAGTGCCTGAAGACGTCCGTAGACGTCACCGGCAGGCAGCGTTCCGGCTGTGCTCGCCTCCTGAGCCTCCTGTGCTGTAATGGTCTGGTTCCATTCAGTGAGTCCTTCCGGAGCCGGTTCTTTCAATGTCAAGGTGTATGAGTCGCCCCGCTCGCGTATGCGCAAAGCGGATTTATGGGAACGCAGATCGAAGCTGTAAGTATCAAAATAGGTATTTTTCTGGGAGGAAAAATCACTTTCCTGAATAGCGAAGTCAGCTGTAAGAGAGGAAAACTCCTGCTCCGTCAAAAGATTCTTCGCTTCAATTTCCTGTTCTTTCGCCACGGTGAATCATCCTTTCAAATACCGAATTACTGGAAAAACGCTATGCATTATCTTATCATATGGTTTGCGCTCTGTCTGTTTACATAAGTTATGATAAAATTAGGTACAGATAAGAAACGTATACTTGCCCTGTTTTGGAGGAATTATGACATGCAGCATATATTGACTGTAAATCATTACGAAGAAGACAATGAATCATTAATGATGTATCCGGTGGAAGAGTGGCCGGAAAAAGAATGGCAGAAATTAAGCGACGGTGGACAGATGCTCGCAGATTCCGATGCGCTCACGCTTGTTTATGTACTGGATATGGAAGACGAATTTGTGCAGCTCCGTATTCCAAAAAGAGTATGGCCCCTTTTGAAAAAGGCTTACGATAACGAAAAGCATGTCTATGTAAAAAGCGGAAGTGCCCTGCATTTAGAAAACTTTCATGAAGAAATTGATTATTTAATGGATAATGTGCCTGGAAACGGGAATTACGGTACTGAAATGGTATCTGCATTTGAAGAAGCATTCAACGTATAACCTCATAATAATGTAAATGAGTGGTGGTAAACCATGAGTAACTGGCAGACCTTTCTTTCGCCATACATGCAGGCGGTAGAGGAAATAAAGGTGAAATTAAAAGGATTAAGAGAACAGTACCAGATGTCTTCACAGCACACTCCGATTGAGTTTGTTACCGGGAGGGTCAAGCCGGTAACTAGCATTCTTGATAAAGCCCAGCGTAAAGATATTCCGCTCGATGAAATCGATACGAAAATGCAGGACATTGCCGGTATTCGTATCGTCTGCCAATTTGTCGGCGACATTGATACCATTGTGGAGCTGATGCGGACAAGACAGGATTTTGAGGTTTTGGAGGAACGGGATTACATTAAGGAAAAAAAAGAGAGTGGCTACCGATCTTTCCATATGGTCGTTTCCTATCCTGTGCATACGATTGACGGCCGCAAAGACGTGCTCACAGAAATTCAGGTGCGGACAATGGCCATGAATTTCTGGGCGACTATTGAACATTCTTTAAACTACAAGTACAGCGGTGAAATTCCGGAGGATATTAAACACCGGCTGCAGCGCGCTGCAGAAGCTGCGTTTCAGCTCGATGAAGAAATGTCTAAAATAAAAGGCGAGGTGCGGGAAGCACAGCGTATCTATATGCAAAACAGGGAAAGTGAGGGTCCAAATACATGAGTATCCCGTCCACCGATGAAAACATGCGATACAACGTTACCTCCCGCGGAGACGACACCTCCAACGAAATCAGGGACAAAGTGCTTTCCTATCTGAATGAATTCGGCCTGATCCATGACGAAGTCCATCCCGATATTGTGATAACTGTGGGAGGCGATGGCACGCTGCTGCAGGCGTTCCATCATTATTATGAATCACTTGAAGATGTATGCTTTGTAGGTATACATACCGGTCACCTCGGTTTTTATGCAGACTGGCAGCCGGAAGAAGTAGAGAAGCTGGTGATTCATCTTGCAAAAACGCCATTTCAGGTGGTGGAGTACCCGCTGCTTGAAGTAATTGTCCGGTACAATGAACATACGCGATTCGAACGGTACTTAGCCTTAAACGAGTGTATGGTAAAAACGCTCGAAGGCTCTCTCGTATGCAATGTAGATATTAAAGGCGACCATTTTGAAACGTTTCGCGGAGACGGCTTGTGTATTTCGACGCCTTCCGGAAGCACGGCGTATAACAAATCCCTGGGCGGGGCGATTTTGCACCCTTCCTTATCAAGTATCCAAATAGCTGAAATGGCAAGCATTAATAACCGGGTTTACCGGACGATCGGCTCACCTTTAATTCTGCCGCAGCACCATACCTGTCTTCTGCGCCCGGTGAACGATGTGGACATGCAGATTACTATTGACCATATCACTCTTGTCGACCAGGGGATTGAGTCCATTCAGTACCGGGTGGCAGAAGAAAAAGTGCGATTCGCCCGCTTCCGTCCGTTTCCTTTCTGGAAGCGCGTGAAAGAATCGTTTATCGGAGAATAGAGGGATGAGGACAATTACATGGAGCGTGCCTCCTGGGGCAGAAAACCTGGAGGTAAAAAGATTTTTGAGCCAGTACAAAGATGTATCACGGCGCGTATGGAAAAAAGTAGATACACTCCCCGTGTATATAAATGGGAAAGCAAGCCGGGGGAATGACCGGTTAAGCGCCGGGGATGAGCTTCAGATAAGCATACCGTCAGGAACCGTTCCTGCTCATTTTAAAGAGTCCCAGGAGCGGCTGGAAGTGCTCTATGAAGATAAAGACATTATAGTAATCAACAAGCCTGCGGGCCTGCCAACCATCCCCGGAAGAGCAGCAGGTGAGGAGTCACTGGCAGGGAGACTGGCTGGTTATCTGCGAAACAAAGACATACAGTCTGCCATTCATCCTGTTTCAAGGCTCGACCGTGGAACGAGCGGTATTGTTCCTTTTGCCCGTCATGCCTATGCCCACTCCCGCATGGAAAAACATATGAATGCCGGAGCGAAAGAGTACATTGGGATCGTTGAAGGCAGATGGCCGCGGGAATTTACGTGTGTAGATGTTCCGATCCGCCCGAGTACGACCAGTCTGGTGGAACAGGTGGCAGCACCGGACGGCAAAAGAGCTGTGACCACCGCAGAGGTGATTGAAATACTGCCTGAACACACAGTCTTAAAGTTTGGGCTGGAAACCGGCCGCACGCATCAGATCCGGGTGCATGCTTCTGCATCCGGTTTTCCACTTGCCGGTGATACGCTGTATGGAAATAAAAATGAATACTTGAACAGACAGGCACTGCACGCCTGCCGTCTGGATTTCTTTCATCCGGTACAGGAAACAATAATCAACGTTACGGCTCCGCACCCTGAAGATATTAATAATTTTCTGGCTTCTCAGCGGCTGAAGGTATTTAAGTGATCCGGCTGCAGTGGCAGAGTGGAAGGGACCTCAACGAATTCATGTTCCGGGTAACGGTAGGCGGTAAGCTTGTTTCCAAATGAACAGCCTGTATCAATATTTAAGGTCCGGCCGACGAGTCTGGCTTTCCATACAGGGGTGTGGCCGTAAATGATGAAAGGCCTGCCGCGGTAGGAGGGAGCCCAGTCTATACGCTCAGGCTCGCGACTGGCGTTTAGCTTTGTTGGTCCGTACAAAACTACATTCCGGGTTCTGCGGTCCGTTCGGCCGATCAAATCCTCCTGCATGCCGCCATGGGAAGCAAGAATGTTTTCATTGTCGAACAGCTGGTACAGCGGTGCCTGCTCAAACAAGTCCATAAACTTCTGTTTCACCTCCTGCCGTTCACCCGGGAGGAGTGCTTCCCACTCCTGGATGGTTTTCTCAAGCCCGTGACCTACCTGGACCGGCCGCCCTAAAAACCAGCGGTACAGTTTGTCACAATGGTTTCCGGGCAAATACAGGGCGTTTCCACTTTTAACCATTTGGTCTGTTATACGGATGACATCCATAGAATTTGGCCCGCGGTCTGTAATGTCGCCAACGATAACAAGCTGACGACCGCCGGGGTGCATGTAATTTTGATGGTGGTCATAGCCGAGTACTGAAAGCATTTCGTTCATTTCGTACGCACAGCCGTGAATGTCGCTAATAAAGTCAAAGTGTCTGTTCACTCAGACCTCTCCCTTCTGAAAAAATATAACGGCTGTTGGACAGCCCGGCGGTTCAATGATATAAAGGTAAAGAAATTATTTGATAATGATACAATCATATCTAAAGGAGAGACAACGATGCAATTATCACTTGAAGGAAAAACGTTTGTCGTGATGGGTGTTGCCAATAAAAGAAGCATAGCCTGGGGAGCAGCGGAAAGCCTGGCAGAGGCAGGAGCTGATTTAGTATTTACATACGGACAGCAGCGCACCGAAAAAAGTGTCAGAAAATTGGCGGATTCGCTGGATCAGGAAGAACCACTCGTCGTTCAGTGTGACGTCACCAACGATGAGCAGATCCGCGAATGCTTTGCAAAAATTAAAGAAGAAGCGGGGACCATTCACGGCGTCGTTCATTCCCTGGCTTATGCGAAAAGAGAAGAGCTCGAGGGTGAATACTTAAATGCTACCCGTGAAGGATTTTTACTGGCCCAGGAAATCAGTGCATATTCCTTCACTGCAGTTGCAAAGGCTGTGAAAGAGTTTGATTTAATGACAGAGGGAGGTTCTTTTGTTACGATGAGCTACCTCGGGGCAGAGCGGATCGTGAACAATTATAACGTCATGGGCGTAGCGAAAGCTTCTTTAGAGGCTAGTACCCGGTATTTGGCGAACGATCTGGGTGCAGACGACATTAGAGTCAATGCAATCTCGGCCGGTCCGATTCGTACGCTGGCAGCTAAAGGCGTCTCCGGCTTTAACGACACTATCAAGGCCATGGAAGAGCATGCGCCGCTGCGGCGTACGGTTACCCAAAAAGAGGTTGGGGACACCACTGCCTTTCTGATGAGCGGGATGTCGAGTGGAATTACAGGTGAAGTTATCCATGTCGACGGAGGCTATCACGCATACGGTATGTAAATCAGGTCAACAGGAACATGGTGGTAAAGAATGAAAGTAATTAAAGGGTTAAACAATAACGTTGTTATTGCAGAACATGAGGACTACGGGGAAGTTATTCTTACCGGGCGGGGAATCGGCTTTTCCAAGCGCCCGGGAGACCTCATTGATGCCGGGGCTCCGGAAAAGTTTTTCATACTGAAAAACGAAAATGAACAGACGCAGTACCGACAGTTAATCGAGCATATCGATGAGACGTTTATCGCCTGTATTACAGAAATTCTGCAGGTGCTTGAAGCAGAGTGGGCGGAAACGTTCGAAGAACACATTCATGTAGCGTTAACGGACCACCTCAGCTTTGCACTTGAGAGAACAAAAAAAGGTCTTACAATCAGCAATCCGTTTTTAAAAGAAACCCAGCTTGCTTATGAAAAAGAATACCGTGCGGCCGGATGGATCATTGACGAAATTGAACAATGGACAGGGGTGCGGCTTCCGGAAGAGGAAAAAGGGTTTATCGCACTGCACCTGCACGGGGCAGTGACGAGAACGCCGCTCGACCAAGTGAACGCTTATACGAGGCTTGTAAAAGATATGACGGTAATGGTGGAGAAGGCTCTCGATATTCAGCTGTCTCCGGAAGATTTAGATCACCGCCGGCTGTTCCGTCATTTGCAGCAGGCTGTTGCAAGGGTGAGAAACGGTGAGTTCGAAGAGGCGTCTGAACCATTAAAAAAAATGTTGCAGGCAGAGTATCCCTTCTGCTATAATTTGTCCTGGAAGCTCATACGAACGATGCAGCGTGCTTTGCAGACGACGATACCAGAAGGCGAAGCCGTTTATTTAACCATTCATCTGCAAAGGCTTTCATCGAAACGAAAATATTGATCTAGTGTTCCGTGTTACTGGTAAAGCAGGCATGAGAGAATGCTGATCGCGTTTGAACCAAAGGGAGAAAGAACCAGCTTCTTTTCTCTTTGTGACCTCGCGATTAGTGTATCTCTCATGCCTTTTTTTGTGCACTGAAACCTGTGGTCAGTGATGAGTCTTCCGAAAAATAATTAGGAGAGATACATATGTGGAAACAGTCATTTGGAGTACTTCAACGTATCGGACGCGCCCTGATGCTTCCGGTTGCCCTTCTTCCAGCGGCCGGTCTGCTTCTTGCTATCGGTACTGCCATGCAGGAAGAGCAAATGATCGAATTGCTGCCATTTCTGACATCTGCTCCGGCAGAATTAATTGCCGAGCTGATGTCGGAAGCTGGTGGGGTAGTATTTGATAATTTAGCGGTATTATTTGCAGTCGGTGTAGCACTCGGCCTGGCAGGAGACGGAGTTGCAGCTCTTGCAGCACTGATCGGTTTTATGATTATAAACGTTACGATGAGCGTGTTATTAAGTGTTAATACAGATATGCTTGAAGAGCCGGGCTACGCGTCAGTGCTTGGTATTCCCACACTTCAGACAGGGGTGTTTGGGGGGATAATTGCCGGTATATTAGGAGCAATGATGTATCAGCGCTTTTATAATATTAATCTGCCAACCTACTTAGGCTTTTTCGCCGGAAAAAGATTTGTACCGATTGCTACTGCTGTCGGCGGTCTGGTTATCGGTGCTGCTTTGACACTTGTTTGGCCCCCAATTCAAACCGGATTGAATTCCCTGTCCCTTTATGTGACAGAATCAAACCAAACGCTTTCCGCATTTATTTTCGGCGTAATGGAACGTTCACTCGTGCCATTCGGCCTGCACCACATTTTCTATTCTCCGTTCTGGTTCGAATTTGGAAGCTATGTGAACGAGGCGGGAGAAACGGTCAATGGAGATCAGCGGATTTTCTTCGAACAAATGAAAGACGGTGTGCCATTTACTGCTGGAACGTTCATGACAGGGAAATTCCCGTTCATGATGTTTGGTCTTCCGGCTGCGGCTCTCGCAATTTACCACTGCGCCCGTCCGGAAAATAAAAAGATGGTCGCAGGTATTATGGGGTCGGCGGCATTGACTTCTTTTCTGACAGGCATTACTGAGCCGCTTGAGTTCAGCTTCTTGTTTGTAGCACCTCTTCTGTTTGCGATTCACGCGATTTTTGCCGGATTCTCCTTCATGATTATGCAGCTGCTTGATGTCAAAATTGGCATGACCTTCTCCGGAGGGGTTATCGACTTTCTGCTCTTCGGGATCGTGCCAAACCGGACGGAATGGTGGCTCGTTATTCCAGTCGGACTATGCTTTGCGTTAATTTATTACTTCGGATTCCGGTTTGCTATCCAAAAATTCAACCTGATGACTCCGGGACGTGAAGCAGCCACAGAAGGAGCCGCTGGAATGTCTGGTGCCGCTTCTGACGATGAACTGCCAAGAGAAATCATTGCTGCGTTTGGCGGCCAGGAAAACTTAAAACACCTGGACGCCTGCATCACAAGACTCCGGATCACCGTCAATGAAAAAGATAAAGTGAATAAAGATCAGCTTAAAGCACTGGGTGCTTCCGGCGTAATGGAAGTCGGCAATAACGTTCAGGCGATTTTTGGTCCTAAATCAGATGCGATTAAGTCTCAGATGCAGGACGTTATTGCTGGAAAGACGCCTGAACCAATAGCAGAAAAAGAAACAGCTGCTACTGCAATGAACACTGCGTCTGCTGAAGATATTGAGGCCATGTCAATTACAAGTCCAGCCTCCGGACGGCTGATCCGTATCGATGAAGTGGAAGATGAAGTGTTTTCCGGAAAAATGATGGGAGACGGATTTGCAATTGTGCCGGAAGAAGGCGTCTTTCATGCGCCTGTCGACGGAACTATTACTACAGTGTTCCCGACGAAACACGCTGTAGGGATGCAGACTGATGAAGGCACAGAGATTCTCATTCATATCGGTCTGGATACGGTTAATATGAAAGGCGAAGGCTTCGAAGTCTTTGTGACAGAAAACGATAAGGTAAAGCAGGGAGATGTACTAGTTAAAGCTGATCTTGAGAAAATCCGTCAGGAAGCAGCTTCTACAACGACACCGGTAGTGTTCACCAATCTGGACAAAGAATATACTGTCAGTGTAGAGAGCGGAAAAACGGTCCGGGCAGAGGAAGACGGTATTATTACGATTAAATAACCGTTTCTGGTGCTTAATATATGGAAAAAAGGGTAAAGAATACTAGTGATCATTTTTTCTTCAATCCATCATTGTAAGCAGTGGAGGAGGGTCTAAACATGGCACTTGTAGTTCCATATATTAATGCATCGGCTGTTAATTATGCTAACCGTCAGCAGCCGCCGGTAAAGCCGGGAGTACGCCGCGTTCAGCGGGTTCAGCCCGTAGAACCGAAACGATATTCGAGTGAGCAGCAGCAAGCGTATCGGTCACTCGAAAAAAGGTATGAGCGTATTTTAGAAGAAGAAAATAAAAAAGGGCGGCGCATTCATACGTTTGCCTGAGAGAGCTGCCGTCCGGCAGTTCTCTTTTTATTACGGACAAGGAGGGGAAGTGGTTGAAACAGGGAAAATCGGTGGGAACGTGCGAGCTTTGCGGACGGGAGGAGGTCGAACGCACAGTGCACCACCTGGTGCCAAAGGATGAAGGAGGGACACACGGGGCAACTGCCTGGCTGTGTAAAGCCTGTCACCGGCAGATACATGCTTTATACAGTAACAAAGAGCTGGCCGTAAGGCTGAACACTATTGAACAGCTGCGGGCTGATGAAAAAATCTGGCGGTTTATTAAATGGATACGAAAGCAGCGGGGAGAAAAAAGGGTGAAGGTACGACGGTCGAAAACGAAAAAAAGGTGAGCAGAGATGCTCACCAGCTAAGCGACTTTTTCATTTCCACATGAGGGATGCCGGCATCCATAAACTCACCGGACGTGACTTCGTACCCGAGGGATTGATAAAATCCGGAAGCATATTTTTGGGCATTGAGCTTCATAACAGGCTTTTCCATTTCCAGTGCTTTATATTCCATGGCCTGCATCAGTAGACGGCCGCTTCCGGTCCTACGGAAGGAAGAATAAATACATACACGTTCCGCTTTAGCGTAGTCCTCTTCAAATCGGAGCCGGGATGCTCCAATTGCCTGGTCGCCGTCGTATACGACGAAATGGACAGCTTCTTCTTCAAATTCATCAATTTCTTCTTCCTCGGGCACATTCTGTTCCTCGACGAAAACGTCAAAACGGACCCGGAAGGCATCTTCGAGCTGCTGCCTGTTACTGACTTCGTACACTTCAATCATTAAACGCAGTCCTTTCTCAATCTAGTTCAATATCAAACATGTAAGCAAGCGAATGAAGCACGTCCTGCTCCCACACCTTCCATAAATGCCCGCCCTCGAGCTCTTTATAATGATAGTGGGACGCTTTGACGGAAAGGTATTCATACAAATCACGGTTTGGTTTCAGAAAATCCTCGACCGTACCAGCCGTCGTGTCTACCTCCTGTTCTTCAGTTCCAATGGTATGGTACATCGTAAAGGAAGGCCAGTCCTCTGAGTTTTTCAGAGCATCGAATACAGTTTCGTTAACAAGCGGTGAATGCATCACAATCCGCTGAAAAATGTTAGGATAGCGGAGAGAAGCCATTAAAGAAACTGTGCCTCCAAGTGAATCGCCAAGCAGAGTCCTTGCTTCAGGTGAAGGCTCAGCGTGGTACTCTTTTTCCATAAACGGAAGGAGTTCTGAGGCCATAAATTGAAGGTAATTATTATGGTCCTCTTCATCGGGGTGGTACCAGTTTCTGCGCTGGCGCACAGAAGGATAGGGCACTCCTACGATTACCGTGTCGGGAGCTCCTTCCTCCATCGCCTGTTCGGCGTAACGGACTAAATGGCCGAGCCGGAAGTAATCTTTACCGTCCTGGGCGATGATTAAATGATATGTAGACATAGGAGTGAATCCATCCGGGGTGTAGATACGTAAATCAAAAGAGTGATCCAATATTTCGCTGTGAAATGTGACATCCTGCTGGGTACCGTCCATGACGTTTCACAATCCTTTCATAGGGAAATAGTATTAGTGAAGTCCCTTATTGTTGCAATAGCTATTGTAACATAATTTTAAGGGCTTTTATGTATTCCGGATTGCACTCGACAAAGGAGGCAGCAATATGACTAAAGAAAAAGTATCAAGTGAAAAAGTAGAAAAAGCAGCAAGGAATATGCTCGAGGAGCGCGGAGTTTACCTTCAGGACATTGCAGATATCGTATATAATATGCAGGCCAAATACGCACCGAATCTGACGATGGATGACTGTCTGGAAAGCGTGGATGCTGTATTGTATAAAAGGGAAATTCAGCATGCTATCTTAGTGGGCGTGGAAATCGACAAGCTGGCTGAAAATAACCAGCTTTCTGAGCCTCTGCAGTCACTGGTCGATACGGACGAAGGTCTGTTTGGTATTGACGAAACGGTGGCGCTTGGTTCGGTGTTTGGGTTCGGAAGTATAGCCGTTACTACATTTGGATATTTGGATAAAGCCAAAGACGGTATCATTAACGAATTGGACACAAGCGAAGAAAGAGTGCACACCTTTTTAGATGATTTGGTCGCAAGCATTGCTTCGAGTGCTTCTGCGCGTCTTGCTCACCGGATGCGTGATAAAGAAGAAGAGCGCACGAGCAGGCAGATTAAACACCGGGAAGATGAAGAGTTGATTGGCTGAAAGAAATCATGAGTAACCCCGCAGTTTTTTGACTGTGGGGTTTTTGTGTGTATAACTCATTGTGCTTAACAAATAAAGCAATTGGGAGTACAATATGTAGAGAAAAAGCAAACTTAAATATATGATAAAGGAGTAGAAATTCTAGTGCAGGAAACCAAACCGCGTTGGATATACTGGAAAAAGACCTTTCATTCAAAATTTCAGGCCGGCTGCCTTAAAGCAAAGCTGGAAGAAAACTGGCACAACGGATATGAACTGGGACCGCTTGTAGAAATAAGAAAGCTGCGCTCCAATAAATATGTGGTGCGATATACGTACGATGAAGCTTAAAGCTAACACATACAGCTTTATAAAAAATAGATTAAATAAGAAAAGGTAAGAGCCGTTTTATGTCCCGGGACGTAAAACGGCTCTTAGTTGTGAGGAATTATTCGGTGCTTTCTTTCCAATGTTTTTCCGTTTAATTTTCCCATAATCATTTCTCCTATCAAAAATAGCAGGTCTCAGCCTGATTCCATTACCTGCTTCTATTTGTTTGTAAACATTTGTAAACAAATGCATGAAATTATTTTATATATTTGCATCAAATAAAGAACGACGGCATAATTTTAGGTATAGCACAAAATCGTTAGAATGCAGAAAAGAGGAAGACTGATGAAACGAATTACCGTAGTCGGCGGGGGAATTACAGGGCTTACTATTCTGTACTATCTTCAGAAATGGAAATTGGAGAGTAACAGCAATATTGAATTAACACTCGTGGAAAAAGAAGAAAAAGCAGGCGGTAAAATACGAACCGTTCATCATGAAGATTTTATTATGGAGACTGGGGCTGATTCGGTTGTAGCCAGGCACAGCGCAGTGCTTCCGTTAGTTGAAGAGGCGGGACTCGAAAAAGAAATAGTGTATAACAGCACTGGAGTGTCGTACCTGTATGTAAAAGATCAGC
This sequence comes from Marinococcus luteus, assembly GCF_034497705.1. Classification (GTDB taxonomy): domain Bacteria; phylum Bacillota; class Bacilli; order Bacillales; family Marinococcaceae; genus Marinococcus; species Marinococcus luteus_A. The sequence continues at coordinate 1,192 of NZ_JAXRUV010000006.1, read as the reverse complement.
TGTATCCGCTCCCGAAGGATGCAGTCTTTGGTATTCCATCGGGACCAGTGTCGCTTTTAAAAAGTCCGCTTATTTCCTGGAAAGGAAAGGTTCAGGCACTTGGAGATTACGTAAAAAAGAATAAGAATTTCACGAAAGAAAGCTCTGTGGGGGAGTTTCTCGAATCCTTCCTGGGCCGTGAACTGGTGAAAAATCAAATTGCACCGGTTTTGTCCGGCGTGTACTCGGGGGATATTTACTCACTTACCATGGCATCGACACTTCCGTATCTCGTGGATTATAAAAACGATTTTGGAAGTATTATGCGGGGAGTGGCGAAAAACAAAAAAAAGTTCGGAGCGAGTGGAGGGAAAAAATTCATTTCCTTCCGAAATGGTTTGTCTTCGCTGCCGGAGGCGCTGCTTTCGAAATTAACCGAAACAGAGTTGTTGTTTGGCCGGCAGGTGGAGCACATTAAAAAGAAAGAGGAAGCGTATCAGGTGAAGCTCGACAGCGGAGAAAGCCTGCAGACAGATGCCGTAGTTATAGCTGCGCCGCACCGGACTGCAGCACGTATACTGCAGGATGAGGAGATGACAAAAACATTTAACGAGTTCCAGAGCTCATCTCTTTTAAGTGTGTATGCTGGTTTTTCCCTGCCGCCGGACAGTCTGCCGCGGGACGGGACAGGATTTATCGTTTCTGAGAACAGTGATCTTGAATGTAATGCATGCACGTGGAGCAATCGGAAATGGACCCATACCTCGAAAGGCGAAAATGTGCTGGTGCGTTTATTTTACAAAAGCTCCAAGCCTGCGTATCAGCGAATGCAGGAAGGAGGAGAAGAACAGATAAAGCAGACCGCGCTAAATGACCTGAAGAAAAGCCTTCATATTGAACAGGAGCCGGTAAGCCTGGAAGTAACAGACTGGGAACAGCTGATGCCAAATTATCACATCGGGCACCAGTCAGCTGTTGGAGAGCTTGAAAGGCTGCTGAAGGAAAAGTTTCCGGGCGTTTATGTGGCTGGTGCTTCGTATTACGGGGTTGGTATTGGTGCCTGCATTCAAAACGGGATAAACACTGCGGAAGCTCTATACAAAAATATTTAAAAGCACGCCTATTCCAACAGGAAAAGGCGTGCTCAGACTGTCGACAATGACTCTCATTTTAGAGCTTGTCGGCAGTTTTTTTCGTGCTATGATAAAAAGAA
>NZ_JAXRUV010000005.1:0-219744 GCF_034497705.1 Marinococcus luteus | reverse complement strand
TCGTGACGGCGACCGGCGACGGCTCGCTCGCGGCCCAGACGGCGCAGCAGTACGTGGAAGAACTGAAAAACGCGGTCGAAGCGTAGGCGCTCCGGCTGAAACGACGCACAGGCGCAGAAAATCATTTCTGCGCCGTTTTTTTGGTACAAAGAGCAAAAAACATAGGATACTTTCTTTTGTAAATTGTCTGAACCATCGAAGGATAGTATACTGGAAAAAGGTATATGTGAGGTGGTACACATGCAGAGGGTAACAAATTGTTTTTTACAGCAGAACGATCAACTGCTTATGCTCAAAAAACCAAGCTATGATTGGTGGAATGCCCCTGGCGGAAAAATGGAGCCGGGGGAGTCGGTATATGATTCAGTCCGGCGGGAATTCCGGGAAGAAACGGGCCTTTCGCTTGAACGTCCGCATCTGCGGGGTATTTTTACATTTATCACGATGGAGGACGGGGTCTCGGCAAATGAGTGGATGATGTTTACATTTGAAGCTTTTGGTGCAGGAGGCAGACTTCTTAATGAGTCTCCGGAAGGTATCCTTGAGTGGAAGAAAAAGCAGGAAGTGTCGTCTCTGCCCATGGCCGAGGGCGATAAAGCCATTGTTGAGCATATTTTGAATAATAAAGGGACGGTGTATGGTACGTTCCGCTATACGAAAGATCGCCGGCTTTTGGACCGCCGGTTTGAGCAGTCAACGCCATACTATATGTAAAAGAGGGATACAGATTATGGAACAAGAGCGGAAATCGATTCAGGTTGAAATCATTACAGGGATGTCAGGGGCCGGAAAGACGGTGGCCATCCAGTGCTTTGAGGATCTGGGCTATTACTGTGTAGACAATCTGCCTCCTTCACTGATCCCGACATTTATTGATTTAATTGAAACGACTGAAAACAAAACCGACAAAGTAGCTTTCGTAGTCGATCTTCGGACGAGGCAGTTTTTTGACCATCTGTTTGCTTCCATAGATCAGCTTGACCAGCGCAAGGACCTGTCGACACATATTTTATTTTTGGATGCAGGAGATCAGGTGCTTGTCAGCCGCTATAAAGAAACCCGGCGGTCGCATCCGCTTGCAAGTGAGGATACACCGCTTGAAGGCATTAAGCTCGAGCGGGAGATGCTGCAGGAACTCAAAGGCCGGGCGCGCCATATTATTGATACGAGCAGCCTGAAACCAAGAGAGTTGAGAGAGCGTATATTAACTGATTACGCTGAGAAAAACCAGTCGGTTTTTAATATGAATGTTATGTCCTTCGGATTTAAATATGGGATGCCGATCGATGCGGATCTGGTTTTTGATGTTCGTTTTCTGCCCAACCCTCACTACGTGGAGCATCTGGAGCCTAAAACCGGCCTCGAAGAAGAAGTGTCTTCGTACGTGTTAAAATGGACGGATACAAAGGAATTTATAAATAAACTGGTGGATATGCTTGAATTTATGCTTCCGCTGTATAAGCAGGAAGGCAAGTCACAGCTTGTGGTGGCGATTGGATGTACAGGAGGCAAGCATCGCTCCGTGACGCTTGCTGAATATATTGCTTCTTACTTTTCAGGGAAATATGAGACAAATGCCAATCACCGGGACATTGAGGAAGGAAGGAAAAAATAGACGTGGAGGACCAGAAGGTTGTAGTGATGGGCGGTGGCACAGGTATAGGCGTTCTGCTCCGGGGGCTGAAGCAGTTCCCGGCAGATATTACGGCGATTGTGACTGTCGCAGACGACGGAGGGAGCTCCGGGCGCTTACGGAAAGAGTTTAATATTCCCCCGCCCGGGGACGTAAGAAACGTACTAGTGGCGCTTGCGGAAGTCGAGCCTTTAATTGAAGAATTGTTCCAGCACCGCTTCACGAGCGGGGAAGGGCTGACCGGTCATTCCCTGGGGAATTTACTGGTAGCAGGAATGACCTCCATTACCGGAGATTTTGCCAAAGGAATCACAGAGCTTAGTACTGTGTTAAACGTACGCGGAAAGGTCCTTCCCGCCTCTAATCGGAGTATTGAGCTGTTTGCAAAAATGAAGGACGGCTCCACGGTCTACGGCGAGTCCCTGATCCCTAAAGCAGGCAAGCAGATTGATCAGGTGTTTATCCATCCACCGGACGCTGAAGCGCTCCCGGAAACCGTGCGTGCCATTGAACAGGCAGATGTCATTGTCATTGGCCCCGGGAGCCTGTTTACAAGCATCATGCCGAATTTAATCGTGCCCGGTATCCGGGATGCCATTAATCGTTCCGGGGCACGCAAAGTATATATTTGCAATGTAATGACGCAACCGGGGGAAACGGACGGCTTTTCGGCAGCCGATCATCTGCATGCCATTGAAAAGCATACGGGGGGCGCTTTTGTGGATACTGTACTTGTGCATAACGGAGAAATACCGGCTCCGGTGCTGGCAAACTACGAAAAGCAGCAGGCGTTTCCCGTGAAATGTGATTATGAAAGATTGGAACAGATTGGGTGCCGGGTAGTAACAGATACATTTATGCACTATGACGGCCTTGTTCTTCGTCATAATGCCAAAAAAGTATCTGAAGCCCTGCTTGCCCGTGATTGACAGAAAGGCGGTGAAGATGGATGTCTTCATTTGCGGCTATAACAAAAAAAGAATTAACCCAGATTGAAGTGGAAGATACGAGCGCCAAAGCGGAACTGGCGGCATTAATCAGAATGAACGGTTCCATTTCGTTTGGCAACGGCCAGCTGATTTTAGACGTTTCAACTGAAAATGCCGCCATCGCACGACGGATCTATTCGTTAATCAAGCGTATCTATAAGGATATGGTGATTGAACTGCTCGTGCGGAAAAAGATGCGTTTAAAAAAGAATAATGTCTACGTAGTCCGGATGGCCGAAGAAACGAAAGAGATGCTGAGCGACCTTGCCATTATGGAAAACGGTTACCAGTTTAACCGTTCGATCGCGAGAGACGTGATTCCAGACACGGACAGCCGCCGGGCGTATTTGCGCGGAGCTTTTTTAGCCGGCGGGTCGGTCAACCACCCGGAAACTTCTTCGTATCATCTCGAAATTTATTCGATGTATGAAGAGCATAACCGGGCACTCCGGGAGCTAATGGAAACGTTCGGGCTCACATCGAAAAGCCTTGAAAGGAAAAAGGGCTACATTCTTTATATTAAAGAAAGCGAAAAAATTACCGAGTTTTTAAATATTATCGGTGCGCACCAGGCGCTGCTTTATTTTGAAGACGTACGAATTATGAAAGACATGAGAAATTCGGTGAACCGCCTGGTGAACTGTGAAACAGCGAACTTAAACAAAACCGTGGGAGCTGCATTGAGGCAGGTGGAAAACATTCAGCTTGTCCAGGCAGAAGTCGGACTCGAAAACCTCCCTGAAAAAATCAGGGAAATGGCCATCCTGCGTGTTCAGCATCAGGACGTCACGCTGAAGGAGCTCGGGGAAATGGTGCCGAGCGGAAAGGTGAGTAAATCCGGTGTGAACCACCGTCTCCGCAAAATCGACCAGATCGCTGAGCGCATTCAAGCCGGTAAGCCGCCGATTCCAGAAAAAATTTAATAGCTAAAGGCAGGCGCCTGCGGCAGCAGAGGATTCTTCTGTTCCTGCAGGCGCCGTATTACAGCAGTTATTAAAGCGCTTGCTTGAAAAACGTTCTAAATTGGATTACGTTATGTTTATATGAAAAGCGGGTACCGGTTGAAGACAGACAGAGAAAGGAAGATAATAACTATGGTCGAAAAAACAGTAGAAGTAAATTTGCGTACAGGGCTTCAGGCCCGGCCGGCAGCTTTATTCGTACAGGAAGCGAACCGGTTTCATTCCAATATTTTTCTTGAAAAAGACGATAAAAAGGTGAATGCCAAAAGCATTATGGGTGTTATGAGTTTAGCTGTGCGTACCGGAGCCACCGTAAAGCTTTTAGCTGAAGGGGCGGACGAAGAGGAAGCGGCCGATTCATTGACGGAATTTATGAAAAAAGAAATGTGAACATAAAAAAATCAGGGCGGCGCCATGCCGTCCTGATTTTTTGTGTCTTACTGACCCATAACCTGATCTACAAGACCGTATTCTTTTGCCTGTTCCGCACTCATGAAATTATCACGGTCCGTATCACGCTCGATGACTTCAAGCGGCTGACCGCTGCGGTCTGCAAGAATCTGGTTGAGTTTTTCACGCATTTTGATGATGCGGCGGGCGTGAATTTCAATATCCGCAGCCTGTCCCTGGGTGCCGCCGAGTGGCTGGTGAATCATTACTTCACTATTTGGGAGGGCATAACGTTTGCCTTCCTGGCCTGCTGTAAGAAGAAAAGCACCCATAGATGCTGCCATGCCGACGCAGATCGTAGAAACCTGCGGTTTAATGTGCTGCATTGTGTCATAAATAGCCATGCCGGCTGTAATGGAGCCGCCCGGACTGTTGATATAAAGAGAAATATCCTTCTCCGGATCGTCGGCTTCAAGGAAAAGAAGCTGTGCTACGATCGAATTGGCTACATTGTCATCAATGCCTGAGCCAAGCATAATGATGCGGTCCTTCAACAAACGCGAATAAATGTCGTATGCGCGTTCGCCCCGGTTGGTTTGTTCAATAACTGTTGGTATCAAGTTCATGAAAAGCGTCCTCCTTTAATGAAATGTATGCCTACATTCATGGTAGTTGTATGGAAAATATTTTTCCTTCCGCGTTGCTGTTATTATCATAACTCTTTGGTCAATTAAGGTCAAATAAAAAGTCTGACCCTATTCCATATAGCTACACGTCAACTTCCATTCCCTTTATTTTCACAAACATAAACGTTACGTGCAAATGTTTCACTTTCGTGTAAATCTTAATTTAGATGAAAAATGATCTGACAAACAAATAGAAGGGGCAAGTCTGTTTTTATATAATGATAGTAAAAGAACAAAAAAAGGGGATCGATTCATGAAAGAAAAATATGATATGATGTAGGAAAGCGTTTTCAAAAATGGAGGTGTAGATAATGGGCTTGGGGCTTGAATTGCAGCAGAAGCAGGAAATGAGTTTGGTGATGACGCAGGAGTTGAAGCAGGCAATCGCCCTGTTGAAGCTGTCTTCCCAGGAATTATCCGACTATCTGCAGGAAGAAGCAATGGAAAATCCTCTAATGGATTTAACACTCCCTTCTATTACGGATGGAGCGTCGCTTTCTGCATCCCAGGCCGCTGCTCCGTTTCATACTCCAGCGTCCATGAATGAACAGCTGGAATGGCGTGAACCGTCGGAGGGAACTCTCGAAGAGGCACTGAGGGAACAGATTGCATGCGGATGCTATAAAGGAACTACCCGGGAAATACTTTTATTTTTAGCTGGAAGCGTTGACGAGCGCGGATACTTAGAAGACATCGAATGGGAAATGGAACGGAAATTCGGACTGGGAAGAGAAGAAAGCGATCAGTATATTTCGATGCTTCAACAGCTCGAACCGGCAGGAATCGGGGCCAGGAATTTAAAGGAATGTCTTCTTCTGCAGCTCGAACGCTGCCTGGATACAGATCCATATATTGACCAGGTCGTAGCCGGAGATCTCGAAGCGCTGGGGGCGAAAAAATGGCGCTATCTGCAGCAGAAGTATCAGCTCACTAAAGAGCAGCTGCAGGAAATTTATACATGCCTCCAGAAGCTTTCCCCGCATCCGGGGGATTCCTACCGGCAGGAGAAAACAATTTCTGTATCGCCGGATGTTCGTGTGGAGGAAATCGACGGAGAATGGGTGGTCACGATTTTGAATGACCGGCTTCCCGAGCTGCAGATGAATGAAAAATACTGGCGTCTTTTAAATCAGGATGCCGATGAAGAAGCCAGGCAGTATGCTGTGGAAAAATATAAGCAGTTTCTATGGATTGTTAAAAGCGTCGAACAGCGCCAGCAGACGCTGCAAAAAGTATCGGAAGTGATCGTCGAAGCGCAGAGCGAATACCTAAAATATGGTGAAGAAAAGCTTCGTCCTCTGACGCTCCGGGAGGTAGCTGAACAGGCGGACGTGCACGAATCCACCGTTTCAAGAACAACGAGCCGGAAGTATATGCAGACACCTCACGGTCTCGTCGAACTGAAGCATTTCTTCTCCTCGAAAATCACCCGGACGGATGAAGATGCTTCAAGCACCGGAGTGAAGGCAATGATGAAAAAACTGATTAAAGAAGAAAATAAAGAGAAGCCTCTCTCGGACCAAAAGCTTGCTGATCTGCTTCGGCAGGAGCAGCAGTGTACGATTTCAAGGCGGGCGGTGGCGAAATACAGAACTGAGCTTCGTATCCCGTCCTCCTCCCAGCGGAAACAGCCGGTGTAGCCAAAATCCTCCTTACAGAACAAGGAGGATTTTTTTATGCATAAAATAAGCGAAATCCGGGTATTATTAGAACATAGTCAGCACGAAAAATGCAGTGAACATTTGCGTTGATTTTCCAAATATAGATTGCTACAATGAAATTGTGAACAAAGCGTTCATTTTTTTATAAAATGAGCGGGACAAAAAATGTCTCTGCGGGACTTTAATCGTCCCGGCGGAGCGGTAAAGATCAATGATGAGGAGTGGCTTGAAATAAGCTGCTGCCGCAGGTTCGGTGGTGTAGCAATATGTTACGTGACGTATTGGAGATGCAGCGGAAACTGCAGCCTGATGTACTCGAAACATTAGGGAAAAGGTACCGCATTTTGCAATACATCCGCCTGATGCAGCCGATTGGAAGAAGAACCCTTGCCACTCAGCTATCCACTTCAGAGCGGGTTCTGCGCAGTGAAACAGATTTTTTGAAGCAGCAGGGACTTATCCTGATTCAAAGCGCAGGGATGCTTTTAACTGAAGAAGGAAACAAACTGCTTGAAGGGCTCGAGCAAACAGTCAAATATGCTTTCGGGCTTGAGGATTTGGAGCGGAAGCTGGCGGGTTATCTATCCGTCCCAAAGGTTATCGTCGTCTCAGGAGACAGCGATGAGCTTCCGGTAGTGAAAAAAGAACTCGGCCGTGCAACGGTACAGCAGATGAAGAACCGTGTCAGCCCCGGGGACGTGATTGCGGTAGCCGGGGGCACGACGCTCGCTTCAGCAGCTGATATGATGGTGCCTGACGCAAAGTGGCATAATACCATCTTTGTGCCGGCCCGCGGTGGTCTCGGTGAGAAGGTTGAAATTCAGGCCAACACCATCAGCTCAGCGATGGCCATGAAAGCCCAGGCCTCGTACCGGCTGCTTCATGTGCCTGACCAGCTGAGCGAGGATACAAGGCGGTCGCTGATGCAGGAGCCAGGAGTACAGGAAGTGCTTGATCTGTTAAAGTCAGCATCGCTTGTCGTTCATGGCATAGGAGAAGCAAAAACAATGGCCGGGCGCCGGACAACGAGTGCTTCCCTGCGCAGCAGGCTAGAGGAAGGGTCGGCTGTAGCGGAGTCGTTTGGCTATTATGTTAATCAGGACGGAAAAGTGGTGCACCGGGAAAATACGGTGGGCCTGCAGTGGGACGAGCTCCGGTCGGATCAGACAGTGATCACGGTAGCCGGGGGCTCAAGCAAGGCAAAGGCGATTGACGCTTATATGCGCTACCGCCCGAGCAGTATTTTGATCACCGATGAGGGTGCAGCCAAAGCTATTCTGAATCAAAGCGGTGCGCCGGAGGCAACTGAGTAACAGGCAGAACACCTGCCGCATTATGCTGCAGTAGCTTTCACAATTATTTATATTCCAAGGAGGAAAAATTATTATGGCAACAAAAATTGGTATTAACGGTTTTGGACGTATTGGACGTAACGTTTATCGTGCAGCTTTAAACAACCCGGATGTTGAAGTAGTAGCAGTAAACGACCTGACAGACACTGATACGCTTGCGCATCTTTTGAAATACGACACGGTTCACGGCACGCTTGACGCAGAGATTCAGGCAAGCGGCGACAACCTTACAATCAACGGTCACAAGCTGACTGTTTTCTCTGAAAAAGATCCAGCGAAAATCGACTGGAAAGGCGTAGACGCTGAAATCGTTGTTGAATCCACAGGTATCTTTACGCAGCGCGACCAGGCAGCAAAACACCTTGAAGGCGGAGCGAAAAACGTTATTATTTCCGCACCGGCTAAAGGCGTAGACGCAACATTTGTTGTCGGCGTTAACGAAGGCGAATTTAAGCCGGATGAGCACAAAGTCGTTTCCAACGCATCCTGCACAACCAACTGCCTGGCTCCAGTAGCTAAAGTACTGGACGAAAAATTCGGAATCAAACGCGGCCTCATGAACACCGTCCACTCGTACACGAGTGACCAGCAGATCCAGGACGGCCCGCACAAGGACCTTCGTCGTGCACGTGCTGGTGCTGAAAACATCATCCCAACAACTACAGGTGCCGCTCAGGCAGTAGCCCTCGTGCTTCCACAGCTTGATGGAAAGCTTACCGGCGGTGCGATGCGTGTTCCTACTCCAAACGTTTCCCTTGTGGACTTCGTGGCAGAGCTCAATAAAGATGTAACAGTAGATGAGCTGAACAACGCATTGAAAGAAGCTTCTGAGTCTGACGAACTCAAAGGCATTCTTGGATACAGCGAAGAGCCGCTCGTATCGAAGGACTACAATGGAAGCGCCTATTCTTCCACAGTAGACTCCCTTTCAACACTCGTTATGCAGGACAACATGGTTAAAGTAATCGCTTGGTACGACAACGAATTCGGTTATTCCAGCCGTGTTGTGGACCTCGCAGCAAGCTTCGGCAAAAAACTGTAAATCATTCGATTAATGCTTGGGAAAGGGAGGAGAATATTATTTCTTCCTCCCTTTTTTGAGTCTGGACGGGCCCGCACCCGGCCCGTCAAAAATCCGGTGTTTCCGTTCTGCCGCCGCGTTACTAAAAATAGACGTTCCAGTTTTTTCTGCGACGGGTAAAGAACGGAAGTGCAGATTTTTGTTATGATAGATGAGGAAGATAATTTAAGGGAGGTTTGGCAATGGCGTTAAATAAGAAAACCATCCGCGATTTAGACTTGAAAGGCAAAACCGTTTTCTGCCGCGTTGATTTCAACGTACCAATGAAAGGCGAAAGCATTACGGATGACGCACGGATTCGTGCTGCTGTACCAACAATTCAATACTTATCCGAACAGGGAGCGCGCGTCATTCTCGGCAGTCACCTCGGGCGCCCGAAAGGGGAAGCGGTGGAAGAGCTTCGTCTCGGTCCGGCAGCAGCCCGTCTTGGCGAAATTATGAATGTCGACGTGAAAAAGGTCGACGAAGTATACGGCGAAGAAGCCAAGAAGGCAGCGGCATCCCTCGAGGACGGAGAAATCATGCTTCTTGAAAACCTGCGCTTTGAAGCAGGCGAAGAGAAAAATGATGAAACTCTGGCAAAAAACATAGCATCTCTTGCAGACATCTACGTGAACGATGCCTTCGGAGCAGCGCACCGGGCCCACGCCTCCACTGAAGGAGTGGCGCATCACCTTCCTTCCGCAGCCGGCCTGCTGATGGAAAAAGAACTCGATGTGCTCGGTCAGGCGCTTGAGGATCCGGATCGCCCGTTCACAGCAATCGTCGGAGGAGCAAAAGTAAAAGATAAAATCGGCGTTATCGATAACCTCCTCGATATCGTGGACAACCTCATTATCGGCGGTGGACTTGCATACACATTTGTCAAAGCGAAGGGATATGAAATCGGCCAGTCCATGCTTGAAGAAGACAAGCTTGATATGGCAAGAGAATTCATGCAGAAGGCTGAAGATAAAGGCGTAAACTTTTATATGCCAAAAGACGTTATTGTTTCCGATGATTTCAGCGATGATGCTAATACCCAGACAGTAAAAATCGACAGCATTCCATCCGATTGGGAAGCTTTGGATATCGGACCGGAAACAAGAAAAGAATATGCGAACGTCATTAAAGATTCAAAGCTTGTTATCTGGAACGGACCGGTCGGCGTGTTTGAATTCGCTACGTTTGAAAAAGGCACGCGCGCTATTGCTGAGGCAATGGCTGAAGCTCCCGGCACTTACACCGTCATTGGCGGCGGCGACTCTGCAGCAGCAGTGGAAAAATTCGGCCTTGCAGATAAAATGAGCCACATGTCCACTGGCGGCGGGGCATCGCTTGAATTTATCGAAGGAAAAGTTCTGCCGGGCGTGGCAGCGCTGGATGATAAGTAAGGAGCCAAAACGTATATTTACTATAATCTTAGCGGGGTGAAACAATGAGAAAACCAATCATAGCAGGCAACTGGAAGATGAATAAGCTTCACGGGGAAGCGGTAGATTTTATCAAGCAAGTAGCAGGCAGCGTACCTAATGCCGAAGAGGTGGAAACGGTAGTTTGTGCACCGGCTTTGTTTTTGAAGGATATGAATGAGGCGGCCGCATCGAGCGACGTAAAAATCGGTGCCCAGAATATGCACCAGGAGGACAGTGGTGCGTTCACCGGAGAAATCAGCCCGGCAGCGCTCGCAGACCTAAACATTCCTTACGTCATTATCGGCCACTCCGAGCGTCGCGAAATGTTTAACGAGACCGATGAAACAGTCAATCAAAAAGTAAAAGCAGCCCTGAATCACGGCTTAACACCGATCATGTGCTGCGGCGAATCCCTCGAACAAAAAGAAAATGGCTCTACAGAAGCAGTCGTGCGCGAGCAGATTGAAAAAGGATTTGCCGGATTGAGTGCCGAGGACGCTGCAAAAGTGGTTGTCGCTTACGAGCCGATCTGGGCCATTGGCACAGGGAAATCCTCTACCGCAGAGGATGCGGATGAAACATGCGGTTCGGTAAGAAAAGCACTTGCCGATCAGTACGATCAGGAGACAGCAGACAAAGTGCGTATTCAATACGGCGGCAGTGTAAAGCCGGAAAACATTGAAACGTACATGGCGAAAGAGCACATTGACGGCGCACTAGTCGGCGGTGCAAGCCTGAAGCCGGATGCATTCCTGGAGCTTGCAGAGGCGGGGAAAAAATGAGCACCAAGCCAGTAGCACTTATTATCCTGGACGGGTACGCCTGCCGGGAAGAAACTAAAGGGAATGCGGTAGCGAAGGCAAGCACGCCAAACTTTGACCGCTATTGGAACCAGTATCCGCACGAAACGCTGACAGCATTCGGTGAAGCAGTCGGTCTGCCTGAAGGACAGATGGGCAACTCGGAAGTTGGCCATATGAATATCGGCGCCGGCCGGGTCGTATATCAAAGCCTTTCTTTAATCAATAAGGGCATCAAAGAGGGAACGTTTAAAAACAATCAGGCGTTCGCCCATGCCGTAGATCACGTGAAAGAAAATGACAGCGCCCTTCATTTATTCGGCCTGCTGTCTGACGGCGGAGTCCACAGCCATATCGACCACTTAAAAGCACTGCTCGACATGGCTAATGAAAAAGAGATCGAGCGTGTATATGTTCATGCCTTTTTGGATGGGCGTGACGTAGGTCAGCGCTCTGCCAAGCAGTACGTATCCGAAGTGGAAGACTATATGAAAGAAATTGGTACCGGTGATATTGCCACCGTTCAGGGTCGTTACTACGCCATGGACCGTGACAACCGCTGGGAGCGTGTGGATAAATCCTACCGGGCCATTACGTACGGGGAAGGCCCTTCCTATGAAACAGCCGAAGAGGTGGTAGACGCTTCATATGAAGAAGAAGTATGGGATGAATTTGTGATCCCTTCGGTTATCACAAAAGACGGAGAAGCGGTCGGCCAGCTGCAGGACAACGATGCAGTAATTTTCTTCAACTTCCGGCCGGACCGGGCTATTCAGCTTTCACAGGTGTTTACGCAGGACGGTTTCAACGGTTTGGACCGCGGAGACAAATTTCCATCCAATCTGAAATTTGTCAGCATGACGCAGTACAGTGACTCGGTGAATGCTGAAATTGCCTATCCTCCGCAGGATTTGGTCAACACAATGGGAGAAATCGTCTCAGATGCCGGTCTGCACCAGCTTCGCATTGCAGAAACGGAAAAGTACCCGCACGTAACCTTTTTCTTCAGCGGCGGGCGCGAGGAAGAATTTAAGGGTGAAACACGGGTGCTGATCGATTCGCCGAAGGTAGCCACGTACGATCTGCAGCCGGAAATGAGCGTATATGAAGTGACCGAGGCGCTTGAAAGCGAGATCCAGTCTGAAAAGCATGATTTCATCGTGCTGAACTTTGCGAATCCGGATATGGTGGGGCACTCGGGTGATCTTGATGCCACGGTTAAAGCAATAGAAGCAGTGGATGAATGCCTCGGCCGGGTGGTGGATTTGCTGCACGATAAAGGCGGACGAGCCATCATCACGGCAGACCACGGAAACTCCGATGAAGTAACAACACCGGATGATAAACCAATGACAGCTCATACAACCAATCCGGTACCGGTTATCGTCACAGGTGATGAGAATGCGAAGCTCCGCAAGGGCGGCGTACTTGCTGACCTGTGCCCAACAGCCGTAGAGCTGCTTCAGATAGAAAAACCAAAAGAAATGACGGGTCAGTCCCTCATTCAATAACCATTCAGAGGAGTGAATCATCAATGAGTTTAATTGCAGATATTTACGCACGCGAAGTACTCGATTCCCGCGGGAATCCAACGGTAGAAGTAGAAGTATTTACAGAAACAGGCGCTTTTGGACGCGCTCTCGTGCCAAGCGGTGCTTCCACCGGTGAATACGAAGCGGTAGAGCTTCGTGACGGCGGCGACCGTTTCATGGGCAAAGGTGTCACTAAAGCAGTCGACAACGTGAATGAAACTATCGCAGAAGAAATCATCGGATTCGATGTCACAGATCAAACAGGCATCGACCAGGCGATGATCGAACTTGACGGCACAGACAACAAAGGCAGCTTCGGTGCCAATGCCATTCTCGGTGTTTCGATGGCGGTAGCGCGCGCAGCAGCTGATGAACTCGGCGTTACGCTGTATGAATACCTCGGCGGCTTTAACGCGAAAACGCTGCCGGTTCCAATGATGAACATCCTGAACGGCGGCGAGCACGCAGATAACAACGTCGACTTCCAGGAGTTCATGGTTATGCCGGTCGGCGCGAGCAACTTCCTTGAAGCTGTCCGTATGGGCGCAGAAATCTTCCACAACCTGAAAAAGGTACTTGGAAGCAAGGGCTATAACACTGGTGTCGGCGACGAAGGCGGCTTTGCCCCGAACCTCGGCTCGAATGAAGAAGCACTTCAAACGATCATTGAAGCTATCGAAAAGGCAGGCTACAAGCCTGGCGAAGAAATTATGCTCGCCATGGACTCTGCTGCTTCCGAAATGTACGAAGACGGAAAATATCACCTTAAAGGTGAAGGCGTTGTGAAAACAGCAGACGAAATGATCGAATTTTACCAGGACATGGTGTCGAAATACCCAATCGTCTCCATTGAAGATGGTCTGGACGAAAACGACTGGGAAGGCTTCAAAAAGCTTACGGATGCTCTTGGCGACAAAGTCCAGCTCGTGGGCGATGACTTGTTTGTAACGAACACCAACAAGCTGAAAGAAGGCATTGAAAAAGGCATCGGCAACTCCATTCTGATCAAAGTGAACCAGATCGGTACACTTACTGAAACCTTTGATGCTATTGAAATGGCTAAGCGTGCCGGTTATACAGCCGTTATTTCCCACCGTTCCGGGGAAACTGAGGATACGACTATCGCGGACATCGCAGTAGCGACCAACGCGGGTCAGATTAAAACAGGCGCACCATCCCGGACGGATCGTGTGGCTAAATACAACCAGCTTCTCCGCATCAACGATGAGCTGGCGGAAACCGCTGTTTATCTGGGCAAAGATGCTTTTTATAACCTGAACAAATAATTGCTTTTCGACCGCGGCCCGGCACATGGGCTGCGGTTTTTACAATTAAATAAAACACCGTTACCATAGGCTTTGCGGCTTATGCTGCCGCACGTGCTTGCACTGCACGTTTTGGTGTGTTACATTTATAAAAGCGTAATTGGAACGTGGAGGTGTACGGGTGATGATAACGGCGTTGTACGTTGCATTAATAGTCGTTGCGGTCATGCTTATTGCAATTATTTTATTGCAGTCGGGCCGAAGCAGCGGTTTGGCAGGAGCAATATCCGGCGGAGCCGAACAAATGGTTGGCAAACAGAAAGCGAGAGGCATCGAAGCCTTTCTGATTCAGTTTACAGTAGTGCTGGCTGTGTTGTTTTTTGTTCTTACCATACTCATCGCCTATTTTGTCTAACAGACAGTATAGGAAGCTATCTCAGCAGCGGACGGTTCCATCGTTCGCTGTTTTTTATGTTACCGGCTAATGTTTGCTTTTCCTGTATTTGGTGAATCAAACAACCAGGTGAAAGTTTAACGTTTTAGCGGCCGGACAGAGATAAATCAAGGATAGGGGAGCAGGAGCATGAAGACAGCAGCTGAAAACCAGGCGATTGGATGTTTGTGTCTGCATGGATTTACAGGTTCTCCGTGGGAGGTCGAACCGATTGCTGCAGAGCTCCGTGCGTGTACAGACTGGATAGTGGAAACACCGGTGCTGCCAGGTCATGCTGACGGAAGCTTCAGCATTCAAAGCCGTGTTTCCTATGTCACATGGATTCACGCTGCTGACCGCGCAGCGAAAAAACTGGCGGCTGCATGCAGCACTCTCTACGTGATTGGATTTTCGATGGGAGGCCTGCTTGCCTGCTACGTGGCAGCCCGTTATAAGGTGGAACGGCTCGTGCTTATTGGTATGCCGATGGAATATATTAACCCCGTCCAGTTTTTAAAGGATATGCTGCTTGTCGCGGGCGGCCAGGCCAGAGGGTCGCTGCACCCCTGGTACGGTGTGGCCGCAGAAAAATTAAAAACCCCCGGCTGGGCGCTGCGGGAGTTCCAGCAGGCAGCGCACGTGCTGCGTCCGTTTGTTGGCAAAGTATCCTGTCCGGTGTTTATTGGCCAGGGTGAAAAAGACGGCCTGGTGCCGGTTCGGAGCGCTGTGCGTATATATAAAACAGTAAAAAGTCCGGTGAAGCAGTTTGTGCTTTACAAAAACGGCAAGCACTTTCTTTTTCACGGTCCGCACCGGAATGAAGCGGTTAATGATGTACGGTTATTTTTAACTTCAACAAAAATAAATTCTGAGAACCTTATGCGAACGATCGATTAAACAGAAAAGAAGACAGATAGGAGACGATGAATCATGCGTGTAGTACCCCCTAAGTCATTTACTTTTGAAGGAGGTAATCGTGCAGTGCTGCTCCTGCACGGATTCACAGGGTCATCGGCGGATGTCCGAATGATGGGACGCTTTTTGGAAAAGAAAGGTTATACTGTCCATGCGCCAGTATATAAAGGACACGGTGTTCCTCCGGAAGAGCTGATGGAAACGGACTACCATGACTGGTGGGAGGATGTAAAAGCAGGAATTGAAGAATTAAAGGAAAGAGGCTTTGACCAAATAGCGGTCGGGGGTCTTTCTCTTGGCGGTCTGATGGCTCTGCGTGTGGCGTACCATTACGATGTAATTGGCGTTATTCCGATGAGCGCTCCAATGTCGACGTTCAACAACGCAGACAAATTGTATGGAGACGTCATCAATTACGCGAAAGAATTTAAACGCCTGGAAGGAAAAGACCAGGAGCAGATTGATAACGAAATTATGGAATTCCGCCAGCTGCCGACGGACACGCTGCACTCGGTCAACCGGCTGATCCGGGAAGTGGCAGAAGGCCTGGATATGGTTCATGCGCCGGCTATGATTGTGCAGGGCGAAAAAGATGATATGATTGCAGAAGACAGCGCAAATATCATTTATGAAGAAATCTCTTCGGAGGATAAACAGATTAAGTGGTATCCGGACTCCCCGCACGTTATCACCCTCGGGGACGACCGCGATGAGCTGAACGAAGATGTTTATCAGTTTTTAGACAGATTAAATTGGTCAAAATAAAAAAAGAGCGTAAAGCTCAAAACGTTTATCACAACAATATTGAAAGGAGATGAAAACGTTGGACCAGGAAATAAAACAGACACTACTGAATTACCTGAAAAACGATTCTGCGGGCCCTGCAACCATTGAGGAGATCCAGGAAACGCTTCAGGCGGATTCGGCAGAAGACATTAAGCGCCTCATGAAGACGCTAAACGAAATGGAGGACAGCGGAGACGTTGTCCGGACGAGAAGCAACCGCTACGGCATACCGGAGAAAATGAACCTGATGCGCGGACGCGTGCAGAGCCATGCCAAAGGATTTGCCTTTATTATCCCGGAGGAAAAGGAACGTGACGACATCTTTGTACCGGCCGGTGAAATTAACGGGGCCATGAACAAAGACACCGTACTCGTTCGTATCTCGGACTCGAGCCAGGGAAGTAAAACCGAAGGCACGATTATCCGCATCATTGAACGCGGTATTGAAAAAGTCGTTGGTACGTACCAGCGCTACGGTAATTACGGGTTTGTGGCGGCAGACGATAAGCATATCCGTGATGACATTTATATTCCACAGGATGCAGAAAACGGGGCAGTGGACGGCCATAAGGTTGTCGTAGAACTGACCAAATATCCAGATGCGGCGTCAGGAGCTGAAGGAAAGGTCGTCAATATTATCGGGCATAAAAATGACCCGGGCGTGGATATTTTGTCGATCATTCATAAGCACGGACTTCCAGGAGATTTTCCAGAGGAAGCTGTGGAGCAGGCTCAAAAGACGCCAGAGGTAATTGATGAAAGCGAAATTAAACAGCGTCGGGATCTGCGCGATGAAACTATCGTGACCATCGACGGGGCAGACGCAAAGGATCTCGATGACGCTGTAACAGTGACAAAATATAATAACGGCAACTATAAGCTCGGCGTTCATATTGCAGACGTCAGCTATTACGTGGACGAAGGAACACCTATCGATGTAGAGGCAGGAGAACGGGCCACGAGTGTATA
This sequence comes from Marinococcus luteus, assembly GCF_034497705.1. Taxonomy (GTDB): domain Bacteria; phylum Bacillota; class Bacilli; order Bacillales; family Marinococcaceae; genus Marinococcus; species Marinococcus luteus_A. Next base: position 202,896 of record NZ_JAXRUV010000005.1, on the reverse strand, counting down.
TTTGGTGGATCGGGTAATCCCGATGATTCCGCATCGTTTGTCAAATGGCATCTGCAGCCTGAACCCGCAGGTGGACCGGCTGACGCTCTCGTGTGAAATGGAAGTAACGCCTCAGGGCGAAATCGTTAATCATGAAATCTTTGAAAGTGTCATTCGCACGGCCGCCCGTATGACTTACAATGACGTCCGCCTGATTCTTGAAGAAAACAACCAGGCAAAGCGGGAGGAATACAGCCAGCTCGTGCCAATGTTTGAGCGCATGGAAGAGCTTGCAGCCATTCTCCGCGAAAAGCGGTTTGGAAGAGGCGCCATTGATTTTGATTTTAAGGAAGCACAGGTGCTCGTAGATGAAACGACTGCTCCGACAGACGTGGTGCTGCGTGAGCGCTCGGTCGCTGAAAAGCTGATTGAAGAGTTTATGCTGGCAGCCAACGAAACGGTAGCCGAGCATTTCCACTGGATGAAGGTCCCGTTTGTCTACCGGATTCACGAAGACCCTGCCGAAGACAAGCTGCAGTCGTTCGTGGAGTTTGTTACAAACTTTGGCTATGCAGTCAAAGGAACGGCAAATACGATCCATCCGCGTGCGCTTCAGGAAGTGCTTGACGCTGTCAAAGGAGAACCGGAACAGGCAGTGATCAGTACAGTGATGCTGCGCTCGATGCAGCAGGCAAAGTACGATCCTGAAAACGCCGGCCACTTCGGGCTGGCTGCGGACTTCTATACCCACTTTACGTCACCGATCCGCCGGTATCCGGACCTGATTGTTCACCGTTTGATCCGGACGTATCTGGTAAATAAACGGCTGGACGACAAAACGCAGCAGAAATGGAAAAATGAACTGCCGGAAATCACCCAGCATTCTTCGGAGATGGAGCGCCGGGCCATTGACGCCGAGCGTGAAGTTGACAGCATGAAGAAAGCTCAGTATATGAAGGACAAAATCGGGGAAGAATTTACCGGTTTTGTAAGCGGAGCCGCGAACTTCGGTCTGTTTGTAGAGCTTGAAAACACCATTGAAGGTATGGTGCATATCAGCTATCTAACGGATGATTATTACCACTATGATCCGAAGCAGTATGCGCTGATAGGCGAGCGTACCGCGAATATGTACCGCATCGGCGATCAGGTGGAAGTGCGTGTTCTGAATGTAAACCTTGACGAAGCGGCGATCGATTTTGAAATTGTCGGCATGAAACGGCCGGCGAAAGCACGGCGCAAGGAGTCCGCAAAAGTTGTTCAGGGCGATAAGGGCAAGCGCCCCGGCCGAAAAGAAGGCCAGGGACAAGGAGAAAAGAAGGACGGCAATAAAAAAGACGGTGGACGTAAAAAAGGTAAATCAGGTAACAAAAAGCCGTTTTACTCGAAAGTCTCAAAAAACAATAAAAAGAAATAATACGAGTGCGGGAAAGCCCGGGGCAATAGGACGCGCCTGGGCCTCTATGGTAGAATAAAGACAGAAGGCAGGTGAATGGAGATGGCAGTAAAAACGGAAAACCGTGTGCTGGCGCAAAACCGGAAGGCCCGTCATGACTATACTATCGAAGACACCTTCGAAGCCGGTATTGAACTGCGGGGCACCGAGATAAAGTCGATCCGGGCTGGCAGGATGAACCTGAAGGACAGCTTCGGCAAAATCGACAATAACGAGCTGTTTCTGCATAATGCCCATATCAGCCCGTATGAACAGGGAAATCAGTTCAACCACGATCCCCTGCGTACGAGAAAGCTTCTGCTGCACCGCCGGGAGATTAATAAACTTATTGGTAAAAGCATGCAGTCCGGGTACTCCATTATTCCATTGAAGGTTTATATTAAAAACGGTAAAGCGAAAGTGTTAATCGGTCTTGCCAAAGGCAAGAAAAAATATGACAAACGCCAGGCGCTCAAGGAACAGGATGCCAAGCGTGAAATGGATAAAGCAATCAATCGCAGCATGAAAGGCATGAGCGACTAGATTGACACGCTCCGGACCTCTCGTTATAATATAGTATGTCGCTCATAAACCTATGGGCGCATGCTTATCCTTCACATGGGGACGTTACGGCTTCGACAGGGATAGGTTGAGCTTTAGCTGCGAGCCGAGAGGCAGCTCGTAAAAATGCCACGCCAATAATAACTGGCAAAAACAACGAAAACCTCGCAGTAGCAGCGTAACAACTGCTTTTTGCGGATCCCGCATTCCATCGCCCGCGTGGAATGATTTGGGGTCTCACTCTTAGTGGGCTACGCAGTTCGCCCTCCGTCTGAGGGTGGCTGAAGAGACTAATCAGACTAGCCGTACGGAAGCCTGTTGCTAGGCTGACGTACTGGCGAATGATAATATAGCGACTACGCTCGTAGATGCTAAAGTGGCAATATCTCTGGACGTGGGTTCGAATCCCACCGTCTCCACCATACATATAGGAGACAACAGGTGCTTACGGCTTCCCAGCCGTGGGCACTTTTTTCGTTTACGGCGCCGTGGGAAGTTTTGCATTGACACAACAATTGAAGAAAGGTTAAAATGTTGCATAAGGGAAAGAATCGTGACGCCGATCAGATTACAAAGGGGGCAGCGTATGGAACCAAATGTCATTTATGCATTTTTGTTAACACTTGGAGCCGGGCTTGCCACGGGAATCGGAAGTATACTGGCTTTTTTCACTTCTACGACAAATACCCGTTTTTTGGCTTTTTCGCTCGGTTTCTCCGGAGGTGTGATGATTTACGTCTCAATGGTGGAAATATTTTTTAAGGCACAGGAGTCGCTCGTCGGGGCGCTGGGAGAAGTAGGAGGCCAGTGGCTTACCGTTGGGGGATTTTTTGGGGGAATGATTTTTATTGCTGCCATTGACCGGCTTGTCCCTCAAAAAGGAAATCCTCATGAAGTAAAGCGGGTGGAAGATATGCATATGTCAAAGGAAGAGCTTGAACGCCAGGGTCTTATGAAAATGGGGACCTTTACAGCTCTTGCGATTGCTATACATAACTTTCCTGAAGGTATCGCTACGTTTACCTCTGCTCTGAATGACCCGGGTCTTGGGCTTGCGATAGCGCTTGCCATCGCGATACACAATATTCCTGAAGGGGTGGCAGTTTCGGTACCGATTTATTTTGCGACGGGAAGCAAACGTAAAGCATTCCGGCTTTCATTTTTATCGGGATTATCAGAGCCGGCTGGCGCTATTTTAGCGTTTCTTATACTGATGCCGTTTTTGACTGATACGCTGTTTGGCATTATTTTCGCTGCTGTGGCTGGTATCATGGTATTCATCTCTCTGGATGAACTGCTGCCGGCGGCAAAAAAATATGACGAAACCCATGTATCAATTTACGGGGTAGTGAGCGGTATGGCCGTAATGGCACTGAGTCTGCTGTTATTTATTTAAGTAGTTGAGCGAAAGGGGCCGTGATCGGCCTCTGTTTTTTAATTGACACTCAATTTTTCTTTTTGTATATTATAATTTGTCGTAAACGTTCGCTAGTGTAGCTCAGCTGGTAGAGCAGTTGCCTCGTAAGCATCAGGTCGCAGGTTCAAATCCTGTCACTAGCACCATTCATATCATTACAGCGCCCATACAGATGGGTGCTTTTTTGTTTTAAACCGGTCTAAAAAGAGAAAAGACCAATGAGGAAATATTTTGGTCTCTTTTTGATGAAAAGATGGGCAATGAGAAAAGAAAATGATACGTTGATATAAGATAAAGTCGAAAGGGAGGGGTAATTTGAGATCCCCGGTGCTGTTTACGTTTAATATAATATTTCTAGTGTTGGCTGCGGCGACTGCCGGTTTTTTCCTATGGCTTGGCGGTGCTACATTTTACGTCATCGTCGCAGCAATTGGCATGCTGAGTGCTCTGCTTGGAGCATACCAGACGGGCAGAAAAAAGCCAGGTAATAAAAAGAAATCAAAAGAAAAATCAGGGGGAAAGTCATGAACACAAATGCAGCCGTAAAATTCTTTTATTGGTTCGAAGGGTTTATTGTGGTGCTCAGTCTGATTCTCGGCGTTTTCTTCGTCATCTCCGGAGAATGGATGTGGAGTATCGTTATGGTCATTATTGCGATGTCCTGTATTGTTACGCTGGTAATGATATCAAAAGCGTTAAAAAAGCAGCAGTGGTGAAGCTGGAATAAAGAATAGTAGGAGGCAGACTGTTATGCCGACGTTTGCAAGAACTGCATTGATTGTAGGAGGTGTGGCTTCAGTAGGAATGCTTGCGATTGTGCTTTTCTATTGGACTCGTCTTCCCTACATTGTGCCCCAGTTTTTCGACGCCACCGGAGATCCAAACGAATATGCTGCAAAGTATTATTTATTTGTCCCGCCGCTGGCGTTGATCGCTATCTGGACCGGGGCGTATTTTTCTCTCCGCTACCCTGGGTGGTTCCGTCTGCCGGTACGAATGAATGAGCATCAAATAGAAGTGTTTAAGCGTGAAGGGCAGATTCTTATTTCTGTGCTCCTCGTGGAATTATCGCTCGGGTTCGTCTATGTTCAGTGGCAGACTGTTCGTACGGCCCTGAATGAAAGCGAAGGACTCGGATGGTTTTTCCCTTCGTTTTTCCTTATTTGTTTAATTGGAACCGCTGTTTATTTTACATGGAGAACAATCACTTTGTGGGGCAAAGCTTCAAACCAACGTTCTTCATCATAATAGACTGCCATCCGGCAGCGTATTGAGGGATGCATAATGGAACAGGCACGTATACTGGTTGTTGAAGACGAAGAAAAAATCGCGCGGGTGCTCGAGCTTGAGCTCACCTACGAAAATTATTATGTCCAAAAGGCTTCCGACGGTCTCGAAGGGTTCGCTATATATCAGGCGGAGCCGTGGGATTTAATTATTCTCGATATTATGCTTCCGGGAATCAGCGGAATCGAACTGTTGCGCCGAATACGAAGCCAGAATACAAAAACAGCGGTCCTGCTTGTTACCGCTAAAGATTCTGTGGAGGATAAAGTTTCCGGACTCGATCTCGGGGCCAATGATTACATTACAAAGCCGTTCCAAATTGAAGAACTGCTCGCCCGCGTCCGTTCATCGCTCCGCTTTCAGGCGGAAGCAGTTTTGAAAGCCGAAGCAGAAGAAGAGCAGTGGCTGTCTGTGGGCGAAGTGCGACTGAATGAGTCGGCCAGGGAAGTGTATGCCGGCGGAGAACTAATAGAGCTGACCCGCAGGGAGTTTGACCTGCTTTACTATCTGTTGAAAAACAAAAAGCAGGTGCTGTCCCGGGACCAGATTTTAGAGCAGGTATGGGGCTTTGATTACCTCGGGGAAACGAACGTAGTGGACGTTTACATTCGTTATCTGCGCAATAAAATTGATAAACCATTTGGGACCGCGCATATCCAGACTGTGCGCGGCGTTGGCTACGTGGTGAAGGACTTCTCATGAAGCTTGGAAATAAGATTCATTTATATACATCGGTGCTTGTATTTGTGCTCGTCGTTCTTTTAGTGCTTGCTATTTACTTTTCCTTTTCCCGCATGATGATCGGAAGTGAAGTAGAGCAGACTGTAGAAGAAGGAAGGCAGACAGCGTCCACGTTTAATGAATCCGCAGATAATTTTTCGGTCGAACAGCTGCTTCGGGCCTATACTCCAACTGAAGGGATGGCCAGAATTGTACTGCAGGATGAATCTGAAGCAGCGACGGTAACTTCCCCGGAAGAGGGAAGCTTAACGGAGGAGCCCGTTCAATATTATTCCGAAGAATATGAACGGGTGGTGGAACATAACGGGGAGCGGTACGCATTCGTATCGGTACCGGTCATATGGACAGACGGGCAGGTGGCAAACATTCAGATTACCGACAGCCTTCGCCAGGCAGAAGAAAATCTGGCGGTGCTCCGGATAATATTAATAGTCGCCACTATTGCGGCTGTCATTCCGGTCTTTCTTTCGGCCCGCTTATTGAGCACGGTAATACTCCGTCCAATCGCAGCGCTGTCAGCTACTATGCGGGATATCCAGACAAGCGGCAGATTCAAGCGGATTTCCACGTCGTCGAAGTCCAGGGATGAAATCGAGCAGCTTGGGGAGACATTTAATGAAATGATTGAGCGTCTCGAAGAAAATTATCATAAACAGGAGCAGTTTGTATCAAACGCGTCGCATGAGTTAAAAACGCCGCTGACTGTGATTGAATCATACGCAAGCCTGCTGCAGAGAAGAGGTGCCTCTCGTCCGGAAATCATTGAAGAATCGGTGGAAGCCATTCATTCCGAAGCGGTAAGGATGAGGGAGCTGACCCAGCAGCTTCTGCTGCTTGCCCGTCAAAATGAAAAAGAAAACCTTCATATTACCGAAGTGGATCTGGAGACAGTGGCAGCAGATGCTGTGGAAAACTACCGCAGCAGCTACCACCGGGAGATCGAATTGACCGGAGAGCCGGCAATCGTTAAGACCGATCCCGACAAAGTGAAGCAGCTGCTGTATATCCTGCTCGATAATGCTCGGAAATACAGCAGTGATGTCATTGATGTAAAAATCGAAACGACAGAGACAGATTCGATCATCGCTGTGATTGACCGGGGCCTCGGTATTCCGGAAAAGGATATTGAACGAGTTTTCGAACGCTTTTACCGGGTCGATGAGTCGAGAACACGGAAAAGCGGGGGCTATGGGCTCGGTTTGTCGCTTGCGAGAGATATTACTGAAGCTCTCGGCGCACGCATCACAATTGAAAGCACGCACGGCCAGGGAACTGCGGTCCGCTTAATTTTTCCTGTAACCAGTGAATAGCTCTCCCTTTCTCATCAATTTCTCAGAATGAACGGATACAATAATAGCAACAGGGAGAGGGGGAACCTGCGGTGAAAAATGTTATCTTTCTGTTTGTGCTGATGGCTGGTCTCATAGTTTCAGCTCTTGGGGCCTGGCGGTTTTCACCGTATTTTACCCCGGAAATGTCGCCGGAGGAAATTGAACAGGCTGTACAGGAACAATACCAGGGGGACATCACGAGCGTGGAAAAACAAAATGGCACCTACGAGGTGATGACAGAGCTTGACCGGGGGACGTACCAGCTGCAGGTGGATGCTGAAGACGGAGCGGTCACAGGCGTCACACGGGTAGCGGGTAACAGCACTGGTGATACAGAAGCTTTAACAGAAGAAGAAGCACGCGCTCTGGCAGAAGAAGAGACTGACTTTTCTATTGAGGAAATCAGCCGGGAAACGCGGGAAGGCACCGCCGTGTACGTAGTGGAGTTTGCTGAAGACGAAGCGTTGGAAGAAATAACTATCGATGCCAGGTCAGGAGATATTTTAGAAGAAAAAGCAGAGGAAGACCGTGAAGAAAGACGCCAGACAGTGCTTAGTGAACAGGAAGCCGCAGCTGTAGCGCAGGAAGAAGTGAACGGAGAAGTCGATGATGTTGATTTTGAAAAGTCAGACGCCGGGGAGCCGTTTTACTATGTGGAGCTTGAACAAAATGACGACGACGAAGCTACGGTTCAGGTACACGGCATCACCGGAGAAATATTGTCAGTCACCTGGGATGATTAAACGGCAGAAGCTGCCTGGATGATTCCAGGTGGCTTTTTTTTGTCTCTTTACTTGTTAGGAGCCGTTCATGTATTTCTCATCAATTTCTCATTTTCCTGTAGGGATATTCTCATGTCGGGCCTCTATAGTAAAGATGGAACAACAAATAAAGGGGGAAATGACCATGAAAGGGAAAGTACTTGCAGGCAGTCTGGCGGGGATCACGGCGCTTGGTGCAGTTATTGGTGCAGGAGCTTACACGACTATGAATAGCGGCGTGGAAGCAGAAACCTCTTCAAAGAAATCTTCAGAAGAAACAGCCGCAGAAAGTAACGAAAACAACAGCAGCTCTGGTGAGGAAAAAATTACTGCCGATGAAGCTGTAATAATTGCTGAGGAGGAAACGGGCGGCCAGGCGGTCGAACTGGATCTGGATATGGAAGAGCAGAAATACGGTGTGGAGCTCGAAGGTGAACAGGAATACGATGTTGAAGTAGGCGCGTTCTCCGGCAATGTGACCGAAAAAGAAACCGATGATGATAAAGATAATGAAGAACCGCTGATCCAGGACGGGGACAGCGTCAGTTTAGAAGACATTGTGGCTTCGGGGATGGGTGAAGTGTCAGGAGAGCTGAACGAATGGGAGCTTGACCGTGAAGAGAACGGATACGAGCTCTCGGTGGAAACGAACGGACAGGAAGGCGATTTCTTCATAAATGATGCAGACGGTACGATCGCTTCGAGGAATATTGAAGACGATGACGACAACGTTGACGACAACGACGATGATGACAATTAAAGACTAACATCAACAGATGAACGGGGTCCGAAAGGAGTCTTTCAGGAATGGCACTGCTGAGGGAAAAGGTGCTGCATTCACAGCTGCACCGGGCAAAAAACATCTTATGGAACGAATGGCATCAGGAGAAACGCCCGGGGGTCTGCCCGGGACTTAGAATGGGAGAGAGAGCACCGGCATTCTCACTGCCCGACATGGACGGGGAAAATGTTACGTTAAACCAGCTGCTCCTCCAGGGGCCGGTAGTGCTTCTATTCTGCTTTGGTGGCTGGATACATGCAGAAACAGAACGGCTGCGGAGCTATCAGGAGGCGTCCCCGCTGCTGCGGCAGATGGGAGCCCAAACCGTAGTAGCTGCCAGCGGGCGGGTGACCGCACTTCAGGAAGAGCTGCAGCATATGTCTTTCTCAGGAAAGGTGCTTGCAGATACAAATGCTGTGACAGCCTCCTGGTATAATGCGTGCATCTCCTGCCGGGACTACCTGCTTCAGGACGTCCCGGAGGTTAAAGCGGCCCTGCGGTTTGCCGGATACTATTCGTACTGCCCCGCAGATGTAACGTATGTCATCGATCAGGACGGTACCGTGGCAGCTTCTGTCTGGGAAGCTGCCCGGCCGAATCCCTACTGGATCGTTAATGAACTTATACAATTGAAAGAACGGTAAAGCCTCGCCTGAAAAGGTGATGAAATATGAAGAAGCAGCCGGCGTAAGCGCGGGCTGCTTTTGTTTGAAATAATATGTGATGTATTTTTTCTATACGCTGAAAGTATCAAGAATTTACCGAAAATTATTCTGCCGTAAATAGAGAGCTGGACTAAATGCATGTCCGTATGTAGTAGTACAGACAGTGGGAGTTTTTATAAACGACTAGATATAGAAGCAGGTCTTACTTACTGAAATTTTTTCTGTCAGAAAATGTGCACAATTCCAGGGGGAGAATCGCGGAGTATAAGGAAGTATAGCAGAGATTTTAATTGTCAAGAGGATGAAACGAAAAATATCTATATCATGTATGTTGAAAAAGAAGATTACACCATATATAGTAGTGGTATAAGAATGATGTACACACGTTCGTACATTTTAGAAAGTAAGGAGGGGATTCGATGATACCGATCATTTTTGATTCTATGACGGGCAACGTGAAGCGTTTTGCAGAAAAAATCCCATTTGACCGGGTGTACAGTCTGAATGAAGCGGAACAAATCGATGAACCGTTTATCCTTATCACCTATACGAAGGGATTTGGAAATATCCCGGAATCCACCGAAGCATTTCTCGAAGAACATGCAGAGCAGCTGCTCGCTGTAGCATCGAGTGGAAACAAAGTATGGGGGGACAATTTTGCTAAAAGCGCCAATCAGATTGCAGTTAACTACAACGTTCCCATACTCCATAAATTCGAACTGAGCGGAACAAAAAACGATGTGTCCATTTTCGCAGAGGAGGCGATGAAAGTTGCAACAAACACAAACCACCGACTGGATCCAGTTAAACAATGAAATCATGTTCCAAAAGGACGGGTCCTTTCAATTTGAAAAAGACAAAGAAGCCGTTTATCAATACTTCATCCAATACGTCAATCAGCACACTGTTTTCTTTCACGATCTGAAAGAAAAGCTCGACTATCTGCTCGAAAATGACTTTTATGAAAAAGAATTCCTTGAGGCGTATTCATTTGAAGAAATTGAGCGCGTCTACAATCTGTGCTATGAAAAGAAATTCCGTTTTCCGTCATTCATGAGCGCGTTTAAATTTTACAATGATTATGCGCTGAAAACCAATGATCAGAAAATGATCCTTGAGCGCTTTGAAGACCGGGTGGCTGTCGTGGCCCTTTATTTCGGCAATGGTAACGCAGAGAAAGCTGAGCAGTTTGCAGAAATGATGATGAGCCAGGATTATCAGCCGAGCACCCCGACGTTCCTGAATGCCGGCAGAAAACGGCGCGGAGAATTAGTCAGCTGCTTCCTGCTTGAAGTAAACGACTCTTTAAATGACATCTCCCGGGCTGTTGATATTTCCATGCAGCTGTCCAAAGTAGGCGGCGGTGTGTCGCTGAATTTATCGAAGCTCCGGGCGAAGGGCGAAGCCATTAAGGATGTGGAAAACGCGACAAAGGGTGTCGTCGGCGTAATGAAGCTGCTCGACAACGCTTTTCGTTACGCAGATCAGATGGGGCAGCGCCAGGGCTCCGGCGCAGCGTATTTAAACATTTTTCACCGGGACATTCACGACTTCCTGGACTCAAAGAAAATTTCGGCCGATGAAGATGTGCGTGTTAAAACATTATCAATCGGGGTCGTAATCCCGGATAAATTCGTTGAACTCGCCCGCCAGGACAAAGACATGTATCTGTTCTATCCGCATACAGTGTACCGGGCGTACGGTGAACATCTTGACGAAATGGATATGAGTGAAATGTACGACAAGCTCGTCGAGGACGACCGCGTGAAAAAAGACAAGGTCAATGCCCGCCGCATGCTTGAGAAGCTGGCGATTCTCCGGTCCGAATCCGGGTATCCTTACCTGATGTTCCAGGATAACGTCAACCGGGCGCACGCGCTGAATAACGTGTCCAAAGTAAAATTCTCCAACCTTTGCTCTGAAGTGCTCCAGGCGTCTGAGGTATCAAGCTATACGGATTACGGCGAGGAGGATGAAGTCGGCCTCGATATTTCCTGCAACCTTGGTTCGTTGAACATTGCCAATGTTATGAAGCACAAAACGATCAAGGATACAGTGAAGCTAGCTACCGACTCTCTGACCCACGTAGCAACGCATACCAATATTACGAATGCTCCGGCTGTACGCCGCGGCAACCAGATGATGAAATCGATCGGTCTCGGAGCGATGAACCTGCACGGCTTTTTGGCCCAGAACCATATCGCCTATGAAAGTGAGGAGGCACGGGAATTCGCTGATTTCTTCTTTATGGCTGTGAACTTCTATTCTATCCAGCGTTCGATGGAGCTTGCAAAAGAAACAGGGGAAACGTTCTACGGCTTCGAAGGATCCAGCTATGCTGACGGCTCCTACTTTGACAAGTACCTGAACCGTTCTTACCTTCCTTCCTCTTCTAAAATTGCAGACCTGTTTGAAGGCATGGCCGTGCCGGATGCTGAAGACTGGGAAGAGCTGATGAAGCAGGTTCAGACGTACGGATTGTTCCACAGCTACCGCCTGGCAATCGCACCAACCGGCTCCATTTCCTATGTACAGTCGGCAACTGCTTCTGTTATGCCGATTATGGAGCGGATTGAAGAACGGACGTACGGAAACTCGAAAACGTATTACCCGATGCCGGGCCTCGCACCGGATAATTGGTTCTACTACAAAGCGGCATACGACATGGACATGTTCAACGTTGTGGATATGATCGCAGCTATTCAGGAACACATCGATCAGGGCATAAGCTTCACTCTCTTTGTGCGTGACACCATCACCACAAGAGATCTGAACCGAATTGATCTCTATGCCCACCATAAAGGTATCAAGACGATTTACTATGCGCGGACAAAAGACACAGGACAGGACGACTGCCTCTCCTGCGTCGTGTAAAGAAAGGAGCATCACCCCATGAATCAAATATTTGACGCAGCCGACTGGTCAAAACAAGACGACGACTTTACGCAGATGTTTTACAGCCAGAATGTAAAACAGTTCTGGCTTCCAGAGGAAATATCACTCAACGGGGATCTGCTCACCTGGAAATATCTATCGGATCAGGAAAAAGATACGTATATGAAAGTACTCGCCGGTTTGACCCTGCTCGATACAGAGCAGGGAAATGTCGGCATGCCAAAGGTTGCTGAGCAGGTGGAAGGTCACCAGCGCAAAGCAGTATTAAACTTTATGGCAATGATGGAAAATGCGGTGCACGCAAAATCCTATTCGAACATTTTCATGACACTTGCTTCTACAGAAGTAATCAATGAGTTGTTTGAATGGGTGAAGGAAAATCCGCATCTGCAGAAAAAAGCCACCCGTATTGTAGAGCAGTACAACAAAATCGAAGACGGGGACGAAATTTCCCTGTACAAAGCGATGGTAGCCTCTGTTTACCTTGAAAGCTTTCTGTTCTACAGCGGCTTTTATTATCCGCTTTATTTCTACGGCCAGGGTAAACTCATGCAGAGCGGGGAAATCATTAACCTGATTATCCGTGATGAAGCGATCCACGGCGTTTACGTCGGTCTACTAGCGCAGGAAATTTATAAGCGCCAGACACCGGAAAAGCAGGAAGAACTGCAGGAATTTGCCCACGACCTCCTCATGGAGCTGTATGAAAATGAACTGCTTTACACCGAGCAGCTATATGATCCGGTAGGACTGACCTCCGATGTGAAAAAGTTCCTTCGGTACAATGCGAACAAAGCGTTGATGAACTTAGGTTTGGATGCGTATTTTGAAGAGGAAGAAATTAACCCGATTGTATTAAACGGCATGGATACAAAAACAAAATCCCATGATTTCTTCTCGATGAAAGGAAACGGCTACAAAAAAGCAACAGTGGAGCCGGTCCGGGACGAAGATTTCATTTTCAACTAACAAAAAAAGCCGGGCCTGCGCCTGGCTTTTTTAATGTATATATAAAAAAATTCCGCTATAATAAAAAACAGATGAACATCACAAAGAGGTGAACAGTATGGGGAAAATGGATGAAATGATTGTAGTAGCACCAAGAGAGCAGGTATTTGCACGCGAAGCCCGGACTTTTCACGGGGTGCAGGACGAGCAGGGTCAAATTCAGGAAATTATCGGAACGATTGCGGATACATACACGGAAAAAAGACGGGGAGACGCCGAAGAAGACCCTTCCTGGAAGCAGCCGATACCCTACGTGGTTATCCGCAGGGGAGAACAATTATTTGCATACGAACGGCTTGCAGGTGGAGGAGAAGGAAGGCTGCACAATAAACTGTCCCTCGGGTTTGGAGGGCATATGAATGCTGAATCCGGCGTTTCGACATTTCAGGAACTGCTGCATACAAATGCCGACCGTGAGCTTGAAGAAGAACTTCATATTTCTTCTCTCGAAGGAGCGGAAATGCAGGCGCTTGGACTGATTAATGATGACGATAACGCTGTCGGTGAAGTGCATCTCGGCATTTTGTATACTTTTATTCTTCCGGAGCACGTGGACGTACAGGTGAAAGAAACGGAGCAGATCCGCGGCTTCTGGACGAGCGTGGAAGAACTGTCCCAGCCGGAAACCTATGAACGGCTCGAGACATGGTCCCAATTTGTTGTAGATATCCTGGATAAATAATAAGAAGCTGTTTCCGGCAAAGGAAACAGCTTCTTATTATTTATCTTTTAACTGCTGCAGGGCATCGAGGCCTATCGTCACTGCTTCACTCATGGATTCGCCGCCGCCAAAAGCTGCTGCTACACCCATATATTCCTTGATTTCATCCTCCGAGCATCCATGATGGAGACACTGGTCCATATGGTAAACAATGCATGTAGTATCACCCTGATGAACGCCAATAGCAAGGGCCGTCAGATGCTTCTGAGCGGTCGAAACTTCTCCGCCTTCGAAAGCACTCGACGTAAAGCGGTTGTAATTTTTTGCGATTTCCTGATAGGATTCACTGAATTGCTCTATGCCGCGGCGGTATTCGCTTAATATTTCTTTGGCATCAATAACTGCCATAATGCTCACTCCTTTTTAGTATGCTGAAGGAAACATTCCCGCTTCTGGCAATTTCAAACAAAGCACGGCTGAGCTGCCCGGAAAAATTAAAAATCTGCCGGCAACCCGGCAGATTTTCTTTAGTAATATTTGGAGAAAAAGTCGCTTACCTGGCCGGGGGTTTTAGCGTCTGCGCTATGCAAATGGCCTATTTTTTCCCCGTTCTGGAATACAAGAATACTCGGTATGCCCATTACTTCCTGTTCGCTTGTAATGTCTGGCAGCTGTTCGGTATCAATTTTATGAAATGGCACACTGTCAAAACGGTTCAGGACATCATCTATAAACATATCGAGTCTCCGGCAGTCCGGACACCAACCCGCTGAAAATTCTACTGCCACCGGTGTTTCTGTTTGTATTGTCTCCTCAAAAGAATTTTTGGATTCGATGCGGTTATTCGTAGTCATTATTTATTCGCTCCTTTCATGCTGTTCTCTATTGTAACAAAGGCATAAAAATGTGCAAAAAAACGAGAAGAATAATGTTTCGACTGGAAATCCCTGTTAGAATAAACATATACATAATCAGCCGTATATTCAATTTATCGGGAGGAGGGGGCTGCAATGCGGCTTTTCAACAGGATGGCAGCGGGCGCAGCGGCAGGCATGCTACTGTTTGCATCTGCCTGTGGAAATGAGGCAGAGGGCGCAGAACAATGGATCACGGAGCTTGAAAGCAACGGACTTTCTATGCAGGAGACAGAAGAAAACCCTGCGGCCCCGGTATCCATGGATCATGAAAGCGAAATGTGGGAGGAGGACAGCACGAATACAAAAGTAGCGGTTTATGAGTTCGATTCCCGGGAGGAGGCCGCCCAGGCAGAAGAACAGTTTCAGCAGGAAGTGACTGAAAACGGGGGATGGGAAAATGTTTCCTACCGGACAGCCGTTTCAGGATCTATGTTTTTATACGCCTACAATGAAGATTCCTACGCTTTTTCAGCATTCATGGACAAAGTAACACTTCCGTCTTAACAGGAATATGAAACGCCGGTGCTGCCTTTTCAGGCAGGCCGGTTTTTTGTTTATGAAAAATTTAGGAAAAAAGCAGAATGTACATTGACATTTAAGACCGTGGTGCTAAAATAATAAAAGCAATTGATAATGAATATCATTAATGATTAGATGTGGAACGACGCAATTATTCCCGGAAATGAAGTGTTTAAAGATGAAGTGGTGGTACTTACTTGTTCTTCTCATTCTTCTTTCGGCAGGCTCTATGTTTATCGGCGTTCAGACAGTGTCGGTGCAGGGGCTGGTGGCAGGAAATGAAGACGAATGGCGCACATTGACATCGAGCCGTATACCGCGGCTTCTTAGTATTATTATGGCTGGCATGGGCATGGCCATCTGCGGATTGATTATGCAGCAGCTTAGCCGGAACCGGTTTGTTTCTCCAACTACAGCTGGAACGATGGATTCGGCCCGATTTGGTATTTTAGTGGCTATGATCTGGTTCGGCGGAGCCACGCCGCTGCTTAGGACAGGGGTAGCTTTTTTATTTGCTCTTATCGGTACGTTTATTTTTATGACTATTTTGGAACGAGTGAAATTTAAAGACCCTATTTTTATTCCATTGGTAGGGCTCATGTTTGGAAACATTGTAGGCTCCGTAACGACGTTTTTTGCCTTGAAATATGATGTCGTGCAAAACATGTCAGCCTGGCTGCAGGGGGATTTTTCACTAATTGTAAACGGTCAGTATGAACTTCTTTATGTCAGCCTTCCGCTTATTTTAATAGCTTACATATTTGCAGGCCGATTTACGATTGCCGGCATGGGAGAAGAATTTGCGGTGAATCTTGGATTGAATTACCGTACAGTCGTCAATCTGGGCATTACCATCGTCGCCGCTGTGACGGCCGTCGTTATATTAACAGTGGGAACCATCCCGTTTTTAGGACTAGTGGTACCAAATATTGTTGCTATCTACCTGGGGGATAATCTGCAGAAAACGCTGATTCACACTGCGCTGCTTGGAGCAGTGTTTGTACTCGTCTGTGATATTTTTGGGCGTCTGATTGTTTTTCCTTATGAGGTTCCTATCGGTTTAACTGTAGGTGTTCTTGGCAGTTTCTTGTTCCTCTATATGCTGATGAGGAGGAAGAAATATGCGTTTTAATTGGAAGATAATAGGACTGGCTGTTTTGTCGCTTGTTCTCGCGGTTATCTTTATGTTTACAGACGCTGGGGGCAACTGGGATTACGTTCTGGAGCACCGGGCAGAGAAGCTTCTTGCTATGGTTATGACTGGCGGTGCGATTGCTTTTTCCACTGTTATTTTTCAAACGATTACGAATAACCGGATTTTGACACCTAGTATTATAGGTCTCGATTCATTGTATATTTTGCTGCAGACAGCCCTCGTGTTCTTTTTCGGTTCCACGTCGGCGGTTGTAATTAACGGCCCATTGAACTTTTTCGTATCGCTTGCCTTGATGCTCGGGTTTGCTGTCATTCTTTACTACTTTTTATTTCAGGGGGAGCAGCAGGATATTTTCTTTTTGCTGCTCGTCGGAATTGTCTGTGGAACATTGTTCAGCAGTATTTCAACATTTTTACAAGTCCTCATATCACCAGATGAATTTTTAACGATTCAGGACAATATGTTTGCAAGCTTTAACAATGTGAGTACAAATATTCTCGGTATTTCTACAGCGGCTTTTGTACTGCTGTTTATCTACTCCCTGTCCTTCATAAAATATTTAAATGTCCTCTCCCTCGGGAAGGACCAGGCGGTTAACCTGGGAGTGCCATATCAATACGCGGTAAAGCGTCTGCTTGTCGTTGTAGTCATGTTTATTTCCATTGCCACCGCGCTCGTCGGGCCGATTACGTTTTTAGGCCTGCTCGTGGCAAACGTTGCTTATGAGCTGATGAAGGATTACCGGCACAGCGTGCTGCTTGCTGCTGCTGCGCTTGCAGCTGTGGCGTTTCTGATCGGCGGACAGCTGCTCGTCGAGAGGGTGCTTGGCTTTAACACAGCGATCAGCGTCATTGTGAATTTTATCGGAGGCATTTACTTTATCTATCTGTTATTAAGGGGGAATAAAGCATGGTCCAGGTAATGAATGTAACAAAAAAATACGATGAAACGCCGGTCGTAGACGATGTTTCCGTAACGATTAAGCAGGGACAAATTACCTCATTTATCGGTCCGAATGGGGCGGGGAAAAGTACGCTGCTTGCTATGATCAGCCGCCTAATCGCTAAGGACGCGGGCGAAGTGAGAATCGGAGATAAGGATATTACGAAAACTAAAAGCCGGGAGCTGGCAAAGAAACTGGCGATCTTAAAGCAGTCCAATGAAATGAACGCCCGGCTTACCGTCCGTGAATTAATTTCCTTCGGTCGTTTTCCTTATTCGCAGGGACGTCTGAGTGCAGAAGACTGGGAGCATGTGGATCAGGCTATTGATTACATGGAGCTTGAAACGATGCAGGATTCCTTTATCCACCAGCTGAGCGGCGGCCAGCGGCAGCGGGCCTTCATTGCGATGGTGATTGCCCAGGACACCGACTACATTCTGCTCGACGAGCCACTGAACAATCTGGATATGAAGCACTCCGTGCAAATCATGAAAGTGCTTCGCCGTTTAGTGAAAGATATGGGGAAAACCGTGCTTCTGGTTATTCATGATATTAATTTTGCTTCCTGTTACTCCGATGACATCGTCGCTTTGAAAAACGGGCATATCGTAGCTCAAGGCACCACCGAAGAGATGATGGCATCAGAAGTACTGACAGATATCTATGAAATGGATATGCCGATCTGTCGTATTAACGATCAGAAAATCTGTGTTTACTTCACGTAAACCAAGCTGCCAGCCCGTTGATACGGTGAAAGAGTAACAGAAGGAGGGAGTACAGCGCATCAGGCTGGGAATATAAAAACAACATATCCAGGGGGAATGGAAAAATGAAAAAGAACAAATGGATGCTTGCGTCAACTGCAATACTGGGAACAGCTTTTATTGCTGCATGCGGAGCTGATAATTCTGAGTCATCAACTGCAGAAGGTGAAAACAGCAGTGAAGAAAATGGGGAGGAAAGCAGCGGGGGCGGAGAAATAACCGTAGAGCACGAAATGGGTGAAACAACCGTACCGGAAAATCCGGAAAATGTCGTCGTGTTTAACTATGAAATGCTTGAAACACTGGATGAGCTTAATGTAGGCGTGAACGGCGTAGCCCAGGAGTCGCTTCCTTCATACCTGGATGATTACAGCAGCGATGAATATGAAAATATCGGCAGCTTGAAAGAACCGGATTTTGAAGCAATTAACGCAATGGAGCCGGATGTTATTATCATTTCAGGGCGTCAGAGTGATGCCTATGATGAACTGAGCGAAATTGCTCCAACTGTTTATACAGCGGTGGATACAGAAAACTATATGGAGTCCTTTGACAGCAACATGGAAATGATCGGAGAGGTTTTCCAGAAAGAAGAGCAGATGCAGGAAAAGGTGGACGAGCTTCATACCCGCATTGAAGATTTAAATGAAACGACTGAAGACACCGGAGAGTCCCTGGTGACGCTTGTAAATGACGGGTCTTTGAGTGTTTACGGCGAAGGCTCCCGCTTCGGGCTGATTCACGATGTGTTCGGCGTGCCGGCAGCAGATGAAAATATCGAAGCCTCTACGCACGGACAGAGTGCTTCCTATGAATACTTAGCGGAAGAAGATCCAGAACACCTCTTCGTTATAGACCGCAGTGCGGTAGTCAGTCAGGGTGGGGAAGAACAGTCAGCTGAGGAAACTCTCGATAATGACATTGTGAATGAGACCCAGGCAGCGCAGAATGATAATATTCATTATCTGGATCCGGAATACTGGTACCTTTCCGGCGGCGGTCTACAGTCGATGGATAAAATGATTACAGAAATAGAAGAAGCCGTGGCTTCGTCCGAAGAATAATAAAAAATAGTCACGTGCCTGATGGCATGTGACTATTTTTTGCGTACAGCGATAACCAAAAGAGCAATGGAAATAATCAAAAATGCAGTGAAGGAAAGAAGAGGAATAGTAATAAACCCGAACCACTGTGCTGATTGATCGGAGCAGGAAACCGCACCGGTGCATTCCGTGGCCTGCTGAAGTGCCGGAAGCTTTTGATACAGGTAATGGTAACCGGCAAGCAGCGTACCGGGCAGAGCAAGAGGGAGTGCATACCATATGACCTGCCGTTCCCCGCGGAAAACAGCAATGCCTAAAATAACTGCGAGCGGGTACATAAGAATGCGCTGGTACCAGCAAAGCTCACACGGCGTATAGCCTAAAATTTCGCTGAACGATAAGCTGCCGAGCGTAGCGGTAATGGCCATCAGCCAGGCAGCACTTAACCAACGATCCATAGGCGTTACTCCCCTGCCTCTTCTTCAATCATATCGAGCAGCTCCTGATAGCTGTCACCTTCAAACAGTTCTCCATTCACAAATACGGAAGGGGTGCTGTTTACACCAAGATCTTCTGCCATCGAACGGTCATTCTCCACGTTTTCCTCGTAGGTGCCGTTTTCAAAAGCTTCAACCACTGTGTTTACTTCCTCTTCGGAAGCTGTTGTCTGCAGCAGCTCCGTTAAACGTTCCTGGTTAAAATAATCCCCGCCTTCGTTCTGCGGCTGGTTGGCGAAAAGCGTATCGTGAAAGCTCCAGAAGGCTTCATCCCCAAGTTCGCCGTAAACAGCTTCGCTGAATTCTGCCGCTGTAGTGGAATCTTCACTTAGAAATGGGTAATGAACGTAATGGAAAGCGGCATCGCCGGATTCGATAAACTGGGATTCGATTTCAGGAACGACGGATTGATGAAAATCTTTACACGCGGGGCATTTATAATCCCCAAATTCAACGACTGTTACCGGGGCATCCTCGTCCCCCTTAAGAGGCTGGTCACTTGTATCAAGACTCTCTCCGCTGCTCCCGCTGGAATTATCACTGCTGCCTCCGCCGAAGTTGCCGACAAGAATGATAGCGAGCAAAATCACAGCTATAACGGCTACAATGGCTGCGAATGTACGGCCGGAACTAGGTCTTGGTTTTTTGGACATAGGAAACTCCTTTCGTGGCTATGCTGTGTATGTAGTGCTCAGTACCTTCATAATTTACCATAAATTGTTGGAAACTCAAGAGTGTTCAAAAAAATGCTGAAAAGAAAGAGAACTGCCCGAAAAGGCAGCTCTCCGTAGTATTGTTTATAAATCTGCGTCGGTAACGGCGCCTTTGGCACTTGAAGAAACGAGTTTCGCATATTTGGCCAGCGCTCCGCGTTTTTCCGGAAGATCCGGAGCCTGCCAGGCATTCCGGCGTTTTTCAAACTCTTCGTCGGAAATATGGAGGTTGATCTCCTGCGTGTCACTGTCAATGGAGATGGTGTCCCCGTTTTCAAGCAGGCCGATTGGACCACCAACACTTGCCTCAGGCGCTACGTGCCCGATAACAAAACCGTGTGAACCGCCGGAAAAACGACCGTCAGTCATAAGAGCTACTTTGCCGCCGAGACCGCGTCCGACGATCATGGAAGTAACAGAAAGCATCTCCGGCATGCCCGGGCCGCCCTGTGGGCCGACGTAACGGATAACGAGCACGTCCCCTTCGACGATATCGCCGTCCATGATGGCCTTTGTGGCTGATTCTTCGCTGTTAAAGACTTTTACCGTACCTTCGAACCGGCTGATCTTCTGACCAGACAGCTTGATTACGGAGCCTTCCGGAGCGACGTTTCCTTTTAAAACGACAAGCGGACCGGTCTTTTTAAACGGTTCAGCGAGGGGACGGATAATTTCCTGTCCTTCTTTCAGGGATGGCACAGCCTCAAGGTTTTCTGCGAGCGTCTTGCTGGTTACCGTGAGGCACTCACCGTGCAGCAGTCCTTCCTCATGGAGAAGCTTCATGACTGCCGGCACGCCGCCAATTTCATAAAGGTCCTGCATGACGTATTTGCCGCTTGGTTTCAGGTCGGCTATATGAGGAACATTCTGGCGGACACGTTCAAAATCGTCATAAGACAGGTCCACGTCTGCCGAATGAGCAATCGCAAGAAGGTGTAAGAACGCGTTGGTGGAACCACCAAGCGCCATAACAACCGTAATGGCGTTTTCAAATGCTTTTTTCGTCATAATATCTTTTGGAAGAATGTTATTTTCAAGCAGCTCGATGGTTAATTCTCCGGCCTGCCTGCATTCGGTTTCCTTGTATTCGTAAATCGCAGGCGTGGAGGAGGACCCAGGGATGCTCATGCCAAGCGCTTCTACGGCAGCAGCCATCGTATTGGCTGTGTACATACCTCCGCAGGCACCAGCACCGGGGCACGCATTGCACTCTACCTGATGAAGCTCTTCGTCACTGATCTGACCGGTCTGGTGCTGGCCGACAGCCTCGAAGGACGAAACGATATCAATGTCTTTGCCGTTTAATTTACCTGGCTGAATAGTTCCGCCGTAAACGTAAACGGAAGGAATGTTCATGCGGGCCAAAGAAATGACGCAGCCAGGCGTCGTTTTATCACAGCCGCCGATGGCGACCACTCCGTCGAGACGCTCCGCATTGGTAACAGTTTCAATCGAGTCCGCAATAATCTCGCGGCTTGGAAGGGAGTAATGCATGCCTTCATGGCCCATTGCGATTCCGTCAGATACGGTAATTGTGTTGAAAATAAGCGGTGCGCCGCCATTAGTGGACGCTCCCTGCTTTGCGTGGCGTGCAAGATTATCGATATGTACGTTACAAGGAGTAACCTCGCTCCACGTACTTGCAATGCCGATCATCGGTTTTTTAAAATCGTCGTCTGTAAATCCGACAGCCCTGAGCATTGCCCGGTTCGGCGCCCGGTTGGCGCCCTCGCTGATGGCTTTACTGCGGTTTCGTAAATCTTTTTCTGTTTTTCCCATCGCTATGACCCTCTCTCATGAAGTTTCGTTGTAGACAATGTGCATGACGGTTTGTGTGCTCCATACGCAGCACGGGTATTTTTCTAGGCATATACAAATGTCTATCTAACAAGGACTATCCACTATCATACTAGGAATAAATGATTGTTTCAACGTAACAGCGGTGGTGAATAAAAGTTATTTCTGACAAATGAAAAAATTAGTATGGGAGATAACTTTACAGATGGATGGGAAAAGGAAAAGGAATTTATTATGATATAGATAACCTATCTCTACTCATGAGAGAAAATGGAGGGAATAACGATGAAAGAACCAGTTGTATGGGCTGTGGCAATGTTGGTTGCGTTTCTCGCTCTGTTTTTAACGGGGACTCTGCAGCTGCAGGGATTTGAAAGTGTTATTATCCAAATGATTGGTTTCAGTGGCATGGTGTTTGCGATTTTGTACAGTGTACTGCTTACACAGAAATCAAACGACGAAAAGGATCAGATATTCAAACGGTAATTGAAGACCGACATTATAATGAAAAAAGCATCCGGGAAGAAAAACCGGATGCTTTTTGTGTCTTATTTTGCAGAAGTGGAAGTTTTGTGTGAAAGACGATCTGAACTAGGCTTGATCGCGGAAGTGTCCTGGCGGTTGGCCAGAAATTCCGGACGCGGCTCCTGGCCGCTGAACGGATCGACGAGCTTGTTTTCCACCGAGTTGAACACGAAGAAGACGTTGCTGCGCGGGTACGGCGAAATGTTGCCGGCCGAGCCGTGCATCGTGTTGCAGTCAAAGAAGAGCACCGAGCCCGCCGGGCCGGTCGCGCGGTCAATCTGGCCGCCGGCCTGCTCCGTGAGCCATTCCATGCTTTCGTTGTCGGGCACGCCGGTCTCCTGCTTTTTGAGCGACTGCTTGAAGTTGTCCTCCGGCGTCGTGCCCGGGCAGGAGACGTACCATTTCTGCGAGCCCGGGATCAGCATGAGCGGGCCGTTGAACTCGTAGTTGTCCGTCAGGATGATCGAGCAGCTGAGCGCACGCATGTCCGGCATGCCGTCCTCCATGTGCCAGGTTTCAAAATCCGAATGCCAGTAGAACTCCTTACCTTTAAAGCCTGGCTTAAAGTTTATCCGGGACTGCATCATATACACCTGGCTGCCGAGGATCTGCTGGGCGGCTTTGACAATGCGCTCGTTTTTGGCGAGCATTTCAAAGAACCCGCTGTCCTTGTGGATTTCAAACACGGAGCGGACTTCGTTGCTGTTCGGCTCCTTGATCACATCGGGCGCGTCACGCTCCTCGTTGCGCTTCATCGTTTCCCGGAGCTCGCGCTTCATCATCTCGACTTCCTCATCGGTAAACAGCTTCTGGAGCATGAGGTAGCCGTTCTCGTCGTAAAAGTCCAGTTCCTTCTGCTGCAATGGGCCATCATAGCCGGCGCTTCCGTGGACTACCGGATCCTTCCGGTCCATGATTTCCTTATGATCGCCTTGTCTGGATGGATATTTATCGACTGCCATTGTTGCAAATACCTCCTTTATATTTTAACCAAGGATTTAAATCCTCAGTCAGTCAAACACATTCCCGGCTTAAAAAGGAATAAACATTAGAAACGGAAAATTTTAAATAATTAAATAAGCAGAAAACTTCTAAGCCGGATATGATGCGTATTGGACTCATATTAAAAAAATTTACTTTTTTTTAAGCATTAACATCCCCTCTGGATCACTTAGTATATATTCGTATACTTGCTGTTGTGCCGGGATTTTACAGATAGAGTCATCTTTCTGAACAGCATCGGTGAAAACATGAAAAGCTGCCTTTGCTTTTAAATTCCTCTCTTCATCTAATTGTGTGTTAAAGGCTTCTCCCGGCATTAAAAAGCAAATTGAAACTTTCCAACGAGGAGGGTTTCCGCTACAATAAGAGGGAAGAAAGCGTATGGAGGAGGCCTGGCATTGGCACTTACTTTTTACGGGTATCCCCCGTGCAGTACATGCCGCAAAGCAAAAAAGTGGCTGGAAGCAGAAAATATTTCTTTTGATGAGTATCATATTGTGGAAAATCCGCCTTCGAAAAAAGAATTAAAGGCGTGGAAAGAACAGGAAGGACTTGATTGGAAGCAGTTCTTTAACACAAGTGGGAAGAAGTACCGGGAAATGGACCTGAAAACCCGGCTGCCGAAAGCAGCTGAAGAAGAGATTCTGGAATGGCTCGCTTCTGACGGAATGCTTTTAAAAAGACCTATTGTGACAGACGGAGAGAGTGTTACCCTCGGGTTTAAGGAAGCAGTTTTTGAGGAAAAGTGGAAAGCGTAATAGTATTCATTTGAAGGAGGATGATTGTGTATGAGTGTACCAGATGAACTTTTATATTCAGAAGAACATGAATGGGTGAAAAAAGAAGACGGCCGTCTTCGCGTCGGTGTCACGGATTTCGCCCAGTCCGAGCTTGGCGATATTGTATTCGTAGAGCTTCCGGAAGTTGGGGATGAACTCGAGGCCGGTGAGCCATTTGGAAGTGTGGAATCTGTTAAAACGGTATCAGAGCTTTATGCGCCGGTTACAGGAAAGGTCGTAGAAGTTAACGAAAACCTGGATGATTCTCCTGAGTTCGTCAACGAATCTCCATATGAAAAGGCCTGGATGATCGTTGTAGAGCCTTCCAACGAAAGTGAACTGGATGACCTGATGTCACCGGCCCAGTATTCGGACATGGTAAGCGACGATTAATACTGATGTACATAGAAGCTGACCTCCGGCAGGGCAGCTTCTTTTTATGAGCGGATGTAATACGGCTGTTTTTAAGCCTTTCAGAAAGGGCATTTAAAGGTTGACGCTTATAGTCAAAGGTGATAATATAAATAGCATCGTCAAATATGAACGCATAATCATCGTTCACTTATCAAGAGAGGTGGAGGGGAAGGCCCTATGAAACCCGGCAACCAGTCTGCATAGGCAGACATGGTGCCAATTCCTGCAGACGAACGTCTGCAAGATGAGTGGAAAGGATTCTTTAAAACCTTTCTGCTCGTGTGCAGAAAGGTTTTTTCTTTATGGCCCGGTGTGGTAGGGAAAAAAGAATATTTGCAGAAATCATGACGAATTAAAACATACTATTTACATCGTTTTAATAAAGATAAAGAAAAGCGATGAAGGAGAGAGCGGTATGATTCAATTAAAAGGTTTGTCCAAAGCCTTTCAGACTAAAACACAAACCGTCACCGCCGTAGATAACGTCAGCCTTTCTATTGATGAAGGGGAAATTTTCGGCATTATCGGCTACAGCGGCGCAGGCAAAAGTACGCTTGTCAGGCTGTTGAATAAGCTCGAAACCGCAACCGGCGGTGAAGTAACCATTGAAGGAGAAAGCATTACTTCCTTGAAAGGACAGTCCCTGCGCAGAGCGCGTCAGGAAATAGGCATGGTATTTCAGCACTTTAACCTGCTGTGGTCCCGGACGGTAGCAGAAAACATTGCGTTTCCGCTCGAAATTGCCAAACAGTCAAAGCAGGAACGAAGCAGACGGGTGCAGGAGCTGGTGAGCCTTGTCGGTCTTGAAGGAAGGGAGGACTCCTATCCTTCCCAGCTGAGCGGCGGCCAGAAGCAGAGGGTCGGTATTGCGAGAGCTCTTGCCAACAACCCGAAGGTGCTGCTTTGCGATGAAGCAACATCGGCGCTGGACCCGAAAACAACAGATTCCATTCTTGCTCTGCTTACAGATATTAATAAAAAGCTGGGGCTTACCATTGTGCTGATCACGCACGAAATGCACGTGATCCGTAAAATCTGCCACCGGGTGGCGGTAATGGAAGACGGCAGAGTTGTGGAAGAAGGGCCCGTACTCCAGGTGTTCCGGAACCCGAGGGAACATATGACTAAAGAATTTGTCCGTCAGATTACGGAGCCGGAGGAAGACGCTTCGGAAATTGTATTTAATGAAGAAGAAAACGGTACGGTGGTCCAGCTGAAGTTTTTGGAAAACAAAGCCGAGCAGCCGTTTATTTCCAAAGTCATCCGCCAGTTTGATGTGGATGTGAACATTATTCAGGGGAAAATTTCCCAGACGCAGCGTGGCAGCTACGGTTCCCTGTTTATCCGCATCAAAGGCAGCAGCGAAGAAATCGACAAAGCGCTTGCCTACCTCCGCGAAGAAGAAATAGAAGCAGAGGTGATGGAGCGTGCTTAACACATGGATGGAAGAAATCAATTGGGAAAATATGTGGATCGCTACGTGGGAAACCGTCTACATGAGCCTGATTGCGGTAGCAGCCACATTTTTACTCGGTACGATACTAGGGGTTCTGCTGTATTTAACGGATAAAGGAAACCTGTGGGAAAACAAGCCGGTGCACACGGTGACAGCAGCGATCGTTAATATTTTCCGCTCTATTCCATTTATTATCCTGATCATTCTGCTTATTCCGTTTACAACCTTTCTGCTTGGTACAATGCTTGGGCCGAGCGCAGCACTTCCGGCACTGATTATCGGCGCAGCTCCGTTTTACGCCCGCCTGGTGGAGATTGGACTGAGAGAAGTGGACAAGGGTGTTATTGAAGCCTCGCAGGCGATGGGAGCGAGCCAGTGGCAGATTATTCAAAAAGTGCTTCTGCCTGAAGCGCTGCCGTCCTTAATTTCCGGCATTACCGTGACTGGTATTACACTGGTCAGCTATACTGCTATGGCGGGAGTAGTAGGCGGCGGAGGGCTCGGGAACCTCGCGTATCAGGAAGGGTTCCAGCGCAGCAACAATGAAGTGGTATTTGTTGCTACAGTGCTCATTCTCGTTATTGTCTTTATCCTACAGTGGATTGGAGATATTTGGACAAGACAGATAGATAAAAGATAAATAATATACTATTGGGGGAATTTTTCATGAAAAAAACACTACTCGGCGTTTCACTACTTTCCGCGGCAGTGCTGGCGGCCTGCGGCTCTGATTCAGAATCCAGCGGCAGCTCTTCTGGGGAAGAAACAGAGACACTTGCCGTCGGTGCCACAAGTGTGCCGCACGCAGAAATTCTGGAGTTTGCCGAAGACCAGTTGGCAGAAGAAAATGTAGAGCTTGAAATCGAAACGTTCAATGACTATATTGTTCCAAACGAATCGCTGGCTTCAGAAGAAATTGATGCAAACTATTTTCAGCATATTCCTTATCTTGAGGACCAGATGGAGGAAAACGATAATTTTAATTTCGTCAACATGGGCGGCATTCACATCGAGCCAATCGGTGTTTATTCCCAGGAGTATGACAGTCTCGATGCCCTTCCGGACGGAGCGGAAATCATTATGAGCAACTCAGTGGCAGACCACGGCCGGATTCTGCAGATGCTCGAGCAGGAAGGCGTGCTGACGCTTGAAGAGGGCGCCGGTGTTGAAGCAACAGTGGATGATATTGCGGAAAATCCGAAGAACCTGCAGTTCCAGGCGGACATTGAGGCGGCTACTCTTCCGCAGGTGTACAATAACGGCGAAGGCGATGCCGTATTCATTAACTCCAACTATGCAATTGATGCTGATCTGAACCCTCAGGAGGACGCTATTGCGCTGGAGAGTCCGGAGGACAATCCGTATGTAAACGTGATAGCAGCCCGGGAAGAGGACGAGAATAATGAAACAATTCAGACGCTTGTAGATGTGCTGCAGTCGGATGAAACCCAGGAATTTATTGAAGAAGAATATGACGGAGCCGTCATTCCTGCAGAACAGGAATAGCGGTCAGGGCCGGGCTCGTTTACTGAGTCCGGCTTTTTGTATTGAAGGAAAATAGAAGAGAATCTTCATTGAAAGAGTTTTTCCTTTTTTACTTCTCAGTGAGGTTTGGTATACTGTAAGAGTGATTGAAGAAGAGCATTGAATAAGGAGGGTCGTTCCTGCAATTGGTTTGTATAGGCACCCTCCTTTTTGTATGAACGCTTTTATTGAGAATAAAATGAGCGTATTCTCATTTATTTCCCGTGCGATTTTTTGCCATATAGTAGCAAAAAAATGAAATATATCGGGAGAGAAAGCGAGTTTGCTTGAAGTCAGTTTACATTTGTTATAAAATAATAATTATAATAAATAGAGAAAAAACAGCGGTTTCCGCTTGATTCCAAAATATGGAGGTATGCAAAATGGCAACGCCGAACTTGAAAATTGAGAATTTGCACGTAGAAATCGAAGGTACTGAAATCATTAAAGGTTTCGATCTAGAAATGAACGGCGGAGAAATTCACGCAATCATGGGACCAAACGGCACAGGTAAATCCACCCTTGCTTCTGCAGTGATGGGCCATCCGAAGTATGAAATTACTAAAGGAACTATCACTCTTGACGGAGAAGACGTTCTCGACATGGAGGTCGACGAGCGTGCAAGAGCAGGTCTTTTCCTCGCAATGCAGTATCCAAGTGAAGTGAGCGGTGTAACAAACTCTGACTTTATGCGTTCGGCCATTAACGCTAAGCGCGGAGAAGGCAATGAAATCCAGCTAATGAAATTCATCCGCCAGATGGATGAAAAAATGAACATGCTTGAAATTGACGAATCGTTCTCCCAGCGTTACTTAAACGAAGGGTTCTCCGGCGGTGAGAAAAAGCGTAATGAAATTCTTCAGCTTCTCATGATGGAACCAAAAATCGCTATCCTGGACGAAATTGACTCCGGTCTTGACATTGACGCACTCAAAGTCGTTTCCAAAGGCGTAAATGACATGAAAAGCCCGGACTTCGGCTGCTTAATCATCACTCACTATCAGCGTCTTTTGAACTACATTACTCCGGATAAAGTACACGTGATGATGCAGGGACGCATCGTTAAATCCGGCGGTGCCGAATTAGCTCAGCGCCTTGAAAACGAAGGCTATGAGTGGATTAAAGAAGAACTCGGCATTGAAAACGAACGCGTAGGAGAACCACAGGAATAATTTTAACAGCAGGGGAGGCGAAATTATGTCTATAGATACTACTTGGAAGTATGACGAGAAATACGTTGAAGATTTCTCGGATAAACAGAATGAACCAAAATGGCTGAAGGACCAGCGTCTAAGCGCCAGCCGTTTAGCAGAAAAGCTGGAAATGCCGAAGCCGGAAAAAACGAATATTAAGACGTGGAACTTTACCGAATTTGAACACGAAGGCACCCCGAAGGAAAGCTTTTCTTCGTCTGAAGAACTGCACGAACAGGTGCAGGGACTTATAGATAAAAACGCCGCGCAGCAGAATCTGCTCGTGCAAAGAGACGGCCAGACGGTTCTGTATGAAGCAAGCAGCACGCTTGAAGAGCAGGGCGTTATTTTCACGGATATCGCAACGGCGGCTATTGAGCACGGCGATCTGCTTGAGCGTTATTTCATGGGCAACGCTGTACAGGTGGATGAGCACCGTTTTACAGCGCTGAACGTGGCGCTCATGAACGGAGGGACATTCATCTACGTTCCGAAAAACGTAAAGGTGGAAGCCCCGCTTCAAACAATCTACTGGCTCGAACAGGCGAATATGGGGCTGTTCAACCACGTGGTTATTGTAGCCGAAGCAAACAGCGAAGTGACGTATCTTGAAAACTACGTTTCTTATGATACAGAGACGCCTTCCGTTGTTAATGCGATTGCAGAGGTTTATGCGGAAGAAGGGGCGAACGTTTCCTTTGGCGGCGTGGACCACTTAGAGAAAGCGACCACGGTGTATACTAACCGCCGCGGCTACGCGCTCAAAGATGCAAGCATCGACTGGGCACTCGGCCAGATGAACGAAGGTAACACAGTATCGGACAATACAACTGCACTTGTAGGCGATGGTTCGACTTCTGATAAAAAATCCGTAGCTATCGGACGCGGAGAGCAAAGCCAGAACTTCTGGGCTCATATTATCCAGTTTGGTAAAAATACAGACGGCCAGATTTTGACTCACGGGGTTATGAAAGACAAAGCTTCTGCTATCTTCAACGGCGTTAACAAAATTGAACACGGAGCGACAAAAGCCAACGGGGAGCAGACCGAGCGTGTGCTTATGCTCAGTGAACGTGCCCGCGGCGACGCGAACCCTATTCTTCTTATTGATGAGGACGACGTTACGGCCGGTCACGCAGCTTCTGTAGGCCGTGTTGACCCCGTTCAGCTTTACTATATGATGAGCCGCGGTATTCCGCAGACAGAAGCAGAACGCCTGATTATTCACGGCTTCCTTGCTCCAGTAGTAGACGCACTGCCAATTCAAGCTGTGAAAGATCGCCTGACGGAGGTTATTGAAAGGAAAGTGTACTAATGGATGTAAAAGCCATTCGTGAACAGTTTCCTATACTGCAGCAGGAAGTAAACGGAAGTCCGCTTGTCTATCTTGACTCGGCGGCGACTTCCCAAAAGCCTGTGCAGGTAATTGAAGCGGTCAATGATTATTACCGCCGGTATAATTCAAACGTTCACCGCGGCGTGCATACGCTTGGTAGCATGGCGACGGATGAGTACGAAGGAGCGCGGGAAAAAGTCCGCTCCTTCATCAATGCTCCTTCCTCGCAGCAGATCATTTTTAACCGCGGTACGACCGTTGGCATCAACACAGTGGCTTCCAGCTACGGGGATGCTCATCTGCAGGAAGGCGATGAAATCGTCCTTACAGAAAAAGAGCACCATTCCAATATTATTCCGTGGCAGCAGGCAGCAAAGCGTAACGGAGCCCGTCTCCGGTACGTGGAGCTCGAAGCAGACGGAACGGTAACGGCAGAAAATGTACGCAGGGCTGTTTCTGAAAAAACAAAAATTGTGGCGGTCAGTCACGTATCAAACGTACTGGGCACGGTGGACCCCATTAAAGATATTGCTGCTATTGCCCACGAACACGGAGCAGTCATCGTTGTGGACGGTGCGCAAAGCGTGCCGCACATGAAGGTGGACGTGCAGGATCTGGATGTGGATTTTTACGCTTTTTCCGGCCATAAAATGGGCGGTCCAACCGGTATCGGAGTGCTTTATGGGAGAAAATCTCTCCTGGAAAATATGGAGCCGGTGGAATTTGGCGGCGAAATGATTGACTTTGTGGGGCTCTATGATTCAACATGGAAGGAAACCCCGTGGAAGTTTGAAGGGGGCACACCGATCATTGCTGGTGCTATTGGTTTAGGGGCAGCAATTGATTTCCTGAAAGAGATAGGCCTGGATAACATTGCTGCTCATGAGAAAGAGCTCGGCCAATACGCGCTGAAGCAGTTATCGGCGGTGGATGGCCTGGATATATACGGACCGAAAGAACGCACTGGCATTGTGACATTTAATGTGCAGGACGTGCACCCGCATGATGTAGCCACCGTACTTGACGCGGAAGGCATTGCGGTACGCGCCGGCCATCACTGTGCCCAGCCGTTAATGAAGTGGCTTGATGTAGCTTCTACCGCCCGTGCCAGTTTTTATCTTTATAACTCCACAGAAGATATTGATGCTTTGGCAGAGGGGTTAATAAGAGTAAAGGAGTATTTCGGTGATGTCTTCGCATAATTTAGATACACTTTACCGCCAGGTCATCATGGATCACTATAAAAATCCGAGAAACAAAGGTGACCTGGAGGAAGAAACACTTCATGTCAACATGAACAATCCAACTTGCGGCGACCGCATTCAGCTTCAGTTGAAGGTGGAAGAAGAAAAAATCGCCGATGCAAGGTTTGTCGGGGAAGGCTGCTCGATCAGCTTATCCTCCGCTTCGATGATGACAGAGGCTGTCAAAGGCCATACTGTCGAAGAAGCACTGGATATGGCGCAGATGTTTTCGCAGTTAATGCAGGGCGAAGAGATCGACGATACGAAATACGACCTTGGCGATATCGAAGCTCTGCAGGGCGTAACGAAGTTTCCTGCCCGTATTAAATGCGCGACACTTGCGTGGAAAGCCATGGAAAAAGGGTTAGTGGAAGAGGAAAACCATTCATAATACAGTAAGGTGCTTGAAACGCAGCGGGAGTGGATTAGTTCATTCCCGACTCTAAGGAGGTATTTTCATATGGCAAAACAAATGCCGGAAATTGGTGAAGACTATCAGTATGGTTTTCATGACAAAGACGTTTCCATTTTCCGTTCTGGTAAAGGCCTCACAGACGAAATTGTAAAA
The DNA here is from genome assembly GCF_034497705.1 of Marinococcus luteus. Taxonomy (GTDB): domain Bacteria; phylum Bacillota; class Bacilli; order Bacillales; family Marinococcaceae; genus Marinococcus; species Marinococcus luteus_A. The sequence continues at coordinate 170,984 of NZ_JAXRUV010000005.1, read as the reverse complement.
GAAATTTCTAAAATTAAAGAAGAGCCGCAGTGGATGCTCGACTTCCGTCTGAAATCCCTCGAAATCTTCTATAAAAAACCAATGCCGCAATGGGGCGGCGATCTCTCCGGGTTAGACTTTGACGCTATTACGTATTACGTAAAGCCGTCTGAGCGTTCCGAAAAGTCATGGGACGAAGTACCGGAAGAAATCAAAAACACGTTCGACAAGCTTGGTATCCCAGAAGCAGAGCAAAAGTATCTGGCAGGGGTATCTGCACAGTACGAATCCGAAGTTGTATATCACAACATGGAAAAAGAGCTTGAAGATCAGGGTATCGTGTTTAAAGACACCGATACAGCAGTGAAGGAAAACGAAGAATTGTTCCGTGAGCACTTTGGGAAAGTTATCCCGCCGTCTGACAACAAGTTCTCCGCGCTGAACTCTGCAGTATGGTCCGGCGGTTCCTTTATCTATGTGCCAAAAGGTGCAAAAGTAGAAACACCGCTCCAGGCTTATTTCCGTATCAATTCGGAAAACATGGGACAGTTTGAGCGTACGCTGATCATTGCAGATGAAGGCAGCTCCGTGCATTATGTGGAAGGGTGTACAGCCCCAGTTTATTCCACAGACTCCCTGCACAGTGCCGTTGTTGAAATCATCGTGAAAAAAGATGCGTATTGCCGTTATACAACCATTCAAAACTGGGCACCAAACGTTTACAACCTCGTAACAAAACGGGCAGTTGCCGACGAAGGCGCCACCATGGAATGGGTTGACGGTAACATCGGTTCTAAACTAACGATGAAATATCCATCGATTATTATGCGCGGTGAAGGCGCGAAGGGTACCGTTCTTTCCATCGCTATCGCAGGCCGCGGTCAGCACCAGGATGCAGGCGCAAAAGTAATGCACCTGGCTCCAAACTGTTCTTCCACCATCGTTTCGAAATCCATTTCGAAACAGGGCGGAAAAGTAACGTACCGCGGTATTGCGAACTTTGGGCGCAAGTCTGACGGTTCCAAATCGAAAATCGAATGTGATACGTTGATTATGGATAACGAATCCACTTCGGATACGATTCCATACAACGAAATTTATAACAACAACATTGCTCTTGAACACGAAGCAACGGTTTCCAAAGTATCGGAAGAGCAGCTCTTCTATCTGATGAGCCGCGGCGTTGGTGAACAGGAAGCAACTGAAATGATCGTTATGGGCTTCATTGAGCCGTTCACAAAAGAACTGCCAATGGAATATGCCGTAGAAATGAACCGTTTGATCAGCTTTGAAATGGAAGGCTCGATCGGTTAATTTCCCTGCCCCTCGCGAAAAAGAGGAACTGTCCTTTAAAGAGCTGTTACTGCTCTAAAAAGGGCAGTTTTTTTGTTTTATTTTAAAGAAGAACGTGAAAAGAAAAGGGAGGTGAATAAATGATGATATATGTTGGTTTAACCGGCTGGGGGGACCATGACTCCCTTTATCCAAAAGGATTAAAGCAGACTGACAAGCTGAAGGAATACAGTAAATATTTCCCCACGGTAGAAGTGGATTCTTCCTTCTACGCTATTCAGCCGAAGAAAAACATTGATAAATGGCTCCGGGAGACGCCGGATTCGTTTCAATTTATTATGAAGGCCTATCAGGAAATGACCGGGCACCAGCGCGGCCCGAGTAAATATGAATCAAAAAAGGAAATGTTTGAGCAGTACGCCCTGTCGGTACGCCCGATGAAAGAAGCAGGCAAGTTAGCAATGGTTCTGTGCCAGTTTCCACCCTGGTTTGAATGCAACAGGGAAAATGTGGACTATCTCCGCTACTTGAGAGACCAGCTGCACGAATTCCCCTGCGCTCTTGAGTTTCGCCATGAATCATGGTTCCATCCGACCTTCCGGGAAAAAACGCTCGAATTCATGAAGAATGAAGACTGGATCCATTCCGTAGTAGACGAACCACAGATCGAAGGCGGATCGGTGCCGATTGTGGAGGAAGCCACCACGTCTTCCAAAACGTTAATTCGTCTGCACGGGCGTGACAAGAACGCGTGGCTGAAGCCGGCAAGGGGACAGGAGTGGCGCAAGGTGCGCTACCGCTATAACTATTCCGACGCAGAGCTTCAGGAATGGCAGGAACTGGCAGAAAGACTGCAGAAAGAAAGCAGCGACGTGTACATGATTTTTAATAATAATTCCGAGCGCCATGCAGCCCCGAACGCGCGCCGGCTGCTCGAGCTTTCCGGTATAGAATACGAAGGACTTACTCCAAAACAAACCTCGCTCTTTAATGACGAGTCCCGTGATTCGTAGTAAGATAATAGAAGATGAAATGCACTCGTTCTGCACCTCAGCATGTGGGAACGAGCACAAAGGCGGTGAGACCTGTTGTCCTCCAGTTTTTCTGTTTACCTGTATCACACAAACGATATTCACAGCGATTTGGACCAATGGACACGCACAGCAGCATATTTAAAAGAACGGAAAAAATACCGGCAGGACCGGGGGGAGTCAGTCCTTCTTCTGGATCTCGGGGACCACACTGACCGGGTGCACGCCGTCACAGAAGCTACAAGGGGAAAAGGAAACGTGGAGCTGATGAATGAAGCCGGCATTCAATATGCAGCGGTTGGAAACAATGAAGGCATCACGTTTGCAAAAGAAGAGCTGAATCATATGTATGATGAAGCCGGGTTTCAGGTACTTCTGGCGAACTTGTTTGATACAGATGGCCGCCGTCCAAACTGGGCGGAGCCATATAGTATCCATACGACAAAAGAAGGGGTGCGGATTGGCCTGCTCGGGGTAACCGTTCCTTTTTATCCGTTTTATGAAGGGCTGGACTGGAAAGTTACAGACCCGGAGCACATGATAGAAACATTTCTGCCCGAGCTCCGGGAACAGTCGGACGTAATGATTTTAATGTCGCATCTGGGCTATCCTAAGGATTTGGAGCTCGCTTCCTCCTATGATTTTGATGTTATTCTGGGAGCACACACCCACCATCTCCTTGAGGAGCCGGAATGGGTGGACAATACATTAATTACGCAGTGCGGCAAGTTTGGCACGCACGCAGGGGAGCTCGAGCTTCTGTTTGAAGGGGATGCGCAGCGCCTCTCCAGCATTTTTGGCAGAACGATAGATACGCGCAGGCTAAAACCTTCCCCAATCACTGAAAGGCTTCTGGGAGCGCTCGAGGATGAGGCAGATAAAGACATGAATGAAGTAGTGACAGAAATTGGAGAGCCATTATCTGTGTCATGGACTCAAGAGTCTCCATTTGCCTCGCTGCTTGCCGATGGGCTGCGGGAATGGTGTAAAACGGAGATATCTATGCTAAATTCAGGACTGCTGCTTCATTCGCTGCCGGCAGGACCGGTAACGAAAAAAGATATTCACCGCCTGTGTCCTCACCCGATTAACCCCTGCGTAGTGGCAGTAAAAGGGCATGTGCTTGAAGAGGTAGTGAAAAAAGCTTTTACGGAGGAAATGATCCGTCTGCCGCTGAAAGGCTTTGGCTTTCGCGGGGAGATGCTTGGCCACATGGTATTCAGTGGCATGCAGATAGAAGCGGACTACGAATATGGAGAGTGGACGGTGCAGAGTATCCGCATCGGACAAGAATTGCTTAATCACGAAGAAACTTATGAGCTGGCCACTCTTGATATGTTCACACTCGGTCCGTTGTACACCGGCTTGTCCAACGCAGAGTCGAAACAATACTATATGCCGGAAATGATGCGGGACATTCTGACCGATGTGCTGGTAAAGCAGTATACGGCCGGATTCTGATGAACCGTCCGCAGATGGAAAGCCTTCAGTCTGCTGTTAAGCGTGAAGGTGCTTCTGTCATGCGGTAATTGAAGTAAAAACATAGGGAGGCATAAACGTGAAACAATACTTAGATCTCTGCCGGCATGTACTTGAAAATGGCGGCAAGAAGGATGACAGAACCGGCACTGGAACAATTAGCACCTTTGGATGGCAGATGCGCTTTGACCTGCAGGAGGGCTTTCCGGTGATCACCACAAAAAAGCTGCATCTGCGCTCCATTATTCATGAGCTGCTTTGGTTTTTACAGGGAGAAACGAACATTGCCTATCTGAAAGAAAATAAAGTAAAAATCTGGGACGCCTGGGCAGACGAAGAAGGCAATTTAGGGCCGATCTACGGCAAGCAGTGGCGCTCATGGGAAGGAGCAGGAGGCAAAACGGTGGACCAGATTTCTGACGTGGTGGAAGCGATCAAAACAAATCCGGACTCAAGGAGACTGATCGTCAGCGCCTGGAACGCAGCAGAAATCGAAGATATGGCGCTTGCCCCGTGCCACTGCCTGTTCCAGTTCTACGTCCAGGACGGAAAGCTGTCATGCCAGCTCTACCAGCGGAGTGCAGATATTTTTCTCGGCGTACCGTTTAACATTGCTTCATATGCTCTTTTAACGCAAATGATCGCGCACGTATGTGACCTTGAGCCCGGAGAGTTTATCCATACATTTGGGGACGCTCATATTTACAACAACCACGTGGAACAAATCAAAACTCAGCTTGAGCGCGAGCCGCGAAGTCTTCCGGAAATGAAAATCACGCGTAATGTGGATTCCATTTTTGATTTTACCATTGATGATTTTTCCCTCGAAGGGTACGACCCGCATCCCCACATTAAAGGAGAGGTGTCTGTATGATCGCATTTGTAGCTGCCGTCGCAAACAACCGGGTGATCGGATATAAAAACGACCTCCCCTGGCATCTTCCTGCTGACTTGAACCATTTTCAGCAGGTAACAAAGCACGGGACTGTTATTATGGGCAGGAAAACGTTTGAATCGATGAACGGGCCGCTCCCATCACGCACCAATATCGTTATTACAGGTAATACGGACTGGTCGCACGAAGGTGCTCAGGTGGTGAACGATATTGAAGAAATTCGCCGGCTTGCTGGAGAAGAAAAGCTTTACTACGTTATCGGAGGCAGCGGCGTTTTTACAGAACTGCTGCCGGACGCTTCATATATGTATCTGACCCATATTGACACCGATGTTCCGGGAGATACATATTTTCCGGAATGGAATGAGTCCGAATGGGAAATTGCTGAAAAGGAAGAAGGACCAGTGGATGAAAAAAACAAGCATCCACACCGGTACGTAACCTACAGGCGAAAAAGTAATTAATGTAGTATTTAAAAGTCCTGCTGCAACTTTTTGGTTGTAGCAGGATGATTTTATTTATCTCTGCATTGAGAACGAAAGCAGCAAAAAAAACGCTTACAAAAAACTTTTCCGCTATGTACTTTGACAAGGCAAAGAAAGATAAATATAATGAATTATCAGACAAAAGTTGTGCATCGGCAGATGTTCACATAGTCATGTAACAGATAAAAAGGAGGAAGCTTCATGGCTGCAAGAGAACAATGGGGAACACGTGCGGGTTTTATTATGGCAGCAGTCGGATCTGCGATCGGGCTCGGAAACATCTGGCGTTTTCCGGCGACGGCATTTGAAAACGGCGGCGGCGCGTTTTTTGTCCCATATTTATTTGCGCTGCTGACAGCAGGTATTCCACTTTTGATCATGGAATTTACCATGGGTCATAAATACCGGAGCGCAGCACCAAGAACGTATTCAAAATTGAACAAAAATGTGGAGTGGATCGGCTGGTGGGCCGTGGCGGTAGCATTTGTTATTTCTACATATTATCCTGTTATCATCGCCTGGTCGCTCTCCTACACGATTTTTTCTTTCAATTTAAGCTGGGGGGCTGACACCGAAGCGTTTTTGTTTAATGACTATCTGCAGCTGGCAGATCCCGGGCAGTTCGGCGGCATGACGATCGGAGTGCTTATCCCGTTAATCATCGTCTGGGCGATCGCGCTCGGCATATTATTTAAAGGGGTGCAGCGAGGTATTGAGCTGGCGAACCGGATTTTTATTCCGACGCTGGTCGTTATCTTCCTTATCATCTGCATCCGCGCGGTTACTCTTCCGGGCGCAGCAGAGGGGCTTCAGGCTTTCTTTGAACCGGATTTCGGGGCGCTCACCCAGGGAGGCGTCTGGGTAGCTGCATATGGGCAGATTTTCTTTAGTTTATCAATCGCTTTTGCGATTATGATTACCTATTCCAGTTATCTGCCGAAAAAATCGGACATTACAAACAATGCCTTTATTACCGGTTTTAGTAACTCAAGCTTTGAACTGCTGGCCGGGATTGGCGTCTTTTCAGCTCTCGGGTTTATGGCCCAGCAGCTGGACGTAGGAGTAGAAGAAGTGGTAGCCGGCGGTGTCGGACTTGCCTTTGTTGTCTTTCCACAGATTATCAGTGAATTTCCGACGCTCAGCGGCCTGTTTGGTGTTCTTTTCTTCCTGTCGCTCGCCCTAGCCGGACTGTCATCACTGATTTCTATCGCCGAAACGTACATTAAAGGACTGCAGGAAAAATTCGGCTGGACGCGCGGGAAAGCAGTCGGTATCGGTGGCGGTGCAGCGGCAATTTGTTCCCTGATATTTGCGACCCGTGGCGGTCTGAATTTCCTTGATGCAGCCGATTACTTTATCAACCAGTTCGGCGTAGCCCTCCTCGGGCTGGTGGAAGTAGTATTGATTGCCTGGGTGCTCCGTAAGCTGCCGGAATTTCAACAGCACGCCAACGCAATTTCCGATATCCGTCTTGGCGGCTGGTGGAAGGTATGTCTTGGAGTCATTACGCCGATTGTACTTGGTTATATGATGATTGACTTATTCCTGCAAAACATTTTAAAGCAGTTTGACACTGAAAATGGAAATTACGAAGGGTACGCAGACGGGTTTATTTTCGCCAGCGGTTGGGCTGTGGCCCTCGCTGCTTTAGCGGCAGGTGTTATAATGTCCCTTATACGCTGGAAAGGCTTATCCAAAGAGGAGGCTGAGTAAATTGACAGCCGGAGCAATTATAACAATGGTCGTAGGAATGGTTATTATATGGGGCGGTCTTGTAGCAAGTCTTTTGAACGCAAAAAAAGCCTCGAAACAAAAATAAAAAAAGCAGCCCGGTAGAAAGTAGCCGGGCTGCTTTTTTTTCGGCTGCTGACGGATTGGCGGGTAGTAAAGAAGGACGTCTATGAATTGTCTGAACCTGTGGAACGTGTTAAAGTATAAAGGAAAACAGTAAAAACTGGCCAGTCTAATCAAACATATATTACAGATATAGTACAAACATGCTTTTTATTATTCATAACTGGGAGTGAGAGCAACATGGCAAAAACGGAAGAATACGTCCGCAAGCCGGAATGGCTGAAAATAAAACTAAACACTAATGAGTCCTACAAAGGGCTGAAAAAAATGATGCGCGAGAAAAATCTTCATACGGTATGTGAAGAAGCCAGATGCCCGAACATTCACGAATGCTGGGCAGTCAGAAAAACGGCTACATTCATGATCCTCGGTGATACCTGTACGCGCGGCTGCCGTTTTTGCGCTGTTAAAACCGGTCTTCCAAACGAACTGGACTGGGGCGAGCCTGAACGTGTTGCGGATTCCGTGGAACAAATGGGGCTGAAGCACGTCGTCATTACAGCCGTAGCAAGAGATGACCTTAAAGACGGAGGCTCGGAAGTATTCGCTGAAACCATTCGTGCTGTCCGCCGGAAAAATCCTGGCACGACAATCGAAGTGCTTCCATCAGACATGTCCGGTACCCCTGAAAACCTGGATATTTTAATGGAAGCAAGACCGAACATCCTGAACCACAATATTGAAACAGTGGAACGGTTGACGCCGCGGGTGCGCGCCCGCGCAAAATATCGTCGTTCCCTGGATTTCCTTCAGTATTCCAAAGAGCTTCATCCGGATATTCCCACCAAATCGAGTCTGATGGTCGGCCTCGGAGAAACAAAAGAGGAAATCATTCAGGCTATGGATGACCTGCGTGCACACGACGTGGATATTATGACGATTGGACAGTATCTGCAGCCGACGAAGAAGCATTTAAAAGTACAAAGATATTATACGCCTGAAGAATTTGCGGAGCTGAAAGAAATTGCAATGACAAAAGGATTCAGCCACTGTGAATCCGGGCCGCTTGTCCGTTCTTCCTATCATGCTGACGAGCAGGTAAACGAAGCACAGGTTCAGATGGAAGCAAGCAAGTATCAATAAATGAGAGACCGCCCCTGGAAAAACCAGTTCCTCTTTTCGGATGCTGGTTTTTCTTTTGGAAGGGCCAGGCTCAGCAGAGGAGGGGAGCTCATTGATTCAAGTTCATGGACAGCGTTACGAATTGCTCGAAAACTTTCGGGATGGCTGGAGTGAAGAAGCATTTAAAGAGCGTTACAGTGAAGTACTGAATAAGTATGATTATGTCGTCGGGGACTGGGGGCATGAGCAGCTTCGCATGCGCGGCTTCTTTGAAAACGACCGCAAAAAGGTCCCCCACGATTTTAAAATTGGTACCCTTGAAGATTACTTGCTGGAGTACTGTAATTTTGGCTGCGCCTATTTTGTATTAAAAAAGGTTCGCCAGGAGCAAAAGGAAGAAACGCCGGAAGAAGCAGAAGAATCAGTAACGTAAAAACCCCCGACACGGGGGTTTTTGTTTATTATTCTTCAGCAAGGAGGTGGGGTTTGTAGTCAAGGTGATGCTGGGCTTTAATGTAGCGGACAGTACGGGTTTTGGCCCGCATGACGATAGAATCTGTTTCGGCAAGATCACCTCCAAGAAAACGAACTCCGTCAAGCAGTTCACCGCTCGAAACGCCGGTGGCCGCGAATATAGCATCGTCTCCTTTCACGAGGTCAGACAGCTGAAGCACCTTACTCGTGTCTGTAATTCCCATAACTCTGCAGCGTTCCTTTTCTTCGGCGTCTGAGGGTACAAGGCGGGCCTGCATGTCCCCGCCGAGTGCTTTAATAGCGGCAGCTGAGATGACACCTTCCGGAGCTCCGCCGGTGCCAAGGAATAAATCAATCCCGGTGCGCGGAAGCGCAGCTGCGATGGAAGCCCCTACATCCCCGTCACCAAAGAGTTTTACCCGGGCGCCTTTGGCCCGGACGCGGTCGATGAGCTGCTGATGACGCTCGCGGTCCTGGATAATAACCGTGACGTCCCGGACCCGTTTGTTGCTTGTTTTAGCAATCGTATCGATGGTAGTCTCAATCGGGTCGTCGAGGCGGACATTCCCTGCAGCTTTCGGTCCGACCGCGATTTTTTCCATATACATGTCCGGCGCGTGAAGAAGTGTGCCCCGGTCCCCGATTGCAATGACAGCGACAGCGTTGGCCCGGCCGCTTGCAACAATATTTGTTCCTTCGAGCGGGTCTACAGCAATATCAACCTCAGGGCCTTCTCCGTCTCCCACTTCTTCTCCGATATAGAGCATAGGTGCTTCGTCGAGTTCCCCTTCACCGATGACGACTGTTCCGCGGCAGTGCACAGAGTCAAACATGGACCTCATCGAAGTCGTAGCAGCATCATCCGCTTCTATTTTTCTCCCCCGTCCAAGCCACTGGGCAGAAGAAACAGCGGCAGCCTCTGTAACACGTACAATTTCAAGCGCCAATTCTCTATCCATAAATAGATTTCATCCTTTCCTGTAAGAAGACTCATATGTAAAGATTGCAAAATGCTTAACTATCTTACCATATTTATGTGCCGTCTTCAGCGGTGGTTTTATCTGCAGAAGCGTTTAGATATGCTACCATAGAGAATGAGAAAAGGAGGCAGAATAATGTATTTTGTAGACCGGAAACAAATTGAGGACCGTCTGCAGTATATGGAGCAGCTCGGACGTATATATAAGCAGATCCGCGAGGAAAGCACGGCAGGCACGCAGCTAGCGCTCGAAAGACTCGCGCACGGATGGATTGAAGCGCTGATAGACGTCGGCAATCAGATGATTGATGGTTTTATTATGAGAGATCCGGGCAGCTATGAAGATATTCTCGATATCCTTGAAGACGAACGGGTGCTCGAATCTGAAGTGATCAGCCGGCTGAAGCCTTTAGTGGCATTCCGGAAAAAGCTCGTGCAGGAATTTACTGCTATTGAATCCGCTGAAATCAGGCAGGTGCTCGAGGAAGCGGAGCCCGCTGTAGAGAAAGTGAGCCCGTCGGTAAGAAATTATCTCGAGGAGGAGCTCGGACCGGTATCTGCCTTCCTGCCCGAGGAGAAGGATACGAAGGAATAGAGGAGATGAACGGCCATGAAAACGTATAAAGCATATTTAATTGATCTGGACGGCACGATGTACCGGGGCAGCGAACCAATTCCGGAAGCTGTACGGTTTGTGAATCAGCTTCATGATAAAGGTATCCCGCATTTATATATAACCAATAACTCCACCTCCTCCCCCGAAACGGTTGCGGAACGACTGGCAGGCATGGGAGTGAAGTGCGAAGCAGACCAGGTGATGACAACGTCCCTTGCGACAGCCAGATATTTACACGAACAGGCTCCTTCCGCCACGGTATATGTAATTGGCGAGCAGGGGCTTCAGGAAGCATTGGAGGGTTACGGCTTCCGTCTTACAGAAACCAACCCGGACGCCGTTGTAATGGGTATGGACCGCAGCATTACATACGATAAACTTAGTAAGGCGACAGTGGCGGTGCGAAGCGGGGCCATGTTTATTTCCACTAATGAAGACGTGGCTATTCCGACCGAACAGGGCTTTCATCCTGGCAATGGGGCGCTCACGTCGGTCGTTACGACGGCTGCGCAGAAAAATCCGATTTTTATCGGCAAGCCGCAGCCTATTATGGTGGACATGGCGATGCAGGCAGTCGGCGTGGCTAAAGATGAAGTGGCGTTAATTGGGGACAATTATGATACCGATATTCTCGCCGGGATACGGGCAGGAATAGATACCATTCATGTAAACACAGGAGTCACCAGCAGGGAGGTGGCTGCGGCTAAAGAAACTCCTCCTGCCTACCAGGTAGAAACACTGGCAGAATGGGCTGGTTATCTATAGCTTTTTTTGCTGTAATGGTTGCGAGTTGAAAATAATATCGTTATAATGTCCTTTATAGAAAGACATTTGTTTACCTAAAATAAACATTATATAAATAAAGAATGTAATAAAGGTTTTAGAGGGAGTTAGGAGTGTAGCAGGAATGGAAAAAATTGCCGTAGGTATGCTTGGATTTGGAACGGTTGGAGCCGGTGTGGCTCAGCTATTGGAAGAGCATAAACAAGAGCTTCAGCACCAGGTGGGTGCTGATGTGTTTTTAAAAAAAGCCCTGGTACGTGACTTGGAAAAACCGAGGACCGGTCAGGTAAGTTTACGGGAAGACCAACTGACGCTAGAGGCAGATGACGTGCTCGGCGATCCTGAGATCCACACGGTTATTGAAGTGATGGGGAGTGTGGACCAGGCAAGAAAGTATATTACCCAGGCATTGCAGCAGGGCAAGAGCGTTGTTACTGCGAATAAAGACTTGATGGCCCTCCACGGGGCAGAGCTGTTAAAAATCGCAGCGGACAATCACTGCGATTTGTTTTATGAAGCGAGCGTAGCCGGAGGAATTCCGGTGCTGCGAGGTCTTACGGAAGGGCTTGCCTCCGACCGGATCACAAAAATGATGGGCATCGTGAACGGAACGACTAACTATGTGCTGACGAAAATGAGCCAGGATGACCGTCCTTACCAGGAAGTTCTGCTTGAAGCGCAGGAGCTTGGATTTGCAGAGAGCGATCCTACGGCGGATGTCGAAGGTCTTGATGCTGCCAGAAAAGTAGCTATTCTGGCGAACCTCGGCTTTTCCATGAATGTGGAGCTTTCAGACGTTACGGTTGAAGGCATTACGTCCATTACAACAGATGATCTTGCCTACTGCCGGCAGATGGGCTATACGTTAAAGCTGATCGGATTGGCCGAACGGAAAAACGGGAAGGTGGAACTTGCAGTGCAGCCAATGATGCTGCCAAATGACCATCCGCTGTCATCAGTGCAAAACGAATACAACGCTGTGTATATTTACGGCGAAGCGGTAGGAGAAACAATGTTTTACGGCCCGGGAGCCGGAGCGCTTCCAACTGCCACAGCGGTAGTTTCGGATCTTGTCACTTCTGTACGCAATATGCGTCTCGGCGTCAGCGGACAGCATGTCGGTGAGCCGCTGAATGAAAAGCATATTAAGCCGGATAATGAAGTATTTTCGAAATACTTTCTCCGCCTGCACGTGAAAGACGCCACCGGCACCTTTGCAGCTCTCACCTCGATTTTCGCTGAAGAGGATGTAAGCTTTGAACGTCTCGTTCAATGGCCGGTGGAAGGAATGGTGAACACCGCAGAAATTGTCATTATTACGCATACAACATCACTCGACGTATATAAACGGCTTCAAACGGCGTTAAACAGTCTTGATGTTGTAATAGATATTAAAAGCAGCTACCGTGTAGAGGGAGGAAGCTAAATGAGTGCTTGGCAGGGACTTTTAAAGCAGTATAAAGATTTTTTACCAGTAACAGAAAATACGCCGGCGCTTTCCCTGAATGAAGGCAATACGCCGTTAATACCACTTGAGCGACTGTCGGAAGAATGGGGCGTGAACATTCACGTGAAGACAGAAGGCACCAACCCTACGGGCTCGTTTAAAGACCGTGGGATGGTGATGGCGGTAGCTAAAGCGAAGGAAGAGGGAAGTAAAGCTATTATATGCGCTTCCACAGGAAACACCTCTGCAGCGGCAGCTGCCTATGGTACGAGAGCCGGCCTCCGCACGATCGTTGTCATTCCGGAAGGAAAAATTGCGCTCGGGAAGCTGGCCCAGGCCGTTATGTACGGAGCCGAAGTGTTTGAAATCCAGGGCAACTTCGATAACGCGCTCGAAATCGTCCGGAGCATCAGTGAAAAGGAACCGATCACTCTCGTGAATTCCGTGAACCCTTATCGTATTGAAGGCCAGAAAACTGCTGCGTACGAAGTCTGTGAAGCACTCGGAAAAGCACCGGATGCTCTCTGCATCCCGGTGGGCAACGCCGGAAACATCACGGCTTACTGGAAAGGGTTTAAAGAGTACCATGAGCAGCATCAGACCGGCCTGCCAAATATGCTTGGCTTTGAAGCAGAAGGGGCAGCGGCCATTGTACGCGGCGAAGTTGTCAAAGATCCGGAAACGATCGCTACGGCTATACGTATTGGTAATCCGGCAAGCTGGGATAAAGCTATCCGGGTGACAGAAGAATCAGACGGCCGCATTGATATGGTGACAGACGATGAGATTGTTGAAGCTTATCAGCTGCTTGCCAAAACAGAAGGCGTTTTTGCAGAGCCGGCTTCCTGTGCTTCTCTGGCGGGGCTTAAAAAACAGATCGATAGCGGAAAAATCAAAAAAGGTTCTTCGGTTGTTTGCGTCCTTACCGGAAACGGACTAAAAGACCCGAGTACAGCGATTGATAAAGTGACGGTGAAACCAACGGTTATTCCAAATAATGAAGAAGCATTTATGGAGCATATCAAGGGAGGAGTCGTTCGTGGCTGATAAAAGATTGTCGATCACTGTGCCGGCCAGTTCAGCGAATTTAGGACCAGGGTTTGATTCTGTAGGGGTAGCAGTCAACCGCTATCTTACGCTTTACATCGACCGGGCGGAGGAGTGGGAATTTTTCTCGAATTCGTCCGAGCTCAGCAGCCTGCCAAACAAAGAAAATAATCTTGTTTATCAGGCGGCCACAGCTTACGCCGCTGAATACGATGTGGAACTGTCCCCCTGCCGCGTGGAAATGGTGAGTGATATCCCGCTCGCAAGAGGACTTGGGAGCAGTGCTTCGGCAATTATTGCTGGTATCGAACTGGCAGACGAAATGGCCGGACTGCACCGGTCGAAGGAAGAAAAAATGCAGTTTGCAAGCGGCTGGGAAGGGCATCCTGACAACGTTGGCCCATCGCTGTATGGCGGATTGATCGTCGGTGCCTACGGAGAGGAAAAAACACACGTGATGCACTGCGGTGTACCGGATGTGGACCTTGTACTTGCCATCCCGGACAGTGAGCTTCTGACTAAAAAAGCGAGGGGAGCGCTTCCTTCTGAACTTCCTTACGCCACAGCTATTCACGGAAGCGCAGTAAGTAACGTGCTGGTGGCAGCTATTTTAAAAGAAGATTGGAAAATGGCCGGCGAAATGATGGTGCGGGACGTCTTTCACCATCCGTACCGCGCAGATATGGTGCCTGGTCTGGAGGAAATGCTCAGCGGCATTCGCCAGTACGGAGCCTACGGGGCAGCGTTAAGCGGCGCCGGTCCGACTATTCTCTGCTTCGTTCCGAGTGGCAAAGGGGAAGAAGTGAAACAGGCGATCCAGGAAGACTATCCAGACTTCCGGGTCGAAACAGCAAAACCGGCTCCCTTCGGCTCAAGCGTACACTATGTTAATCAGCCGGCAGGGGTATCAAGCTCGGTTTGAAATAGAAATAAAAGTATATAAAAAAGCTCAGAGCGTTAAATGCCCTGAGCTTTTTTGCGGTTACCGTCTATTAAAATACCTGCTCGAGTTCTTTAACTCCCGGTACCTCTTCTAAAAGAGCACGTTCGATACCGGCTTTCAGTGTAATTGTAGAGGAAGGGCATGAGCCGCATGCTCCCATTAGGCGGACCATAACGATGCCGTCTTCAATATCTACAAGTTCTACGTCGCCTCCATCGCGAAGCAGGAAGGGACGGAGCTTTTCAAGAACCTCCTGAACCTGTGCATGCATATCTTCTGTCGTTTGTGGCATGTTGATCTCTCCTTTCAATACTTTTATTATAAACCGTAGGGCTGTTATGTTCAAATGTCATCACGTATATATGCATTCTACTATGAACAGGTGCTGTTTGACAATCATTATCAACCGGGCAGGAGAAATAGTGAAGAAAGCAAAGATATAGTATGATATAGAAAAAGGGGCTGGTGTGTGATCATGATAAAAGTTTATGGAGCGGAAAAAAAGTGTCCGAGCTGCGTGAATCTTCCCTCAAGCCGGGAAACGGCAGAGTGGCTCGAAGCTGCAGTGCAGAGAAAGTATCCGGAAAACCCTCCCAATGTAGAACATATTGATATTGAAGACCCGGGGTCGGCTTCTGATGCCGTGGCGGAAAAAGTCCGGCAGGAAGAATACTTTTATCCTCTCGTAACAGTGAACGGAACAGTAGTAGCAGAAGGAAACCCACGACTCAAAGCTGTCTACAGAGAAATTGACAAGACGAAAGCACCGGCCCCGGGAACGACAGAAGAATCAAAGGAATAAAAAAGCCGGACGGAAGTTAACGCTTCGTCCGGCTTTTTTAACTGTTCGGATATCCAGCACTGTTTAGTTGTTACCGTGTCCGCGACCGTTTTCCTTGCCATTACTAGTCTGTTCGTCAGAAGCCTCCTCGATAAGCCCTTTAATGTCGGTATTGTCCATGTAGCCGGTGAAGTGCTCACTGCCGGTCCCGGTGGCAAAGAGAGGTACCATTTCTCCTGTATGGCCGCCAGTATCGCTTTCTGCACGTATTTCTGTATCGAGGGCCCCTACGTCATAATGGTCAGCAATAATGGAACCAATTTCCCAGCCTACCTGGTACTCAGGATATACTTCCCCTTCCTCATCCTCGATATTTGAGCGAAATGCTTCTAATTCTTCGTCTGTAATATCAATATCTGCATATTCGGAGAAAACCTGCTGAATGCTTTCATCGGTGTATTGATCAGAGTCCTCCCGGGTTTCAATCTGCTGGGCCATATACTCAGGGGAGACTTCAATATCCTTCAGACCATCCACATCCATAGTTTCTGTTGCAGACATGCCAAGCGTTTCATGGTCGGAAAGCACAACAACGAGTGTATCATCCCGGTCTTCTGCCCAGGTAACGACCTGTTCAACCGTCTGGTCAAATTCGATCATTTCCTTCCATACTCCGGTAGCGTCAGCCGCATGAGCCGCATGGTCGATTCGGGCGCCTTCAACCATCATAAAGAATCCGTCATCGTCCTGTGAAAGCACGTCCAGCCCGGATTCAGTCATAGCCTGCAGGGAAGGCTCTTCGCTGTCGACATCGTCTTTATCGGTTTTATAGTTCATGTACGAATCATTAAACAAGCCAAGGAGCTTGTCCGGAGTTCCAGATTCCTCCAGTTCTTCTTCGGTAGTAGCATACTCATAGCCGCTTTCCTGAAAATCATCCACGAGCCTGTCTTCGCCTTCTTCTTCGTCAGCTCCGAAAAATTCACCGCCGCCCCCAAGCAGAACATCATATTCCTCCTCGTACTGCTGTTCGGCAATGTCTTCTTCGCTTCCGCGGTCAGCCACGCTTGCGGTAAATGAAGCCGGAGTGGCATCTGTGACCGTATTATTGGAAATAACGCCGACTTTTTTACCGTCGTCCTGGTACTGATCCAGAATGCTGTCTACTTCCTCGCCGTCTTCATCGACTCCGACGCTTCCGTTGTTTGTTTTTGTGCCGGTAGCGATGGCGGTGCCGGCCGCTGCTGAATCAGTCACATTGTTATCGGCGGAGTATGTGCTGGTCATACCTGTATGTTCAAGCGATTCCATGAAAAGTTCGCCTTCTTTGCCATATTCAAGCATAGAAGCAATTTCCATCTGCCCCATGCCCATGCCGTCTCCCACCATTACAATGACATTTTCCGGCACATCCTCCTTAGCATTTTTATTGCTGTTTTCGACTCCGTTTTCGTTGGCGTTATCATTTGCTGAGCCACTTGCGTGAAGAAGGCTCCCCGAGCTGATAACCATTCCTGCGAGAACCCCGACAGTTAACTTTTTTGAAAAATACATGCTGACCCTCCCATAATAATTCATAACTTTTGATATTTTTTGAAATTTTAGTTAATAATAATTGGGTCTGAAGAAACCGTCAATAGCATTATATCTATTTCGGCCAAATATACCTTTAATTTTCTAAATTTTTCATATTATGTATAATAATTTACTTAGTAGAAATCAATGACTGCCTGCAGACATAAAAAAGGATCTGCATCACAAGCAGACCCTTTCGGTGAAACATGAAATTATTTTGTTCATTATACTCCTGAATGGTTTTTGTACATCCAGAGCACGCCGCTTTTTAACAGGCGGGCGACGCGGCCGGTAACAGCTGCTTTAGCAGTACCGCCCATTACTCCGAAGCCGTGCTTTTTGCCTAACGATCCAAGCGTACCTTTAAGCTTGATCTCAGGCATCGTTTCCGGAAGCGGTTCATTCTTCCATTGTTTTTTCATAATCGTGGCTATCTGTTCTGCCTGTCCTTCGGCAAGCTGAGCGCTTGGGGCGTGAGGAAGGCTAGCACAGTCTCCGACGATAAAAATATTTTCATCGTTTGTTAGATGGTGGTGGGGGGTTAAAATGATGCGCCCTTTCCGGTCTTTTTCCGTATCAAGCTCGCGAATGATTTTGTTGGGCTGGATGCCTGCAGTCCAAATGATCGCTTCAGACTGGATCCAGTCTTCATGGTTGTACAGACCTTCTGCCGTCACGGTGGTGATATCGGAATTACTGATGACTTCAACGTCATGCTTTTCAAACCAGTTCTGCACGTAGTTACTAAGCCGCTTCGGGAACATTGGAAGAATGGTTTCCCCGCGGTCAAACAGGCGTATGTGAAGATCTGAGCGGCTTTCCCGCAGTTCACTGGCAAGCTCCACCCCGCTGAGTCCGGCGCCTACGATGCTGACAGCTGATTTTGGCGGCAGGTTACTGATAGCTTCGTATGTTCGGCGTGTTGCTTCCATACTTTGAATACTGTAGGTATGCTCTTCTGCTCCAGGAACGCCGTGAAAGTTGTCGACCGAGCCGAGTCCGGCCACGAGCTTATCGTATGGAAGCGACGAAGAATCAGACATGACTACCAGCTGATTTTCCATGTCGATATGGTCAATCGTGCCAAAATGAATTTTTAAACGGGAATGGTCCGGGAACGGAACGCGCACCTCGTGGTCTGATTCGGTACCGGCAGCAAGTGCGTAGTATTCCGTTTTCATACAGTGATACGGAAGTTTATCCACTAACGTAATATCAACATCCTGGGGGAGGTCGCTGCCGAGTACGCGCTGAAGAAAACGCATTCCGCCATAGCCTCCGCCTAATACGATAATTTTTTCCATTGTTTCTTGTCCCCCTTTGAGTAGCATGCTGTCTATGCCCGCGTGGACCAGCTGCATAAAATGATGAAGTAGTTCTTCGCGATCGGATTCAACTCCGATGGATAGCTGATAGTAAAAATAGCTGTTAATGATGTGTGCCCATCGATTCGAAGAAATGGAAGGGTCTATTTCCTGCTGGCGGACACCGCTCTCAAGGAGCTGTTCCCAAGTGCGAAGCAAAGCACTGTCATGCTCGACCACATGCCGCCAGATGTGTTTGGTGAGGGAGGGGTTCAGGTGAAAGTCCCCCAGAAAATATCCGGCATAGGCACGAATACGGGAAGGAAGTGTCATGCGCTGAATTTTATACGTCTGCATGTATTCCTGCACCCTGAGCAGCCGGTCCTCTGCGAGTGCACGCATGATCGACTCTTTTGTAGGGAAGTAATTGAAAAAAGTCCCTTTGGCGACCTCGGCTGAAGCCGTTATTTCCTGCACAGTCGTCTGCTCAAAGCCCTTTTCCTGAAATAAATGCACGGCAGCCTGCAGAATGCGGGAACGTGTCTGCTCTCGTTTTTCCGTTCGTTTCATAGAATTCCCCCTCTGCGCAGCTGAAAGCATTTGCAAAAATAAAAAAGTTACAATAGAGAGAGAACAATTTGGTTGTGCAGTCATTAAAAATGACTGCGGTCAATTTTGATTATAGAGAGGTACAGCTGCTTTGGCAACCAATTTTAAAAATATCAAACAATTTTGTGAACGGGCCATTCAAACGAATTGGTTGACGCAGCGGCCGCAGACGACTAATATAAACTCGTATAACCCGGGAAGAGGTGATGAAAGGTGAGGCCAATTATTGAGTTTTGCATGAGTAATTTGGCGAACGGCTCTCACGGGGCAATGGAAGAACTTGAAAAAGATCCGAATCTGGATGTTATTGAAGATATATGCTTAGGCTACTGTGGCCGTTGCTCTATGAATATGTATGCGCTTGTGAACGGAGAGCCGGTAGAAGGGGAAGATGAAAAAGACCTTCTTGCCAATATTTATACTCATCTTGAAGAAAACCCAATGTTTTAATGCAAAAGCGTCTTTCTGCAGAAAGACGCTTTTTCTCAACGTTTAAAGAGGGGGAAAAAATGGATATCATTCCTTTTGAAAATACATGGCCGTATGACAAGATAGGTGAGGATATTTATATTAATGAATGTCCTTACTGCGGAGCTAGAAATATATTAACAGCAATGAAAGTAAAAGATTTAGAATGGGCAAAAGAGGAAATAAAAACATATATAAATATGCCGTGCTGCCATACACGCATGCATATTGTATTTGCAGATGAAGATTACTTATGGACGACAGAGCCGATGAGACGAAGGGAGAGAAAGTCATGAGATTTACAAAAATGCATGGGCTTGGCAACAGCTACATTTATGTCGACGTATTTGAAGAAACGCTGGAAGAGCACGAGCTTCCGCGACTTGCCCGGCAGGTTGCCGATAAAAATAAAGGAATAGGTTCAGATGGGCTGATATTGATTGGACCGTCGACGCATGAAGACGTGAAGATGCAGGTGTTCAATGCTGATGGATCGGAAGCGAAAAACTGCGGGAACGGACTGCGCTGTACAGCTAAGTATGCTTACGAGCATGGTTACGTCAGCAAAGAGCGTTTTACGATCGAAACGCTCGGAGGAACGATGAAAGCGACCGTTCATCCGGATAATACCGGTCAGACCGTCAGTCTGGTAACCGTAGATATGGGGGCACCGGAATTTGACTGGGCCCAGGTACCCGTGAAAGGGCCGGGAGAGGGTGAACTGTCCATTGAAGCTGCAGGCCGGTCGTGGCAGTTGATACCTGTATCCATGGGTAACCCGCATGGAGTCATTTTTGTGGATGATACAGAACAGGCTCCCGTGGAAACAGCCGGGGCAGAGCTTGCAACACACGAAGCGTTTCCGGAGGGAGCCAATATTGAGTTTGTGCACATGCGCCGCAGTGATGTGATGGATTTTAGAGTGTGGGAGCGCGGTTCGGGTATTACCCAGGCATGTGGAACAGGCGCCTGTGCAGCCGTGGCAGCTGCAGTAGCAGCTGGAAAGAGTGAAAAAGACAAAGAGGTTACTGTGCATCTTCCCGGAGGTGATCTGTATATTACGTGGCAGTCATCAGGAAATATACTGATGACGGGAAATGCTGAGGTTATCTGCACGGGGGACTATGAAACAAGAAGAGCATCAATATAAACAAAAAGAGAGCGGGCGCCCGCTCTCTTTTTACGTCTAATAGGATTTAACAATGTTATAGAAGGTATCCCGTTCCACAGGGGTCTTTCCGGCTGTTTTAATCAGGTGGATTAATTCCTTCCGGGTGATACCCTGGGATGTCAGCGCGCCGACAGAGTGAGAAATTCGTTCCTCAATCAGGGTGCCGTGAATATCGTCGGAGCCAAATGTAAGAGCCATCTGGGTCAGCTGGGCGCCGATATTAATCCAGTACGCTTTAATGTGGTCAAAGTTATCAAGCATAAGCCGTGAAATTGCTATGGTCCGCAGGTCATCGAACGCGGAGGTGCGCTGGTGCAGGCCGGCATTGAGCTTGCGAGGCTGCATGGCGAGCGGGATGAAGACCATGAATCCATTAGTTTTGTCCTGCAGGGCACGGACACGGTCCATATGAATGAGCCGTTCCTCCTTCGATTCAATCGACCCGTACAGCATCGTGGCGTGCGTACGCATACCAAGATCGTGAGCGAGTTCGTGAGCTTCAAGCCATTCAAACGTCGTCGCCTTGTCCGGACTCATTTTCGCACGGTAATTCTCTGTAAGAATTTCAGCGCCGCCGCCTGGAAGCGTATCGAGTCCTGCCTTTTGCAGCTCTATGAGGACTTCGCGCATGCTGATCCCTGCGTGCCGGGCAAAGAATTCGATTTCGGCTCCTGTGTAGGCTTTAACCTTTGCCTGAGGGTAATGCTTTTTCAACACGCGGACGGTGTTTAAATAATACTCAAACGGCACATCCGTGTTGTGGCCGCCAACAATGTGAAATTCCCGGATGTTGTCATTCCAGCGTTTCTCCACGTACTCAAGCAGTTCTTCTTCATGCATCGTATACGCGTTTTCCTCGCCGGGCTTACGTTTAAATCCGCAAAACGAGCAGCTGGCTTCGCATACGTTGGTCGGGTTGATGTACATATTTTCGATAAAATAAACGTTATCCCCGTTTTTTCTTTCGTTCACCTCATTTGCCAACTGGGCCACGGTTAACAGGTCTGCTGTTTCATAGAGGTAGAGGCCGTCTTCAATGGATAACCGTTCCCCTTCTCGGACTTTGTCGGCAATGCGCTGCATGTCGGCGTCGCGATTCAAGGTGATCGCCATATTAATCCTTCCTTTCCGATGTACAAGAAATACTGTAAAGTTCAGCGGTTCTGCAGACGGCTTCCGTACCGACGTGCAAAACCTTATCTGCTGTATAGGTATATAAAAGGGTACTGCCAGGGAAAGACATCAAGCTAACAAGAATTTCCGGGGCTCAGTTTCTTATTATACATCGTGGTATTCCGGAAGGAAAGTAACAACGCCCAAAGCAGTTCTTCATTCGGAAGAAGTACCCGCGGGAGAGGAGGAAGAGTAATTCCATGCCTCCGGATAGAGAGGCATCCTCTCGGCACGGTAAACTACCCGGCCGTCCCCCTCCTCGATGCCGGAAAGCTCGAGTTCGTACACCACTTCATCTGTGGTGCCGGCAGTTTCAACGACAGTGGCCTGATAGCCGTCTTCAGTTTCCTGGTACCCGGAGGTGAGCAGGCGGTTTTCGGTTTCGTACAAATAATCAGCATCGCCGACCACGTTGGAGAAAAAATCTTTCCCGCGTTCTTTACCGTAATTCCAAACGGTCTCAACGGTGCCTTCCTCTTCATTGATACGGTATTGAATGCCCTGGCTGAAATCCTTGCTGATGGATTCATCGCCTCGGGTGATTACCCTGTTGTTATCAAACAGGAGAACGTCCTTAGTATCCGGATTGTTATCCTGGTCCGGAAGAATCATCGGGGCATGCTGAGCGCCGGGGTATTTTAAATTACCGTTTTCGGGTTTGAGCACTTTTTCGTCCATATTCGCAGACCAGCCCTCCGGAGCGCCAAGAATCCAGTTGATCTCCATATCCGGATAAGTCAGGCTCATGACGGCGTCCTGATGACGGCCGGATATGAGAATGCTTTTGTTTTCTTCGTCGTACCAGATAGCGTTTTGATGCATCCAGTCGCCTTCGCTTTCGTTCGGGCCAGAATATTCTTCATGCACTTCAGAGGGGAAGATGTCTTTTAAATCGAGCGTTTCCACCGTTTCGCCCGTATCACGGTCAATTTCCACCATAGTATCCTCTACGTAAGAATTACTGTTGTCGTGCACGGTAACTAACAGGTTATTGTTAGGCAGTTCGATGGCATCGTGGTGAATGACGTTAGTGCCCTCGTAGTTGGGCAGGTTAATCTTGTACTGATTCTGAACCTTTCCAAGCATGTCCGTTTCAAACAGATAGTCATTGCGATTGTCTTCAGAGTCAGACGCCCCGAGCAGCAGATTTCCATTGGAGAGCCGTTTAAAAACAAACCCTCCGGTCCGGGAAGAGTACCAGCGGATATCACCCTCCTCATCCGCCCCATAGGCTTTGGATTTACCGGGAGTTAAAAAAGTAAGACCGGGTTCCATTTCCGCCGTAGAGCTTTCAAGTACCTCTCTGTTATGAGCGAAAGCAGGAGTATCATTAGTTTCTATGGACACGGTTTTCTCCTGAATATTCCCCTGACGATCCTCTGCTTCAATAGTAACTTCGTTAGTGTTATTGGGGTACAGGCCAAGGACGGGAACCTCATGCTCCCGATTAAAGGCAGGGTATGTATGTGAGATATCCTGCGTTTCGCCACGACTGGCTACAGTAACGGTAATACGGCTTGGGGCTTCTGTGTGGAATTTTGTTAAAGCTGTGAGTGGAGCCTCTCCGTAAGGATCCTGGATGACCATTGGATTGTTAAAAGTGTGGTTTCCGGCCATATACTCCTGCTGCCACTGCTTTTCCATTTCTTTCTGCTCTTCGATTAAGTCAGTTTCATTGCTTGTGGTGGAAGCACTTTGGAACATGGAAAAAGAAACAGTCTGGTTAGTATTTTCCGCAATAATGATCCAGCCGACACTAAATACCAGTATGAGCAGAGTTAACGCCTTCAAGAAATCACCTCCTTAATTTAAGGTTCTTTCTTTAAGTATATGCAAAGTGCGGGTATTTGCCTATAAAAACAACCACCTGAAAAAACAAAAGAGGAATATTTGAAGAACGGAGGATAAGGGTCTATAATATAAATGAGCCTCAGATACACAAAGGAGGAAACACTAATGTTAGTATTATCGGATGCAGCAGCACAGCGTGTGCTCGACATGATTGAAGAAGAAGGCGACAGTTCACTATATATGCGTGTAGGCGTAAAAGGCGGAGGTTGCACCGGCCTATCCTACGGCATGGGTTTTGATTCTATAGTAGAAGAAACCGACCAGGTGCTTGAAATCAAAGGTGTTCCAATCGTTGTAGACAGTGAGAGTGCTCCTGTTCTGGACGGCGTAAACATCGATTTCAAGGAAAACATGATGGGCGGCGGCTTTACGATCGACAATCCGAACGCCATCGCTTCCTGTGGCTGCGGCGCATCGTTCAAGACCGCAACCAAAGAAGGTACACCGGAGAAGTGCTAGAAAAATAGCGTTAGAAAAAGCAGCTGTCAGGGCACAGCTGCTTTTTTTGTGTTTTACTGGTCACATACAGGCATAATTTGTAAAATGTGAAGACAGGGGGAGTCAGTTATGAAAAAACGAACGATCTTTACAGGAACGCTTGGGGTACTTATGCTGGCAGGCTGTGGAAGCAGCTTATCAGACGAAGAACAGCAATACATAGACAAAGTGGATGAAAGTGCCACAGAAATTCATGAGCTGGACACGCAGCTTACAGAAGCGGTGAACGCTGTAGAAAATGAAGAGGAAGGGGCAGCCGAAGAGCTGCAAAGCATGCAGGAGGATATTTTTGTAACAGCCTACGATAACGTTGAAGCAATCAGCGTGCCGGAGGGTGAAGACATGAAGGCAGTGTACGACGCGCACGTTTCCTATGCAAACCAATATGTGTTTATTGCTGAAGAGTTAATGAGCACCGAGAATCTGCAGGAGTCGATTGGAGAAAACATCAACCCGGTGCTTGAGCGGATGGAAGACGAGGAGAGCAGCTTTGCCGAGACGGTTGAGGAAGAAACCGGCGAAGAGATCAGCTTTGAATAGCAAAAAACGATCCGTATTCGGGATCGTTTTTTTATTAAAACATATGGGAGCTGTGTCCTGGCTGGACTTTTGCCTTTGGATTAATATAATTCATCGCATTGTTCACTGCTGTAGGAGCTTCCCCGAAGCCGGTAGCAATTAATTTTACTTTGCCGTCGTAGGAAGTAACGTCTCCTGCTGCGTATACGCCCGGGATATTCGTTTCCATTTTCGTGTTTACAATGATGGAATTTTTGTGAATATCAAGTCCCCATTCTTTAATAGGGCCCAGTGAAGAAACGAAGCCGTAGTTGACGATCAGGGAATCAACGTCGACCACCTGCTCAGCAGTGCCTTTCACTTCTTCAAAAACGACCTGCTGAATACGTTCGCCGTCTCCGAGAACATCTTTAACCTGGAACGGTGTCAGAATATCCACATTCGACTGGTTAAGCTGTTCGACGCTGTGCTCGTGAGCGCGGAATTTATCCCGACGGTGGGCAAGGGTGACGTCCGCAATCGGATCAAGCATGTTTGCCCAGTCAACAGCCGAATCGCCGCCGCCGAGAATCGTCACTTTTTCTCCGGCAAACGCCTGAAGATCGTTAACGAAATAATGAAGGTTGGATTCTTCGTATGGTTCCATGCCGTCGATTTGAAGCTTTCTTGGCTGAAAGGCGCCTACACCGGCAGTGATAATGATAGTACGGGTGTAATGGACTCCTTTATCCGTGTGAAGCTCGATAAGATCATCTTCGTTGCGGATAACGTTTTCTACGCTTTGTTCAAGCACTACCTCCGGATTGAAAGGGTTCATCTGTTCAATTAAATTATCCACAAGCTCCTGGGCACGGACTTTCGGAAACCCTGCCACATCATATATAAATTTTTCTGGGTAAAGGGCAGCAAGCTGTCCACCGAGCTGTGGCATACTTTCAATAATTTTAACTTTAGCCTGACGCATTCCTCCGTAAAATGCGGTAAACAAACCGGTAGGGCCGCCGCCAATAATGGTCACATCATATATATCTGACTCTAATACCACTAAGGTACACCTCCAAGAATCTTTTCAAATTTCAATCCATTATAATACTGATTGAGAAAAATAGAAACCAATTGAGAAATTGTTTCAAGAGTTACATTGTAACATAAGCAAAATCAGTGCCAAGGGTATTTCCTGCTGCGTTTAGGAAGAAGGGATGAAAAAAGGTGAAAATCGGGAAAAAGGTTGAAATGTTATAGCAAAACCCATAATATTAAATACGGGGATTGTGTCTATTTTTTTACAAAAAGCAACGCGTTAAAAGCAGAAAACGAAGCGAACTTTTCTTTTTATTAAAGAAAAGGCGGTTTGGTATAGTTGTGTACGTGAAATAAATCACATACATGGGCTGCTTTTAGCAAAAATCTAAAAGATGGAAGTGATTGACATGGCAGGAAAAACAAATATTGTTATTTTAGGCGCTGGCTATGCTGGTCTTGTTTCCGCTTCAAAGCTTGCAAAAGAAGTAGGAACAGACAATGCAAACATTACGCTGGTCAGCAGGCACGATTATCATTACCAGACCACCTGGCTGCACGAGCCGGCTGCAGGAACGCTTCACCATGACCGCACCCGTATTAAAGTCAGTAAAATTCTTGATTTAAATAAAATTAACTTCGTACAGGATGAAGCTACAAAAGTTGTTACAGAAGAAAAGAAAGTAACGCTTGCTTCCGGCGGCGAACTGCAGTACGACTACATTATCGTAGGAGTTGGGGCTATTTCTGAAACGTTTGGCATCGAAGGCGTTTATGAAAACTCCTATCACCGCTGGACGGTGGATGGCGCCCGCCAGATGAAAGACCGCATTGAATATATGTTTGCCCGTTATCATAGCGACGAAGCAAAAGAAGAAGATCTGACATTCGTTGTAGCAGGTGCCGGATTTACTGGTATGGAATTTATGGGTGAGCTGAGTGAACGCGTGCCCAAGCTTTGCAAAGAATACGATGTACCGCGCAATAAAGTAAAAATGTACGTTATCGAAGCGATGCCGACAGCACTTCCAGGCTTTGATCCCGAGCTTGTGGAGTATGCTATGAATTTACTTGAAAACCGCGGGGTGGAATTCAAACTGGATTCACCGATCAAAGCAGTAACGGAAAACAGTGTAGAGCTGAATACTGGTGAATCAGTGAAAACATCGACAGTAATCTGGGCCACTGGTGTTCGCGGCAATCCGCTTATTGAGGAATCCGGCTTCGAAAACAACCGTGCCCGTGTGAAAGTTGACGACGATCTGCGTGCACCTGGTCACGAGCGCGAGTTTATTATCGGTGACTGTTCTCTGATTATCAATACAGAAATCGACCGTCCGTTCCCGCCGACAGCTCAAATCGCTCTCCAGCAGGGTGAAACAGCTGCCGACAACATCAAAGCATTGATGGAAGGACGTCCGACAGAAGCATTTGTGGCTGACATTAAAGGTACAGTGGCTTCTCTCGGTGGAAAAGAAGCGATTGGCGTTGTAGGTTCGAAAAAGCTTTACGGCCGTCCCGCCTACTTTATGAAAAAAGTGATCGAAAACCGTGCACTATGGGTTCTCGGCGGCTTTGGCTTCCTGCTCCGTAAAGGGCAGAGCCCGTTCTAAAATGAATACAGAGTAAATAAGGAGCCCCCGGCAAACTATGTCGGGGGCTTCTTTCGCATGAGAAACTATACAAAATAAGAATTGATCACACAATGAAAATGGCGTGAGCGGCGAACGTTACAGCCACTCCGAAGATAGCGCCGAAGATAACTTCAATCGGCTGATGTCCAAGCAGTTCTTTCAGCTCCTGGCGTTTTTCGGGCTCGCGTTTCTGCTGCCAGGATCTGGCTTCCGTCACGAGGCGGTTGAAGTCATTAACCAGCTGATTCAAGACGGTGGCATGATAACCCGCGTGCCTCCGGACACCGGTAGCATCAAACATTACAATAACGCCGAAAACGATGCAGATGGCAAAAAGATTTGAATCAAAGCCCTGCTCTATACCAATAGCTGTAGAAAGAGAAGTGACCGCTGCGGAGTGGGAGCTTGGCATACCGCCGGTACTTGTGATAAGTGAAGCATCCCAGGTTTTGGCAGCAATGAAACCAAGAGGTATTTTAATCGCCTGTGCTAATAAGATAGAAGATAATGCCACTAAGAGTGGGAAGTTCTGCAGTAATTCCATTCACGAACGTCCTTTCTGGATTTTGGCAGTTAGTAAGGATAAAGAACAGCCCACATTATGATAAATATAAGTACAGGCAACAATATTTTATCACATGGTATCAGATTCGTGGTGCCATTGCTCGAAGAAAGCAGGAAAACATGAATAAACTAAAAAGTAGATTCAACCCAGAAAATCGCTGCTACGGAGGATCTCAGGTCTAAAGCAGGCGTCAGCACGAATTACTGGGGATTAAGTGCTAGTATATAAAGGATGAAAGAGATAAAATATACCTAAACCATTTGCAACAATTGTATATGTTAAGTATACTTACATTAACTTATTACAGATAAATTCCATAACTATATATTCCGATAGGATGTCAGGTCTTCATCCAGCTCAAATTGCGGCAAATATTTTTTAAAAATTGAAAAAAATGCAGAAATGGGTGTTTGAAAATTGAAAATATTGAAATGGCTTGACTTAGGTCTCAAACGCGCTGAAGAGACAGTCCTGTCGCTTTCCATCATTACAATAACGGTAATGGTGGCAGGTAACACCATCAGCAGGAACCTCGGTCTCGGCGGATGGGCGTTCGCAGAAGAAATCAGCCAGATTGCGATTTATATGGCCACGTTTCTCGGTCTCGGCTATGTGGCCAGGCAGGGCAGGCATATCAGCATGACGGCATTGTTTGATAATGTACCGTATAAGTTCCGAAAAACGCTGGCGCTCATTATTCCGCTCGTTACAGCCTTTGTTCTTTTCACTCTGGCGTATTATTCCTATGACTATGTGCTCTCCTCGCAAAACAGGGTTACCGACTACCTCCGGATTTCCTATGTTTGGATGGTTGTTTGGGCACCTATTGGCTTTTTGCTCGGAGGTATTCAGTTTTTACGAAACTTTTGGGTGAACGTGAAAAATAAAGATGTATACATCGCAGCAGAACGAAAAGACTACGATTCAGAAAAAGAAGCGAAAGAATCCAACAAACTATAAAATTTTCGGAGAATGAGAGGAACCAATTATGCTTTTTACATTACTTGCGATAATGGTCATTTTTTTAGCACTCGGTTTCCCTATGATGGTTCCATTAATTTTGGCTCCGCTGGTGATAGTGCTGTTTTTCTTTGATGCCGTTGATCCGTTCATCATGCTGCAGCAAATGCTTGAAGGGATATCAAGCTACGTACTCTTGGCGGTTCCCATGTTTATCTTTGCAGCAGACATTATGTCCCAGGGCCACACATCAAAGCGGCTGCTTGATTTTATTGGCGCTTTTGTCGGCCACCTCCGGGGCGGTTATGCAATTACAACAGCTGCCGCCTGTACCATCTTCGGTTCGATTTCCGGGTCTACGCAGGCTACGGTGGTAGCGATCGGTGGTCCAATGAGACAGAGGCTTTTAAAAGTAGGGTACAAAGACTCCACAGCTATTGCTTTTATTATTAATGCAAGCGACGTCGCGCTCCTCATACCGCCGAGTATAGGGATGATTATGTATTCCTTAATCTCCGGTACTTCCCTGGGAGATATGTTCATTGCGGGTATTGGCCCCGGCCTTCTCGTATTTGTCTTTTTTACTCTTTATGCTTACATACACGCAAAAATTTACAGCATTCCGCTCGCAGCTAAAATTCCCTGGAAAGAGCGCGGAAAAATGACATTTGATGCGATCTTTCCTCTATTGTTTCCAGTCATTATTATTGGAGGAATTTACTCCGGGCTTTTCACTCCGACAGAGGCAGCAGCAATGGCTGTCGTGTATGCCTTTGTATTGGAGGTTATTATTTACCGTACAGTAAAGCTGAAGCAGATGTTCAGCATTGCTTTATCTTCAGGACTCGTAACTTCGGCTGTTTTTATGCTCGTAGCCGGCGGTCAAGTATTTGCATGGGTCATTCAGTTTGCTCGCATTCCTCAAATGATTACAGATACTTTCCTTGGAGGAGACCCGGGGCCTATTTATGTTTTGATTATTGTCTCCATTTTCTTCTTTATCGGCTGTATGTTTGTGGATCCAATTGTAGTTATTCTGATATTGACTCCGATTTTCTATCCAGCAGCGATCCAGGCAGGGGTGGATCCAGTCCATCTAGGGGTGGTTATTACTTTCCAGGCAGCGCTTGGTTCTGCAACTCCGCCATTTGGCGTGGATATATTCACGGCGAGCGCGGTATTTAACCGATCGTACCTCGATACGATCCGCGGGACGCCTCCATTTATTGTAATGATGCTGATTATTGCAGTCCTGCTGATTTCGTTTGAGCCTATTTCAACGTTTTTACTTCCTGATAATTAACGGGGGGCTGGATGAGGAAGGGGGTTGCGGATGGCCGTCTCTCCGACAGCTGTATCATTCGTGTTACTACTCAAAAGGGGGAAATTATACATGAAAAAGAAAAAGCTTGGTTTGTTGATGGGGACAACTCTCTCTACCGCAGCAGTACTCGCAGCCTGCGGTGGTGGCGGTGGTGGCGATGAAAGCAGTGGTGGGGGTGATGGTGAAGAAACATATGAATGGACCTTTGTAACTGAGGAAAACGAAGGCCAGGTACAGTACGAATATGCGCAGGAGTTCGCGAGCCGTATGGATGAAAAGACAGACGGCCAGGTGGCGATCGAGCCGGTGGAATTCGGCGGACTTGGCAGTGAAGTTGATCAGGTGGAGCAGCTCCAGCAGGGGGCGGTTGAAATGGCTGTGGTCTCCCCGGGGTTTACAGGAACGATGGTAGAGGAAGGCCAGGTTTTCTCGCTTCAGTTTTTACTCCCAAATGATCAGGAAGATGTGCAGCAGGTGTTGAATGAAAGTGAAGCACTAAACGAGACGTTAGCCGCCAGATATGAAGAAGAAGACATTATGCCGCTATCCTTTTGGAGTGAAGGGGCGATGCAGTGGACCGGGAACAAAGCCATTGAATCTCCGGATGACTTCAACGGCTTCCAAATGAGAACCCAGAATTCACCGCTGCTTCAGCAGACATACCGTGAATACGGCGCGGATCCACAGGTTCTGAGTGCCGGGGAGCTTTATACTTCCCTTGATAACGGTACAGTGGACGGCCAGGAGAATCCGTTGTTCTTCATCGAAGCTTCTTCTTACGATGAAGTGCAGAGTCATTTGATGATTTCCAACCAAAACTCGTATGTAGCGATGACGACAGTGAACCCTCAGTTTTATAATGAGCTTCCGGATGATTTGAAAGAAACATTTGATGAGACGGTAACGGAAATGCAGGACTGGGTATATGACGAACAGGTGGAGCAGAACGAACAGGCCCGCGAAACCATGACCAGTGAATCCGATATTGAACAAGTGGAACTGAGTGAAGACCAGCGCGCTGAATTCCGCGAAGTGACCCTTCCAATGCGTGATTACTATGTAGAGGAAGTAGGCGGTGATGCAGAAGACATTCTGACGACGCTTGAAGGCGAAATTGAAGAAATCACCGGCGAAGAAGTCGAGTAGTATATTTTTAAGCCCCGACATCTGGTCGGGGTTTTTTTACCGCAATTGTTTAATTTGGAATCACAAGCGGGAAAAGATACAATGGAAAGAAGAAAATAATAAAGGAGTGAACGTAACGATATGGCAAAAGTAGAAAGTTTTGAACTCGATCATACGAAAGTAGTTGCTCCGTACGTCCGTCAGGCAGGCGTGCAAAAGGTTGGAAGCGATGGTATCGTCACTAAATTTGATATTCGTTTCTGTCAGCCGAACGAAGATAACCTCGAGCCACCGACGATTCATACGATGGAGCATTTGCTTGCTTTAAATATTCGCGAATATGCCGAAGATTATGATCATTTTGAAGTCATTGATCTTTCGCCGATGGGCTGTCAGACAGGCTTTTATCTGATTATGAACGGGGAGCCATCGGTAAGTGAGATCATCGATATACTTGAGAAAACGATGAAAGACGGCGTAGAAGTTACCGAAGTGCCGGCAGCAACTGAACTGCAGTGCGGCCAGGCGAAGCTTCATGATCTTGAAGGCGCCAAGCAGGTATTCCACAACTGGCTCAACCAGGATAAAGCTTCACTCGAACGCGTATTTGAAGCATAGTTATCAAGCATCCTTCCGGAACAGCCGGAAGGATGCTTTTATTAGTCTTCAGTATGTTGTAAATGTCAGTATGTAAAAAAGCTTCCGGAAAGCCGGAAGCTTTTACGTGCTTATGAGGAATGGGAAGGCTGTGGAAGCTCCTGGGCTTCCTGAATGATTTTTTTCAGATCGTATTCAGTGCTGTCTCTAGTGTCGGCACCGAGCACCTTACTCATCAAATTAATTGCTTCTTCATTGGCCTGCATACTGTTTGATGCGGTGCAGTCCTGCGGAACCATTAGTTTATACCCGCGCATGTAGGCATCGTTTACTGTAAAGTGGACACACATGTTCCCCGCGACGCCGGCGAATATAATTGTTGTGACTCCCAGGTAGTTCAGCAGGATTTCCAGTGGAGTAGCAAAAAATCCTGAAAACTGAGGCTTGAGTATATAATAGTCATCGTCGTCAGGCAGAATTTTTTCTACTACTGGTTTGCCGGGGACTCCGTCACGTCTGCAGTATTCCACCAGGTCCGGGAAATTACTCTGCCAGCGTCCGTAATTATCGTTCACGTAAATAACAGGTATATCTCTTTCTTTCGCCTGCTTTTTCAGGTTTTTAACATTTTCAGCTGCATCGAGAGCATGAGGAAGTAAATCGTCGCTGTCCGGAAAATCCAAATCGTTGATCATATCTAGAACTACAAAAGCCACACTGGACTGTTGATTTACATGGGGTTTTTCTGATGCCATCTTATCGCCTCCATTTTTACTGATTCCTTTTTTGAATAAATTTTAAAAGGCTTTTTTGTGATCAGCAGCAAATCAATTTGAAAATTTTCGAGGAAAGCTTGATAATGTTTTATATACCATCCAAAAAATATTGTAAAAAAGAAGGACATGTCGTTTGGTGTCCTCTCTTAGTGTACAATAGTACACGGGAGATGTAATTTTTAGGAGAGAGAAAGGGGCTGCCATCCTTGAACGAAAAAGAATTAGAGATTCTGCACTTATTGGAGCAGAACGCCAGAATGGATATTAAAACCATTGCCAAGCTAATAAATCAAACAGAAGAAGAAGTAGAAATGATGCTGAAAAAATTAGAGGAAAATAAAGTGATCGTCACGTATGCTACTGTTGTGGACTGGAGCAAAGTCAATAACCATGATGGTGTGACGGCAATGATTGATGTGAAAGTCACTCCGCAGCGGGGGGTTGGGTTTGATGAAGTAGCAGAACGGATCCATCGTTTCCCGGAAGTCAAAGCCCTTTATCTGGTGTCTGGTACGTATGATCTTCAGGTAGTTATCGAAGGAAAAACGATGTCTGAAATCGCTTCGTTTGTTTCCGGGAAGCTGTCGGCGCTTGATTCGGTTATTTCCACGACGACGCATTTCCGCCTGAAAACCTACAAACACGACGGAGTAGTGTTCGGCGATGACGATGAAGATCACAGAATGATGGTCTCGCCATGAATACTTCCTCCACACAGCAGCACAGACTTTCAGAAACCGTGCAGCAGTTAAAGCCTTCAGGCATACGCCGGTTTTTTGATTTAGCTTCTACGATGGAAAATGTCATTTCCCTCGGGGTGGGGGAACCGGATTTTGTCACCCCGTGGAATGTAAGAGAAGCGAGCATTGTATCGATGGAGAGGGGCTTTACCTCCTATACGGCGAATGCGGGCTTGATTGAGCTCCGAAGAGCCGTTTCATATTATCTCGAGAACTCTTTTGGTGTCTCGTATCATCCGGAATCGGATATTGTGATTACTGTAGGAGCAAGTGAAGGCATTGATGCGGCTTTTCGGGCAATTATTAATCCGGGGGATGAAGTGATTGTCGTAGAGCCCTGCTTCGTCTCCTATGCGCCGATTATTACGATGGCCGGGGGAGTGCCGGTACCACTTGAAACAACGAAAAAGCACGACTTTAAAATCAATGCAGAAGACCTTGAAGCCCTTATCACTTCAAAAACGAAAGCAGTGCTTCTTTCATACCCGAACAACCCGACCGGAGCCCACATGTCAAAAGAAGAGCTCGAGCCAGTCGTAAAAATAATTAAGGACTATGACCTGCTGGCTGTATCGGATGAAATTTACGCCGAGCTCAGCTACGATTATGAGCATGCAAGCCTTCCGGCATTTCCAGGCATGCTCGAGCGTACAATTTTGATCTCCGGCTTTTCCAAAGCCTTTGCGATGACAGGCTGGAGGGTAGGATACGTGTGCGGTCCGAAAGATATTATGGCTGCAGTACTAAAAATTCACCAGTATACGATGATGTGTGCGTCCACCTCCGCCCAGTTTGGAGCGCTTGAAGCGTTGAAAAACGGGCGCGCAGATGTCGAGAAAATGGTGGCAAGCTACCGGCAGCGCCGTAATTATTTAGTGAAGACTTTTGCGGAGATGGGGCTCGAATGCCACACGCCGCTCGGCGCTTTCTATGCGTTTCCTTCGATTGAAAAGCTCGGTATGGACGCCGAGACATTTGCCGAGACGTTTCTGACAGAAGAGCAGGTGGCTGTGGTGCCGGGCACAGTCTTTGGTTTAGGAGGAGAAGGACACGTCCGCTGCTCGTATGCTACTTCGCTGGAGTCGCTTGTGGAGGCCATGGAGCGGTTCAAACGCTTCATGGACCGGCATGGATAAAAAAGCACAGACCGGCAGGTTTTCTCTGCCGGTTTTTTCATGTAAAGTTGCCCTATGCTGACTTCAGTTTAAAACATGAACAGAAGGGAAACTGATACAGGGATTTACATACGTATTTTTGCTTCGTATAGAGAGGATGAATTTATTGAAAAATGCTATTCGACGCATGCTGCCGAAAAAAATCCGGCAACTGATGAGCATGTCTTACCGCCAGCAGTGGTATGAAATACGCTCGAGCTTATGGGTGCTCCCGGCCCTTTACATTATGCTTGCGGCCCTGCTTTCCGTTGCAGCCTACTGGGCAGAGTTTGGTCTGCAGCCGGCCTTCAACTCGCTGCCGGTATTTTCGACGGAATACAGCCTGACACAGACGATGTACAGCACGATGCTCTCCGGCGTGCTTACCTTGAACGCTTTTACATTTAACTCGATTCTTGTAGTACTTACGAGCTTTTCAGGCCAGTTTACCCCACGGGTGCTTTTTAACTTTATTGCTGACCGAAAAACCCAGCACTCCATCGGAATCTTTAATTTATGTTTCTTTTTCCTGCTGTTTGTATTCTTTTTCCTTGATTCAAGCATGAGTGAATACGTGATTTTCCCTATCTCTGGCGTGGTAATGACTTCTATTTCCGTCATTAACTTTATTTTGTTTATCAACCATGCGACGAGATGGATGCAGGTATCAAGCATTACGACTTCCATGAAAGAAGAATCGCAGCTGCGTATTTTGAATACGCTCGTATACGACCTTGAACCGTACCGTCCGGATGATCCGAATCGGGTTTACCGGGAGAAAACGCATGGCGAGGCCCATGTAGTAGCCAGTGAACGAACTGGCTTTCTGCAGGTGGTGGATTTTGGGAAGCTGATACGCGAAGCGAGAAAAGACGGGATCGTTATTCAAATGGAGCGCCGCGTTGGTGACTTCGTTATGGAAGGGATTACGTTATTTAAATACTGGAAAACGGACAGCAGCGCGGACATGGCGATCAATGAACAGAAATTCCGCCAGTTTTTGTACCTGGGACACAGCAAAACGGAAGTGCAGGATTTGGAATTCGGTATTCGGAAATTGACCGAAATTGCGATCAAATCGATTGGAAACGATGAACCGATGACCGCCCAGGACGCTATTTATCAGTTAACGGACCTGCTGTTTTCGATTTCCAAAGTGACAAAATTTACACCGTATTTAACGGACGAAGATGAAACGCTGCGTTTGATTATGCTGGATGAAGAATTTTCTTTTTATGTATATTCAGCCTTCAGTCATATCGCCTCGTACTCTGAAAACGACCCGGTTGTTACAAACAGTCTGCTTGAGGCACTGGTGATTTTATCAAAAGCTTTAAACACGAAAGATAAAAACTGCTGCTGGCATTATGGGAAAGTAATTGCACGCGGATTTACCGGCCAGTTTAAGTATGATTACGATCAGATGAAATTTGTGAACAATATTGAAGCTCTTTCGGAAAATTCGGAGGACAGGGAACCGTTTCAGAGCTTTGTGCGCGATTTCATTGACCGCGGCGTTATTCAGGAAAAGCATATTCCGGAACGTCAGTACAAAAGTTAAAAAAGCAGCCCGCGGGCTGCTTTTTTTAGGATCCTGTGAATAATCCGATAAGGGAGTTAATGAATACGATAATAATCGCTACTGGAGCGATATAGCGAATGATGGTAAACCACATAAGGAATATACCATTTCCCATAACTGAGCCCCTCATTACTTCATCACGCAAATCTGCTTTTTTCATTTTTAATGGCAGAAACAGAGATACGATCAGCGCGCCGAGGGGAAGCAGGAAGTTGCTTGTCAGAATATCGATGGAATCAAAGAAGGTGTTGCCAAAAATAAGCCAGTCAGAAAGCAGCCCGTATGACAGGTTCGACGGAATGCCGAGAAGGAAAATTAGAATACCGACAACCCATGCTGTGCGCCCGCGGCTGTCCGGGCGTTTGTAAGACACGGAAGAAACGATGATCTCGAGCAGTGAAAATGCCGAAGTTAACGTGGCAAACACAAGCAGGAGCATAAACAGCGTAAAGAACAATGAACCAAGTGCAAGCTGCTCAAACACTGCCGGCAGCACAATGAAAATCAAATTAGGGCCGGCGTCCGGCGGGATATCAAAAGCAAACACCCCCGGGAAAATAGCAAGCCCGGAAAGCAGCGAAATAATTATCGTCAATACGACAATGGAAAACGCTGAGTTGATCAGACTTTTTTCTTTCGGCAGGTATGAGCTGTATGTAGCCATTACAGAGTTACCGAGGCTGAGTGAGAAAAATGCCTGGCCGAGTGCGAAAAGAATCGTGGTGCCTGTGACTGCACTGAAGTCCGGCTGCAAAAAGAAAGCAATGCCTTCGCCGGCTCCTTCAAGGGTAAGCGAACGAACTACAATTACAATAAATAGTATAAAAAGTGCAGGCATCATCCAGTTCGTCGTCCGTTCGATCCCTTTACGCACACCGCCCTGTACGACAAGAATCGTAATCAGCATAAAGGCAAGATGGGCGATGCCTACTTCCCAAGGATTGGAAATGATCGAGCCAAACAAGGCTTCATAGTCTGTTCCCTCACTTGTAAGACCTCCGAGGCTCCGGAAAAAGTAAATAATAATCCATCCGCCGACAACAGAATAAAAAGATAAAATTAAAATAGCACAGATCATGCCTATGATACCGTTAAAAAACCAGGGAGTATTCGGCGCAATAGTTTTATAGGCGGGGACCGGCGGCTTTTGGGTACGACGCCCGACCACAAATTCGGCTATTAATAAAGCGGTTCCGAGAATGAGCGTAAAAGCAACAAAAATCAGAAAAAAAGCCCCGCCGCCGCTGGTTCCTGCGACATACGGCAGGCGCCAGACAGCGCCCAGACCGATGGCAGATCCGGCTGCTGCTAATACGAACCCAAGCCTCGTCCCCCACTGTTCACGTGGTTGGCTCATAGTAGGTTCCTCCTTAAAATTAATTTATTCCTTTAAAGTACCGAACATGTGGGACTTTTGTCAAGAATCGAACGTGAGTTTATCGATTGCCGAATCCCTAAAATAATGCTATAATTTGAAAGTTAATAAAAAGTTATAGGAGTTGTTTGAATGTCAGTACAGCAATATGAAGTAGGCGCAATCGTCGAGGGGAAAGTAACGGGAATTAAACCATTCGGCGCGTTCGTTGCGCTCGACGGAAATAAACAAGGATTGGTTCACATTTCTGAAATTGCCCACGGCTACGTGAAGGATATTAACGAAGCACTGTCAGTAGGCGATGAAGTTAAAGTGAAAATCAAATCCGTCGATCAGGAATCAGGGAAGATTTCTCTTTCCATCCGGGACACCCTTCCGGCACCGGAAAAAAGCGAAAGCCGCCCGCAAAGCCAGGCTCCGCGTCAAAGCAAAAGCAGCGGCCGTCCAGCCCAGCAGAGTAATAACGACACTCAAGGATTTAATACTCTTGAAGATAAATTAAAAGACTGGTTGAAGCAATCCAATGAAATTCAGGCAGATCTGAATAAGCGGGTGCGAAAATAATTATCCCCGTTTTAAGAACCGTCGCTTTCGAGCGGCGGTTTTTTTACATAGTTGAAACGGGTACAGGTGTTTGAAGAACGTTTTGCGGGCGTCCGGGTTTTTCTTTATAATGGAGAAGGATTATAGAGGCGGAGGAAACGTAAAACATATTTAAGGGAGGCAGTAATAACATGGCAAAGCAAATTGAAGTGAACAGCAAAAATATTTCTCAGGAAATATCAGAGCATGAGATTGAGCAGCTGCAGCCGATGGTGGAAACGGCTCATCGCATGATTCATGAAAAAACCGGAGCCGGTTCGGAATATCTCGGATGGGTTGATCTTCCGGATACATACGACAGAGAGGAATTCTCGCGCATCCAGCAGGCAGCCGAAAAAATTAAAAAGGACTCAGACGTGCTGATTGTAATCGGTATTGGGGGCTCTTACCTCGGGGCGAAGGCGGCCATTGACAGCTTGAGCCATTCGTTCCGCAACCAGCTCGACGGCTCTAAACGGAACGGCCCGGAAATTTATTTCGCCGGCCACCAGATCAGTCAGCGCTACATGCATGACCTTCTTGAAATGGTGGAGGGCAAGGACGTTTCGGTAAACGTTATTTCAAAGTCCGGCACTACAACAGAACCGGCTCTTGCATTCCGAGTGTTCCGGGACTGGCTCGAGAAAAAATACGGTGCAGAGGAAGCGGCTTCAAGAATTTACGCTACGACAGATAAAAGCAAAGGCGCTTTAAAAACGCTGGCTGACGAAAAGGGCTATGAAACATTCGTCGTGCCGGATGACGTCGGCGGCCGTTATTCCGTTCTTACAGCCGTAGGGCTTCTTCCTATCGCAGCAGCAGGGCTGGACGTGGAAAAAATGATGGACGGAGCGGCTGCAGCCATGGACGCTGGCAAGCTTCAGAGTGTAAAAGAAAACTCGGCCTACCGTTATGCTGCTATCCGTTACGCTGCGTATCAGAAAGGGAAAGCCATTGAACTGCTGGTGAACTATGAGCCGCACATGCATTTTGTATCTGAATGGTGGAAGCAGCTGTACGGGGAAAGCGAAGGCAAAGACGGGAAAGGATTATTCCCGGCGGCAGTCGATTTCTCAACGGATTTGCATTCGATGGGGCAGTACATCCAGGAGGGCCGGCGCCATTTGCTCGAAACAGTACTTCATATTCAGGATGCAGGGAGCGCTCTGGAATTGAAAAACACTGATGATGACCTGGACGGCTTAAATTATTTATCAGGGGAAACGATGGGATTCGTCAACGAGAAAGCGTTCGAAGGCACGCTTCTTGCCCATACTGACGGAGGCGTACCAAATATTATTATTGATATTCCGGAATGGAATGAATATTATTTCGGATACCTCGTTTACTTCTTTGAAAAAGCGTGTGCTGTGAGTGGTTATATGCTCGGTGTCAATCCATTTGACCAGCCTGGCGTGGAAGCGTATAAAAAGAACATGTTTGCCCTTCTCGGTAAACCCGGATTTGAAGAACGCCAGACAGCGCTTGAAACGCGGCTGAATGAAGAGTAAGCAGAAAATGGGCCTGCCCGGCGGCAGGCCGTCTTTTTTACAAAGCTGCAAAAAAACGTGAAAAAAGGACTTGTCAGACAGAGAGAGACAAGGTACAATATTTCTTGTCGGCTGATATTTTATCAGCAAAAATATGGGGCCTTAGCTCAGCCGGGAGAGCGCTTGGCTGGCAGCCAAGAGGTCAGCGGTTCGATCCCGCTAGGCTCCACCATACATATTACGCCAACGACACCGGTTTGAGAGCTGTTTCTCACCCCGGTGTCGTTTTTGTATTGGCTTATAAAAGTATATGTACTTTTTTTAGTTACAAAACTTGCTGTTTAAAACGCATTGGGGTATTATATATTCATTCCAAGATACATACCACGCCAACGACGCCGGTTTGAGGGACTATCCTCGGCCCGGCGTCGTTCTTTGTTTCGGCGGTATGTGTTTAGGATGACCGCAGCGACCTATTTATAATAGAGGTTTTCGTTGGATAATGGAATCGAAGCGTGGCAGTTTTCGCACGGCTGTTCATTCCCGGAAACGTTAGCATCAGTGCTCAACGTTTCCGGTGGCATTTGAATGGAAGCGGTGTTTTCGTGTCCGCATTCCGGGCATTTTACCATTAACATTGATTATTCACCTCACTTTTTATAATGGTTTTCCCGCCTGCCCACAGGTTATAACTTCTATTGTAAGAAAAATTTGATAAATGAGAAGAACTGATTCTTTGGACCTTGTAGGAGCACACCGGGATATATTATGCTATGAGCAATTCGCTATCGAATACAACAGAAGGGGTTATGGCAGATGAGAAAAAGAGTTATCCTGCTGCTCACAGCTGCTGTAGCTGGCGGTATCTGGATAATCGTTTCTTTAAACAGAGAATCTGTGAATGAAAACAGGGAGAGAACTAAAGCACCGGACCAGGAGCTTTCAGAACTGGAGGAAATGAATATTTATTCATTTTTGCAGCACCGCCTGGATACCTATCATGCTTCTACTGTAGAAGTGTTTGGCTCAAGTGTAGCTGCCGGCACCGGAGCGGATAGCTACAGCGAATCCTGGGCTGGCCGGCTGGAGGAGAGACTGCAGCGGATTACTGATGGCAGCCAGCACGTAGAACTGAACAACCATGGGGTGAATGGCTATTCTTCAAAGGATATGCTTGAGCGGGGAATGATCGATGCTGAGCTTTCTGGAGAAGCAGATTTTGTGATTATTGAGACAGGTATATTGAATGATTTCTATCGAGGCATTCCAGCCGCTCAAAGTATTGATAATATCCATCAGTTGATCCGGGAAGCGAAAGCGAAGGCGCCGGATGCCGAAGTGTTGGTGATGAACCCAAACCCGGCGATCACCTATGAGAACACGAATCCGGAGCTCGATAGCGGCTATCAGGAATTTGCGGATCAGCTCAAAGAAGAATTTGAGCGTGATCAGGGAGTCCTGTTTATAGATGCCTCTGTACCCTTCCACGAAAATGCAGAAAACGGCCGTCAGATGGAACAGTATATTGGTGACGGCATTCATCCAAACAGAGAAGGCTACCGGCTCTGGTATGAGCATATGGATGCGTATTTTGAGCAGACACCGGTTCAAGAGGCAGAAGAATCCGGTTAAAAGATCCATGAACTGTTTTTATAGAAAGAACGAGAGCGCGCTGCGAAAGCAGGGCGTTCTTTTTTGCAGGCCTTCCTCTAAAACTGTTTACAAATGCAATTAGTAAATTATAAGAGGAAAGGCGGTGTTCGCATATTAATGATGTTAAGCAGAAATGAAAAAATTAGCTGGAAGCAGTAGTGCTGCTCACTTTTTGCTTAAACAAAGAGATGGAAGTCGAGTAACAGCAGGGTAGCTCTGACAGGTTTTTCACGAATTCCTCTGTCTGGATTCAGGAGGTTTTCCGGAGGTTGATAAAAGAATATGTGAAAGAAGTACTGTTTTAGGAAGAATGAGATTAAACAACTTATTTTCCCTGAATATTAGGTAAGATAAAGGTACACACCCAATAGAGGAAAAGCATAGCCAGAAGAAACAGGAAGGAGTTTTCTATGAGCTACACTGCGCGTGAACTAGTTTTCAGCCAGGCCTGTAACTGCTGGAGCCGTATTTCGTATCTGTATCAATGTGAACCGAAAATAGTAACCGTCTCGATTTTTCCCTCAGCGGGCAAAAGAAGTACTCAACTCAACGCCGATATGCTGAGTATTGAAGAATTTTGGAAGGTTTGCTACGAAAAATTCAAAGCGGATTTTACGGAAAATTAATAATATTGGCTTATAAAAAATAAAAATAACGGCGCTTTCGAGGGACGTTTGCCCGTGCGCTCAGAGGGTAATTACCAATAGGCACAAGGAATATTAGAAGAGGTGAAAGTATGACTGCCGGACTATTACTAAGCGCCGTGCCGCCCAAGGGGGATCCTTTTGTAATGATTGCTACGGACTCAAAGGGAGCAAGCCTTGAGGGTGGGCCGGCGGATGAAAAGGCGCAGAAGGTATTTGATGCCGGAAATGCGCTGCTGGCTGTGAGTGGTGTGGCAACAGACGCCCACCGGTCGCGTCTTGTGAATATTCTCAAATCACATAAAGAGCAGCCAATTGATAAAAAAATGCAGCTGGTGTACGACGAAAGTCTGGCCGTGAAAAAAGAGCTTGGCTTAAATATGACTGCTGCGATTATGCAGTTTGACGAAAATGGGAATCCGCAGGTGGCGTTCTGCTATGTTGGAACGGATGAAGGAGATCAGCAGTTCAACCCACATACGTTCGACCGTCGGGTGCCGGAAGTCAATCACGCGTATTTCGGTGAAGATAAAGAAGGGGTTACCGAATTTCGAAAAAAGCTGGACGAGAAGCTTGATAAGAAAACAATTACTCCGGACCATGTCCGCGAGTCCGCCGGATGGTTTATCCGGAGGGCTGCAGAAGCGTTTCCTGAAGCGGTAAATACCAGGGTCCAGACAAGGGTGAAGGTGTTCAGACCCGGAATGTGAGCCGGCACAGAATACATTAATACGCAATTGAAAGGGGAGAAAATCAATGAGCTTTGAAAATACATTCGCTACTAAAACACGCAAATATTTAAATATTGATGCCCAGCCAGAGCAGCAGTTAATCGATTCGACGGCGAGGGAAATCATGTATTATTTTATGGATCTTGAAGAAGAATTTAAAAATATAAACGACCGCAAGTTTCATATTGAAGCAGGCTTTCATGAAAGCTATATTAAGATCAATAAGCGAAAGCTTTCTTTTGAGTTAAAGCATATCCCTTACCACCGCATCACCATCATTCAAAAAGTGAATGGCAATAAAGCCCATATAGATCATATTATTGCCAAAGACGATGAAGCCCGCAGTGAAGCAGATGAGACCCCCTTCAGCCGTGATTTGATCCGCCGGTATCTGATTCAGACATTTGGAGATTCGCTTGACTTAAGTAATATTTATTAATGCCCTCTTACAGGGGCATTTTTTATTGAAGTTTTTTTGGATAAACGAAGTCGCGATGGTTGAATAAATGGCAGGGGCGTCAGATAATATACATGTGTAAACACAAGCCGGCCTAAGCAGTATGTATCGGCAAAAATATCAGATAATTCTTTATCTTTTGAGTGAAGCAGGAGGAGAGAGATGAAAAGCACGGCGGTATTGAAACAGATGAAAGAACGGCAGGAACCGATTACGATGATCACAGCGTACGACGCTCCGACAGGGAAGGCCGCGGAAAAAGCTGGCATGGATATGATACTTGTAGGTGATTCGGCGGGGATGGTCGTACACGGCTACGATTCCACGATTCCGGTAACGCTTGACGATAT
Source organism: Marinococcus luteus (assembly GCF_034497705.1). Taxonomy (GTDB): domain Bacteria; phylum Bacillota; class Bacilli; order Bacillales; family Marinococcaceae; genus Marinococcus; species Marinococcus luteus_A. The sequence goes on along the minus strand of NZ_JAXRUV010000005.1, from coordinate 127,909 downwards.
GGTGATGCATGCACGTGCGGTTCGACGGGGAGCTCCGGGTACATTTATCGTAGTGGATCTTCCCTTTTTAACCTATCATTCCTCTGTAGAGAGCACGTTCACAGCAGTGAGACGTCTTATGCAGGAAGGTGGTGCTCAGGCAGTTAAGCTTGAAGGGGGAGATGAAGTTACCAGAGGAACCATCGCCCGCTTAACGGCTGCCGGTGTACCGGTCATGGGACATCTCGGTCTTACTCCCCAGTCCGTAGGGGTACTTGGAGGGTACAAAGTACAAGGGAAAACAAAAGAAGAAGCACAGCGGTTGATGGAAGAAGCAGAGGGACTCGAACAGGCGGGTGCTTTTGCGCTAGTGCTTGAATGCGTTCCCGGAGAGCTTGCCGACCGGATTGCAGTGCATCTTTCGATTCCGGTTATCGGCATAGGTGCCGGCGCCGGCGTTGACGGACAGGTGCTGGTTTTTCACGACACTGTCGGGTGGGGAGAGAGCTTTGTCCCTTCCTTTGCTAAGCAGTACACTAACGTGCAGGCACAGATTGATGAAGCCCTTGAAAGCTATGTAAGTGATGTAAAGGCGAAAGCATTTCCAGAGGAGAGGCATACTTTTTCCATGGATGCCTCTGTACTGAAAGATCTTAGCAGAGGCGCACCTTCATGAAAGTATTTACTTCAATTCAGGAAATTCGCACACATATCAGTGAGAGAAAACAGCAGGGAGAAATAATTGGATTTGTGCCGACAATGGGAGCGCTGCACGAAGGACATTTTTCATTAATGATGCAGGCTTTGAAAGAAAACGACGCAGTGGTAGTGAGCATTTTTGTCAATCCACTGCAGTTTGGCCCGGATGAAGATTACGAAGCGTACCCGCGTAAGCTCGAAGCGGATCTTGAAAAAGCCGAAGCCCGGGGCGTCGATATAGTGTTTGTCCCTTCAGCGAAAGAGATGTATCCCGAAGAGATGCAGACAGGGGTGCGCGTGCTTGAAGGAAGTGATGTGCTCTGCGGTAAAAGCCGGCCGGGACATTTTGACGGAGTGGCGACCGTGGTGCTGAAGCTGTTGCAGATTGTTCAGCCGGCGCGGGCCTACTTTGGACAGAAGGATGCACAGCAGGCTGCTGTACTAACGAATATGGTCCGTGATTTTAATCTTCCAACAAAGATTGTTACTGGCCCAACGGTTCGGGAAGCTGATGGTCTGGCTCTGAGCTCCCGAAATGTGAATTTAACCAGCAGGGAGCGCCGGGAAGCTGTCTGGCTGTATGAAGGATTAAAGCAGGGAGCGTTATGGATAGAAGAGGGTCTTTATGGACCCGAGGAAATTTTGAAGAAAGCAAAACGTATAGTAGAAGCTAACATTTCCGGAACGATTGATTATATGGAGATTTTAACTTATCCCGGTCTAAAACCTGTAAGGGAATGGAACGGTCAGGTAATTATTGCAGGAGCGGTGCAGTTTTCGGGAGCGAGACTCATCGATAATATTATTCTTTTTCCTGACCAGAAAGAAAGGGTGTGACGCTGATGTACCGTACGATGATGAAATCAAAGCTTCACCGGGCTGTAGTCACAGAAGCAGATTTAAACTATGTAGGAAGCATTACCATTGACCGGGATCTGATGGAGGCGGTGGACCTGTGGGAAAACGAGAAAGTGCAGGTGGTCAATAATACGAACGGGGCCCGTCTGGAAACGTACGTGATTGAAGGCCCCCGGGGCAGTGGGGTAATTTGCCTGAACGGTGCAGCCGCGAGAATGGCTCAGCCCGGGGATGTGGTCATCATTATTGCTTATGCATTGATGGAAAATGAAACGGCCCGGGAGTTCAAACCGGCGGTAGCTGTGCTTAACAGTCATAACCAAATCAGGCAGATGCTGTCTTACGAGCCTGCATCGACGACCCTGGATTAAAAGGAGATGCTGCCTGTGCGCATGCCTGAGGCTATGATGGCGCTGATAATGGAGACTGCGAGGGAAGATGAACGGGTCCGGGCTGCAGCTCTAAGCGGGTCCCGTGCAGCTGCAGGAGATAGCAGTGCTGATCTTTTCAGTGATTTTGATATTATTTATTTTGTGGAAAATATGGAACAAATGATTCAGGACCGGGGCTGGCTTGAAGTATTTGGGGAGCCTTTGATTATGCAGACGCCGGATGAAATGAATTTATACCGTGAACCATTGGGAGAATCATTTGCCTTTCTAATGCTTTTTCAGGATGGTAACCGTATTGATTTAACCTTAAAGCACGCATCCAGCAGGTATGAGCACTGGAAGCAGGACGGTTTGACCCGCTGTCTGCTGGATAAAGATAACCCAGCTTCTGATTTTCCTGCTCCTACCGACATAGGCTACAAAACAATGGAGCCGGAAGAGGGATTCTTTCAACAATGCTGTAATGAGTTTTGGTGGGTGGCGGTGTATGTAGTCAAAGGCTGGGGGCGAAGAGAAATGCTCTACGCCCAGGCTCACCTTAATATTATCCGCCGTATGCTGGTACAAATGCTGCAGTGGAAGGTTGTACTCGAAAAAAAGACATCAGTAAATTTCGGCCAGGAGGCGAAGTATTTGGAAAAATACCTCGGGCACAAGAACAATAGAGAACTGGCAGCTACTTATGCAGCGGGCTCTTACGATAGCATTTGGGCCTCTTTGCAGACAGCGATGGTTATGTTTGAACGGGAATCTGCTTCTATTGCGGACAAATGCGGGTTTGCGTTGAACGAGCAGGAAGGTAGACGGGTGAAGCAATATATAAAAGAGGTTAAACGCGCGGTAGAATAAAAAAAGGCTCCTGCAGGCAGCAGGAGCAACAAGAAATATAGGATAAGAGCAACAAATTGGACGAATGCTACTCTATATGTTTATTATTACCTAAAGAGTAAGAAAAGTACACACTTTTCAGAAAAAATGATGCTTTTACCTACAGATGCGAATGAGTCTAAACTACTGATCGGGCAGATCTTCAACCCGTTTATAGTGGAGCTGGGCCAGCTCTCCCCAACGCTTCACTTCGTACAGATGAAGCCGTTTTGGCTGCCCGGGCCGTTGCTTAAACAACGGAATGCCGCTTCCTAGAAGATCGGGCGTGAAGGTAATAATGTACTCATCGATCAATTCTTCGTTAAGCAGAGGATCGATAATGTCTGCTCCCCCAACAAGCCATATACCAGTTCCAGACTCCTGCTGTTTGTTTTGAAGCCACTTGGTAACGTCGCCCTGCACAAAGGTTACAGGCCCGCCACCGTCCAGGCTGCTGGTGGAAAAAACATAGCAGTCTTTGTCCCTGTACGGAAAGGAATCTGTTAAGACAAGCACGTGTTCATAGGTTTTTCTCCCCATAACAACGGTATCCACCCGCCGGTACATTTCGTCGTAGCCGTTATCACCTTCGCCTCCTGCTTTCATCAGCCAGTCAATATTCCCTTCTGCATCAGCGATATAGCCGTCAAGACTGACGGCTATAAATAGAATTACCGGCTTCATCATGATCACTCCCTTCTGAATAGTAGATCTATTTTAGCATGATAAAGAAAGGATAATCGGAACAATTACACGGGAAGGAGGTAAAACATGAAGAGAAACTGGGTGTGGGCAAGTGTTGCTGGAGCAATAATTATAGCAGGCGGTGCGGGCTACTGGGCAGACCGGCACGTTTTAATCACAAATGTCGATGGCAATGACAAAGCCTGGTACATCGAGGGCGGAAAAACGGAGGAAGAGCTCTACCTTCGTCCCGAAACGGCGGCATCTTTATACGGAGCGGAACTGGAGCAGGAAGGGCCGGCCGTGCGTTTATCGGTGAACGGCGCTTCTTGGGAGGGAGAGCTTGAACAGAGCCCGGCCTGGTTCAATTGGAGAGGAGAATCTTATATTCCTGCAAAAGAAGCCGCGAAAGAACTGGCATTCGAAGAAGAAGACACCGGAAACCGATATACAACTCAGCTGTGGAGCCCGGCACAGGAAAGAATCGCCAGAGTAATTGAAAAAGGGGAAGAGTTTACAGGTGTACCGTACAAATGGGGAGCGTCTGAAACTACGACCGAATATTTCGATTGTTCCTCCTTTACGCAGCGTATGTACGCTGAAGAAAATGTGGATCTTCCAAGGGTCTCGGAGGATCAGGCGCAGGAAGGCCGGGATGTTGCTGGAGAAGACTGGAAGCGGGGAGACCTGATTTTCTTCGATACGAATGGCGACGGCAGTATTAATCATGTAAGTATGTATATTTCTGACGAAACACTGTTTCACGCCACAGAAGCCGACGGTGTCGGCTATACTGATTTTTCGGATTACTGGAAGGAATCCGTGGTGGAAGCAAAACGATTCATCGTTTAAAAGCCGTTTGGATTCGTCTTCCTAAAAAGAAAGTGATAAAATAAATAACGGAATAGACATGGGAAGATGAAACGAGGAGGCTTTTTAAGCATGAATTTTAACAAGGTATTAAATCGAAAAAATACAAACTCAATGAAGTGGGACTTTGCGGCTGAACGCTACGGCTCTTCGGAGCTCTGGCCGATGTGGGTTGCGGACATGGATTTTCAGGCGCCGCAGCCTGTACTTGATGCCATGCAGGAGGTAGTTGATCACGGGATTTTCGGCTATCACCGGCGTCCAGAATCATTGAAGGACGCGACAACTGAATGGATTCGCTCGCGCCATGACTGGAATGTAAGCAATGATCAGCTCGTCTTCACCCCGGGCGTAGTGCCGGCGATCAGTCATCTAATTCAGACATTTACGGAAAAAGGTGATGGCGTTATTCTTCAGACTCCGGTCTACTACCCGTTCTATATGTTAGTAAATAATAATGAACGAACGCTATATAAGAACCCGCTGAAAGAAACAGATGAAGGCTTTACTATCGATGTGGAAAACCTTGAAGAACAGATGAAAGCCGGGGCGAAAATGCTTTTATTGTGCAGCCCTCACAACCCTATCGGCCGGGTGTGGACCGAGGAAGAGCTGCAGCAGATCGCCGCTCTGGCAGAGAAGTACAACGTGCTGGTAGTATCTGATGAAATACACGCAGATCTTATTCTCTCCGGCGTGCATGTGCCGTTTTCGAAGGTGGCGGATGGCTATGATGTGGAAACCATCACCTGCATGGCGCCGAGCAAAACCTTTAATCTTGCAGCCCTGCAGCTGTCCTATGTGGTTTTTGAGAAAAAAGCTTCACAAAAAGCATACGAAGCCCATCTGCAGCTTAATTTTGTCGGAATAGATAACCCGTTCGCCACAGTAGCTGCGGAAGCCGCCTACCGGCACGGGAGCGAGTGGCTGGAAGAACTGCTCGTTCATCTGCGGGAAAACGTTGATTATTTAAAAGACCAGCTGGAGTCGGCAATCCCGGAAGCACATGTTATTAAGCCGGAAGGAACGTATCTCGTCTGGATTGATCTCCGGAACCTCGGCATGGATAAAAAAGAGCTGGAGGAATGGCTGCGCAAAGAAGCAGGGGTAGCTCTTAGTGACGGCCACATCTTTGGAGATGAAGGTGCTGGTTTTGTCCGCATTAACGTGGCCTGCCCACGCACGCATATCGATGAGGGCGTACGCCGCTTAAAAGAAGCATATGAACGAACAATTCAGGCCGCCGGCCGTAAATCATGAAAACGTTCCGTTTAGTCCGCCTCAGCCTGTTTCAAAAAGACGGTGACGCGATTGAAATGCATGAGATAAAAATGAAAGAAGGGCTCATTATTAATCGGGAAGAGCCTGATAGATCATGGCTCCTTGATGCGGTCATACCTACAGAGTATGAAGATATCATTCACGAGTGGGAAAGACACGAAGAGGAAATGCTGATGGAAGCGGTCATCACTCATCCCGACAATGCCCCGGCGCTTTTGAGGGGAGTCGTGAAAAAAACCACGAGACTCGAGCATTCTCTTGGCGTTTTAATCCAGGCGTATATGGCTGGAAAAGATGAAAATATCACCGAACTGATATTGAAAGAGTTGATTACCGAAGGATATGAAGGCGATCAGCTTATGGAAGAGTTTCACGAGCGAAAAAACGATCAGCGCTCCTGGTCTAAAGCAATGGCGGCAAGGTTATACAGCCGCCAGGAAAAATAATTTCCCCCGGAGAGATGATAGAAGTGGAGTGATACGTATGTGTGAGGAACTGGGCATATGACAACCTGCTACAAATTCCGGGACTACTATAATAACGAAGTGGAATTGGCGTTAAACGGCACTCCATTTTCAGACAAGCCGGGACATGTATGGGTTATATGCTTATATGCCGGCAGGTGGCTGCTCACTCGTCACTCCCAGCGCGGGCTGGAGTTTCCGGGCGGGAAGATCGAAGAGGGAGAAGCCCCCGAAGAAGCAGCTGTACGGGAGGTCGATGAGGAAACCGGCGGCCGGGTTGAAGTGATACGCTCTCTTGGCCAGTACAAGGTGGCGGGCCGGAGTGAAGATGTAATAAAAAATATATACATCGCTGTGGTGGATTCGCTGATTCCTCATGAGGATTATATGGAAACAGACGGACCGGTGCTGATAGAAACACTTCCAAGTAATATTCGTGACCATCCCGGCTACAGCTTTATTATGAAAGACGAAGTGCTTCCCCGTACTGTAAAATATGCGGAGGAAGCAGGATATATTACATTGAAATGAAAGGAACCGATGCCTGTTTATATTCAGGCACCGGTTCCTTTTAACGTATTGCATCTTCCTGACGTCGATGAAAAACAGCTCCTACAACTGGGTTGGTCCGGCGTCTGCGATAGAAGCAGGCACGTCGTAAAACCGCTTGAAATTTTCCGCAAACTTGCGGGCAAGCATGCGGGCCTGAATCTCATAGTCGCCGGCTTCTGTCCACATTTTTTTCGGCTGAAGCATATCTTCGGGAACGCCGGGGCAGGACTCAGGGATATGCAGCCCGAAAATAGGGTCCTCGACCGTGGCTGTATCAGTCAGCTCTCCGTTGAGGGCTGCCTGCACCATAGCCCGGGTGTATGAAAGATCCATGCGGCTGCCGACTCCGTAGCCGCCGCCGCTCCATCCGGTGTTCACCAGAAAGACAGGCACATTGTGTTCATCGATTTTTTCTCCGAGCATTTCTGCATAGACGGAAGCCTGCCGGGGAAGGAACGGTGCCCCAAAGCAGGTGGAGAAGGTTGCTTCCGGGGAAGTGACGCCTCTTTCCGTTCCGGCGAGCTTGCTTGTGTAGCCGCTGAGAAAATGATACATCGCCTGCTCCTTTGTCAGTCTGCTGATTGGCGGAAGAACACCGAATGCATCTGCAGTTAAAAAGATGATAGCCGAGGGATGACCGGCTGTGCCGGAGGGAACAATTCCATCGACATGTTCAATCGGATAAGCAGCCCTTGTGTTTTCCGTAATCTGAGTATCTGTGTAGTCAACTTTTCCGCTGGCGCCGTCTATCCCAACATTTTCAAGTACAGCGCCAAAACGGATAGCGTTCCAGATCTGTGGTTCTTTCTGTTTGGACAGATTCGAGCATTTTGCGTAGCATCCGCCTTCGATATTAAAAATACCGTTCTCGGACCATCCGTGTTCATCGTCGCCGACCAAAAGCCGGGAAGGATCTGCGGAAAGGGTTGTTTTTCCAGTGCCGGAAAGGCCGAAAAACAAAGCGCTTGCACCGTCACTGCCGATGTTTGCCGAGCAGTGCATCGGGAGTACGTTTTGTTCAGGGAGCAGGTAGTTCATGACAGAAAAGATCGATTTTTTCATTTCTCCGGCGTATTCTGTGCCGCCGATTAAAATCGTGCGCTGTGCAAAGCTGATGACGATAAATGTTTCCGACGAGGTCCCATCTGTCTCAGGATCTGCTTTGCATTCCGGCGCAGCTATGAGCGTGAAGGGAGGAGCAGAAGGATTTTCTCTTCCGTCTGGTCGGATAAACAGCTGACGGGCGAACAATTGATGCCAGGCGCAGGAGGTGATGACCCGGACAGGTAGCTGGTAATCGGGGTCAGCTCCGGCCAGGGCGTCGCTTGCGAATACTTCATTCTGACCGTTCAAATGATTCATGACTTTTTTATAAAGCCGTTCAAACAATTCTTCGGACATTGGTTGGTTTACATTTCCCCAGTCAATATAAGGAGAACTGCCGGGCTCATCGACAATATATTTATCCTTTGGCGACCGTCCGGTATATTTGCCTGTTTTCACGGCAAGAGCACCTTCTGCTGTAAGTGATCCCTCCTGCAGAGCCAGCGAGCGCTTCACAAGCGCAGGTACAGAGAGGTTCCATTGGACGTGCGCTTCATTCAATAGATGTGTTTCGGGTTTGGAAGCGAACGGCGGCTTCATAAACAATCACTCCTTTAATGAGGGGGAAGTTGGATTTATTCATCATGAATGATGGATAGAATATAAAATAGTGTAACACATTTAGTTTAATAGTACATACTTATTCGTTAAAAAAGTTCATGAATATTTTTAGCTCTAAGAGGGAAAAGATGTAGGAAAGCAATGAAAGGGGAACAACTATGGAGCAACAATCGGAATTTATTGTATTCTATGATAGTGATTGTCCGTTATGCACTAGGTTTCATACTTATCTCTCAGCGATAGATAAGACGAACAGGGTGAATTGGAAGCCTATATATGATGAGGATTTATTCGAAAAGTACCCGATGCTCAAGGGAGAGCCGCTTGAAGAACAGATGCACAGTGTAGAGGATAATACGTACGTATACGCTGGTTATTATACGGTAAAAAAATTATGTTATACTATTCCGGCTTTGAAGCCGCTGAAGGCAGTATTTTTACTGCCGGGAGTAGAAACGCTTGGGCGCAAACTGTATCACACTGTTTCGGTAAATCGGTATCAGTGGTTTCATTTCCTTTGCGATGACAAAACATGCCAGCGGGGAGGGCACTAAGTTTGACATCAAATAGGGTTTGCGTTAAGATTTTGTACGAACGGATACTCTTATCCTGAGCAGGTGGAGGGACAGTCCCTGAGAAGCCCAGCAACCATCCGGTAACGGAAAGGTGCTAACCTGGAGAGGCAGACAGATGCCTTGAAAGATAAGAGGCGAAAAAGCTGAACTGACAGCCCCTTTTCCCTCAATTTTTTGGGAGAAGGGGCTTTTCTTGTACACAACGGCCTACTGCCGTTTTCTTTTCGTCTACCCTAAGAATGGGAGAGTACAACCGTAGCAGGCAGTTAAAAAGGAGGCAGCAGCGTGTCTACAATTGGACGACGTTTATTTACGTCGGAATCTGTTACAGAAGGGCATCCGGACAAGGTGTGTGATCAGATTTCCGACGCGATTTTGGATGCAATTTTAAAGGATGATCCGAATGCCCGGGTGGCAGCAGAAACAGTAGTAAATACTGGTCTCGTATTAGTGGCAGGAGAAATATCGACATCTACATACGTGGATATTCCTAAAATTGCCAGAGAAACTTTGAAAGACATCGGTTATACACGGGCAAAATACGGCTTCGATTACGAAACGTGCTCGGTTTTGACGTCTATAGATGAACAGTCGGCCGACATTGCCCAGGGCGTTGATGAGGCGCTTGAAACCCGAGAAGGATCGATGACCGAGGATGAACTGGAATCGATCGGAGCGGGAGATCAGGGCTTGATGTTTGGGTATGCAGATAACGAAACCGATGAACTCATGCCTTTGCCGATTTCGCTTGCGCACAAGCTGGCAAGCCAGTTAACAAAAGTCCGGAAAGACGGCAATCTTTCATATCTGCGTCCAGATGGAAAAACGCAGGTTACCGTGGAATACGGAGACGACGGGAAGCCACTCCGGGTGGAAACGATCGTTATTTCCACCCAGCATTCGGATGACGTAACGCTTGCACAAATTGAAGAGGATATGCACAAATACGTTATCGAGCCGGTAGTGCCGGCAGAGCTTCTCGACGCTAAAACCAACTACTTCATAAACCCGACCGGCCGCTTTGTCATTGGTGGACCGCAGGGAGACGCCGGGCTTACCGGACGAAAAATCATTGTTGATACGTACGGAGGCTATGCCCGTCACGGCGGCGGTGCGTTTTCCGGTAAAGACCCGACAAAGGTCGACCGCTCCGCCTCGTATGCAGCCCGGTATGTAGCTAAAAATATTATTGCAGCAGGACTTGCAGATAAATGCGAGGTTCAGCTTGCGTACGCGATCGGAGTAGCTCAGCCGGTTTCCATATCGATCGCCACGTTTGGTACGGGAAAAGTATCAGAAGAGGTGCTTGTAAAGCTTGCCAATGAAAACTTTGACCTCCGGCCGGCCGGCATCATCAAAATGCTTGATCTCCGCCGGCCGATTTACAGGCAGACAGCCGCTTACGGCCACTTTGGCCGTCATGACGTTGATCTGCCCTGGGAACGCACGGATAAAGCGGCAGCGCTTCAGGAACAGGCATTTACCGAAAAACAGCAGTAAATATACAAAATACCCGCTCCTGTTTATATCAGGAAGCGGGTATTTTTTGCTCAGTTTCTCTCGGTGTACGTGCCGACAGAGTCAAATTCAGTTTTAATTTTGTCTGAAGGCTTCGGTCCGAGCAGGCTAACGGCAATAATGATTAAGACGTTAATCAAGAAGCCTGGCACAATTTCGTAGAGATCGAACAACCCACCGGAAAGCTGAACCCAGATAATGACGGTTGTGCCACCGGCGATCATCCCGGCGAGAACTCCCCACTTGCTCGTCCGGCGCCAGAATAAGGAGAAAAGCATTGCAGGCCCGAACACCGCGCCGAACCCGGCCCACGCATAGCTCACGAGATCAAGGACCGTGCTTCCCGGGTTATAGGCGAGCAGCAGGGCGAAGAGGGCGATGACGATAACGCCAATCCGGCCGACCCAGACGAGCTCGCGGTCAGAAGCTTTGGGACGGAGCATCCCTTTATAAAAGTCTTCCGCAAGGGCACTTGAGGATACAAGCAGCTGAGAGTCCACCGTGCTCATAATCGCAGCAAGAATCGCTGCGAGAAGAATACCGGACACCCACGGGTTAAAGAGTACCTGGGTGAATAGAATAAAGACAGTTTCGTGGTTTCCCTCGGCCAGCTGAGTATCGCCTGAGAAGTAAGCAATACCGATAAATCCTGTAAAAATAGCACCGAGAAGAGAAATAACCATCCAGCTCATACCTACAAACCGAGCCATCGGAATTTCTTTTTCGGAACGTATCGCCATAAACCTCGTAATGATATGCGGCTGGCCGAAGTAGCCCAGCCCCCAGGCCAGCAGGGAAACTACAGAAATGACGCTCACGTTTGTAAATGCGCTTAATGCATCCGGGTTAATCGAAGAGACGGTCTGAACAGAACTATCCCATCCGCCGATTTCTATGACAGCAGCAATTGGCACAACAACAAGAGCGAGAAACATTAGAATGCCCTGGATAAAGTCAGTCCAGCTGACGGCCATAAACCCACCGAGGAACGTATAGGTAATAATAACAGCACCGCCGATCCAGAGAGCTGCCTGATAGGAAAGACCGAAGGAACTGACAAACAGGGTAGCGCCTCCGACCAGCCCGGAAGAGGTATAAAAAGTAAAGAAAATAAGTATAAATAATGCCGAAACAATGCGCAGTGCTTTTGTTTTATCGTGGAATCGGTTTTCAAGAAAGTCGGGTATCGTAATTGAATCGTTGGCGATGATTGTATACCTGCGCAGTCTTCTCGCCTGAAACTGCCAGTTCAAATAAGCTCCAATGGTAAGTCCGATCGGCAGCCATATTTCACTCATTCCGCCCAGATACATGGCTCCGGGCAGGCCGAGCAGAAGCCAGCTGCTCATGTCAGACGCGCCGGCACTGAGCGCAGCTACGGGTCCGTTTAATTTTCGTCCGCCTAAAACGTAATCCGAAAGGTTATTGGTCAGCTTGTAGAATAAAAAACCAATGCTAAGCATTACAACAAGGTAAACGATAAATGTCACAATTGTTGGTACAGAAATATCCATTTAGGTGGTCTCCTTTTTTGATTTAACATAACTGATTGCTGCTAAAACCACAGTAATCGGCATGGGTATTAATATGAGCAGCCAGGTAAATAGTGTTATTCCTTCCATTCAGTACACCTCCCCTTGAATGTACTTTTATATGTTGCAAGAATAGTGCCAATATTCTTAACTTCAACAGGCCTTAACAAAACCGGCGGAGACATCCATTATAATTGAATACTTCGCTGGATAGAAGCGCAAAGAGAAAAATTAAGGAGTCAAAGGTGCAAAATTTTGCACTCCTAAGTTTTGGGATTTTGCGTACGTAGACTTCGTACTTCATGATAAAATCAGAGCAAGAATAAATTATAAAGAGGGTGGGTTCATGGTATATCAAGGTACGAATTCGTTATCCTATCCTGAGCTGAACGATGTGTTTGACCATTTAATGGTAAAAATGGATCAGGGGATCCGAGTTATTGATGCAGATGAAAACCTGATTATTTATAATGACAAAATGCGTGAGATTGAGTCCATGACATACGAAGATTTTAATAATAAAGGTATGATGGACGTTTTCCTTTTCGAGCATGAACGTGACAGCAGACTGCTCCAGGCTATTAAGCAGGGAGTGGAAACGAGAGAAAAAAAACAGCATTATACGACGAGTCGCGGGAAAAATATTACGACCATCAACGAGATTTTCCCGATTTATTCGGGCGGGCGAATTGTCGCAGCAGCCGAGATCGCAAAAGACGTTACCCGCATGGAAAAGCTGGTCCGGGAAAACCAGAAAAAAACCGACAGCGGGCTTTTCACATTTGACCAGATTATCGGGCATTCGGCTGAAATCACAGGGGTGGTGCAGAACGCGAAGCGGGCAATGAGAACGTCATCATCGGTGTTAATTGTAGGAGAAACGGGCACAGGGAAGGAATTGTTTGCCCAGAGCATTCACAGTGAAAGCGAGCGGGCCGGACAGCCGTTTGTATCACAGAACTGCGCTGCGCTTCCGGAAACGCTGATTGAGGGCATTTTATTTGGGACGGTAAAAGGAGCTTTTACAGGGGCGTCCGAACGGGCCGGGCTGTTTGAAAAAGCAGAGGGCGGGACGCTTCTGCTCGATGAAATTAATTCGCTTCCGGTGGCGCTGCAGGCAAAACTTCTGCGTGTCCTGCAGGAAAAAAAGGTGACCCGTTTAGGGTCGCACAAAGAGCAGTCCATCAATGTCCGCATTATCGCCACGATGAACAAAGAGCCGGCAGAGGCTATTCAAAACAACGAGCTTCGTGAGGACCTTTTTTACCGTATTGGTGTGGTTACGCTGTATGTCCCTTCGCTGCGGGAAAGAAAAACAGATATCGAGCCGCTCGTGGAAACCTTTCTGGAAAAGTACAACCGGGTTTTTCAAATGGACGTGAATCGTGTCTCCCCTGCTGTAAAAGCGAGGCTGGAGTCCTATCACTGGCCGGGGAACATCCGTGAGCTTGAACACGTCATCGAAGGAGCGATGAATTTAATGCTTGATGAAGAAATGATTGAAGAAAGCCACCTGCCGGATCATTTCCGCAAACGAACCGACCTTCTGGAAGCAGGTGAGGTGGAGAAAAGCGGGCCGGCCGGGATAAGCAGCCGCGAAGGCAGTTTAAAGGAACGTCTGCTTGAAATGGAATTTACTTTAATTAAAGAGGCGCTGAACCAAAGCGGCGGCAACGTAATGCAGGCAGCCAAAGAGCTTGGCATCAGCCGGCAGAGTCTGCAGTACCGGATGAGTAAATTTCATTTATAATTTTTTGCATAAAGCGCAAAATTTCTTGCGGTTTTGACGAACAGGCTCTTTCTTTTTACGGAAACCCCTGCGGATGCCGGTGCAGCCATGTTGGCACGTATTTTGCAACAGTGTAGGGCAGTACTGAAAAGATCAGGAGGGTGCACCTATGACAATTTCACGGTCGTTTTTTATATTTCTTTCCCAAAATAAGACGCTGACAAAGGGCGCCAAAAAGTGGGGCATTCACCTCGGGGCTTCAAAAGTAGTGGCTGGGGAGGATATTGATGAAGCATTAACAACCATTCAATCGATGAACGAACAGGGCCTCAGGGCGACTATTGACCATCTTGGGGAATTTATAACGGAAAAATCAGAGGTGGAAGAGGCTAAGCAGAAAACCATCGAGATTATTGAGAGCGTTTATGCGAAAAACGTACAGTCAGAGCTGACAGTAAAGCTGACGAAGCTTGGTCTTGATATAGATATGGACTATTGTACAGAGAATATGAAGGAAATTCTGCAGGCGGCCAAAGAAAAACAAAATTTCGTAAACATCGACATGGAAGACTATTCCCGTTATGAAAAGACGCTGAATGTACTGAAAGCGCTCAGAGAGGAATATGATAATGTAGGCACGGTCCTACAGGGTTATTTACGGCGGGGGCTTGAGGATCTCGACAGTCTTGCTGAGGTGCCTCTTCGGATTGTCAAAGGGGCTTATCAGGAAAAGGAAGAGGTTGCATTCAAAGACAAGCATGAAGTTGACGCCAATTATTTTCTGATGATTCAAAAACATTTGCTGCAGGAAGGCTTTACGGCTATCGGCACGCATGACCACCGTATTATTAACGCGGTTAAGCTGTTTGTGCAAGACCAGGGCATAGCTTACGACACGTTTGAATTTCAAATGCTGTATGGCTTTAGAACAGAGCTGCAGCTGCAGCTTGTGCAGGAAGGCTACAATGTCAGGGTGTATGTGCCCTTTGGCAAAGAATGGTACGGATATTTCATGAGAAGGCTGGCAGAACGCCCGCAAAACCTAGTATCCGTTGCTAAAGGAATGATCACGAAATAAAAAGTTCATGCAGCGCCGCTCCTGAAAAGGGGCGGCGCTTTGGTATCCAGACAGGCAGAAAACCTTAAGGCAACAGTTTAACCAGGCAGCGCTTTTTGCGTATAATAGAAGTAGATGCAGCTGAAACTGGCAATAGAAAGGACACCGATGATGCAGACTGTACAAAAACGACGCACGGCAGGCTTTTTGCTGGTAATAAGCGGAGCCTCCCTCTGGGGTATTGGAGGAACAGTATCGCAGTATATTTTTGAAACCTACCGCCTGCCTGTGGAGTGGCTGGTGGCTG
Source organism: Marinococcus luteus (assembly GCF_034497705.1). Lineage (GTDB taxonomy): Bacteria > Bacillota > Bacilli > Bacillales > Marinococcaceae > Marinococcus > Marinococcus luteus_A. The sequence continues at coordinate 112,880 of NZ_JAXRUV010000005.1, read as the reverse complement.
TCAGGCTGCTTCTCTCGGGCATCCTCCTGTTAACTATTTCTTTAATGCTTGGAAATAAAGAAAAAGTAACCGGGGTCTGGAAGCAGAAGAAGAGCGCAGGGGCAGTGCTTATATTTGGTTTATTCGGGATGCTCGCCGTTCAGTATACATACATGGCTTCCATTGAAAGCGGAAACGCAGCTGTGGCCACGCTGCTGCAATATTTGGCTCCGGTGTTCATTCTTGCTTACCTGCTTACCGTCCGGCATACATATTGGAATACACGGGACTCGGGCGCTGTGCTGATGGGACTTGCCGGCACGTTCCTGCTGCTGACAGATGGACAGCTGGCCGAATTATCTGTGCCGCCGGAAGCAGTAGTCTGGGGTATTCTTTCCGGCGTGGCGCTTGCTTTTTATACCCTGTACGCAGGTCCTCTATTGGCAGCGTGGGGCTCTATGAATGTAATCGGGTGGGCGATGACTGTCGGGGGAGCAGCTGTAAGTTTTATGCATGCCCCGTGGGACACCGCATGGGAGAGCTGGACATGGAGCATGGCCGGGAGCGTGATTTTTGTCGTTATTTTCGGCACTATGATTGCTTTTTGGTTTTACCTGGAAAGCCTGAAATATTTAAAGCCGCAGGAAACAAGTATTTTAGGATGCCTGGAGCCTCTAGCCGCTATTCTGGCTTCGGTATGGTGGCTGCACGTGCCGTTTGGTTTCTATCAGAGCGTGGGCGCGTGTCTGATACTTGGCATGGTCGTTTATTTGTCCCTGCCGCAAAAGGAGCGGGCAAAGCCTGCGCCGGCGTGAAGAAAACGGAAGCCATAAGGTAAATAAACACAGCCTCAAGTGAAAATGTACTAAAATAAGTATAGAAAGTGAAATACAATTCGGAAGGATGAAGGGCTGCATATGTATCAAAACCTCAACGAATGCGTAGAAGATCTTGAAAAGCACGGCCATTTAGTAAGAATCAAAGAAGAAGTCGATCCCTACCTGGAGATGGCTTCCATTCATTTAAGGTTCTATGAGCAGGAAGGGCCGGCCGTTTTATTTGAAAATGTAAAAGGAAGCCAGTTCCAGGCTGTTTCTAATTTATTTGGCACGGTTGAACGCAGCAAATTCATTTTTAGAAAAAACTGGAAGCAGGTGCAAAATGTTATTACGATGAGAAATGATCCTGTGCAGGCGCTGAAGCATCCGCTCCGTAACATGACGAGCGGCCTGACGGCAGTAAAAGCGCTTCCGAAGAAGAAGAAAGGCGTTGCGGAAGACTTTCGGGAAGTGAGCATCAGCGACCTGCCGATGATTCAGCACTGGCCGCGGGATGGCGGCGCGTTTCTTACCCTGCCACAGGTATATACAGAAGACCCGGAAAAATTGGGACCGATGAATGCCAACCTCGGCATGTACCGGGTACAGCTTAGCGGAAATGACTTTATCCCCGATGAAGAGGTAGGACTGCATTATCAGATTCAGCGTGGTATTGGTGTGCATCAGGCGAAGGCCGTAGCCAGGGGAGAGCCTTTGAAGGTCAGTATTTTTCTCGGCGGCCCTCCCGCTCACACTATTTCAGCAGTGATGCCTCTTCCGGAAGGGCTGAGTGAAATGATGTTTGCCGGCATGCTGTCCGGGCGTCGTTTTCAGTACAGCTATGAAGACGGCTACTGCATTAACCATGACGCCGATTTTGTTATTACCGGCGATATTTATCCGGAAGACACGAAGCCGGAAGGGCCGTTTGGTGACCATCTGGGCTATTACAGCCTGACGCATGACTTCCCGGTCATGAAAGTGCATAAGGTATATGCCAAAGATAAAGCTATCCTGCCGTTTACGGTCGTCGGCCGCCCGCCGCAGGAGGACACGTCGTTTGGTGCAGTGATCCATGAAATGACAGGGGAAGCGATCAAACAGGAAATTACCGGGGTTAAAGAAGTTCACGCAGTAGACGCTGCAGGGGTGCATCCGCTGCTGCTGGCAATTGGCAGTGAACGGTATACACCGTTTCAAAGCGTCAAACAGCCGGCGGAACTGCTGACAATTGCCAATCGTATTCTTGGCACAGGTCAGTTGAGCCTAGCCAAATATTTATTTATTACAGCGGAACAGGAAAGAGAGCTTGATACGCATCAGGAGGAGGATTTTTTCACATACATGCTTGAGCGGATTAATCTGCACCGCGACCTTCATTTTCAGACTAAAACGACGATCGATACGCTTGATTACAGCGGAGAAGGGCTGAATGAGGGAAGCAAGGTAGTTATCGCGGCTTATGGGGATGTGAAGCGGGATCTTTGCCAACGAGTGCCGGACGGCTTCCCGGCTGACAGTCCGATGCATTCGCCTAAGATTGTCATGCCGGGCATAATTGCGGTGGAGGCACCGGAATTTGACAATTACAAAAAGGCAGCTGAAGAAATAGCTGTTTTCGCTTCGAGCCTCGACCAGAAATGGGATGTTAAAGAAACTCCGATGATTATCATCTGCGATGACAGTAGCTTTGTCAGTGATACGATGCGAAATTTCCTGTGGGCTGTTTTTACGCGCAGCAATCCTTCTCATGATATTCATGGCGTGAACAGCTTTTATGAAAACAAGCACTGGGGATGCGACAGTCTGATCATCGATGCCCGCATCAAGCCACACCATGCACCGCCACTGCTTCCGGATGAAAATGTGGAGCGCCGGGTAGATAATCTTATGGAACGGATCGACTTAAAGAAATAATAGTTTGCTGAAAATGTTTAAAATGGAACAGAAGCGTGAACAGAAAGACACCTGTTTGAAATAGCAGAGTCAACAATCCAGAAGGGATGAATACCTGTAATGGAAAAAAGACAGCTTGGCAACAGTGACCTGCATGTGTCTCCTATCGGTCTAGGATGTATGGGAATGTCCGCTTTTTATGGCAAATTAAACGATGAAGAGTCGAAGAAAACGATACACACGGCGCTTGACCACGGCATTAACTTTCTCGATACAGCTGATATGTACGGCCCCATAACAAATGAACGCCTGGTTGGAGAAGCGATTCAAAACCGGCGGGAAGAGGTAGTGCTTGCCACAAAATTCGGGAATGTCTACAGTGATAAAGGCGAGCTGACAGGTGAAGTAAACGGTCGCCCGGAATACGTTAAGCAGGCATGCGATGCCAGCCTGAAGCGTCTCGGTATTGATACTATTGATTTGTATTATCAACACAGGGTGGACCCTGATGTACCTATTGAAGAAACCGTAGGTGCAATGAAGGAACTCGTAGACGCCGGAAAAGTCCGGTACCTCGGGTTGTCAGAAGCAGCACCGGAAACGATTCGCAAAGCCCATGATACGCATCCGATTACAGCTCTGCAGACAGAATATTCGTTGTGGAGCCGGGACGTGGAGGATGAAATTCTGCCGCTTTGCAAGGACCTGGGAGTTTCCTTTGTGGCTTACAGCCCGCTGGGGCGCGGGTTTTTAACCGGACAGATCAAGCAGTTTGAGGATCTGGAAGAGGATGATTTCCGCCGCTTTTCTCCAAGGTTTCAGGGAGAAAATTTCAATAAAAATCTTGAACTCGTGGATAAAATGAAGGAATTAGCTGAGGAAAAAGAATGCACAGCCTCCCAGCTGGCCCTTGCCTGGTTGAGGGAACAGGGGGTAGTGCCAATTCCGGGGACAAAACGGCGCACGTACCTGGAAGAAAATATTAACAGTCTGCAGGTTACGCTTACGGATTCCGATATGAAAGCAATTGATGACATTGCTCCTAAAGGCGCTGCCGCAGGCATGCGGTATCCAGAAGAAGGAATGAAGACGGTGAACCGGTAATAAAAGCAGGCCCATCCCTCCAGGTTGTATCCGGAGGGATGGGCTTTTTCTGTATGTGCAGGCTGCTAACTATTCTTAAAAGAAATATGCTTTAGACGGCTTTTGGAAATCAGGCTGTACAGTGGCACTCCGATACGCTCAGCGTACGGGAGGTAGAGAAGAACAGCCGGGAGAAAGCTGAGCGGAATAGCAAGGAGCAGCCGGCGTAAGGCATAAAAACCATGAAGCACCACTCCCTGATCTGTGCACATATGCAGCTCGTGGGCCGCATTTCTTGAGGATAGATAAGGGTAGTCCCCGGGAAGAAGCCGGGCTTCCTGAATGGGAACCCACTGGCAGCGGCGGTACAGATCAAAAAATTGAAAAATACGCACGGCTGCACGACAGGGCGGGCAGTATTTGTCGAAAAATAAGTAATGGATAGAGCATCTGTCCTTTGAAGGAATTTCAAACACACGAATCTGTGAACGTTTAACAAGTATATTGTACGGGTATTTTCCCAGTAACGCCATAAAAACAAAAACGTCCGGGTGTGGCAGGGCGACAATTTCATATGCGGCGGAAATGGATGGATATAAAAGCCAGAACATAAGCCAGAAAAAGGATAATCGTTCTTTTTCTGGCTTTTTATATTTTTTTAGGCGAACATTAGATTCAAACGACGAAAAACAGAGCAGATATAGGCGATTTTTACGAAAGTTTAAACAGAAAGCTGAAATAGGCAATTTAAAAATTTAAAACAAGAAAGGAAAGATGAAATTGGCACAAATTAATCGTATACTCGTAGGAGTAGAAGCTCTCGAAGGCGCGTCCAATGACGCATTTTATAAAGCAAAGGAATTGGCAGAGGAAAATAACGCTACGCTGATCATCGCGTTTGTAATGGATAAAAACGGCTACGCCTCCCTGGAACGTATGGACCCACATGGTTTTGGCAGATTGAAAAATCAGGCGCAATCACGCTTGAAGGCGTATAAAGAAATGGCAGAGGAGAACGGGGTCAAAGACGTGGAAACCGTTCTTGAGGTAGGAATTCCAAAAAAGGAAATGGAAAATCTTTGTGAAAAATATAATATCGACATGATCGTTATCGGCGAGACTGGATCGTCCAAAGTAGACCGGCTTTTTCTCGGTAACACAGCTAAAGCCATTCAGAAAAAAGCAAAGTGTGACGTGAAGGTCATATCGACCAAAGAAGCAGTAAAAAAATAAACGCTAATAACTAAAGCAGCATAACTGCTTCAGAGCCTTCCTCCCGCTTGTGCGGGGGAAGGCTCCATGTATGGGAATTTCCCACCATGGATGACGCTGCCAGCAGATTAAAGCAATAGAAAAGGTGAACGAATTGAAATATTATTTACAGCAGCTAATGCCTAAAAAATTACGGCAGATTAAAAGTATGTCCTCAAGACAGCGATGGTACGAACTACGGTCGAGTCTTTGGGTGCTCCCGGCCATTTATATCATTCTGGCCGTACTTTTAGCCATTGGGGCCTATTACGTGGAATTCGGGCTTGAGCCTGCATTCGCCATGGCGCCAATCTTATCAACAGGGTATTCATTAACCCAGACAATGTACAGTACGCTGCTCTCGGGCGTACTCACGTTAAACGCTTTTACGTTTAACTCCATTCTCGTCGTTTTGACGAGCTTTTCCGGCCAGTTTACACCACGGGTTTTGTTTAATTTTATCTCGGACCGAAGAACCCAGCATTCTATCGGTATCTTTAATTTATGTTTCTTTTTCCTGCTGATTGGATTTTTCTTTTTGAATTCCTCGATGGAGCAGTATACAGTGTTCCCCGTACTCGGTGTATTAGCTACAGCCGTTTCGGTAATAAACTTCATTATGTTTATCAACCATGCAACGAAATGGATGCAGGTGCCAAGCATTACGACGAACATGAAAGAGGAATCGCAGCAGCGGATTCTCAATACGCTGCTTTATGATCTCGAAGCACACCGCGCTAAAAATAAAAGTGAGGTACGCGAGCCGGAAACAAAAGGAGAGCCCAATGTTGTCGCAAGTGAAACGACCGGCTTTATCCAGGTTATAGATTTTGGCAAAATCGTGAAAGAAGCAGCCAAAGACGGCATTGTAGTACGACTGGATCGCCGGATTGGGGATTTTGTGCTTGAAGGCATTCCCATTTTTTCTTATTGGAAGACAAGTGAAGAGCCGGATCTGCCTGTAAATGAAAAAAAGTACCGTAACCTGATGTATCTCGGAAAAAGTAAAACAGAAGTACAGGACATCGAATTTGGGATCCGGAAATTGACCGAAATTGCGATTAAAGCGCTTGGAAACGACGAACCAATGACAGCACAGGATGCTATCTATCAGTTAACGGATCTTATATTTTCCATTTCAAAGGTGACCCGTTTTACTTCATATTTAACCGATGATAACGATACGCTACGGTTGATTATGAAAGACGAACAGTTTTCTTATTACGTATATTCCGCTTTTACCTACATTGCTTCTTATGCAGAAGAAAAGCCCGGCGTAACTTTGACGCTCCTTGAAGCGTTGGTCATTTTATCAAAAGCCCTGGAAACAAAGGACAAAAATTGCTGCTGGCATTACGGTAAAAGCATTGCCCGCAATTATTCCGGGAAACTTCCGCAGGATTATGACCAAATCACGTTTATGAACCATTTGGAGCAGCTTTCAGGCTCGGTGAATGATAAAGGTAAATTTTATGAAATGATTGATGATTTTGTAGAAAAAGATTTACTGGAAAAGAAACTGGTAGATCGCAGAAAACAAGAAAAGGAATAAAGCGAAGCCGATCCATCAGCGAAAATGACTGGATCGGTTTTTTTGTACTGTAAAGACGGCAAAGAAACAAAAAAAACGGGCCGCATTTGCGGCCCGGGAAGGGTTTGAGGATTACTTAAAAGATTTTGTGCTTTCTGTAAGGGATGCCGAAGTTGGTTCAATTGCGGAAGTGTCCTGGCGGTTGGCCAGAAATTCCGGACGCGGCTCCTGGCCGCTGAACGGATCGACGAGCTTGTTTTCCACCGAGTTGAACACGAAGAAGACGTTGCTGCGCGGGTACGGCGAAATGTTGCCGGCCGAGCCGTGCATCGTGTTGCAGTCAAAGAAGAGCACCGAGCCCGCCGGGCCGGTCGCGCGGTCAATCTGGCCGCCGGCCTGCTCCGTGAGCCATTCCATGCTTTCGTTGTCGGGCACGCCGGTCTCCTGCTTTTTGAGCGACTGCTTGAAGTTGTCCTCCGGCGTCGTGCCCGGGCAGGAGACGTACCATTTCTGCGAGCCCGGGATCAGCATGAGCGGGCCGTTGAACTCGTAGTTGTCCGTCAGGATGATCGAGCAGCTGAGCGCACGCATGTCCGGCATGCCGTCCTCCATGTGCCAGGTTTCAAAATCCGAATGCCAGTAGAACTCCTTACCTTTAAAGCCTGGCTTAAAGTTTATCCGGGACTGCATCATATACACCTGGCTGCCGAGGATCTGCTGGGCGGCTTTGACAATGCGCTCGTTTTTGGCGAGCATTTCAAAGAACCCGCTGTCCTTGTGGATTTCAAACACGGAGCGGACTTCGTTGCTGTTCGGCTCCTTGATCACATCGGGCGCGTCACGCTCCTCGTTGCGCTTCATCGTTTCCCGGAGCTCGCGCTTCATCATCTCGACTTCCTCATCGGTAAACAGCTTCTGGAGCATGAGGTAGCCGTTCTCGTCGTAAAAGTCCAGTTCTTCCTTCTGCAGCGGGCCGTCAAAATCCGAACCGCCGTGAACAACAGGGTCCTTCCGGTCCATGATTTCCTTATGATCGCCCTGTCTGGATGGGTACTTATCGATTGCCATTTTCGAGTCCTCCTAAAAATTTTTTAAAATAAAGAATGATTGCGGGCTGTAGAATCCCGCTTTAACGTGGGTGTGGAAAAAATAATGGTTCTTTTTGTGCACCGGCTGCATGCCTGGTTGCATGTAGAACAAAAGATAAAAATAATGCATAGCGAAAACAAAAGAACAATAAGCCCGGGAGAGGAGTAAATCGGCTTTTGAACGCAAAAAAGCCAGAAAAGAGACAGGTCTTTTCTGGCTTATGTTTTAGGCGCTATTGTCCAAACATTTCCACCATGCATATATTTTTTTGTCCCTCAAATAAGTGGGAACACTTAAACTGTTCCCGCTCATATAAGGAATAAACATAAATTTTAAAAAAAGCAGCGGCAATTTTTGCCGGCTGCTTTTTAGAGCTTTTAACTTTTAAGAACGGACTACCATCACACTGCACGGTGCCGTTTTTGCAATGTGTTCAGATACGCTGCCCATAAATATTTTTTCGACGGCGTTTAATCCGGTCGCACCGGTTATTATCAAGTCTACATGATATTTTGGGACGATATCACGGATGATTTTCGTTTTGGGAGAACCGTATAACAGTTCTACGTTTACATCTGTAATTCCCGCTTCTTCTGCCTGCTTTTTATATTTTGCCAGCAGTTCATTGGCATCTTCCTGTACTTTTTCAATGATAGAAGGCGCATAACTGCTCATTGGCTGATAGGCATTTTTATTAATTACCCTGGCAATTATAAGCTGGGCCTCCTGTGCTTTAGCAATAGGGAGAGCAGTCTCAAAAGCATATTCAGCCTGTTCGGATCCGTCAACAGCAACTAATACAACGTTCATTGTGTGCATAGAACATCCTCCTAATATAGTGAATTAACAGGGGTACCCTGCCTGAAACCTAAAGCTGGAAAGAGGAATAGGACAAATGCAAATCGTTTTAAGCAGTTCTTTGATGAACTTTATTCTATATTCATTGTACATGATATTTTTGACATTTACGACGCTAATAAATGAATAATTAGTGAAATAGTCATGAAAATAAAGAAAATTACTTGGGAAATTCCTTAAATCATTGAATTTGTGTATTATTTGCAAGACAATTCGGGTAAATCAAACCAAAGGCTGCTAAACATTAGTTCTTTGATCCTAATACTATTTCTAAGAGTTTTTTGGAACTAACTGTTGTTGGAAGGCCTTATATGTTAAAGTTTCGTTAATTCGTTTCCGCAATTACTGAGAGGGGGAAGGCATTATGAGTGAAAAAGAGAAAAAATTTAAATTTCTCAACAGTATCTTTTTCATTTCGTTTATCATCATTTTTGTGTTTGCATTGTGGGGTGCAATAGCACCACAGGCATTGCAGACTCAGGCCGAATTTACATACGGCTTTATCGCTGATACATTTGGCTGGTTCTATTTATTGTTTGTACTGTTCTTGATCTTATTTAATTTTTATATGGCGTTCAGCAAGTACGGGCGTGTCAGGCTCGGAGGCGACGATGCCCGCCCGAAATACCCTTTTTTCACCTGGATCGCAATGCTGTTCAGCTGTGGATTTGGTGTAAGTATCGTTTTCTGGGGCGTGGCAGAACCAATGACCCACTTCCAGACCCCGCCGCCCTGGACGGATGTAGAGCCGGGAACACCGGAAGCGGCAAGAGAAGCAATGTGGAACACGTTTTTCAACAACGGTATTCACCAGTGGGCATCATTTACATTCGTAGGACTTGCGATTTCCTACTTCCTATACCGCCAGGAAGAGCGGAGCCTTATCAGTGACACGATGAATGGTGTTATCGGGGACGGCACTCGTCCGCTTCGCAAAGGCTTCCGCAACGGCGTGGATATCATCGCTGTTATCGCTACAGTGATGGGGGTTGCTACCACGCTTGGCCTGAGTGTCCTGCAGATTAGTGGGGGCCTCAACAGCGTGTTTAATGTTCCTGCGAGCTCGACCACTCAGTTTACAATTGTAGCTGTCATGTTCGTAGCTTTTATGGCTTCAACGATCTCGGGTCTGGACCGCGGGATTAAATATTTGAGTAACGTAAACCTCGGTCTGGCATTGTTTTTAATGATAGCGGTAGTGTTTATCGGACCTACCGGTTTTATCCTTGAAACGATAACGATGGGTCTTGGCGATTACGTGCAAAACTTTTTCCAGGCAAGTCTGCGTATGGAAAACTATACAGATGGCACCTGGGTGCAGGATTGGCCGATTTATTACTGGGCCTGGACAATTGCCTGGTCCCCATTTGTAGGCATGTTCGTAGCCCGTATTTCCAAAGGGCGTACGCTTCGGGAATTCGTCCTTGGCGTTATGGTGGCTCCGCCGTTTATCGGTATGATCTGGATTGGTATTTTCGGTGGTACTGCAATTAACCTGGATTTATTCCATGGCACAGATATAGCAGGAATTGTTGCGGATGATACGACACGGGCCATGTTCGCCATGTTGGATAATATACCGTTTGGGACCTTGCTGTCAGTGCTTTCAATTTGTCTGTTATTTACATTCCTGATAACATCAGCCGACTCTGCAACATTTGTACTTGGCATGATGACCTCCAACGGAGACACAAACCCGTCAATGCTTTTAAAAGTGATCTGGGGCGCTCTGATCGCCAGTTTAGCTACTGTACTGATTATCAGTGCCGGTCTTGACGGACTGCAGACAGTTTCTCTTATCGGGGCCCTGCCATTCTCTATCGTCCTGTTCATCTCTGCCATTTCCTTACTGAAATCTGTACGAAAGGATTACAAGGAAACGAGACTTCGGGAGGAAGAAGAGCGCCGGCAGCGGATTCGCGAGGATATCGAAAACTCTTAATCAAAGCACAAAGGAAAGCACCTCCGCCAGCTGCGGAGGTGCTTTTTTTCGTTCAGGATAAAATCTCCCGGATTTTTTGGTTAATGTCACCGTGTACTATGCCTCCGTGATAACAAACTGCGGTAGTTATATCAAAGTCGAGCAGCTTTTCGAGGGAACGGTGAGCTTGTTCCATGTCGGGTGTGACTTCTGCGCGGGGGCCGAAAAGTTCGCCATCTTCAGCAGTCAAAGCATCGCCGGCAATAAGCGTATGGCTGTTTTCATGATAGAGGCTGATATGGCCGGGAGTATGACCGGGCGTATGCACCACGGTCAACTCTGTCAGAAGTTTATTTCCCTCTTCCACGGTTTCATTGATAAGCGAGGGCTCAGTTTTATCGAACATATAGCCAACCCTGTCCCGCTTTTCTTCCGGAAGGGTGTCGATCAGGTTTGCTTTGGCATTACTACTAAGTTTAATTAATGGTTCTTCTCCATCCACGTAAAGTTTGTCTTCAGAGTGCATGAGGATACGCGATTTGGGATGGTCGTGAAGAATTTCCGGGAGACTCCCGATGTGATCAATGTCCTGATGGGTTAAGACGATAGTATCAAGGTGGTCGGGATTCAAATTTTCTTTTCGTATCAATTCGTATATTTCTTCCTCGTACCCAGGCGTACCTGTGTCAAAGAGAATAAGACGGCCATCGTTATTCATGAGGGTTAAGTGTAATACCATGGTATCTTTTCCCTTGGGCACGGAAAGCTCGAGTACGTGCATGGTTTCTGTCAGCTTCATAGCAGCCGAAGCACTTGGCTTCGGTTCACCTCCTTGTATTAATAATGAACCTAAAAGAATTATTCCTCATTTTCTTTTATCTATAACATGTGCATAATAGAAAAGTATGTGCATATGGAGAAGGGCAGAAGTATGGTACTGTATCCCTGGCCTTATTTTTAAGACAGTGCAGAGAAAGGAGGAGTATCGATGGCTTCGAAGAAAAACAAACATTCGCTGGAGAGCTATACACTCGGACTGATAGCTGCTCCAGAGCTGCCAAAGGAAATTTGCGATGAGATGGCAGAAGAGCTGCCCGATTTGCTCAAAAACTATGTAGATGACCGGAGAAGCTGGGAAGTGGAAGTGATTCTCGACCCTTTTGCCGGGGTAGTAGAAAAATCAGAGCCGGTGATTGAGGAAGCACAAAAGCATAAGCAAAAGCATGAATGGGATTATGCTCTCTGCTTTACGGACCTTCCAATTGTAGATGGCAAAAAACTGGTGATAGCTGATGCCAGTTCAGACCGGGAAATCGGCCTCATTTCCTTGCCGTCCCTTGGAGCAATGCCAATGAGAAAGCGTGTGCGGGAGGCAATGATGCAGCTTGTAAATGAAATGCACCATGGTAGTCTGGAAGAAGACCGGGAACGGCAGAATGAACGTATTGCAGAAAACCAGGAGCAGCTTGAAGATCATGAAGACGAATATTCACATCAGGTCCGGGGCAGAGGCTCGAGGGAATTGATGGGGAGCCGGTTGTATGAGCGCTTTTCCCCGATTAAACGGACGGTATATTCTAATAAAGAAGAAAGTCAGCATGTCCGCTTCTATGCTAACCTGAATATGAGAGGACGCACGAGGCTGCTTTCCGGCATGGTGCTGGCAAACCGGCCGTGGACGATTTTTCCAGCATTTAAGCGAGTAATTGCCTTAGCCTTTGCTACCGGAGCTTATGGACTAATCTTTCCTAGTTTCTGGATGCTGAGTGACACCTATGGCTTCTGGCGCTTTCTTGCTGTTATGTTTACGGCAATGGTGGCTATGACTGTATGGTTTATTGCTGCCCATGGGTTGTGGGAAAAAGAGGCAAAAGCAGAATCTAAATTTTTAGTCCGTTCCTACAATAAAGCTACAGCTTTTACCATCGGAATTGCCATTATTCATTATTATATTATTCTATTTGTTATGTTTTTAGTTGTTTCTCTGCTGTTTATCCCAGGCTCACAGCTGGCATTGAATTTACAGGGGGCCGTGACATTTGCGACTTACCTGAAAATATCCTGGCTTGCCTGCACGGTAGCTACGCTTGGAGGAGCTCTTGGGGCAGGGCTTGAAAGTGAAGAAACGGTGCTCAAAGCGACCTACGGCTACCGTCAGCGTATTCGCAATGAACGTGCGAAATCGGAAAAACGGGAGGAATCTTCCTCCTAAAGAGGATGCAGGATGGCGTTTGTGCCTTTATGGTGGAATTACAATGCCTGTTTCGGTGCCTATAACTTTTCTTCACGTATTACAGCAAAAAACAGCCGAATACGCCGTCAGTGGAAATTATTATTCCCTGAAGCAAAGTGGTAAAATGATGACATACCTGTCATTTACCGCTAGCATAGGAACAATAATCTTGCCTCACTGATAAAGGGTGATTACGATGTCCAGGCAGTATTCTATTTACACCGTAATGGGAGCGCTAGCTGTTTTTGCTGCTGTGTTAGGCTTCTTAGTCTACAATGTGCATGAACGAAGCCAGACAGCCGAGCAGGAAGCAGAAGAAAAGCAACGTGCTGCAGAAGAAGAGACAGGACAGGAACCGGAAAAAGAAAGAGTCGCCTCGAGTGAAGTGCCTGAGGTGGAAAATGAAGAATTGCTTGAACGGGCTGTTCATGCAGAAGCCAAAGATGAATCTTTTGAAGGCATGGTGGCCGTAGCAAGTGTTATTTTGAACCGCATTGAATCTGAAACCTTTCCAGACGATGTCGAAAGTGTCATATACGAAGAAAACCAGTTCCAGGTAGTGTCTAACGGAAGTATAGAAGAACCCCCTTCTGAACGCGCAGAAGAAGCAACGGAAGAGGCTTTGGATGGATCGGAACCGGTAGGGGATTCCTTGTTTTTCTGGAGTGAAGAAGTGCCGAAAGACAACTGGCTCTGGGAAACAAAAACAGTTGATTATGAAATCGGCGGACATGTTTTCTCAGAGGACGTTTAAGAAGGACCAGCGGTGACGAACCGCTGGTTTTTTGTTTTATATTTGATCAAAATCATGCTTACTGGGTAGCTGGGCAAGAAATGTATTAGAAAGTCAGCATAATAGTGAAGGGGAGAATGAGATGAAATTTTCGATATGCAGCTGGATTTTTGGAGACCAGCCGATTGAGCAGACGATGCGCGAAGCAGCTTCCATCGGATACGATGAAATTGAGATTCATGCAAAAGATTATAACTGGGAGGAATTAACCCGACTGGCGGAAACCCTTGGACTCCGCATCCGGGGGCTGTGCGCGGATGCAGCCTGGCCGCGGAGAGAAACAGATTTATCGCAGATTGACCCTTTGATGCGAAAAAAAGCTGTAAATTATTTTAAAGAACAAATTAGCCGTGCATACCGGGCCGGAGCAGAATATATGGTGCTATCCCCATGTGCCCCGGGCAAATCAGAGCCGGAAGGAAACGGCAAAGAAGAATGGAAAGCAGCAGTTTTATCACTTCAGGAAATAGCTCCCTATGCAGAAGAAAGAAACGTTGCTCTGGTAATTGAGCCGTTAAATCGTTACGAAAGCTGTATTATTAATACCGGAGGGCAGGCGCTTGTGCTCGTAGAAGAAATTGGGCATCCATTTGTGACGACGATGCTCGATACATTTCATATGAACATTGAAGAAAGCAGCATGGAGGCCCCTTTTCATCATCTTGGCCCAGCCCTCAGCCATATACATGTGGCAGATAATAATCGGCAGGGCCTCGGGTACGGAATACTTCCCTGGGAGGCGATCGTCGGGGCTATTAAAGAAACAGGGTACGACGCAACGATTACAGTAGAATGCCTGGCACCAGAATTAAATGTATTTCTTTCCGAAGAAAAAAAGTCCAGAATAGATTGTGTTAATGAATATGCCGAAAAGTCGCTTGAAAAAATGCAGTATCTTTTCCGGACATAAATACGCTGCGGACTGTTTATTACATGAATAACAAATTAAAAGCTAAAAATGGGGGTGGAAATATGGATAAACACCGTTTTCCTATCGGAAGATTCGAATGGCCTGAAACGATAAGTGCTGAAAAACGAAAGGAATGCATTAGAGCATTGTCGAAAGCACCGTCACTTTACAGGGAAGAGGTGGAGCATTTAAAGAAACATCAGCTGGATACTCCTTACCGGGAAGGCGGATGGAGCATCCGTCAGGTCGTCCACCACGTGCCCGACAGTCATTTGCACGGTTATATACGCTTTAAACAGGCATTAACGGAGGAAAGCCCTGAAATTAAACCATACGATCAGATGGCGTGGGCTGAACTTATGGACAGCAGTGGAGAAATAGAAGTTTCTCTTAAACTGCTCGAAAGTCTTCATCAACGCTGGGTGCTTTTATTAAATGAATTACAGGAAAACGACTGGATCCGCACTTTCCGTCATCCTGAATCAGGCCGTTCCACACTTGAAGAGGCTGTGAGTCTTTACGCCTGGCACAGCAGGCATCATTTGGCTCATATTACGTCTCTGAAAGAGAGAATGGAATGGAGATAAAATAAGCGATTTAAATTAGTGTAGATTAATTATTAGTTAAAAATTCCTTCCCCCCTTTGACTTATGGAGGGGGGAATTTTTATTTGATGTAAAATATTCAATAATGATAGCGCTTACTAGTTTGAAAAGTTTTTTTACATAGAAAATAAAAAATAGTTTGAATTTTTATTGGACTAAAAGAAATTATATGCTACTGTACTAATTAAGGAACATTTAAAGACAATGTCCTAAAAGGAGTGTATAATGAAATGAGTTTGGAAAACGGAAAAAAATCTGTATTCATGAAGTTTCTTGACGGAGTGGAAAGAGCGGGAAATAAGCTCCCACATCCATTTATGCTGTTTGTCTATTTAGCAGCCGCTGTCATTGTTATATCTTCCGTAGTTGGATGGGCCGGGGCTTCCTTTGAGGATCCCCAGGACGGTGAGACAATAGCTGTGCAGCCATTGATTTCTGGAGAAGGTTTGGAGTATATATTATCTTCAATGCTGGATAACTTTACTGGATTTGCTCCTTTAGGACTTGTGCTTGTGATGATGCTTGGCATCGGTTTGGCCCAAAAAGTTGGGCTGATGGAAACGTTTATGACTTCTATAATATTGAAAGCACCAAAAAGATTAGTTACATACGCAGTTATAGGAACAGGTATTATAGGGAATCTGGCTTCTGACGCCGCTTTTGTTATTATTCCTCCGTTGGCAGCGATGGTATTTTATGCACTCGGCCGCCATCCGCTGGCAGGTATTGCTGCCGGTTTTGCCGGTGTAGGGGCGGGCTTTACCGCCAACATCATTATCACCGGGACTGATGCTCTGCTTTCAGGTATTTCAACGGAGGCAGCACAAACTGTAAATGAAAGTGCCAATGTCACCCCGGTCGATAATTGGTATTATATGATTGCCTCGGTCCCCATGTTAATGATCGTAGGGGCGTGGCTCACTGAAAAAGTGATAGAACCGAGACTAGGGACATATGACAGCAGTTATAGTGACGGCACTGTTCTAGGCAATCAAATAGAGGAGATTACTCCTGAAAGATTCAGAGGAATGAGAAATGCCGGCATCGCCGGAGCAGTATATTTAGTTTTGATTGCTATTATGGTAGTTCCCTCAAACGGTTTGCTGCGTGGAGAAAACGGAGCAATAGTAGAGTCACCGTTTATTTCAAACATTGTTCCATTAATCCTTTTCTTCTTTATCATTGTAGCGATTGCGTACGGTGTAACCACGAAGGTGATTAATTCTACGGCAGACGTGCCGGAATTTATGGCCCAATCCATGAAGGATATGGCAGGGTACATTACGTTAATTTTCGCCGCTGCACAGTTTATTGCCTACTTTGAATGGACAAACTTATCTTCTTATATGGCTGTGAACGGCGCTAACTTTTTAACAGCGGCTGATTTCAGCGGTCTGCCGGTGGTAGTTGGTTTCATTCTGCTTGCGGGTGTGCTGAATATGTTTATTTTCAGTGGCTCTGCTCAATGGGCCTTAATGGCTCCCATATTTATTCCGCTGTTTATGTATTTGGATTACAATCCTGCCTATATTCAATTGGCTTATCGTCTTGCAGACTCTACAACAAACGTTATTACACCGCTGAATCCTTATGTGCCAATGATTTTAGCTTTTATGAAACAATATGATAGCCGTTCCGGGTTTGGCACATTATTCTCTATTATGCTGCCGTACACTGTAGTATTTTTAACCCTTTGGATTATTATGTTCATCGTTTGGAACTTATTAGGCCTTCCTATTGGGCCAGGGGTTTATATGGATTTGTAATTGTATAAAGGGAGAGAACGCAATGAACATCAGAAGATTAACAGAAGAAGAAATAAATGAAGCAATAGATACAGTTCTAAAATACAGGCATTACTTTCACCAGTATCCTGAATTAAGCGGGGAAGAGTATCACACCTCGGAAACAATACAAAATTTCCTGCGTGAAAAACAAATTGAATACACAACCGGTTTTGCCGAAACTGGGATCCTCGCCATCATTAAAGGCGACCGCCCAGGAAAAACGATAGCCCTGCGCGCGGATATTGATGCTCTCCCTATTGAAGAAGAGCCTTCTCCTTCATATCGCTCAAAAAAAGAGCGAGTTATGCATGCATGCGGTCATGATGCTCATACAGCCATGCTGATGAGCACTGCGGCTCTATTGCAAAAAAATAAAGAGGAACTGGAGGGTACGGTATTATGTGTGTTCCAGCCCGCAGAGGAACAGGCACCTGTGGGAGGGGCAGCTAAAATGCTGGAAGACGGTTTATTTGAAATTTATCAGCCGGATGCTGTTTTAGCTCAGCATGTATGGCCGGATCTGCCTGTAGGGCAGTTCGGCGTAATGAGTGGTCCTATTATGGGAAACTCTGACCGATTTGAAATCACCATAAAAGGTGCAGGAGGACACGCAAGCATGCCGCACCAGACAAAAGATTCGATAGTAGCGGCAGGTCAGCTGATTGGTCAAATCCAATCCATAATCAGCCGGAATATCAATCCATTGGATGCGGCAGTTGTAACTGTAGGCACGATCCGGGGCGGTGAGCGTTATAACGTAATCGCAAATGAAACCATTCTCGAAGGCACGGTGCGGACTTTTAAAGATGAATTGAAAAAAAGAGTTAAAACAAAGCTTGGTCAGTTACTGGCAGGGATAGAAGCATCGTTTGAAGTGACTTGTCATTTAAAATATTTTGACGGCTACCCGGCCACAATAAACACACCTTTATGGGCAGAGCACGCCAGAGAAATAGCCCGCCATTTGTATGGTGAAGAATCATTGCCCCAGGTAGAACCAAGCCTTGGTGGGGAAGACTTTGCCCGTTTTCTGGAAAAATACCCTGGAAATTACCACTGGCTTGGCACTGCCATTCCCGAGCGAAAAGTACAGAAGCCTTTGCATGATCCATCCTTTGACATTGATGAGCGGGCTCTTGGTTATGGTATCGAATTTATGTACCATGAAGCGGTTGAAGGCTTAAAACTTTTAAAGGGTAAGGGGTAGGTAGACGTGTCTGTAAACAAGATCGATGAATGTATTCAAAAGCTTCTCCCAAAGCTGCGGGAATGGAGAAGGCACTTTCATCAATATCCAGAGGTAGGATGGACAGAAATCTATACCACGTATGTCATTACGCAAGAGCTGAAGAAACTTGATGGTACAGTTGTTTACGGTGAAGAGCTGATCCAATCTAATGCGAGGCAGGGCGTACCGGATGAAAACGTGCTTGAAAAAGCTGAAATAAAGGCAGAAGAGCTCCAGGTCCCTGCAGAGTTTATTCAACAAACAAAAGGCGGGTATACGGGGGCATTGATTCAGCTTGAAGGCAAGGAAGAAGGTCCGCACGTCTGTTACAGAGTGGATATTGATGCTCTGCCTATTACAGAAACTTCAGCAGATTCTCATTTTCCTAATAAAGAAAATTTTGCTTCAGCTTTTCGAGGAGAAATGCATGCCTGTGCCCATGATGGTCACATTACTCTTGGTCTGGGTCTGGCCACATTTCTTTCAGAGCACCCTGAAGAATGGAATGGTACGGTTACTATCATATTTCAACCGGCGGAAGAAGGAAGCAGAGGAGCAAAAGCAATCGTTGCAAACGGGTGGTTGGACAATGTCGATTATTTTATGAGCGGCCATATCGGTATTACAGATATGAAGGCAGGTACTATAGCTGCGACTGCTGCTAAATTTTTGGCTACTACTAAATTTGACGTTATTTTTACAGGCATATCTTCCCATGCGGGAGCGAAGCCGGAAGAAGGTGGAAATGCTTTATTGGCAGCAGCAGCGGCAGCTGTTCATTCTTATGGTATTTCCAGACATTCTAAAGGAGATACGAGGATTAATATTGGGAAACTGAACGCAGGTTCTGGGCGCAATGTTGTGGCCGATTTTGCGAAGATTATTGGGGAAACGCGGGGGGGTTCTACCGAGGTGAATCAATATATGATGAACGAAGTAGAACGGATGATTAAAGCGAGCGCGTTGATGTACGGGGTAGAGAGCTGGATAGAGTATACGGGCGAAGGCATGGCTGCTGATTGTGATTCTGAATGGCAGCATTGGATAGCATCCGCTTTAGAAAAAAGCAGTTTAGTAGAACACGTAGAGCCATCAAAAGAAGTGGGAGCTTCCGAAGACGCCACGGTAATGATTAACCATGTTCAAAGAAAAGGAGGAAAAGCCACCTATATGCTTTTTGGTACAGAGCTTGCTGCGGGGCATCACCACCCTTCCTTCGATTATGAGGAAGCAGTATTCGGCCCGGCGCTCGCCGCGTTTATCTATCCTCTTGTTAATAACGTATGGAGGGAGGAAAAATAATGAAAGAGTGGCTGGAAAAAAATTTATTGCGGTTAAACGTAACTTCTACTATGAACCGGCTGGAAGGGTTCAACCGGCCTGGCTATTCGGATAAGGAAATGGAGGCTGTGCAGGAATTTATTCATTTGGCAGACAGCCTGGATATGCAAGTTCAAAGAGATAAAGCAGGAAATATTTTGGCTGTGTGGAATCCTGGAAATAGTGAAAAATCAAGTATTGCTTTTATTTCGCATTTGGATACAGTTACCAATGGGGGCGGGTATGACGGTGTTGCCGGAGTATTGTGCGGTCTTGGGGTTATTCAATACTTAAAGGAAAAAAGTTGGATACCTTCTCGTCCCGTAACGGTAATCTGCGCAGCATCAGAAGAATCTTCCCGTTTTGGAGTATCTACAATTGGAAGTAAAGCCATGGCTGGTCTGCTGAATCCTGTCCTGCAAAATGATTTGATACATTTGAAAGATTCTGATGGCACGACACTGGAAGAGGCAGTACGCAGCCAGGGGCTTGATTGGAACAATATGAATCTTGCTGAACAGCCTCTGGAGGCTTTCCACCGGGTGGTGGAACTTCATATTGAGCAGGGGACTAAAATTGAAAATGCACGTAAGGATATTGGTATTGTACGTGGTATCGCATGTCCGCTTCGTTTGTCTTTTGTCTTTACGGGAGAGGCTGGTCACACCGGAACAACACCTATGAACAAAAGAAAAGATGCTTTGGCTGCTTCTGCTCCCTTTATTCAGACGGTAGCGGAAACCGCCAAGAAAATTGAGTCAGCAAGTGGAGAAGAGATTGTAGCTACGGCAAGTACTATTGAATGTGAGCCGAACGAAATGAATGTTATACCGGGAAAAGTGACTATCGGTGTCGATATCCGGAGTGTGAATGATAAACGAAAACAGGAAGCTGGAGACATTCTCCGTACGAGTGCAATAGAGTTAGCAAAAAATCAAAATATCCATTTGGAAATCGAAACATTGGTTAATAACGCTTCAGTTCTTCTCTCTCCGGAAGTATCCGTTGAATTACAGGAAGCTTCTGTTAAAGCCGGCTGCCAATATCACAGTATGGACAGCGGAGCAGGGCATGATATCATGAACATAGCTGAAAAATGGCAGGCAGGTTTAGTTTTTATTCCGTGCAGGGAGGGTAAAAGCCATGTGCCTGAAGAATATGCAAGTCTCGAAGATCTTTATAAAGGCGTGCAGGTTCTAGCTAATTATGTAATGATACAGACAGGAGAGTTGAAAGCGTGAATATACGTATAGGCGTGGTCGGCCCAGGGGATTCTGTTCAATCTATGTTAAAAGAGTTGGAGCTTTATGAAGATTTTCAGGCTGTACCGCTCACCTACGAACAGACGAGCGAAATTAAAGAAATCGTGCCAGCAAATCAGCATAAAGTTGATTTCTGGTTTTTTTCTGGGCAGTCCCCCTATGACATAGCGATTTCCAATCAACTGGTGAGTGAAAAGGATGCAAGTTTCCCGCCCCTCTACGGTGCAAGTTTATTAGGGAGACTTCTTGAGGCTCAGTACAAAGAAAATCAATTATTATTGCACATTAGCTTAGATACTATTCAGGAAAATGAGATTGAAGAAATACGTGGGGAATTTTTAGGAAAAGACATTGAAATATTCAACCTTTCTTATAAAGGGTATATTTCTCCGGATAAAATAGTTTCTTTTCATGAAGCTTTATATAATGAAGGGAAAATTGATGCTGTATTTACAAGCATCCGGGAAGTTTACTTAGCTATGCAAGAAAAAGATATCCCCTGTTACAGGGTGCGTCCTACAAAGCTATCCATACAGCTGACGCTTAAATACGTTAAAGAACGCGCGCAATCGATGCTTTATCGAAAATCTCAGATAGCTATAGTAGCTATTGAGGTGGCTAAGGATCAAAAGGCCCTGCAGGAAGAATCTTATTCATTTAAGCGCAAGCACAGAGAATTGGACCTTCATCGATGGCTGCTTTACTATGCAGAGAAAGCTCGTGGTTCCTATGTACAAATGGGAGATGGTCTGTATTTTATTTACACCACCCGGGGGGAAATCGAACTCGAAAGTGAACAATTGTGGTTTCAATTCGTGGAAGACGCCCGGGTGAATACAGCCCTTGAAGTGCGGACAGTCATCGGTTACGGAAAAACGACTCTTGAGTCCGAAGAAAACGCGCGACGAGCCCTGCAGGAAGCGAGGGAAACGAAGACTAATTCTATTATTATCGTAGATGAAGATCTTCGAATTACAGAATACGAAGCTGCAATTGGTTCTTTTACTTATGATCAGAGAAATATGAGCAACAGCGATGAAAAAGACAAGGAAAGCAGCTTGAGTCCTGCTTTTCTATCTAAACTCCATTCGTTATCCCGGTATTATTCCCAGGATATTGTGACTGCTCAGGATATCGCCCGTTGGTTAAACAGTTCTCTGCGAAATGCGCGCCGAATATTATTGAAGCTCGAAGAAAATCAGATAGCAGTGCAAACAGGAGAAGAACAGTCAGGGCACCGGGGTAGACCGAGAAGGGTCTACCGCTTAAAATTCCGTGAGCAGTAAGAGATCAAAGCGGTTTGAGAATGTAAAATTTTTGCAGAGAGAGTATCCTTGAAACTAAAAGAGCGTTTATGGATATACTTTTGAAGGAAATAGAAGTATAGCCAGACATTATCAGAATAAATGAGGGCAGCAATCGCGGGACAACAGCCTTGCGGTAAGCCAGGAAAAGAGATACGTCTTTCCCTGGCTTTTTGCGTTTTATAAACCAGCTTCAGAAAGGAGGAGAACATGAAGCACGTTAAAGCATTAACTGGAAAAGGGGTAATGACAGCGGCTCTGTTATTTTTGGTGCTCGGTATCGCAAACGGGGTCTCTGTTTGGAGTGTGTTGGTGCTTACTATTATTATCGGCGCAATCAGCTATCCGCTCGGTGATCTCGTGCTGCTCCCCCGTGTAAAAAGCTTGATCGCAGCGGCTATAGATGCCGGTCTGGTATTTGCGATTATTTTAATTGCAGGTGCTGTAATTTCCTTTTCGGGCCCGGTGCTGCTTGCAGCAATAACAGCCGCTGTGCTGATGGGAACAGCAGAATATATGTTTCATTTTTATCTGGGCACGCACGTGCTTTTTTCGAGCAATCGTGTGAAAACGGATATGTAACGTAGGAGGCTTAGTCATGTCAGAAAAAAACGAAGCGATGCTTCGGAGAAACCAGGCGAATTATGCCGGAAGAAACTTGATATCCGGCCTTCTTTTCGGTCTCGGGCTCATCGCTTTTATAGATGAAGTGGTTTTTCACCAGCTGCTGAACTGGCATCATTTTTACGATTTATCGACCACGGCTGTCGGGATCGTTTCGGATGGTTTTTTTCATGCATTCAGCTGGTTTGCGACAGTAGCTGCCCTGTTTATGTTTGCTGATCTTCGGCGCCGGCAGAGCTTCTGGCTGCGCCGGTGGATCGGAGGAGTGTTAACCGGAGTAGGCTTCTTTCAGCTGTATGACGGGATCGTTCAGCATAAGTGGATGGGGATCCATCAAATAAGGTACGGTGTGGACATTCTGCCATATGATTTAGTATGGAACATCAGTGCGTTCATACTTCTTGTAGCCGGAATAATCATATGGAGACAAACTTCGCGGATAAAAAAGCAGAGAGCAGCTGTGTAAACCGATGACTACTTTACATTATTTTGCAGAAGGTGTGCTCGCAGCCCCTTTTGTCGTTGTCTGTCTCTTGTATCTTGCTGCCGCTTTTCGTGACACTGGATGGCCGGTATATCGCATTGGGCTGTTTGCTGTCGGGACAGCGGCGGCAGTCATTTCGGTGCTTGGGCCGCTCCCCCGGATGGCTCATGATTCATTTGTCATTCATATGACCGGCCATTTGCTGCTTGGTATGCTGGCCCCGCTTTGTATGGTGCTTGCGGCCCCCGTGACGCTTGCTCTCCGCACTCTCCCGGTGCCTTCAGCGAAAAAACTGGCTAAATTACTGCGGAGCCGCTTTGTGGCAATAGTATCTCATCCGGTGACGGCCACAGTGCTAAACATCGGAGGCCTATGGCTTTTGTATACGACTGGATTGTACGTATTGATGCATGAGTCTGCTCTTGTTTATACTGCCATTCATATTCATATTTTCTTAGCGGGATATGTGTTTACAGCTTCTATTATTTATATCGATCCGGCGCCGCACCGGTATTCTTTTTTGTTTCGGTCCGGGGTGCTTGTAACAGCCCTTGCAGGACACGGTATTTTATCCAAGTATTTATATGCCGCGCCGCCGCACGGAGTCGGGCAGGAAGCTGCGCAGGCGGGTTCGATGCTGATGTATTACGGGGGGGACGCGGTGGATATTGCCATTATGGTAATTCTCTGCTGGCACTGGTATAAAGCGGCCCGTCCCAGACAGGATGAAACACCGGCAGCCTGAATAATTATAAGGAGGAACTGCAATGACTAACGATAAACATGTCCCTTTATATCCCAATTCTTTATGGCTTAAGGAAAGCGAAACTACACACATGCCTGCACACAGTGGAGAAGACACGTCTGAAGTGACTATCACAGGAGCCGGGGCAGCCGGCATCACAGCAGCTTACTATCTAGCAAAGGCCGGAACGAGGGTGGTGCTGCTAGAAGCGGGCAGGGTGCTCGAAGGTACAACCGGGAACACCACGGCAAAAATATCCTCCCAGCACGGGATGGTGTATGATGAACTCATTCAGAATCACGGCCGGGAAAAAACCAGCCAGTATTTTGAAGCTAACGAACAGGCGATCAGCGATATGCGCAAGCGGGTTACTGAGCTTAATATTGACTGTGAATGGGAGGAGCGGGACGCTTTTATTTATACGAAAAGCGAGCAGCAGAAAAAAGTGATGGAGAAGGAAGCGGAGGCGTACCGGTTATTAAATGTAAACGGCGGCGATGCTTCTGACGAACATGATCTTCCGTACGCTGTCGAGCGGGCTCTCGTAATCCGCGATCAGGCTCAGTTTCAGCCAGTGCATTATTACCGGGCTCTTCTTGAAGAAGTTGTTCGTCTTGGCGGGCGTGTATACGAGAATACACGTGCAGCTGATGTGAATAAAGCCAAGGGGAAAGTAGTGGTGAACACAAACAACGACAGCACGATTACCAGCGACTACCTTTTGGTAACAAGTCATTTCCCTTTTAACGACGGTATGGGGAAATACTATAGTCGTCTGCATGTGGAGCGTTCATACATCATCGGGGCGAAAGTTCAGACGATGCCAAAGCATATGTACATCAGTGTAGATTCCCCTTCGCGGTCAATTCGTACAGCAAAGGATGAAAATGGGGAGAATCTGCTTTTAATTGGCGGAGAAGGACACACGTCCGGAAAAAATGAAACGAATACGTTCGAACGGTACGAAGCACTGCGCAGCTTCGGGGAAGAGTACTTCGGCCTGCAGACGGTGCCTTACCGCTGGTCGGCGCAGGATATGATCACTCTGGACAAAATGCCCTATGTGGGCCCAATGACATCCGGGGAAGAACAGATTTTTACTGCCACCGGATTTATGAAGTGGGGCATGAGCAACAGTGAAGCAGCAGGGAAAATGCTCGCTGATTATGTACTCGGCAAGGAGAATGTGTATAAGGAAGCTTTTGATCCGACACGCTCCGAGCTGAAAAAGAAAAACATTCAATCCTTTGCCTCCGAAAACATGGACGTAGGAAAAGAAATGATTAAAGGAAAGGCCAACAGAGGGGATAAAGAAAAGAACCTGGAGAATGATGAAGGAGCTTTAATCAATACGGAAGACGGAAAGGCAGGCGCTTACAGGGACGAAAAGGGCCAACTGTATGTTGTAGACACCACCTGTACACATATGGGCTGCGATCTCTCCTGGAACAATGCAGAACGGAGCTGGGACTGTCCGTGCCATGGTTCAAGATTTTCCTATGACGGAGAAGTTATTGAAGGGCCGGCAGTAACGGCGCTGAAGCGTAAAACAGATCTTGAATAACAAAGAAGGCCCGGAGAAAAAATCTCCGGGCCGTCCTGCTCATATTACAGCTTGAATTTATCTACTTCAGCGTTCAGCTGGCGGGCAAGATCGTTAAGGTTTTCCGAATTAGCGGAAACTTCCTCCATGGAGCTGCTCGTCTGCTGGACGGAAGCCGCAGTCTGTTCAACTCCGGCAGCAGATTCCTCGGATACTGAAGCTATTTCTTCAATAGAAGCATTAATTTCTTGGCTGCTTGAAGAGATAGCTGCCAGATTTTGAGTAACAGATTGAAGATTTTCTGCCATTTCCTGAATAGCAGTATTAATTGTAT
Source organism: Marinococcus luteus (assembly GCF_034497705.1). Lineage (GTDB taxonomy): Bacteria > Bacillota > Bacilli > Bacillales > Marinococcaceae > Marinococcus > Marinococcus luteus_A. The sequence continues at coordinate 87,282 of NZ_JAXRUV010000005.1, read as the reverse complement.
TAAAGGTTTCACCTGTGGTCTGGATCTGGGTGGTGCCGATTTCCACTTCTTTATAGCCTGACTGCAGAGATGCAGTGACGGAAGAAGATTCGTTCTGAATTCCTTCAACGATGCCGGTAATATCTGTGATGGAAGCAGAGACCTGCTCGGCCAGCTTCCGCACTTCATCAGCGACCACGGCAAAGCCGCGCCCCTGTTCGCCAGCCCGGGCAGCCTCAATGGCTGCATTTAAAGCAAGCAGATTGGTCTGGTTAGCAATATCATTAATGACAGACACTAATTTTGAAATCTCCTGGGACTGTTTATCAAGTCCTTCAACCTTCACAGCGGCATTTTTCACAATAGCATCGATTTTTTCCATTTGATGAACCGAATTATCCATCAGCTCGCGACCTTCATTTGTAATAGACAAAATATGAGTCGAGGCATTGCGGACGTCTTCCCCCTTTGTATGGGCCTCAGAAACATTTTCTGTGAAATCACTCATTAAAGAGGCAATGCTGCTGGCACTTGTGGCCTGGGATTCTGCCCCGGAAGCAAGCTCCTCCATCGTAACAGCCACCTGCTGGGATCCTGCTTTCACCTCGTTGGCAGAATGGGTTAAATTCTGACTCTGACCCGATACATTCGCGGACATCGTTTTAATTTGTGTAAGCAGCTGGGCCATGTTGTCATTCATCTGGTTGGCAGCGAGGACGAGCTTGCCGGTTTCGTCGCGTGTAGTAGTCTGCATCGGCTCCTGGCTCAAATCGCCATCGGCAATGGACTGCATCCGCTGCATAACTGCCTTGATCGGTGCAGAAATCGTGCGCGCCATGAAAAAGGCAATTGCCACACCGGCAATGATCACCAGGAGCGAAATAATAGTGCCGGTGGTCATCATGTTTCTGCCGCTTTCAAGCATATTTTCTCCCGCTGCAGTAATTTCTCCTTCTCTTTCTGCTGCGGTTTCTTCAAATCCGGTCATAATCTCGCGGGCTAGCGGTTTAGCTTCTGTGTTTAAAATTTGTTTAGCTTCTTCTTCATTTCCTGCTTCATAGGCTGGAAATACTTCTGAGGTAATAATCTGCTCCCATTCGATGCTTTGTTCTATTAAGGCTCCTAGTTCATCGGAACCGAAATCGGCGATTGTTTCCTCTTCCAGGGCAGCACTCTCCTCGGTATATTCCATGAAGCTGCTTTTGAATTCCTCGTCGCCGAATAAAAGGTATCCACGGGATAAAGCAACACGCTGGGCCATATTAAAAGCGAGCTTTTCGTCAGCGATTAACAGCGGCAGCTGCTCCTCAACGATGCCTTCGGTTTCGGCATTCGCCTTGCTGTTAGCGTAAAAATTATAGATTCCGAGTGCTGTTACCAGCACCACAAGTGACAAAAAACCAGTTAGGATTTTCGCGCGAAGACTTTTGAAGTTAAACCATCCCTTCATTCCATACACCCCTTTAAATTAATGTAGTAATACTTTCCCCTGCGAAAAATATAGCTGTTGTTCTTTTATTTCTGCTTTTTGTGAGAATGATGGAATGGAAATAATAAACAGATAAAAAGAATTAACTCTACAGACATTTATCGATATAAATTAGGCTCAAAAGTATAGGTCATTGTTACTGTAAAAATGAAGAAATTGTGAAGGGATTTTTCGGTGGACTAAAGGCTTCCCGTATTTATTCGCTTAAAGGAAGTATATTTTTATGCTTTTGACGTTTGTTTTTATACATTGCCTGATCGGCTTTATGAAGCACGGCGGCGAAATCCTCCTGCTGATTCAGGGATTCGTAAGTTCCAACGCTCACGGTGATCGTAAAAGTGTTTTCCCCATCTGTGTAGGGGACCCGGAGCTGCTGATCTATCCGGCTTTGAGTCAGCTGCGTGCTTTTTCCATTTTTTGTTCCAGTTATTTCCATGATGACAAACTCATCTCCACCTAAACGATAAAGACGCTGTTCCGAAAAGCAGGCGCTGGCAATTCTGCCGGCAGTAAATTGAAGCACGCGGTCGCCGGTAACATGGCCGTAAGTATCATTAATGGTTTTGAATTGGTCAACGTCGATAAAATAGAGAAGATAAGGAAGGCGCGCTTCGGAGATTTCCTGAAAAAACTGCTGCAGGGCAGCCCGGTTGGGCAGCTTTGTTAAATCGTCGCGTCCAGCCATTTCTTTGGTTATTTCAAGGTGGGCAATGGTACGGTTCAAATCGGCATTTAAACGACCAATCATTCCGGTACTTTGAAAGGAGGCGCGGGCGCTCAGGTCCCCGTTTCGCACAGAGGTCAATACAGTCTGAAAATGAAAGATACACCTGCGTACAAAGCCGAAGAAAAGAAAGTAATTCAAAAGCCCGAGTGCGACGCCAGCTGCAATCGAAGCAATATAAAACATTTGTAAAAAAGAACCAGGTATGGGAATGACGACCGGCATAAGGACAGCAAAACCGATTCCTATGAAAATACTAAGGAACATATACAAAAAAAACATCACAAACAGATAATTTATTTTCATAAGAAACGCCCTTTCCAGCGGAAAAGTTGATTGCATTATAAAAGTTTTAATTAAGGAGCAGCACTTGTTATATATATCGTCACAATCCTAAAGAATCTTATAATTAAAGCGAAAATCATTCATATAAACATTTTTCCAGAGGCAGTGCCCTTCATAAAATCTTTCGAAAATTTGTTTATGTTCTTCCCTAAAAAGGGAATTAGGTAAGAAGAATTTCCTAAACTGGTGAGGAGGTATTATGATGGCTTCAACGAAGGAAATATTAGGACAGGACGCGGATTACTTATTAAATCATGAAAGCAAAACGGTACCGAAGGAAAACCTTTATGTGCCGGGCCCTGACTTCGTCGACCGGGTATACAAATCGACAGATCGTTCTCCGGTAGTTCTGCGCAACCTGCAGAGCTTGTTTGACCACGGACAGCTAGGCGGAACGGGTTATCTGTCCATTCTGCCGGTAGACCAAGGAATCGAGCATTCGGCAGGTGCTTCATTTGCTCCGAACCCGATGTATTTCGATCCGGAAAATATTGTGAAGCTTGCGATGGAAAGTAACTGTAATGCTGTAGCTTCAACGGTCGGGGCACTTGGCTCGATCGCAAGAGATTATGCGCACAAAATTCCTTTCATTGCCAAAATTAACCACAATGAACTGTTAACTTACCCGGAAACGCACGACCAGATTATGTTCGGCTCTGTTGAGCGGGCCTATGAGATGGGAGCAGTTGCGGTCGGAGCAACGATATACTTCGGTTCAGAGCAGAGCGACCGCCAGATCCAGGAAGTGTCGCAGGCCTTTGAACGGGCTCATCAGCTCGGTCTTGGCACTATTCTCTGGGCCTATCTGCGTAACCCCGGCTTTAAAAAAGACGGCACCGATTATCACACTGCTTCCGATCTGACGAGTCAGGCGATCCATTTATCAGCCAGCCTGCAGGCTGATATTGTGAAACAGAAGATGCCGACCAACAACGGCGGCTATACAGCTGTCGGCTACGGCAAAACGCACGACAAGGTTTATTCAGAGCTGACAAGCGACCACCCAATTGACCTGACCCGTTATCAGGTGATGAACTCGTTTATGGGGCGGGCCGGCTTAATCAACTCCGGCGGCGGTTCTGCAGAGTCGGATTTGGAAGATGCTGTAAAAACAGCGGTAATTAACAAGCGTGCCGGCGGCATGGGACTGATTATGGGGCGTAAGGCGTTCCAGCGTCCGATGGATGATGGCATAGAGATTATCCGCTCTGTTCAAAGCGTTTATGCGGATGAGTCGATTACTTTGGCATAAGAACAGAAAAAGGGGGGACTCCCTCCTTTTTTAGCTTATATATTCAGAAAATTTAAATATCGTCTGCCGTGTCTCTGACTATCTTTATAAACAGGAGGGTTTTATATGCCGAAAAAACTGTTTGAAGTAGACCTCAATAAAACAATGGACCAGCAGACGACCCCGGGTCACAATCGCTGGCACCCGGACATTCCTGCCGCTTTTTCTGTAGAACCGGGAGAAACGTTCCGGATGGAATGCCTGGACTGGACCGACGGCCAGATCAGCAACAATGATGACCCTTCGGATATTAAACATGTGAACCTTGACCGTGTGCATGTACTAAGCGGGCCGGTGCATGTGAACGGCGTGGAGGAGGGGGACCTGCTCGTTGTTGATATTTTGGATATCGGCACGTTTCACTCGCATGAATGGGGATTTAACGGTATTTTCGCCAAAGAAAACGGCGGTAGCTTTTTAGTGGACCATTATCCGGAAGCAGCCAAATCCATTTGGGATTTTGAAGGTATTTATGCTACTTCGAGGCATGTGCCGAATGTTAAGTTTGCAGGCATTATTCATCCGGGGCTGATCGGCGTGGCTCCTTCACAGGACATGCTGAATGAATGGAACCGCAGGGAGAAGGAACTGGTGGATACAAACCCTGACCGGGTGCCTCCGCTTGCAAATCTTCCAACGAAGGATTCGGTCGTGCTCGGTGAACTCAAAGGGGAAGAGTTCGAACGGGTAGCCGCCGAAGGAGCAAGAACGGTGCCACCGAGGGAAAACGGGGGCAACTGCGACATTAAGAACCTTTCGAAAGGGTCAAGAGTGTACTTTCCGGTGTTTGTAGATGGAGCGAAGCTTTCTGTAGGAGATCTTCATTTCTCGCAGGGAGACGGAGAAATTACGTTCTGCGGCGGCATTGAAATGCCTGGCTGGATAGACCTGAAAGTACACGTGATAAAGAACGGCATGGAAAAACACCGTATTAAGCGTAACCCTGTCTTTAAGCCAGGACCGGTCATGCCGCATTACAATGAATTTCTCGTTTTTGAAGGCGTGTCGGTGAACGAGTTCTCGGGAGCGCAGACATATCTTGATGCCAATGTCGCCTACAGGAATGCGTGCCTGAATGCGATTGATTTTCTGAAAACACTCGGCTACACAGGGGAGCAGGCCTATATGCTCTTGGGTACTGCGCCGGTACAGGGCACTGTAGCAGGTGTCGTGGATATACCGAATGCTTGCTGCACGCTCGCCCTGCCTAAAGATATATTTTATAAAAATATTTTGCCGGAGCTTGATTAGCATGGCCCAGTTCACCTTTGAATGCCGGACGTGCGGTACGTTCGAAAGCTGGATTATGTCAAAAGGCGCCCGGGTTAATGAAGCCCCGTGTCCTTCATGCGCGGAAACGGCACGGAGAATATTTCGGCCGGTGCACGTGCCAAGAATGGATGCGAAAGTAAAGTCCCGGATTGAAAGCGGAATGCAGCCTAAAACAGTGCAGCGAAAAGATCTGCCCGCAAAACAAACGACCATGCAGCGGACGCCCCGCCCATGGCAGGCGGGACATTAAAGAAGGAGACCCGGCACAAACGGGTCTCCTTTAACTATTTTTGATTCTCTAATTAATTTGAATTTTTGTCTTTTCCAGCTATACCAATAATCGCTATGGCGGTCAGCATGACACTATAAACAATAGAAGAAGAAAGAAGAGGTTTTTTAGTGATTTTTAAAAACAAACGGTTTGGCTTATCAGCTGCGTCCCTTTGTTCCTGTTCATACATATCTCAGCCTCCTTCAAATGATTTGAATAACTTTACCCGGGGAAAGCAACGTTCAATCCTAACCTGAAGCAAGATGGGAACAGCTATTGAAAATTAGGTCCACTAAATTTCCTTCTTCGTGTAATCGATTCCGTAATGGTGAAAAAACAATTGATTGTCGCTTTCGTATTTTGCCTGAAGCACCTGCTGCAGAGATTCCGGCAGGGAATATCTTTTATAATGAAGCGTAAAGCTTGCTTTATTCTGCAGTATAACCCTGGAGACAGGCGTTCTTCTTTTCGTTGGCACAGGAGCGTTTGGGTTGAAGGGGGTTTTTAGGAAATAGTTCATCTTTCTTGCAGCTTTCACCTGCATTGTGCCATAGCTTCGATTAACCTTTGCAGGACTGTATTCGGGCACCTCTGTAATTCCCATATACTGAAGAAGTTTTGTGAGCTCCTTCATTTCATTTTCTCTGAACCGTTCGTACTGCATGAGATAGTAGTTGCTGCTGCCAAATAAATGCTTTACTTGTTCCAGGTAATTAAAGTAGTAGTAGCCGTCAAGGACACCGAGACGTTCCCATTCTTCAAACACGGTGTCAGCTTGCTTGTAGCCGCCCTGGTGAATGTACTGCACATAAAGCGAGGTAAGAAGATCAAGCTGATGGCGGACGCCGACAATAATATGCACATCGTAGGTTTCTTCTGGGAACACGCGGCGGAGGTCCTTTAAAATAGTGTGATTGTCTTTAATTTTTTCTCTCATGGACATTGGATTGCCGGAAAGCCCCTCGTAGGAAATGAGCAGCGGTTTTTCAGGTTCTGCCATTTCCTCTATCCCGCTGCGCAGTTCAAGAATCTGTGCTTCTGATAATTTTTTATGCCGTACCTGATAGAGATACTGCTGAATTCGCTTTCGGGAAAGATATGTAATTTGCTGTTTCAATTTAGGATAAATGCTTTTCTGCAGAAATGTAGTAGCTGTTTTGTGATAACCCACATGAATGTAAACAGTTTTTCGCATTGCCATGCCTCCTATGGAATGAATGCATCCATCATACCGAAATCAATAGGAGCAATCAAAGTAAAAGGACCAGTGAGTTTGGTCGCATATGCATTCACAGAGAAAGGTAAATTCTTCTTGAATTGCCCGGAGATCCTGAAAAAAGCTTTTAATTTCCCCTGATAAAGGTATAAAATGCGTATACATTGAAATTAGGACTACAGGACAAGGCAAAAGGTCCCTGTTTCCTATTGAAAGCTTATTTTTTAAAGCTAATATACAGCCACAGGGCCAAGAACGAAGCATAGGGGGCCGTATTTATGAGGGATCAGCGTACAGAGATAATGGAGGAAATACAGGCGATGTATACTTCCTTATATAATGTTACTTTGCTAGTCGTTGACAGCCTGGGGAACGAAGCTGCTTTTACCGACGGGGAAAATGAACTGTTCGCAGCGCTCGATACTGCCCCGGAGTCAGGGCTCAGAGATAAAATAAATCATATGTTTAAAGGAAAGTTAAACGCACGAGAGCCTTTTTTCTACGATCTTTTTCCTGGGATTCATATAGCAGTGGTTCCGCTGCAAAAAAATGAAAGCCCAAATTATTTTTTGCTGGCTGGACTGCTGGTTGAAGAAGGGGCACAAAAAACAGTGGAAGCAAGTCTTGAATCAACGTATGGAAAAACGGGCGGCTGGAAGGAAATCATTAAACAGACACCGTCGTTTTATATCGAGGAAAGAGAAAAATGGCTTGGCCGTTTCCAAAAGGCGGCAAATGTCCTGGCGCTTTGCTTTGACGGGCAGTCTTCATCCGAAAATCATACCATGTTAATGCACCGGGCCCTTCAGCGGCAATCTACGGAAGAATTACTGAAGCTGCTCATTGATGGTCTTGAAGAAGCAGAGGTACTAGGGATAGCGGAAGAGGGGGAGGAAGGTGTATACGAAACGACATGCGTGACCGGAAAGCATAGGGAGGCGTTAGAGGCTCTTTCATTCCACCCCGGGGAAGGGCCGCTCGGCAAAGTGCTGCTGTCAGAGGAGACTTTGTTTTTGGAAAATTTAAAGGAACGCCCCCAAAGTTATTTTTGGCAGCGTTACGGGCTTTCGCCTCTTCTGTTTTTTGCGCTGCCGATCCAGCAAACTAATGGAGCCTCCGCCGTCATCTTTGGAGGGAGCTTTTCTCGCAAGTTTTTATCCGCAAAAGGAAAAGAATTTTTACTCACCATGATTTCGGTAATAGAAGCTAAAGTGAAAACAGACTGGCTTGCAGAGGAAAATAATCGTCAAATTCAACAGCTGGGGTCTTTGGTCGAAATAGGCAGGCTGATGGCGGCTGGCCCGGATATAAAAAAAGTCAGCTATATACTTATAGACGCCAGTCTGAGCATGAGTCAGGGCACATTCGCCATGCTGCTGTTGAAAAAGAAAGAGCGCGGAAAATACCGGATGATTTCAAGAGGATATTCCAGGCAGGAGCTGGAGCTTTATGCAGAAAGCACAGCGGCAGAATATTTTTCTGGACTGGATACAGAGCGTGAAAAAGTGAAACAGGCGAAAACGCCGTGGAAGGAGCCGGTACTCGAGTGCCCTTTAATTTTTCAGGGGGAAATACTTGGAGTACTCTGCGTAGGTACGCAGGAAGTGAGAACCCGGCAGGTAGAGGAATTTCTGGAAGCTCTCTCTGTGATCGGCGGTGTGTCCATGAAGCTTTCCGGAGAGGAGTCGGGACTTAGCATGCATAAGCAGCTCGATGCCATGCATCTGGCGGTAAAACAATTTGATCCGGAAGCCTTTGCACTCTCAAGCCGGGCAGCGGAAATTGCTGAGCAATATACTGCTAATGGAAACTTTTCAACTTCCTTTGTATCATCCATCACAGGGGCATGCAGGCTGTCTGCTTATTCCCCGGCGATCATCCAGGAATTAATGCCGGACAGCCAGGTCGGAGAAGTGTTGGAAGAAGGCCGTTCCCTCAAGGGGGGTGTTAACAGATCACGTTTAAGCACAGGGGCGCAGGCTGAAGTATTTGCTATGACCATGGTGTATGCAGAAAGCGGAGGCCGGAGGGAAATACAAGCGATGACAAACATCTCGGAAGAATGGAAGGATAGCTTTCTGAATTTCCTGGAGCAAACGTTTATCAACGACCAGGAGCTGTTTTTTCAGGATTCGGCAGAGGTGAAAGAAGAATCGGTGGTTCCGGCAGTACCAAACAAACCACCTCTCTCCTCCCGGGAGCAGGAAGTGCTGGAGCTGATTATAAAAGGAGATAATAACCGCGAGATCGCTGAAAAACTGTTTATTAGCGACCATACGGTGAAAAATCACGTTACAAAAATTTTCAAAAAGCTGGATGTGCCGGATCGGGCACGGGCTATTTCGAAAGCGTATCAGGTAAAGTACGAAGGATTTTAAAATGAGTAAAAATAGGAGCATAAGTAGGAGTTATAACCTATTAAATATACCGTATAACAGGAACAGCAGGGGATATTTTACAATAAATTCACGGGGTATAATTAATACATAAGCCAAAAGGCTTGATTCTAAAGAAATGAGCATGTTTAACAGGAGGTGCCAGGCATTTGAAGTTGGTAGTTCTTCATTCCAGACAGGTGATAGCGGAAAATGTGGCAGGGGCATACAATTTTTATCAGCGATTCAGGGGATTAATGTTCAAAAAGCATTTCCCGGCTAATTCCGGCCTTCATATTTCCCCTTGTCCATCGATTCATACCTTTTGGATGAAGTTCCCTGTAGATGTGCTCTATCTCAGCCGGGAGATGGAAGTGCTTGAAGTGGACGAAGAACTGCACCCAGGGAAAATCGGAAAAAAGGTAAAAGGTACTGCGTCGGTCATCGAGCTTCCTGCGGGAAGCATTCAGGCAGCAGACCTTGCACCCGGCGACGTTCTTGCTCTTGAAGAAGCTTCCAGCCGGCGGATTAGTTGACTCGATTCTCTTAGACAAGCAATTATTTACAATTAGAAGGAGAGTGTTCAGAATGGTCGAAATTTTTAAAAATTTGGTAGTGGAAGAAGAAGGACAGGGCATGACAGAGTACGGTTTAATTCTAGGGTTGATTGCGGTTGCAGTTATTGCAGCCATAGTAACTCTCGGTGACGAAATAAATACCATACTTGGGGACGTCACAGATGGTCTGACAAATCCCGAAGATGCCGAAACCCCCGAATAATTAAGAATTTAATGGACCCTTCCATGCTTGGGAGGGTCCATTAAATACCTCACTAAGTCAAAACTGAAAGGAAGGGATGAAGCTTGGGACTTATCGATTGGATCCTAATCGCGGTTCTGCTTATCTGTGCGATTACAGATATAAAGGAACGAAAAATTTATAATAAAGTTCTGTTTCCGGCCATGCTGCTCGCGTTTATTTTCCACGGGGCAGTGTCAGGGTGGGAAGGGCTGTTTCATTCCTTCCTTGGATTTTTGATTGGCTTTGCCCTTTTGTTTATTCCATACGCCATGGGTGGCATGGGAGCAGGAGATGTAAAGCTGCTGGCATTAGTGGGGGCACTGAAAGGCGGCACATTCGTGCTGCAGTCCTTTATTTTCATCGCGCTTCTCGGCGCACTGATGGGACTTATTGTGCTGCTTCGCAACAAAAATATTCTGAAATCATTCTTTTACAAACTTACTCATATAAAAAGCGGAACGAGGGCGCCGGGAGGATTGTCCAGACAATCACTTTCGAAAACGTACCCGTACGGTGTGGCTATAGCTCTCGGTGCCGCTGTGAACTTATTTACGGAAGGGATGCTGTTTTAAATGTGGAGGCAGGAAGACGGACAGTCGCTGGTTGAATTTGCGCTCGTTCTTCCGCTCATTATTGCACTGCTTATTGGGATGGTGGATTTCGGGCGGGTGCTCTATACGCATCAGGAGCTCGAACTCATTACCCAAGAAGCAGTCCGGATCGGCAGCTTCGGAGAGGACGATGAAGCAATTAGCAGTTACGTCACAGAGAATTTTGACAGCGGGAACCCCGATGAGCTTTCTGTTACGATCACACCGGAAAACCGAAACTCCGGAGACTACATGACGGTGGAGACGGCTTATCCGTCGTCCATTTTTAATTTGCTGGGAGATTATTCTATTCCCTATACGATCGAAACGAATTCAACGATAAGGGTGGAGTGACCTTTATGAAGGCATGGATAAAAAATGAAAAGGGGAACGCTTTAATTCTTATGGCGCTAGGTCTCGGAATAGCAACAGCGATGTGCGGGGTGGTCATTGACGGCGGTCATTTATACAAAACGCAGAGCAGTCTGCAGAAAACGGTGAATGCGACTGCTTTATCCGGCGCTCAGGAATTAATGAATTCCGAGGAAGAGGTTTCAAACGTAGTAGATGAAGTGCTGGACGCGCACGGGGAATCGGAAAGCTTATTTGATATGGATGTTTCGGAGGAACAGTCGGTACGGGTGGAGCTGGAACGCCCCACCGACGTGTTTTTTTCTTCTTTATTCGGGATGGAAACGGTGGATATTAATGCGGAAGCCAAAGTGGAGGTGGGTGCTGTCGGGGAAGCGGCAGGAGCTGCTCCATTTGGCATCAATGAAGAAACGAATCTGGTTTTTGACGAAACGTATGATCTGAAGGTGGATTCCGGCGATTCTTCAGGTGGGAATTTCGGCATTCTGGCGTTGGAAGGGCCGGGCGCTAAAACGTACGAAGAAACATTAAAAGAAGGCTACGATGAGCCTCTGCGTGTCGGGGACGAAGTTAATACACAGACAGGTAACATTTCGGGTCCTACGGAGCGGGGAGTCAATCACCGCATCGACGACTGCCCGGATGGAAACGAATATGATCGTGACTGCGACAGAATCATGCTCATCCCGGTATATGCTCCCATTGGAAACAAGGACAATTACAGAGAAGTGGAAATACGAGGATTCGCCTATTTTTACCTGGAGGATCGCATGGGTAAGAATGATGATTCGGTCCGGGGAAGATTTATTAAGCGGGTGGACAGCGGTACTATAGTAGAAGGAAGTGCCAACCGGGGGGCATACACAACCAGAATGACTCAGTAGGGATGGGATAACATGAAGCCAAAAAAACTGTTGCTGTTCGCTTTAATAGCCGGCGTGATAACGACGTTTATTTTCTACATATTTGTTACAAGAGACGGACCGGAGGAAGCAGAAGAGACAGACACGCAAATTACAGAAGTGGTCGCGGCAACAGAAGCGATTGAAGAAGGAACGAGAATTACCGGAGACATGGTGGAAGTGGTCGAAATACCGGAAGAGCAGATGCACCCGAATGCCATCCGTGAGCCCGGGGATGTGACCGGTACTTATGCGGAATCGGATCTGGCGGATGAGGAAGTTATTTTGGACAATCACTTCCAAAGCGCTGACGACAGCGATGCCCCGCTGGCCCAGCAGGTGGAAGAGGGAAGACGGGGAGTATCGGTCAACGTGGATTATGAAGAATCCGTGTCGTACCTGCTGGAGCCGGACGACTATGTTGATGTTTTGTCCACTAGGGAAAATGAAGACGGCGAGATGCAAACAGAGGTGCTGGTCGAACAGGCAAAGGTGCTTGCGGTAGGTGAACGTTTTCAGGAAACTACCGGTGCTTCTTCTGAGGAGGAAGATGGAGAAAGTACGGAAGAGGAAACCACAGAGTACCAGGCAGTAACTCTCGAGCTGACGCAGGAAGGGGCGGCGCAGATAGCGAACGCCAACCAGGGTGACGGGGATCTGCACCTGTCCATATACAGCCAGGCCACCGAAGGGAGCGGGCCGGGGGAATCGTCTGATAATTCAGTGGAAGTTATTGCCCCTTCTGTAGAAGAAAACACTGAAGAGGATACAGAACCAAATGAAGATGATGCGGCCGACAGTAGTCAGGAAGCCGAAGAACAGCCCCTTCCTGAAGAAGATGAAACAGGGTCTTCCGAAGATGAAGGTAACGAAACGGATGAGGAAACGGTGCCGGGAGATGAGGCCCCTGCACAATCGGAAGAAGAATCTTCTGCTGGAGATATTCAGGAATCCTTACAGCTATCGCCATACACGTACCGCGCCAATATCCGGGAGTCGCCGAGCCTGGATGCCTCAGTAACGGAAGTGGTGAACAGCAGCACCCGGCTGGAGTACACGGACCAGTTTGAACAGGATGAAGAAAACAGGACTTGGGTATTTGTAGAATACGGAGAAGACAGCTCCGGGTGGATCAGCAACCGGATTACCCAGTTTGAAGAAAGCGGGGAGTAAAGCGTGGAACAATCAACTGACCGGAGAGCAGACCAGGGGAAGATGGCTGTGGTATGCAGTGCTTCCGGCGGCACGGGACGAACGATACTGACGGCGAACCTTGCTGTTTATCTTGCTTCCCAGAACCAGAAAGTGACTGTTGTGGATGGTGATCTGCAGTTTGGGGATCTTGCGCTTGCGCTGGATATAGAGCCGTATTCAACCATTCTGGATGCAGCAAAGCCTGTACAAAAAGACCGTCTGCAGAACTTTTGTATTAAGCATGAAAAGGGGTTCCATGTACTGGCAGCGCCGCCCCGGCCGGAGTTGGCAGATCTTATAGACGAAAGGCAGCTGTCCACTATAGGAGCTTCGTTAAAACAGGATAACGACCTGGTAGTCGTCGAAGCAGCTGCCGGACTGAATGACCGCAGTCTGGCCTTTATTGAACAGGCGGATGATATTTTCATCGTGACCACCAATGGAATGGCTCCATTAAAAAATACGAGCCTGATGGTTGAAGCCCTTCAGGCACTTGGACTAAAGGATAAATGTAGCGTGGTGGTCAACCGGGCGACCGTTAAAGGAAAATTGGCCGGGCAGGACTTTTCAGACCTTTTTGCAGTGAACGAACTGTTTTATATGCCGGATGACAGCAGCCGGGTCGTTACGGCCATGGACACCGGGAGGCCGTTTGTGATCGACCATCCAAAAGCAGAGATTTCCAAAAGGATAAAGCTTATAGGGAAAACACTTCTGCCTGCTGCGCAGGAACGGTCTTCTGCTTCTTCCCGAACCTTTCTTCATCGACTGCTGCGAAAAACAAAGGCGAAACCAGGGGACGATAAATAATGGGGCTACTGAATCGTTTAGAAGCAAAAAATAAACCGGAGCCCGAGGCTTCTCCTGCTCCGGAAGAAAAGCAAAAAGCTTCTCCGGAAAAGCCTGAAGTGAAACCTGCTCAAGAAGAAAAAGTTAAGGAAAAGCCAGCTAAGCCGGCATTTTCTCCAGGTCATGCAGAAGTGAAAAGCCTGGTATTTAAACACATTTTAAAGGAACGGAAAAATGATGATGTGGAGGAGGTCGTACCGGAGCTTGAAGACATTATCTCGGAAGTGATTGAAGAAAACGAGCAGCTGCCGCCTATCAGGGAACGGGCCGTGCTGATCGAAGATATTAAAAATGATTTAACAGGCTACGGACCGATTAATCCGCTGCTGCTAGATGAAGATGTTTCAGAGGTCATGGTGAATGGTCCGGACAAAGTATACGTGGAACGGAACGGAAAACTGACCCTGACAGACGTTGTATTTCGGGATAACGAGCACGTCATGCAGGTGCTTGAAAAGATTGTAGCCCCGCTCGGACGCCGGGTGGATGAAAGCAGCCCGATGGTGGATGCACGGCTGCAGGACGGGTCCCGGGTGAATGCTATTATCCCTCCTCTTGCACTGGGCGGCCCGACAATAACTATAAGGAAATTTGCCAAGGATCCTTTTACGATCCATGATCTTGTGAACTTTGGTACGCTGACCGAAGAAATGGCCGATTTTATTGATGCCTGTGTGCAGGCCAAGCTGAACATATTTGTCAGTGGAGGCACAGGATCCGGGAAAACTACTACGCTGAACGTCCTGTCCTCCTTTATCTCCAATGAAGATCGCATTGTAACGATTGAGGATGCCGCCGAGCTGCAGCTGGGGCAGGAGCACGTCGTTTCACTGGAAACACGGCCGCCGAACATTGAAGGCAAAGGTGCCATCTCCATCAGGGACCTGGTACGGAACTCATTAAGGATGCGTCCGGACCGCATTGTGATAGGCGAGGTCCGGAGCGGGGAGGCGCTTGATATGCTGCAGGCGATGAACACAGGGCACGACGGCTCTCTTGCCACAGGTCACGCGAACAGCCCGAGAGATATGCTCTCCCGGCTTGAAACAATGGTGCTGATGGCTGGGATGGATCTGCCGATACGGGCGATTCGTGAGCAGATCGCCGGGGCTCTCGATGTTATCATCCAGCAATCCCGCCTGCGGGACGGAACACGCCGGATTACGAGCATTACAGAAGTGCAGGCGATGGAAGGCGATATTATCGTACTGCAGGAAATCTTTACGTTTCAGCAGGAGAGTGTTGATGAAAATGGAAAAATCATCGGCAAACTCGTGCCTACCGGTGTCCGCCCGCAATTTTACGAGCAGATGGAGCATGATGGTATTTATCTTCCGCCTTCGCTTTTTTCAGAACGGATGGTGGATTAACGTGCTTTTAACTCTTTTATTCATTTGTATGTTTCTCACCTGCTTTCTTCTGGTCGCTGCAGGAAGTCTTGCCGTTTCCTCCAGTACTTCGGGAGAAGCGGAGGGAGAGGCTGAAGTTCCGAAAAAACCGTTTTCTTTAAAGGGTTACCTTCGTGAAGCAAATGAAAAGCTCAAGCTGCTTTTAATTCGTAAGAAAAAGCCAACACGGAAGAAGGAACTGCTGGAGCAACAGCTGAGCGCTGCAGGCGTACCGATGAGAGCAGAAGAATTCCGGGTGCTCCGGTGGTTTGCAGTAATTATCAGCGCAGGATTATTTTATCTGCTTACAAACCTTATTGGTACATTAGCTATCGGAGGGATCGTTGGCTATGTTATTCCCTCTGTCTGGCTGAAGAAAAAACAATCAAAGCGTCTGCAGCAATTTAATCAGATGCTTCCTGATATGCTGACGACCATCATTGGCTCACTTCGCGCAGGTCACAGCTTCCAGCAGTCCCTCAAGATGGTCTCTGAGGAATCGGACCCGCCGATTAAAGAGGAAGTTCATCTGGTGCTGAAGGAAATTCAATACGGAAGTACGATGGAAGAAGCATTGAATAATTGGAAGCGCCGTATGCCGAGCGGAGATCTCGAGCTTCTCGTCGAGGCCCTTTTGATTCAGCGTCAGGTCGGGGGGAACCTTGCTTACCTGCTGGATAAAATTGTAGAAACGACGAGAGAACGGGAAAAAATAGCCAATCAGGTAAAAACGCTCACGGCCCAGGGGCGGCTTTCCGGTATTATTATCAGTCTTCTCCCGGTAGGGCTAGGAGCGTTAATTTATGTAATAAACCCTGAGTATATAACCACGTTATTTATCGAACCCATTGGCAGAATGATGCTAGCTGCGGCGGCAATAGGCGGTATCATAGGCTTTCTTCTAGTCCGGAAAATTACGACGATTGAGGTGTAGAAATGGTCATCTTATATGCTGCTTTTTTTTCCTTTATAACCCTGTCTGTCTACACCCTGCTCAGCTACCGCTTTGACAAGGCAAACGTAATTGAGCGCCGGATCCAGACATACTTTTATCCTGATCAGGGAGAAGAGACAGAAGAAAATCCAACGTTTTTCGAGCGTGTCGTGCAGCCGGGGTGGAAAAAGATAAAAAAGCTTTATCAGCGAAGGATGAACCGCGGTAAAGTCACAGAGCTTGAACAACGGCTGCTGCAGGCAGGACGTCCCTTTGGATGTAATCCTGTAGATTTTAATATCTTCCGTGGAATTCTCATGGTCACTCTTCCTCTGGCTGCGGTTGTTTTATCATGGGCGGCATCGGCAGAGCTGCTTCCCGCTTTACTGATGGTGGTATTCGCACTTGGATTCGGCTGGTTGATGCCCAACTATTACTTAAAAATGAAAGCCTCAAAGCGAAACAAACAAGCTTTGAAAGAACTCCCCGATGTACTGGACCTCCTCACAATTTGTTTGGAATCAGGGCTCGGGTTTGACGCGGCCCTGAATAATGTAACCGCCAGGAAAAGCGGGGTCCTGATTGATGAATTTAAAGTCTGCCTGGAAGAGCTCCGGCTTGGCCGAACGAGAAAAGATGCCCTGAACGGGATGAAGGAAAGGCTCACAGTCGATGAACTGAACGCTTTTATATACAATATCATTCAGGCGGAAAAGCTTGGTATTGGAATGGTAAATGTATTAAAGGTTCAGGCGGAGGACGTTCGGGAAGGCCGGCGTCAGCGCGCAGAGGAAGCAGCGATGAAGGCCCCGATCAAAATGATGTTCCCTCTTGTCCTGTTTATTTTCCCCACGTTATTTATCGTACTTCTCGGACCGGCTATCCTGCAGTTTATGGACGCATTCTAAAAGGAGCCTCTTCCATTGCGGAAAAGAATCTTTTTTGTATGATTAAAAATAAACAACATAGACAACCCCGGCTAAGACAATACGATATAAAGCAAATGGAATCAGGCGAATCTTGTTGATAAGCTTTAAGAAAAAGGTGATCGATACAAGGGCGAACAAAAAGGCGCTTATAAAGCCAACAGCAAAAAAAGGAATCATGGCAACGGTGAAGTATTCCCATTTACTCGCAAGAGAAACGGCGCTTGCTCCGAGCATGATCGGTACAGCCATAATAAATGTGAAGTCGGCCGCTGCCCGGTGGCTGAGCCCGAGGAGAACGCCGCCGGAGATAGTGGAGCCGGAACGGGAGAACCCCGGCCATAACGACAGACATTGAATACAGCCTATCAGCAGAGCCTTTTTGTATGTAATCAAATCTACGCTTTGGATGGCTCGTTTTGGCTGAAACAGGTCAGCAGCAATCATCAGCAAAGCGCCAATAACCAGGCCTATCAGGACGGTTTTTGCAGAAAAAAGATGTTCATCAATAAAGTCTTCAAACAAAAGACCGAGAATGCCTGCAGGCAGCAGACCGACAATTATATGACTTAAACGGAGTTTTCTGTATGAGACATCTGTTTTTCTGGAAAACCCAAGCAGATCCCGGAAACGTTTACGGAATACAACAATAACTGCCAGAATCGACCCGAGCTGAATAACCACCTTAAATGTATTGGCTACCTCGGTGCCTAGGAATTCGTGAGAGCGGAGCCAAATGTCGTCGACAATAATCATATGACCAGTCGAAGACACAGGAGCAAACTCGGTAAGCCCCTCGACGATACCCAGCAGCAGCGCCACAAACAGTTCCCACATACTCATATTCTGATTTACCTTCCACTTTCTTTGCTTCTTTTTCTGTCCTTGCAGAAAAAGTTTTCGATTTTTACAGCTACCCTCAGATTATCACGTTTTCTGGAAAAAGCTACTAAAAGTTTACTGGCTTAAAGTACTGTTGCATTAGTAATATACAAACAAAAACCCGGAGAGTAATTCTCCGGGTTTAAGTGTATTAGTCCTCCTCTTCTTCCTCTTCCTTTACGACGCGTACGCGTTTAATCTGATTGTTATCCATTGTCAGTACTTCAAAATGAAGATTTTCATGCTGAAGGGTTTCTCCCTCTTCAGGAATATGATCAAATTCCCGGTACAGCAGCCCGGCAATAATATCCTCCTCTTCTTCCACTCTGGTATTAAAGATTTCGTTGAAGCGGCTGATGGATAGCTTTCCATCACAGATAATAACCTCGTCGGTCAACTCCTCAATAAGCTGCTCGGAACGGGTATCGTGCTCGTCTTCAATCTCCTGGCCGATCATCGCTTCGATAATATCCTCCTGGGTGACCATACCCATTGTACCGCCGTATTCATCGAGCACGACGGCGAGGTGCTTCTGTTCATTCAGCATTCGTTTAAACACGTTGTCAACAGAATTGGTCTCTACTACATACAAAGGATTGTTATCAATAAAATCATTAAGGGTTTTGTCGCTTTGTTCAGCCCAGATAAGGAGCAGCTTGGCATGAAATACACCGACAATATGATCCATATTGTCGTTATACACCGGGTACCGGGTATGATTGTGATTGATGGTGATGTCCCGTACTTCCTGAAAACTACTTTCTATCGGGATGCCGATAATCTCCATACGCGGAACCTTCAATACATCACGGATATCCTTGCGGTAAAAATCAATTACTCGCTTAATCCGGTCCTGCTCCTGTTTTTCAAAGGTTCCCTCCGAAGAGGCCACGTCGACCATTGTTTTGATTTCTTCACGCGAATACGTCTGCGACGGCCCTTCACCCCGGGTAATCAGTTTGATCACCCCGCGTGTGAAAGAGTTCAGTAAAAAGGTGAGCGGCTTAAAAATGAATACGAGTATCGCAATTACCGGTGCGACTATGTAAGCGACCTTGTCTGCAAAGGTAGCAGCAATAGATTTAGGCAGGACTTCCGCGAAAATAATAAGTACAAACGTTAAAATGGCAGTAGCAATGCCTACGTTGAAATTGTAATTCAGGGCGAGCACAGTAACGAGTGTAGGAAGCATAATATTGGAGATATTGTTTCCGATGAGGATGGCTGTAATTAACTCATCCGGTTTTCTTGTAAGCCTTAATAAATTTTTCGCCCGTTTATCGTTTTCTTCGGCACGGGATTGCATTCGTGCCCGGTTTGCTGCTGTTAAAGCTGTTTCGCTTCCGGATAAAAAGAAGGAAGCTAACAAAAATAAGATGATGACTGCTATCATAAGTACCCTCCACTGGCATTTTCTTCATAATTTATTTCCTGGCTGCTGTAAATTAAACGTTTCAAACAACTATCCAACATTAAAAATAACATAAAAGAGCCGGGGAAGATTTAAATATGCAAAAAGATTTTCTGTTCAATTTTTACTTTTAATAAAAATAAAAAAGATAGAAGGAGAATGACAATAGAAACCTGTTGACTTCCATTTGTGTAAGCCATCAAAATAATAAAAACAAAACAACATAAACAGACTGAAAACAACAATCGAAGAAAGGACCATGAGTATGAAGCGTCTGGCGTTCATTATGTATGTGTACCCGGAAAAAGTAGAGGAATATATTAAACAGCACGATCAGCTCTGGCCGGAAATGAAAGAGGCGTTAAAGCAGCACGGAGCATCTAACTATTCGATTTTTCTGGAAAAAGAAACAAGCAGGCTGTTTGCTTATCTTGAAATAGAAAATGAAGAACGATGGCAGCAGATGTCATGGACCCCCATCAATAAAAAGTGGTGGGAAGCAATGGCTCCGTTAATGGAAACAAACGAAGATAACAGCCCGGTTTCCACACCGCTTGAAGAAATATTTCATCTCGATTGAAAAATCACGGACTTCTCTCCGCTGAAAAAACCTATCAGCGGAGTTTTTTTGTTCAAAATGCCGAAAAACGGGAATAGGAAAGTATAAAGATGATAGCCTTCAAATCCACATAAAAAACATGAGGGGGAATGCGGATGAATAGCCGCTTATGTGAACGGAAGATCATAAAGTAAATGGTGCAGAAAACCCTGGTTCAGTCGTGTGATAAAACTCAGCTGTAAAAAGGGGGAGTACTAATGAACCGCCGATTGATTGATGAAGAGTATGAACGCGAAATAGACCGCATGGTGAACGAAGGCGGCTATATTCCTGTGGAAATGGATTTTATAAAAAAACGGGCTAAAGTTAACAAGGATAAAGAAGATATCTCCAGGGAGAAGCAAAAAAAAGAAACTGATGATTCTAAAGAAACAGCATGAATATAGTAGTGAGAAGAACAGCTGCCGATGGCGGCTGTTCTTTTTGTCGACAAAAATATACATTTATTGCTAAAAGAAGCATTAGAAGAGTGCCGAATTTATTAAGTCATTCATGTACATACATATACCATTAAGCCTAATGTATCAATGTACGAAGTTGGTTTGTGGATTGTAAATCACAATATTGTACAGCAAATGTTCAAAAGACTGCGATGAAAACGTATACATTTCAATTGCAGCGGCTGATAGAATAAAAATTAACCAAAGGGGGGAAGGAGATGCCGCTAAGTGAACGGGAGATGGGAGTATCACGTGCAACTATGTAAACAGTATGCTGTACTTTACCGAAGAAGATCCCTATCCAGATCGATGTAAAGCCGATGATCTCACATACACCAGGTCTTTCGGATGGACCGGAAACCTTTGACGATTTAATCAAAGGAAAAGGAAATTATGTAAAGGTCGTTTTTCATCCAAAAAAATAACAAATGGGCCCGGGCATAACTGCCGGCGGGCCCATGGTAAGGGTATAGAGAACAAATAACTAGCAGGCCGCTTCTAGAGGAAATTTTTCCGGAAAAGGCCTGCTGGTTATATTTTATTGTTCTTCTTCCGGGAGGCGGGCCAGTAAAACGTCACAATCGGCCCGGTGCACGATTCCTTCAGAGACGCTTCCAAGGAAAAATCGCTCTGTAGTATTTAAACCGGAAGCGCCGACGATGATTAAATCGGCTTTATACTTTTTAGCCAAATCTTCCGCAATAACGACCTTGGGAGCACCATGATGAAGCTCTGCTTCTACATGCTCGAGCCCTGCCTTCACAGCTTTTTCCCGGTATTCTTCAAGCATTTTTTCCGAATAGCTTTCCATTTCGATAAACAGCCCGGTGTCATGCTGCTCCATGGAGGTGAGTACAACTGAATCAATCACATGCGTAATCAGCACAGCTGCTTTTTCTTCCATCGCCAGGGCAATTCCTTTATTAAAGGCGTGCTCTGCTTCTTTAGAGCCGTCGATGGCAATGATAATTCTTTTGTAGTCGCTGCTTGAATCTTTTTTGCGGACGACGAGAACATCGCATTTGGCGTTACGTACAATACCTGTAGAAACACTTCCCATTATGAATCGGCCAACTGTCCCAGCCCCGGAGGCGCCGGTAATAATCAAGTCTGTGTCATATTCTGGTGCGAGATCTTTAGTGATGATGGTTTTTGGTACGCCGGTCTCCATGACTGTCTGAATATCAACACCAGCCCCTTCAGCCTCTGCTTTGTATAGGTTTAACAGTACTTTTCCCTGTTCTCCCGCAGTTTCCATAATGGTTGGTATATACTGAATCAGGCGGTTCAATGTTCTGTACTCCACGACATGGGCGACCGTCAGCCGGCTTTGATGTTTCCTGGCCAGTGAGAGACTGCGACGGAATGCCTGCATGGATTCATCCGAACTGTCTACAGCTGTGAGAATATTCTGGTAATGTTTGCTCATGATAACGCCCCGCTTTCTTTAAAGAAGTAGATTTGTCGAGCACGAAAGGACCTAAAACAAAAGCGTAATATCTCTCTATCTATGTCTATTATGAAACATATAGGCGAAGAACTCCACTGTATAATTTGGCAAAAAAAGTACAATAGAAAAACTGAAGATAGTGCTATAATGGAGAGAGAACGAAGATAGCGGGGCTTACGGAAGCAAAAATTATTTCTGGAAGTTCCCAGTTTTGACGATGATGGATAGGGGGCAGGCAAAATGGAAAAAAGGTATAATCGTATTCTAGTGGCAACAGATGGTTCTTTGGAAGCTGGTTTTGCATTGAAAAAAGGTATTGCGCTTGCCAAAGCGTATGATTGTTCATTGGGGATCTGCTACATTATCGACTACAACCATTACAGCCAGGCCCGGCTTCATACTACGGATTTATTACAGGCCTCAAAGGAAAAAGGGGAGGAAATTATTGCTTCCTGCAGAGAGGAAGCCGAAAAGTCAGGGCTTACGGATATAACCGTATTTTTGGAAAATGGCTCTCCTAAAACTACTATTCCCAAGGACATCGCGAAAAAATTTAAAGCGGACCTGATTCTTTGCGGTGCTTCAGGAATAGGCACATTTGAAAGATTTATTGTTGGAAGCGTTTCCGCAGGCATCGTACGGAATGCAGAATGTGACGCCTGGGTAGTTAGGAATAAACGAGATATTGAAAAATATAATAGCATTCTGATCGCAGTAGATGACTCAGAAATGTCAGCCAATGCCTTTCGCGCCGGCCTGGCGATGGCAGAAGAGGAAGAAGCAAAGGCCGTGGTTACCCACGTTATTCATACACCGCTTGTTTCGTCAGTAGAGAAGACCAGGGGCAACGTCATTGAAATATTCAAAAAAAATGGCAGGAATCTGCTTGAGATATACCGGGAGCTTGCGTTAAAAAGCAACGTTCCCAACGTTTCCTTTGCTTTGGAGTACGGTTCACCTAAAATGGTGATTCCAAAGGATGCTGCAGAAAAATATGAGGCAGACTTAATTGTCTCCGGCGCCTCCGGAGTCAGCAGTGCCGAGCGGCTTCTTCTCGGAAGCGTCGGGGAAAGCATCGTCCGCAGAGCGGAGTGCGACGTACTCGTTGTCAGAAATGAACACATCTAAATTTTGTTCGAATTTAATTTGCCAGTGGAGCTGGCTTAAAGCACAGGAAACCCGGCTGGACGGCAGCCGGGTTTTTTAATGATCGCTTTTGGTCAGCAGAAGAGTATGCTGTTACTGGTAGATGTGTTTTACCGTAGGAAGAAGCCCGGCCGTTTCAAGAAGAGACTCCGGTGCTAAAAAAGTAACAGTAACTACACCGGGATGTCTTCCAATCTCAATAGAGCCTGTAATGGTTGCTCTGTTCATAATCTCCGGCACGGTGACACTCAGCGCTTTGGCCGCCCGTGCCATTCCGTTTTCTGTCGCTGCATTCAGGCTCGCTCCACTGCCAATAAAAGAAACCGGGTAAGCTTCTTCGAGTTCAGTAACCCCCCATTGCTGAGCTAGTTCAAGGGCTTCTTTCTTTTCCTGGCTGCTAAAAGGCTTTGCCGTGTAGGGAAGGTCTTCAATAAGAGGGAGCAGTACCGGGCCGTCTAACTTTACTTCTTTTAAAACATCGGCCTGAAGGTGTACAATCCCCGAAACATCGGTAGTGTGGCCGGCAATTTCTCCATCGCCCTGCATAGCATGCATGTCACCAAGATAGACACCGCCTCCAGGGACTTTAACCGGGCAGACTAATACAGCACCGGCCCGGACACGGCTGATATCAAGGTGTCCGTCTGTTCGTTCTTCCAATTGTTTTTTAGTAATAGCGTACTCATGGGGAGCATCGATCAATGCCTGCCCGAAGTCTCCAGCGTTATGAGAATCAGGCAGAGCGCGTGACGGAGTAGTGCCAAGCTGGCCTAAAAAAGGTCTCGTTCTGGCTACTGCACCAATAATATCATGGGGAGCAAAGGTCACTACGGGATTTTGAATCGAATTTTCAGGAGTGTTCATGTAATTTTTCCCGTCTGTGGCAATTTTTTCAGCTGCTTCCCGGGAAAGGGTAAGTCCAATAGATTTATTATCGTTAAAAGCCATAGTATAGGCGTTTGTAAATACAAATGGGGTGACATCCTGGTCACAGTTAGCGCACCGGACCGCTTCCTGACCAATGCCTTTAATCACTGTTTTTGGATGCATCTGCCCGCAGCCCGGGCACTGGACGGCAACGAACGGATCGCCGACAAATCGGCCGTCTACTGCTTTGTCATTGCCGGAGGCTGTTGCCTGAGAAGTGATTTCAATAGACTTGATCCTGATTACAACAGCGTCGCCGACTTCTGCGCCTTCGACATACACCGGCTTTGTCACTTCATGTCCGCCCCGCAGGGCAGGGGTGATCATCGGCCCCCAGCATCCCGGGGTGGTATTGGCTACAATCCGGCCGCCGTCTTTAACTTTATATTCCATTTCAAGAGCCGGGTCAAGCATGCCATCTGTAAAGGTATTAACGTATACGGTTTGCTTTGCCTCCATATCTATCCACTCCCTTGTTAGAATATTCTAACTTTAACACGGAAGAGGGGGTTAGCCCAGTTGACGGTATTCTTCTTAATAAAAAACCGGGCTCCATAAGGAGGCCCGGCAAAAGCTTTCTTATTCTCTTACGTTGTGAATCCATGCTTTGTCCTGATCCATCATTTTCTTCGCTGCTGCAATCGTCAGGAACTGGATGACGATTATCGGCAGCCCCATCAGGCCAGAAAGAACTTCGAGCGGAGGAAGACCTCCAATTCTCATTAAGATCAAGGCCAGCGTAGTGATAATGACAGCCACAACAATACGAAGGAATCTAGAAGGCTCGTTTTTACTCATATCTTCGGTGCTTGCATAAGCTGAGATAGTATAAGTGGTAGAGTCAAGTGTCGTTGTTAAGAAGATCAATGCGACAACCATAAAGATGACTAATGCAAATCCAGCGAATGGCAGTGTAGTCAAAATTTGCGGTATTGCTGCCATACTACCCTGATTCTCCACAATGCTCAGCACGTCGAGATTTCCATTTAAAAATCTGTCTACACCAAGTCCACCGAGAACTCCTGTAGCCGCCCAGGAGATAATCGTTGGAGCCGCCAGATACGTCAAAATCATTTCTTTCACCGTGCGGCCCTGGGAGATTTTCGCGGCAAATACGCTGTGCAGCATAGCCCAAGTAGCGTTATAAGCGAACCAGAATACGGTGTTACCCTTTATATAACTGGCCTCTCCGGAAGAAAGGGCTTCAGTGTAAAAGGAAATGTTAATATAGTTGCTCATAAGAAAGCCGAGGCTGCCTGTGAAATAATTTAAGATAAATATTCCCGGCCCGGCTATCATAATAAATAGAGCGAATATCCCTGCTAAGTACATATTAAACGTACTCAGGCGTTTGATTCCCTTTTCGATGCCGAGATAGGCGCTTACGGAAAACATGAACACCCAAACAAGTGTAACAATCAGCGTAAGGCCAAAGCTTATTTCGATTCCAAGCAGCTCTGCAAGGTTGTTGGTAATGATTGGAGATCCGAGTCCAAGCGTTACTGCAGCACCTGCCAGAATACTGATCAGAAAAATAACATCCAAAAATTTACCGCCAAGGCCGTCAGTGAACCGATCACCAAAAAGCACGCGGCAAGCTTCAGAAATCCGCATCAAAGGACGTTTGCGCACATGAAGAATGTACGCCATTGCTGGCGCCGCCATAACGAAAATAGCGAATGTCTGAAAGCTCCAAAGGAACATGCTGTAGGAGTTCCCCCACATGAGGGCCTCGGTGGAACCAACTTCCACACCGTTTGGAGGGTCGCTTGCTACGGAGGTCCACTGCACCATACCGGTACGCATAATAGTGGAGCCGAGCCCCATAGCAATTAGAATCGAGGCGTATTCAAACAGGGAAAAACGGGGTTTTGATAATGGGTCTCCGAGCACCACTTTTCCATATTTGGAAAAAGAAAAATAAAGTCCGGCAGCAAGAAGAATTATACCGTACCAGAGATACCCCCAAGTAAATACTTCTACAATGGAATCAAAAATTCCATTTAAAACTTCCATGCTGCGTGTTTCGTATAACGCAAGCGGTATACAGATGGCAATGATGATTAAAAGAGCCGGTACAAAAATACTGTAATCAATCAGCTTTAATTTTGACTGCTGATTGTCCTTCTGTTCACTCATTGATATCCCCCTTTTTATTTTGTCTTTTCATAATGGCTGTGAAAATTAAGAAACGCAGGAAACTACAAGCAATAAATCACAATATATCCATATGAAAAATATCAATAATCCTCTCCTTCCTCAAAAAACAGCTGAATAAACTAAAACATGAATATTATTTACCCATTTACATTTGAAAATAAGGTCTAAGAAAAAAGCAGCGCCGGCATGAGCACTGCTTAAAAAATTATTATTAAATTGATCCGAGGAAAAAAAGAAGTACAGTAATACCACTGGTGTTTACGACGACGAACAGTGCCTGCCGCCATTTTTTATAGAATATTTTTTCGTAGTAAAAGTAATGAATCACAAAAACACTGATTAAGGAAATATATGCTGGAATATGCAGAACTCCCGCAAGAGCAAAGAAGCAGCCGGCAGACAGAAGAAGCGCCGGAAACTCCACTGCTGCTGTCATTATAATCCATGGCATCGTCATCTTCGTATTCACCGCCACCATCCATTCCACTGAATTTTCTTTTATTGTAAGGCAGCATGCACTAAAGGAGGATAGGACCATATATATAATTTTTTACAAAGATAACAACACCTGTTGGTTAATAAAGAAAAACTAAGTCTGGAGTCCTGCTTCAAAAATTCTTATCAAGGGAACACAAATAGAAAGAATTAAAATAAAAGGAGCGAGTACCGATGGCAGCAATTAAACCTTTCCTTATGTTTCAGGGGAACGCAGAAGAAGCACTCAATTATTATGCTAGCCTGCTTGATGAAGCGAAAATTGTGAGCTTGAGCCGTTATGGCCCGCACGAATCCGGGGAAGAAGGAAACGTTATGCAGGCCATACTTTCTCTTCAGGGGCAGGAATTCATATGCATGGACAGTAACGTGAAGCACGATTTTACATTCACGCCCTCTTTTTCGCTTTTTGTTAACTGCGAATCCGACCAGGAGATTGAGTACTTGTACAATCATCTTTCTGAGGGTGGTAAAAAGCTGATGGCTTTAAAGGATTACGGTTTTAGTAAACGCTTCGCCTGGATCCAGGATAAATTCAATGTCTCCTGGCAACTGAATCTCCCTTCTGATTAACAATGACATGACCTGAGCGAAAAGCATGCTTTGAAAGATCTTTTCTGTTTTTCATTTATTGATTGTAGATGAATACAGCAGCCATTATAATTAGAATATCAGCACAGCCAGTACCTTTGGCAATTTTTGAAAGCGTATACAATTAATGTTTATTATAATACAGATTATGTCACCAACAGAAAGCAGGAGAGCCGGAAATGAAAGAAAAAATTCAGAATGAATTGCACACAGTACTGGATGGGCTGCCGGAAATGAAGTTTTCAACGCGTGAAGAAATTAGAAACAGCCGTGTATTGACAAAACAGGCGTTTGAAGGGGAAGCTCCCATCAGCCGCAGTAAAGTAAGAGTTACAGACAAACACATCCCTGGCCATGAGGAAGGTCAGAACATACGGGTTCGTATATATGAGCCGGTCATGCCGGTGAAAACAATTTCTCCAGGCTTATATTGGATTCACGGAGGTGGGTATTTGAGCGGCACTCCGGAGATGAATGATGAGTTGTGCGAAAGGTTTGTGCTCGAAGCAGGATGTGTAGTCATCTCTGTCGCCTACCGGCTTGCCCCGGAGCACCCTTTTCCGGCCGGTGTGGAGGACTGCTATACAGGGCTTAAGTGGGTTGCAGAGCACGCCGGTGAGCTCGGCATAGACGCAGAGCGCATCGGAGTGGCGGGGCACAGCGCCGGCGGGGGGCTGACAGCAGCTGTGTCCTTAATGGCAAGAGACAGGGGCGGCCCGGAGATAGCTTTTCAGATGCCGCTTTGTCCGATGCTGGATTATAGAAATATTACTGTTTCCAGCCAGGAAATCACGGATACGAGAGTATGGAATTATTACTCCAACCAGGC
Organism: Marinococcus luteus; assembly: GCF_034497705.1. Taxonomy (GTDB): domain Bacteria; phylum Bacillota; class Bacilli; order Bacillales; family Marinococcaceae; genus Marinococcus; species Marinococcus luteus_A. The sequence goes on along the minus strand of NZ_JAXRUV010000005.1, from coordinate 59,414 downwards.
AGCTTGGCAAGCCTATCTCGGCGATCTTAAAGAAGATGTGCCTGCATACGCTTCTCCAGCCCAGGCAGAGGATTTTTCCGGCCTTCCACCTACGTATACTATGGTGGGAAGTGCGGATCCGTTTCGGGATGAAACAATAGAATATATTTCACGATTAAGCCAGTCCGGCGTACAGGCAGAATTTCACCTGTATCCAGGATGCTTCCATGGCTTTGAAGGCATTGCGCCGCAGGCAGAAGTCAGCCAGCGGGCCGTCAGAGAGTATGTAGATGCTTTAAAAAGAAACTTGTAAAACAGTCATGAAGTAACAGACCGCAGGAATTTTTATAAACGCTCCGGCTTCTTTGAAATAAAGAAACACGGGCGTTTTTATTATATAAGTTTTGAATATTAAATACATTTATTTCTAATATTGTTAATGATAAGGTTTTTGTAAAAGGAGGGAATGTAATGTGGGGAATTAGAATTAAAGAAGATAAAGAGCATGTTGTAATCAAGTGGATGTTTTCTAAAATAAAAATACCTAAAAATACTATTACGAACCTCTATTTTGACAACACGTATAGTGGGGCAGAAGTTGATGCTGTGAGAATTGGTATTCCGGGAGGGACTATGCGTCAGCTTTTTATTGAAACAACTGCAAAAAATTATGTGCTGTTCACCTATAATGAACGACAGTATGCCCACAGGATTCAGAAGATGATCGAAAACAATAAAAATACCGTCTGACAGTTCGAAGCCACCTGACACCTGAAGGGGGCTTTATTGTATAAACAGCACCAGCCGAGCGCCTGTGAAATGCTGAAGCGTAAAATTAGTTCCTTAGTAGAAGATTAAAAATCTATCGGAAAGGTAATGATATAATTAAAGCCAAAATCTAAAAAGGGAAAATCCGTCACGGTGAAACAAAACTCATCTATAAGGAGATGTTAATCGTGTTAGTTCTTCCTGGACGAATAGTAAATATGCGTATTCCATTAGATGATAAGGCTTCGGGAGAGAAAAAAGACGGCAAATACACCTTTGGGTTTCAATTTCCGCAACGACAGGGTAAAGTACGTTATGCTAACGGCGTAAAAAAACGGGCGCGTATGATTTTTTATGTAAAAGATGAAGACGATCAGTTGATGTTTCAATATCCGATTACAGAAATTCAGCGGCATGATCACTGCGTAATTTCGACAAGATATGAAAAGCGCATTCCTGAAGAATTTCAAAAAGAAATCCGGCAGATTATCATCCATTTTGTGTAAACAAAATCCAATAATATATTCTCGGGCGAGAGAAATGAAAAGAGGGATTGCATTGGCTAAAAACGGACAATCATCAGAAGAACAGGCAAATGTGGTTATTACGAACGAAAACGGAGAAGATGAAGAAGTAGATCTTTACATGATGAGCGTAAAAGATATCAAAGCTCTTGCTGAAGAAAGCGGCCTCGAATTATCTTCCACCAAAAAAGAGGATATGATTAACGAAATCATGGAAGAAGTGGAAAGTGAAGACAGCGGAGAAGACCAGGGGTCGGAGGACGAAGAAAACGAAGAAAATCAGGACGAGCAAGAAGAAAGCGACGAAGAGCTTCCTGAGGAAGAAGAACAGGAAGAGCCGAGCAGCGAAAATGAGAAGGAGAATTCCTCATCTGAAGAAAAAGAGCAGGACCAGGCAAACGTCGTTATTACGAATGAAGATGGTGAAGATGAGGAAATTGATTTATATATGCAGAGTATAGAAGATATTCAGGCTCTTGCTGAAGAGAGCGGCCTGGAGCTCTCCTCTACAGATAAAAAAGGAATGATTGATGAAATCATGGCCGAGGTTAACAGTGGGGAAAGCGAGGACCAGCCCGAAGAAAATAAAGACGGGGCTTCTGGGGAACAAAAGCAGGATCCAACGGACAGTGAGGAAGATGCGGATGAAGATTCTTCAGAAGCCGGCAGCAGTGAAGAAGAAATGTCAGGTGAAGAAGAACAGGAAGAGCCGGCTGAAGAAGACGATGCGGAAGAAAACGAAGAAGCAGACTCTTCGCAGGAACAGGAAAATTCATCAGAAGATAACAAAGAAGAAGAAAATAGCGGTGAAGTGGAGCAGGAAGAACCGGCAGCCGAAGAAGACAGTGCAGAGGAAGGTTCGTCGTTCATTTCCGAAGAAGCAACCAGCCAGCTCGTCAAAGATGTAAAGCATTCGCTGATTAACGAATTAAAAGATGATTTATATGAAGATGTAAAGCAGGAACTAGTGCAACAGCTGCATGATGAACTAATCGGTAATTCAAAAAGTGACCTGTTGGATGAAATTAAGTCTGAGGTCATGGAAAGTGTCAAAAAAGACTTGAACAGTGCACTTGCAAAAGATGAATCCGCCTAAAAAAGCCCGTTCCCGGGCTTTTTTTATGCTTATAAACATGGCAGAGACGTCGGACATGTTTAATCTTCCGGATTAAAAGGAAATGCTTGTTCTGTAGTTAAAATAGATGTTTATCAATCATACCAGACATCTTCGTTTAGCTTAAAACACTAAGGGGGCTTCACTAATGAGCAGATTTACGATCCCAAGAGACATCTATTTTGAAGATAACGCGCTTGAAGTACTGCGCACATTTGAAGGGAAAAAAGCCACGCTCGTTATTGGCGGCGGCTCTGTGAAAAAGAACGGCAATTTAGCCCGCATTCAGGAGCATCTTGCTGCAGCAGATATTGAAACTGAAGTTCTTGAGGGATACAATACGGAACCAACCGCAAAAATGGTCAAAGAAGGAGCAGAAGAAATGCGCTCCTTTGCACCTGACTGGATTATAGGCATCGGCGGCGGTTCTGCGATGGACGCTGCTAAAGCGATGTGGCTGTTTTATGAACACCCTGAGCTTTCCTTTGAGGATGCAACGAAACCTTTTGAATTGCCGCGTCTCCGCCACAAGGCGAAATTTGCCGGTATTCCTACGACAAGCGGCAGTGGTTCTGAAGTTTCCAATCTTTCAGTAGTGGCAGATGAAAAAACAAACGTTAAGTATCCACTTGCAGACTTTGGTCTGACGCCGGATATAGCTATTATTGATCCAATCATGGTGGAAGATCTGCCAAAACATATTGCCGCTTACACGGGTATGGATGCTTTTACCCACACTATCGAATCCTACGTAGCCAAGCCGCGGACTTTATACACTAACATTCTTGCTCTCGGCGGTGCAGAAGTGATTAAAGATAATTTGAAGGCATCGTACAACGGCGATCACGAAGCAGGAAAGCAGATGCACAGTATTCAGGCGATGGCCGGGATGGCGTTTGCGAACGCGGTGCTTGGCAATGTACACAGCCTTGCTCATAAAAGCGGTCCTACGTTTGATATTCCCCACGGCTATGCCAACGCGATTTATCTGCCGTATGTCATTGAGTTCAACCGTGCAGTGGTAGAAGACCGCTATGCAGAAATTGCACGCCGCCTGCATTTAAAAGGGCAGACAGATAAAGAATTGACAGATTCGCTTGTAGAGTATATTTTTGAACTCAACAAGGATTTAGGATTAGCTGTTACGCTTGAAGAATTCGGTGTTCCTGAAAAGGATTTCGAAGACCATCTGGACACAATGGCTCAAAATGCACTAAGCGATCCATGTACTGGAACCAATCCACGGGAAACATCCTTCGAGCAGATGAAGGACTTGTTCAAAGCTTCATATTACGGAAAAGAAGCTCTGGTAAAAGGCTGAGTATAAAAGGAAAAAGATAAACCGGAAACCCCGATTGCTTCGGGGTTTTTCCTTTGGTACTGATCCTGTGGCAGAGATCAGGAGAGGGAGAGATGTGTTATGCCGAAAGAACAAAAGCTCGGGGCAACCGACCGGCAGTATAAAGAACCGCCCGAGGTGGTACAGGCGTTTGGGGAAAATGGACGTAACCACTTAAGTAAGGAATTCAGAGCGCAGTTTCTGCTGGCGATACTGGCAGGATCATTTATGACCTTCGGAGCGGTTTTTTCGATTCTCCTTGCAACAGGCGTAGAAGCGAAAGGGCTATACTATCTATTGTCAGGAATTGGTTTTACGGCGGCTTATGTCATGGTGTTTTTATCCGGTGCTGTACTATTTACAGAAATTAATATTCTGCTTCCGAGTTACTTATTTCGAAAGCCGAGTGTTTATTTTATGCCGATTGCAAGGTTCTGGCTTGCTACTTACATCGGCAATATTGTCGGTGCATTATTCGTTGCAGCAGTTATTCAGCTTTCTGGATCCCTGACTTCGGAATTTTACGGAGAGTTGCAGGTTTATTTATCGGACAAGATGAAATTTAAAGAGTCTGGCGGAATCGGCTGGTTCCAGGTCGTTTTGTCCGGCATTCTGGCTAACTGGTTAATCGGCATGGCATCGTTTCTTACCACAGCCGCGAGAGATGTTACGGGGAAAGTAGTGGCTACTGCGCTTCCGGTTATCCTATTTGTGGCTGGTAATTTTCAGCACAGCGCAGCGAACATGGGCTACTTCAGCATGGGGGTATTTGCAGATACTGAGCACGCATGGTACGAATACCTGCTTTTTAATTTAATCCCTGCAAGTATTGGGAATTTAATCGGTGGTGCCCTCCTTGTTTCTCTGCTGTTCTTATTTGCCTACAGGGAAGAGCTTCGTGATGGTGAAGGTATTGAATAGAAAAAAACTGCTCCTGAAAAGGGGCAGTTTTTTTATGAAATATTATTTTTCATGAAAAGAAGTCCTTTGCGGCGATTGAGAAGGCATCAGCCTTTCGAGAAGATATCCGGCGGCAGCCCCGATAAACGCAGGCACCACCCAGCCAAGCCCCTGCTCAAAAAACGGTGAGGTCTGAAGAATACTTGTGATAGCCGGAACAAAGACTCCTATACTTGAAAGTCCTTCGTAAAGCGCGAATATCCCTGTAAAGATAATCGCCAGCTGATACATTAGTGAGCCTTCACCAATAGCAGGACGCAGAAGTGAAAGGACGATGAGCACAATGGCAAGCGGATAAATAAACACGAGTAAAGGAACTGCGATGCTTAAAATTAAAGACAAGCCTAAATTAGTAACCAGCATCCCGATGACTGTAAAAAATACGACAAACGATTTATAGGCAATGCGTGGCATTACGCTGTGAAAAAATTCGGAGCATGCTGTTATCAGGCCGACGCTGGTGGTCAGGCAGGCAAGCAGAACGATCAAACCAAAAAAGAAGCTGCCGGATGGGCCAAAAAGCATGGCTGCGGCAGGTTCAAGGATGCCGGCCCCGTCAGTGATTCCTTCCTGCTGTGACATCCGGGCACCGATCCATCCAAGCGAAATATAGACGATTGAAAGACCGATTCCAGCTACTGCAGTAGCTGCTGCAGCGCCGGACATCAGTTCACGTTTAGAAGACGCCCCGTGGGTGCGCAGGCTGTTAACAATAACCATTCCGAAGGCAAGGGCACCGAGAGCATCCATCGTCAGATATCCTTCTAGAAAGCCTCCAATAAAAGGAGAATTATTATAAGGGGCTTCAGCTGAAGAAGAATTTGTATCGAAAACAAAAAATGCCCGTACAAATAAAGCGGCTAAAGTAACGAATAGAATAGGTGTCAGCCATTGGCCCAGACGATCGACTATTTTTTCAGGATTTAAGCTCAGCCAAAGAGTAACTGTGAAAAAGATTAAGGAAAAAAGTAAAAGTGTCCACCAGGTTCCGATACCTGCAGCCGGGACAAAACCGATCTCATAGGCGACGTTCGCAGCCCTCGGAATTCCATATAAAGCTCCGATGGATAAATAAATCAGCACCGCAAACAACAGACCGAACATGGGATGGACTCTGCTTCCCATGCTGATAAGTCCGTGTCGTGCCTGCACAACAGCCATAATGGCAAGAATAGGGAGAAGGACTCCCGTAAAGAGAAAACCAAAGATAGCAGGTGTGAAGTTGTCTCCTGCAGAATAGCCAAGAAATGGCGGGAAAATTAAATTTCCAGCTCCGAAAAATAACGAGAAAAGCATAAAGCCGATAAAAAGAATACGTGACTTTTTCATGTCGGCACCTCCTGTACGTAAGTGATGACGCCACACAACGCAAAAAACCCGTTTCCAAAATGGAAACGAGTCAAATTCTTAAGAGAGTCCTTGAAATATCATGCTGTACTGGATCATCTTGTGAGAAAATGACTATATAAGGAAAAGCATTATGTAAGGTTAATAATCATTCTATAATGTAACGCGGATCTGACTGAAAGTAAACCGTCAGCGTGCATTAAGACAAATAAAAAGAGTGTAAGCGGATACGCGTAATTGCTTGAAAAAATACAAAGAAAAAATCAAATTTTTAATAATTTCAAGTGTATATCATAGGTGAGAGGGTATATATTCATAGGTCCAATATCACTTGGAGGGGAGAATTATGGGGAAAGGTATGAACTGGGTTAAAAACCATCAGTTTTGTTCTACAGTTGAAGAGCATGATGACATCGTTATTTTGGAAGTACCTTATACAGCAAGCAATGAGCAGTGGGAGGAAATACAGGAAATTATCAATGTTCTTCATGATCACGGATATGTGGAAGGTCAGACAAAGCGTATCGATCAGCTGCAGATTGAACTTGTAGGTTTTAAAATCCCATGGAGCCAGCAAAGAATGAATTCCGGGTAAAAAAGTAACAAAAATAACCATTTGATGAATAAAAGATTAAAGAAATTACGTTTACGTTACAAGTGGATATTAAAACACAAAAATCATATTTGGGTTGATATGATAGTGTTTAATTAATTATTTCGGAGAAAAGAGGTCTGCAATTTGCGAAACCCAATTGTATTAATGATGGTAATGGGTCTTTCTATGTTTTATGTTATTGTGCCGTTTATGAGTATTGAGCAAATGCCGACCATGCTGACAGGTGTACAGCAGATTTTGAAATCCATTACCTCCATCAGTTTTTTATAATATATATGCGATACGGGTCTCTCTGCTTATCTGCAGGAGGCTTTTTATTATTTATCACGGAAAAAAACAAGTGGTTCCGGGCCTGCATCGGAGCATATAGTATACAGCTTTTTTTCAAACGAAAAGCAGCCCCTTTTGGGAGCTGCTTTTTTAGGTTGACTGGCGTACGCTAAACGCAGTAATAGAAACAAGAATGATAACGATACCCAGAGCCTGAATAATTGCCAGACTATCTCCAAGTAGAACTACCCCAAACAAAGAAGCGGTGACCGGCTCTGCCATGGCGACCATTGAAGCAGTAACCGGAGTAGTCAGCTTTATACCGATAACGTAGAGTACAAAGGAAATGCCTGCACCAACGAGCCCGAGCAGCAAAAACCACCCAAGGTCACTGGATGTTAAAACGGATACTGCTTCCTGTTGGTCGACAAACGTCAGAAGAATCACACAAAAGACAAAGAAAGCGATTGTTAAAGAGGTTTCGGGTCTGCCGACTGCAGAGGCGTATTTAAATCCGAAAATAAACAACGCGTACGAAAGACCGGCCCCGAGGCCAGCAGCGGCGCCGGCAAGTGTAACCGAGGAACCGCTTGTATCATAAGCACCTGTCAGCAGAAAAATACCTACAAGCACTACTGCAATACATCCCCATTTGAAAAAAGTAGAGGGCTCCTGCTTTAGAAAAAAAGAAATCAAAAATACAAATATAGGTGCGGTATACATTAGCGTAGCGGCAATTGCTACGCTCGAGGCCTCGATACTAAGGAAGTAAAAGGTGAAATTGCCGGCGACGCCTGCCCCGGCGAGAGCTGCCCATATAAATAAGCGGGCGGATGGGGACCCGGTCTGGCGAAGCCGTAGAAGGAACCATATAAAAATACAGACAAAACCTACGGCCCCCCGGTAAAATGAAATAACTAACGGGTCCCAGCCCTTATGTAATAGTATATCTGCCAATCCACCTGAAATACCCCATAGTACCGCAGCCATTACAACTAAAATCGTGCCTGAAAATTTCATTGTCAGCCTCCGCGGTAGTGTGAATATAACTTTTTACCCTTAAAGAAGCTGCTTCAAACAGATTTTGCAGCACCGGTCAGATTAAAGCATAACTTCAATAAGAACGTAGCCAAAAAAAGATAATAAAAGCGAGCCGCAAACTGCCACGATAAACATCTTTAAACTAATGGTTTTAAAAGAGGCGGCAGGCATCTGCATCCCAAAGCCGGCCATGGCCATGCCAAGAAAAATATATGAAGCTGAGACCATAAAAGCAGCTGCCGAATCGTTGAGCAGATTAAAGGTATTGGCCAGACTCACTGCTAAAAATCCGAAAATAAACCATGGAACCGGAATCGTATGTGAGGCCCGTTTTTCTTTACGGCTTTGAAGCGTGGCAACTACAAGTGCTACCGGGATGAGAAGTGCAACTCTCGTTAATTTAATGATCAGGGCGTGGTCCTCCGAAACTGTACCGCCGGCTTCAGATGCTGCTACAGCGTGAGCTACTTCATGGAGAGTTCCTCCGGATAAAACGCCATATTCATATGCATTCATCCCCAGAAACGGAAACAAAAAAGTATAGGAAACGGAAAAAACAGTACCAACCACTGCGATAATCGCGATGCTCGCAGTGATTGCTTTTTGTTCTGCTTTTACAATCGGAGCAATAGCTGCGATAGCTGAAGCTCCGCAGATAGCTGTACCGCAGGCTGTTAACAGACTGAGCGTTTTATCTATCTTTAAAGCTCTCGCAGCAAGGTAAATGAAAAAAAGCGCAATTAGTAACCCGGAAGCAGCGATAAAAAAAGCGTTAAATCCGGATTCGTAAATATCTCCTAAATGCAGACGCGCACCCAGGAAAATAATGCCGAGCCTAAGCAAGTGCCTGCTGGAAAAAGTGATTCCCGGAAGCGCTCGATCGGGAACCCCGGCGGTGAACCGCCAGCATACGCCTAAAAGTATTGCAGTAACAAGCGCGCCCATTGCTGAGAATGGAGCGGACTCTGCGAGTGCGCTGCTGAGCACAGCAGCAATAAACGTAAAGATAAGTCCGGACATTAGCATGGGAATGGAAGAAACAAATCGTTTCATTAGTCTTCAACTCCTAATCATTAATGCTATTGTACTCCGGCTCTTTTTATTATAAAAACAAATATATATAATACAATTAATTAATATTTTTAATGAATAGGAGGACATATGCATATTGACGAATTAAAAACTTTTTTGACCGTCGTGGAGGAAAAAAATTTCACAAAAGCCTCAGAGGTGCTCTCCCTCTCCCAGCCTACTGTAAGCGTGCATATAAAAAATCTTGAAAAGGAATTTCTTGCCCCGCTTTTTCAGCGGACAACAAAGTCATTGATGCTTACAAGAGAAGGTGAGGTGTTTTTGGATCATGCCCGTCAGTTGATGGGCACCTACGCCCATATGAAGGAAGCTATATATATGATGCACGAGGAAGTGAGCGGAACCATTCATATAGGGGCCAGCTTTACGATTGGGGAATACGTGCTCCCAAAAGTAATGGCCAGAATGCAACAGGAGTATGAAGGGATTCAGTTTGAAGTGACGATTGCCAATACAGAGGAAATCATTCAGCTGGTCCGGACGCTGAAAGTCGATATCGGCCTGGTGGAAGGGCACAGCGGGGCTGCCGACATTACGCTGACACCGTTTCAAACGGACCGCCTGGCGGTAGTTAAGAGTACATCCAATTCCTTTTCGCCTGTCACCCGGGAGGAGCTGCAGGACCAGAAATGGGTGGTTCGCGAAAAGGGGTCCGGTACCAGGGAATCGTTTGATTATGTGATGGATGCCAATGGGATCCGTATACGTTCACTGCTGATGATCAGCAGCACGCAGGGGGTTAAAGAAGCTGTTAAAAACGGCCTTGGACTATCTTTATTATCAGAAGCAGCGATTGAAGAAGAACAAAAACACAACACGCTGGAGCTTTTATCTATTGAGGGCATCGATGCGAAAAGATTTTTTTCATATGTACTTCCAAAAAGAACAGAGCGGACAAAAAATATTCAGTTTATGATCCGGTGCCTGACAGAGAATCGCTGACGTTCGGCGGCTTCTTTTTTATAGTTTTCTACAAAAACTAATTTGTTGTATACTAATACCGCAAACTTAAGGGAATTACCGATAATGGATTTATATTCACTGCTGTATAAAGCATTCTGTTCAACGCAAAAACGGAAGCTTACTATACTGAAATGAGGAATGGGTAAATGATTCAAATTGAACCATTTTTGCGCAATGATCAGTTTAATTTTATTAAAGAGCATGTATGGAAATTCGCCCATGCACACGCTACAGTAAAAGATGCTGATGTAATCAGTGCATTAAAACACAGTGCCTTTGATCAAATTATCAACAGCTTTCATTCGATGAACGATGAGCAGGAACGCCTGTTAGAAAAGGTTCTGTATGTAGAGGACAGCACTCAGGCAGAGCAGATTCTCGGTGAGTTAAAAATGTATGTGGTTCCATTCCCGGCTGTAACTGTAGAACGGATTAAAAAGCTGTTTCCAAAGGCGAAAAAGCTGACAATGCCATCATTGGAAGAAGTGGAACTGAAAAATATATCTTATCTGGGCTGGAATGACATCCGGGCTGAACGAAAATATATTATTACTACGGATCAGAGGAGATTGACGGGCGTGTTTGGGACATTTCGGAACACTCCCGGAAAAGGAATCTGTACGATCTGCAACAAGCAAGAGGAGACAGGGCTTTTTATGGCAGTAGTGAAGGCGGGAAAAGAAACATATACGAGCCGGGGCAACTATATCTGCCATGACAGTCGCAGATGCAATGAAAATATTACGGATCTCCGGCAGCTTGAAACGTTCATGTACCATTTGAAAAAGTGAATACCATAAAAGCCGGGGAAGGAACGTTTCCCCGGCTTTTATATATTATTGCAGTGTGTGCAGATGAATGGTCCCGTCTCTTTCATAATCGTTGATTTCCTGGCGAATGTGGTCTGCGAGGCCGATTTGCTTCATCGTATCAAACATGGAACATGCCTGACTCCAGTCCTGAAGAGCGGATTCATCAAATCCCAGAACCAGAAGGTTTTGTCCCCGCTGATAAAGCAGTTCCCCTAAAACGTAGCTGTTCTGCAGGTCAATACAGCGGTTGATTCCCTTTGAACACCAGTCGATGGATTGCTGGTAAGCACCCTGATAGGTCAGCGCTTTAGTTAAAGTATATGTCAGCTTTAATTCAATGTATTTATTCTCCGGGTGCACCAGGCTCTGATGGTCCTGCAGCGCTTTCCGGCATACGTCCGCAGCTTTTTTGTATTCGTGTTCAAGGTTGTAAATAATCGCCATGGCGTTTATGATTTCACCTTTACGTTCCGTATAAATTCCTTTATGGTACGCATCGAGGGCAGAAGAAGCCAGTTCAAGAGCCCGCTCTGGATCTTTGTCCAGTTCGTAGGCGCAAATAGCTTTGTGCCAGAGCATGTATTGCTCGTAATAGCCGATTTTGAAAATAGGGTTGTCTTCCTCCCTGGAAAGAAGCTCCCGCATCGAAACGTAATCATGCTCGAACCGGCACGTTTCAAGCATACTGAATACAGAGCGCACGTAGTCGCTGCGGTCTGTTAACGCTTCTTCAAAAAAGTAATACATGCTGGCTCCGAGCCGTTCAGCAATATAAAACATGGTGCTTGAATACGGAACGATGGTCCCCTTCTCAATTTTACTGATCTGCGCCTGGGTACAAATATCTTTGGCAAGCTCCTTTTGTGTGTAGCCACGGTATTTTCGCAGCTCCTGTATTTTATTTCCCACCCGTGAAAAATCCATCAATATAGTTCTCTCCCTATCTCTCAAATATTCCTATAATTATTTTACGGGAAGAAATCCGTAGAAAAAAGAGGAAAGTCTTAGGAAAATGATCGATTTTGGAGCCAGAAGCGGAAAACACTCTTTTTATAGTTCAAATATACTAAAATGAATATATAATAAAGAGGTGAAGAAATGAAAAAGGCAGGTTTATGGTATGCTGCGTTCATTGTGATTATAATGGCGACAGCTGCACCGGTTCAGCAGACAGCACCGGTGGCAGGTGAAATTATAACGAGAGACATCCCACATCAATATTAAAAACAAGCCGTGGACATCATTGATGCCTGCGGCTTGTTTCTTTATACTGCTTGGCTTTCTCAACATATTCGAGGCGGATACGCTCCATGTCTTCTTTGTCCTCTTCAGTGAGATCACGAACGACTTTGGCCGGACGTCCAAAGGCAAGTACGCCGGCAGGAATCGTTTTTCCGGGTGGAACCAGGCTGCCGGCACCAATGAACGCCCCTTCACCGATCTCTGCACCGTCAAGCACTGTCGACCCCATACCGATGAGTGCCTTTTTTCTTACAATGGCGGAATGAAGCATTACCTGATGACCGACAGTAACATCGTCTTCAATAATCAAAGGATGCTTCGGGCTTTGGTGCAGCAGGCATTGATCCTGCACATTGACTCTGCTGCCAATCAGCGTAGGTGCTACGTCCCCGCGAATAACGGTGTGAAACCAAATGCTTGATTCTTCGCCGATGGTAACGTCACCAGTGATGACCGTGAAATCTGCTAAAAAAACGGTGGGAGCAATGGAAGGATACTGGTTGTTGTACGGATAAATCATAAAAAACCACACTTTCCGAAATTTATTCTGCATTTCTAATGCAAGTGTAGCAAAAATAATAGTAAAATAAAGAAAGATATATTTCCCGGGGCACTGGATTGAGGAAAAAGGGGGCGATAATAGTGGAAAAAAGATTAGTGGACCGCCCACGTGGAGTTGTTGTGCTGGTTCATGGATCAGGAGAACACTACCGGCGATATGAATGGCTGATCCATGTATTGAAGCGTCAGCATCTGCATGTGATAACCGGAGATCTGCCGGGACACGGAGAAACTGAAGGGCGAAGAGGACATATAGACAGCTTCCGTGAATACACAGATACAGTATATGAATGGTACAGAGAAGCAGCTTCCTTTAAGCTGCCTATTTTTATGCTTGGGCACAGTATGGGAGGATTAATTGTCATTCGGGCGGTGTCCGAGCGGTACATGCCGGTAAAAGGAATTATTTTATCTTCTCCGGCACTCGGGTTATACGAATATCCAAACAGGATCCGGGAGTTCTCCGGCAGGCTGGCACACCGGCTTATGCCGGGCAAGCCTCTCCGGACGGGCATCCAGGCCGAGTATCTAACAAGAAATCCGGAAACAAGAGCAGATTACCAAAGGGATGAATTGGTGAATGATACGGTCTCCGTCCGCTGGTACCAGGAAATGATCCGTTCGATGCGGATCAGCCTAGCGCAGCCGGAAAGCTTTCCGGATACTCCGCTTCTGGTTATGCAGGCCGGGGAGGATTATATCGTTGATAAAGAAGCGACTGTACGTTGGTTCAACCGGCTGCATACATCTGAACGAACGATCAAAATATGGAATAATCTTTATCATGAAATATTAAATGAGCCGGAGCAGGAACGGGTAGTAAGATATATCATTCACTTTATGAACCAGCATTCCTAATATGAACCAACCACTCAAGGAGGCCTTTTGAAATGTCAGCACCAACGTCTATACCAACTATTATGTATTACGGGGTGAAGCAGGCCCTGCCGGCTGCCCGCCAGTATTTAAGCGAATGGAAGCATAAAGCAGAGCAGATCCCGGATGATTTATACCGCCAGGCAGCGCTTGAAGCAATTGATGAAAAAACCTTTCATTACGAAGGGGGATCGCTCTATGCATTGATCGCCCCAGAGTATATTCGGAGCGAGTTACTGCGTTTTATTGTAGCCTATCAAAATATCAGCGATTATTTGGATAGTATCTGTGATATGAGCCAGGAGGAGGGCGTAACCTTTTATCGTGATATTCATGAAGCCTTGAAGCATGCTCTGGATCCCGGGGCCAGTCAGCAGGATTACCTTAAAAAGAAAAAAGGGGACGGGGACGGCGGATTCTTAGCAGACCTGGTTGAAACGTGCCAGTCCGCTCTGCAGAGCTTTCCGGGCTTTTCTGGTGCGCAGCCGTTTATGGAAGAGCTGTCCATGTATTACAGGGAGATGCAGATATACAAGCATATTGATGTCAATGAGCGTGAAGCCAAGCTGATTGAGCTTTATGAGCACTTTAAAGACCGGGTTCCACCGATGACATGGTATGAATTTTGTGCTGCTTCCGGATCCACGCTCGGTATCTATGCACTGGCCGGGTATGCTGCACGTTCACCGCTTGCAGAGCTTCAGGCGAAATCGATTAAAGAAGCCCATTTTCCTTATGTGCAGGGAATGCACATTCTGCTTGATTACTTTATTGACCAGGAGGAAGACGTGGAGCAGGGCTCTCTGAATTTCACCGAAAAATACGCGTCTGCCGGTCATATGATGTCCAGGCTGGAATTTTTCAAGTCCGAGGCTGACAAAAAAGTAGCCAAGCTCCCGGAAGCAGGCTTTCATAAACAACTAAACAAAGGTCTTCTCTCCATCTATTTGTCCGACGAAAAAGTACAGGCAAATGAAACAATGAAGCAGCAGGCAAAGCATCTCCTACGCTTTGGAGGCATTACCTCGCTTATTTACTATTGGAACTCGTGGATGTACCGGAAAAAAATATAAACAAAGAACCGCCTCTTCCGAAAAAGAAAAGGCGGTTCTTCTTTACATCTCAGCCGTATCAAGCGACGTCAGCTCTCCGGTCTCCGGGGAAATAACAAGGCCGTGCACTGGGGTTCCCGGTGGAAGCAGCGGATGATTTCTCATAACCTGGACCGATTGATGCACATTGTCCTCCACGTCCGAAAAGCCGCGCAGCCATTCGTGCACGGAGACTCCCTCAGCATGCATCACTGCCTCTGCATCAGATGAAACTCCGCGGTCGTACGCTTTTTCAAGCACCTGGCCAGCCTGAAGACCAGTCATGCCGCATCCGTAATGTCCGACAATCAGGACCTCTTCTGCTTTTAATTCGTATAAGGCCACCAGAATACTGCGGGTAATACTATCATATGGATCCGTAATCATTGCCCCGGCGTTACGGATCAGCTTTGCATCCCCATTCTGGATGCCCATAGCTTTAGGGAGCAGTTCAATGAGCCGGGTATCCATACACGTTAAAACGACAATACGCTTATTTGGGAATTTATCCGTTTGAAAAGCTTCATATTCCTTGTTTTGAACAAACTGCTGATTATGCTCTAAAATAGATTTCACCACTTTTGACATGATTCATCATCCCTTCGTAGATATATGTGAATAAGCTTGAACTAATTTGGATAAATAAGGAGTTTCTTCTGCTGTTTTTTCAAAGGTTAACACATAGGGAGGAGCCTTTTCCTGAAATTCGAGGCTGTACCTCAGCACCCGTACTTCGTGTTCCGAAAATTCAGCTGCAAGGTTCTCAACGGCTGTGCGTTCTGCATTTCCTCCCGGGTGACCGTGGTAAATGACCACGATAACCGGAACGCCTGGCGGGAACGTATGAAGACAAGAAAGAACCGCTGCAGTGGTAGAAGAAGCAGACGTCACAATCTGTTTATCGCTACCCGGCAGATAACCGAGATTAAAAACGGCTGCACGGACGCTGTTTTTTTCCTCAGCAGTGAGCAGAGACGCTGCGTATTCATGACTGCAATGGTGCAGCGTAACGTATGGCTCCAGGCTTTTCTTTTTTAATCGTGCGTATGTAGCTTGGATGGCTTCGCTTTGAATGTCAAAGGCATGCACATGCCCGGAAGGAGACACTGCCTCTGCCAGAAAGGCGGTGTCCCCGCCATTTCCGCAGGTGGCATCAATCACGGTGTCTCCCGGGCGGATATTTTGTGCAATCATCCAATGGGCGAAGGCCACGGCTTTCGGCAGGGTCATAAAGCTGCCGGGGCAGGCTGATAATATTTTCCCTGCCAGCTGTGTCTGCGAACCTGTTCTTTATGAATTTCATTTAATACTTCGAACTTGTTCACGCTCCACATTGGTCCGATAAGAAGCTCGGTCGGGCCGTCACCGGTAATGCGGTGAATGAGCATGTCAGGCGGCAGAATTTCGAGCTGATCCACGACAAGACTGACGTACTCATCCCGGCCGAGAAACTCCACCATTCCTTTTTCATACTGCTTGACCATCGGTGTCTTTTTCAGCAGGTGGAGCAGGTGAATTTTAATACCCTGAACGTCCAGATCAGCCACGGCCTGGGCTGTTTCCATCATCATTTGATGGTCCTCCTGTGGAAGGCCGTTAATGATATGGGAGCATACGCGAATGTTATGCCTTCTGAGCTTGTCCACGCCTTCTTTATAGCATTCAAAGTCGTGAGCCCGGTTGATTGTTTCAGCAGTCGTTTCATGCACCGTCTGCAGCCCGAGCTCCACCCACAGGTAGGTGCGTTCATTCAGCTCGGCCAGGTATTCGACTACATCGTCCGGGAGGCAGTCCGGGCGAGTCGCAATGGAAAGACCGACGACATTATCCTGGGCGAGCACTGCTTCGTACATTTCCCGCAGTTCTTCCACGGGGGCGTAAGTATTGCTGAATGCCTGGAAATAACCAATGTATTTTCCGTTTTTCCATTTCTTGTGCATACGGTCTTTAATTTCATGAAACTGGGTCACCACATCGTCGGCCCGATTGCCGGCAAAATCCCCGGATCCTGCCGCAGAGCAGAACGTGCAGCCGCCGTGGGCGACATTTCCGTCACGGTTTGGGCAATCAAACCCGCCGTCGAGCGGCACTTTAAAGATTTTATGACCGAATGATTCCTTTAAGTGATGATTCCATGTATGATACCGCTTCTCTCCCCAGACAAGCGGTTCTTCGTTAGATAATTCCGAGCTCATGAAGAGCCTCTCCTTCCATCGTGCATAAAATATTCCTTCTCATTTTAGCATGTTTTGCCTGCATTCCCAAAGCACAAAGGAAAAGAACCACGTAGAAAGGCTTGACAGCAGGGGGATAAATTCATAAAATATCAAGTATTGAATATCGGCGTACTTTGTTTATCGTTATGCACCCAGCAGACGCTTGACGAAAACGGGTGAGCGAAGCGTCAGAGTCGGAAACGCACTTGAGTGGCGTGTGCGCGTCCCGCCGTTTGTTTCGTGGAATTTAAGCCTCTCGTCCCTGCTTTCCAGCTGGGAGAGAGGCTTTTTTTACAGATAAAATGAGTACAGATGCTCCAACTATTTAAAGGAGGAACGACAATCATGGCATATCCCCACCAACAGATAGAACCTAAATGGCAGTCATACTGGGAGGAAAATGAAATCTTTGCCGTATCCAACGCAGATACCGGCGCCCCGAAATATTATGCACTGGATATGTTTCCTTATCCTTCCGGAGCCGGCCTGCACGTCGGCCATCCTGAAGGCTATACGGCAACAGACATCACATCAAGAATGAAACGCATGCAGGGCTACGATGTGCTGCATCCGATGGGATGGGACGCTTTTGGCCTGCCGGCGGAGCAGTTCGCGCTCGATACCGGAAAAAATCCCCGGGAATTCACTCAGGCGAACATTGCCAATTTCAAACGCCAAATTAAAGAACTGGGCTTCTCCTATGACTGGGCCAGGGAAATTAACACGACAGATCCCCATTACTACAAATGGACCCAGTGGATTTTCACAAAGCTGTATGAACACGGTCTCGCTTATATTGACGAGGTGCCGGTCAACTGGTGCCCGGCGCTTGGAACAGTCCTTGCCAATGAAGAAGTGATCGATGGGAAAAGTGAGCGCGGCGGCCATCCGGTGGAACGCCGGCCGATGAAGCAGTGGATGCTCAAAATTACAGCCTATGCCGATCGTCTGCTTGAAGACCTGGACGGCCTGGACTGGCCGGACAGCATTAAAGAAATGCAGCGCAACTGGATCGGCCGTTCGGAGGGGGCGGAGCTGACCTTTCACGTTGAAGGGAAGGATCTCTCATTTGACGTTTTTACGACCCGTCCGGACACTTTGTTTGGAGCGACCTACTGTGTGTTTGCCCCGGAGCATGAGTACGTAGAGGAAATTACTGCGCCGGAGCAGAAGGAAGCTGTAGAAAACTACCAGCATGATGCAGCCATGAAAAGTGATCTTGAACGCACAGAGCTGCAAAAGGAAAAATCCGGCGTATTTACAGGCTCCTACGCCATCAACCCGGTAAATGGGGAGAAAATGCCAATCTGGATAGCCGATTACGTTCTCGCTACATACGGCAGTGGAGCGATTATGGCCGTGCCGGCGCATGATGAGCGGGACTACGAATTTGCGAAAACATTCGATCTTCCGATCGTGGAAGTGGTTGAAGGCGGAGACACGTCCAAGGAAGCGTATACGGAGGACGGGCCGCATGTAAGGTCCGAGTTTCTGAACGGTTTATATAAAGACGAAGCTATTGGAAAAATGCTCGAATGGCTTGAAGAAAAAGATATTGGTCGGAAAAAAACAACCTACCGCCTGCGTGACTGGCTCTTCAGTCGCCAGCGGTACTGGGGAGAGCCGATTCCGGTTATTCACTGGGAGGACGGTTCGATGACGACGCTTCCGAAAGAAGAGCTGCCGCTCGAGCTTCCGGAAATGGATGAGTTCCGTCCTTCAGGCACAGGTGAATCACCGCTTGCCACCAATACGGAATGGCTGGAGGTCACTGATCCGGAAACGGGTATGAAAGGACGCCGGGAAACAAATACTATGCCGCAGTGGGCCGGCAGCTGCTGGTACTTCCTGCGTTTTGCTGATCCGGATAACGATGAAGAGCTTGCTTCGAAAGAAGCGCTGGAGAAATGGCTGCCGGTTGATTTATATATCGGTGGCGCAGAACACGCAGTGCTCCACCTGCTGTACGCACGTTTTTGGCACAAGTTTTTATATGATATCGGAGTTGTGCCTACAAAAGAGCCGTTCCAGCGGCTGTACAACCAGGGAATGATTCTCGGGGAAAACAATGAAAAAATGAGTAAGTCAAAAGGGAATGTCGTGAACCCGGATGAAATCATTCGTACCCACGGGGCAGATACGCTGCGGTTGTATGAAATGTTTATGGGCCCGCTTGACGCTTCGATTGCCTGGTCCAACAGCGGCCTGGACGGAGCGAGACGTTTCTTGGACAGGATCTGGCGCTTATTTGTAACCGACGAAGGATCTATCCGTCCGGAGATTCGGGAGGAGGAAGCATCGGAATCGTTTGCACGAACGTATCATCAGACGGTGAAAAAGGTAACTGAAGAATTCACTGAACTGCGGTTTAATACCGGCATCAGTCAGCTGATGGTCTTTGTCAACGAAGCGAACAAGCAGGAGATGCTGCCGAAAAAGGAATTAAAAGGATTTCTTCAGCTGCTGAGCGCTATCGCTCCTCACCTGGCCGAAGAGTTGTGGAGCCGTCTAGGGGAAAAACATTCGGTTTCAAGAAGCAGTTGGCCGGTACACGATGAACAGATGCTCATTGAAGAGGAAATTGAAATCATTATTCAGGTCAACGGTAAACTTCGGGCAAAAGCAGTGGTGCCAAGAGATGCTGATGAAAAGGACCTCGAATCGACGGCAATGGAGCAGGAAAAAATTGTGCAGGAGCTTGAAGGAAAGACAGTGCGAAAAGTCATTGCCATTCCAGGAAAACTTGTAAATATTGTAGCTAATTAAAAAAAGCTGGCCGCATTAGCGGTCAGCTTTTTGAATAGGAAGGGTGTTTTTCGGATTGCTCAGTTGGCTGTTCGGACGCGGACTTTCCGGCGGTATAGCCAGTGGAGAAGGCACAGGTAATGTTAAAGCCACCAGTGTATCCGTGAATGTCTAAAATTTCCCCACAGAAAAATAATCCGCTTTTCAGCCTGGATTCAAGCCGTTTTGGAAACACTTCTTTGATGGATACCCCGCCGCCGGTTACAAATGCTTCTTCGATGGAAAGCGTTCCATCTGCCGGGAAACGAAAATCGGTAAACAAGAGAGCAAGGGCACGCAGTTTTTTGTTCGCTGCCTCACCGATGGTCATCGTGCTGGAAATGCCTGCTTCCTGCAGGAAAAACAGCAGCAGTCGTTCCGTAGTGAGTCCCTTCAGGGCATTTTTAACCGTTTTTGCTTCATGTGTTTTTTTCAGCGAAACAAGGCGCTGAAACATGGATTCATGGTTTTCCTCGGGATAAAGGGAAAGGCCGAGCTCTATCTGATCGGCTTTGTATTTTTTTAAGGCTTTCACCACATACTGGCTGCATCTCAAACCGATCGGTCCGGAAACACCAAAATGGGTAAAGATCATATCGCCGGTATGAGTTTTAATAGCTTTGCCGCCCGGCCGGTAAACTGTCAGGGCGACACCGGAAAGCGAAATTCCCTGAAGCGTGCGGTCCTGGATATAAACAGCGGGAGAAGTAATAGGCACCTCCGTTGGATACAGCTCCGTAATTGTATGCCCGGCCGCCTCCGCCCAGGGATAGCCGTCTCCGGTGGAACCGGTTTTGGGTACGGACTTGCCTCCGGATGCAATAATAACGCGGTCAGCCTGAAGGTAGGTGCCGTCCTCTAAATAAAGCCCCTGGACCTTGGTATTGCCATAATCGATGGAAGCGACTTTGGTGTTGGTCCGTGTCTGGACCCCGAGCCGTTCCATTTCGTCAAGCAGCGTATTCACGACGGTAATAGCTTTATCATTAATAGGAAACATCCGGCCCATGTCTTCTTCCTTCAGGTCGATACCAAGATTTTCGAAAAAGCGGATAATATTTTCATTATCAAAGATGGAAAATGGGCTGTGCATAAATTTGCCGTTGCCGGGAATGTGTTCGATCAGTTCTTTTCGTTCCATGCGATTTGTGACGTTGCAGCGGCCGCCGCCGGAAATGGCGAGCTTTCTTCCAAGCTTCGATCCCTTATCTATTAACGTAACATCGGCGCCGTGCTTTGCGGCAGCAACCGAGGCCATTAAGCCTGCAGGGCCGCCGCCGATAACAATGACGTTCGTCATTTATTCATTCTCTCCTTACGACTGCGAAGCATAGCTCATGAAGATTAAAATGCTTCGTAATCGGTTATAATAGCTGTATTGTATCATAAGAGAAAATTTATTTTTACACAAGGATAAAGGAGGCGGCTCCAATGCTGCGAAAGCTTGAACTATCTACAAATGAACATGCAGAAATGATAGATGTTACCGAGAAGATCCGTATGTACGTGAAGGAGGAGGGACTCGACCACGGGGCGGTGATCGTCTATTCTCCGCATACGACGGCCGGAATTACTGTAAATGAAAACGCTGATCCAAACGTCCAGCATGATATGCTTATGCGTCTCAATGAAGTGTATCCCTGGGAGCATGAAAAATACCGGCATGCCGAGGGGAACTCTGCTTCGCACTTAAAAGCGAGTACGATGGGAACGCAGCAGACAGTCATAGTAGAGCAGGGAGAGCTAGTGCTCGGCACATGGCAGGGCATCTATTTTTGTGAATTTGACGGTCCGCGAAAGCGAACGTTTTATATTAAAGGATTAAGTGATGTATAATAAAAAGTACGCCCGTTTATCCAGAACGGGCGCTTTCTTTTGCCTCCGGTATTAATTTTCAGGCAAAGGGACGCCAGAATGGAAAATAGTATGGTAAAATTCGCATAGAGAGCAAAAGACGATTACACGATGGAGCTGAACATAAGAATGTCTGATTCAAAATTTTTGCGGGGAACGCTTCTTTTAAGCATAGCGACGTTTATTTCAAAATTTTTAGGAATGATTTACATATTTCCTTTCGCAGCCATGGTTGGCCAGCAGGGAATCGCACTTTATCAATACGGCTACCAGCCGTACACATTAATGCTTAGCGTAGCTACACTGGGGATACCGATGGCTATGTCAAAGTTTGTATCCAAATATAACGCGATGGGGGATTTTGAAACAGGCCGAAGGTTGTTTAAGTCGGGTCTTTTTTTTATGACTCTTACCGGAATTGCTGCGTTCCTTATTTTATTTTTCGGTGCTCCGCTTATCGTAAATTTAATATCGTTTGATTCGAGTGAAGCTTTCACCTCAGACGATGTTGTATTTACAATCCGCATGGTCAGCTTTGCTTTAATGATTATTCCAACGATGGCAATTATGAGAGGTTTTTTTCAGGGGCACCAGTCAATGGGTCCGACAGCGGTCTCTCAGGTTATAGAGCAAATTGTACGGATTGTATTCATTTTGGCCATGGCTTTGTTTATTCTGTATGCTGTCGATGGAAATCTTGGAACAGCTATTGGCTTTGCCACCTTCGGAGCATTTGTCGGCGGGCTGGCAAGCATGGGCGTACTGATTTTTTACTGGAAAAAACGACAGCGATTTTTGCAGCGGGAACAGGCTGGAAGCACAGTATCGAGTGACCTTCCCTTAACAAGCATGTACAGTGAACTCATCCGGTACGCGCTGCCGTTGTCCCTCGTCGGACTTGCCATTCCACTGTTTCAGATGGTGGACATGTTCACCTTCACCCGGGCGCTGGAGCAAACCGGAGAATGGACATCCGGCCAGATTCAGACCGCTTACGGCGCATTTGCAGGCTCTTCCCATAAGCTGATTCTCATACCGGTAGCAATAGCCACCGCAATGTCAATCACCCTTATCCCAACCATTACAAAATCCTTTACAGGCAATGATCAGGATTTGCTTCAACGCCAGATTACGCAGACTTACCAGGTGATTTTGTTTTTATCGGTGCCTGCTGCGGTTGGATTGTCACTTCTTGCGAGGCCAACATTTGGCGTGTTGTTTGGAACAGAGTCACTGGAAATAGGCAGCTATGTGCTGCAGCATTATGCGTATGCGGCGATCGTTTTCTCCCTTTTCTCAGTGAGTGCGGCAGTGCTGCAGGGAATCAACCGCCAGAAATATGCCATTGCTTCTCTGATGCTCGGTTTACTGGTGAAAATTATCAGTGCGTACGTTCTTCTTTTGCTTCTTGGACCGGTCGGTGGAATTTACAGCACAATTATTGGATTTACATGTGGAGTAATATTTAACGCCTGGGCGATTGCGAAGTTTACCGGTTTTCATTTCGGAGGGGTCTCGCGCCGGGCAGGTACAGTAGTTCTTCTATCTGCAGTAATGGGCATTGGCGTCTTAATTACAAGAAACGGCATGGAAGTTTTATTTGCTGGAAGCGGCTGGGTGGATTTATTTATGGTGGAAATCATCAGTGTCGGTGTCGGCGGGGTGCTGTTTATGGCCCTTGCAATGAAGAGTGGGCTGGCGGAAAAAGTACTTGGAAAACGCTTTTCGGCGTAGAGAAAACTCCTGCTTTCTAATCTTTTGTTCAGGCAAGGATGGTGATATAATTAATACACTTTATGGAAATAAGACAAATGCATCAAGCCGCTTCGCTAATGGTGCGGCATTAGAGGTGAAACATGAAAACGTGGAGATATAAAGATTATGACTGGATTTTAATTGGTGCTATTGCGCTTCTTACATTAATGGGCATAATCATGGTGTATAGTGCTAGTTTTCCCTTAGGGATGAGGGCTTATGATGATGCTGCTCACTTTTTAAAGCGACAAATTATGTGGGTGGCATTAGGCACGGTGGGTTTTGCTTTTATGATGCATGTACCTTATGAAAAATGGAAAAAAACAACACCGTTACTCATAGGAATATCCGTGTTTTTACTTATGCTTGTGCTTGTTATAGGCAATGAAGTTAACGGGGCGAAAAGCTGGATCGGCTTTGGGCCGATAAACATTCAGCCCGCGGAATTTGTAAAATTGAGTTTGATTATTTATCTGGCTCAGGTTTATTCCCAGAAACAAAAGTATATTGACTCGTTCATGAAAGGGGTCATGCCTCCACTGGTCGTTGTTGCCGTGCTGCTTGGATTTATTGTGATGCAGCCTGACGTCGGGACAGCCGCGGCCCTGATGATGACCACAATTGTAATTGTCTTTTTATCAGGAGCAAAGTTTCGGCATATGTTTATGCTCGGAGGGGTGGCTGCAGCGTTGTTTGCTTATATTGCGCTGACAGAGCCCTATCGCCTTGCCCGGCTTGTATCCTTTATGGATCCGTTTGCGAATGAAGAAGCGGTCGGAGGAGGTAGCTTTCAGCTGATTCAGAGCTACATTGCGATTGCCCACGGCGGGCTGTTCGGTGTCGGTTTGGGCGAAAGCGTGCAGAAAATGAATTACCTTCCTGAGGCACATACAGACTTTATTATTCCGATTATCGCCGAAGAGCTTGGAATTTTCGGGGTTCTGCTTGTAGTAGGTCTGTTGGGTGTTATCGCCTGGCGGGGCATAAAAATTGGCCTTAATGCTAAAGGACAATTTGGCACTCTCCTCGCTTTTGGTATTGTTTTCCAGCTCCTCAGCCAGGCTGTCATTAATGCTGGAGCCGTAGCGGGCATGATGCCGATTACCGGCCTTCCATTTCCACTTTTGAGCTACGGAGGCTCCTCTTTATTAATAACTCTGGGGATGCTTGGGCTTCTGGCAAACATCTCCAGAAATAACAACCGGCTTGACCGGGTACAGAATCAGGGGATCAATAAACCAACTTCCGCATAGTGTAAAGAGACGTTGTTAACAGCAACGTCTCTTTTTCAGACTGGTGAATGGGCACCTGCTTTGAGGTGTTAAATGAAACTTATCGAAACATATTGGAGGAACAAAAATGTTAGTAGTGGGAGCCGGGAGGCTGGCGAAGCTTGTCGCAGTGAAAAGTGAGCCTTCGTCTGTCTCTGTGATGTACCGGGGCGGGGAAAAGGCCTGGATGAGGGAAACAACAAAGCAGATTTCACAGGTGAATGAGCTGGAGATTCCCCGTTATCCCTATATATTTTTAGCACTGCCCCCGGATGGAATAAAAGATTTTATCTACTGGCACGGACCGTATTTGGCTGAGGGAACTGTCATATATATTCCGGCAACGTCGCTTTATACCGAGCAGGTGGAAGTGCCTGCCCATGTACGGAAGGCCGCAGCCAAATTTGCGGGGCATGCCGAAAGAGCCGCAGCCGGCAGTGAAGAAAATGTTTTTGTCGTTAACAGTTCCAGAAGCAGTGATCGCAAATATCTCCAAAGCTGGCTGGGAAACGCTTTCACAGTCATAGAAGGAAGCGAACAAGAGGTGGAAACGGCAAATAAGACAGCGGTGGAAGAGACGCTGCGGATGATAGTAAACCTTGAAAAACGGCTCCAGGAGCAAAACGTATCAAAAACAGTTCAGAAGGCTGTACTCCGTCAGATTCCTGCCGGAGTTATTGAAGCTCATATGAACGGATCGCATGGGGAATTTGCTGCAGGAATTCTCGAACAGATGGAAAGAGGTGATCAGCATGAGAATGGATAAATTACTGGCGGAGCTAGGCTATGGTACCCGCAAGGAAGTTAAAAAAATGCTGAAAAAAGGGGGAGTCTTTGTCGACGGGGAGCCGGTGAACAACGGGGCGGTGCAGGTGGATCCTGAAGAGCAGCTGGTAAGCGTATTCGGTGAGGACATTCACTACACCGAATTTGTTTATTTTCTGATGCATAAACCAGCAGGGGTCATCAGCGCCACAGAAGACAGCGTTCATGATACGGTTCTGGATATTTTGGAACAGGAAGACGCAGTAAGAGAACCTTTTCCAGTGGGCAGACTTGATATTGACACTGAAGGATTGCTTCTGCTGACTAACGACGGCAAGCTTAACCATTTTCTTACGTCACCGAAGCATGGGGTAGTAAAAATATACCGGGCGGTACTCGAACAGCCGATAGAAGAAAAGAATATTGAACATTTCAAAAAGGGTGTAAAGCTTGATGACGGCTATGTTTGTAAGCCTGCCGTTCTGCGAAGAGTACCCGATACCCACCGCGAAGTATATGTGGAAGTAACCGAAGGGAAATTTCACCAGGTGAAACGGATGTTTGAGGCGGTGGGCAATGAAGTCGTTTATTTAAAAAGAGAATCATTCGGACAGCTGTCGCTCGACGAGGATTTGCTGCCGGGAGAATACCGGGAATTAAATGATGATGAAATTCAGCTGCTTCGGAACAGCGTCGGTGAGAAATCAGAGGGAGCGGGCAGTGATGAGCTGTAGACTGCTGAGTGCAGATCTGGGAACGACGTCTTTAAAAGTAATGGTCCTGGACTGCGGAGGCCAGGTCGAAGGCAGTGCGTCAGAGCCTATCCATACATATACCGACGGAGGGAATCACGAACAGAAGCCCTCGGAATGGTGGCAGAGCTTTAGAAAAGCATGCAGTACTCTGCAGAGTAAGGGAATTGGCCTGGACGTTGATGGAGTCGTGTGCACTGGGCAGATGGAGGATTTTATCCCTTTTAAAGATGGAAGGGCAGAAACAGCGGTCCTTTATTCTGATACCAGAGGAAGCAGAGGATTAACAAAGAGGCATTTGCCTCCGGATGTGGTAACGGCGTTTACAGGTAACGACTGGAAAGCAACAACTCCTCTAATGAAGTGGCTGGCGGACGAATGCCCGGAGCGGTGGGACCAGGTACTCTTTGGTTCTAAGGATTATTTAATTTACCATTTAACGGGCTCATCAGTCTGCGATCCGGTAAATGGCACTGTGACAGGAATGATGGACATACATACAAGAGCATGGGAGGAAAAGCTTTGGGAAGGGAGCGGGATTTCCCGGCGCCAGCTTCCCCGTCTTCTGGAGCCCGAAGAAACAGCAGGCTATGTATTAAAGGAAGCTGCCAGCCAGACGGGAATACCAGCTGGAACCCCCGTTTACTGTGGCCTCGGGGACGGAGGCGCGGTGACTCTTGCTGCCAGTGCTCATGCGGGTGATGGCCAGGGCTATGCGTACGCAGGAACAACAGGATGGACAGCGGTACCTGCCGATACGCTGACCGTATCAGAGGAAGGCAGTGTATTTCATCTGGCTGCGCCTCAGCATGGCCGGTTTATTAAAATCATGCCCCTGCTTAACATGGGAAATGTTCATCAATGGGCGGTGCATACGTGGTGCGGAGGTGACTTCGAAGCTTTTGAACAGCTGATGGCCGAGCAGGTTTCAGTACCCGGTCCGCTCTTGTTTATTCCGTATTTAAATGGTGAAAGGAATCCAGTAATTGATGAGAAAGCCAGGGGCGCATTTATCGGCATCGACGGCCAGGTGACGCAGTCACAAATGGCCAGGGCGGTGCTTGAAGGCCTGGCTTTTTCTTTAAAGCAGACCTTTGTTCAGGCCGGGATTGCTTCCTCCACGCTCTTTCTTGTTGGTGGCGGCACTAAAAGCAGAGCTTTTCGCCAGACAGTGGCAGATGTGTTTCAATGCAGGGTGCAGGTGAGTGCTGAACAGGAGCGTCTGGCTTCATTTGGAGCGGCTGCATGCGCCTTTAGAGCGATCCATACATGCTCGTGGGTGAAGGCAGCGAGGGCCGTGCAGAGTGTGGAGGAAAAAGATATTATTGTCGCCCCTGACGTATCAAAAAAAGAAGAATTAGAGCAGAAGGAACGCCTTTTCACCGAAGCAGCTGGAAGAATGCGGGGACTTTTTGATACGTGAAAAGCGCCGGAAGTTTAATTCCGGCGCCGCACATAGATATAGTCATTTCAGGAAGCTTTTACTTTTCGGGCAGTCGTCGTCCAGGCCCCTCTGGAAGGGCTGCTGACCAATTCATTGTATTCGAGTACATTCAGGTCACGCTGAATAGTGCGCTGTGTAATTCCGAATTCGTCAACCAATTCCCCGGTGGTCACCGTTCCTCTCTTTTTAATATAGAGATAGATAGACTTAATACGGGTTATCATTCGGTCGGTGGACGTTCTCAAAAAACCACTCCTTAGCCAATGAATTTATGGCACTTGAAGACATGCCCGGGACTGCGCACGTAAGTAGGAATTATATTTGATGGCTTCGACTGTTTCTGCGTCAGCTGCTCTGGAAAACTTTCTGAAAAGAAATTCAGCAGCAAGTAGGATGAGAGTATTCAAAATATTTTGTAAGCGTCCCTGTAATTAATAGTTTATACTATTTATTTATATATCGCAAAATTTTTGTCGAAAAACTGCTCAATTCATCTGTGAATAAAAATAAAACGCGAATGAATTGAAAAATAACATGCGAAATTGTACGTGATTAAGCTTCAAAAAGCAGAACGATCGATGAAACCACCTGCTTTATTTCACAGAAAGACAAATGTAAAAATTATGTAAAAAAAGACACCTTTTTGTGTAAAGGCGCCTTGAATAAAGTTATTTTAGTCATCGAATCGGAAAAGGTCAGTGGATAAATACCGTTCGCCGGTATCACAGGCAATGGCAACGACAACCTGATCCGATGACATCTGTTTGGCTGTTTCCATAGCAGCAAAGCAGGCAGCACCTGAAGAGGGCCCGACCAAAATACCCTCCTGGCCGGCGAGAGCTCTTGTAGTTTTATAGGCATCTTCATCGGTAATTTTGTAAATATGGTCGTATATATCCTGATTCAAAATTGGTGGTATAAACCCTGGACTGGTGCCGACAAGCTTATGGGGCCCGGGCTTTCCGCCGGAAAGAACCGGAGAGCCAAATGGTTCCACGACGTGAATTTGAACGTCGGGGTACAGCTCTTTTAATTTTTCTCCGGTTCCTGTTACAGTGCCTCCCGTGCCGGAGGCGGCCACGAAGCCAGCCAGCGGCTTGCCGATTTCTTTCATCGCTTCTTCAATTTCAAGTGCTGTACTTTCCCGGTGAGCATCCGAGTTGGCTTCGTTTTCAAACTGCATAGGCATGAAGCTGTCAGCAATTGTCTCTACAAGCTCATGAGCACGGGAAATGGCCCCGGGCATTTTCTTATCACCCGGCGTGAGTTCTACTTCTGCTCCGTAAGCCTTCAACAGGTTAATCCTTTCCTGGGACATCGTGTCCGGCATAACCAGTATTGCCCGGTAGCCCCGAGCAGCGGCGTTCATGGCAAGGCCGATACCGGTATTTCCTGAAGTCGGTTCTATAATAGTAGTATTTTCGTTGATTTTCCCTTCTTCTTCGGCCTGCTTCAGCATATTTTTTGCGGCCCGGTCCTTCACGCTTCCGCTCGGGTTTTGAAATTCGAGCTTCAAGTATACGTCTGCTCCCCCGGTATCCGGAAGGCGGTTTAATTTAACTAAAGGCGTATCGCCGACTAGTTCTGACATATTATTTGCTACACGCATGATTGCTACACATCCTTTTTCTATCATTCATTCGTATATTCTAACACATTTACAGCGTTTATTCGTTCATAACAGCTTTGAGGAAAGGAAGGGAGAGAAATCGATGGATAATCATTATTTTCTTGGTCTGCCGGTTCCAGAGAAGGCGAGGTCCGTATGGGGGAAGTGGATTTCACAGGTAAAAAACGATCTTCCTTTTAAGCAGTGGGTCCATCCTCAGGATTTTCACATTACGCTTCACTTTTTTGGACAGCTTTCCCCGGAACAGCTGGGTATTATCGAAAAAAAGATGAATGAAGTGAAATTACCTTACCAGCCCGGACTCCGTCTCAACGGCGTAGATTCCTTCGGTCCGAAAGGGCGTGAGAACGTTTTATATACAAGAGTAGAGGCAGAGGAGGACCTGTTTTCTTTATATAAAGAATGGAAAGTTCAATTGAATGATTTGGGAATGAAGACCGGGGAGCGCCCGTACAGTCCTCATATGACCCTGGCCAAAAAGCGGATAAAAGAACTCGAATTCGCATGGCCTGCGGTGCCGCTTCCGGAAACGATATTTTTCGAGGCTGCTCATTTGCACCTTTATCGCATTCATCCAGGACGGAGTGTAAAATATGAAACAGTACATTGGGCGGAATTGACTTAGTAAAAGAGGGGACCATATGCGTTTAGTTAGAATGGTGATTCACATAGTAGTTTTATACGTATTTTACTGGTTGGGCACCTGGATCCAGGATGTGCTACAGCTTCCGATCCCGGGGAGTATTATTGGCATGCTGCTTTTGCTTGCGGTTTTTGTTTTTACGGCAGCTACTCCAAGATGGCTTCAGGACGGGTCCGGGCTGCTGCTTGGGAATATGCCGCTGCTTTTTTTGCCTGTGACTGCCGGGCTGGTGGTGCATGGAGAACTGTTTTCGCTGCTTGGAGCCGGGCTGGTAACCGCTGTGTTTATCAGTACGCTTCTTGTAATGGGAACAGGCTCGTGGGTGACTCAGTATTTATTGAAAAAAGGAGAGAGGTACCGTGAGTGAATGGTGGACAGCAGCAGCGGCCATTGCGGGAACGATAGCAGTATATGCTGCTTCTAAAAGGGCGTACCGGTGGTTTCCTATTCCGCTAATGCTTCCAATCGTTACCGGCACCATTGTTATCATATTATTTTTATTGGTTTCCAGAATTCCGTACAGTGTTTACATGAACGGAGGCCAGTGGATAGAATCACTGCTCGGGCCGGCAGTAGTAGCACTTGCCTGTCCGCTTTATGAACAAAGGCATCTGTTAAAACGGTATCTGCTCCCAATTCTCAGTGGCATTGGGACAGGAGCAGTTATAGGTATTGTTTCCGGGTTTGTGTTTACAGCGGCAGCTGGCGCGTCCAAAGAATGGGTCGCAGCGGTACTGCCTAAGTCGGTAACGACGCCGGTAGCAATGGATATTACAACGACACTCGGTGGCGATGCCCCTTTAGCGGCCATGTTTGTTATGGTGGCGGGTATTGGCGGAGTAGTTGTTCATGCGAGGGTAATGGATGTAATTGGCGTGACGGACCCGGTCGCCAAAGGAATAGGCATGGGGAGCGCCGCTCATGCAATAGGCACAGCCAAGTCGCTTGAAAACAGTGAAACGGAAGGAGCTGTCAGTTCGGTGGCCATGACAGTCAGCGCTGTTATTGTGGCCTTTTTGGCTCCGTTGGCAGGTAATTTATTCCTTTAACGTGAATAATACACAAGCAATGACGATATTATAATAAAAGCGGAGTTCCACAGTTTTTTGCGCAAATGCCGTGAAAATGCTGCGACGGGAGAGAAGGGAGAGTTGAATGGCTCAATTAATAAAAATGAAAGATTACGCTTCGCGTTATGAACATCATTTTCTTCATCAAAATGCGGAATTTTTATCAGCGAAGCAGGCATACTGGAAGCGAATGAAAACAGATTGGATGATCGCAAACAAATCGGCCCCGAAAGCACCGGAGGATGAGCTGCTGGAGAAAAACAACCGGATGGGAAAAGCAGTGAACCGGTTAAAGTGGTGGAAGCAAGAAAATGAAGAAGAGGCGGAAATAAACGAGAAGGATGCTTATTTGTTTTTTAAAGGAAAAACGCTCGAGGAACTGAAGGATATTTTTTACGATAACTGGTTTTTGATCCAATTGGAATGGGCTTCCTCCACCATTTCTGAAATTTCGATGATGGATCCGAAATTGAAATATGACTATCGCCTGCGCACCCTGCTCCGGGAGCTCCCCGATACGTATTTTGTTATGTATTATCCAGTATTCCACACAAAGCAGACCACCATGGAGGGCGCTATAACCATCATCGGGCCTGTGGGAATAGACGTTATACACATTTTAGAAGGCACAATGTATAGTGTATTCGAGCCGGCAGACAGCAGATTCTGGAAGGAGTATGTGAATCAGAAGCAGCATACCTTTGTCAGCCCGGTGCTTGCATTGAAAAGAACAATGAATGTGGTGGAAGCCGTATTAAAACAAGCGGGGACCACCTTCCCCGCTCAGGCGACGGTTGTTTCTCCCGCTTCGATCATTGATAATCGTGAAATTTTATACGCTCATACAGCAGACAAACGTGAATACAAACGA
The DNA here is from genome assembly GCF_034497705.1 of Marinococcus luteus. GTDB lineage: Bacteria > Bacillota > Bacilli > Bacillales > Marinococcaceae > Marinococcus > Marinococcus luteus_A. The sequence goes on along the minus strand of NZ_JAXRUV010000005.1, from coordinate 27,764 downwards.
TGGATGGAAAAACGCATCACCAATCCGTCCCCGGTGAAAAACCGGCAGCTGTTTTCTGCTGAAGCACTGATGGAGCAGACTGCAACCGTTTCTGTACTCCGGAGCGAAATCTACTCTCCGGGCGAGTATGACGGATAAAAAGGGATTATCGAAAAACAATCGTTTTATTGTCATCGACAATAACACGGTCTTCTGCATGCCAGGTAACGGCTCTTGCCAGCGCAATTTTTTCGGCATTGCGCCCGGTAATTTTTAAATCGTTGGCATTGTACTGGTGATTAACCCGAAGTACGTCCTGTTCAATAATCGGTCCTTCATCCAGGTCGTTGGTCACGTAGTGGGCAGTAGCACCGATTAGCTTCACCCCACGCTCGAAAGCCTGTCTGTAAGGGTTCGCTCCGATAAAGGCAGGAAGAAATGAGTGGTGGATATTAATTATTTTTGCCGGGTAGTGAGCGACAAAATCCGGTGACAGTATTTGCATGTACCGGGCCAGGACAAGGAAATCAATCGGATACTGCTCAAGCGTGCGCAGTATTTTATTTTCTGCTTCCGGTTTGGCGTTTTTCTCTATCGGTATGTGATAAAAAGGAATTTCATAGCTTTCGACCACATTTTTCAGCGTCGTATGGTTACTGATAACGCAGCTGATATGAATGGGCAGTTCTCCGGAACGCCATCTCCACAATAATTCTGTTAAACAATGGTCTTCTTTTGAGATGAAAATCGCAACACTTTTTTTGCGGTCTTCGCGCTCTAAAGACCACTCCATACCGAAATGCTCAGCAATAGGAAGGAACTCTTCTTTTACCTGATAAAATTTGTCCGGGTACGGAGAGATGGAGAAGACAATCCTCATAAAAAAACGTCCACCCTCCGGATCATTTGTATGCTGGGCAGAATGAATAATATTAGCACCATGCTGGTGCAGAAAATCAGATATAGCGGCCACAATCCCCGGCTGGTCCGGGCAGGTAATCAGCAGCCGGCCATTACCGAATGAGCGGTCTGACATAGTAACGTCCTCCTTCAGATAAACAGTTGTCATGTAATAATGAACGAAATTACTATACCACTCTGAATGATGGAAAAAAAGGGGAAGTTACGAAGAGAGATTAAATAGAAGATACTCGGAAGAAGAGCAGCCGAGAGGTCGGTCACAAGTATTTTGGTCGATTGACTTATAAATTCAATGTTTGCTATTATTAAGAACGATTCGCTGTAAAATTAAAAACGTAAACAGAAACACTTTTACCCGCACGAGAAGTAGAGGAGATCATTTCATAGAGGGTATTTTATACATACAATTAAATAAAATAAGACAAGCATGGGAATAAAATATTGTTAAAAAGGATCGGCTATGAAATATTCAGACCACTATGATAGATCGAAGGTGAAAGTATTGGAACTGCTGATGGGAGACGGATGGACGATTGAACCAGCCGGTGGCTCTTCAGGAGAAGCGTACCTCGCGCGTGCCGGGGAACAAGTGTTATTTCTGAAAAGAAATTCTTCTCCATTTCTTGCTGTGCTTTCGGCAGAAGGAATAGTGCCTAAGCTGCTTTGGACAAAGCGCCAGGCTAACGGTGACGTAATTACCGCTCAGCGCTGGGTTGACGGCCGCGAATTAACAGGCGGCGATATGGATAATACACGCGTGGCTCAGCTGTTATCCAAAATTCATTCGTCGAGCGAACTGCTGGATATGTTTAAGAGAATAGGAAACCATGCCCGCACGCCGGAAGCAACAATAGCTGTATTAAGAGAGCAGCAGGAGCAGCTTCCCTATATTACGACTTCAATGGCAGGTGCTCTCGAAGAACTTGCAGGGACCTCGGGTGAAGTCCAACCTCCCCGTCTCGTGGTCTGTCACGGTGATATGAACCATAATAATTGGATGTTTGATGCCAATGGGGATTTATATTTAGTGGACTGGGACAATGCCACCGTCAGCGACCCGGCGCTAGACCTGGCCCTTATCCTGTATGAATACATTCCAAAAGAGGAATGGGACGACTGGCTTCAGGGATACGGTCTTCCTTTAACCCCCCATTTACAAAGGCGGATGCGCTGGCAGATTATCAGCCACCTGCTTGACTACGCCCAGCAGGCAGTACTTACGAACCGGATAAAAGAAGCAGAGTTTTATAAAAAACAGCTGGAAGCTGTGTTGGACCGGGACTCATTGCAAATATAAAAATCCGCTGGAACGTCACTGCGTTTTCAGCGGATTTTATATGTTAAATATATAGTTAATATATGAAGAAAGAGGGAAAAGTACGATGAGACTCCGTCATAAGCCGTGGGCTCACGAGTTTTTACAGGAACACCCGGAACTGGTGGTCACAAAAGCGGAACAGGTGAATAAAGACTGGCAAAAAAGATTTGGAAATGACCAGCCTATTCATTTAGAAGTAGGCACGGGCAAAGGAAAATACTTAAGCGACAACAGTATCAAGCATCCGGACATTAATTTTATCGGGATGGAAATGTATGAAAGTGTTCTTGCCACAGGAGTGCAGCGTGCTTTATTCAAGCAGCCGGCGAACCTTGCCTTCATTCACGGGGATGTGCGCCATGTAATGGATTACTTCGAGCCTTCCTCGGTGGCAACTCTTTATATTAACTTTACCGACCCCTGGCCGAAAAAGCGCCATGAAAAACGGCGGCTAACGCACCCTGATTTTCTGGAGCTGTATAAGCAGATTCTGGTGCCCGGGGGCACAGTCCAGATGAAAACTGACAATCAGGGGCTGTTTGAATATTCCCTATCTTCTCTTTCCACCTTTGGCTTTGCCCTGAGGAAAGTGCGTCTTCATCTCCATGAAAGTGAAGAAGCCGAAGGAAACGTGATGACAGAATACGAAGAGAAATTTTACGCGAAGGGAGAGCCTATTTACTTTACAGAAGCGGTGAGACCGTAATGTGTGCGATAGGCGCTTTCTTTGATGAAAAGGAGGCACTGCTGTCATGAATCAGTTAACCATAGGTAATTATACAATTACATGGCTTGAAGGCGGAGTGACTAACATGGATGGAGGCGCGATGTTTGGGGTGGTTCCAAAACCTCTCTGGTCCAAAAAATACCCGGTAAATGATAACAATCAGGTGCCGCTGCCGACCGACCCGCTGCTTATACAGGGCGAAGGAAGAAACATACTGGTCGATGCAGGTCTTGGCAACGGCCGGCTCAGCAAAAAGCAGCAGCGGAACTACGGCGTAACGGAAGAATCAAATGTCGAGCAGAGCCTGAGAAGAATGAACCTTTACGCCTCGGATATTGACGCTGTGCTGATGACGCATATGCATTTTGACCATGCCTCAGGGCTTGCCCGGGAAGAACAGGGACAGAGCGTTCCGGTCTTTCGAAATGCGGTCATTCATGTGTCGGAAACGGAATGGGAGGAAATGAAAAATCCAAACATCCGTTCAGAGAACACGTACTGGGAAAAAAACTGGAAGCCGGTGGCCCACCAGGTGGAGACATTTGAGTCAGAGCTGCAGCTTACTGAAAATATACGGATGGTTCATACAGGCGGACACAGCGCCGGAATGAGCATTATTCTGATTGAAGATGAAAGCAGTACGCTGATTCACATGGCTGACAATATGCCAACGCATGCCCACCAGAATGTTCTCTGGGTGACAGCCTATGATGACTATCCGATGGATTCTGTGTACATGAAAGAGCACTACATGAACTGGGGCTGTCAGCGCCACGCATGGTTTACATTCTACCACGATGAACTGTACCGCGCTTTAAAGTTTAATCCCTCGGGAGAGGTAATCGAAGCAGTGACCCGGGAAAAGCTGAATGGCAGCTGATAACAGTTGTATACCTTCAAGCACGTTTCTGAAAAAGGAGACGTGCTTTTTTCGTTTGGAAATATGTGACGGTTTTAAAGAATAAAAATGTCATTTTCGATCAAAAAACAAAAATAATTGATTGTTTTTGAATAAAATTGATTGATTATGATTAAGTAAGCGTGTACAATGAAGTTAATCGAACAAGCAGACGCAGAAAACGATCAAAACTTTCGCGGATGCCTGTTGCTTATACGGCGGAGCCGGAAAGGAGAGGGAAGAGGATGCTTCACACGGAGCGCAGGGAAACAATCATCGAGATTTTAAAAACTAAAGATACTGCCTCCATTCATGAACTGGTGGAATTAACAGGTGCTTCAGAAGCAACAGTTCGAAGAGACTTATCCAAACTGGAATCTGATGAGCAGATTAAACGTATCCACGGCGGAGCTTCTCTCTCCAGGCGCCGCCGAAATGAACCAACTATCGCAGAAAAGAGCAGCGTAAACCAATGGGAAAAGAAAAAGATTGCAGAAGCTGCAGCATCCCTGCTTGAACCTGGAGAATGCCTTTTTTTAGACGCCGGAACGACAACCCTGGAGATGATTCCTTATTTGGCGGACCGGGATCTTGTCGTAGTGACCAATGGCATTCCCCATATACCGCTTTTGCTTGAAAGAGGCATTGAAACGTATGTCATCGGAGGTAAAGGTAAGCAGGGAACAGGAGCACTGGTAGGAATTAAAGCTATAGAGGCATTGAGGGAATTTTGTTTTGATGCCTGCTTTCTCGGCATTAACGGCGTTCATCCCGTTCATGGGTATACAACCCCGGATCCGGATGAAGCAGTGGTTAAGCGGACAGCGCTCGACCTTGCGGAAAGGAGCTATGTGCTGGCGGATCATTCGAAGGTCGGTTCCATCACGTTTGCAAACATTGGTGAACTCGCTTTAGCGGAAGTTATTACGTCGGACAGACTGCGGGACGATGAACGGACAAACTTGAAGAAATACACAGATGTGAAGGTCGTGAGTACATGATATACACAGTAACGCTGAACCCGGCGATCGATTATGTAATAGAGCTGGAAGAATTCATTCCAGGGAGTATCCACCGCTCGAAAAATGATTTGAAATATCCAGGCGGCAAAGGCATTAACGTCTCAAGGGTACTGCAAAGACTCGGCCAGCAGTCCACTGCGCTAGGTTTTGTGGGCGGCTTTACCGGACGGTATATTGAAGAAACCCTGGAAAAAGAACAGATTCAAACGGATTTTGTACAGGTGGAAGAGGACACAAGAATTAACGTGAAAATCCGCGGCGGTCAGGAATCAGAAATTAATGGAGCTTCCCCGGGAGTCGCACGCGAGGATGTGGAAGCGCTGTACCAGAAGCTGGATGTGCTTACGGAGGAGGATGAATTAATACTCGCGGGAAGCGTTCCTTCCTCGCTTCCTCACACCATCTATCTGGATATGATGGAACGGGTGAAAAACAAAGGAGTCCGGGTATATTTGGACACGAGCGGAGAAGCGCTCGGTGAGGCGTTGAAAGGCCGGCCTTATTTCGTTAAGCCGAATCATCTTGAACTGGCAGAATTGTACGAAGTGGAAGTAAACAGCGTGGAAGATGCTGCGGTGTATGGCCGAAAGCTTCTGGAGGATTTTGATATTGAGCACGTCGTTATATCGATGGCAGGGGAAGGTGCTGTATATATTAATAAATCACAGACTCTCCATGCTTCTGTGCCAAAACAGAAAGCCGTGAACTCTGTAGGAGCGGGGGACTCCCTGGTAGCTGGCTTCGCTGCCGGAATTACGGAGCGTCTGGTTCCGGATCAGGTGCTGAACAAAGCAGTCGCTTCCGGAAGCGCTACAGCTTTTTCTGAAACATTCTGCACGAAAGAAGAAGTAGAAGAACTAAGCCAAAAAATAACTATTCGTTCGCTGGAAAGCGAAGAAACTAATCAAGCTTAAAGGGGTGAGCAGAATGAAAATTACTGATCTATTAAAAAGAGATACCGTGCTGCTGTCTCTCTCTTCGACAGACAAAGCCGGAGTGATTGATGAACTGGTAAACAAGCTTGACACTGCCGGCCGTTTAAATGACCGGCGTGCTTTTAAAGAAGCGATTGAAAAAAGGGAATCAGAGAGCTCCACAGGTATTGGTGAAGGCATTGCCATTCCTCACGCAAAAACAAGTGCCGTGGATACGCCGGCCATCGCATTCGGACGTTCTCAGGCAGGCGCCGATTACGAATCACTGGACGGACAGCCGGCACATCTGTTTTTCATGATTGCAGCGACAGAAGGGGCTAACGAAGCGCATTTAACTACGCTTTCCCGTTTATCTACGCTGTTAATGGATGAAAACTTCCGCCAGGATCTTTTGAATGCAGAATCTGAAGACGAGATTATGGCGGCTGTGGATGCAAAAGAAAGAGATAAGCTTGGAAGCGACGAGGAAGAAGAATCAGAAGCTTCTTCAGCTCAGGCTGCCGGAGACAGCAGTACGCCGAGAATTCTTGCAGTGACCGGCTGCCCGACTGGTATCGCTCACACGTATATGGCAGCAGACGCGCTTAAAGATAAGGCAAAGGAGCTAGGTGTCTCCATTAAAGTGGAAACAAACGGTTCCGGTGGGGTCAAAAACCGTCTCACCTCTGAAGAAATCGCAAATGCGGAAGCAATTATCGTAGCTTCCGATACAAAAATTGAAATGGAACGTTTTGATGGAAAACCGCTTTTATCCACGAAAGTTACGGACGGAATCCGTAAACCGGAACAGTTAATTAACCAGGCTGTAAACGGAGAATTTTCGAAATACCGTGGCTCTGGAAGAAGCTCTTCGTCGGATGAAGAATCAGCTTCTGCCGGCGGCGGAGGCGGTGCAAAAGCAGTTGGTAATGCTATTTACCGTCACCTGATGAACGGGGTTTCGAACATGCTGCCATTCGTTATCGGCGGCGGGATTCTTATCGCTATTTCGTTCTTCTGGGGAATTAACTCAGCAGATCCGGAAAGTGACCAGTTTAATGGATTTGCCCAGGCCTTGAACGCGATAGGTGGACAGTATGCGTTTGGATTATTCGTAGCAGTGCTTGCCGGCTTTATCGGCATGAGCATCGCAGATCGTCCTGGTTTCATGCCGGCAATGGTCGGCGGTTTTATGGCCACTCAGGGTATCCCGGGGTCTGAAGATGCAACAGCTGGTTTCCTTGGCGGTATTATTGCCGGTTTCCTCGGCGGGTACGTTGCCCTCGGTGTTAAGAAAGCACTGTCGGGGCTTCCGCAGGTGCTTGATGGTATTAAAACGATTTTGTTCTATCCAGTTATTAATATCCTGATCACCGGTCTCTTGATGTACTACGTATTTATTACACCAATCGCATTTCTTAACACGGCTTTGCAGGACTGGATCACCGGCCTTGGTACAAGCAACTTAGTGCTTCTTGGTATTCTTCTCGGCGGTATGATGGCAATCGATATGGGCGGACCGTTTAACAAAGCGGCCTTCACCGTCGGCGTCGCTTTAATCGGACAGGGTATTTACGCCCCGCACGCAGCTGTCATGGCTGGCGGAATGGTGCCGCCGCTTGGTATCGCACTTGCGGTTACGTTCTTTAAGAACCGTTTTCCAAAAGAGCAGCGTTCAGCCGGGTATACAAACTATGCCCTTGGGTCGTTCTTCATTACTGAAGGTGCTATTCCATTTGCAGCATCGGATCCGCTCCGGGTTATTCCTTCCATCGTTACTGGTTCTGCAGTAGCAGGTGGTCTGGCCATGCTGTTCAACGTAGAACTGCTTGCACCGCACGGAGGATTCCTCGTGTTCTTCCTAAACGCTGTACAGGGCGGAGGAGTTTTCCTATACTTCCTTGCGATTCTGATCGGATCGCTCGTGACGATGATTATGCTGGCTATTCTGAAGAAGCCGCTGGAGCAGTCGAAAAACGAAGTGCAGGATTACAAGGACTCCAAAGAGAAAAAAGAAGCATCGTAATTAATACAAAAGACAGGCCGCGATCGTGCGGCCTGTCTTTTTTGTTCAGCGGAAATTAAAAGCCCCCGGGCCTTTTAAAGGGCCGGAGACTATGTTGAGTTAAGAGCTTAGCTCCAAAATAGTGCCGGTTTCAGCATCTACAATAAAGTCTAATTGACGGGTCTCTCCCTGATTGGTGCTCGAAAGACCGCCGCGGTAAACTTTGTATTCCAGGTCGTCTTTTTTGTACGTTTCCGGCGTCATGTGAATCCAGGAGCCGTTAACTGGAAGATGATCCTGCACGTTTTCTTTTACTGTCTTCAGCGCTTTTTCCGGAGAAATCTCATCTTTCTTTGTGAACTGCTTAACCAAAATCCCCAAAGCAACACCAAGACCTACTCCAATAAGAATATTCTTTGTACTCATTATTATGTCCCTGCCTTTCCATTTCTTATTTAATCAGTATACCGCAAATATTGCGTATATCCAAATACATACCCGTTTTCAATAGTGGTAAAAACGTGACTCGTCCGATAAAATAAAAATTAGGCAAAGCCTGATAATTGAAAGGAGTATTTTATGAAGCAGGAAACACTCGACATGTTTAAGTATCTAACAGAGACACCGGCGGTCCCGGGATTTGAACATCAGATTCGTACATATATGAAAAAAGAGCTTGAACCGGTAAGTGACGAAATCGTGCAGGACCGGCTTGGCAGTGTGTTTGGAGTGAAGCGCAGCAGGCAGGAAGGACCAAAGGTTATGGTAGCCGGTCACATGGATGAAGTCGGTTTTATGGTCAAAGCCATTGATGAAAACGGAATGATCCGATTTCAGACGCTTGGCGGCTGGTGGAGCCAGGTTCTGCTGGCACAGCGTGTACAGATTTATACAGAGGAAGGGAGTATGCCGGGGGTGATCGGATCCACACCTCCGCACCTGCTTGAACCAGCGCAGCGCGAGAAGCCTATGCCGTTAAATAAAATGTTTATTGATATTGGAGCCGACAGCCGTGAGCATGCAGAACAGCTGGGCATACGCCCGGGAATGCCAATATCTCCGGTGTGCCCTTTCACTCCCCTGGCGGATGAGAAAAAAATTATGGCGAAGGCCTGGGACAATCGGTACGGAGTTGGACTGGCACTCGAACTGATGAAAGAAGTCCAGGATGAAACCCTTCCGAACACGCTGTATGCAGGTGCTACAGTGCAGGAAGAAGTAGGACTGCGCGGAGGGCAGACGGCTGCTCAAATGATTCAGCCGGATATTTTTTACGCGCTGGATGCAAGTCCGGCGAACGACTCCACAGGTGGTAAGGATGCCTTTGGACAGCTGGGTAAAGGGGCGCTGCTGCGCATATTTGATCAGACGATGATTACGCACCGCGGTATGAGGGATTTTGTTCTCGACACTGCAGAAAGTAACAGTATTCCTTATCAGTACTTTATTTCCCAGGGAGGGACAGACGCCGGCCGGGTGCATATGGCCAATGAAGGTATTCCATCTGCAGTTATCGGTGTATGCTCCCGCTATATTCACACGTCTGCCTCACTGCTGCATGTAGATGATTATGCTGCTGCAAAGGAACTGCTGACGAAGCTTGTGCGAACTACAGACCAGCAGGCTCTCGATATGATTCATAAAGGAGTCTGAAGTTGAAAAAGGTTATGGTGGGGTCGAAAAATGCTGTAAAGGTGGCGGCTGTCCGCCAGGTATTGAGCCCGGACTTTTCTGTGGCAGGCATGTCTGCTGCTTCAGGAGTAAATGACCAGCCATTTTCTGATCAGGAAACTAGAGAAGGAGCTGTGAACCGGTCATGGCATGCACAAAAATATGCTGATATCGGCATAGGTCTTGAAGGCGGCGTTCAGCCGGAAGGAAAGGATATATATTTGTGCAGCTGGGGAGCGCTTACGGATGGAACCGCTGTGTGGACTGCGGGCGGGGCCCGTATACTGCTTCCGGAACGTATTGCCGTTATGCTTCACAATGGAGTGGAATTAAAAACGGCAGTGGACCACTATACGCAGCTGGAAAATGTGCATCAAAATGAAGGGGCTATCGGTATTTTAACCGCCGGCCAGGTGGACCGTACTGCATTATTTCATCACATAGTCTCTCTGCTTTATGGCCAGTGGATATATCAAACGGGGCGCCGGTTTTAAACGGCGCCTTTTCATTAAATTAAAATACGAGTACAATGGAATAAAAGAAAGGGAGAGAGTGGATGCGTTCATTTTTTTTGAAAAAGGGTGTAAATTTAAGTGTAAAGACATATGGAGTTACAGCTTTGAGCTACATGGCGCTTGGTCTGTTTGCGTCTTTAATTATTGGTTTAATTATTCAGACAATCGGTCAGCAGCTCGGTATTGCTTTTTTTGAAAACATGGGTACGCTTGCGATTTCATTAATGGGGCCGGCGATCGGTGTAGCAGTGGCATATGGCCTCCAGGCACCGCCGCTGGTTATTTTTTCCGCAGTAGCTACGGGAGCTGCCGGAGCGGAGCTCGGGGGCCCGGCAGGGGCTTTTATCGCAGCTCTCGTTTCAGTGGAGCTTGGTAAGCTGATATCTAAAGAAACACGTCTGGATATCATAGTAACGCCGCTCGGGACGATTATTGCCGGCTATGGAATAGCACAGCTTCTCGGTCCCGGTATTCAAGCGTTTATGACAGGGTTTGGAGATGTAATCGTATGGGCCACGGAACGGCAGCCGCTTATTATGGGCATCTTAGTTGCCGGATTAATGGGTCTTGCCCTCACAGCACCGATTTCAAGTGCCGCTATTGCTATTATTCTTGATTTGAACGGTATTGCAGCCGGAGCAGCGACTGTTGGGTGTGCAGCACAAATGGTTGGTTTTGCAGCCAGCAGCTTTCGGGAAAATAAATTTTCCGGCCTTGCTGCTCTGGGCATTGGTACATCCATGCTTCAGGTTCCAAACGTTGTGAGGCGGCCGCTCATTTTAATTCCGCCGACAGTTGCCGGTATGGCCGTTGCTCCTTTTTCCACAATGGTCTTTATGATGGAAAATAATGCAGCAGGTGCGGGCATGGGCACGAGTGGTCTCGTAGGCCAGATTATGACTTTCCAGACGATGGGTTTTTCTTTTGAAGTGCTTGGTGCAGTTCTCCTGCTTCATATCGCTGCCCCCGCATTAATCAGTCTCGGTTTGTCAGAGTGGATGCGCAAACGAAATTGGATTAGAATGGGGGATATGAAGATACGGGAAGGATAACCTTCTCTGTATGCATTAATTTAAAGGAGGCAAAACCATGGAAAATTTAACTACTCAGGAATCTTTCAATCAAGCTATTGATAGTGGAAATACAGTGATTATGTTCTCCGCCGGCTGGTGTCCGGATTGCACGTATATTGACCCGGCGATGCCGGAAATCGAACAGCAGTATGATCAGTTTACATTCTACAAAGCGGACCGTGACGAGCTTATGGATGTATGCATTGATTACGGAGTGATGGGCATACCGAGTTTTCTTGCTTTTCATAACGGGGAAGAAGTGCACCGCTTTGTAAGCAAGCAGCGGAAGACGCCGGAAGAAGTACAGCATTTCCTGAATGAATCACTAGAAAAAGTCAACGCTGATTCATAAAGGTGTAGAGGGCTGTCCCTAAAAAGGGGCAGTCTTTTTTTGACAGTAAGCACGAGTGTGGGAGTACACCTTTGCACATGTTACGATGGAATTAAGAATGTTCAAGAGGAGCGATTAAGAATGGAAGTACGTAAGCTACAGCGAATACTGCGGGAACGACTAAAAGACGACAATTCCCGTACGTTTAAATATGATGATGAACAAAGCTCCCTGCGGGTCGAGCACAAGCAGCTGAAAACCGGAGTTGATCTGGATTTAAGCAAGTGGGCAGCAAAATATGAACGAGAAGGGGAAAAGGCCGTGGAGGAGGTTGTGCATTATATCGATACCTCATTTCGTGCCATGCAACGTGATGTTTCCCTTTCCGGCCAGGAACAATATATTTATCCAGTAATACGTTCGACCTCTTTTCCAACCGAAACGAAAGACGGAAAGGAGCTCGTATGGGACGACCATACAGCGGAAACAAGAATTTTTTATGCTCTTGATATGGGAGAAGCGTATTCATTGATCGAACAGGAAACGCTCGAAGCTGAACAGATAGAAACGGAGAGCATCCGCCAGGCTGCAAGCAGTAATTTGAAAAAGCTGGAAGTTCCTATGAAGAAAGATACGGTGGCAGGAAACACGTTTTATTTTATTAATACAAATGATGGCTATGATGCAAGTCGTATATTAAACGAGGCTTTACTGCAGAGTGTGGCTGAAGATGTGCAGGGGGATATGGCAGTAGCAGTTCCCCATAACGACGTCTTTATTATTGCAGATATCACAAACGATAACGGCTTCGATGTACTCGGACAGATGGCTTTCCGCTTTTTTAATGATGGCCGGGTACCGATTACGGCTCTCCCGTTTATGTATGAAAACGGAGAATTCGAACCAATCTTTATTTTAGCTAAAAAACGCCCTAAAACCTGATTCGCGGGAGCGTTCAAGCTGTGATACAATAAAAGTTAAGTTAGCGTAAAGGAGCCACAACGAATGAATATTTTTTATAATCCCAAAGGAATCGGGGATGTACTTCTCATCTCATTAAAACCAATAAACTCAAAACAGCGTGAAACGGTAAGACACGGAGATGTGGCCGTGCTCACCCATGCTACAACGAAAGAAACAGCAGGCTACCATATTTTTAACGCCTCCTCCTACGGAGACATCAAAGGAACAGGAAGAATAGCGGCGGATGCAGGCCATACCCAGCTCATTAATAAAGTCCTGAAAGAAAACAATATAGACGGTTCGCTTGAAGTGCCGTCCCAGTCCGAATTTGTGGTGGGCTATGTGACTGAGAAAAAACAGCACCCGGACGCAGATAAATTGAGCGTCTGCCAGGTGGATACAGGAGCAGACACGCTTCAGATTGTCTGCGGTGCCCCGAATGTGGATAAAGGCCAAAAGGTGGCTGTAGCAGTACCGGGGGCAGTGATGCCATCAGGAATGAAAATTAAAAAATCGAAGCTGCGCGGTGTGACTTCTACTGGTATGATCTGCTCGGTGTCTGAGCTTGCCCTGCCGGAAAAGCAGACAGAAAAAGGTATCCTCGTTCTCAGTGATGCTTATGAAACAGGAGAGGACTTTTATAAGCAGTATCATGAACGACCGGTATCGGCCTCCGTTTAGTAAGTGAATGAAAAACCGCTAGTCGTGCTAGGGGTTTTTCTTGTGCAGGTAAAGAAAAATAAACTCAAAAAGGCCCGGTAAGAAAAGGAGGGGTTGAAAATGCCGTCATCCTTTCAACAATGGATGAAAAGAATGCAGCATTTTCTTTTTAACGATGAAGAGCAACCAGAGGAAAACAACCGTGAAAATCGTATAAAGCGCTCCGGAGAGGATCCTCCTCCATACATAGCGAGAATGACGTATCAGGAATCTGAGCCGGTGAAAATGTTTAACGTTTACCCTAAAAGCTATGAGGAAGCACAACAACAAAAAAGCAGTGCCCGCGCCCCTGACCGGCCGAGCCCAGCAAAGCTTTCGGGATCTTCTGCTGAACCGCGCACAGCCGGTCACGACCGATGGGAAACCGAACAGGAACGCAGTGGGAAAAGCTCTAAACGTTCTGAGCCCAGAGGAGAAAAAAAGACCGAAACAGAGGAGTCCAGCTATTTCCGGGGAAAAAACTTTGAAGCAGGCAGTATCCCTTCCCCAATATTTGGGTATCAGCAGGCCGACCTGCATCCGGGTAATTTAAGAGATCCGGAGGCGGAAAACAGAAAGGAAACTTCTGTGCAGGAACAGATTCGGGAGGATATTGCTTTCCTGAATTCAATCCGCGCGGGAGATAGAAGGCCTTCATCCGTAACGAAGCAGGTCGAAGAGAAAGAAGCGGGGCGAAAGCGGAGGGCACCTTCCATTCTGCAGGAAGATACCGACCGCTTTATGGAAATCAGCAGGGCACAGAGAAGCGGGAGATGGGACTCAGAAGCAAAAAGCCAGGAAGAAGAGAACAGTATATCGGAGGTTGAGCCTGAGTCAGAAGAAAAAAAAGACTCTGATCTGTTTCCCTCAGGCACTGCGTTTGAAATAGTGCCGGAGGAAGAAGCAGATAAAGAGCCTGTCGAAAAAGAGGGGCTGGAACAAGATCATGCTCCTCAGACGGCCTCGCTCCATTGGAAAGAAGAACGTACTCCAGAGACTGTCACAGAAGACGTGCAGGAAACAAAGCCGGCAGCAGTAGAAAACAAACCTGTGCCAGCACAGGAAAAAAGCGAACTGCCCGTGAGTAAAAAAGAACCGAAAACAGAAGAACTGAAAACTCCTTCGCCTTCATCAGTGAAAGAAAAAGCGAAAGCACCGGCGAAAAAACAAAACGGCAGCAAGCGGACGTCCACGTCTACCCCGTTTAATGTCATGATGTATCCTAAAGATAAGCGTTCCGTTCAGCAGCCAAAACAAAAGGGCTACCGGCTGCCATCGCTTCAACTGCTCAATATTCCTCCTAAAAAAGAAGATGAAGATGAGAGTGAGCTTGAAGAGCAGAAAGAACAGCTTGAAACTACGCTGAAAAACTTTCATGTGGATGCAAAGGTTTCTCAGATTACAAAAGGACCTTCGGTTACAAGGTTTGAAGTCCAGCCGGCGCCAGGCGTGAAAGTGACAAAAGTAACTAACCTCACAGATGATATTAAAATGGCTCTCGCGGCGAAAGATTTAAGAATGGAAGCCCCTATCCCGGGGAAGAATGCTATTGGTATTGAAGTGCCCAATCCGACATCTGCACCGGTATTTTTACGGGAAATTCTCCGCCGGGACGTATTTAAAAATCATCAATCGCCGCTCTCAGTAGCCATGGGTCTAGACATTGGCGGCAACCCTGTCATAGCCGACCTGCAAAACATGCCGCACGGGTTGATTGCAGGTGCTACAGGATCAGGAAAGAGTGTCTGCATCAACTCCATTCTGTTGAGCCTGTTGTATAAATCTTCTCCGGAAGAGTGCAAATGGATGCTGATCGATCCTAAAATGGTGGAGCTTGCTTCGTACCGGGAAGTTCCTCACCTTATTACACCGGTAATAAACGATGCCAAGGAAGCCACGGGAGCGCTGAAATGGGCGGTCCAGGAAATGGAAGACCGCTACGAGCGACTGGCCCGCGAAGGCGTGCGAGACATGAAAAAATATAACGAGCGCATGGAAAAACAGGGGCGCTATGCTGATAAAATGCCGTACCTTGTCATTGTAATTGATGAGTTGGCAGACCTGATGATGGTGTCGCCACAGGATGTGGAGGATGCGATCTGTCGTATTGCGCAGAAAGCAAGAGCCTGCGGCATGCACCTGCTTGTGGCCACGCAGCGTCCATCAGTAGACGTCATTACAGGTCTTATTAAAGCAAATATTCCAACGAGAATAGCATTTTCTGTGTCCTCCCAGGTCGACTCACGGACTATTTTGGACGGGGGAGGCGCTGAGCGGTTAATTGGCAAGGGCGACATGCTTTTCTATCCGAACGGGGCATCCAAACCAACACGTGTCCAGGGCACATTTGTAACAGATGAAGAAATAGATGCCGTGACAGACTTTGTAAAAGAACAGAAAAAGCCTGTTTATCAGTTCCAAAAAGAGGAGCTGCAGAAGCACCTCGAAAAAGAAGAGCACCAGGATCCCCTTTATGATAATGCATGTGAATTCGTTATTGATCAAAAGCAGGCTTCCGCCTCCCAGCTGCAGCGCCGGTTTTCTTTAGGGTATAATCGCGCGGCCAAGCTGATCGATACGATGGAAAACCGCGGTATTGTTTCAGAGGCGAGAGGCAGCAAGCCGAGAAATGTATTAGTAACCCGGCAGGAGTGGGAGCAGTCGGTATAGGCTTGCTTTCCCTTGAAAGGTTTTATATGATAAATAGAATAAAAACAAGCAGCCCGTGGAAAATCACGGGCTCTTATTCTGATACATAGGTTAAGGAGCAGCTGTTATGAAAGAGATTGAACTCAAACTGCAAGGAAAACAAAAACGATTAACAAACGAAACCTTTAAATTTGACGAACGGGTAAAGGAAGGCTGGTTCTCCGCAGTATACTTTTTGAAGACCAAAAAAATCGCAGAGAAATATAAGCCGGACGAACGCGTGCTGATGCAGTTTTTTCAAAAGGATCACGCCGTTTTATGCGGAGTGGATGAAGCTGTTGCTTTAGTGAAAACCTTCTCCTCCAATCCAGGAGAACTTGTCATCCATGCCCTTGAAGACGGCAACAAAATCGAACCGTATGAAACGGTAATGACGGTGGAAGGAAAGTACCAGGATTTCGGCTTCCTCGAAGGCCTGATCGACGGTATACTTGCGAGGCGTACATCTGTTGCTACAAATGTCTTTAACGTCGTGAATGCGGCAAAAATTTCCGGAAGAAAAAAGCCTGTAATTTTTATGGGAGACCGAGATGATCATTTCACGCAGCAGGCAGGAGACGGATACAGCGCTTTTATTGGGGGATCCAAGGCACAGGCGACTCACGCGATGAGCGAATGGTGGGGGAAAAAGGGAATGGGCACGATGCCGCACGCCCTGCTCCAGCTCTTCGAGGGAGACATTATTCAGGCGACACGCGCATACAAAGAAACATTCCCTGAAGATGAACTCGTAGCACTGGTGGATTATAATAATGATGTTATTACCGACTCTTTGAAAGTGGCCAGGGAATTTGGCAGTGAGCTTCAGACAGTGCGTCTCGATACGTCGGGCAGTATGGTGGATCAATATTTCTGCCGGCATCCGGAAGTGCTTGGCTCCTTCAATCCTACCGGCGCCAACCCCGAATTAATTTTTGCCTTACGGAGAGTGTTGGACGAAGAAGGATTTCAGCACGTTAAAATAATGGTAAGTGGTGGTTTCAACGCGGCCCGTATTGAGGAATATGAAGCTAAAGACGTTCCCGTTGATATTTATGGTATTGGCAGCAGCCTATTAAAAATCCATATCGGCTTTACGGGAGACAATGTATTGCTAAATGGAAAACATGAAGCTAAAGCGGGGCGGAAACACCGCCCGAATAATCGAATGGAGCTCGTTGAGTATTAATTTTCCTGGAAAGGAGTTCTTGGCCGTGCGTTCGGATATACAAAGGTATCGACAGCGCCGGCAGGCGGAAGCAGACCGGTGCCTCGAAAGCCTGCTCACAGCATTTAAAGCCTGGAAAGAAGAAAATGCGAACCTGCGTGAAAAGGTGCGTGCCAAGCATCTTTTTGCCGAACAGACTGGGGTCGAGGTGGGCCAGGTGGAAAAGAAACCGTGGGACATGCTGTTTGAGGAATGGTTTTCATATGACTATGTAACTATCATCGGAACGCATTTATTTGATATGTTCTTAAAGCAGACGCTGCCTGCGAGGACCCGGATGGATCTCCAGCTCGGAGGTCTGCTGTTAACGGCTTCCTGGATGCCAGTGGAATTGAATGAAAAAAATTACTGGGTGAGAGCAGTAGGCAAACAGGAATTTTCAAACCGGCTGCAGCAGGACGCTGCTTTGGAACCGGCTGCGTCCTCCATCTGGCTCGCCCGGACAGCACGTGTGGGTTTTGAGGATACCCGCCTGGGACAGGCAGTACCGCTCCGGTCTGATTTCGAAGGTTTTCAGGCACTTATGCTTGAGGCGGAAAAAGCTTACCAGAAAGAAGAACACATTCGTTGGCATAAAGAAAAAGGGGCTTCCTGGCTGCAGTTTGCACTCCCGTCTGTTAGTTTTTAACTTTAAACGAAGACGGGATTCAAGCTTTTCTGCCCAATTCAAGCCGTTCCATTGGAGGAACTAAAGGTTTTTGCTATAATAAGACAAGTATGTTTACATATGATACACACCATGAAAAACGATCTCTTTCACCTGTGCGTTTCGGCGGCAAGGTTTTTTGAAAGAACGGAGGAAGACAATATGTCTAATTATCATTTTATTGGAATTAAAGGATCCGGTATGAGTGCTCTTGCCCAGATTCTGCACGATATGAATCATACTGTACAGGGCTCAGATGTTGAAAAAACGTTTTTTACCCAGCAGCCTCTTGAAAAGAAAAACATCTCTATTCTTCCTTTTCAGGCTGATAACATCCATGAAGGCCAGACAGTAGTTGCTTCAGCAGCTTATGGTGATACACACGAAGAAGTGAAAAAGGCAAAGCAGTCAGGACTGGAAGTTCATTCATACCCTCAGTTTTTAGGAGAATTTCTTCAGAATTTTACATCGATAGCAGTGGCAGGATCTCACGGTAAAACGACCACCACCGGTCTTTTAGCCCATGTGCTCGAAGCGTATAAGCCAACCTCATACTTGATTGGTGACGGCACAGGAAAGGGCATGGAAAACAGCCGCTTTTTTACGTTTGAAGCCTGTGAATATCGCCGTCACTTTTTGAACTATGTACCTGATTACGCCATCATGACAAATATCGATTTTGACCACCCGGACTATTTTTCTGATGTGGACGATGTGGTGCAGGCATTTAATGAAATGGCTCAAAAAGTAAAAAAGGGTATTGTAGCCTGCGGTGATGATGAGCATCTTCAAAAGCTGCACGCTCCGGTACCAATTGTTTATTACGGTATTGAAGGAAAGCATGATTTTAATGCAGAAAACATATTAGTAGACGAAAACGGCACCAGCTTCGATGTTCAAATCCGCGGGGACCGTTTCGGCCGTTTTACTATTCCGGGCTATGGCAACCATCATATTCTAAACGCGCTCGCCGTTATTGCCATCTGCCACTATGAAGAGGTGCCCGCTTCTATTATCCGTGAACAGCTGGCTTCTTTCAGCGGGGTGAAACGCCGGTTTACAGAAAAAATTTCCGGGTCGCAGGTGTTGATTGATGATTATGCCCATCACCCTACGGAGATCAGGGCCACCATTGAGTCGGCGAAGCAAAAGTACCCGAACCGTTCGGTAGCAGCTGTTTTTCAGCCGCATACGTTTTCAAGAACCAAGGCTTTTCTTGATGATTTCGCAGACAGTCTGCAGATGGCAGACTACGTTTACCTTTGCGATATTTTTGGCTCAGCCAGGGAAAAGGATGGAAGCTTAAGCATCGATGATTTAAAGCAGCGTATTCCTGGAGCAAGAATAATTCAGGAGGACGGTATCCAGGTGCTTGAAACGCATAATGATGCTGTGCTTTTATTTATGGGAGCCGGAGACATTCAAAAGTTTCAAAGTGCCTATGAAGCTCACCTTGAATCCTCCAAACAGTAAAATTGAAAGGACGGAAAGCAATAGCTTTCCGTTTTTTTGTATCACTAGCAAAAAAAGAGGATGAACCAGCATTTAGGTGATTGTTTTTTCAGTCAAGAGGCATACTTTTTACGGAGAAGGGGAAAAGTGGAATAGAAAGATCCTCTATGAAGAATGGAGTTTCAAACCAGACAAATAGTGGTAAAATGGCGACAGGAGGTGTATTGTGATATGGCTATTTTAGGGTACATAAGCGCGCTGATTGCAGCGATCGCTTTTGCCGTTCTAATTATTTTCCTCGTGAAAACGCTGAAGACAGCTACCACAATGATGGAGCGCGTAGGAAATACAATGGAACAAGTGGAGCAGCAGGTACAGGGCATTACCAGGGAATCAGAGGCTATGCTTAACCGTTCTAATACTATTATGGAAGACGTGCAGACCAAAACAGAAAGTATTAATGGTTTTGTAGGGTCGCTGCAAAATGTCGGGGAATCGGTGGACAATGTTAACCACTCATTCCGCCGTGTAGCCGATTCTGTTTCCAATTATTCTTCAAAACAATCAGAGCAGGTCACCCAGGTGATTCAGTGGGGGAATGCCTTTATTGATTTGTATGCCCGCTGGAAAAAACGGACAAAATAAAGGGGACGATAAAGAATGGCTTCGTACAACACAAAAGACTTTATTGTTGGCACGATTATAGGAAGTATTGTAGGGGCTTCAACAGCGCTTCTTCTTACTCCGAAGTCAGGGGAAGAATGGCGCCAGGATCTTTCTGAAGGCACCCAGTCAGTAAAACAGAAATCAAGCGGATTAACTTCCGAAGCGTACGAAAAAGGCAGTGATTGGGCAAATCGTGCTAAAGATAAGTCCAGCGAGCTGGCCAAAAATGTTTCTGCCCAGTCTTCTCATTTATATGAACGAGTGAAAGGAAGCTCGGGAGAAAACGAGGAAAAGTCTGCTGAAGAGCTGGCAAAAGAACTTAATGAACGTATTGATGAAAGTGAAGAAGCAGCGGCAGAAGATGTAAAAAAAGATGTACGCGATCTGCATAAAGATTCAACAGAAAACAACAGCAATAATACGTAAAAGTTAAGGCCGTTGCGTCAAACGCAGCGGTTTTTAATATGTTTTTTTAATCAAATATAGACGAAAAGCTTATTCTAAAGGTAAAAACGCTTTAATACTTAAAAGCGTTTAAGAAATAAAGAAAAAAGGGCTGACAGAACAGAATTCTTCGTTTATAATGGGGCGTAATCGAAAAGATAAGTAATTGACTGAAGGAGTGGAGAGTATGAGTAACGAACAGTTAGATGCCCTGAGAGAACAATTGGATGATGTGAACGTAAAGCTGTTGGAACTGATTAATGAACGTGGACGCCTAGTCCGGGAAATCGGGGACGTAAAAAGCAAGTCTGGACAGAAGCGATTCGATCCGGTACGTGAGCGCCATATGCTTGATCATATTGCAGAACATAACGAAGGGCCTTTCTACACTTCCACGGTTCAGCATATTTTCAAACAAATCTTCCAGGCAGGCCTTGAGCTTCAGGAAGACGATAATCGTAAAGAACTGCTGGTCTCCCGTAAGAAAAAGCCTGAAGATACAATTGTTGACCTGAAAGGCGAGAAAATCGGAGACGGTTCTCAGCGTCTTGTTGCAGGTCCTTGTTCCGTGGAAAGCTACGAACAGGTGTATGAAGTAGCTAAATTCATGAAAAGCCAGGGCATTCGCCTTCTGCGCGGCGGGGCATTCAAACCGAGAACTTCCCCGTACGATTTCCAGGGACTTGGCAAGGAAGGCCTTGAAATTCTGCGCCGTGTAGCTGATGAGCTGGATATGGTAGTGATCAGCGAAATTGTGAGCCCGCAGGATGTAGAGATGTCACTGGATTACCTCGACGTTATTCAGGTCGGCGCGAGAAACTCCCAGAACTTTGAACTATTAAAAGAAGTGGGTGGCGTAGACAAACCTGTCTTAATGAAACGCGGGATGTCTTCGACTATTGATGAATTGATTAAAGGCGCCGAATACATTCTGGCTAAAGGGAATGAAAATATTATTCTTTGCGAACGCGGCATCCGTACGTACGAAAAAGCAACGAGAAACACCCTCGATATTTCTGCAGTACCAATTCTAAAAAAAGAAACACACCTTCCAGTAATGGTGGATGTGACACACTCTACGGGCAGAAGAGATCTGCTTGAACCAACAGCACGTGCAGCATTTGCTATCGGTGCAGATGCAGTTATGGCTGAAGTACACCCTGATCCAGCTGTCGCTCTTTCTGATTCCGCTCAGCAAATGGATCTTGCTCAATTTGAATCGTTCCTGGATTCTTTACGGGCTTCCGGATTATACAAATCATAATTCAGCACAAGAAAGCACAGGGCTTCCTGTGCTTTTTTATGTGATAAGTCCTGCTGATTAATTTAAATTATTTGATAGCGTTTTCTTGAAAACAAGCATGAAAACATAGTAAAATGAAAACAATTGAAAACAAGCCAAATCAAGAATAAAGACGTTTTGCGCTTAATATGGTATGATTGGAAAATCTGTGATTGTGAAGAAAAGAACAACCCGGAACTTACTTTGTTGAATAGGAAGTTATGAAAAGTTTTCATAAATGAATTGCAGAGGCGATAACCATTATTATATGATAGCATCATCTGTTAAGAAGTGGATGAAAGGGACTTGAAGGAGGATTACTAGTGAATACAACAATTTATGATGTAGCAAGAGAGGCTGGCGTTTCGATGGCGACCGTCTCGCGTGTGGTGAACGGCAATCCAAACGTGAAGCCAGCTACAAGAAAAAAGGTGCTGGATGCCATTGAAGGGCTCGGCTATCGTCCAAACGCTGTAGCACGTGGTCTTGCAAGCAAAAAAACGACCACTGTCGGTGTGATTATTCCGGATATATCAAGCATTTTCTTTGCTGAACTGGCCCGCGGGATAGAAGACATTGCGATGATGTATAAATACAATATCATTCTGAGCAACTCCGATCAGAATAAAGACCGGGAAATCAATCTGATTAATACGCTGCTTGAAAAACAGGTGGATGGGATTGTATTTATGGGCGGCGAAATTACTGAGGAGCATGTAGAACAGTTCAAGCACTCCCCGGTGCCGATCGTTCTGGCTGCAACAGTTGATGAAAATAAGGAAGTGCCTTCAGTAAATATTGATTATGCAGATGCTGCTTTTGATGCTGTAGAAGAACTGATCGAAGGCGGCCACCAAAGAATCGGTATGGTTTCCGGCTCTCTTGAAGATCCGGTAAATGGATATAAAAAATTCAGCGGATATAAGGAAGCTCTGAATAAAAACAATATTACTTTTGAAGAAGAATTAGTAACAGTAGGAGATTATTCATATGATTCCGGACTACGGGCTGCCCAGTCCCTGATGAAGCTTGAAAACCCTCCAACTGCTATTTTTGCTTCTACAGACGAAATGGCTCTTGGTGTTATTCACGGGCTTCAGGATGATGGCTTCAGCGTACCGGAGCAGGTTAACGTCATCGGCTTTGATAATACACGTCTTGCTACCATGGTTAGGCCGACATTAACGACTGTAGTACAGCCGATGTATGATATCGGAGCAGTTTCAATGCGGCTTTTGACGAAATTTATGAACAAAGAGGAAGTGGATGAAAGCACTGTAGTCCTTCCACACCGTCTGGAGTACAGACAATCAACGACTATCCCCGAAAAATAAGGGAAGCAGCCTGGCTGCTTCCCTTATTTTTATATTATCACGGCTTTTTTTCATTTCTAATATGAAAAAGGGCTTTTTCTAATGAACGTATATTTTTTTCTTCAATTTCCGGTCGTCTGGGGATAGGGGCATACATTTGCTCCGGGTCCAGCCATTTGGTTGGAAGCTCGATAGGCGCATTTGTTCCCCAGCGGCTCCGCCATTCTTCTGGACAGTTTTGTTCGTATAATTGGGTCTGTTCACTCATTTCAAGCCATACGGCTGCCCAGGCTCTTGGTACGACTCTCCACATATCGTAACCTCCGCCACCGACTGCAATCCATCTGCCTTCGCAGTATTCATGGGCTACTTGATGGGCGATAGCAGGAATGGCCTTGTATGATTCAATGCTTAAGGAGAGATGAGTGAGTGGATCGAAATAGTGCGCGTCTGCCCCGTTAAGTGTAAAAATGACGTCTGGTTTGAAAAACTCGGCTGCTTCCCGCAATGCTGTCTCATAGCAATGCAGAAAGGACTCATCCTCTGTAAAGGCGTCCACTGGTATATTGATGGAAGTACCGTAGCCCTGCCCGGCGCCTTTCTCACCAACACTGCCGGTGCCTGGAAACAGGTATCTTCCTGTTTCATGAATTGATAGTGTGCAAACATCCGGTTCCTCGTAAAAAGAAAACTGGACTCCATCTCCGTGGTGGGCATCGGTATCAACATATAAAACGCGTGCACCGAATTGTTTACGGGCGTATTCAATGGCAATGGAGCTGTCATTATATACACAAAAGCCCGAAGCCTTTCCCTGAAAGCCATGATGCAGACCTCCGCCAAGGTGGAAGGCATGAGTTGCTTTCCCGGAAAGAACTGCTTCAACAGCCTGAAGAGTACCGCCGACAAGCGTGGCAGAAGCTTCGTGCATATGGTCAAAAATAGGTGTATCTTCCGTTCCCAGGCCGTAGTTGTTTGCAACGCCAATACTAAGCTCGCCTTTTCCTGCCGCTTTAACTGCCTCTACGTAATGTTGGTCGTGTACAAGCATTATTTCTTCGTCCGTTGCCATCCGTGACGGAATGAGCTGATTATCATTGATTGCCCCCATTTCCAGTAGCAGATCAAAGGTAATTTGCTGACGAAGGGGGCTGAAAGGATGATCGTCATTAAATTTGTACTGCGGCATATCCGGAGAATAAACGAGAGCGTGATTCATTGTCATGATCCCGGCTCCGGCATTCTCGGCCATTGTACGGTGTACCCTTTTTCTTCAATGGCGGCAATCAGCCTTCGGGGGTCCATTGTCTGCACCCGGAAGCTGAGCACCTGCTTATCAATTTCATTGTGTGGAAAGAGCAGTACACTGATAACATTTGTCCCTTTTTCTTTAAAAATCAATGATAATTCTGCCAGCTGCCCGGATAAATTAGGAACAACAACGTCTATCTGAGAGGACGGCTGATTGGCTCCTGTCATCTTTACTAACGTATGCAGAACGTTGGTTTCAGTTAGTATGCCGACCAGTTTATCGTCTGAGGAAACGACAGGGAGAGCACTGATATCGTTCTCATATAAGACTACTGCAGCATCAGCCATCAGATCATAGGACATGATGGTGATGACGGGAAAAGTCATAATTGTAGAAACGGGCTGTTCCAATTCTTTTTTGTCATCGCCAGGCTGAAAAATGGAAGGGCTGGCATCGCGGATATCCCTGTCCGCTACAATACCAACGACATAACGATTTTCGTCAATCACAGGTATATGCCGGATGCGGTGCTTTTCCAAAAGCTCTAAAGCTGTGCGTATAAGCGTGGTGCGTTCAATTGTTATGACGTCTTTAACCATAATTTCTTCCACGAACAAGCAAACATTCCTCCTCTGTGCAGGCGGTTAAAACATAAATTTATTAGTAAAACGAACATTATCAAATTGTTGAATATCGGTATCTGATACACGTGAGCCTATTCTTACCATTAAACAATTTGCGGGGTGAGAGCAAATTTCAGGATCGTCAGTTGCCATCCATTCGAGCCCGCCGGCATTCATCATTTTTTCCATAAGTTTTCTATATTCCCAGACGGTTAAGCCGCTTGATTTAAGATCCCAGTGCCAGTAGTATTCTGTGGTAATAATAATATAGTCTTCCATGGCATCATCGAGCACAGAAAACTCTAACAGACGTTTGCCAATTTTAGCTCCCCTGTACTCTTTGGCTATTTCTATGGCCCCAAGCTCCAGGAGACTGTCCAACCGGGCTTCTGACCAGCGTTCTAAAGGATCCGGATAGACAAATGTGACATAGCCGACAATCGTTTTGCCATCAGCGACAATATTAATACGCCCTTCAGGAAGATCAGCAATGCCAATCAATGCCTTTTTTTGTTCTTCATGGGAGCGAAACGCTGTAAGGCCTGGATGAAAGTCGTAATCGTGAAGTGTTTTACCAGAAACAGGGCCTTCCATGAGCAAAGTGTGGTTGTTCCATGCGATTTCCCTGGAATAATAGGTCTTTTTGTGAATCATGTACACCATCCTTCATCCACCTATGGTACTGCTTACATTATTATCATATCAGAAAATTACTTCAGATTGGTGGAAGAAATGAGAATATTAAGAAATGAAAGAATTGAACAATGTATGAACTTATATTATAATGAATTTGTGCAAATCAAGATCGACAGAAGGGAATGTTTCAAATGAAAGTGCAAACGCTTCCACCAATTGACGGAAATTACAACCTACAAGACTACGAAGAAGCAAAACAAAACTTTGACTGGTCGGAAATCGAAAAACAATTCTCTTGGTACGAAACAGGAAAAGTAAACATGGCATATGAAGCAATTGATCGCCATGCTGAGAATCCTGATAAGCAAAATCAGGTAGCACTTCATTATTTAGATGGAAGCCGCAAAGAGGAGTATACATTTGCGGATATGAAAAAATACACAAACAAAGCAGCAAATGTAATGAAGGAAGCAGGTATTGAGAAAGGAGACCGTGTCTTCATTTTCATGTCCCGTTCTCCCGAACTTTACTTTGCTCTTCTCGGAGCAGTTAAAGTGGGCGCTATCGTTGGCCCATTGTTTGAAGCCTTCATGGAAGGAGCTGTCCGGGACCGTCTTGAAGACAGCGAAGCAAAAGCACTCGTTACAACGCCTCAGTTAGTAGAACGGGTACCGTTTGATGACCTTCCAAATCTGGAAACGGTGTTCATCCACGGAGGCGTAGACGATGAAAAAGGCGGATTTTTGGATTTTGATGCAAGACTTCAGCAGGCAGGCAGCGATTTTGAACCGGAATGGGTAGACCGTGAAGACGGACTGATTCTGCATTATACTTCAGGCTCTACTGGAAAGCCCAAGGGTGTTTATCACGTACACAATGCGATGATACAGCATTATCAGACAGCGAAATGGGTGTTGGATTTGAAAGACGGGGATGTATACTGGTGTACAGCCGATCCGGGCTGGGTAACCGGCACATCCTACGGCATATTCGGTCCATGGCTTGCCGGAGTAACAAACGTGGTGCGCGGCGGACGCTTCAGCGCACAGGACTGGTATGATACTTTGGATCGGTACAATGTATCCGTATGGTACAGTGCACCAACTGCTTTCCGGATGCTCATGAGTGCCGGGGACGAACTTGTGAAAGAATATGATCTTTCTTCGCTGCGACACATTTTGAGTGTCGGGGAGCCGTTAAATCCAGAAGTGGTACGCTGGGGCGAAAAAGCGTTCAATCTCCGCATTCATGACACATGGTGGATGACAGAAACAGGTGCAATGATGATATGTAACTACCCGGCAATGACAATTAAAGCCGGTTCCATGGGGAAACCAATCCCAGGAGTCTACGGAGCAATTGTCGATGATCAGGGCAATGAGCTTCCGCCGAATCGAATGGGTAATCTGGCTATCAAGCCAACCTGGCCGGCAATGATGAGAGCTATCTGGAATAGAAAAGAAAAATATGACAGCTACTTTGAATTAAATGGCTGGTACGTATCCGGTGACTCTGCGTATATGGACGAAGATGGCTACTTCTGGTTCCAGGGCCGTGTAGATGACGTTATCATGACTGCTGGTGAGAGAGTCGGACCATTTGAAGTAGAAAGCAAACTGGTTGAACACCCGGCTGTAGGTGAAGCAGGGGTTATTGGCAAGCCGGATCCGGTACGCGGGGAAATCATCAAAGCATTTGTAGCCCTGCGGGAAGGATATGAAGCTTCAGACGAGTTGAAGGAAGAAATTCAAAACTTCGTGAAAAAAGAACTTGCTGGTCACGTTGCACCGAAAGAAATTGAATTCCGTAAATCACTTCCGAAAACAAGAAG
This sequence comes from Marinococcus luteus, assembly GCF_034497705.1. Taxonomy (GTDB): domain Bacteria; phylum Bacillota; class Bacilli; order Bacillales; family Marinococcaceae; genus Marinococcus; species Marinococcus luteus_A. Next base: position 667 of record NZ_JAXRUV010000005.1, on the reverse strand, counting down.
TGGTAAGATTATGCGCCGTGTCTTGAAAGCATGGGAGCTTGATCTGCCTACTGGTGATCTTTCTACTATGGAAGACTAGAGTGCGAAAATGTAAGAAGCCTCCGTACATAATAAGTACGGAGGCTTCTTTATTTCTAATGACCCTTCAGGTATGATATACAGAAAGAATAGAAAGGGGGCGAGGCGGTTTTGGTTGCTTTAATTATTGGTATTATTATTTTACTGGAAAGTTTCTATTTAATATTTAAAGGAAGTAAAGAAAATCGACGTTTTCTGCGGACAGCAGGAATGGTTTCAGTGCCTATTGCGATATTGCTGGTATGGATTGGACTGGCCCAAATGGCTTAATTCTTAATTTCAATACATAATGGCTTTTTATTCCTTACTCTTCTTGTTCGGAAGAACTGCCTTCATCTGTTTCATTTTCAGTATCACTAGAAGTCTCTGACGAAGAATTCTCGTCAGGGGCTTCTTCATTTGTGGATGATTCTCCACCGGAGTCTTCGGTTTCTTCAGTGCTGTCGTCCCCAGAAGGAGCAGAAGAGGAGTCCTCAGTGGATTCCTCTTCGTCAGTGGATGATTCTCCACCGGAGTCTTCGGTTTCTTCAGTGCTGTCATCCTCAGAAGGAGCAGAAGAGGAGTCCTCAGTGGATTCCTCTTCGTCAGT
>NZ_JAXRUV010000004.1:0-260517 GCF_034497705.1 Marinococcus luteus | reverse complement strand
TCGTGACGGCGACCGGCGACGGCTCGCTCGCGGCCCAGACGGCGCAGCAGTACGTGGAAGAACTGAAAAACACGGTTAAAGTGTAAGAACTCCGGTCCGGTAAACTATGATTATCCGCCCTGGCTGCCTTTGTGCAGCCGGGGCATTTTTTTATGATAGTATTATGATAAGAGTACGTAATGACCAGGGGGCTTATCCTGTTTTCATGAAAGGGGGATGCATAATGATAATTTATCCGGGCAGAAAAACTACACTCAGCCTGCTGATCTTCGGAGCAGCGCTTCTTGCCGGCTGCAGTTCAGGGGAAAATGACGAACAGTCGGAAGAAAATGCTGAGGAGCCGGCGGGGTCGGTTTCAGAAGCTCAGACAGAAGACTGGGACGTAGAAGTGGTGGCGGAAAATCTAGAGGTGCCGTGGTCGTTGAACATTCATGAAGACACGTACTATATGACCAATCGCGGTGGCGAGGTGATAGAGGTGAACGGCGAAGAAACAGAACGCCTTTTGCTTAATACGAGTGATGAAGTAGCAAACGAAGGGGAGGGCGGTCTGCTTGGCTTTGTACTGGCCGAGGATTTTACTGATTCCCAGGAAGGCTATGCGTACTACACATACCGCCAGGATGATGGAGCGCTCGCGAACAGAGTGGTTGCTGTGGAACGCGAAACCAGTCAATGGAACGAAACGGAGGTGCTGCTTGATCACATTCCGGGAAACCGGATTCATAATGGAGGCCGGCTTGAACTTGGGCCGGATGGTTATTTATATGCTACTGCCGGCGATTCGGATGAGCCTTCGCTTGCGCAGGATAAAGACAGTCTCGCTGGCAGCATTCTTCGCATGACGGTCGAAGGAGAGGTGCCGGAGGATAATCCGTTTGAGAATTCTTATGTATACAGCTACGGGCACCGGAATCCGCAGGGTCTCGCATGGAACAGCGATGGCCATCTGTACAGCTCAGAGCACGGACCGAATGCTCAGGATGAAATCAATGTTATCGAGCCTGGCAATAATTATGGCTGGCCGGAAATTACCGGCAGTGAATCAGCAGAAGGACTGAAAACGCCGACGATTCAATCGGGAAGTACTACATGGGCACCTTCCGGCACCGCTTTTTTCAGGGACACCCTTCTGACAGCAGGACTCCGTGGAGAGAGCCTGTATGCCTATGACGAAGAAACAGAAGAGATGAATGCTGTATTTGACGGAGAAGGCAGGCTCCGAGACGTTAAAACCGAAGACGGAAATGTTTATGTTCTTACAAATAACACAGACGGAAGAGGCACACCGGCAGAAAACGACGACCGTCTTTTGAGGCTTACTCCCGAAGAATAGTAATTTAAAATGTTTCCGCTGTTTGGCAGACTGTACGGCCGAACAGCAATTTTTTGGTAAAGAAAGCATAGCTTTTTCGAATGGAGCAGAAATTTTAATTGATCTACAAAAGCCTGTAGTTCAATACAGCGGTTTAAGAAAGATTCGTTTCGCCGCTCCCCGGGCTATTCCAGCGATTGTTTCAGTAAAAGAAAAAATATATGCTTACGAAATTTTCAGAAAATTTGTGAGATATTCTTACCTGGTTGTGGTAAGGAGTGAAAGTTTTCATTAAAGTAAATGTAGGCTTTAATTATGAATTCAAAGGAGGCATGAAGCTATGAGTTTTATCCATGCATTTTACCGAGTAATGACACAGAGAAAACTGGAGCAGCCAGCCTCCCAGGATTTTGCTGATTCTTTTGCAGGTAACGAAGCTTCCTGGACGCAAAGTATTAAATAAGGATTAGGATGACTTAAAAAATTACTTAAAGCTCTCAATGCTGATAGGGTATAAAAAAGGCTGAAGTAGGGGTTTTTCTGATTCAGCCTTTTTCCCGTAAAAATCTATGCTAAGCAGCTTTATATTTGTTCCGTAGGATCCGTAATGAAGACGATAAGACTCCGGTCGCGGTCGAAATCCCAGTCTACGAAAATATCGCGGACCGTCGTGCCAAAGATGGAATCAAATTTTTCTTTATAAAGCACTTCTTTTTCGAGAAGGCGCTTCGTTGATTTTAAAATATCCAAATGACCCGTTCTGATTAGTTCTTTTTCAATTAAAATAAGACCGCCTGTGCGTACGGCGAGCATGGTCCGTTCGTTTACTGGGTGGACAGTGATCTCATCCGGGCTTTTCCCCGCTTCTTCGCTAACGCGCTGTATTGCCTGTTTAATATTTTCTTGTCCCCGCGTACGGTTCTTTTCCTGCCTTTCTTTCAGTTTATCAGGATGGAAGCCGGTAATGACTCCTGATTTGTTTTCAATATTCCAGTCAAAATAAAACTCCCAGTCTTCAATATCCATAAGGCTAGAAATGTAATGCTCGATTTCAGGCAGCATTTTCGCCATCATGGTTTCTCTTAATTCTTCCACGGCACTTTTATCTCTTTGATCGAGCATCACTTTTTCAATAGGGGATAAAAATTTTCGTATATGCATGACAATACAGCAGGGGTCGACGCTCACATAGACGGATTCCGGCCCTTTGCCGAAATGATCGCGAAGCACTCTGCCGAGGTAGCTTCCGATTTGTTTTTGTTGTTCTTCTATTTGTGCAGGCGCAGAATGTTCGGCCATATTTTCACCTCTTGTTTTATTGTCTTGAATTTATTAACTGCTACAGTTGATTAAGTACAGCTGCGGTTTAGCAGCGCTGGACATTTTTACCGTACAGGTGGTGGCAGAGCTGCCACCAGGAGGAATCAAGAGCCTCACCTCCCCGTAGTAATATACAAAAAACCCGGCACTGGAATGATTGGACAACACAACTTTTTATTTTTATACCCGGGAGTCGTGCAGGAAAACACCTTTAAGCGTCGCTGAAGGCTTTTTCACGTTTTTGTTCGTGTTTGTATAAAGATGGGGAAGCTGGAGCTGTCTTTTTTTCCAAGTGCCCGTCTTTTTCGAGCTCTTCCATAAGGGTGTTGAAGGCACCGCGCTGTCCGGCCGTTTCGGAGATAGCCCGGAGATAGCTGAAGCACTGGTTCTGGTCATGATCAAACGTCATTTTGCCTTCAAAATTCCAGGCAATGCTTTCGGCATAATGCCAGCACACGCCTGCTGCTTCGCCCCCGAGGGACTCCGCTAACAGATGAAGAGACTCAAGCACGCGATTAGTAATTTTAATATCCTTTTTAGCAGCCTCTGCAATAGGAGAGAAGGCGGCATACACATAGTAGGCGAAAGTACTTTCCTTCATCACGACCCGTACTTTGTCCGTGGCATCGACGAGATACGGTCTGTAAACGGCAGTGCCGGAAATGGCTCTGATTAAATCAGCTAGTTGGTAGATAGCGTCCTCCGCGGTGGAGGGCTCATTGTTTCCAATGGCTTTTAAAGCAATTTCCGTTAATTTCCGTACACTGAAATTCATGTCCTGCATTTCTGTTTTTTTGTGGCCGATAAACAGAAACTGCAAATACGTCTTTTCATTTACAGGAGTGTTTGGCCTTTCATCATACCGCTGATAGGAAAACAACGTATCGCCTTCGAGCAGATAATCGCCGACCCTTCGTTCAAGATAAATGACCAGGCCGTCCTGTTCCGCCTGGGTGATCAGCCGTTTAAAATCGACGATCTGCAAAAAACCTCCGGAAGAACTGGCGATGGAATAAACCGGCGAATCCTGGGGAAGGAGGTACTCCTTCTGCGGAAAGGGGCGGTACTCTTGTAAATCCTGTTCATTTGTAGCAGTAATAGTTTTCTGCGAGCGTTCATTAAGGTTATTAGTGAGGTTCGATGCCTGCATCCATTTGGCGGCATGATTAATAAATAAAATAAAATTGATTGCAGATACTGAAGCAGCAGTAACCCCGAGTACCGGAAAAATAATATATTCATTAATAGAAGAATTCAGCATAAAAAAGCCAATAAGAATATAGAAATAAGATAAATTAAAAATACCAATGGCGTGGAGCGTCCGGCGGTCCGCAATAAAGCTGAACAAAACACGTGGCGTGAACTGGCCGGAAAAACTGGTTAAAACGATTAAAATCATATTAAATGTAAACGCATGGATCATTAATATCCCGTAAGCGAGCGTACTGTAAATCATTTCTGTTAATACGTAATCGGCGGTGAAAAAAGACCCTATAGGCAGGTCAGGCTGAAGACCGAACTCAATACCGTAGGCAGCAAAAGCTGCCACCACTGCAAGCAAAATGTAGATTATTGGAAGCGGCCACAAGCTTGAACGGAGTTCATACCACCGCTGATTTTTGGACATGCTTTGTATTTTTTTGATGAATTTAGGCTTGAAGCGCTGCATGGTCGCCTCCTTTCTCTTCAGTCGTAGTAAAATTTAAAGTTATTCGGTCCGTGGGTAGGCATTTAATGCGGCCAACTGGCTGTTTCGGACAACCCGAACTTCACAGGCTGCCCTTGAAGCTATGGTCCGCGATCTCCTGCCGCGCAGGAGACGCTCGAAAGCAGGTCCTCCGGTCTCTCCAACGAGAATTAAATCGGCGTTGTAAGTAATACAGAGGTGACGGGCCAGTCGTTTTTCCGGAACGCCGGCATCAACCACTGTCTCCACACCCGTAACGCCTGTAAGCTTAGCTTCTTCTTTGTAAGCCTGAAGATGATAAGAGGCCCTTTCTTTTAAGTGACGGACGCCTTTAGGGTCGATGCGCTGAAGGTTCGCATATCGTTGCTCATCGAAAACAAAAGCAAGTATTAAAGACGCCCCGTGTTCAAGAGCCATAGCGCAGGCTTCCTCAAAAGCATCGTAGGAAGGAGTTTCCAGGACATCCAGACCAACCAGTATCCGTTTGTAACGACTCATAGCATTGTTCCTTTCTGCAGATGAATTTTGACAATAAAAAAAGCCAGAAAAAGAAATTTTTCTTTTTCTGGCTTATGTTAAAGGGCTTTATTATCCCAACATTGCTGCCATCATCGGATATTTAGTAAATCAATATTGTTTTTGGTATTTCGGAAAGAAAAAAAGCAAAGCGGGAGCCGGTAACGATAGAAAAAGGCTCTGCTTTTATAGAAATCAGAACCTCCAGGGGGAAGAAGAACGTTTCATAAAAAAACCACAAAGGAGGAAACCCTCTTTTGTGGCTTATGCTTTAGCTTTATATCTAAGCATTGCTGCCGTATTGATTTATTTAATGAAATAACTAAATAAGATCTTATCATAATATTAATATAACCGGAAGTGAAAAGGTTGAAACATGTTTTTAGATAGTGGTATTGCTTGCAGGTAAACGCCTCCAGCAGGTACACTGTCAAGAAAGAGATAATGGCTGGGGGAGTTTATCATAAAATTATCGTGGAAAAAAGCAGGAATCATTGCAGGAGCGAGTCTTCTCATTATACCAGGGGTGCTCGCGCTGCTGCACTTCTTTACTCCGTTCAGCCTGGGAAAGAATACGACAGAGGACGGCATCGTGTTGAAAGAGCCGAAGGAAGCGACAGAAGATGTTTCCGGTATACATACAGAAGTAAGCACCCATATACAGCAGTCTCACAGGTATTGGAACGAAAAGACCGGCTACGGAGCCATTGATAATGTGACAGAGGACGACTTCGGTGATATCAGCACTCGAATTGAAGATACTGAGGAAGTAATAACCAAAATCGATGACCCGGAGCTGCGTAAGGATTTCAATAATGCTGTTCGCTGGCAGCAGGTGATTGAAGAAAATCCTGAAAAAGAAAGCGTCCAGGAGGCGGCCCGGTGGACGCACCGCATTTACCATGACCTGGATGAATACGTTAACGATTATGACGAGGCCCCGTTGTTCGGCGCTACCCACTTTGATAATGGAAGCATTTCCGAAAGCGATAAAGTACTTGAACAGGTGAACCGTGTTCCCGAAGATGAAAGATAAAAAGAAGGATGCCGTGACAGGTATCCTTCTTTTGCTTATTGGAAAGGAGTTTAATTCAGGTTTCGATTGGTCCATTCGCGGGGAAAATTTTTTCAATGGTATTTATCTAAATTCGAAAATTATCACTAAAGGCATAAATAAATAAATTTTTGGGAACAGTATTTAAGAATGAAATGTGTAATAATATAGTTTGTTTTTATTCTCACTTAGGAGGATTTTACGCGTATGGATTACAGCCATGAAGAGCTTGTGCATCGTTTAGAAGAAAAAGCATCTCTTGTGAATGAGGGAAGCGTGGAATTAGTTGCAAAAGGCATACCGTTTTTAGAAGATAAAGAAGGTCTTGATCCAAGAGTGAAACAATTTCTGGAGCAGGAATCTGATCCAGGACTGAGACGCCCGATGACGCATGATGATCTTGAAATCATCCGCAACAATAAAGAAAAAGAGAATCGGGATTTAAGCTCCAATGTTCGTATGGAAACAAAGCTTGTTTCTTTAGAAGGCCGTGACTTGGAGCTGAAAGTATATAACCGGTCAAATAACACGAAGCCAATGCTCGTTTATTTTCACGGCGGCGGGTTCTTTGAACGCGACGAGAGAGTAATGGACAATATATGCAAACTGCTGGCCGAAAAGGCAGAGGCTGTAGTAGTTGCAGTCGAATACCGGCTCGCCCCGGAGCACAAATATGCAGAAGGGCTGAATGACTGCTTTGACAGTGTGCGCTATGTATGTGACAACCGGGATGAATTCGGTGCAGATACGGGGCGTGTTGGTCTGGTAGGCGACAGTGTCGGAGCGAATCTTGCGCTTGGCGTTTATCATTTAAGCCGTGAAAAATCCTGGAACATTTGCTATATGAGCTTATTGGCTCCTTTGTTGGATTTATCCGATGTGTCCGGCGGAACTCGGAAAATGGAGCAGTACAATCCAGGCGCAGATAGAGAGCTTGTACGCCAGGAGCTTGTGACCATGCGGGAGTCGCTTTCATTTATTCAGTCGCTGTATGTCACAGATCTTGAAGAGCTCGATCAGCCGCTCGTATCCCCGTTGCGTAATAAAGAAAACGTTACGTATCCTCCGATGATGATTGTGACGGCTGAATTTGATTTTCTTCGGACGCAGGGAGAGGATTTCATAAGAAAGCTTCAGAAGCAGGAGAGTCCCGTACACTATATTGAATATAAAGGGATGGCTCATACGTTTTTAAAGAAGTTGGGCTATTACCCACAGGCGGCCGATGCCATTCGGGAAACGGCTGTTCACTTTCGGGAAGTGCTTCAAAACAATACGCAAAGCAATTAAAAAATAGGAGCGGCAGTTAAGCCGCTCCTATTTTTTAATCGTTATTAACTACTGGCAGTTGGACAGTAGAAAAACTTCCGGCAAAATCCACTAAAATATTCTCGTATTCAGGGATGGAGCTCGTGTAAACAAGTTCATTGTCTCCATGCCAGTTGTAGCCGACAGGGCCGAATTCTACGGCTGGAATGCCGTAAACTGTAAAGTACTGTCCATCTGATGACCCATGCTGACCGAAAATATTCACCTTCTCAAGCTGGGTATGGCGGGTAATGGACTCGGATAACGCTTTAACATAAGGATTATCAACTTCCGTATTTACGGGGTCGTTGCAGATATGAACAGACACTTCATCATCGGATAGACTGTTAATCTGCTGTAAAATATCCTCCGGCAGCTGGTCCGGCAGGTAGCGGATATCAAGCGAAAATTCGCATTTGGACGGGACCTTGTTATATACGGTGCCCGCCTGAATTTTAGCCAGATTAATAGAAGGCTGGGCGTATAATTCTGAGCGCTCCTGGGAAAACGGGAGCTGCTTGATACGCTGGTAGAGCGCAAATGCTTTTTCGATCGCATTCTCTCCTTCCCACGGACGGCTGCCATGCGTGGAGGAGCCGGTTACAGTAATATCCAGCTGCAGAACGCCTTTGGATTGAATAGCAATTCCCAGACCAGTAGGCTCTCCGCAGATAACAAAATCCCCTTTATGGCCGGTATCAACTAAATAGCCGGTGCCGTTGCGTCCGCCGGTTTCTTCATCGGGAACTATTTGGAGCTGTACTTTACAGCCGGGGGAGGTTTCTTTTAAACGCATCATTGCAGACATCATAGCCGCAAGTCCGGCTTTCATGTCTGCCGAACCGCGGCCGTAAAGCTTCGCGTCTTTTTCGTAGGGAGCGAACTGCTCTTCTTTGCCTTTGACGACGTCTAGATGGCCATTAAAAACAAGAGTGTGAGTCCCGCTTCCGACTTCGCATACGAGCATGGAATGCCCGTTATTTTCATGCTTTTGGACATCCAGGCCGCGGTCTTCCATCCACTTTTTGCAAAAATCCATTGCTTCATTAACGCCGGACAGACTCGACGTATTATAGCTGATTAATGTTTTTAGGAGAGGAATCGTTTCATTCATTCTGAGCCTCCTCGCGTAAATGTTTCATCATACTAAAAAAAGGCGCATCATTTACACGGTAGATGAGGTTTCATCCGGAGCCGTATGAATTCCTTTGTTTTTATCAATTTTTACAACTCTGTCAAACCGTGCAAGCTCGATGTTTTCTTTGTCATTCAGCCATTCCGGGTGAAGCTCTTTACCTGCGGCCAAAGCGATGTAAGCTGAAGGAATATTTGCTCCGGCAGCGTGGGAGAGGGCGTATCCGCCTCCAAATCTTGGATTAATATCAATCACATAGTAGTCGTGGCCATCATAAAACACATCAGTATTAATGTAGCCGATATGCTTCAAGTTTTCTCCGATTTTTCTGCCTACTTCCATCAGTGCTTCGTCTTTTACTGAGATCGCTTTATCCACATCGCCTCCGCGCATTTCGAGCTGCTTCAGGGCCAGAGTAGTTAAATAATTTCCTTCCAGGTCATTAACGATGTCAACGCTGTATTTTTCTCCATCCACGACCTGCTGGATCACGATGTTGTCTTCGGGGTCATGAATGGAATCATCAGCGATCGGACTGTTTTTGACCGCATCTACCGCCTGTTTGTAGGCAAACTGCATATCTTCAACAGAGGAAACGATGTTAATGCCGACCGAAGCCGAGCCGTTGCGTGGTTTAACAATCAGCGGCCAGGTCACCTCCTGGTTTTCAATTCCTTTCGCTGCTTCCTCCACCGTCAGGTAGGAAATTGGTGCCGCGACACCGAATCTGCCAAGCAGTTCCCGGTATTGATGCTTGTCTCTCATCGCCTGTACAGTGGAAACCTCCGGTGTAAAAACTCTTACCCCCAATTTTTCAATCTCATGACGGGCTTCTGCAAATTTGGTGATTTCCCAGTCGTTTAATGGAATGAGCATTTTAATCACTTCATCTTCACAGATCGAAAGGATCGTGTCCAGGTAGTTTTCATCCGTCTGGTGCGGAGTAACATAGGATCTGTCTGCCTGCTGGATTGCCGGGGCCCCGGGCTCCGGATCAGTGACCACGACTGTTCCCTCGATATTTAATCCGTTCATCGCTTCCTGGAAAAATTGAACAAAATCTATTCGGCGTGCTGCCGAGGTTAATAGTATATTCATGGCGGAGCCTCCATTTTAGATATATAGTGTACAGCCTTAACGACTAATAAAATTTCTGCCGGCAGCGTGTAAAGGAAAATTATTGTTTTTCTAACTTTTTCCATGAGCATAAAAAAGAGCCGAAAAGGCGCTGGTACCTTCCCGGCTCATGTTTTGCTTTATTTCAAAACATTGCTGCCATCAATAATAAGTGTTTGACTAATGTCACCTATACCTTATTCATTTCCGCCCTAAACGTTTCGTTTTATAAAAGAGCTCATAAACCGGACTGAAGAACCAATATACCTGCGAACTATCTCTTTTTTTCCGGCTCCAATGCCAGTACCATGTAGCCTTTGTCTGCACTGAAATTCCAGTCGGTGAAAACGTCTGAGATTTTTCTCTGAAGAATCGGCTCCATATGTTCTTCTTGAAACAGCCGCCGTTCCATTGGCCGTTTGGCAATTTTCAGCTGCTCTTCAAAGCCTGCATGAATGAGTTCTTTCTCGATCTCAACAAAAACACCGGATCGGTAAATCATAATCGAGCGTTCATCAATCCAATAAGCCTTCGTATAGTCAGGTTCTTTTTGGCCTTTTATACTTAGATTCACGATTTTTCTTTCGAATGCCTTCTGGCTGAGTTCTCCCGGCCATGGAATTTTTTTGGACGGTTTCTCATTCATTACTGCCCAGATCATACCGCTGTGTTCTTTTAAATTCCAGTCAAAGTACCATTCTTTAATTGTCCCATTTATCATGTCTTCAATATCCGGCTGAATCCGGGGACAAAATTCGTTCATAATAAACTCTCTTGATTTCGCAATACGCTGTTCTTCATTTTGCTGCAATAAAATATTTTCCATCGGTCCTAAGAAATCTTTCACATACATAATCAAAAATGGCCGCTTAAATGAAATGTGAATATTGACCGGGCCTTTGCCAAAGTGATCTCTCAATGCTTTGCCGGTGTAAGCTGCAATCATCTTGGTTTCAGTTTGCTGTTGTTCCATAAAGTCTCCTTTTGTAAGAAGCGGGGTTCTTCCTAACTTATTACCATTATACTATTAAATAAGCTTTTTATATACGGGTTTTCGATTTATTGAGTCTAAAGAACCAGAACTAAAAGCCTTCCAAAATTTCGAATATAAGAAAATACCTTTAGCTACCCGTCAAATTAGATCTTGTTAAAAAGAGAGACCTAAAAGTGTAAAATTTGTATGAGCAGCAGGTTAGTTCCAGAAAAATCATTAAAATGATTCATTTTAGTCTACAGGGTCTCGTATTTAATCGTTCTCTTTTACTTTGAAGGGGGAGGAGCGTATCATAATAGATGGAAGACACATAGAATGGTGGCTTCTCCATAGAAAAAGCTCTTCCTACGCCGGCAGGGAGGGTTTTTATGTTTTACTGCAGGAGTATTAATTAATATCTCCTATTTACTTTACGATTGTTAATTATTTATATACCAAGTACGATTGGTGTTACGCGTGGTGAAAGTCTGCGTAAAAAAGCATATATTAAACAGCTTACCTAATGATGGCGGTTAACATTTTAGACAAAAGCGCTAGTAATGCACTGCCCGGTAATGCTGTTTCCTGCTTGCCTTTACCCTGGTTGAAAAGTAATTGGTCGGCGGGACAAAAGACTGTAGAGAAAACAGCAGGCAGCGCCTGCCTTATTTTGGTATGCTTTTTAGCAATAGACGACAGGTGGTCTAATAGGGACCTGCTGGCACATGGAGCGGAAGTCATCAGACAATTAACGCTGATGAATAAGCTGCAGGGAGTTTTTCTCTGTGGTTTTTTTGTGTTTTTTAAACCTTTAAGAGTAAAAATAACTCGTGTTTCTTTTCGAAACAACGATCGAAGGGAGGAGAAAGCAGAAAAAAAAGACACATATACGGAAAAACAGATGGCAACTGAACGCCAGGCTGTATAACCATTTGTTTTTAAAAGGAGTTGTACGATGGAAGAGACAAGAAATGAACATGGGGAAATTGCAGGCTACATCGGAAAATTGATCCGGGAAAACTTTGGAAAAGGGCCGACCTCAGTGTATGTGACGATCGAGCATCCTTTTCTCGTTATCCATCTGCGGGACTTTTTAGCGCCGATGGAAGCCATCCTGGTCTCTCAAAAAGAAAACAAGCGTGTAGAGGAAACGAGAGATCTGTTGTTTGATCAACTCCAGACAGAGATGCGCTCCCAGCTGGAGAAGATAGCAGGGATTACTATTCAGGAAATGTACTTTGACTGGGATCTTGATAAAAAGCGGGGCGTTATTCTTGGTATTATGTCAGAAGATACCTCGGGATGCCAGGCGAAATGGCCGGATCATCTGAATCATACGCGATTTAACGATAAAATCATTGAATTAAGCGAATGGGGCCAAAAGGTGCCTGAAACGACAGAATCTTTTTGGCTGAATGAGCGGAACATTGTTATTAAGAGGACAGGGGTATTTGTTGAAATTGAAAAAGAGCTGATCGCAGCCGGTTATAAGAATGAATTAAAAGAAGTAAAGAAACCGCTCGAGCTGCGAATGATTAATAAAGCGAGTCTGGAATCATTTATTGATGGGAAAATTACAGAAGTATTTGTTTCCTGGCATTTTACAGGGGATAAAGGGTATGCTGTATTGGTTGTGCAGCCACAAAATTAGATTGGGAAACAATAAAATCTTCGGAGCGATACAGAATTGCTTAGTGCCGGCTGGCTTTTTATGTTAGAATTTCGCTTGTTTTTTGGGGCAAAGAAAATAATACGTTTCGATTGTACCCCGGAAAGGTAAACATACCACAGGCAATAACTAAATAGCATCGGCAGCAACAGACAGTCACAGCTGTTCTGTAAGCCAGGAAAAGATATGATCTTTTTCTGGCTTTTTTTATTGCTTAAAAAGCAGAAGCTGTCCCGTGGCGATCACTTAATAAACGAAAGGGGGCATAACGCCAGAAGATCTGTTTCAGGAATTTTATTATTTATACAGGCGTTCAGTGTTTAGAAAAGCTATCGCATTTAGAGAAAGGGCGTACCCATGTGAAAAAAATAAAGCCATACATCTCGGATTTGATGACCGAATTTAAAGAAGATAATGTGCCATTGCTTGCCGCCGCCCAGGCGTATTATTATATTCTTTCCATTTTTCCACTTCTTATTTTTGCGTTGACCATTCTACCATTATTAAATTTGAATCCTAACTCCGTAGTCAGCTTTATAGGGACCATCGCACCGTCGGACACCGCTTCGTTGTTCGAAGAAAATATTACAACCCTGGTACAGGAGCCACGCGGTATCTTATTTGTAGTCAGTCTGCTCGGCGCACTCTGGTCAGCCTCGAACGGTATAAACGCGTTTATTAAATCTTCCAATGAAGCTTATGATGTTGAGGAGACACGCTCGTTTATTAAAGTGCGTTTGATAGCTATTGCTCTTACGATCTGTATGATTTTGACTATCGTAGTGGCCCTGGTGCTTCCGATATTCGGAAATGTCCTGATTTCGATGATCAGCTCTGTTCTCGGTCTCCCAGCGCAGACAGAGGTTTTATTTCAGGTGCTCCGTTGGGTAATAGCGGTTATCGTTATGACACTCATGCTTTTGTTGTTGTACCGGTTCGCGCCGAATCAAACCTTAAAGTGGAAGGAAATACTGGTAGGATCCATAACCGCTGCGCTTTTATGGCAGATAGTATCGCTCGGCTTTTCCTTTTATGTCAGTAACTTTGGAAATTACTCGGCTACCTACGGAAGCCTCGGTGGTGTTATTATTCTGCTGCTTTGGTTTTTCCTGACTGGCCTGGTACTCATGATCGGTGCAGAGATGAACGTTATTTTTCACCGCAGAAAAAATGGTACAACTAGAAAAATAAACAACGCCCGTGGAGAGCATTAAAAAATAATTATTAATGAAACTGTTTTTAATTATTGGTTCGATTATTTGAACTGGTATATAAAGAAGACGAAGGCATGACCGGTTTATTAACGGGCATGCCTTATTTTATAGATTTAATTGACTTATGGTAGAAAAATGTAATATTGGTATAAAAAATCATATATTGTTTCCGATATTAGTATTAAAGAATTATTAAAAGAGTCTTAGAAAGGAGAGGGATTTATATTTCTATTAAAGAAAAAGAAATTGAATATATAGCAGGGCTTGGAGAATCTGCAGCTGAAATGGCTGTAGAACTAAATGAACTCCAAAAAATCTCTCAAAGGAATCACGGGCAACTAGTAAATGCAGACGCAGTATTATTAAAAAAAATTGATCATATTATTAAAAAACAAAAAGAATTGCAGGAGTCCATTTTAAATACTATTAATAAAAATCAAGATTCTAATACCTTATTTAAAAGAAGAGAAATTCAAAGATGGGATGAAAAATACGAATCTATTTTAGAACTTTTAAATAAATTTAAAAAAGAAACTATATATATGAATAATACTAAAATGGAAAAGCTACAAAAGCAATTGGAGGATTTAAGGCTTGATTTTCAAAATCAAATAAACGAATTAATTTTAATTTTTCCCGTTTCGAAAGAATTACATATCAATCAAAAAAATCATACAGATGAAGCGATGAATAGGGCTATAAAAAAAATAAACACGTTAGAAAAAGATATCAAAGAACAACGTGATGAAAATAATAAATTCAAGTGGATTGCTTTTGCGTTAGGAATAGCAATTTTAATTTTTTAAACTTGGAGAAGATAATAATGAATATCATTTCTTTAGGAAAACATATACACACGTTAGAGGAGACAAAGATTTCTGCTGTAACAAAGAATATAAATGGAACTATTCTTATTGGAAAAAAAGCTGAGCAGTTAAAAACGATGGTGCCATTTTTGGAAAATGCTAACTTAAACGAGTGGATTAGAAAATGTCTAGCCGAGAATGAGGACTCATATATTAGTCTAATTCATCAATTCACTTGTTTATTCAATAATGCCGAGAACAATTATTTTTTCCTTCCAGATGAAGTTTATCAATACTTATCATTTGATGAAGGAATATTAAATGCTTATCCCCTTAGCAGTCTGCTCTTGTCTATAAATAATCTTAGGGCTGAAGCAGAAACCGCGGACAAATTATTTATATACAGTTTTTCTTGTGACGAAGGAACCTATTATTTTCAAGGAAAAAAAGTTCAAAATAGACAAGTTGTTTATATCTCTAAAGAATATACCTCCGAAGAAGCATTTTTAGAAACATTGAAAACAATATTAAACATCGAGCCTAATCAAGAAATAGTTGTCCACCCTGTAACTTTACAAGATTTATTTAATGTTCAATTAGAAGCTTCTACTATTAATAATGTTTGCACTGTCTTGCATAGAACCAACGAAGAAAGATTCAAAAATTTCTATTCAAAATTAGAAGATGATTGGGAAATTCGAATATTTGATATGTTATCTGCAAAATGGGACTACTTTTCTTATACCCAACAAGTACAAATAAATAATTTAATAGCACAATCTCGTATAGACAAAAATAAAAAAAAGTTTGCTGATACCATTTTAGACCAATTTATTCTAGAAAATCATAATTCAATAAAAGTCGGGGTAATAAGTCCTTTTACGTATGGTAAGTCTACCTTTATCAATAGTCTGATTCATGTACCACTTTTGTCTGAAGACATACTGGTTAAAACGGCTTCAATTACTCGGATAAGCAATCATAAACAATTTTTAATTCACAATTTTGAACAGAACAATGTTGTTTTCAATCAACTAGAAGATTTTTCTTTGTTGAAAGAACAGTTAAATTTATTAACTACTGACAAAGAAAATCAATCGCTTACTCCAGTACGCGCAATGCTTCCATATAAGAACCTGGAAGACAAAATTGAATTAGTTGATACTCCGGGACTATTTGGCCCTCATTCGCACCATGACGAAATAACAGAAAATTATATTAAGGAATTGGACGTAATTGTTTATATGCTGGATCCTTCTCAAACTGGTTTTGAGCCTTATACAAGAAAAATTAATGAGTTACAGGAAAAGTATAGCAAACCATGTGTTTTTGTAATGAATAAAATCGATCTTGTACCAAAAGCTACAGATAAAGAGTTAGTAAAAAATGAATTCAAAAACAAAGTATTGACTAATTTTCCAGACTGTCCAGTATTTTCAGTATCTTCTTATTTTGCCAGTAGAGCCAGATTCTATCGTTCTGGATTATTGTCATTAATGGATATAAAAAAAGATCAATATGTGTACGTTAAAGAAAATCAAGAAATTATAAGTGGAAGGTTAATAAATGAATCTCATATTGAGGCAATAGAAAAACAAAGCGGTATTATTGAATTTGAAAAATATTTAGCTTCGATTTATTAAATAAATGGAGGTGGAAATTTAAGTGAAAGTTATTATTTATGCAGATGATGAAAAAGAGTATAACGATTTTAAAACAGCTATAAATAAGGATGCTTTTAATTTCGAATTGTCTTTTGTCCCAATTGAAAATGATGTTCTTAATAATAAAGATCCTCATTTTTCTATTTTTTTACTTAAAGTGCATTATGCAAACAACCAATTTCTACATGAAAAAATTCGTCAATTGAAAAAACAAGGCGCTCACGATCAAAACTTTCTTTTTATCATTATTGATAAAGAAAATGCTAAAACGGATGAACTCCAAATGGTAAAAGCAGATCTTTTTAATTCATTGTCTTTTTTTATTAAAAATCCTCTTATCTATGAAATTTCCTTAAAGGGATTTAAAGTTGCCTTATCACACGAACAAGGATCCGAGTACTCGTTTATTTTTAAAGATTCAAGAAGTAACGAGTTTAGAGATATTCAGCAAGTGACTTCTGAAGAAGATCGACGTTATCTTTCCAGTTATATTGGCATGGAAGAAGTATTAGTTTTTTTAGAGACAAACTGGATGAAGGGAGAATATTTACTTCTTTGGACACCTGAAGGGCACACTAATATTTTATATCAATATTTACCTTATTCTTTAATAGAAGAAATGAAGAACATTAAAAACCTTTCATTATGTCAAATCAAAAATCAAATGGAATTTAATAAGTTAGGCGAAGACTCGAAACTGATTACTATCACCACCGTTCAATCTGAATCTCTAGAGAAAAATGATGTTAAACCTAAATGGTTGTTAATAGATAATGAAGGTCAGAATATGTATGTAGATACTGTTGCAGAAAAGTATTTTTATATTAATTCTCGTCTTTTTGAAAAGCGTAACAATAGCCATGAAGAATTAATTATGGACGAAGATGTTTTTGTTTTGAATGAAATGGGCTTTCCAAAGCCCAAAACAAACGTGAAGGACTGGCATTCAGCTTTATCTAAAGCAAGTGGTTTCAAAGAATTTTTGACATCTATTGAGTAAGTGACGAAATGATAAATGCGTTAAATGAGAAAATCGAAAAAACTGCTGAATTAATTACAGAAGCTACAAATGAAGAATTTTTAAGTAAAAATACAATTGAAGCCATAAACTTTGAACAAAAGCTGGAACGCTTAGAAAATGGAACGTTTAAAGTAGGTGTAGTAGCTCCTTTTAGTGTAGGTAAATCTACATTTATTAATAGTTTGTTGGAGTTTGATCTATTATCGACTAGTATTTTAGTCGAAACAGCTGCTATTACCACTGTGAAGTATGGTGAAAAGTCTAAAGTGGAGATTAATTACCGAAGCGGTGAGAGACTCGTACTCCCAAAAGAAGAAGAACCGATAGAAGACATCGCAGACTTAAAACAACAACTAAAAATGTATACTACTATTAATAGAAATCCGGATGGAGAAGGAGTGAAGGTGGAAGAAGAGATTCAATCGGTTAATGTGTATTGGCCTCTGGATCTTTGTAAAAACGGTACAGAAATTGTAGATACGCCTGGACTTTTTGCCCAATACTCCGGGCATAACGAAATTACAAGTGAAATTTTGATGGAAATCAACGCAGTTATTTTTTTAATCGATCCTTCAACAATTGGTCAGGCTAATTTTATGCGTGTAATAAAAGAATATGTAGAGAACGCAAAACGAAGTACCATCGACGGCACAGGTAAGCATATTTTCTTTGCGATAAATAAAATTGATCAGCACCCTGACAGCGAAGTGACCAAGGCCTATGAAGAGCTTTTTAAAATGTTGGAGCCAATTGTTGAAGAACCAAAAGTTTTTAAAGTATCTTCCTATTTTGGGTTAATCGCAGGTCTTTATAAACAAGGTTACATAAATATCGATGATATTCGTAAAGATGAAACGATTAAATTTGTGGATGATGATGGATTTCCGGTTTCTGGACGGGAGATCCAAAAAGAAGATATGGAAATAATCGAATCTGTGAGTCAAATCAGTCAAGTGAAAGAAAGTTTAGAACAATACTTCGAAGAAAAAAATTATTATTTAATTGAAGAAGCTTTAAGTGCCTTGAAGCGGGCATGTGAGCTTGAATTACAGGAAAACGAAGAGACAGAGTACTTCCTTCAGGATTCACTGGCAGGAGATCGTATAGAGTTTAAGAAAAAAATTGAAATTATACAAGAAAAATTTGGAGAAAATGTACGTGAAATTAAAAAAGAATTAGAAAGAGAGGTTGAAAAAAGAATTCGTGGAGGAGCAAGTAAAAATTCATTTTCTCTGCTTCGTGAATTAAAAAAGTTAACAGAGAAAAAAATCGAATCTCTTTCAAATGACTGGCGGAGACAAGTACAAAAAGAATGGCGAATTAATCGTTTTAATTTAACTTCTCATAATGCGGAAGAAATAGTTGGCTCATTTATAAATTACGTAGATTTAACTGCGGAGACCGTTAAAAAAACTTTGATACAGGAAGTATTTGAACTTCTGGAAAAGCAGATGACTAAAATTATAGAGGATTTCGAAGAAAAATTTATGAACTTAGAAAAAGAATTCAACGAACTTTTTTATGAATTGCTTGGAATGAAATTAAGCGGAGGAACGTTATTTTTTGCCCACCAGGAATTAATTAATCAAGTAAAAGAAGAAATTAATGATAAATTCAAAGGAAACTCTGCGGTTTATATACAGACGGGTATTGACAAAAAGATTAATAAAGAACGCTCAAAAGCGATTAAAACGGTAAGATCAAAAGGAGTTTTAAACTTTTTTAAATCATGGGTGGGGAAAGGACAGTATGAAGAATATTTAGAAGAGGATAAATATTTAGAAGGTATAGAGAAAGTTATTAATCTTTTTATTGAAGAAATGTATGAAGAAGTACAAGGAGACATCTTGAGTATCGATACCGAATTAAACAACGAGGCTGAAATCCTGGCGGAAAATATATTAAAAGAAAATGTAATTAATAATAAAATTAGTGCCTATGAGTCTTGGAAACAATCACAGCTAGAAAAGCTCGAAGAAAATTATCAAAAAAGTGAAGCGGAAACTAATGAATCATTAATAGAATTAGAAGTGAATAAAAAACTTTTAAATACTTATTATAGTCGAGTAGAAGATTATTATGAGGAAATAATGAATTAAAAGAAAGAGGAAATAGATTATGGAATTTAATCATTATAAAAGTACAGTAGAAGAATATTTGGAAAATTATTATGAGAATCTTATACAGAAAAAAGTTCCCTTATCTGAAAGAATGCTGGAGAGTTTTTTAAATAACGAATTGGCTAACATGAATTCTTATAAAAAGGGCGTAATGAATGAGATAAAAATTGATGTAGAGGAATTTTTAGAAAAAACGTACAACAGAGAACAAGTGGATCATTTCATGAAAGTATATAGTGAAAAAGTATACACAAACAATTTCTCCTTCGCTAATTATAATTCGGAAAAGATATTTTCAAGACAGCGTCAAACAGAAAAAGAAGAACCGATAAAAGACTCAGTAAAAGAAAATGTTTTTCTTCAATTATTAGAGTGCTTTAAAAAAATAATCACTAAAGGGAGAAATTTTTTAAATGAAACTCCAGGAAATAAAAATAACAAAAAAAATAAAAATAGCTTTTCTTCTAAAAGCAACAAAACAAGCAAAGAATTCGAAATTGAACAAGAAAAAGAAATGAGAGAAGCCTGGAAAGAACTATGGGAACATAGAAAAGAAGAAATAAAAAGCAAAATAAATAAAGAAATTAGCCTGGCCAAGGAAATATTTCAGGAATTAGAAATAAAAGAGAAAAATTAATGTTAAAAAGGGGGGGGATCTGTTTTGATTAATTCTAATGAAATGTTTAACCTGTCGAAAAAGTACCGCACTTTTTTCATGCCAGAGCGTCAATTAATTGAAGATCATAATGGTTCTCCTAATGTCTATGATTTCTTTATAATTTCTGAAATATTCATACATGATAAAAATGAAGAAAAAATAGAAGCGCAAATTAAAAAATCTATGGAAGAATGGATCAACGGCCTTCACGCTTTCAATACTAAATTGATTTTTAAAGTCTCAAGTGATGGTAATGGCAGAATAGAAGTTTCAATAGCAGATACAAAAAGGAAATTGAAGCAGTCTAATGTAGAAAATTCATTTCCATCCACGATGGTAAATGCTTCTTCGGAATCTATTACTACATATAATCATACGGCTGCTGTGGTTGGCATTCCGTCAACAAAAGAGGAAGACACCTCGGCTTGGCTTACTTTGTTTCTTAGGGGTAACGCATACAGGCGTTTTACTATCTGTATACTGGCACAACCGGTTGAAAATTATCATTTGTTGGAAAGTTTAGAAGAGGATTATGTATACTGGCAGGGAAAACAAAAGAAAACTTTTTCAGAATCTATAACTAAAAATGAACAAACACAAAAAGGTGAAACCAGCGGAGGAAATAAAGGGGCAGTTGTAGTAGGCGTGAATAGTTCTAAAAATTGGAGCAATGCTACTGGCGAATCTACAACATACGATACTTCTACGGAAGAAAGCAGCTTTTTGATAGAACAGTATTGTTTATTACTGGAAAAACATATGGAAAGATTTCATTTTGCTTCTTCTATTGGTCTTTGGCAGACTGCGATTTATGTGTCTGCGGAAGAACCTTCTGTGTTAAAAGAAGTACAGATGGCTTTAAATGGCGCTGCTTCTAAGGAAGAACATCTAATGGGTTTTCATTTGTTTGAAAGTAAGAAAGTAGCTGATTATATGTCTACAGCTTCTTTTCCTTCAGATGTAGAAGAGAAAAATTTGTTAAGAGGTAATCACCATCCAGCTACTTCTGTGTTAAATTCTCATGAATTAGCTAAATTAAGTTATCTTCCGTCCGAAAAGTATGAAGGTTTTTCTCTAAGGACCGTGAAAGACTTTGAAATAGAAACGGGTTTTGAAGCTATTGATGAAGAGGCATGGGAAATAGGGTTTAATTTTCAACGTAATAAATTAATTAATAAATCAATGAAGCTCCCGTTCTCTAAGTTAAGGCAGCATACACTCGTTGGGGGCATTACCGGGAGTGGAAAGACAAATACGGTACTCTCTTTACTGCAAAGCAGTCAGGTGCCCTATTTAATTATTGAACCTTCTAAACAAGAATACAGGCACTTGACTAGTTTGATGGAAGATGTGCAAGTTTACACTGTTGGGAATGAATTAGTATCACCGCTAAGGCTGAATCCTTTTTATTTTCCGCCGGGCATCTCAGTAATGGCTCATATTGACTCCTTAAAAGCTGTGTTTATGTCTGCTTTCTCTATGTATGCATCTATGCCTAATATTCTCGAACAATGTTTATATGCAGTTTATCAAAAAGCTGGATGGGATTTAAGCACTTCAATAAATATTTATGTTGATACTAATATTTCACTGGAATGTTACCCAACGTTGGGACAACTATATGAAGAAATTGATGAGTACTTAAAAAATTCTGGTTATGCAGAAGAACAAGAATCAAATATAAGAGCAGCATTATTAACCAGATTAAAAAGCTTAATGACTGGAAGTAAAGGAAAGTTATTAAATACAGTAAATACTTTCAATTTTCAACGGCTGCTTAAACAAAAAACTATCATTGAATTGGAAGAAATTGCTGACGAAGATGATAAAGCATTGGTTATGGGAATATTTTTTATTCGTT
Source organism: Marinococcus luteus (assembly GCF_034497705.1). Lineage (GTDB taxonomy): Bacteria > Bacillota > Bacilli > Bacillales > Marinococcaceae > Marinococcus > Marinococcus luteus_A. Next base: position 239,080 of record NZ_JAXRUV010000004.1, on the reverse strand, counting down.
TATCCGAAGAGTTGAAAATCACTTTAGGTGAAAATATAGACGGAAGTTTACGTCATTTCACTGTTGTCGAAGAAGCACATAGATTATTTAAAAACCATCAAGGCAACAATAATGCCGAAATCGCTGATATAAAAGGAAAAGCAGTAGAGTATTTTTGTAATTTGCTAAGCGAAATCCGGTCTCTTGGTGAAGGAATGATAATAGTTGATCAAGTACCAACAAAATTAGCACCAGATGCTTTAAAAAATACTGATACTAAAATCATTCACCGTTTAGCTTCTCAAGATGATGCAGAATATGTGGCGCAGTCTTTAGTACTTCAACAAGAAGATACGCGATTTTTGTCACAATTGAAAAGAGGAGAAATTCTTTTTTACACAAGTGGAATGCACGGACCGTCTCATATAAAAGTCCATTCAGCTAAAGAAAAAATGGTTTATACGACATCAATGGATTTAAGAAAAAACGCTGAAGAGTATAATTCAATTTTAAGAGATAAAGAAATAGCCCATCCTATTGCGGAAAACATTATTTATCAGGATGAAAGATTAAAACAGCAAATTATAATTATTTATGAAAAATTTTATTTTAATGCTATTTATGGGGAGATTACTCTAATTAACGAAGTGTTAGCAGAAATGTCTACTAAAGTAATAAATGCGGTTAAGAAGTTTGGTTATGAAATACCAGAAACTCAGAAAAACAGTTTCCTTGCTTGTATTCTATCCAAAATCACGGATGTTTACGTAAATTCTGTTCTTTATTATTCGAAATTAAAAACTTTTTCTAAATCAATAGCTCATTATTTGAAATTGCTCGTAGAAAATCATGTCTACCGTTGGTCGGAAAAAGAGTTAGTACTGATGAAAAAACAACGAGATACTTTGATTTATTCGAATTTAAGAGCTATTAATGAGCGTTTATTAGTTGAAGAAGCCTCAGTACATTGGATGGAAAAAAAGCGAACAGAAACAGATGGAGAAGCAGTACGCATAGCATCAAGTTTACTCCAGGAAAATATTTACCAAGTAATTGATAAAAATGCCTCTGCTACAGAAAATGCTGAAAAAACTTATCTTTATGCTTTGACCCATATTAAAAATAAATTTTTAATATGGCAGCCTACTAATCAAACAGAAGAACTCACATGGCGTGTATTAAAACAAATTACCGTTTATGCAAAAAACGAAAATCTGTGGGAACTTTTCTCGATATGGATCAGCAAGGAGAGAGTATATGGCAATCATTGAAGGAGTAAGTATGGCCGCAGCTGAAGTTACAGAAGTTGTAACTACAAGCACAGAATTAGGAAAACTTGAAGGCTCTTTACAAAACTTAGAGCAAGCAGCTATCTCTCCTGAGACTACAGAGGCGATGGAAGGTTTACAGGTTACAAACGCTCAGTTAGAAACCGAAAAGCTTTATCCCACGATCAATCAAGGCTATGAAGGAACTCTGCATCCAGAAACAGGCGTGCCCTATGAGCGGAATAAGATTGAAGTTAATGGACAACCCATGGAAGGAGTTTTCCCTCAATTTGAAGCTGGTGCAGAAGTAGATTTACCTGAAGGACTACATCAAGCTTCAGACGCGAAGCAGTTTCAATATGCGAATAAAGAGCTTGCTGCAAAATTAGAACAAAATCCTGAATTAGGAAGTATGTTTAATTCAGAACAAATTGAGCAGATTAAAAATAACGATACGCCTGATGAATATACTTGGCATCACCATGAAGAAACTGGAAAGTTACAATTGGTAGACCAAACTATTCATGCTGAAAGTGGACATACAGGAGGAAAGGCTATTTGGGGCGGCGGTTCTGAGGCAAGGTAAGAAAGGACGTTAAATTAATGGAATGGAAATATTGCAAGAAGCAAATAACTGAAAATGACTTATACGAATTAGAAAGTCTATTTAAAATAGAATTACCAAGAGAATATAAAAAGATATTGAGAGAATGTAACGGAGGTCGTCCTAGATTTAATGTTTATGATTCTTTAACAGAAAAAGAAAGGATGGTTAAAGGGCTTTTACCAATTGGTGAAGAATACAATAACAATCCTTTGCAAGTAAAAGATTTATTGGAAAAGAAAAGCTTAGAACGTTTAGTTCCCTTTGCAGAAGATCCAGGGGGGAATTACCTTTGTTTTAAATATATAAATACCGCAGCTGCTCCAAAAGTAGTTTTATGGGAACATGAAACAAACAATACGGAAGAAGTTGCCGATTCTTTTGAAGAATTTCTAGGGAAATTATATAAAATTTAAATCTTCAAATCACTTAAACGGCTTGGTTTCAATGATATTGGAACCAAGCCGTTTAAAATTTTATTTGAAAACATTGTTAGGAAACTGTAAAAGACTTAGATTTTTGAAATGAAAAAAGAATAGAATTTTAAAACCCTGCTGTCCAGCCGCCGTCTGCGGTTAATACCGTGCCATTGATAAATCCTGCATCATCAGAGGCTAAAAACAGTGCTGCGTTCGCAATTTCCTCGGCCTGACCGACACGCGGGATGAGGGACTGGGTTTTCTGGGTCCGGGAAGCGCCGAATTCACTCATATCCTTCATTGTAGAGCCAATGTTGGTTTGTACTGCTCCCGGGGCGATGGCGTTGCAGCGAATACCTTTGTCTGCATACATAAAGCCCGTATTTTTAGTCAGACCGACGACGGCATGCTTTGAAGCTGTATAGGCCGCTCCGGCATGAGCGCCGTTCAAGCCGCCGGTCGAGGCGGTATTAATAATAACTCCCCGTTCTTTTTCCAGGAAGATAGGAAGCGCGTAACGAATAGCACGCATGACGCTTTTCGTATTAATATCAAACAGCAGGTCCCACCTTTCGTCACTAATATCTCCGGCAGCCTCCATGCCGTCCATAATACCTGCGTTGTTGACCAGAATATCCAGAGTGCCGTAAGCGCTGACGGCTGTATCAATCATATTTTGAATATCCTCAGCCTTGGTTACATTCACTTCCACTGCCTGAGCGGTGCCACCGTTTGACGTAATTGATGCCGCCACCTCCTCGGCTCCCTGCTTATTCACATCTGCTACAATCACCTTTGCTCCTTCAGCAGCGAAACGCTCAGCGATTGCTTTCCCCATTCCCGATGCGGCGCCAGTTACTACCGCCGTTTTTGCCTGTAATTTCATGACCTTACCTCCCAATATTAATGTATTCGCTTACAAATTGGTTATTTATTCAACATCTGTTCAATAAATTGATTCTATTTGTAGTATAATAGATGCAGGTTTTTAACTACAATCATCAAAACAAGCATGTATTGTTGATTAGTAAACAAATGACGATTTTTTGTTTATAATTTTAAAATAAAAGAAGGGAGGATGAGGCTTATGAACTCATTCTCTGAAACTACAGACCGAAGAGTGAAAAAGTCAAAAAAAGCAATGCAGCAGTCTCTGCTGGAATGGATGGAGGAAAAGGACTTTGCATCCATTACGGTTACAAATGTTGTTGAAAGGGCTGATGTTAACCGCGGCACGTTCTATAAACACTATGACTATAAAGAACAGCTCCTCGAAGAAATCATGGACGGGGTCACTGATGATTTAAAAGAAGCGTTCCGGAAGCCTTATAAAAATAAAGCAACGCTCGAGCTGCCAAAATTAACGGTGTCTTCAGTGAAAATATTCGAGCATGTACTGAAGCATAGGTGCTTTTACACTCTCGTCCTTACATCAAATACACTTGCGGGTTTTCAGCATAAATTAGCCTCCGTTCTCCAGGAGCTGATTCTCGGGGATCTTTTACATGAGGCAGAGGATGACGGTATCGACCGGGCACTGCAGGCCGGCTATCATTCTCACGCCATTTTCGGAATGATTGTCGAATGGGTCCGCGGGGGATTTGAGCACCAGCCCGATTACATGTCTGAGCAGCTGTTATTAATACTCAGAAGCCGTCCGGCTGACATCGTGTTTAAAGCTGGAAGCCCGTGATAAGAAGTAAATTGCATAAACAACTTTTATTTATTTTTCAAGCTGAAAGGAGCCTTGACCTTGATCGTCTACGAAGCAAATAAACATGAATTTCTAGAAGACGTTTTTCACGATGAACTGGTTACCAATATATGCAGCAACTATACGTCTAAGGTCGGTAAAATCAACGAAGCAGAGGTGCGGTCCTGGGATAATTCGATGCAGTACATGTACCGGGTGCTGATGGATGACGATATTCCGGATAATGCCGGAGTGGCGATTGAATTTAAAATTCCTTATACGTCGAAGCGGGTGGATTTTTTAATATCCGGCAAAAATAATAATGATCCTGCTATCGTTATTGTCGAGCTGAAGCAGTGGAGCAGGGCGGAGAAAATTGAGGGAAAAGAAGCGATTGTCAAAACGGCAATGGGCGGAGGGCTCGTGGAAACCACGCATCCTTCCTATCAAGCCTGGTCGTATGCCTCTCTTATTAAAGACTACAATGAGAATGTTCAAAAGGATCATATTGAGCTGCATCCGTGCGCGTATTTACATAACTACCTTTTACAGTCAGAAAATGAACCTCTCACCGACGACGTCTACACCTATTACGTGGACCAGGCTCCTGTATTTGCAAAGGGAGGAGCTGGGAAGCTCCGTGCTTTTATTAAGCAATACCTGACGCACGGGGATAACAAAGAAAATATTTATAAAATCGAAAAAGGGAAAATACGCCCGTCAAAATCGCTGCAGGATACGCTGAACAGCATGCTCGCAGGCAACGATGAATTTCTGATGATTGATGATCAGAAGGTCGTATACGAAACAGCCCTGCAGCTTGCCGAAAAAGCGAAACGTACGGATACCAAGCAGGTGCTTGTGATCGAAGGCGGGCCTGGGACGGGAAAATCGGTGCTTGCAGTGAATTTGCTGGTGGAGCTGACAAATAGAAATCAAACCGTACAGTATGTAACAAAAAATTCAGCGCCAAGAAATGTGTACGCCAATAAACTAAAGCAGGACTACCGAAAAACCCATATTGATAATTTGTTCAAGGGGTCAGGCAGCTACGTGGACCGTCCGAAGGATGAATTGGACGTGCTTGTCGTAGACGAAGCCCACCGCTTAAATGAAAAGTCCGGCTTGTTTCAAAATCTTGGAGAAAACCAGATGAAAGAAATCATTCATACGTCGAAGCTGGCGGTGTTTTTCATGGATGAACACCAGCGGGTTACCTTAAAGGACGCAGGAACGACAAAAGAGATTGAAGCATTCACTGAGCAGGCAGGCGGCGTCCTGCACCGGATGAAGCTCGCCTCCCAGTTCCGCTGCAACGGCTCCGACGGCTACCTGGCCTGGATCGACGATACGCTCGGTATCCGGGATACAGCCAATGAACACTTTATGGGAAAGGATTACGATTTCCGGGTATTCAGTGATCCAAATGAGTTGTATGAAACGATTGCTGCGTTAAATGAACAAAACAATAAAGCGAGGCTCGTAGCCGGGTACTGCTGGGAGTGGCCCAAAAAGGAGCGGGCCTATTCGAACGCACACGATATTACAATTCCGGAGCACAGCTTTGGTATCAGCTGGAACCTTGACACCTCCAATACGTGGGCCATTGACTCAGGATCAGTCACAGAAGCGGGCTGCATTCACACATGTCAGGGACTTGAGTTCGATTATGTGGGCGTCATTATCGGGGATGATCTCGTGTACCGGGACGGGGAAGTACAGACCGATTATACGAAACGGGCCAAAACCGATCAGTCACTGCGAGGGATTAAAAAGATGATAAAGGAAGAGCCGGAAAAAGCCCGAAAGCTTGCCGATGAAATTATCCGGAACACCTACCGGACGTTAATGACCAGAGGGCAGAAGGGGTGCTTTATCTACTGCACGGATAAAGAGCTTGAGCAGTATTTTAAAGAACGGCTGGCGCTTACGGAACTCGAATACAAGCCGGAGAGCTTTTTCAAAAAAGACCTGGAGGTAGCTGAAAACTATTCCAGCTATGAATAACATTAAAAAGTATCCCTTTGCTCTGGTCAAAGGGATACTTTTAGTGCTGCAATGACTCACGTTTTCTAATCCATTTAAACAGCCACCGCAGTATTGGAGGCACGGCTATAAAAATGAACAGAATGCGAAACAGCTGATAGCAGATAACAATTGAAATGTCTGCGTTCACTTCCCGCCCGATAATGCCCATCTGGTCCATGCCGCCGGGAGCGAGGCTTAATAAGGCAGTAGCGGGAGAAACATGGTGCATATGTTCCAAAATCAGACTGAGACTGAACGCCCCGGCGATTAGAACGACCCCACCGGCTATGGTCAAGGCTCCTATTTTTACTTTCTTCTGCAGTTCTTCGGGCCGGAGCAGCAGGCCGAAATAAGTGCCGATCAAAAGCTGTGCCCCGTTCGTTATGACAACCGGGAGAGACGGCGCCTGCAGGCCGGTAAGCGTAACACCGATCATCACAAGCATCGGTGCGAGCATGTAGGAGGTGGGAAGCCGGAGCTTTTGTCCGGTCCAGGCTGCGGCGACGCAGGGGCCAAGAAACAGAAGAGCAGAAGGAAAAAGGTCGTTCCAGGAGGCCGCTGTCTGAACGGAGCCTCCTCCAGAAGCCGCGTCTCCGTCTGTAAATAGCGGGCTCACCGCAAGCACGGGTACTAGAAACATAATTAAAATGATCCGAGTCACCTGCATAAACGTTACGATCGTAATATCAATCTGTTTTTCTTCTTCCGCGAGAGTGACCATCTGGGAGAGTCCTCCCGGAATGCTCCCGGTCAAAGCCGTGGGCAGAGAGACTCCGGAAAAAGAAGCAAACCCGAAGGCCATTAATCCGGAAAACAAAAGAAGCAGCATCGTCAGTCCGATCATCATTGGCAGCTGGGAGCCGATCTGATAAAAGGTCTCCATCGTAAAAGCCAGGCCGATCGTATAGCCGACAATGATTAATCCGATATTTCGAAGAGGCTGCGGCCAGTACATTTGCACTTGCGGCAGCTTTGAAAAAAGTAATACCACTGCCATCGGCCCGAGCAGCCAGGGAACAGGAATGTTCAGCATGGAAAAGAAGAAGCCGCCAGCACAGGCAGCTGCTGCAGTAATAAAAAGGCGCAGCCAGGCGGGCTGCACAGATATAGAGTCAGGAAACATACAAAGACCTTCTTTATTGATTAGTAACGTAGATTAAAGTGATTGTAGCATAAAAATAGTAAGGCTTCGAAAGGCAGAAAGGAAAGGGAAGGGAAAAAAGAGGGTAAATGATACCTGCGCTTTGACATGATATGATAGAAAATAATGGAATTCATAAAAAGGAGAGATTTGGTGGCGGAACAAAATAAAGAACTGGATTTTTACACGACGAAAAAATACCTTCGCAAGCAGACGCTGGCAACCATTCTTGATCAATTCGATGACCGGCTGATGAATCTGAACAAAACGCGCCGCAAGGCGAAATACGTCAAGATGAAGCAGGATCCCTACAGCTTCTTTCGGGGAAGTGCGTATTTGTTTTACTACGATGTAGTTAATATCCCGTTCCGGCATCATACACCAGAAGACAGACCTACCTGGATTATGGGCGATATGCATATGGAGAACTTCAGCAGCTTTCAGAATGAGAACGGAGAAATTGTTTTTGATGTGGATGATTTTGATGAGGGCTACCTTGGTTCTTATCTGTACGATGTACTACGTATGGTGGTCAGCATCCGGCTGTTTGCGATGCAGCAGGGGTTTGAAGACGATGAACGGGACGCTTTCGTGCGAACGTATTTAGACTCCTATTATAAACGTCTGAAAAAATTTAAAAAAGGCAAAAAAGATCCGGTGAAAACGCAGTTTACTTCAAAAAACACAAAGCAGCCAATCAAAAAGACGCTCGAAAAGCTTGAGGACCGAAAAGCCACCCATGAGCTGGAAAAACAGACTTTCGTTAATGAAAGCGGTGATCATGTATTTGAGAGGGAGAAGTCAAAGCTGGATTCGGTAACCGATAAAGAGTATCAGGAAATAATAAAAATCTGGGACCAGTATTTAGGCAGTCTGGAAGAGAAAAGCTACCAGACCGAAGAGCATTATGAAATCAAGGATATAGTGAAAAAGACAGGCGCCGGTATTGGCTCCACCGGCCTGAAGCGTTTTTACATTTTAATTGAAGGCGGAGAGGACCACGTGATTTTGGAAGCAAAAGAAGCACGGACGCCAATTCCAGCTTACTTTTTCCCGTACGAGGAAAAGTTCTGGGTCACAAATAAACACCAGGGTAATCGGGTGATTAAAACCCAGCGGGCGATGCACCATCTGGCCGACCCCTATTTAGGCTATTTCACGCTGCAGCACCGCGACTACTACGTGCGGGAACGGTCACCGTACGACAAAGATTTAAAAAGTAAGCATTTGGAGAAACCGAAACGGATGCACCACACGGTAAAAACAATGGGGAAAATATCAGCAAAAGTTCATGCCCGGGCAGATATTGATATTCAACAGGGGCTGCTTGATTATCACAGCGAAGATGAAATTTTAAAAGCCATTGGAGACGACGAAGAAATTTTTATTGAGGAAATGGTTATGTGGTCGAGATTTTACAAAGAGCGGGTAGAAGAGGATTATGAGCTTTTTCTTGAATGGCTGAAGGAAAGCTTTTAATACAGAGCAGAAGGTGCCGGCGGGAAGCCGGCACCTTTTTCTATACATAATCAAGAAACTGAAAGACCTCTTCGTTTGTGTACTTATACAAAAGGTAGGTTGAAGCCTGCGGAAGATCGAATTCCGGGGCGTCCACGTGAAGTACCCTTCCTTCTGCAAGCTCCCTTCTCACTGCAGAACGGGGGAGAAAAGAAACGCCGAGACCTTCTTCGATAAACCGTTTCGTTACGTGACTCTGGGAAACCTCCATCGTCTGCAGTGCGGGGAAGCGCGTCCGCAGCTTTCGAAGCAGTGTTTCCCAATAGCCTGGATGATTGTAGGTGAAAACGACATTTTTCGTCAGGACTTCCGTACTGTCGAGAGGCAGAGCTGTTTCAGCATCACCTCCGTCATGAGGGGCAATTAAAAGCACCGGCTCCTGATGCAGCAGTTTCTGGTGCATATCGCTTCCAGAAGCCGGGAGCAGAGAAAGGCCGAGGTCGGCAGAGCCATCATGGAGACGGCGTTCAATGAGAGCAGATTCCTGAACATTGATGACTACGTCAATATGCGGATAGGTTTTTATAAACCTGCGTATAACCCGGGGAAGCATCGATACCGCAAGGAGCGGGGAAACGGCGATGGTCAGTGTGCGTGTCTTGCCCTGCTGCCACTGCTCCATGTCCTCAAGTCCGAAATGATAACTTTTAAGAATAGCCTGAGCATGCGGGAGAAACCGACGCCCGTCCGGGCTCAGTGTGACTCGGCGGCCTTTAGAGACAAATAATTTAAATCCCAGCTGTTTTTCAAGATTGTGGATATGGATAGTTACCGCAGGCTGAGTAATAAAAAGTACTTCCGCCGCCTGGCGGAAATTCTCATATAGAGCTGCGGTAGTGAACGTCTCCAGCCACTCTATTTTCATGATAGCCTCCTTTTTTAATAAGATAATGTTATTAATAATGATGAATTTATTTAATATTTATTATTATATACCTGCGCTAGACTTAATGTAACAATCATAAAGGAGGAAGCTATAATGGAAGGAAAAGGACTGGAAAATGTAGTTGCTGCCGAAACTGCCGTCAGTATGGTCGACGGAGAAAAGGGGAGACTGGTTTACAGGGGGCGCCCGGCGGGAGACATAGCACTTGAATCTTCATTTGAAGAAGCCGCGTATCTGCTGCTTGAAGGAGAAAAACCTAGTGAACAGCAGCTGCAGGTATTTACAGAATCGCTGAAGAAAAAACGAAAGCTGCCGGAGCATATTTGTAAGATGATTGAGCAATTTCCTTATGATCTGAATATGATGAGTGTTATCGAGGCTGCAGTGGCTGCGTTGGCAGAAAAAGCTTCATTGGAAGAACCGCTACGCGATCAGGCTGAAAGGCTGATCGCTGTGCTGCCAGTCATTATCGCCTGCCGCCATCGTTCGCTTCAGCAGAAAGAAATTGTGCAGGGGGACCCCAATCTTTCCCATACAGCGAATTATTTGTATATGCTCCACGGCCAAAAGCCAGCAGAAGCAGAGATCCGGGCACTCGAAGCGTATTTAATTTTAACGATGGAGCATGGCATGAATGCTTCCACCTTTACTTCCCGGGTGATTGCTTCTACAGAGTCAGATTTCTTTTCAGCTGCTGTCGGGGCAATTGGAGCCCTGAAAGGTCCGCTTCACGGAGGAGCACCGGGAGGAGTCATTGAGATGCTTGAAGCTATAGGAGGCAAAGAAAACGCAGAAGTATGGCTGCGGGCGAAAATAGAGTCCGGGGAGCGGCTGATGGGGTTCGGCCACCGGGTATATAAAACGACAGATCCGAGAGCAGAAGCATTAAAGAAAATATGTGAAAGCATTGCAGGTGAAAATGACTGGCTTGATACTGCGTATTATGTAGAACAAAAGGCGGTGCAGCTGCTGGAGGAATACAAGCCGGGAAGAAAGCTTTATACTAATGTAGAATTCTATGCAGCCGCTGTTTTAAAGGCCGTCAAGCTTCCTAAAAGCTTATTCACTCCAACATTCGCTCTTTCACGAAGTGTCGGCTGGAGTGCTCATATTGCAGAGCAGCGAAATGATAACCGGATCATCCGGCCTCAGTCTGTGTATGTTGGCAAATAAATAAAAGATAGAAGGCCGCTGAAAAGCGGTTTTTTATATGGTTGAGTAAGAAAAATTTTCATAATAAACGAGTGAATTAAAAGACAATGGATAATAATGATGATAAAATAAGACTAAAGGACTATATAATTTATAAAAAAGTACTAAGTATATTTTTTTATTATTAAGAAAAAATTTGTACTGTTTGTAGCTTGTGGCTGAGGGAGGGCTGGCTCTTGAGTGGACAAAATAAAGAAGTGCAGTTATATCATACAACGATCAAGTATGGTGTATATATTGCCTTAACCATTCATATGGTGTGGCTCTTAGGCTTTTGGTGGCTGCAATTTGAGGCGATGGCTGCTGTGAATGTGCTCAGCTGTCTTGTATATGTAATTGCCTATTATTTAATGAAAAAAAGAAAATATGTAACATGTTTTTTCCTCGTACTTACAGAGGTCATGGCCCATGCTACTGTGGCTACGATAGTACTTGGCTGGGGAACAGGCTTTCATTACTACATGATTGTTACTGCCTATGTACTGTTCTTTTTTCCGCAGATTCGCGAGGTGAAGGCCACGGCTTTTGTAATTATTATAATTTTGTATGTGGGGTTATACAGGATCACTGTAGGCACGCCTCCTGTAGAAAATGACATTGTGGCTTTCGTTTTGCCGGAAGCAAATATAGTGGGGGCGCTTTGCATTATAGCGCTGTTAGGCTCGATTTTCCGTAATAATTTTGATCAAATGATCCAGAACTTACATCAAATGAACCGGCAGCTTGAACATATGGCCGCGACCGACGTACTCACAGGGCTTTTTACGAGGCGGAAGATGTATGAACTGATGTCTGGAAAAATGGAAAAGAACGATTCCTTTTATATCATGATGATCGACATTGATTATTTTAAATCAATAAATGATAAATACGGGCATGCGGTAGGAGATGCAGCTATCATACATGTCTCGGAAGTTATTACGGCAAACCTTAAGAATACAGGCTTTGTCTCCCGCTGGGGCGGGGAAGAGTTTTTGGCAACGGCTGATGTTTCAAGTGATGAAGAAGCAGAAAGGCTAGCGGAGACGGTGAAAGAGGAGATGAATATAAAGGCCCTGCACCACTGCGGAGAACCGGTGCCGGTAACGGTATCAATCGGGATAGCGAAATGGGAAAGAGGCCGTGATGCTGAAGAGGTGATCAACGAGGCGGACCGGGCGTTGTATAATGCGAAACAAAAAGGGCGGAACCGGACAACGATACATGAAGTGGTGGAAACCTAAAAATAGCTCTTCGGCTAAAAAAGCTGAAGAGTTTTTTTATTAAAAGGAAGCCGCATCAAAAAAAGAGGGTATGATAAAGAAAAGATGAGCAGAGCTTGTATCTTACTGGAGAAATACAGCGAAAGGGGAGAAAAGGATGGCCAGTGAAATTATGACCGGCAGGTATACTACGACAGGGAGTCAGGAAGTGACTGTGTTTATAATAGGAATGAGAATCAACAGATGGCGGGCGGTGCATAAATGGCTGCCGGTGCTGCTTGCAATGCCCCCGATGATCAAAGAATTATCAATAAACAAAGAACTCGGCTGCATGGGCTTACAAAGCTATATTCAATTTCCAGCAACGATGATGATCCAGTACTGGAATTCCGAAGAACAATTGCTGGCATACGCAAAGGAACCGAAGCATCTGAAGGCGTGGCGGACGTTTAACAAAAGAACTAAAGGAAATGACGCAGTCGGTATTTACCACGAAACGTATATAGTGCCAAAAGGGGCATACGAATCGATTTATGTAAACATGCCGTCCTTTGGACTCGGCAAGGCTATTGGCACTGAGCCTGTAACCAAAGCGAACGGTACAGCCAAAGAACGACTGAACCGGAAAGCCGGAAAATAACCAGGTGCACAAGGAGGAGAAAAAGTGGAAGAAGAGAGCCGCAGAACAGCAGGATGGTTGGTGATAGTATTACCTGCAGTTATTTACGGAGGCGTTAGTCTGCTTCAAATGATTGTTTCTAAGGATGCAGGTTATGTAGAGAATACGCTCCGGCAGGATTTTTTTCGTGCCGGACATGCGCACGCAGGAGTGCTTCTTATCCTTTCACTGGTCATACTTTTATATGTGGACTATACTTCCTATGGGCCAAAAGCGAAACGCTTTATACGCCACAGTATTCCGATGTCAGCCATACTGCTGCCAGCCGGTTTTTTCTTTTCAGTATTGGACCCACAAGCTACAGAGCCAAACGCATTTATATATGCTGCCTACGTCGGGGCAGTACTCCTTACCCTCGGGCTAATATTGCTTGGAATCGGCTTAATAAAAAATAAAATTCCAGGCAGGGACTAGGACTAAACTCGTGTTATGACGTATAATAAATAACAGTAACATCCCTGTACAGCACATTCAGGGTAACTTCGACAAAAAGTGAGCAGATTAAATGAAAAAACTATGGATCGCCCTGACGCTTCTTATTGCAGCGGGTATTACTGCTGGAGTATTAATCTTTTCGGAATGCACCCAGGCAGCCGCGAGCTCCTGTCTTTATGTAGCAACGGACGGGAACGACAGTAATGACGGCAGCAGATCGGCACCGCTGCAGACGTTGAACGCAGCTTCTGAACAGGCGGAGCCTGGAACAATTGTATATGTCAGAGGAGGCACGTACGAAGAACCGTTGGAAGTATCACAAAGCGGCAGTGCTTTGAATCCGGTTACGTTTGAAGCATATGAAGACGAAGAAGTAATTTTAGACGGTGAAGAAATGGAAGACGAAGCAGGTATAACAGCAATGATCCATATAGAAAACCAGAACCATATCACCATCCGTGGGTTCACCATCCAGAATTTATCGACAGAACTTAGCAACGAAACCCCTGTAGGCATTTTCGTTCATGACAGCGCTGATGGAATTACGCTCGATAACAACCATATTCGCGGTATCGAAACAAACGCAGACAGCGGAAACGCACACGGCATTGCAGTATATGGCCGGGAATCAATAACCGATGTCGAAATTATTAACAATACGGTGGAAAATCTTACACTTGGCTCAAGCGAAGCGGTCGTGTTAAATGGAAATGTAGAGGATTTTACGATTGCTTCGAATACAGTACGCCATAACGATAACATTGGAATTGACATGATCGGCTACGAGGATGTTGGAGACGACCCGGATCTTGATTACACACGGAATGGAATAGTGGAAAACAACACCGTCTACGACAACTCTTCGTATGGCAATCCTGCGTATGGCGAGGGGGATGTTTACGCCGCAGGAGGGATCTACGTAGACGGAGGCAGCGACATTGATATTCAGAACAATACGGTATACAGGAATGACCTTGGTATTGAAGCAACCTCGGAGCAAGACGGGGAACAGGCGGAAAATATCCGGATTACCGGGAACACCGTCTATGAAAACAATTTTACCGGCATCTCCATCGGCGGGTATGACGAAAAAAGAGGCGGGACGAAAGACAGCACGATTACAGAAAACATTATATACCGTAATGATGCAAACGATTTGGACGGAGGACAGCTGCTGCTGCAGAATGATACGGAAAACAACAGGATTGAAAACAATATATTAACAGCAGGAAGCTCCCGTGTATTTGTAGCTAATTACTTTGAAGATAACACGAATAACGAATTCAACAGGAATGTGTATCACCGGGAGAAAGACAAGGAAGGCATCTGGATTTGGGAAAACGAGCAGGTCTCCACGCTTAATGAATTTCAGTCTTTGGTTGGCAGTAATAATGATTCCCGTTACGTGAATCCGCAGTATAAAAACGCTTCTAATTACAACTTTGAATTATCCCAAAACTCTCCCGCGCGTGAAGTTATTGAATAAAATAAAGCCGGACGGATAGCAGTTTATCCGTCCGGCCTTTCTTATTGCTTTAAAGAATAGTGCGTTGGTTCATCCACTGACTCAATTTAGTAAATAAGGTCGGAGGATTTGGGCGTTCAAGATTATTCGGGTTGCAAAAAGCAAAGTAATCGACTTTTTCAATAAAGTACGTAAGACGGAGCAGAGCAAACAGCAGGGCCCCGCTCGACCCGAGAGCAAAGCTCAGTCCGTAGCCGTTGAATCCTAAAGGAAGCAGCAGGAAGGTGAGCACCGCATTTAAAGAGAAAAACAGGATGGAAGTAATCATCGCACCGCGCCGGTCTTCAAAATAGAGAAGGATCAGCGTCAGTACAAGAACCATCGCGTTTGAAAATGCCCCGACCGTCGTAAAACGGAAAATCGAGATGATGTCGTCCTCGATGGGTACAAACGTAGTAACGTAGCCGATCGATAAAATGATCACAATCGAAATCATTCCCTGACTGCGCACGAGCCGTTCGAGCTCCTCCTTTAATACATACTGCATGGAATCTTTTGACGTTTTAATCTGCTGAAGCGTCCCTCCCTGGTTGATGTAGCCGTAAAAAGAACGATACCGTTCGTAAAAACGGGTCTCCACCGATACGACGAAGATAATCAGGGTAGGAATAATAGTCAAGTACGACCAGAAGATCGCGGTATCATACACCCGGTTATAGACAAACGAGTCGAGAAGAATTGATCTTCCTTCCCCGAACCAGATAATCCAGTTACATACCCAGATACCGACATTGTACAAAAATCCGGTCCAGAATAGGGTTGGGTATTTGTCGAAATAGCTGATGTATTGAAACTGGCTGTCGGATGTATGAAGCGGAAACGTAATCAGCATCGAAAACAGCAGTCCGAACAAGGTGATAACCATGCCGCTCGTAAATCCAAGTACAAGCATAAAGCTTGTAGCGTGCGGAATGAACGTAAAAGCTTCTGCAGAGCGGCCGAGGAGAAATACCATGCCTACCGCAATCACTGCCCCGGACAAAAAGCTGTAGGCGACAGCCTGATAAAACTTTGCGGCACTTAAGAATAAAAACAGCACCCAGATTAAGTTAATGGTGACAAACAACACAAGGAGCAAAAGCTCATACAAAAATGGAAGAGAGCTTATCCATATAAAGATGAGCCAGGCAGTAACCGCGAGAAGCAGGGTTACCTTTGTCATTCCGAGAAAGGTTGGAAAGACTTTATTTGTCTTTTTCTCATAAAATAGATCCGCGACATACCGCGTAACTACCAGCTGCTGGATGCCAAACAGCACCTGGGAAAAAATAAACGAGTAGGAAATGGATAAGTTGAAAAGCTCCCGTTCCTGCAGCGTGACAGGCAGAAAAACCGTGGAAAACCATTGGATCATCGCAATAGTAGCGATAACGACAATCCATGGCCCAGCGGTGACCAGACCGGCAAAAGCATAGGCTTTCATCCTGGAGGAAAAGTAATCTTCCTGAAACAACTGCTGGAGTTTAAACCCTATGCCGGCCATATTCGAGCCCCCTTTGATGATAACGTTCTGTGTACTCCTGAATAAACTGATGAATCTGATAATACGCTTCGACCCGGTTCTGCCCATTGCGGCCGAACTTTTCGGCCTCCTCCGGGTGCTGATAAATCCATTCACAGCGCTGGGCTACCTGCTCCGGATTCACAGGAGGAACAACAAAGCCGGCTGGCCCGTATGGATCGCCTTCCCGCCCATGAATCAGCTCGGAGCAGGAGCCTACATTTGTAGCGATAAACGGGAGGCCTGCTGCCATGCCTTCAAGAACGGCCAGTGGCTGTCCTTCAGAAATACTTGTCAGCAGACATACATCAAAGGTTGGCAGGTAATCGGTAATGTTTACTTTTCCGACAAGAAAAACGTGGTCCTGGAGGCCAAGCTGGTCGACGAGACGCCGGCACTCACCGGCATACTCGAGATCTTCATCCAGAGGTCCCATAATAGTAAGCTTAAAAGGAACAGCACGGCTTTTTAAAATATTGCCGGCATGAATCATTGTCTTAAGGTCTTTAATAGGAACAACGCGTACAATAGCTCCGATATGAACATAGGATCGATGATGTTTGTCTTTTTCGACAAGCGATAAACGGGCGTAGTCAATTCCATTCGGAATGATTTCAATCTTAGCCGGATCGGCCCCAATATCCTCCTGCAATTCGCCGTTGCGGGCAAATAGGGTGATTACGTCATCCGCCTCTTTGTATGCCTGGCGGGAAAGGTGATGGAAAAACGTAATCCAGCGCTGTTTGTAGTAATCCGGTATCCAGTTAGCCTGAAGAATTTCTTCCTCTCGCTCCCGGGAATAAATACCATGCTCGGTCAGAAGATAAGGAATTTCCTGCTGTTTTTTAATAGCTGCAGCTACCATGCCGGCATAGCCTGTCGAGGCTGAATGCACAATATCAAGCTCCGGAAATGAAAATTGAAGCAGTTCGATCACGGGCGCAAACATGCCGCGCCACATCCAGAAATAATCGATAAACGAACCGGACTGCTTTTCTTTATCGTAGCTCTGTTGCACGATTTCCCAGAACAAGCTGCTGGAAAAAAAGTTTTCTGTGCCCCCGAGCTTTTGTCCGAGAGCAAGCAGAGCATCCGAATGGACAGATTCAAACATCATCCATTCGGTAATCGCTTCTTCATCCTCCGGTGTTAAATGGAAATTCCGCTGTCGTCTCGGCTGCTGCATATTAAGCGGAAGATTCAGGACCTGCGAAATGTTGCCCGGCAACTCATAACGGTAATCCTCTGGAGAGATCGGCTCCGGAGTGATAGCGATGATAACGAATTCATGCTCGGGCATTTGCTTTACGAGCATCTGGACCCAACTGGCCACTCCGCCGCTGACGTACGGATAGCTTCCTTCTACAACCATGCCTATTTTCATGATGCATCATCCTTTAGCGGAATTTCAGCCTGCGGCTCTTCGAGCGTCAGCCGGTACAACGTACCGGAATCGCCGTAAGCTTCAATGGAGCCGAAGTCAAAGCTTCCTGTTTCAATAGAAGTACCTTTTTCAACACGAAGCATCATGGTGGAAGGTTCAAGCAGAGCTTCTCCCTGAATCATAATTCGGTCCTCCTGATACATAACGTCAATATTTGAAGCCTGATAGCTTTTCATTCGTTCAGTGGCCTGCGCCTGGGTCATACTGTCGAGGTTTGGATATGTGTCTTCGACAAAAACTGCCATGTCCTCAAACTGGGCTTTCATATCGTCCCAGCCTCCCCCGTAAGCCCGGTCCGGGTCAAGCACGTCATCCGGGTGAATAAAGTGAGAGAATACACCGAAGTTTGCAACTGCATCTGCCTGAATGAACTGAGAGTCAGGACTTTCCCAATACCCGCTGGAGATACGCGGGAAATGATAAATCGATGGATATTCTTCATCTTCTTCAAACTCCTGAATGAAGCTTCCTTCGCCTTCGCCGGTATAGAGAGAAGCAATTGTGTTGATGCTTGGAAGGGCTTCATGAATCGCTTCAATTCCGGTTCTGTTTAGTACGTTGGAAGGAGGCACGTACGTTTTAAATTCCTCTTCAGGGTAGTAATGCTGAAACACTTCCTCCACCCGTGTCAGTGATTCCTCCATTTTTTCCTGACTTTCCCAAGGGCGGTATAAAAGCTCGGGATCCATTGGTTCGTCTTCGGTTACGAGCGGCTGGTGATTGTAACCGTGCAGGCCGATCTCTCCGTCGTGGCGGTAAACATTTCTGCCGAAGAAAAGCAGTGGAAAACGGTCATTTTCAATAAGCTCTTCGGCTGTGGCATCCATTCTATCCTCATACGTGCCGATAATTAATCCGGTATATGTGAGGTCATGGTCCATGCCAATTTGTTTCATGTCCTCCCACCAGACATCGGCGTAAAAATCCTCCACAGACATATTGTACTGACTGGCAATTTGTTCGTTTTCCTCTGTTGGAGCGGGAGCTGGGAAGTCGTCAATATGGGCCATTTTAATATCAGCCTGACTGCTTGCAAAAGCTGGAGGCAGAATAGATAGTGACTGCAGCATCATACCCCGTGAGTTTTTTATTTCCATGGAAGTTGTGTTCCAGAAAAGCGCTTTTCCTTCACCATACTCGTTTGTCCACATTAGTGGGTCGCCTTCGGTGGATAAATAAGGCTCCGCTCCTTCACGCAGTGTTATGTTGGCAATGCTGTGGGAAAACAGAGTCGAATCAGAACCAAGATCGGTGTAGCCCGGGAAGAGCTCCTGCTCAAAAGTCAGGCCCTGCCGGTTGCTAAAGTCGTTCACGTCGTCAATGCCAAGCATTTCATTATATCTTGTATCAATAAAACGGGCGCCAATGTAAAGGCGGCCGCCCTCCTCGACGAACGATTCTATCTCTTCAAATGGCCATTCTTCAGCGTGCTCGCCGGCTAGAACCAGTACATTGTAAGGAGAAGGCTCGAGATCTGCAATTTCGTCCCGCGAAATTTCGGTGTGCGGTACTTTGGCGTAATCGAGGGCATGTTCAAAGTTATTTAATGTATTTTCAGAAAGGTCACTGTCGTTTTTATGAATGTAGACGTTCATTTCTTCCCCCGCCGTTTCCTCGTTACCTGAATTCATCGTTTCTGTTTCTTCCGCTGTATTTGAGGCCTGATGGGGGAGCCACAGCTGAAAACGCTCAAGCCGGATAAACTGGAGGATGAGAAGAATACTTAAAATAACTGCAAAGAGCCCGATCGTTGACTTCATCATCTGTTTTTTCATGAAACGACCCCTCCCATCTGCCGGACAATATACTGGCGGTTTTCTGGTATTTTTTCTGTAGCTACATGTTGATGCATTTGGGAAAGGACGTGCTCTATCCCGGTCCAGTCTTTTTGGTTATAGTAGTATTCGATTAAGTTTAAATAACCATCGGCTTCATCCGGGAAAGCCTGAAGCATATACATGTACGTGTTGACGGCCTGTGTCGGGGAATTAAGCTGCAGATAGATGTCCCCAAGCTGGTTGAAAACCTCCATATGATCCGGGAAGTCTTTGGCTGCCTGCTCTAAGAATTGAAGAAACACATAGCGCAGATGCTCCTGTGAATGATCGTCAAGCAGGCGGCTGTCAAGGTAGCCCCGGTAGACTCCCATCAATCTGCTGAGAGTCTCTTCGCTGTGAAAGTGCTCATGCTCTGTTTTTGCTGTCTCAAGACTTTTTTCATAGCGGTCGACAAGCAGATTCATGGTCGTCGCAGCATAGTGGACGGTCTCTGAATCATCGTTGTTGAGTCCGAGATTCAGATACTTCCCTTTGTCCGAAATGTTGGAGTTGATCAGCTTCAGCATTAAGCTTTTGCGGTCCGGCTGGTTATCGTTTGTAAATGCCTCCATCAAGGGGGTGAGGTTTTTATTGTCTTTAGCTTCATAGCGAAGATGCTCCAGGTTAATCGGCTGAAACTTCACGTATTCTGTATAATCAGAGACAATTTTGTTTGAATCTACCCGCCTGGAAGCCCACCAGGCAAGAAGACCGAAAGCCTCCCCAATCAAAGGAAGAAAGCAGCTGATCAGCACAATCCAGATAACGGCTCCGTACTGATCCGGCTGTAGTCTTTTTTTCGCGGCCTTCGCCGCAGCAAATAAAATACAGGCGTGAACGATGTAAAAAAGAATAACGAGTATCGTTGGCTGTATAAGGTTACCCAGCATGAGTGCCTCCTTTTTCTTTTAAGGCTTTTTTGATTCGTTTTTCGACCACTTGAGCGTTTTCAGCATCGGTACCGGGCAGGAGGAAGTAGAGAATACTCTGTCTGGCATCAAAGCCGATAATATCTATTTCACGCAGGTAGGTCCTTAAAATAACTTCAGCTTCAGCAACAGACATCCCCTCAAAGCGGTCAAACTGAATGGCTACTGTGCTGTAAGGAACGCCGTACTCTTCCTGGCGCACCTCCTGCTGGGCCACATGAGCATCAAAGGCATCTTTATAGTAGACGTTTGTTCCGGGAAGCATTTGTTTCTCTTCATCTTTGGCCTGCCATTCACGTGCTCTTTCAATACGGTTGGAAATCCAGTCAAGCACAAAGGACATGATTTGGATTTCATGAGTAGTAAGACGGGAGAAGTCGAGCTGGTCGATAATCAGTACTTCCTGGATTTCTTCGTTATAAACGATAGGCCCTGCAATTACCGGGGCATTTTTTTCGTCTTTGACGTTTCGCAGCGTGATTGCCTTTTCCGTGAACAAGCGCTGGTAAAAGGATGATTCTTCGCTTAAAAATACGGTTTGCGGCAGTGTCTGTGAACTTCCCTGGCGTACTCTCAGCCGAAGGGATCTTTTCGACGAATCTACATGATAAATCGCAATGTCATTAGCTTTAAATAAATCTGCGATAATTGCGATCGCCTCATTTCGCACAAGCTCCGGCGTAGGCTGATCGAGCTTAATGCCGACCTGGTAAATCTGGGCGAGAGTATGCTCGGAGTCCAGTACTTTTTCCTGCATAACCCGCTGGGAATCCTCGAGTTCTTTAATAGTTCTGGTCAGTTCTTTATTATCATCTTTCAATTCATTCTGGGTGTACGTAAGGCTTTCATAGCGTTCCCGGTAGGATGAGCTGTAAAGGCCGCATATAACAGCGAGAAGCAGGGAAAACAGTAAATAAAGATAGTCTCCGGTGTCATAAAACAGAAGGAACAGGTCATCTCCTGCTGTAAATGTGGCAATAACGTGATACACAAGGGTGGTGAAAAAGCTCATAATGGCAATATTAATGCCATACCGCAGAGAGAAAAACAAAATAACAAACAAAAATGGGTTAAGTGTCCAATCAAGCATTCCCAGCTGGAATACCTGGTCGATGATCCCTAGTACAAGAACGACAACGAGCAGCTCCACAACTTTTCTCCACACATTTTTCTGCGTGTAAATCATCCCATCACCTCTTCAAAAAGTTATATTAGATTTATGTACCGTATTGCTATTGCTGCACCGTCCGAGTAAGATTAGTGAAACTTTATACTTACAAAGGAATTGAAACCGTGATGCTGAGGGTGCAATGGCATGGTTCATAAATCCCTGCACTTAAAAAGGACCGGTCCTAATTCTGTGCTTCAAAGCTTATTTACTATCTATAAGGAGGAGCATTATGGGTATTATCTCACAAAAAATGATTTTTGTTACAAATTTTTCTCTATTTTTTTATAAGTCTTTTCTAACGAATCTGAAACCCGCTTCTCACGGTACTTTCCCGCTGGCGAAAATGAAAAATTACAAAATTTTTTACGATTCCCCAAATAAAAACATACTCAGGGAAATGAAAAATTATGATGTGGTAATTATTGAACCGGTGTATTATTCCAGAAAGCAGGTAAAAGCCATCCAACAGGTGGGAACGAAAGTTTACGGTTATATTAATGCAATGGAAGCGGATCGATGGAATGAGGCTTTGTATACACAGATGGAGGAAAAAGATTTTTTTCACCGTCGTGGAAGCCGCGTATATTATAAACAGTGGGATTCCTACCTTATGAATATAGACGAAGAGCATTACCGGCAAGTCCTTTTGAGTGAAGTCACAAAGCAGATTTACGCCAAAGGGTGTGACGGTGTATTTTTAGACACGGTGGGAAACATCGATGACGAACATGAAAACGAATCTGAAATACTACGTACACAGCGTGCCGCGATGGCTGTGTTTATGCAAAGCATTAAAGAGAAGCATCCGCACCTTGCCATCATTCAAAATTGGGGATTTGATACGCTCAGCGCTGTTACGTATCCGTTTGTAAACGCTATTATGTGGGAAGGGTTTGAGTATTCAGAAATTGCAGGAGATGAATGGGCGCAGCAGAAAATTGCCAAATTAAAAAAGCTGCGGAAAAAACACAAAATTCAAGTACTGACGGTTTCTGAGCGTGAAGAGGAAGAAAGCCGGAAGTACGCAGAATCTAAAGGGTTCTGCCATTTTCATTCCCCGCGTGGATATAATGTCTGGGAGTAGGGCAGGAAAACAAAGCATTAAAGAACTTTACAGACAATAGTATTGTTATTAAAAAGAAAATGATGTAGTTTGGAAATAATAAATAACCAAATTTTGGGGGGAGATCAGCGATGATACTGGTAACCGGTGGTGCAGGATATATAGGAAGCCATATTTGTGTAGAACTGCTGGAGGAAGGTCACGAAGTAGTAGTTATTGATAATTTTTCCAACAGCCGCTCCGTTTCTCTGGAGCGGGTGGAAGAAATCACAGGAAAAAGTCTTGAATATTTCAATGTGGACCTGCTGGACCGTGAAGGAATGGCGAGCATATTTGAAAGATTTGATATTGAAGCAGTTATTCACCTCGCAGGACTGAAGGCGGTTGGGGAGTCTGTGGAAATCCCGCTCAAATACTACCACAACAATATTACTGGCAGTATTATCCTTTTTGAAACAATGAAAAAATATGATGTGAAAAAGATGATTTTTTCGTCTTCGGCTACTGTGTACGGTACACCGAGAACAAATCCAATTACGGAGGACTTTGAGCTGCAGGCGACGAATCCCTATGGCAATTCAAAACTGATGATTGAAGATATTCTCCGGGATCTTTACGTATCCGATCGCGAATGGAGTATTTCCATTCTCCGGTATTTTAATCCCATCGGTGCACATCCAAGTGGACGCATTGGAGAGTCTCCAAGCGGTATACCGAACAACCTGATGCCTTATATAACGCAGGTGGCAGTAGGAAAGCTTCCGCAGCTGAATGTGTTCGGGGATGACTATCCAACAAAGGACGGCACAGGAGTAAGAGACTACATTCACGTTGTAGACCTTGCTAAGGGTCATTTAAGCGCTCTGCATAAATCGATGGAAGGACCGGGGATTGGAGAGTTTAATCTTGGCACCGGAAAGGGGTACAGTGTACTGGAGTTGGTGGAAGCCTTCGAAAAAGCATCTGGCAAGGACGTGCCTTATGAAATACGGGACCGGCGTCCGGGGGACATTGCTGTCTGTTATGCGGACCCTGCCAAGGCGCGTAATGAACTGGGATGGACCGCTCAAAAAGGAGTCGAGGATATGTGTGAAGATTCCTGGCGATGGATTAAGCATAATCCGGAAGGGTACCCGACTGTGTAAATAGTAACGCTCAAAAAAAGTCTGTCTTTTCAGGCTTTTTTTTTGTTTTTATTTCTAAAATTAAGAAATATTTCTAAAAAAATGTACTTTATATATAAATATAGTTCTTATAGCACGGTACTTATTTATGAATAAGAAGTATAATAAAGTAAATAATGAATGCATGTTCACTCATACATATGCCGGTCGACCGGCATAAATAAATAAATGGGGTGAGCAGGATGGGTAAGAAATGGTTCAAAGCCGTGATTCTTTTAGTGTTTTTGCTTGTCACCTGTTTCTCGTTCCCGGTTCAGGCGGATGCTGCGAGTTCAAAGTATGTGGTGAAGGGAAATACTTCAAGTAAGGTAGTGGCGCTGACATTTGACGACGGGGCAGACGGTGCCAACATTTCCAGAATTCTTCAAACTCTGTCCACTCACAACGTTAAGGCCACGTTTTTCTTGACGGGTACTGGTACTAAAGACCATCCACAGTCAATAAGAAATATTGCTAATGCTGGGCACCAGCTAGGTAATCATTCATACTCCCATCCTGATTTCACCACCATTTCCACCACGAGAATGAAAAAAGAATTAGCAGATACGGAAGCGCTCGTGAAAAGTACTACTGGAAAATCAACCAAACCTATTTTTCGGGCACCGTTTGGCGCCACCAACTCCACCGTGCTTAAAACAGTGGGAGATGCAGGCTATACGCATACTCTGCACTGGAATATCGATACCATTGACTGGAGAGGGCTTTCAAAAACGCAGGTGCTGAATAAAGTAGTAAACAATATTGAACCGGGTTCGATCGTGTTAATGCATACAGGTGCAGGAGCGCCTGGCACGCCAGCCGCACTGCCGGAAATGATTACAAAGCTGAAAGCACAAGGATACAAGTTTGTGACGGTATCTGAATTATTGCAAATCCAGGGTTCGCCATCGACCGGAGGAGCTTCTTATACCGTAAAATCGGGCGACACGCTCTACAGCATTGCAAACCGTAACGACGTGAGCGTAACAGAGCTGAAAAAAGCGAATAGCATCCCAACGAGCTCGAATGTCATCAGGGTCGGCCAGGTGTTGAAAATCCCGGGCAAAGGGACCACTACACCGCCTCCTGCTGAATCCGGCTCGTATACTGTGAAATCGGGCGACACGCTCTACAGCATTGCAAACCGTAACGACGTGAGCGTAACAGAGCTGAAAAAAGCGAATAGCATCCCAACGAGCTCGAATGTCATCAGGGTCGGCCAGGTGTTGAAAATCCCTGGGGGAGGCACAGCCTCTCCACCAGCCTCGTCTACTACGTACACCGTAAAGTCAGGTGATACGTTGTACAGCATTGCAGGAAGATACAATACTACTGTCCAAAAAATTGCTGCAGACAATAACATCTCTAATACTGGCGTGCTCAGTATCGGTCAGAAGTTGAAAATCGCTTCGTAATAAAAGGTTGAACGTAAGCCCTGTGCGGGTAAAGAGAATCAGACCGTAAGAAAAGGGAGGTTTTCTAATGACCGAAATTACGTTCAAACCAGAAAAAGGCACACACACTACGAAAAGCAGCGATGGCCATAACATTCAGTACACGATTAATTTTGTGGAAAAAAATAATGAACGTGCTGTACACGTGAATTATGAAACAAAAGACCGGCTCACTCCACAGGCTGGAACTGTGTTGTTTGAAATGGGCCAAACAGAGATTGAACAGCGAGGGGTCGTCTTTCATTTAGACGGTACGCTCGAAAAGGGGGAAAACGAATAAACCGGCCGGAATGTTCGGCCGGTTTTATTTATGGAAAAAGAGCAATATAAGCAGGTTTCTTGGTATAATAACTTTTCAGAAAGGAGTAATGGCCTATGATATTATTAATGATGCTATCATTTAAAGCAATTTTAGCCTTCGTTGCTGCTGTAGATATTATTTTAGAGGCTTTTACTCCACAGCCTTTGCTTACCGGCTGGATGAAAGGAATTCATGTGTGGAGCCTGCTTTATTTATTATACTTCAGCCTGTATAAGAATTTTGACGTTGAAGAAGGAAATGAGCCGAATGGAAGCTACCGGTGGATTCTGCCTGCCCGGAAACAAAAAGAAAAGGTAGCAGACATTGAAAACAAAAAAAGAAAGAAAAAATTATCATAAGCGTACAAGTTCTTTATGAAGTCTATAAATTTCCTCATTAAAAATACGAGAGAGGATTTGAACACCGTTTTGAGAAAGGCGGGTCTTTACTTTTTTCTTATGAATTTCACGAAGCCAGTCGCGCCGGTCGTTAATATCACCAAGCAGAGGCTGCATTTGTTTGTACAGCTCTTCGGAACGATTCCCATCAAACTGGTATATACTGCTGGTGTATTTGTACAGATAACGCATCTCTTTCGTTTGCAGGCGTACATCGTGCAAGGCGGCGAGGGTCTTGGCGTGTGTCCAGCCATGACGGTCTTTAATAGATTCGTAGCGGCGAAAAGTTTTTTGATAGCTGCTTTCTTTTTTATCCAGTCGATCTTTGAAGGGGAAAAATCTGCTGTACAGTGGCAGTTCGCTTTCAAGAAAAAAGTGCCATCGCTGCATATGCGCGTTTTCAATCATTTCGGGGAGATTTGTAAGGAGAGCTTGCTGATGCTTTTTTTGTTTGTGGTACTGAAGTTGCAAAACTGTCTTAAATACTTCTTCCTGCCGGGGATCCGTTGTCTGGTCAAGAAGCGATTGAAAAGAAGAAATTATCACATCACTCTCTCTTAAAGGGGCAAGAAGGCGATGGATACGCTTTAGCCGTGTGCGAACGTCATTGGAACGTGGAATGCCCAGAAAATCGATAAGCGCCTGAAGCCGGCGCCCGGTCACGCGTGCTTGATGAACGTCTTCGGGGTCTTCAAGAGTGATAGCTTTCCTGCAATAGGTGAAATGATCGGAAAATAGCTGATCCAATGTCCTGTTCCAACGGTTTGTTTCTGCATGGGAGCTTTCCTCCCGACAGTCGAGACACAGATACGACTGGCCTACGGGTAGCAACTCTTCTTTTTTTCTGCAGAGGGCGCAGGAGGCTGTATAGGTTTTCAGATAAAGACCGCCCTCACTTTCATCCCATTCAAGCAGGGTGTCTTCCTCCCACTGCAGCGAGTGCCGGAAGGAGGCAGGAAGGAGCACGCGCCCGTCAGCGTCAACTTTTTTTTTGTAAAATAGCCCTTCCGGCGGTATTGTATTAAAAGAAAAATGCAAACATTTTTCAGAAGCCATGAGAGTGATAGTAATGGTTGAGTGCTTAGAGACATGATGCGGCCTGGCAGGCACAAAAAGGTGTCCTGTTTTGTCAAATGTTACCGGTGTCAGACTATACATAGAAAGTCCTCCCCAAGGTAATTGTTATCGTAGCTTTACCCGGTTCTTACTATTTTTATTCCTTTAAGCAAAGATGGCCCTTGACACTTCCCAGAGTAAAAGTGTAACATTACCTTTAATTAAAGATAATTGAATTAAGGATATGATGAGCATGAGTAATCCTATGAGCGGGCAGGACCTCGCTTTAAAATCATTAGTCGTGTTATCAAGAGCTAATCATGCAGTAGAAGAAAAAATTCGGGAAGATATACGTGCACATGGTTTGAATCCTACCGAATTTGCTGTGCTTGAGCTTTTGTATCACAAAGGAGAGCAGGCTATTCAGCGCATTGGGGAAAAAATTCTGCTGTCGAGTGGAAGCATGACCTACGTTATTGATAAACTCGAAAAGAAAAAATATCTTTTCCGGACCCGGTGTCCACAAGACCGGAGAATTATTAATGTACGTATTACAGAAGAAGGCTCTGCCTTGATGGATGAGATCTTCCCCCGTCACCAGGCAGCTATTCAGGAGATGTTCAGTGTGTTTGATGACCAGGAAAAAGAAACATTTATAGCTATGCTGAAAAAATTAGGTCTCTCTCTCGAAAAATAAATTTTTTTACGTTAATATCTTGAATTAAAGATATATGGCTTCGAAATAATAATGAAGAGAGGATGAATATGAAGAAAAAAACCGCTGGTATTCATCACATTACGGCGATCGTAGAAAATCCAAAAGAAAATATTAGCTTTTATTTAGAAGTTCTTGGTTTAC
This sequence comes from Marinococcus luteus, assembly GCF_034497705.1. Classification (GTDB taxonomy): domain Bacteria; phylum Bacillota; class Bacilli; order Bacillales; family Marinococcaceae; genus Marinococcus; species Marinococcus luteus_A. The sequence goes on along the minus strand of NZ_JAXRUV010000004.1, from coordinate 211,335 downwards.
GGCTTGTTAAGAAAACCGTGAATTTTGATGACCCCGGCACGTATCATCTGTACTTTGGTGACAGCGAAGGTTCACCGGGCACCATTATGACGTTTTTCCCCTGGAATCAGGCACGTAGAGGCCGGACTGGCAGCGGTCAGGTAGATACCACGGTGTTTGCTGTTCCTTTAGGGAGTCTTGCCTTCTGGAAGGAACGCCTCACAGCTTTCGGGGTGAAAGTCGAACAATTCGGAAGATACAACGAAGCGTATCTTCGCTTTCAGGACCCGCACGGCCTTCATCTGGAGCTGACGGAACGTCCGCCGGCGGGGAACAGTTCTTCCAGGGTGCCTGAGGGTTACGCGATTCAGGGATTTGCCGGGGCGGTACTGAATTCCGGGGCGCCTCACCAGACAGCTGATCTTCTCGGACAGGTGATGGGAATGAAGTATGTGGGACAGGAGGGAACGTATCTTCGTTTCAAGACCGAAGCCTCTGTCGGTAACACCATTGAGGTCAGTACAGCTCCGTTTCCGAGGGGAGAACTCGGGACGGGTACTGTGCACCATATAGCTTTCCGGGCTCAGGACGACGAGGACCAGCTCGAATGGCAGCAGCATATGACATCCCATGGCTACGCAACTACGGAAGTGAAGGACCGTGATTATTTCAAAGCCATCTATTTTCGGGAACGCGGTGGTTTGTTGTTTGAGATTGCGACCGATCCCCCGGGATTTACCCGGGACGAGCCGTTCGACCAGCTGGGACAGGAATTGAAGCTGCCGGTCTGGCTTGAGCCAAGGCGGGAGCAGATTGAAGCGTCACTGGAACCGGTGCATGCATTAGAATAAAGGAGGATTATAGTGAAACACATTTTTCAACAGGGAACGGAGCAGAGCAAACCAATATTCATGCTTCTTCACGGGACAGGGGGAACAGAAAACGATCTATTACCGGTGGCGGGAATGATAGATGATTCCGCTTCGGTGCTTGGGGTGCGCGGAAATATTACGGAAAATGGCATGCCGAGATTCTTTAAACGCTTGGCTGAAGGCGTGTTTGATGAAGAAGATTTAATGAAACAGACGGAGGAGCTTTATGGATTTATAGATACCGCCTCTGCAGAGCATTCCTTTGACCGGAAGAACGTGGTGGCTGTTGGGTATTCCAATGGGGCCAACATTGCTGCAAACCTGCTCTTTCATTACGAAGAGCCGGTAAAAGGGGCGGCTCTGTTTCATCCGATGGTGCCCCGCCGAGGCATACAGCTTCCAGATTTAACAGGCCTGCCTGTGTTTATTGGAGCGGGGAAAAATGACCCGATCTGCCGCCCGGAAGAAACAGAGGAGCTGGCGGAAATGCTTGAAGCAGCCGGTGCTGAGGTCACCCTGCATTGGGAGGACGGCGGCCATCAGCTGACAAGAGAAGAAGTAGAGCGGGCGGCTGCCTGGTATAAACGCTCGGTACTTTAACTTAATTGACTTTCGTGTGTGAGTGGAGCACGCATCCTTATACCAGAAAGCATGCAGAAATAAAAGAAATGGTGGTGCACGAAAGTGGGAGTATTTGATTTTTTGAAACAAAATACAAGGAGCGATGAAGCAATGGAAAACGTAAAAGTAGCAGTCATTTATTACAGCGCAACAGGCACAAACTATACAATGGGACAATGGGCCGTGGAAGGCGCAGAAGCAGCCGGCGCGGAAGCGAAGCTCGTCCGTGTTCCGGAGCTTGCTCCTGACGAAGCGGTACATGCAAACCCGGCGTGGAGGCAGCATCTCGAAGATACCTCCCACATTCCTGAGGCTACACTTGCTGATCTGGAATGGGCAGATGCCTTTATTTTCAGTATGCCGACGCGTTTTGGCAATCTGCCGGCGCAGATGAAGCAGTTCATTGATACTACCGGCGGCCTGTGGATGAACGGCCAGTTGGTCAATAAAGTTGTAAGCGGCATGTCCTCCGCCCAGAACCCACACGGAGGGCAGGAAGCTACAGTGAAGAACCTGTATACGACGATGATGCACTGGGGAGCGATCATCGCTTCTCCGGGCTACACAGATCCAGTCACGTTCGCTTCCGGCGGCAACCCATACGGCACGAGTGTAACGGTCGACCAGGAGGGCAACATGCAAGAAGACATTGAAGAAGCCGTCAAGCATCAGGCGAAGCGTACAGTGACAGTAGCTTCGTGGGTGAAAAAGGGTATGGAGCAGCAGTAGTCAAAAGGGGCGCGTGCGCCCCTTTTATATGGAATCTAATAAAGCATTTGGAACAAAGGAGGAACGCAAGGTGGAAGGAATCAGAGGCCTGCACCACGTAACAGCTATTACGAGCAGTGCAGAAAAAAATTATGAGTTCTTTACGTACGTATTAGGCATGAGACTGATCAAAAAAACCGTCAATCAGGACGATATTCAGACGTATCATTTGTTTTTTGCTGATGATGAAGGAAATGCCGGCACAGACATGACTTTTTTTGATTTTCCGGGTATCCCTAAAGGCACACACGGCACAAACGAGATCGCACGAACATCTTTCCGGGTGCCTAGTGACGAAGCGTTAGTATACTGGGAAAAACGATTTGACCGAAAAGATGTTAAGCACCAGGGCATTTACGAACGCTTTGGGAAAAAACGCCTCCCATTTGTTGATTTTGATGAACAGCAGTATGAACTTGTTTCTGATGAAAACAATGAAGGAGTGCCGGCAGGCAAGCCGTGGAAAAGCGGTCCTGTCCCAGATGAGTACGCGATTACGGGGCTTGGGCCCATTTATGTCCGTATCGATAACATTGACTATTTTAAAGAAATGATGGAGCGCGTGCTCATGTTTAAAGAAATCGGGCATGACGGCTCATTTCGTTTATTTGAGGTCGGAGAAGGAGGAAACGGTGCCCAGGTGATCGTCGAATACAACGCGGTTCTTCCGCCGGCGCGTCAGGGCTATGGCACTGTGCACCACTCGGCATTCCGGGTGAAGGATCGCGAGGAGCTCGACGCCTGGATTCAGCGAATGGCAGATTTCCGCTTCCGCACATCTGGGTACGTGAACCGGCATTATTTTGAATCACTTTACTCTCAGGTGGCACCGCAGATTTTATTTGAATTTGCGACGGATGGCCCGGGATTCATGGGAGACGAACCATATGAAACCCTCGGAGAAAATCTCGCTCTGCCGCCGATGCTCGAGCCGCAGCGCGAACAGATCGAGGCATCTGTGCGCCCGATTGATACAGTAAGAAGCACGAAAACATTTGAAAAAGAATACAATGACTAAGGCAACGCCTCCGGCCTCCGGGCCGGGGGTTTTTTTATGACTCACCTTTGCCTGAAAAATGGAAAGTATAGTAAGCTGGTAAAAAGAAGTCAGAACGCATCTCCATTCAGAAGGGCGGGGGTAAAATGAAAAAAGACATATATGTAGTGGGAGCAGTCATTTACGACAAAGAGTGGATTCTTTGCGCTCAGCGCGGGCAGACGAAAACTCTTCCGCTGAAATGGGAATTCCCGGGCGGGAAAATTGAAGCAGGGGAAACGCCGGAGCATGCGCTGCAAAGAGAAATCAGGGAAGAAATGAATTGCGGCATCAGCATTGAAGACAAAATTGAAGAAACAACGCATGAATACGATTTTGGGATTGTGCACTTAACGACATTTTATTGCAGGCTTACTGGAGAAGAACCGACACTTACGGAACACCGTACAATCAAATGGGTACATAAAGAAAATCTGTATGAACTGGACTGGGCGCCGGCAGATATTCCTGCCATTCATAAAATCACTCAGTAGTTTTTATTACAAACATAGGCAGGAGATTGATGATGGATACAGTACGTCAATTACAGGAATCGTTACACCGCGGCTTTATTGACCGGAACAGCTACGAGCGCAGTCCTTATGCACCAAAGCTTTTAATGAATGACAAACAAAAGCATGAGGAGGTGCTCGCTACACTTCTTCATGAATTGCAACGGTGTGAATCTTTTTTCTTTTCAGTTGCCTTTATTACGGAAAGCGGCCTGGCCACCTTGAAAACGCACCTGCTGGAGCTGAAAGAACGAGGTGTGCATGGGAGAATACTTACGTCCACCTTTCTTCAGTTTAATCAGCCGAAGGTCTTTCAGGAGCTGCTGAAAATTACGAATATAGAAGTGCGCTTAGCTGAAATCGATGGATTTCATTCCAAGGGGTATGTATTTAAGCATAAAGACCACTATTCGCTGATGGTCGGGAGCTCGAACCTGACGGTGCATGCGCTGAAGGTGAACTACGAATGGAATATTAAGCTGTATTCTCATGAAAACGGAGAAGTGATTCATCACTTCCGTCAGCAGTTTGAAGATATCTGGTCGCAGGCGGTTCCGTTGACGGAGGTATGGATAGAAAAGTATCAGCAGCTGTATCGTCCGCAGGCCCAGGAGAAGATTGCCGAGCTTTCTCCAGCCTGGATTGACCGGAACGCAATGAAGGAAGCACTGGAAATCAAGCCGAATAAAATGCAGCAGGCAGCTTTGAAGGAACTGGAGGCCTTGAGAACAGAGGGGCAGCAAAAAGGGCTCGTCATCTCAGCAACAGGTACCGGAAAAACGTATTTGGCCGCATTCGATGTGCGAAAGTACCGGCCCCGAAAGATGCTGTTTATCGTACACCGGGAGCAGATTCTCCGGAAAGCAAAGGACGACTTCGCCGAAGTTCTCGGAGGCCGCACAGAGGATTTCGGGTTATATACCGGCGCTGGCCAGGACACGGAGGCCCGGTACGTGTTTGCAACGATACAAACAATTTCAAGGGATATTCATCTACAGCAGTTTGACCCTGAAGCATTTGATTATATATTAATTGATGAAGTACATAAGGCAGGGGCTGCATCGTATCAAAAGGTTATTGATTATTTTCAGCCATCATTTTTACTTGGTATGACAGCGACACCGGAGCGAAGCGATGATGTAAATATTTTCGCTCTATTTGACTATCAGGTGGCGTACGAAATACGGCTGCAGGAAGCGCTTGAGGAAGAAATGCTCTGTCCTTTTCATTATTTCGGAGTAACCGATTATGAGAAGGACGGAGAAGTGATTGACCAGACAACAGATTTGAGCCGGCTTGTGTCGGAAGAGCGCGTAGAACACCTGCTCAAAAAAATTCATTATTACGGTCATTCCGGGGAGACAGTGCGTGGACTGATTTTTTGCAGCCGAAACCGGGAGGCAGAAGAGCTGTCTGCCCTCATGAACCAAAAAGGGCGGAGCACCGTAGTGCTGACCGGGGCTCATTCGCAGGACGAGCGGTGGAAGCAGGTGAACCGTCTTGAAAACGGCGTGATTGAATACATTATTACCGTGGACATATTCAATGAAGGCATTGATATACCAAGTGTGAATCAGGTTGTCATGCTCCGGCAGACGCAGTCGAGCATTATCTTTACCCAGCAGCTTGGGAGAGGACTCCGCAAAGCCCCCACTAAGGATTTCGTAACCGTCGTGGATTTTATCGGCAATTATAAAAATAACTACCTGATTCCGGTGGCGCTCTCCGGCGACCGTTCGCTTAATAAAGATAATATCCGCCGGCGGATGCAGACTAATAGCTTTGTTCAGGGCGTTTCCTCTATTAATTTTGAAGAGGTGGCCAAAAAGAAGGTGTTTGCTGCTATCGATCAGACGAATCTGCAGGAAATGCGAAAGCTAAAGGAATCTTATATGAATGTAAAGCAGCGTATCGGACGGATACCGCTTTTAAAGGATTTTCTACAGCAGAATGCCGTGGATCCGGAAGTGATCACTTCTAAATATGGGAGCTATCACCGTTTTCTGGGCAAATTGAAGGAAGAGGTTCCCCGGCTGTCTCCGCTTGAGGATCAACTCCTATACCTCATTTCGGCGGAATTTATTAACGGAAAACGCCGGCATGAAGTAGAAGTACTGCGGCATCTTCTTAAGCACGGCCGCATTACGACAGAAGAAATAGAGCGCATTGTGCAGGCGTCGGGGGACGTCGAAACAAAGGCAGCGACCATATCAGTGAAGAGACTTTTAACGACGGATTTTTTCACAGACCCTTATCAAAAAAAGTACGGCAGAACCCCGCTGGTAGAAGAGGACAGAGGAACCATATTATGGCACACTGCGATGAAAGAAGCGCTCGCCGGTTCGCCCTGGTTCAGCGTGCTCGCGGAAGACGTGCTTTCCTGTGCGGAACTGAAGAATGAACAATACGGCAGGCCGCCATTTACGCTGTATCAGAAGTATTCCCGTAAGGATGTATGCCGGCTGCTGAACTGGGAAAACGATGAAAGCTCAACCATATATGGCTATAAAACGAAATACGGCACGACTCCTATTTTTATTACGTATCATAAGCCAGAAGACGTGGAAGCCAATATTAATTACGAGGATGAGTTTATTAGCCGCAAAGAGCTGCAGTGGTATACAAGGAGCAACCGGACGACTGCCTCCAAAGAAGTGCAGGAAATTGTCGATGCAGATAAACACGATAACCGCATTTATATCTTTGTGAAAAAAGACGATGACGAAGGCCGTGAGTTCTATTACATGGGCGAAGCAAACCCGCTGAAGCATACGGCAGAAGATACATCCATGCAAGATAAAAATGGAAAATCAATTCCGGTTGTGCGGTTGAAGCTTCAATTAACGGAAGAAATCGATGCCGATCTATACCGTTACCTGCACAGTGATTAAGTGATTAGAAGATAAAATTTTTCAGGCTGTTTTAAATGGCTTTTTCGCCTGGGCGGCCCACGGACTGGGAAGTATGTAAAACAGCTTGCTTTTTTCAGATTTAACGTACATGGAATATATCTATTTTATTACCCTGCTTCCCGGACTAGGCTGCTCTTCCTTCGGGTATAGGGGATCATGTAGACTGGGAGGAGGAGTATATAATGAAAAAGAACGCCTTGGTGACTGGCGGGAATCGCGGTATTGGACTGGAAGCCTGCCGGCAGTTAGCTCAAAGCGGCTTCAAAGTATGGCTTGGAGCAAGAGATGGGAATGCGGGCAGGGAAGCAGCAAAAGCATTACAGGACGAAGAACTCGACGTGCAGTTTATTGCACTCGATGTCGGTCGCCCCGATATGGTGGAGGCAGTGAAAAAACACATTCTGGACGAAGACGGAAAACTCGATGTGCTTGTAAATAACGCCGGAATTTTTCCGGATCAAAAGCAGTCTATCGTTGATATTGAACCAGAGACGTTCGAAGACATTCAATTAACAAATTATTTCGGACCGTTTTTTACGATGAGGAGCTTTATGCCCTCCATGCTCGAAGCAGGCTATGGACGTATCGTAAATATAGCTGCTGAAATCGGAGTTTCCGGCACTATGGATGCCCCGATGGGTGGCGCGTATAAATCCTCTAAATATGGATTAAATGCTCTGACACGGTTGTTCGCCGGAGCGGTGCGGAAAAAAGATGTAAAAGTGAATTCGGTCAGCCCGGGATGGGTACAAACTGATTTGGGCGGAGAAAAAGCTAAGCGAAAGCCGGCTGAAGCAATGGAAGGTATTTTGTGGCTTGCCCAGCTTGAAGAAGACGGTCCGAACGGAAAGTTTTTCCGTGATAAGGAAGAACTAGATTTTTAAAGCAGACGCACCTCCCGGAGTGCGTTTTTTTATTGAAGAAATTCCTCATTAATCGCAAAAATACCTCCACCTTAATCTGTGGTGGAGGTATCATCTGCATCGTCGTTAATGATGTTAACTATCTGCTGTGTGGCCCGGCGGCCTTCCTCGGTGTCCTGGAGCTGAAACACATGAGGCATTTCCGGATACTCATAGTAGTTGATGGGAATATTTTTCTCGTCGGTAATCTCAGAAAACTTCCGGGCATCCGCAAGAAACAATTCATGGGTGCCAACAATTAAAGTCATATCTCCAAGGCCGGTCATCTCTCCATAAATCGGACTAACCATTGGATTTTTCAAATCAGCATCTCCGGCATAGGAGGCTCCGGCATTCAGCAGCCATTCCAGATCAAGAAAAGGATCTACCGAAGTTAAATCCTGGATACCGGGGTTTGTCATGCTGACGTCAAGCCACGGAGAAAGCATGATAATATCTCCCGGCTGTTCGATGCCCTGACGGTTTAGCTCCTGGGAAAGTGCGAGAGCCAGTCCGCCTCCGGCAGAGTCCCCCATGATGACAATATTTTCAGCTTCTGTGTTCTCAAGTGTCTGCATATAGAGAGGCACCAGTTTTTCGAAGTTCTCTTCATATTTATGCTGCGGGGCTTTCGGATAAACAGGGAGCATTACCGTGCTGTCAGTCTGATCCTGCACTCCCGCCAGCCACTGAAAATGGCGGGGGTTTGGCTGACTGACGTAGCCGCCGCCATGCAGATAAATGATTTTCTTTTCTGCGGTCTGTTCGTTTTCGAGTACATAATTGTCCATGCCGTTTAATGTCATTTTCTCGTAATCATAACGGGCCTCAGTTTCTTCAGGAAGCTGGTACTCCGGCCTGTCCGGGTAAGAGCCGTCTTTGCCATTTGAGCTGTCAGCAAGGTTTGTCACTACGGACATTACCGAGCGGTCCTCGTGCCAGCTTGTGTAAAGAATAAACGCAGAAAATCCTGCAGCGAAAAGACCCAAAAGGCTCAAAATCCAGTATTGTAATTTTCTCTTTGGTGTTTGTCTTTTCATGCACCGACCTTCCTTAAAGTTGCTCCGTGAGAATCAATACGTATTATCTTAACACAGGTAGTTGGTTGTTGACAGCTTTCGGTCCAGAAGGAGGCCGGGAGGTTATTTACCTATAAGAAACGGAGCTTTATTTTTGATTAAATATACGAACGGTACGCTGATGATAAGCGTAACTACAGTAAACATAATCCCCCACAAAGAAGTAATAGGCATTGGGTTGCCTTCAATACCGAAGCCGTATTGAAGCGTTATACGGATGATGGCAAAAATCATAAAATGTAAAGCGAAAATAATCAGTGAGTTCTGTCCCAAGTAACTGAGAATGCGACTTGTTCCTGCCAGGCGAAAGCTTAAAAACAAAATACCTGCAGTGCCGAGAAGAGAAGTAGAGATAAAGATAGGGATAGATTCATATTCCCCGGAACGCATGTCAATACGATTGATAAATTGAATGAACGGATAAATCAAGCTGAGTGCTGCGGCCGCTGCCACCCAGCCGAAGGAGTATTCAAATATTTTTGTCCGGGCCTTTAACAAATAACCAAGCCCGAAAAACAGTATGGCAACGGTAGCTACCTGGATACTCCACGGAAGCATAGAGTCAAACCAGCGGGTCGAGAAGTAACCCGCTGTTGCGACAGCAACAATACTGGCAATGCGGACACTGTCCAATGGCACATATTTGAGCAGCAGATAAAAGCCGACTTCAACTAAAAACAGACAGGTTAAAAACCATATAGCTGGGTTGTAGGCTAGCAGATAGTTGTCACCGGCAGAGTAAAAAATGCCGAGAGCGGGAATAACAGCATCAACATCGTCTTTCCCTAGAAAGGGACGCTCGAGAAAAACCCAGAATGTATATGTAATGATGGAGAAGGTAAAATAAGGGATAAGCAGTGAACGGCCTTTTTTTCTGGCGAAATCGACCGGGCGGAGATCAGTATAGCCACCTTTAAATGTAACCCCGGATAAAAGAAAGAACAAAGGCATGTGGAAAGCAAAAATATACTGGCGTAAAATATCGTCAATGGGAGCGTGGCCGAGGACAACGAGAATAATGCCTAGTCCTTTGGCAATATTCACCCATTCAAAGTGCTGATTCATCATTATCACCTGCGTCAACTGTTAATTTTAGTGTCGGAAATGCTGAAAGATACAGCATATCATGGAGAAAAAGCGAAAACTATCGCAAGCCTATGTAAAAAAGTAAAATAAGCTGCTTTCAAAAAATAAACAGACTAATGTCACATACCCTGTATACCGTCATTGTATACGACGAAATGAAACAATGTTGCAAATAACCGCAGAAAGGGGTCTATCCTCATGCAGGAATTCCGTCTCACAAAAATAAAGCTCGAACATTCAGCTGAAACGATCAATATTTCACGGGGGTCGCTGACCATTTATGACGACAAAGCCAGTATATGGTATGCCGAAATTGAACAGCCTTCAGAGGTGGAATTATTACATGAATGGAAGAAAAAAGACACAGAAGAAGAAGTGATGTTTTTTACTGAGGGCCACAGCGCAAGAATCGGCTTCGCTAAAGTAACAAGGGTAACAGAAAGCAGCTCGGGAGTGAGTGTGAGCTTTAAAGGAAATGGAGAACTGCAGCTAGTGGAAAGCAAATAATAGCAATAATACCGGTGTGGGCTGAACGAACGCCTGTAAGAGTTACTCTGCGCACACTAAAGAGCTGAAAAACATGTAAGCGCTTTAAATTACTTTTAAAATGTGTGAAAATAGGGAAAAGTATAAAAACAATAAAACACAGAGCCCGGAATGGAAGTCTTTGGAACTCATTAAGGGGGGCGTTACCGATGAAAGAGTATCGCTTAACGAGGCTAAAGTTTGAACACGCACAAACACCATTGACGTTCGATAAAGGACTTTTAACTGTATATGATTACGAGCCGGCAGAAGTGTGGTATGTAGAGCTGGAAAACCCTCATCATATCGAGCTGTTTGAAGAAATGTATGAGAACTGTGATGTACGCAGCATGATTTTTTATACGGAGCGAAACAGCGCACGGATTGGCAAAGCAAACATTACCAGGGTATTAAAAAGTGACGGGAAAGTAAGCGTCAGTATTAAGGGCGAAGAAGCATTAAAGCTTGTAGGAAGTTAAACAACCGGTACCCGGGAAGTGTCCCGGGTCTTTTTTTGCCCTGCGGGCAAAAAAACAGGTTCCGGAAAGGGCTGAACGGGAAAGAAAAAAGCAGAACACACAGAATGGAAGATGACACATGCTGATAGATGTAAAAAAGGAATGGGAAAAAATCATTGGCCCGTTCGCGAGCGAGCGTCTGACGGGAGGGTTCAGCCACCACACCTTTTTGGTTACCCAGACGTCGGGACAGCTTGTATTGAAAATTGAGAAAGGACGCGGCGGCTATCTGCGCAGGGAGTATGAAGTGCTCGAACAGCTGCGGGGCGGATCCTTTCTCCCGGCTCCAGCGGGCTGTCTGGAATCAGAGGGCTATTTTTCATTTATGCAAAGCTATCACCGCGGGGAAAATGTCTCTAAACTTCCGCCTCACTCTTCCTTCTGGCTTGAGGCCTATAAAAAGCTTGCTGCCGTGCTTGCTTCTGAGGTGCACAGCCGTTCTGGGAAGGTCCGGGAGTATGACCGGAATGCAGAGCCCTTGCAGCTGGGTATAGATACGCTCCCTCCACGGAGCATGCATCAGCGGGCTGTAGAAGCCTGGGAGGCACGGACACCTGGGGAAATTACGTTTGTTCACGGAGATGCGGGGCCGCATAATATGATTCTGAACGAAAACCATAGAGCAGTCCTGATCGATTGGGAGTGGGCCGGATGGAACGATCCGATGATAGACATCAGCTGGGCATTATGGAACGCAGCATTCCATGCCCCTGAAAGATACAGCGAACTCCGGCGTGCATTTTTAGAGACGTACGTAAGTATTCGTACAATGAATATTACAGAAGACAATATTAAAGCCTACAGTCTTGCTGTGATTTACCGGGCGCTTGGCCGGGTAAAACGTTCTCCGGAAGCTATTCAGCGCCGATGGATCAAACGGCTGGAATGGACATTGACCAGCAACTGGGAAAAGGGGGAAACGCTGTGAACATTCAACCAATGAAGGAAATTGACTGGCAGAAGAAAAAGGATTTTTTTACCACCTGCTGGGAAACAAATGAGATGCATGTTAATAATCAAACGTATGTACTGCCGGAGCTTGAAGGATTCTGTGTCCAGGAGGAGGGTGTACTTGTCGCAGCGATTACTTATACATACGAAGGCAGCATCGGTTTAATTGTGTCTCTAGACAGCATAATTGAGAAACAGGGACATGCGAGCCACCTGCTTATGCATACAGAAGAGTATTTAAAAAAGGCGGGAGTGGAAGACCTGCGGGTCGTTATTACAAATGAGAATGAATACGCACTTCGTTTTTACCGGCGCCGGGGATTTCAGCTGGCGAGTGTACATGTTGATGCTGCGAGGAGAGCCCGGGAGGATAAGCCCTCCATTCCGCTTGTTGGTGTAAACGGAATAACAATCCGGGATGAGTGGCATTTAAGAAAATGGTTGTAGCAAAAGAGAGCCGGCATAATAATGCACGGCTCTCTTTTTAGGATCCAAATATTGGGGAAGCTGCCTGGTCCTCGCATAAATTATAAGGAAGACAGAGCGGCATTCCAGAACGGGGATCTTTAATAATGTCGCTTTTAATACCAAACACTTTTTCGATAATTCCTGCTTCCATCACTTCGTGAGGCGTGCCGGTCTTTACAACATTGCCGTGTTTGATGGCGACAATATGGTGGGCGTAGCGGCTGGCATGATTCAAATCATGCACGACCATTACGATTGTCCGGTGCTCCTGTACATTTAGTTTTTCAAGAATGTTCAGCACTTCCATCTGATGGGCCATATCAAGAAAGGTGGTAGGCTCATCCAGGAACAGGGTTTCGGTTTCCTGTGCCAGAGCCATGGCAATCCATGCCCGCTGGCGCTGCCCGCCGGATAAATGATCAATTGGGCGGTTGGCGAATTCACGCATGCCGGTGATTTCAATTGCCCAGCCGATCATTTCTTTATCATGGGCTTTTAAGGAACCAAAGCCGCGCTGATGGGGGGCCCGCCCGTACGTTACAAGCTCCGTAACCGTTAAGCCCTGCGGCGCTTCAGGGTTTTGAGGAAGAATGGCCATCTGTTTGGCGAGTTCTTTTGTTTTTTGGCTGTGAATGGAGCTGCCGTTTAAGTAAACGACGCCCTTCGAAGGCTTCATCAGCCTGGACAGTGCCTTAAGAATGGTAGACTTTCCGGAACCATTTGCGCCGACGAGCGCGGTAATTTTACCAGAAGGAATCTCAATATTTAAATCGTTTACGATTGTCTGCTGATCATAACCAATATGGAGTTGATCTGTTTCGATCATCGCATAAACATCCTTTCAGGGTGATAAAGTTAGACATTGCTTCTGGCAAGCAGGTATAGGAAATAAGGAGCGCCAATAACGGCAACGACAATTCCCGCATGAATTTCCGACGGTTGAATGATAGTACGGCCGAGTGTGTCCGCAAACAAAAGCAGAAGTCCACCGAGAAGCGCCGAGGCAGGGAGGGCAAGCGCATGATTGGGACCGATCAGCCTCCGTGCTATATGAGGAGCAATCAGTCCGACAAAGCCAATCCCGCCGCTGACAGAAACAGCCGATGCTGCAAGAGCTACCGAAGCGAAGGTGAGCATAAGGCGTTCTTTTTCCACCCGAAGGCCGAGCCCCTTTGCCATCTGTTCGCCGAACGTAAGAGTATCAAGAGCGCGCCACCGGTAATAAATGAAAATCGATAATATAATAAACCAGGGAAGAAATGAATATACATAAGGCCAGGTGGACCCGTAAATTCTTCCAGCCAGCCATATAGCGACAAAGTCAAACTGCTCCGGCTGCAGACGCAGCATAAGAACGGTCATCAGTGCATTCAACCCGGCAGCTACTGCAATGCCGGTCAGTATCATTCTCATCGGCACGAGTCCGAGCTGCCGGTCGTAGGCCAGGATATAAATTAATGCTGCAGCGAGCAGGCCGCCAAAAAGCGCGAATACCGGAAGTAAATACGGAGAAGCAGCATCAATCGAACTGAAAAACGAAATATATAAAACTACAAACAAACCGGCTCCAGTAGTAATACCGAGAATCCCCGGATCGGCCAGGCTGTTACGGGAGATTCCCTGCAGTACGCATCCTGAAACGGCAAGAGCCGCTCCGACAAGAAGAGCGAGCACGATCCGGGGCAGACGGAACTGAAATAGGACAAGATTCTGATTACTGTCTCCAAGCCCAAAGAGCGTCTTTAACACCTCGAACGGACCCAGCGGGGTAACCCCGGAATTCATGCTGAACAGCAGCACGATAAATATTAGAACGGCAAGGGAGCTGAATACGAAAATGCGTCGTCTGCGGCGCTTTCGTTCCCATTCACCGGAAAATATAGAATGCATTTAAAGCTCCCTCCTCTCGCGGCGCGCTATATATAAAAAGAACGGCACACCGATAAGCGCGAATAAAGAGCCGAGAGGGGTTTCGTACGGCGGATTAATAATCCGGGCACCGATATCAGCAAGTGACATAAAAATCCCGCCCACCAAGATAGAGCACGGAATGATAGCCCGGTAGTCGACTCCTACGAAAAACCGGACGACGTGAGGTATAACGAGACCGACAAATCCGATAGGGCCAGCAATGGACACGGCAATGCCGGCGAGAAACAAAACGGCAAGTGTACAGAGTAATTTGATCAGCCCGACACGCTGCCCAAGACCCGAAGCGATATCATCCCCAAGGCTTAAAATAGTGACAGACCTCGATAGGGCGACTGCAAATACAAGCGCTCCCCCCATCCACGGGAGTGCTGGCAGCAGCTGTTCCCACCGGACGCCGGACAATCCGCCGGCATACCAGAAAGCAATATCCTGGCTGAGATCAAAGTGAATGGCGATGCCTTCACTTAACGCAGTGAACAGAGCGTTAATCGCCGCCCCGGCAAGCACCATGCGAAGAGGCGTCAGGCCGATGCGTGAAAGCGAAGCAATGCCAAAAATCAGCCCCATGCTGATCGCCGCGCCTAAAAAAGAAAAAACGATCAACAGGTTATAAGAAAGGCCCGGCAGAAATGCAAAACAGATCGCCACCATAAAAATTGAACCTGCGTTGATACCGAGAATCCCGGATTCGGCCAGTGGATTTCTTGTCATTCCCTGCATAATGGCTCCGGCTACGGCGAAGCAGGCGCCGACAATAATATCTGCGATAGCCCTTGGAAGACGAAGCTCGCGGATCACGACGTGATCATTTAGGGAAGCGTCGTAGTGAAACAATGCGTTCCAAACAGTACCAATTTCCACGTCTGCAGCACCGACAGAAATTGAAAGCAAAAAAATAAATCCAAGTATAGGAAGGCCGACAATAAACATTAGTACAGCTGTTACAGGACGTGAAGTAATATCTTCTTTATAGCTGGAGGGTTCCGTTTGTTGACGCATGTTATATCCTCTTTCAACATTAAAAAATCATTCAGTAGTGATAATCATTATCAATCAATATTTATCATATCAGTTGAATTTCTTTCTGTCCACGTTTTCCTGTATAAGCAGGACAAATAAAACAACTTCCGCCTTTTTCAAGAGGGAAGTTGTTTTATTATTTTTCAGGTAGTATCACCTTTAATCAACTGCACGTCGAGGACAATGTTTTGATTATGTTTCTCATCTTCCTGTCGTTCAATATTATTGATTAAGGAAAAAGCAAGCGCTTCTCCCAATCTATCGAGTGGCTGCTGAATGGTTGTTAGCCTGGGTGTCTGCAGCATACGGGTAAAGCTGTGATTGTCATAGCCGATAATTTTAAGTTCATCAGGTACATGAATATGATGTCTTGAGGCATAAACATATAACGCGTACGCCAGCAGATCGTTACTGCAGAAGATGCCGTCATAATTTTTAAGAATAGTACTGATCTGTTCTTTAATAAATTTATAATTATCTTCAAAGGTCGCTTCAATATAGGCACCTTCGATACTCATATAAGCAACGCCTGCTTTCATAGCCGTTAATTCAAAGGCGTCCTTGCGGCGGTTGGCTAGCAAGTCGTATTCAAGCGGCCCCGAAATATGAAGGATTTTTTTGCACCCGCTCTCAATGAGGTGTCTGGTGGCAATCTCTCCGCCTTGATAGTTATCACTGGCGACGTAAGGAATAGAAGGGGAAATCACGCGGTCAAAGGAGATGACCGGCATTTCTTCATGTTCATATTTTTCGGTAGACAATGTATGACTGCAAACAATAATACCATCCGCCCGGTTCTGACGGAGCATATTTATATAATTGGCTTCCTTTTCGGCATCGTGCAGAGAATTACAGACGATGATTTTGTAATGCCGGTCAATTGCGTAAGCTTCAATTTCATTAATCAGCTCAGAAAAGAATGGATGTGCGAGGTCCGGCACAATCACGCCGATTAATCCCGAACGGCTGCGCTGCAGCGACCGGGCGATCTGATTCGGCTGATAATCGAGCTCCTGCATAGCTTTTTCCACCCGGCTTCTTGTCTCTTTTCCAATATAGCCCCGGTTGTTCATGACTCTTGAAACAGTAGTTACGGAAACCCCTGATAGTTTCGCGACATCTTTAATACTGGACATAAATACGTTCTCTCCTTCTGGCAAGCAATCTCCTGTTTATATTATAACTTATTTCCGGATCGGTCATTTTATGAAAACGTTAACTTATGCTTTGTGATTAAATAATCCATGAAAAATGCTTATTTGTAAAGATTTTATTGAAGATAAAAGTAGAAATAAAGAATAATATGACAATTTTTATGAAAACGTTTGACATATATTTTTAAATACGTATAATGCAATTTGAAAGCACTTACAAAAATGAATGCATAAGGGAGTGTGCACCGTGAAAAAACCTGCCCTCTGTTTAATCGCTTTTTCAGCTTTAGGACTAGGCGGCTGCTCGTTTGAATCGTTTGGAGCAGATGATGACCGTACAGAAGTAGAAATCATGACGGGGAAAGTAGAAATTAACGATGCCTTTGAAGAACTGGCCAGGGAATACGAAGAAGAAAACCCGGATGTGAAAATTCAAATTACGAGCGTGGGCGGAGGGTCGGACTACCTGGGCACGCTGAAATCGCGTTTTTCTTCGGGAGATGCCCCGGATGTATTTAGCGTAGCGGGCCCCAGGGAGCTGCAGCAGTTTGATCAGTATGTGAAGGATTTATCGGACACGGAATCAGCTGAAACAGCTCTTGACGGCTCCCTCGAGCAGGTAAGTGAAGGGGAGAAAGTGTACGGGCTGCCTTTCAATTATGAAGGCTATGGATTGATTTATAACAAGCGGATTTTTGAAGAGGCAGGAGTTAATGCTGACGAAATTCAGTCATATGAAGATTTAGAAGCAGCGGTGCAGACAATGGACAGTCAGAAGGAAGAGCTGGGGATTGACGGAGTATTTGCTTTTCCGGGCAAAGAAGGATGGGTTATCGGCGGTGATCTGGCCAACGCCTATCTCTCTCCCGAATTTGATGAGAGTGGGACAAAAGCATATGAGGCAGAAACCGTAGATTTTGAACGTGAAGATGAATATCAGCGGATGTTTGATCTTCAGGCGGAAAATTCGATCACGCCGGTTCTCAGTATGAGCTATGCCCAGCAGGTGGAGGAATATTTTGCCCAGGGTGATGCTGCTATTATCCAGCAGGGGAACTGGGTGTACCCGTCACTTGCTCAGGCAGATGAAGAGTTTGCAAACGAAGATATAGGCATGATGCCTATTCCGGTGGAAGGGCATGAAGGAGAAATACCGGTCGGCGTCCCAAACTATTGGGCAGTAAACAAGGATAACGATGATCAAAGCACCCAGGAAGCAGAGGCATTTCTGGACTGGATGAATAATTCCGAAGCCGGCAAGGATGCCGTGATGAATGACTTTAACTTTGTGCCTGCCTATGAAGGCTATGATACATCGCAGATTTCTGATCCATTATCCCAGCAGGTAAATGAAAGCATTGAAAATGATGAAACACTGAACTGGATTAAGCTGAGTTTCCCAAATGCATGGGACGGTTTCATCGGCTCTCAAATGCAGCGTTACTTGAGCGGCGATTATACATGGGACGAAGCGATAGAAGCTTCGAAGGAAGAATGGAAGGAAGAACGGGCCACGGAGTAGGCGAGAGAAACCCGGCTCTTCAATAAAGAATATAAATCAGGCACATTTCAAGCAATGTCAGGAGGAATACGATGAATGATCGCAGTTTAGCATATTGGTTGTTTTTAGCCCCGGTATTGATTGCTCTCGGAGCAGTGGTGATCGTTCCGTTCTTATACGGATTCGGCTTGTCATTTACCAACTGGAACGGGGTGTCGATCAGCAGCTTCGTCGGACTGGAAAACTACATCAGCCTGTTTCAGGACGGGGAATTCCGCAACGCCTTTTGGTTCACACTTTTATTTGCTGTCGCAACAGTCATATTACTGAATGTTTTTGGTCTCGGTCTTGCTTTGCTCGTGACCAGAAGTTTAAAAAGCAGCAATTTGCTTAGAACCGTTTTCTTTATGCCGAATCTGATCGGGGGGTTGATTCTTGGTTTCATCTGGCAGTTTATTTTTGTGAACGTGTTCAGTGAAGTAGGCACAGCCCTAAATATCGAAGCTATGCAGGGGTGGCTGTCTACAACTGCTACCGGCTTCTGGGGCCTGGTTATTCTTACCGCCTGGCAGATGTCCGGCTATATCATGGTTATCTATATTGCTTATCTGCAGAGCATCCCCGGTGACTTGATTGAAGCTTCAAAAATTGACGGGGCAGGAGCTTTTGAGCGTTTTAAAAGTATTTTGTTTCCTTTGCTCGCCCCGGCCTTTACGGTCAGTATGTTTTTAACGCTTTCGACCGGATTTAAGCTTTACGATCAAAATTTGTCACTGACAAATGGCGGTCCGTTCGATTCGACCCAGATGCTCGCCATGGACATTGTGCGGACGGCCTTCGTGGAAAATGATATGGCTTACGCTCAGGGTAAAGCAGTAATTTTCTTTATCATTGTGACAGCGATCGCACTTGCCCAGGTTTACTACAACAAACGCCGGGAGGTTGAAATGTAATGAGTATGTCCAAAGCCGAAAAGCGCAGACTGGTACCGCTCGAAATTGCAGGAATAGTCCTCGGAATACTTTGGTTGATCCCTTTTTATCTGATGCTTACCAACGCTTTTAAAACGCCGGACGGTATTTTTGAAAGCGTGATGGCTCTGCCCGGCACCTTTGTATGGCAGAATTTCGTTACCGCCTTTCAAGAGCTAGACTTTCTCAAATCCTTATTTAATTCTGTTATGATTACGGGTGTGAGTATTGCTGTTATCATCATATTTTCATCGATGGCCGCCTACGCGCTCGCCCGGAATCCGAGCAGACTGAGTACGACACTATTGTTTGTATTCGTTGCTGCTATGCTTATTCCGTTTCAGTCCGTGATGATTCCACTCACGTCGATTTTTGGCCAGATAAACATGATGAATGGAGCGGGACTGATCTTCATGTATCTTGGATTCAGCTCGAGTCTGGCAATATTTTTATACCACGGGGCGCTCAAAAGCATTCCAAAATCGATGGATGAAGCAGCAATTATTGACGGGGCGAATCGCTTTCAAATGTTTTGGTTAGTCATCTTTCCGTTGTTAAAGCCGATCACAGTGACTGTGGCTATTTTGAATGTCATCTTTATATGGAACGACTACCTGCTTCCATCACTGGTGCTTGGCGAGGCTAATGCAACGATCCCACTGAAAATGTTCTATTTCTTCGGCCAGTATACGACTCAGTGGCATCTAGCGCTTGCTGGTCTTGTGCTTGCGGTGCTTCCGGTTATTATTTTCTACTTTTTAGCTCAAAAACAAATTATCGAAGGGGTATCGGAAGGCGCAGTGAAATAGTTAGCTGTGCTGCCCCGCAGAAATTTTATGAACACAGGAGGTATCTGAACAATGGAGCAGGCATGGTGGAAGGAAACGGTTGTCTATCAAATTTACCCGAGAAGCTTCATGGATGCAGACGGGGACGGCGTCGGCGATATTCCAGGGATTATTTCGAAGCTCGACTATCTCCAGGAGCTGGGCATTGGTGTAATCTGGGTATGTCCGGTATATGCATCACCTAATGACGATAACGGGTACGATATCAGTGATTATCAGGCGATTATGCCGGAGTTTGGGACGATGCAGGATTTTGACAGGCTGCTCGGGGAAGTTCACCAGCGGGGGATGCGCCTGATCATGGATTTGGTCATTAATCATACGTCCGATGAGCATCCATGGTTTGTGGAGTCTCGTTCTTCCAAAGAGAGTGAATACCGGGACTATTACATCTGGCGGCAGCCGGAAAACGGTCAGGAGCCAAATAATTGGGGGTCCATTTTTGAAGGGTCGGCCTGGGAATGGGACGAGCATACCAAAGAGTATTTTCTGCATATTTTCTCCCGTAAGCAGCCGGACCTGAACTGGGAAAACCCGGATGTCCGCCGTGATCTGTACGATATGGTCAACTGGTGGCTCGATAAAGGAATTGATGGATTTCGCATAGATGCTATTTCCCATATTAAAAAGAAACCCGGCCTTCCCGACGTGCCAAATCCGAATAATGAAGACTATCCACCTTCCTTCGAGGGGCATTTAAACCAGCCGGGCATTCAAACATATCTTGAGGAACTGAAGAAAGAAACGTTCGATCATTACGATATAATGACCGTCGGAGAAGCCAATGGAGTAACAATTGAAGAAGCGGACGCATGGGTTGGGGAGACAAACGGCAAATTTAATATGATTTTTCAATTTGACCACGTTGATTTATGGGGGAAAGGCATCGACAGCCGGCCGGACATTTTTGCCTTGAAAGAAATTTTTGCTAAGTGGCAGAAGGGGCTGGACGGTGTCGGATGGAACGCTTTGTTTTTAGAGAATCATGACCTGCCGCGTTCAATATCTACATGGGGAGACGCGGATAACTATTGGTATGAAACGGCTACGGGGCTCGCCACGATGTATTTTTTCATGCAGGGAACCCCGTTCATTTATCAGGGGCAGGAGATCGGTATGACCAACGTCGAATTCCCTTCCATTGAAGATTACAATGATATTGCCATTCGGAACCTTTACCATAAGGAGCGCCAGGCAGGAATGCCGCATGAAGACATTATGAAAACAATCTGGAAAACCGGCCGCGACAACTCCCGCACTCCGATGCAGTGGGACAGCAGTCCGGGCGCCGGCTTTACGACAGGCACGCCCTGGCTGAAGGTTAATCCGAATTATTCTACGATTAACGTCGAACAGGAAAAAAAGAGATCCCCGTCTGTATTTACTTACTATCAAACATTAATACGGCTGCGACAGAAATGGAAAACGCTTGTATACGGTTCATTTGACCTTGCGCTTCCAGATCACCCGCAGATTATGGCATATATAAGAACTCTTGAGGATACCAAAATGCTTATTATGGTGAATCTGTACGACACTAAAACAAGCTGTGAGCTCCCGGGTGAATTTGCAGCTCAGGCTCCGGACCTGATATTAAATAATTACGGAGAGGCCTGGACAAAGGGAACAAAGGAAATCATGCTGCGACCGTTTGAAGCTGTCGTTTATGCTTTAGGAGGTGGCGATGCATGAATCATCAGCAGCGAATAAACGAAGCAGTGAAAGGCGTTACGTCCATACAAAAGAAAAACAACAAGGAGTACTGGCGTCCCGCCTTTCACATTACAGCGCCTGTATCATGGATGAACGATCCCAACGGCTTCAGCATGTTTAAAGACGAATATCATTTGTTTTATCAGTACCATCCTTACTCGCCGGAATGGGATAACATGCACTGGGGCCATGTTAAAAGTCCGGATCTTGTTCATTGGCAGCATCTTCCGCCCGCGCTGGCGCCAAGCGAACCCTATGATATAGATGGCTGCTTTTCGGGAAGTGCCGTGGAGGCGGACGGACAGTTAGTCTTAATGTATACAGGTAATGTGTGGACGGGCCCGGACCCGGATGAAGACTTAAAGCAGGTTCAGTGTCTGGCTACAAGTACAGATGGTCTCCGGTTTGAAAAGAGCTTTCACAATCCTGTTATATCAGAAGCCCCTGAAGAAGGAGCACATCCGAATCATTTCCGGGACCCAAAAGTTTGGAGAGAAGATGATTATTATTATGCAGTGCTTGGCTCCCGGACAGAAGACAACATTGGCCAGGCGCTTCTCTACCGGTCGGAAAATCTTCTGGAGTGGGAATTTATGAACATACTGGCAGCAGGCCGGGGGAATATGGGCTACATGTGGGAGTGTCCGGATCTTTTCCGGCTTGACGGTTTTGACGTGCTAGTGATGTCTCCGCAGGGCGTGCTCCCGGAAGGGGACAGGTATCATAATCTGCATCAGGCGGTCTTTGCCGTCGGTGACCTGGATATTGAGGAGGGAACGTTTGATTTTGACGTCTTCCATCCGCTCGATCACGGTTTTGATTTTTACGCCCCGCAGACAACGCTGGACCGCTTTGGGCGCAGAATCGTTATCGGATGGTTTGCGATGTGGGAAAGTGATATGCCGGAAAAAGAAGAGTTGTGGGCTGGTGCGATGAGCCTGCCACGCGTTTTATCCTGTGCAGCAGGCCAATGGAAAAGCCGTCCTCTGCCGGAAATGGCGGACCTGCGCGGTGAAGAAGTGAAGCACCGCGGCGTCATCGTTGAAAATGAAGGACAGATGGAAGGTGTCGAAGGAAAATGTCTGGAGCTTCAGGTGGTTATAGATCCGCTCAAGGCAGAGCAATGTGGTTTGGACCTTCTCGCAAATGAAAGTACAGGGGAAAAAACGAAGCTTGTATATAATACACGCGAGCAAAAAATAACGCTTGATCGTGAAAAATCCGGCTGGGGCCCCGGCGGGACACGAACGACAGACGTTTCTTTGAAAAACGGCCTTTTGTATCTGCATATCTTTATCGATCACTCCACGGTAGAAGTATTTATGCAGGACGGGGAAAAGGTGATGAGCGCCCGCGTCTACCCGGCAGAAGCTTCTACCGGTGTCCGCTTTTTCGGAGACAGGGCAATAGAGCTGGTTGAAGTCCGGAAATGGGAGCTTTCAAAAAGTATATCGACCGCAGCGGTTGATATGCAGCTGCTATCAAAAAATGAATAATAAAAGCAGCCGTATTTTTCAGGTACGGCTGCTTTTTATCATGGCGCATGGCGAAAATTATTCGGTCAGCTGGACCATTTGAGCAGAGGACAGGACGGTATTTGGAGAATTTACGGTAAGGCATACGACAATGCCTGAAGGATCGGTGACGTATAAAGTATGTTCTTCGCGGTGAAATGGATAATCATCGGCCTCCAGCCTGTCGGCAATAGGCTCCAGAGCCCATTCAGAAGGAAGCACAAGCGTGTACATGTCGATTCCGGTATTTCGTATGGATGCTTTAGGCGCCTGGGCTCCGGCCCATGGGTTAAGCCCGATATGGTGATGATAGCCACCGGCAGCAACAAAAAAAGCAGGAAATTTCTGCGGGTCGGCGGTAAGTTCAAGTCCCAGCACCTCTACGTAAAAATGATAAGCCTCCTCCATGTCGTGCACATGAAGATGAACGTGTCCCATCACAGTTCCGGCAGGCAGGCCGTGCCACTGCGTATTTTCTCCCGTCTGAACCAGCTGTTGTTCATGCAGGGGACCCACGGTCATGTGCACGAATCCGTTGCTGTCGTACGTCCATTCTGTTCGGGGGCGGTCACGGTAAACCTCGATGCCGTTTCCATCCGGATCCGTCAGATAGAGAGCTTCGCTGACGCTGTGATCAGAGGCTCCGAACCGCTCGTCGATGCTGTGCAGATGACGAGTGAAAGCTCCCAGGGACGCACGGTCCGGAAGAAGAACAGCAAAGTGGTATAGCCCGGCATATGTGCGAGGGGGAGTGATCGAACCTTCCACTTCCCGAAGCATGACAAGAGGGAGTCCGTCTGAAGGCACGCCGAGAACAGCGGTAGAAGATGAGCGTTTGAGTATCTGGAGGCCGATCACATTTTCGTAATAAGCGGCGGCCCGGCCGATATCCTGCACCCTGAGCTGCACAGGCCCGATAGAAACATCGGGATCAATCACATTAGTCATGCGTGAACACTCCTCTAATTTTATTTTAGTATGCAGATGTATGTAGAGTTCATCATACTAGGAAAAGGCTCAGGCATGGAAGTACCCATTTTGAAGTGGTATAGTATCCCAAACGATACTAACGAAGGCTGCATCTGAATAAACGCTTAAAAAAGGATTTTCTTTTACCCTGGGCAGGAGAGAGCGGGAGGAAACGAGAAGAAAGCAAAATAGTTTCATTACAGGCAGGGGGGCAAACAATGCATGAAAAACACGGTTCGTCCGCAGTGGACAAATACAATTTCCCGGATACGCCCGAAGAACAGGAGCTTAAGAACGCAATTGTTTCTGCAGAAGTAGAAGGTTTTGTTTTTTCAGAAAAAGATATTGAAGCCGTACGTAAGCTCCGAGACGGGCAAATGACGATTAAAGAAGTGACAGCTTCTGTAGCGGAGGGGCGTTTATAATATGAGCGAATCCTATTACACGTATGGAGACAGCGGAGTGCTTATAAACAAAATGAATTTTCGGGAATCAGCCAAGGCAGAGAAAATCGAGCAGATTATTACAACGTACCGTCTGCAGCAGATGATGACAGCAAAAAAGGTGCTTGGATCCTTTGACGAAGAGCATATACGGCGTATTCACCGACGGCTGTTTTCTGATGTATACGCCTGGGCCGGGGAATTTCGGACGGTGGATCTTACTAAAGGAAGAACATCCTTTCTGCCTGCAGCATTTATCGACAGGGGTCTGCGTCATCTAAGAGACTCCGTACAGGAAAAAAATAAACTGGCGTACAAAGACAGGGAAGCTTTCGCTGAAGCCTTTGCCCCGGTTTATAATGACCTTAATCACATTCATCCATTCCGGGAAGGAAACGGCAGAACACAGCGGGAGTTCGTGCGCCAAATTGCCTGGCATCATGGCTTTGACATGAAGTACACGCCGCTCCAGCAGGAAAAGCTGTTTGAAGCTTCTGTGGCTGATGATGAAAAGAAAGCAGCTGAAGCACTGGCGGAGGGCCTGACTGAAAGCTGAAAAAGCAGCCTCCCACGGGAAGCTGCTTTTGATTTATTGTTTTTCGATCAGTACGCCCTGGCGTGAGGAACGCGGCTTCGCTTTAGGAATGGGCCTTGAAGCGGCGATTTTTCCTTTGGCTATGCTGAGCACAAAAGCAGTAGCGATAATGGAAAGTGTGGAATAAGCGCCTGCGATTAAGCCGACAGAAGCGAGCCCCACAGCTACTGCCAATATATCGAAGGATAAATTGACTTTGCCGGGGTTCCACTGGAGCCGGCGCTGAAGAAATAATGCCAGAATGTTAGCCCCGCCGAGCGAGGTGTTGTTCATAAATAATATTGATATGCCGGCTCCTATACTGATACCGCCGAAAATGGCTCCAGCAGCCGGATGGATACTGAAGGCAGGAAGAAAATAACTCAGGCTTGTCAGAGCGGAAAGCAGAGACACTGCGGCGATTGTATTCAGTGTGAATTTCCATCCCATATGCACAACAGAAAACACATAAAAAGGCAGGTTGATGATAAAAAACACAGCTGAAAAAGACAGTGGCAGGACGTAAGTTAAGCCGAGCGCAAGGCCCGCCGTACCTCCGGTGACTAAATCAGCGTGCTGGAGCAGGGTAATGCCGAAGGCAGCTAACAAACATCCGGCCAGGACTTGTAGTATATTGGTTATGTTTATCAACGGTCGTCTCTCCTTCAACAATAGGATACTTCTATTATAAGGAAAAATAATCCAAGTTTGAATATACATATGAAGGATAATTGTTTTAAAAATAGCAAAAATGAATACATAATAGATTTATTATATTCAAAAAGAAAGGTGAAGTGCATTTAAATGGATCATATTGATATAGAAATGCTTGAGATACTTCAGGAGGACGGAAGGATATCGGTAAGTGATTTATCCAAGAAATTAAATTTAAGCCGTCCAAGCGTTTCTGAACGAATGATCAGGCTGCAGGAGAGAGGGATTATTGATCACTTCAGTGCAGTGGTTTCACCGGAAGCCGTGGGCCGGGATACGCTTCTGATGATCCAGGTGAGCGAGCTGAAGGATACGATCCCCCGTTTTGAAAAAATGATTGCAGAGGATACACATGTACTTGAATGTCACCGGGTGACTGGGGAAGTAAGTTATTTTATTAAAGCAGCGGTAGAGGGGATGGACAGCCTGAGAGAGCTTGTTGATACCCTGATCTCCTACGGAAACATTAATACGTCAATTGTGTTGAAATCGCCGGTGGAGCGGAGGAAAATACTGCCCGAAAACCGGGAGCAGGAATAGTCGGTTTTCTTTCTAGGGGTGGGTAATTGTGATAAGATTAATATGATTTAGAGAGCGAGAGCATATAAAGTAGGGGGAGAAAGATATTGGTGAACGAACGTGAAGCTTTGCAGCGTGTCATCGAAAACGTGCAGCAGGTCGTGGTCGGAAAAAAAGCTGAAATCGAATTAAGCCTGACGGCGCTCCTGGCCCGCGGACATATCCTGCTTGAGGATGTGCCTGGCGTGGGGAAGACGATGATGGTGCGGGCAATTGCCAAATCCATTGGCGCGAGTTTTAAACGGATACAATTCACCCCGGATCTCCTCCCATCAGACGTTACAGGTGTGTCCATATATAATCAGCGGACGATGGAGTTTGAATTCCGGCCCGGCCCATTAATGGGAAACGTTCTGCTCGCAGACGAAATAAACCGTACTTCTCCGAAAACGCAGTCGGCCCTTCTCGAAGCGCTGGAGGAAAAAAGCGTGACAGTGGACGGCGAAACGAGGAATCTCGAACGTTTATTTTTTGTGATGGCCACCCAGAATCCAGTAGAGTACGGTGGGACGTATCCTCTGCCGGAAGCACAGCTCGATCGTTTCCTGTTTAAGCTCCGGCTCGGCTACCCAACCGAAGAGCAGGAGATAGAAGTGCTCGAGCGCGTGGAATTCACTCATCCGATTGACGAGCTTTCCTCCGTAATGAGTCTTGAAGACGTCCTGGAGGCGCAGGAGCACGTAAAAGATGTGCACGTGGACCAGTCAGTGAAACAGTATATTGTTTCTATCGTGCGGGAAAGCAGAAATCACCGCGATATTTATCTTGGCGTCAGTCCAAGAGGGTCAATTGCACTGATGAAGGTGTCGCAGGCATATGCTTTTGTGAGGGGAAGAGACTATGTGACTCCAGATGATGTGAAGTATCTTGCGCCATTTGTTATGGGGCACCGCCTTATTCTGCAGACAGACCAGCAGATGGCGGATAAAGACGGAGAAACTGTAGTGCGGGACATTTTATCGAGTGTTCGTGTACCGGCATCGGACAGTGATTCGGCGGTACGCCCATGACTCGGTTTTTAAAAATCGGAAAAAAAGTAATGCAGCTGGCAGCTGTTGTGGCTGCATTGGCTGTATTATTTATTTACGCTATGTTCCAGGGAGGCTTTGTCAGCTGGTTTTTATTTTACAGTGTGACGACTCTTGCGCTAATGCAATTATTATTGTTAATTTATCCACTTCGTTCTTTAAGGGCTGAGCGCAGGCTGACTGCTGAAATGCTTTCATTCAACGGCTCTGCAGAAGTCGACGTTACGCTGAAAAAAAGAATTCCACTTCCACTGATATATGTAAAGGTCCGGGATCACCAGCCGTACGGGCTCCGGGAATGGGAAACGTCCGCTGAAGCCCTGGTATTTCCTTTTTTTCAAAGGGAGGCCTCCTATTCCTACAGTATTAAAGGGAGACGGCGGGGAAAGCACACCATCGACTATCTCCGTGTTCGTTCCGGTGATCTGTTTGGCTTTGTGGAGAAGGATTATGACATTCCAGTTTCTTCTACGGTGGTGGTGCTTCCAAGAATGAGAAAATTAGCGAACTGGAATACAACGGCAGATAACTCCTCGGAAGCAGTATCGCTGTCGCAGCGACTGCAAAGCGAATCTGTGAATGTGGCAGGAGTCCGGGATTACACTCCTGGGGACCGGATGGCAAATATTGACTGGAAGGTAACAGCCCGGGCCGGAAAGCTTGTTACGAAAGAATTTGAAGCCGAAAAAGGAGAGGGTTATTTTCTGCTGCTTGAAAACGCCTTGGGTACCACATCAGAATCATTTGAAACCGCGGTAGAATTTGCTGCTTCTTTAACAGAGTATGCCTACCAGATGAAAATGCCGATTGGCTGCGGAGTTACCGCTTCTGAGCAGCTTTTGCAGCATCCCGGTACCTCGAAAGAGCATTTTCAGCGTATTTATCAGAGTCTGGCGTATGTGGAATTGAACACAGACACAGAGGCATCGCCGTTTTTACGTCAAACCCCAGGGCTCGAAGCGCTGATTTATGTTACCCCGGAACTTTCCGGAATTAGAATTAAAGAATTAAAACAGTGGGCCGAACAGAAACGATCTGTTATTGTAGCTCTCCTCCCTCATGAGAGCGGGTTCTCCCGCCACGAGGGGGTAGAAGCGCTGCGGCACACCAATATTCATATATACTATGTGCAGCCGGGCGAGGCTGGCTTTGAAGTGCTGTAAAGGAGGCATAATTATTTGGTTAAACCGGAGCATACCTGGAAGAAGTTGATTGTTTATATTCTTGGTTATTTCCTGCTGACAGAATGGCTGCTGCCTTTGCCGGAAGCTACTGGAACAGGGTCAGTGACTGTATTTATGGTTGTTTCCGCTGTTTTTTTTATCGTAATTTATCTGCGTCCGCCCTGGTGGGTGATTATCGGCAGCGTACTGCTTGTGATACTGATAGGCATAAACGCTGTTTTTTATGAGGAATCACTGCTGCAGCCGGGCTGGCTGGCTGCCCTGGCGGCAGAAGTGCAGACTAATGCCGATTATATTATCAGTGGCCAGTGGTACGCTCTGACAGATATGTTCCGCAGTGTTTTGTTCATGCTTCTGCTCGCTATTATGAGCTATTTGATTTATTTCTGGGTAGTTCAGTCCCGCCGGATTTTATTTTTTCTGACGTTTACGATTATTTATATTGGCGTGATGGATACTTTTTTCGAATATGATGGAATGTTTGCGGTAATCCGGACGTTTGTTATAGGGTTTTTGCTTTTAGGGCTTCTTCAGTGGGACCGTATTGTATCACGGGCGGAAGACAGAAAGGCACAGAGAAAGGTCTTTAGTCGGTGGATGCTGATTATGGCGGTCTTTCTGATTATCGCCGGGGGCGTTGGCGTGCTTGCTCCCAAAAGTGAACCACGGTGGCCTGACCCCATTCCGTTTTTAACGTGGGGAGAAAGCAGCACCGGAAGCAGCCAGGGCGCACAGAAGATTGGCTATGACGATACCGATGAACGTCTGGGCGGTGGATTTCAAATGAGTGATATGCCTGTGTTTACTGCCTCCGGAGATATTAACGGCTACTGGCGGGGCGAAGCTAAAAATGTATACACCGGTCTTGGATGGGAAATAGATGCCCCGGATGAAACGTCTTCGGAGGCCGGTTTGTACAATGAAAGTATTGAGACAGAAGAACAGGAAGTAAACATTGAAATGGCAGAAACCCAGGAGTTTGACTTTGCCTTTTATCCAGGTTCGTTTCTTTCTATTGAAGAAGACATAGAAACCTCGGTAGATACTTGGACCACCCAGGCAGAGTTTGAGAATGGCAGGGAGTCTGAGGCGTTAACTAATTATACGGTGGCGTATGAAACAGCAGATTTTCCGGTAGAGCAGATGAGTGCTGTCACTGATGATTCAGAAGACCCGGATGAAGTGACAGAATACTTTACACAGCTTCCGGACGATCTTCCGGGAGAAATTCAGGAGCTCGCCGAAGACCTTACAGAAGAAGATGATAACCGCTATGCAAAGGCAAGGTCGGTGGAAAGATATTTGCGCGGTCCGGATTTTTCCTATCAAACGACAAACATTCCGGCTCCCTCGGAAGGTGAGGATTATGTCAGCCAGTTTTTGTTTGAATCACGGACCGGGTACTGCGACAATTACTCGACTTCGATGGCGGTGCTGCTTCGGACGCTGGATATACCGACACGCTGGGTGAAAGGGTTCACGGAAGGCGACCAGGCTCCGGGAAATGAAAACCAGGTGGAGGTTACCAATGAAAATGCGCATTCCTGGGTGGAAGTGTATTTCCCGGAGGTCGGATGGGTGCCGTTTGAACCGACGAAAGGTTTTTCTTCAGAGTTTAATTACACGTATGAAAACAATGAAGCGTCGGAAGAAGCACCTGAAATTGAAGAGGAGCCGGCAGAGGAAGAAACAGACGCACCCGAGGAAGAGGAAACGGCTCCTGAATCAGGAGAAGAGAACGAAGAAGAGCAGGAGGACACATCCGGGGGCGCCGGTGTTGACTGGAGGCTTCCGCTGTGGCCCTTTTTTGCAGCGATTGTTATCCTCCTTGGAGCCGGGTGGTTTTTCCGGAGGAAGCTGTTGGCCAGCTATCTTCTTTTCAAATACCGGCATATGCATTCCGATGCAGAATTTCAAAGTGCCTACCAGGCACTGCTAAGGCTGCTGCGGACAGCTCGTGTGAAACGAACCAACGGAGAAACGCTACGGGAATTTTCCGGACGGGTCAATGACATTTACGGAAGCAGTGACATGGATCCACTGACTGAAAAATACGAACGTCTGTATTACGGGCGTAAAACCGGAAACGGAGCCGAACCGGAAACAGTTGCTGCATGGAAACGGCTGGTAAAGAAAATCCGTTCTTGACCGGCTCATGACGGGCTGTTAGAATTTATTTCATGTTTACAGGTGAATACCTCGTATAGTTTGGGATCAGGCCCAAATGTCTCTACCCGGCCGCCGGAAAATGGCTGGACTACGAGGGCAGTGAAGGACAGACAGCGGCAAGGGAGCCGCCGTTTGTTTCCAGTCAAAAAGCTGCTTTCGTATAATGCGAAAGCAGCTTTTTTGGTCTGTAAAAAAAGACTTTCATTGAGGTGTTTGACGTACGCCCGGCAATCGAAAACAGATAGTTGCCCGGAAGCAGGCATTCCTTTAAAGTGAACCTTGCACGTACATATTTGAAAACAGTTAGGGGTAGAAGCGATGAGCGTAGGAAATATCAGTGAAACGATTATTGTTCTGGACTTTGGCGGCCAGTATAATCAATTGATTACACGCAGAATCAGAGATCTCGGTGTTTTTAGCGAACTCCATCCGAACACGATTAGTGCAGAAAAAATTAAAGAATTGGATCCGGCAGGAATTATTTTTTCCGGCGGACCGAACAGCGCGTATGTTGAAGGCGCGCTCACCTGTGATCCAGCTATTTTTGACCTGGACATTCCTATACTGGGTATCTGCTACGGGATGCAGCTGATGACGCTGCATTACGGCGGAAAAGTGGAAAAAGCCCAGCATCGGGAATACGGCAAGGCGGATATTCATGTGCAGGCGAATCCAGTATTATTTGAAGGGCTGCCGAAAACCCAGAGCGTGTGGATGAGTCACGGTGACTTAATTGTCGGGCCGCCGGAAGGTTTTACGGTCGACGCGACCAGTCCGTCATGCCCGGTGGCCTCCATGAGTGCTCCGGAGAAGAAAATGTACGGCGTTCAGTTCCATCCTGAAGTACGCCACACCCAGTTTGGCGATGACATACTGAAAAACTTTGCCTACCGGGTCTGCGGATGCTCGAATGAATGGACGATGGCCAACTTTATCGATGAGCAGGTGGGAATTATCCGGGAACAGGTAGGCAGCCGTAACGTGCTGTGTGCGTTGAGCGGAGGGGTAGACAGCTCGGTAGCAGCGGCTCTTGTACACAAAGCGATCGGAGATCAGCTTACGTGCATGTTTATTGATCACGGCCTGCTTCGTAAAGAGGAAGCCACAGGCGTCATGGAGTCTCTCGGACGCGGATTCCAGATGAATATCGTGAAAATTGACGCAGCCAAACGCTTTCTCGATCAACTCGACGGAGTGAGCGATCCGGAGCAAAAACGGAAGATTATCGGAAATGAATTTATATATGTGTTTGAGGAAGAGGCAGGAAAGCTTGAAAACGTGGATTTTCTTGTCCAGGGCACGCTGTATACAGACGTCATTGAAAGTGGGACGGACACAGCTCAGACGATTAAGTCACACCATAATGTTGGCGGACTGCCGGAGGACATGAAATTCGATCTGATTGAGCCTTTAAATACGCTGTTTAAAGACGAAGTCCGCAAGCTCGGAACAGAGCTCGGAGTGCCGGATGAAATCGTTTGGCGCCAGCCGTTCCCGGGGCCGGGACTCGGCATTCGTGTACTCGGGGAGATTACGGAGCAGAAGCTCGAAATTGTCCGGGAATCGGATTATATTTTAAGGGAAGAAATCAAGAATGCCGGTCTCGACCGTGAAATCTGGCAGTATTTTACGGCGCTGCCGGACATGAGAAGCGTGGGCGTCATGGGTGACAGCCGGACATACGATTACACTGTCGGCATCCGCGCGGTCACTTCAATTGATGGTATGACTTCGGACTGGGCCCGTATTCCATATGACGTTCTCGAAAAAATTTCCACCAGAATTGTCAATGAGGTGCAGCACGTCAACCGTGTAGTGTACGATATTACGTCCAAACCGCCTTCGACCATCGAATGGGAGTAGGGGCTTGCGTCGTAAACGCTTAGTTAGTATATAATAGAATCAGAGAGAGTTTTGCCTGGGGAGAGCAAAGAGAGGAAGAGATAAGAGGATGGATCGTTTTTTTGAATTTACAAAGAATGAGACGAACTACAAGAAAGAATCGTTAGCTGGTTTAACGACTTTCCTTGCGATGGCGTATATTTTATTCGTCAACCCCAGTATTTTAGCCGAAGCCGGAATGAATGAGTCCGCTGTGTTTGTAGCGACAGCCCTGGCAGCAGCTATCGGAACACTGATTATGGGGCTGCTTGCCAGGTATCCGATCGCTCTGGCACCGGGGATGGGGCTCAATGCCTTTTTTACATATTCCGTTGTGCTGACAATGGGGATCCCCTGGGAGCTTGCTTTGTTTGGGGTATTCTGCTCCGGGATAATCTTTATTGGTTTAACGACATTTGGCATTAGAGAGAAAATTATTAACGCGATTCCGGAGGAACTGAAATATGCGGTTTCTGCCGGTATCGGACTGTTTATTGCTTTTGTCGGACTGCAGGGAGCGCAGATTGTGGTGGCTGATGAGTCTACTCTCGTCACGCTTGGCACACTTACTTCCGGACCTGCTGCTCTTGCAGCATTCGGGCTCGTTATTACCGTCATACTGATGACTCTGGGTGTCCGGGGAGGTATTTTTTACGGGATGGTGATTACAGCCCTGGCTGGCATTTTGGTGGGGCAGATTCAGCCTCCCGGCCAGATTGTCTCCGGGGTGCCCAGCATCGCACCGACATTCGGGGCTGCTTTTACTTCTCTTACAGACTTTTCGTGGGATTCAAGCTTCATTATTGGATTTATCGTAGTTGTTCTTACATTTTTGTTTGTAGACTTTTTTGATACGGCTGGAACTTTGTTTGCAGTAGCCAACCAGGCCGGCTTCGTAAAAGACAACAAACTGCCGCGTGCCGGGCGCGCCCTGGTGGCAGATTCATCTGCTACCGTGATCGGCTCGATTCTTGGAACGTCTACAACAACAGCATATATTGAGTCCTCAGCCGGTGTAGCTGTCGGAGGACGTACCGGATTTGCTTCGATAATTACAGCGCTGCTGTTTCTTGCCGCTTTGTTTTTCTCGCCGCTTCTCGGCGTGGTGACAAGCGCCGTAACGGCTCCAGCTCTTATTATTGTAGGAGCACTGATGGTATCTTCGCTTCGCTTAATTGAGTGGCAGCGTCTTGAAATTGCCGTGCCGGCCTTTTTAACCGTCGTCTCGATGCCGCTCACCTACAGTATCGCGACCGGTATTGCCATGGGCTTTATCTTCTATCCGATCACGATGGTGCTGACTGGAAGAGGGAAGCAGCTGAATCCAATTATGTACGCTCTGTTTTTTGTATTTATCATTTTTTTCCTGTTTTTAACACCGTAACAAGCCCGCACGTGCTTCCCTGGAGGAGGCACGTGCTTTTTGTTTACCCCGCATAAAATAAAACTTTTATGGGAATAGGGTAGAGGATCATTTTATGGAGGTGGAAAGTATGAGCACATTTAAGGCGCTGGTCGTGGATAAAAACGATCAGGGAGAAGTTACAAAAGAAGTACGCACACTGGAGGAAAAGGATCTGCCTGAAGGCGACGTCACCATTGATGTACACTACTCAAGCATCAACTATAAGGACGGCTTGGCAGCAGTACCTAAAAGCCAGATTGCCCAGGGCTATCCACTGATTCCGGGTATCGATCTCGCCGGCGTTGTCGCTTCGTCCAGTGACTCGAGGTACCAGGAGGGCGACGAGGTGCTCGTTACAGGATATGAACTGGGTGTTGCCCATCACGGCGGCTATGCGGAAAAAGCAAGAGTGCCTGCTGACTGGGTAGTAAAACTGCCGAAGGGGATGACTCCGAAAGAAGCCATGATTTTTGGTACTGCCGGGTTTACAGCAGGGTTGTCGGTCGTGCGCCTGGAAGAGGAAGGAGTCAGACCGGATCAGGGCGAGGTTGTTGTAACTGGTGCTACTGGCGGCGTTGGAAGCATGGCCGTGGCGATGCTTCACTCCCTTGGATATGATGTGG
This sequence comes from Marinococcus luteus, assembly GCF_034497705.1. Taxonomy (GTDB): domain Bacteria; phylum Bacillota; class Bacilli; order Bacillales; family Marinococcaceae; genus Marinococcus; species Marinococcus luteus_A. Next base: position 176,884 of record NZ_JAXRUV010000004.1, on the reverse strand, counting down.
CAGCCGTTACCGGAAACACCGAAGCTCATGATTATCTCCGGAACATTGGTGCAGGACGTATCCTGTCCCGCGAAGACGTAAATCCGGACAACCGGAAGCCGCTCGGCAAGGCGATGTGGGCCGGGGCCGTCGACCCAGTTGGGGGAGAAACGCTTGCCTACCTGCTGAGTACGATGAAATATCACGGTACTGCAGCCGTCAGCGGACTTACCGGAGGGACAGACGTTCCTACGACAGTGCATCCGTTTATATTAAGAGGTGTCAACCTGGCTGGAATTGATTCTGTTTATTGTCCGGCAGAAAAAAGGAAGTATGTGTGGAACCGGCTCGCAAGTGACCTAAAAATTCAATCACTGCTTGATACGATTGCAAGCGAGACCACCCTGGACGATTTGGCGGAGGATCTTGACGCTATTTTGGAAAACCGGATCCAGGGTCGCCGAATCGTCGCTCTGAAGTAATAGAACTCAGGCCCTCCATTTGGAAACGTACGGATTTCCGGATTCAAAGAATCGCCACGGGTAATGGCGTGCTTCGCCGCTTCCGGAAATACCGACGCGCGGGCCGCTTTCAACCGCAGGTTCATAATCTTTTGGTGACAGATACAGCGGCGGATGATCAAGTTCATGGCCGTAGTAGCTCATATCAATACCAAGCGCTTTCGTTAACTTGCCGGGGCCGTTTGTCTGCTGAATGCCGCGGACACGGTGCCGGCGTTTTTGAATAAGCTCAAGGCCCGCTACAGGCTCGACAGCGCGGATGAGGACAGCTTCCGGAGATTCCTCCACTCCGCTTACGATATTTAGAAGCGCGTGGGTATGCATCGTGTACATATAAACGTGTCCCGGGGGAAAGAACATTACATCCGTCCGCTTTGTTCTGCGGTAATTGTAGCTGTGGGCCGCCCGGTCCACGGGGCCGATGTAGGCTTCCGTTTCAACAATTCTGCCGGCTGCAGGACCTTCCGGCGTTTCGTGCACAAGTACACAGCCGATCAGCGCCCGGGATAGCTCGAGGGTCGGTTTTTCGTAATAATCCTTTGGAACAACAGAATAAAGTGTCATAGGGAAGAATCCTTTCTTTAGGTGTATACGAAAAGGAATATATTGATTATGATAGAAATATAATGTATATAGTTTTACATAGCGAATGAGAAGCGTTTTTTAGTGTACCAAATTCCGGGTCATAGTAAAAATATTAAGGCAGGAGATGGAAGAGGTGCTTATATGGGTATAGCAGTCACGGTTATTATAGCTTTAATCATCATCGGAGCAGTTATTTTAATTCAGCGGGATCAGTATTTAAAAAAAGTCCGACAGTACGATAGAAAAATGGAAGAAGAAATTGAAGGAAAGAGTTCGCAGTACCGCGAGGATATCCAGGCGATACGCGGCAAATATGAGGAAGAAAAAGGGAAGCTGACGGATTACATTTATCATCTGGAGAAAATCTCACGGGAACCGGAAGAAATGAAAACACATGAACTGCTTCGAAGCATTAAAAATGATCTTGTCGAAGCAAATCAGATCGCTGTGGATGAAATGTTAATTTCCGGACACGTTTACGTGCCGCTCGATGACCGAACTGAGCTTTCGACCCGCCAGGTGGACCACGTCGTTTTGACGAGCCGCGGGCTGTATGTGCTTGAAACCCAAAAATGGAAAGGCCATATTATTCACGGCGTCAGTAAACACAATGCCGGGACACTTGATTTTGTGCTTGATACGCTGTACCCGGATCTCGAAGAAGATGTGGAAACGACAATGGTATTTCAAAACACAAGCCGGGGGCATATTCGGTCAGGAACATTTGAAGTACACGACAGTCCGATTGAGCATGCCAAAGCGACGGCTTCGATTACAGAAGATTTTCTGCGCAGGGAAAAGCACAATCCGGGCGAAGTTACGCCAATTATTTTCTTCGGCCATTCGAACACGCAGGATGACCGGTTTGTCCAGGACGTGTCGGTGGATGCTTATACTCATCGTTTTACGACAGAAGCAGCACTGCGTGCGTTCTTTCACGAGCAGTTTTCCCAAAACGCGCCCCTGTACTCCCAGGAGCAGCTCTATCAGATGGAACGCTCAATTATTACGACTAATTATGTTTCATAAAATACTTTTATTCACAAAACGTTCACAGCAATCGCTGGAGCGTTTTTTTGTGCCTGCATAGAGGCGTATAAGTCCTATTATCTTCCAAAGAAGATTTAGAGAGGTTTCTCTTTTTTAAAACAGTTGTAATTTTCTTGCGTTAAGCTACTTTTGACACGGTTAAATAGTATATAATGGAAAATGGATAATAACGGTTAGAAGGGATATTATTATGGTGAAACAGTATCAGAAAACCTTTATTGAAAACATTAAAAAACAGCATGAATACTTAGAACAAAAGCACTATGAAGAGTATGATGAAATGTACAGATGGCTCCATACGATTAAAGGCACAGGAGCCACGATTGGTTTGGGCCAAGTTGCTGATACGGCAGAGAAAGCGATGACTTCACTCAATACTGAAGCTGCTGAAGAAAGCCGGAAAGAATATGCGGAAAAAATTATGAACATGTTAGGTGAAGAAAGCGGCGGGGAAAATACTTTTTTCTCCTCAGATGTTTCTGAAGAAGAATCCTCTTTTGTGCTTCTCGGCCACACGTCGCTGCACGTTTTGTATGAAGTAAAGGAACAGCTTGAGACGCTTGGCCATCATGTTCTGATTGCTTCCGACCGGAGAAAGCTCATGGAAAAAATTGAAGAGTTTCACCCGGAAATGGTGCTTCTCTCAGAGGACCTGGCGGTAAGGGGCGAGCGGACGATTATTAAGCGTATTAAAGACGCAGCGAGAGACACTCTGCTGCCCGTCGCTGTATTCTGTACTGGGGCAATAGATAGGGAAAAAGCAGATAAATTGTATAATGACGGAGCTTCCTTTGTAATCAAGCCGCCGTATTCCACATTGGAAATAGTGCAGGTCATTCACCGTCATCTGGAATGGCAGGCACCGATGAAAGAAGCGCTGACGGTGGACGAACTGACAGGGGCCTACAACCGGAAAATGCTTGAATTGGAAGAGAATCGCCTGTGGGCGGAATTTAAACGGAGCGGCAAGCCTTTTTCAGTAGCATTAACAGATCTTGACCACTTCAAACAGATTAACGACAGCTATGGCCACGAGGAAGGTGACCAGGTGCTCCGGTGGTTTGTCAGCCACATGTTATCCAGGAAGCGTCCGAGCGATCTTCTGATCCGGCTGGGCGGGGACGAATTTTTGTTCATTTTCCAACAGACGTTTTCAGAGGAAACAGAAAAAATTATGAAACGCCTGCAGCAGTCCTTTGCTGATTTTGTATTGGATCAGCACCTGTCGTACCGGCTCGGGTTTACGGCGGGCACGTCTACAGCAACCACCGGGCATGCTTCTCTGCAGGAGCTTATAAATGAAGCGGATGCAGCCATGCTTGAAGCAAAGGATTCGGGGCGGAACGCTGTTGTTTCCTATTCGGGCGCCACGGTTATCGATCTTCCCTACATAAATGTATTTATCATCGATGATGATGAAGCGATGGCTTCCTTTGTCGCTGATCAGTTTCATCAGTTAAATATCGCGAGGTACCGGATACGGACAACATATTTTTCTTCTGGAGAAGTGTTTTTTGAAAATGAAAACTATGAACGCGGGCAGCGTTATTTTGTTGTTCTGGACGTTACTATGCCCGGCATGGACGGGTTTGAAGTGCTTGAAAAACTCCGGGGTAAGTATCCTTCGAGCAACATGGTTGTATTAATGCTCACAGGCAACCGGAACGAAGAGGACATTGTTCATGCGCTTGAGCTTGGAGCGGACGATTATTTGATGAAGCCTTTTCGGAAGGAAGAACTGGTCGCACGTGCGAAGCGATTAATACAGCGGGTGCTGTAAACAGAAAGGCGGGAAGAAATGTACAAAATACTGGTAGCTGACGATGCAGAAGTGCTTCGAATGCTTGTGGTGGATACGTTGGAGAACGAAGAAGAATACATAATTGATGAAGCAGAGGATGGAAAGGAAGCCTATGAAAAGGCGAGTGCAACCTCCTATGACCTTTTAATTATCGATAACATGATGCCTGAGTATAACGGGGTGGAAGTCGTTTCCATGCTCCGGAAAGACGGCAGGCTTGAAAACATGAAAACATTAATGATTACTGCAAAGTCCCGGGATAAAGACGAAGAAGAAGCGAAAAAAGCAGGAGTAATGGAGTTTGTATCCAAGCCGTTCAGTCCGGCCCTACTCATTACTATTGTGGAGGATTTATTAGATGCTTAACTACATAAAAAAACGTCTCCACCGTAGGTTTAGCATTATTTTTCTTTTAGTACTGGTGCTTGCTGGTGCCGGGGGTATTTGGCAGCATGCCTACATGAGTTCCAATCAGCAGGATCTTGAAAACGAGTCCAGACAATGGCGGGATACGCAAAATGTGCTGGCAGATCTGGAGTTTTATACCCAGCAGATCATCATTGCAGGGCGTGGCTATCTTGCTTTTGGGGACGAAAGTGAAATGGAAGAATTAGAAAGAAGTCTGAGTGCTGCAAGAGCGCATCTTGAGGAGTACCGGGATTTGAATCAAACAAACACTGACCTGGTCGCACAGACAGAGCAGTTTCTGGATGATTACGAAAATGAATGGCTTCCTGAGGCGTCTGAAGCTGTAGAAGCCGGGCGCACAACAATTGAAAACCGGGAACAGGCTAGCTCTCAGGTCGGGGCGCTTGTTAACAGCATATCAAATGAACATGATCAGGCAGAGGCTGAAAGGATGAGCGTGAACGACCAATACTTCGAGGTGAATGAAAATTCGCATTTAGCCTATCTGCTGTATTTGATTGCAATACTGATAGCGCTCGGTGCTATTGTTTGGGTGCTTTTGCGGAAAATTACCGGCCCTCTGGTGGAAATAAAGGACGCTGCGGCCAGGGTGGGAAGCGGCGAAGAAATATCGGTCTCAGACAGCCACCGCAGCGATGAAATAGGAGAGCTGAGCCGTTCCTTTAATTTAATGGCAGCAAGTATTCAACAGAATCAAAACGCGATTATGGACCGGAACGAAGAGCTTGTTACCCAGCAGAATGAGCTGCAGGAGCAGCAGGAATACCTGCGGACGTTAAACGAGTTGAATGAAACGTTCAGCGGCTCGATGGGAAAGCAGGCATTAATGGAACAACTGCTTGCCAAAATGTACGACCTTTTTCATTTTGAAAAGGGTATGGTGGCAGCGATGGAGCCTTTCTGGCAGGCTGCCTGGTACGGGGTGAGTGAAGAAGAAAAACAGCATTTCGAAGATCATTCTGAAGGGAGCCCACTTGCTTTAATCGCGGACACGAAAAAAATTCATGTCACCGAACGGAAAACAAGAGCCGGAGAAGAAGGATTGAGCGGCAGAGAAACGACAGTGTACGAAATGTATCTGCCGGTGTTCAGCAGTAAAAAAGAAATGATTGGCGCAGCGGTATTCACCAGAACCGGGCAAAACTTTTCGGAGCAGGAGCGCGAGACGATGCGCGGTATTCTCCGGCAGGCGTCCATTTCCTTCAGCCGTATTCTTCTGTTTGAGGAAACGGAAGAGGAGCGATTTTTGTACCAGCGTATTATCGACAGTGTTGATGAAGGGATTCAGTATATCAATGAGAACGGAGAGCTTGAGCATGCAAACCAGTGGACATGGAGCATGGTCAGTAACAAGGGGGAGACTGGAACAGAGACACTTCCGTTTGCGGAATGGACATCCGGATGGATGAACCAAATCGATGAAGACTGCCGGGAAAAAGTGGGGAACTATTTCAAGGCGTTTATCGGCGGTGGAGCCCCCCCAGACTATAGTATTGAATATAAAATTACGTCACAGAGCGGCGTGAACGTTTACGAGTTATATGGAAGAAATGTGCAGATGGAATCCGAAGAAAAGGGCACTATCTTTGTTCACCGCAACCGGACTAAGGAATTTGAGCTTGACCAGATGAAATCAGATCTTGTCAGCACTGTAAGTCATGAACTCAGGACGCCGCTGTCGAGTATTTTAGGCTTTGCGGAGCTTCTTCTCGTCAAAGATTTAAAGCCGGCCCGTCAGAAAAAATATATAGAAACCATTCACCGGGAAGGTGAAAGACTAACTTCGTTAATTAACGATTTTCTCGATCTGCAGCGTATGGAGTCCGGCCGTCAGGAATACGGCATGGAAGAAATTGATATCAGCAGCCTGATCCTTGAGGTCGTGGATACCTTTGAACCGAACCAGCCGGATCACACGTTTGTTGTAAAGGACCGGCTGCAGTATGGACGAATCTATGCGGACAAAGGCAAAATCGTGCAGGGTGTCACTAATATTGTGGGGAATGCGGTAAAATTCTCTCCAGAGGGCGGTGAGGTGAAAATTGAGCTTGCCAATGAGCAGGATATGGTGAGAGTAAAAATCAAAGACGAAGGTCTTGGAATTCCGGAAAAAGAGCTTCCTCGTCTTTTCGGAAAATTTCACCGTATTAATGATGAAGACCGGAGGAAAATCCGCGGAACCGGTCTGGGACTTGCGGTAACGAAGCAAATTGTTGAAGACCATAAAGGCAGAATAGAGGTTGATTCGATAGAAGGAGAAGGCAGCAGCTTCTGCTTATTCTTCCCGATCTCAGGAGTCGATTTCGATATTGAAGATCTGCCGGAAGAAAATGATCTTCACTCGGTGCTCATACTCGAAGACGACCGGAGCCTCGGGATGCTTCTTTCAGAGGAACTTCGCCACGCCAAATACGAAGTAGTGCACTACTTCAATCCTTACAAAGCGCTGAATGCATTAAAAAGGGGACTGCGACCGGAGGTTTTTGTGGTGGATCTGATGCTTGGAGAAGAAATGGATGGATGGGATTTTATTGAACAGCTGAAATCCTTCCGTCATACCGAAGATGTGCCAATTATTATTTCCTCGGCTTTGCACGAGGATAAAGAGCGAATGGCCCGTATGGATGTCCGGCATTACCTGACCAAGCCATATCCTCCAAACCGTTTATCCCAACAGGTGCGCCGTATCATTGAGCAGGCAGATAGTCAGGGAGAAGTGTATGTTCCCTCCTTTAATGAAGTGTAACGTCTTTGTCGGTGTGTTAGTCTAAAAGAAAAGAAGGAGTGATGTTGCTTTGGGTAACAAGGGATTCAGCAGGGAGCGCCTCCTCCAGACGATTGAGGAAAGCAGGGGCTTTCCGTCGATTGATCCCGAGGTTTTGGCGAGCCGCCTGGAAGAACTGGCGGCTATTGGCCGTACGGAAGAGGGTGGCATTACACGTTATGTTTATACAGAAGAGGAGCAGCAGGCAAAAAATCTTTTTCGTTCCTGGATGGAGGAAGCGGGCCTGAGTGTGCGGGAAGACGGTGTAGGAAACATTTACGGACTGTGGGAGTCAGGCCGTGCCGGAGCCCCGATTATCCTTACTGGATCTCATCTCGACACTGTGAAAAACGGTGGTGCTTTTGACGGAGCTCTCGGCTGTGTATCGAGCCTGATGGCCGTAGAAGCATTGAAGGCAGAAGGAGCCGAACTGGATTGTTCAATAGAAATTGCTGTTTTTGTCGATGAGGAAGGGGCACGTTTTGGGAGCGGGATGCTCGGAAGCCGGGCGGCCGTTGGCGATATCTCGAAGGATGATTTTTTTCAAATGCGTGATGATGAGGGAGTGACGGCGGCGGAGGCGATGAAGCTGATGGATTATTCGCCGAACAAGCCCGAGAAAAATATTTATCCGCGTGAACGGCTGCGCGCATATTTAGAGCTGCATGTGGAGCAGGGAAAGCAGCTCGAACAGCAGGAGGCGGGTATAGGGGTGGTGGAAGGAATCGCCGGCCCTTCCTGGCTTGACGTTCATTTTTTGGGGGAAACGGACCACGCCGGTAATACCCCGATGAACATAAGGAAAGACGCAGCCGCTGCAGCAGCAGAATTTATTCTGTATCTGGAGCAGCTTCCGGCTATGCACAGTGACACCGCAGTAGCTACCATAGGGAGGCTTTCTCTTGAGCCGAACGGTTCAAACGTAATTGCCGGAGAGGCCCGGCTGACAGCAGATATCCGGGACCTCGATGAGGAAGTCCGGGATCAAATGATCAGCCTGGCGCGAAGCGAAGCAGAAAAAATAGCCGCTCGCCGCGGGCTTACTGTTTCTCATGAAGTGGCCTTCAGGGTAAAACCAGTGCCGGCCCCTGAATGGATCCGGCGTTCGATTGAGGAGGCCTCCCGGAGCATCGGCTTAGCTACAGAATCCCTCGTATCGGGTGCTAGCCATGACGCTATGATGTTTGGAGCCTACGTGCCCTTCGGCCTTCTGTTTGTTCCGAGCTTTGAAGGCAAAAGTCATACGCCGGAGGAATTTACTGAATTAAAGGACTGTGTAAATGGGGTTGCTGTATTAAAAGAGACCATACGAACGATAGGCACAGAAAACGGACGATAAATAAGCGGATGAAGCGGGAAATGAAATTCTGCTTCGTTCGTTTTTTTTAGAAAGAACCTGTTATACTGAAAGCATAGAAGTAAAGAAATAAGGAGCAGCGACAAGAATGGCAAAAAAGAAAAATAAACAGACGTTTTACGTACATGAAGAAGAAACAGTGGAAGATTGCCTCGCCCGCATGGCGGCTGAAGGTTTTATGCCGGTACGCAGAATGGAAAAGCCTATATTTGAAGAGCAGACCATTAACGGAGAGATGCAGTATGTGCCTGTGAGGCAGGAAATCAGCTTTGAAGCAAAAAAGAAATAAACGAACATTTGAGGTTTTGTTATTCTGATTGTTCGAATTTTGATTGACAGATAATATAACAACTTGTTAAGCTGAAACATGCAAGCAACAAAAGCAGAACGATGACAATCCTCATATACTTTCGGGAATAAGGCTCGAGCGTCTCTACCCGGCAACCGTAAATTGCTGGACTATGAGGAGAATGATCAAACGAAGCCTTTGTCTGAAATAGTGGAAGCTTCGGCTTGAATTTTTCTTCTATAGTAGAACTTATGCGTTCATGAGACCTTCCCCGGAGTGCGGAAGACTATCCTTTTTAGGGATGGATCTGGCACCGGGGATTCTTTATGTCAAAAAGCAAGTGAGGAAAAGCAAAGGGGTGGCGCAAGTGGAACCGCAGGTAGGAGTAGTAATGGGCAGTAGGTCCGACTGGGAAACGATGCAGAAGGCATGCGAAGTGCTCGATGAGCTCGGTGTACCGTTTGAAAAGAACATTGTATCCGCCCACCGGACGCCGGATTATATGTTTGAGTACGCAGCTGATGCAAGAGGACGAGGAATAAAAGTGATTATTGCCGGTGCCGGGGGAGCGGCTCATCTCCCGGGTATGGTAGCGGCGAAAACGACGCTGCCGGTCATCGGGGTGCCGGTGCAGTCCAAGGCTTTAAGTGGATGGGACTCGCTTTTATCCATCGCGCAGATGCCCGGCGGCGTGCCGGTAGCAACCATGGCCATAGGAACATCCGGGGCGACAAATGCCGGACTTCTGGCCGCTCAAATGATTTCAGCCTTCGATGAAACGTTGGCAGGTAAGCTGCAGCGGCGTAGAGAGCAAATGCGTGAGCAGGTCATGCAGTCAGGAGATGAATTATGGGGAGAGTAATGAAACCGGGACAGACAATCGGAATACTTGGAGGCGGACAGCTCGGACGGATGATGGCGTTTGCGGCCAAGCCAATGGGCTACCGTGTGGCCGTGCTTGAGCCAAAAACAGACTCGCCCGCCGGACAGGTGGCAGATGTTGAAATTGAAGCAGCTTATGACGACCGTGCCGGGGCGGACAGGATGGCAGAAGCGTGTGACGTATTAACCTATGAATTTGAAAATATTGACGCAGACACAGCCAGGCATCTGGAAAATACCCTTTATCTTCCGCAGGGCAGCCAGCTGCTTCATACGGCGCAGCACCGCCTTCGTGAAAAAAAGGCCATTGAAGCAGCAAATATTAAAGTAGCTCCGTACCATCAGGTGACCTCCCGCGAAGAGCTTTCGGCAGCAGTAAAAGAGATTGATGTGCCAAGCGTGCTGAAAACGTGCCGCGGCGGTTACGACGGCAAAGGACAGGTGGTGTTACAAGCAGAAGAGGATGCAGAAGCAGCGTTTGAAACCCTCGGGGGAAGTGACGGTAAAGAGCTCGTACTTGAAGCGTGGATTCCTTTCCAAAAAGAAATTTCCTGCATTGTCACCCGGAGCGTGCACGGGGAGACCGGTGTTTTTCCAGTCGGGGAAAATATTCATGTTAATAACATTCTGCACCAGACAATTGTACCGGCAAGAATTTCTCGATTTGTGAATGAAGAAGCGATACGTATCGCCCACCGGCTTGCCGAGCATGTGGATCTTGTCGGTACCCTGGCAGTGGAAATGTTTGTCACAGAAGATGATAGGGTGTATGTAAACGAAGTGGCGCCGCGGCCTCACAACTCAGGTCACTATACGATTGAGGCGTGTGAAACCTCCCAGTTTGAACAGCACATCCGCGCTGTCTGCGGTCTTCCGCTCGGACCTGCCGGATTGAAGCAGCCGGTGGTTATGACCAACATTCTCGGTGAACACGTCAAGGCGGTAACTGCGCATATGGAAGAGTGGAGCAAGGACCACGTACATCTGTATGGCAAGGATGAAGCCAAGCCCGGCCGGAAAATGGGGCATTGGACGGTGCTCCGGGAGGATCTTCAGGACGCGCTTGATCGGTCCACGGACGTTTGGAAGCAGTACATAGAGAAATAATTATTAAAGAGAAGAGTGGAGGAACCTGATTATGATCGATCGTTACACACGCCCGGAAATGGGTGCCATCTGGACCGAAGAGAACCGCTTTAACGCCTGGCTCGAGGTCGAAATCTGCGCCTGCGAAGCCTGGTCGGAGCTTGGGGACATCCCGAAGGAAGATGTGAAAAAAATAAGAAACAATGCTTCCTTTAGCATCGAACGGATCCAGGAGATTGAAGAGGAAACGCGTCATGATGTTGTGGCATTCACCCGGGCGGTATCGGAGACTCTTGGTGATGAGCGCAAATGGGTTCATTACGGCCTCACCTCCACCGACGTTGTGGATACGGCGCTTTCCTATCTGATTAAGCAGGCCAACGATATTTTGCGGTCAGATCTGGAGCGGTTTCTCGAAATTTTAAAAAACAAAGCAAAAGAGCATAAGCATACGATCATGATGGGGCGCACCCACGGGGTACACGCAGAGCCCACCACCTTCGGAATTAAGCTTGCACTCTGGTATCAGGAAATGAAGCGAAATATCGAGCGCTTTGACGCAGCGGCCGAGGGCATCCGTGTTGGGAAGCTGTCGGGAGCAGTGGGAACGTTTGCCAACATCCCGCCGGCTATTGAAGAATCGGTCTGCCGGAAACTCGGCCTTCAGGCAGCGCCGGTATCGACGCAGACGCTGCAGCGGGACCGTCATGCAGATTACATGAGCACCCTCGCTTTAATTGCTACGTCGATTGAAAAAATGGCAGTTGAAATCCGCAGTCTCCAAAAAAGTGAAACCCGGGAAGTGGAAGAGTTTTTCGCCAAAGGGCAGAAGGGGTCATCAGCGATGCCGCATAAACGCAATCCGATCGGCTCGGAAAACATGACCGGCCTGGCCAGAGTGATCCGAGGCCATATGCTGACCGCCTATGAAAATGTGCCGCTTTGGCATGAACGTGATATTTCCCATTCATCGGCCGAACGAATTATTATTCCAGACGCTACCACGGCGCTCAATTACATGCTGAACCGCTTTGGCAATATCGTGAAAAACCTGACAGTATTTGAGGATAATATGAAAGCAAACATGAACAAAACGCTCGGTCTTGTCTTCTCACAGCGCGTGCTGCTTACGCTGATCAACAAAGGCATGGTGCGCGAGGAAGCATATGACACGGTTCAGCCAAAAGCGATGGAGGCCTGGGAAAAAGGCATTCCGTTCCGGGAGCTGGTGGAAAATGAACCGGCGATTACAAATGTTTTAAGCAGTGAAGAAATCGAGGAATGCTTTGACCACCGTCATCACATGAAGGAAGTCGATACGATCTTCGCACGTGCCGGCATCGAATAATAAGGGATAGTCCAAAGGAGGAGCCTGCGATGGAAAAACGCGCTCTATTGTATGAAGGAAAAGCCAAAAAACTGTATGAAACAGACGTGGAAAATACGCTCTGGGTAGAGTACAAAGACGATGCCACTGCGTTTAACGGGGAGAAAAAAGAAGTGCTGGTCGGGAAGGGCAAACTGAATAACGAAATTTCTTCCCTGCTGTTTCAAAAGCTGCATGAAGAAGGCATAAACAACCATTTCGTGGAACGGCTCTCTGAAACCGAACAGGCGGTCAGGAAGACGACGATTATCCCTCTTGAGGTCGTAGTACGCAATATTATCGCCGGCAGTCTTCACCGCCGCACCGGCATCGGGGAAGGCACTGAAACCGGTCAGCCGGTAGTGGAATTCTACTACAAGGATGATGAGCTCGGGGACCCGTTGATTAACGATGATCATATCCGGCTGCTGCAGGCGGCTTCCCCGTCGCAGGTGAAGGACATGAAGCAGATGGCCGAACACGTGAATGAGACGCTTAAGAAGCATTTTTCCGACCACGGTCTGCTGCTTGTGGATTTTAAGATTGAATTTGGCATGACTGAGGACGGGAAGCTGCTGCTGTCCGACGAAATTTCTCCGGATACGTGCCGGCTGTGGGATAAAGAAACCCGCCAGAAGTTTGATAAAGATTTGTTCCGTTACGGAATTGGTTCTCTTCAGGAAGGCTATACCGAAATCTTACAGCGATTAGGAGGAGCTGCACATGGTTAACGTTCAAGTGTATGTGACATTAAAAGAGGGAGTACTTGACCCGCAGGGAAGTACGATTGAAAATGCCCTGCAGACAATGGGGTACCATGAAGTGGCATCTGTCCAGACCGGTAAGTATATTGAGCTCGAAGTAGAGGAAGGAAACAACCTTGAAGCCCGGATCGAAGAAATGTGCGAAAAGCTTCTGTCCAATCCGGTGATTGAAGATTACACGTACACGATCGGAAAGGGCGTGTCCTGATGAGGTTCGCGGTGATCGTGTTTCCAGGGTCCAACTGTGATGACGACATGTATTATGCAATCCAGGAAGGTCTCGGAGAACCGGTGGATAAAGTCTGGTACACCGAAGAAAGCGTCGCGGATTACGACGGTATTCTTCTGCCTGGTGGATTTTCCTACGGAGACTATCTTCGTTCCGGAGCAATTGCCCGTTTTGCCCCGGTCATGGCGAGCGTCGTGGAGCAGGCGGAAAAAGGCAAGCCGGTTCTCGGCGTATGCAACGGATTTCAGGTGCTGCTTGAAGCCGGACTGCTACCGGGAGCCATGCAGAGGAACCGGTCGCTGAAGTTCATCTGCCGCCCGGCCCGCCTCGCAGTGGCGAATCATGAAACCGGCTTTACCTCCGAATATGCAAGGGACGAGCGAATTACGATTCCGGTAGCCCACGGCGAAGGAAACTACTACTGCGACGACGAGACCCTAAAGGATCTGCAGGCGAACAACCAGATTGTGTTCACATATGAAGATAATTTTAATGGTTCCAAAGAGGCAATTGCCGGCATTGTAAACAAGCAGGGCAATGTGATGGGCATGATGCCCCACCCGGAACGAGCAACCGACCAGATTCTCGGCAGTGACGACGGATTAAAAATCTTTCAGTCAATATTGAAGCAATGGAGGAAATCCCATGTCCTTACTACTTGAGCCTTCCGCAGAACAGATTGAACAGGAAAAAGTCTATCAGGAAATGGGCGTTAAAGACGAAGAATTCGAAATGATTAAAAAAATTCTCGGACGCCTGCCAAACTATACAGAAATCGGCCTGTTTTCAGTCATGTGGTCGGAGCACTGCAGCTATAAGCATTCCAAAGCCCAGCTGAAAAAATTTCCGACAGAGGGAGAGCGCGTGCTGCAGGGGCCTGGGGAAGGTGCCGGCATCATCGACATCGGCGACGGGCAGGCGGTTGTGTTTAAAATGGAAAGCCACAACCATCCATCAGCGATTGAGCCTTATCAGGGAGCAGCTACCGGAGTAGGCGGCATTCTAAGGGACGTCTTCTCAATGGGGGCCCGCCCGGTTGCCATTATGAATTCGCTTCGTTTCGGAGAGCTCGTCAAGCCGCGGGTGAAATATTTATTTGAAGAGGTGGTCGCCGGGATTGCCGGATACGGGAACTGCATCGGCGTGCCGACGGTCGGAGGCGAAGTGCAGTTTGACCCGAGCTATGAAGGCAACCCGCTCGTCAACGCAATGTGTGTCGGGCTTATTGACCATAAGGATATTCAGAAGGGGATTGCAAGCGGGGCCGGAAATACGGTTATTTATGTCGGTGCTAGCACTGGTAAAGACGGTATCCACGGAGCTACTTTTGCTTCGGAAGAAATCAGCGACGAATCGGAAAGCAAGCGTCCTTCCGTGCAGGTGGGGGATCCATTTATGGAAAAGCTGCTGCTTGAAGCATGCCTCGAACTCGTGAAGTGTGAATCGCTTGTCGGGATTCAGGACATGGGAGCGGCAGGGCTGACTTCTTCTTCAGCAGAAATGGCCAGCAAGGCAGGGTCAGGCATCGAGATGAACCTTGACACGGTACCACAGCGTGAGCTTGACATGAGCCCGTATGAGATGATGCTCTCCGAGTCCCAGGAGCGGATGCTACTGGTTGTAAAAGAGGGAGAAGAAAAAGAAATTCATGATATCTGCAGCCGCTGGGGGCTTCATTCAGCGGAAATCGGCCGTGTCATCGATGAGCAGCGTCTTGTGCTCTGGCACGGTGGTGAGCGGGTAGCGGACGTTCCCGTGGATGCGCTGGCCGAGGATGCACCGGTGTACTATCCCGAATCGCGGGAGCCGGAAGCGTTCCGCAAGCGCCAGCAGCAGGAGGCGTGGAGGCCCGACGTGAGTGACGCGAAAGAAACGCTCACGGACCTGTTGAAGCAGCCGACGGTCGCGAGCAAAGAATGGGTGTATGACCAGTACGATTACATGGTCCGCACCAACACAGCCGTTCAACCCGGCTCAGATGCAGCAGTGCTCCGGGTGCGCGGCAAAGATAAGGCACTTGCAATGACGACCGACTGCAATGCGCGTTATCTCGGCCTTGATCCGGAGCATGGCGGAAAAATCGTTATCGCAGAAGCGTCCCGGAACATTATCTGCTCGGGCGGACTCCCGCTCGGGCTGACCGACTGCCTGAACTACGGCAATCCGGAAAAACCGGAAATATACTGGCAGTTTGAGAAGTCGATTGACGGAATGACAGAAGCGTGCAAAACCCTTGAAACACCGGTTATCGGCGGCAATGTATCCCTCTACAACGAAACGCAGAACGGCGCGATTTATCCGACGCCGGTGGTCGGCATGGTCGGACTGATTAAAGAGCTTGCCCATATTACAACCCAGGAATTTAAGCAGGCGGGAGATGCCGTATATATTATCGGCGAAGCAGGAGAAGATTTCGGCGGCAGCGAGATTCAAGAAATGCAGACCGGTTCGATAGACGGACGGGCCCCGGAGCTTGATCTTGACACCGAGTACCGGAGACAACGCGACGTGTTAAAGGCTATTCAGGAAGGAATGGTTCAGTCAGCGCATGACGTATCCGAAGGCGGTCTTGCCGTTGCAATTGCGGAAAGCACGTTTGGCACCGGACTCGGAGCGGAGGCAGTCATTGCCGGGGAAGTTATCAATGAATTGTTTGCTGAAACGCAGTCACGCTATGTGATTTCCGTAACACCGGAAAACCGGAAAGCTTTTGAACAGACAGTACCAGACGCAAGATATGCCGGCAGAGTGACAGAAGAAGCAACATTGCACTTACTCAAAGAATCGGGAGAGACGATTCTTCAAGCTTCTGCCAAGGAGTTGGAGAACGCCTGGAAAGGAGCTATTCCATGCTTGGTGAAATCAAAGGCTTAAACGAAGAATGTGGTGTGTTTGCTGTCTGGAACCATGAGGAGGCGGCACAGCTGACCTATTACGGGCTGCACAGCCTGCAGCACCGCGGGCAGGAAGGGGCAGGCATCGTCGTCAGCGACGGCGATAAACTGTCGAGCCACAAAGGACTCGGTCTTATTACCGAAGCCTTTAAAGAGGGAGATCTCGAACAGCTGCAGGGAAGCTCAGCCGTTGGGCACGTGCGCTACGCTACGGCAGGCGGCGGTGGTCTCGTCAACTGTCAGCCGCTGCTTTTTCAGTCGCAGACGACAGGACTTGCGATTGCGCATAACGGAAATCTTGTGAACGCCAACCACGTGAAAGAAGAGCTCGAGAGAAAAGGAAGCATTTTTCAATCCACCTCGGACACTGAAGTGCTCGCCCATTTGATTAAGAGAAGCAATGAAAACCGCTTTGAGGATCAGCTGAAGGATGCGCTGTCCTATATTGAAGGGGCGTATGCTTTTGCGGTGATGACCGAGGACAAACTGCTTTGCGCCATGGATCCGAACGGGCTCCGTCCGCTTACGATCGGGAAAATTGGAGACACGTACGTGGTCGCTTCAGAGACGTGTGCGTTCGACGTGATCGGCGCTGAGTACGTCCGGGACATGCAGCCGGGAGAAATTGTCAGCATTGACGACTCGGGTATGCGCTCGGAGCTGTTTTCAACCTCTACGTCCCGGGCGATCTGCAGCCTGGAATACGTCTACTTTGCCCGGCCGGATTCCAATGTGGATAATATTAATGTGCATACGGCGAGAAAAAATCTGGGCAAAGAAATGGCTAAAGAAGCGCCGGTGGAAGCAGACGTAGTGACCGGGGTGCCGGACTCTTCGATTTCCGCTGCTATCGGCTTTGCCGAAGCTACCGGCACACCGTATGAACTCGGACTGATTAAAAACCGGTATGTTGGCCGGACATTCATTCAGCCGTCACAGGCGCTGCGGGAGCAGGGCGTGAAGATGAAGCTGTCTGCTGTCCGTGGAGTTGTAGAAGGCAAAAGGGTGGTCATGGTAGACGATTCGATCGTCCGTGGTACGACAAGCAAGCGGATCGTCCGCATGCTCAAGGAAGCGGGAGCGACCGAAGTGCACGTACGCATTACGTCACCGCCGATTACGCACCCGTGCTTTTACGGAATAGATACATCAACGAAGGCAGAATTGATTGCTTCGAACTATACCGTCGATGAAATGCGCGATCTGATGGGGGCGGATTCCCTGTCGTTTATCAGCATTGAAGGCCTGCAGAACGGCATCGGCCGGGATAAGAGCGAGCCGAACTGCGGTCAGTGCCTCGCGTGCTTTACCGGCAAATACCCTACAGAAATTTATGACGATACGCTCCACCCGCACGATAAAATTATGAATGGTTAACAAAGGAGGGCCTATGGATGTCTGAAGCTTACAAGCGGGCCGGTGTAGACGTTGAAGCAGGATACCAGGCAGTAGAGCGGATGAAAAAACACATTGCCCGCACCGGGCGCCCGGAAGTGATGGGGGCTCTCGGTGGTTTTGGCGGTATGTTTGATATTTCCGGACTTCCTTACAAGGAGCCCGTGCTCATATCGGGCACAGACGGTGTCGGCACGAAATTAATGCTTGCTTTTCAAATGAATAAGCACGACACGATCGGCCAGGATGTGGTGGCGATGTGTGTAAATGATATCGCCGTCCAGGGGGCCGACCCCCTCTATTTTCTGGATTATCTGGCCCTGGGAAAAGCAAACCCGGAAAAAATTGAGCAGATCGTGAAGGGTGTAGCAGACGGCTGTGCGCAGGCAGGCTGTGCTGTTATTGGCGGAGAAACCGCCGAGATGCCGGGAATGTACAGCGAGGAAGAATACGATCTGGCCGGGTTTGCCGTTGGTGCGGCGGAGAAGGCGGATATTTTGGCTGAATCAAAAGCAGAACCCGGAGACGCAATTATCGGGGTGGCTTCCTCTGGCGTGCACAGCAACGGATTTTCCCTTGTGCGAAAGGTTTTGTTCGAAGAGGGATTGTTTACGGTGAACGACACGGTACCGCCGTTTCAGCGTCCGCTCGGGGAAGAGCTTCTCGAGCCGACGAAGATTTACGTGAATGCGGCGAAAGCAATTAAGCAGGCAGGAACAGCCAGAGGGATGGCTCATATTACGGGCGGTGGTTTTTTCGAAAATGTTCCGAGAATGCTTCCAGATGGCTGCGGCGCGATGTTTGATGTTAACAGCTGGCAGCAGCCGGAGATTTTTCCCTTCATTCAAAACGAGGGTCATTTGTCCCCGGAAGACATGTTTGGCACCTTTAATATGGGTATTGGTTTAATGACGGTTGTACCGGCTGCGGAAAAAGAAAGCATGCTCCAGGCGCTGAAGCAGGCCGGGGAAGAGGCGTGGACCATCGGGGAAGTGACTGATGGCGGTGGTGTGCAGGTGAAGGGAGCGACGTGCTGATGAAGCTCGCTTTATTTGCCTCCGGCACCGGCTCAAATGCCCGTTCATTGGTCCATGCAGCCCGCGAGCAGCGGATCGAAGCGGAATTTGTGCTGATTGTCTGTGACAAGCCTCACGCCCCAGTCGTTGCCTTTGCTGAGGAAGAGGGCATACCGGTGTGCGCTTTTTCGCCGAAGGAATACGAAAACAAGGCAGCGTTTGAAACTGAAATCGTAAAGGAATTATATGCTAAAGGGGCGGAGCGGATCGTGCTTGCAGGCTATATGCGGTTAATCGGCGATACGCTGCTCACGGAATACGGCGGACGTATGATTAATGTTCATCCGTCGCTGCTTCCGGCCTTTCCTGGAAAAGATGCCATCAGGCAGGCGTGGGATGCTGGAGTAAAAGTGACCGGGGTCACGGTTCATTACGTTGATGAAGGCATGGATACCGGCATCATCATTGCGCAGGAGCCGCTGCATGTAAAAGAATCGGATTCGCTCGAGACGCTCACAGCCGGAATCCAGGCTGTTGAACACCGGCTCTATCCGGAAATTGTCCAGCAGTGGATTGCCCGTCCCCTTAAAACAGTGCAAACCAATACGGAGGGAGCCAACCATTCATGAAACGAGCATTAATTAGTGTGTCAGATAAAGAGGGCATTGTCCCCCTGGCTAAAAGCCTAGAAAAGCAGGGAATTGAAATTATTTCCACAGGAGGGACGAGCCGCGTACTAGAGGAAAGCGGTGTGCAGATCACGGGTATTTCAGAGGTTACTGGTTTTCCAGAAATACTTGACGGCCGGGTGAAGACGCTGCATCCAAACATACATAGCGGACTGCTTGCCCGCCGCAGTGACGATGCTCATATATCTCAGCTGAAGGAGCACAGCATCGAACCGATTGACCTGGTGGTAGTAAATCTGTACCCGTTCAAAAAAACGATCGAAAACCCGGACAAGTCGTTTGAGGACGCTATTGAAAACATCGATATCGGCGGCCCGACGATGCTAAGAGCCGCGGCGAAAAACTTCGAAGACGTTACGGTCGTCGTAGACCCGGATGATTATGAGCTTGTGCTTACAGAATTAAATGAGGGCGGTGCGGTATCAGCTGAGACGAATAAAAAGCTTGCGGCCAAGGTGTTCCGTCACACTGCCTCCTATGACGCGTTAATTGCGGATTATTTAACCCGGGAAGCCGGGGAAAAGCATCCTGAAATGTATACCGTGACGTATGAGAAAAAGCAGGATCTGCGCTACGGCGAAAACCCTCATCAGGAGGCAGCCTTTTACCGGGAGCCGATCGGGCCGCTCAGCTCGATTGCAAACGCCTTCCAGCTGCACGGCAAGGAGCTTTCCTATAATAATATTAACGATGCTGAAGCAGCGCTCAGCATGATCCGTGAGTTTACGCATCCGGCTTCGGTAGCCGTTAAGCACATGAATCCGTGTGGGGTCGCGATTGGGGAAACACTCGAAGAAGCTTACGACAAAACGTATGCCGCAGATCCAGTCTCGATATTCGGCGGCATTGTGGCGTTTAACGGTGAAGTGACAGAGGCCATTGCCGAGAAGCTGAAGGAGATTTTCCTTGAAATTGTCATCGCCCCGAGCTTTTCCCAGGAAGCTCTTGATCTGCTGACGCAGAAGAAAAATATTCGTCTGCTGACAGTGACGCTCGAGGGAATGGCGGAGACACGCTCGCAGCTTACTTCGATTCACGGCGGTCTGCTTGTGCAGGATGAAGATACTAAAGGGTTTCTGGACGCAGACGTGCGGGTGGTCACGGAACGGGAGCCGACAGAGGCGGAATGGGAAGACCTGAAGCTCGCCTGGAAGGTAGTGAAGCATGTTAAATCCAACGCGATCGTATTGACGAAAAATGTCCAGACGATAGGCATTGGGGCCGGCCAGATGAACCGGGTCGGCTCGGCCGGGATCGCTATTGACCAGGCTGGGGAAGAAGCGGTGCACAGCGCTCTGGGCTCCGACGCCTTTTTCCCTATGCAGGACACGGTGGAAACAGCCGGAGAAGCGGGAATTTCAGCGATCATTCAGCCGGGCGGCTCGATCCGCGATCAGGAGTCCATCGACCGGGCCAATGAATTGGGAATCACTATGGTGTTTACCGGTATGCGCCATTTTAAGCATTAAAAGCGGCAGAAAAGTCCGGGAAATGGATTCCCGGGCTTTTATTTGAAGCCAGTGAAGCATGAATATAACGGTTTTTTTGAACAGGAGGATGGCGATGAATGTCTTAGTAGTAGGAGCAGGCGGCCGGGAGCATGCCCTAGCTTACGCCTTTGCAAAAAGTGCGAGTGTGGCCCGCGTGTATGCAGCACCGGGTAATGACGGTATGGAGAATTACGCAGAATGCGTGAACATAGCGGAAAGCGATCAGGAAAGCCTTGTGGCCTTCGCAAAGGAAAAGAAGGTGGAGCTGACCGTGATCGGGCCGGAAGCCCCGCTTTTGGCCGGGCTTGCCGACCGTTTTGAACAGGAAGGGCTGCGTGTGTTTGGTCCGGGTGAGAAAGCAGCTATGATTGAAGGAAGCAAATCCTACGCGAAAGAAGTCATGGAGCGCTATCATATTCCGACCGGCACCTATGCTTCATTTTCAAAATACGAAGAAGCAGAGGTTTATATACGCAGCCAGGGAGCGCCGATTGTCATTAAGGCAGACGGTTTGGCTGCCGGTAAAGGGGTCACCGTGGCGATGACCGAAGCCGAAGCGCTACAGGCGCTTGAAGAAGTACTGAAAGACCACAAGTTCGGCGAAGCGGGAGCCGAAGTAGTCATTGAAGAGTTTTTAGAGGGCGAAGAGCTATCTTTAATGGCTTTTGTCCACGGCGAAACGGTTGTGCCAATGGTAGCTGCGCAGGACCATAAACGTGCATATGATAACGACGAAGGCCCCAATACCGGAGGAATGGGTGCTTACAGTCCCGTTCCTCAGTTTACTCAAAAAGACATCGATGAAGCGGTGGAAAAAGTGCTTCAGCCGGCAGCCTCCGGGCTGGTGGAGGAAGGCACACCGTTCACCGGTGTTCTGTATGCCGGATTAATGATGACGTCTGCGGGACCGAAAGTGATTGAGTTTAATGCGAGGTTCGGTGATCCGGAAGCGCAGGTCGTGCTTCCGCGACTCGAATCGGATCTGGCGGAGCTTTTGGGAACCCTCCTCGACGGAGGCAGGCCGGAGCCAGTCTGGTCGGAAGAAGCGGTACTCGGGGTAGTGGCTGCCTCTAAAGGCTATCCGGGCAGCTATGAAAAGAACCGTCCCATCCACCATGTACCGGAAAGCCCTCTTCTTTTTTTCGCTGGAGTGGAAAAAAAGAATGGTGTATATGTGAACAGCGGCGGCCGGGTGCTGCTGCTGTCAGAAAAGGCTGCGACTCTCGGGGAAGCAAAGGCACAGGTGTATGAAAAAATGAAGGAACTCGATACGAATAATTTGTTTTATCGCACCGACATTGGTTTTCGGGCGCTGCAATAATGAAAAGCAAAACTGTTTCTGCTGATGGCAGAAGCAGTTTTTTTGAACTTTGCAAAGAGAATATGAATTTTATGTTATATTTCCTTTCATTTTCTTTCTCCCAGGTAAAGGATTCTGTTACAATGAGCAGGATAAAAATATTAGTACAGTTTTATCGATTTTTTATAAAATTGCTTAATATTTTAAGTGAATTCTGATAATTGACTGAAACTGTTTCACTATTTTTGTGAAAATATGAAAACAGTTGTAAAAAAGGAAAACGTTTCAAAATTGTCACCTGAAAATATAAAAAAAGCGTTTACATTTGTGATATGATAGGGAAAATGAAATCGAGCAACGAACTGTGTGCAGGAGGAGAGATGTTTGGATGGCAAATAAGCTGTATCATTGGAGCAAATCAACATTAAGAGACCATCTTTCCGTGATGAGGGGCGAAACAGCTCCCTCTATTATTTTAAAAGATGCAACATACTTAAATAGTGCCCGTAAAAGCTGGAGTCGCGGCCACATATGGATATATGACGACCGTATTATGTACGCCGGGCCTGAATGGCCGGAAAAAACACACGGATCAGAAATCGTCGACTGCAGCGGAAAATGGGTGGTGCCGGGTTATATTGAACCACACGCCCACCCTTTCCAGCTGTACAGCCCGCAGACACTGGCGGAGTATGCGTCCGTGCGTGGAACGACTACACTTGTGAATGATAATTTGTTTTTGTTTTTAAATATGGAGAAATACCAGGCGCTTTCTGCTATTGAAGACCTTGGGGAGCTTCCTACGTCCATGTTCTGGTGGGCCCGGTACGACTCGCAGACAGAGCTTGAGGAAGAAGATCGGTGGTTTTCGCCGTCGAACATGAAGGACTGGCTGGAGCATCCGCTCGTCGTCCAGGGGGGAGAACTGACTTCGTGGCCTAAAGTAATGACCGGCAACGATACGATTCTGCACTGGATGCAATACACGAAGGAACTGAATAAGCCAATTGAAGGACACCTTCCAGGCTCCTCGGTATCGACGATTACGCAGATGGCGCTTCTTGGCGTGGACGGCGAACATGAAGCGATGACCGCTGAAGAAGCGCTGCGCCGACTGGACGCAGGTCTTGTCACATCACTCCGCTACTCTTCGATCCGGCCGGATCTTCCGGATATGATCGAAGGACTGCTTGAGGCCGGAATCACGGACTTTCGCCGTTTTACACTGAACACTGACGGCTCCACGCCGGCCTTTTATAAAAAAGGGGTTATTGACCAGACCATTCAAATCTGCCTGGACAAGGGCGTGCCCGAAATCGATGCGTATGAAATGGGCTCGTATAATGCGGCGGTTCACCTTGGTCTCGACAATTTGATCGGCATGATTGCCCCGGGGCGGCTTGCCCATTTGAATATTTTATCGGATAAGCGCGAACCCAAACCTGAAGCCGTTCTTGCTAAAGGACAGTGGGTATACAGGGATGAAACGAACCTGTATCCGAAAAAGCCCTTCGAATGGGAAAAGTACGGGGTGACACCGCTTGAAATTGACTGGGAATTAAAGGACAGTGACTTTCACTTTTCGATGCCGATGGGAATTGAGCTGATGAATTCCGTTATTTTAAAGCCTTACCATATCGGCATTGAAGCAAACAATGATGAACTGTGGAAAACCCACGACGAGTCCTTTTTCATGGTCATTGACCGGTACGGAAAATGGCGCGTTAATACGATCTTAAAAGGATTCGCAACCAAGGTGGACGGATTCGCATCTTCCTTTAATAACAACGGCGATATTATTATGATCGGCAAGCACAAGGAAGATATGCAAAAAGCAGCCGAAGAACTGATTAAAAATAAAGGCGGGATTTTTCTCGTCGAGGACGGGGAAGTGGTGGAGCATATTTCCCTGGGTATTTTCGGTCTGATGTCCTCGAAGCCGATGGAAGAGGTCATTGTTGAGCATGAAAAAATGGTAGCCGCGCTGAAAACCCGGGGCTATCCGCATGAGGATCCGGTTTATTCTCTCTTATTTTTTGCAGCGACTCATCTCCCGTATATCAGGGTTACGCAAAAAGGTATATATGACGTTCATAAAAAAATGGTACTCTTTCCTGCCATTATGCGTTAAACTGTAAAAGTAGGTACTGATATCAGCTAGTTTCAGCTTAAATGAAACTGTTTTGCGCGTCGCTTTATGAATAAATACCTTCGTCTGTCACGTAGCCAAAAAGGAGTGTAGTGTGTTGCAGATTGACAAATTAAGGGGGAAAGAGCTCGATCAGCTCTTTCAGGCGATCCTTTCGTTAAAAAATATCGATGAGTGCTATGAATTTTTTGACGATCTATGCACAATTAATGAAATTCAATCACTTGCCCAGCGGCTTGAAGTAGCAAGAATGCTTCAGCACGGATATACGTATCACAAAATTGAACTGGAAACCGGTGCAAGCACCGCAACCATATCAAGGGTGAAACGTTGCCTGAATTATGGAAACGACAGTTACCAAATGACTCTCGACCGTGTGCATAATGAAAAACAGGAACAGGACTCACAATAGAGCGTAACAGACAGACGCGTATAAAACTCCCGCCGGACTGCCGGATGGGAGTTTTTTTGCGGGGGAAACGATATAAGTTCATTTAGTAACGGCGGTGGATTTGGTATAATGAAAGACTGAGGAATGAAAAGCAAAAAGGCCCGGAATGTTTGGCCGCTTCAGGTATCAGAAGCTTCAAAGAGAGCGTTTCTGAGCTTATCTATTTGCATAAAGGGAGTACGTCTAGATGCTATCATATTCAGAATGGAAACATGCCTTTAAGCTGGATCCGGCGAAAGCGATCAGCGACGAGGATTTAGAACAAATATGTGAGTCGGGAACAGATGCGGTCATTGTGGGAGGAAGCGACGGGGTTACCCTTGATAATACATTGAATCTTCTGGCCCGGGTGCGTCGGTTTCCAGTGGCATGCGCGCTTGAAATCTCAAATATAGAAGCGGTGACCCCCGGCTTTGACTGCTATCTCGTGCCGACGGTATTAAACGCAGGAGAGGCCCGGTGGATTACCGGGCTGCATCAGCAGGCACTGAAGGAAATGGGCCCTGCCCTTGAGCAGGAGGAAGTACTCGCGGAAGGGTACTGCATTTTAAATCCGGATGCCAAGGCAGCAGCATTAACAGAGGCCAGGACGGAACAGACGGATGAAGATATTGAAGCATATGCTGCGATGGCAGACCGGCTGTTTCATCTTCCAATTTTTTATATAGAATACAGCGGCACATACGGCGACGTGCGCATGGTTCAGGAAGCGCGGAAAGCATTACACGAAGCAAGGCTCTTTTACGGCGGCGGTATCCGTTCGAAAGAGCAGGCAGCGGAAATGGCTGCTTACGCAGATACCATCGTAGTCGGAGACATTGTATATGAAAATGTAAAGAGAGCAGTGCAGACCGTCAGAGCGGTCAGACCTTAGCGTAAATCACAAATATTCGGTATACTAAAGCAGGAACGTATGTTCCTGAATACTTACGAAAGGCGGTGGCATCATGCAGCGACAAATCATTGAGCGCATGTTATCCGGAATGAACGAGCCGCAGAAGCAAGCGGTGCAGCACACGGAAGGCCCGCTTCTGGTTATGGCCGGGGCAGGAAGCGGAAAAACCCGGGTATTAACCCACCGGATTGCTTACTTAATTAGAGAAAAAATGATTCCACCCTACGCGATTCTTGCGATTACTTTTACAAATAAAGCTGCCAAAGAAATGAAGGAGCGTGTCGGCAAACTCGTCGGACCGGTTGCCGAGGACATTTGGATGTCGACCTTTCACTCGATGTGCGTCCGCATTCTCCGCCGGGATATCGACCGGATCGGCTATAACCGGAACTTTTCGATACTGGATTCAAGCGACCAGCTTTCTGTTATCAAGCAGATCTTAAAGGATCAGAATATCGATTCGAAAAAATTTGAACCACGGGCGATCCTTGGCATGATTTCGTCCAATAAAAATGTGCTTGAAACACCGAATCAGTTTGCAGAAAGAGCAGAAGGGCCGTTCGAAGAAATTGCAGCGGATGTGTATAAAGAGTACCAGCGCCGGCTCCGGAACAACCACGCCCTTGACTTTGACGATCTGATCATGAAAACGATCCAGCTGTTTGAAGACGTGCCGGAGGTGCTGCAGTTTTACCAGCGGAAATTCCAGTACATTCATGTGGATGAATACCAGGATACTAACCGGGCGCAGTACATGCTTGTTAATATGCTCGCAGCAAAGCGTCACAACCTCTGTGTTGTAGGGGATTCAGACCAGTCCATCTACAAATGGCGTGGGGCGGATATACAAAATATCCTTTCCTTTGAGCGGGACTATTCGGAAGCAGTCACTATTTTCCTCGAACAGAACTATCGGTCGACGAAAACGATTCTGCGCGCGGCAAATGAAGTGATTAAAAACAATGCCGGGCGTAAAGAAAAAACGCTTTGGACGTCGAATCCGGACGGGGAAAATATCTACTATTTTCAGGCCTCCAACGAACGCGACGAAGCGTATTACGTAGTGGATAAAATCAAAGAAATTACGAGAAAGAAGGATATACGCCACGGTGATATTGCCGTTTTATACCGGACAAACGCTCAGTCCCGTGTGATTGAGGAAATGTTTGTAAAATCAGGCGTCGAGTACAATATGATCGGCGGCACTAAGTTCTATGATCGAAAAGAAATCAAAGACCTGCTCGGCTATTTGCGGACGGTGGCAAACCCGGATGACGACATCAGCCTCGGACGGATTGTAAATGTGCCTAAGCGGGGCATCGGAGCCTCCACGATGGAAAAGGTGACCAAGTATGCTGCGAGTCAGGATATTTCCCTCATCCATGCGCTGCAGGAGGCCGATCAAATTGGTCTTGGCGCCGGGCCGGTCAAGAAGCTGCAGTCCTTTGCCGAGCAGATGAAGCACTGGATGCAGATGCAGGACTACCTTTCGGTGACCGAACTGGTTGAAGAACTGCTGGAGAAGACCGGCTACCGGGAAGCGCTGAAAAATGAACGCTCGCTGGAGTCACAGAGCCGTCTTGAAAACCTCGAAGAATTTATGACGGTAGCCCAGGAGTTTGAAAGACGGAGCGAGGATAAATCATTAATTTCCTTTTTAACGGATCTGGCGCTTGTGGCTGATTTGAACGAAAATGATGACACAGACGTGCGGGACAAGGTAGCGATGATGACCCTGCACTCCGCCAAGGGACTGGAATTTCCGACCGTGTTTCTTATTGGGATGGAGGAAGGAATCTTCCCGCACAACCGTTCACTGTTTGAGCCCGAAGAGATGGAAGAAGAGCGCAGGCTCGCCTACGTTGGAATGACCCGGGCCGAGCAGGAGCTTCACCTGACCCACGCTTCCATGCGGATGCAGTACGGACGAACGCAGGCAAACCCAATGTCGCGGTTCATTCAGGAGCTCCCACAGGAGCTGATTTCCGGGCGTGAAGAAAAGCAGCAGGCGCCTGCCGGCGGAAAAACGGGTTCCCCGTTTGAACGGAAACGCCAGGCCGCGACGGCTGCACCCCGGGAAAGCAAAGCACCGACACCAAGCGGAGGCAGTGACCTTGCCTGGAATATTGGCGACAAGGCCAAACACAAAAAATGGGGCACCGGTACTGTTGTCAGCGTACGAGGTGAAGGCAATGACATGGAACTCGATATTGCCTTTCCGAGCGAAGGCGTCAAGCGGCTGATGGCAACATTTGCCCCGATTGAAAAAGCGTAGAAAGGACGAAGCCGATGGAGAGAAAACAAGCAGAAGAACGTGTGCAACAACTCCGTGAGCTGTTGGATAAATACGGCTATTATTATTATGTCAAAGACAATCCAATCGTGCCGGATGCTGAATACGATGAACGGCTGCAGGAGCTGATCCAGCTTGAAAATGATTTTCCGGATCTGCAGGCTCCCGATTCTCCGACGGTCCGGGTTGGAGGAGCGCCTCTGGAAGGCTTTCGCAAGGTGCAGCACCGGATTCCGATGCTGAGTCTCGGAAATGTGTTCAACGAACAGGATGTGCGGGACTTTGACCGGCGGGTGCGCCAGGTGACCGGTGACAATGTGGAATACGTGTGCGAGCTGAAAATAGATGGTCTGGCCGTATCGCTTTCCTATGAGGACGGACGCTTTGTACTCGGGGCGACCCGGGGCGACGGCACGACTGGAGAGGATATTACCCATAACCTGAAAACGGTCCGGGCGATTCCTCTGCGTCTTGAAGAAGCGGTGGATATTGAAGTGCGCGGAGAAGTGTTTATGCCGGAGCGTTCATTTCTCAGCCTGAATGAAGACAAGGAGAAAAATGGAGAAGAGCCATTTGCCAATCCGCGTAACGCAGCTGCGGGTTCTCTCAGGCAGCTTGACCCGAAAATTGCGGCCAAGCGGAACCTGGATATTTTCCTTTACGGGGCCGGCAATGATGATGAGCTGGAAGTAAATACGCACGCCGAATCGCTTGATTTTATGGATCAGCTCGGATTCAAAGTGAACCCGGAAACGAAAAAATGCCGAACCATTGAGGAAGTGCTGGAATTTGTAGACTACTGGACGGAAAACCGCAATGGGCTCTCCTATGAAATCGATGGCATCGTCATCAAGGTGGACGATTTAGGCCAGCGGGAGGACCTTGGATTTACAGCAAAAAGTCCACGCTGGGCCACGGCCTATAAATTTCCGGCAGAAGAAAAGGTGACAACACTCGAGGATATTATTTTAAGTGTTGGACGTACCGGCGTAGTGACCCCGACGGCGAAGCTGACACCGGTTCAGGTGGCGGGAACAACAGTGCAGCGGGCTTCGCTTCATAATGAAGACTTGATCCGGGAAAAGGGAATCAAACTCGGAGACCAGATTGTCATCAAAAAAGCCGGGGATATTATTCCGGAGGTCGTACGGGTGCTCACAGAGCTCCGCGAAGGAAATGAACGGGAATTTGAAATGCCGACCGAATGCCCGTCCTGCGGGACAGAGCTTGTACGTCTCGAGGAGGAAGTGGCTCTTCGCTGCATGAATCCGAACTGCCCGGCCCAGCTGCAGGAAGCGTTGATTCATTTTGTCTCCCGGGGGGCGATGAATATCGACGGCCTCGGGGAAAAGGTGATTCAGCAGCTGTTTTCGCATCAATTAGTCTCAGGCATTGAAGACATTTATAAGCTCGACCGGAATGAACTGCTTGAGCTTGAGCGTATGGGAGAAAAATCCGTTGATAATCTTTTGAGAGCGATTGAAGTTTCCAAAGAAAATTCACTGGAACGCTTACTGTTCGGCCTTGGCATCCGGTTTGTCGGCTCCAAAGCGGCCCGGACGCTGGCGGAAGAATTCGGTACGATGGAGGCGCTTGAACAGGCAGATAAAGACCAGCTTCTTGCCATTTATGACATTGGCGAGAAAGTGGCAGATTCCATTGTTAGTTATTTTGAACAGGAAAACGTTTCGGTGTTGCTCGGCGAGCTGCGCCGGCTCGGGCTGAATATGGAATATAAAGGCCCGCGAAAATCTGAACAGGCAACAGATACAGCGTTCAGCGGAAAAACGGTTGTGCTTACCGGCAAACTGCAGGAATTAACCCGTAAGGACGCTAAGGAGCGTATTGAGGCGCTGGGCGGAAAGGTTACCGGCAGCGTCAGCAGCAACACGGATATTGTGGTGGCAGGGGAAGAAGCCGGCTCTAAATTGGAAAAAGCGAGAGAGCTAAACGTGGCTGTCTGGGACGAACAGCAGTTAATTGAGCAGACAAGTGAATAAAAAGAAGATAAAAGTAGCTTGTTTCACTCGGGCATACCTTCTAAGATAGAGATGGGAAAGAAAAAAATGTAAACGTCTGGACGTACAAAAGAGAAAAAATATCTGGAAGGAAACGCCGGGAATGGAGGAAATGATATCATGCGGAAAAGAGCCGGCCTTGTTATAGCTGCTTCCGTGTTTGCATTATCAGGATGCGGGTTGTTTGGCGGGGATGAATCAGAATCAGAGGACTCTCAGCCGGAATCAGAAGAAGAGTTGTCGCTGAGTGCTGGCATTCCAAGCCTGGATGAGTACTACCGGGCGGTACTCACTGACGATGGCCAGTACGTCACGGGTGAATCCCGGGGACTCAGTAATTCCGTTGTTTATAATCGCTTTGACCTTGAGCGGATGGAAATAGGCATGCAGGAGCTTGCTTCGGAAGAGTTCAGTCAGGATGATTATTATTTCCGGGAAGGCCAGGTTATTGAACGCAGTGAGTTAAATAACTGGCTGCTCCGGGAAGGCGAAGAAGGCGACGGGGAACCAACGACGAGGCCGAAAGGGCTGAACCCACCGCTTGCCGGCAGTGAAGGAGACGGGTTTGAGGAGCGTGAACGCGGTGCACCGAGAACAATGTCCAACCTGCTTGAACATAACTATATGGAAGAGGGAAGCGGCGGTCTTGAACTGGGCGGCATTGTCATCGGGCTTTCGATGAATGAAACATATTACTTCCGCGAAGAAAATGAGGACGGTACCTACGGCCCGTGGCTCGAGGAGTCCATTAGTGAAGAGAATGCTCTTGAGGACGCCCAGCGTATTGCAGGGAAAATCACGGAGCGTCTGCGGGACGATGAACGTGAGAATTCAGACCGCATTGAAGAAGTGCCGATTATGTTTACCGTCTTCCAGGAGGCTCCAAGAGATTCGAGCGTGCCGGGAACGTTTATTGCAACTGGTATGGCTGAGCCGGGGCAGGAGCCTGGAAGCTGGAACGAGTTAAATGAATCGAACTATCTGTTCCCGTCTTCGGAAGCAGAAGAAAATAACCGTTCGGATTCTGAAATGTTCGATGAGTTTAGTAATGAAGTGAACAGCTTTTTTGACAATACAGTCGGTGTAGTTGGAGAAGGTCATTACGTCAACGGTGAACTTGACAGCCTGACGATTGATATTCCTATTCAATTCTATAGTAAAACAGAAATCGTCGCCTTCACCCAGCACGTGGCGGATAATGTGGAAGACATTTTTCCGAACGGCCTTGAAGTTGAAGTGAATATTAATTCCTCTGCTGGCCAGGAAGCGTTAATTACGAAAGAGCCGGGAGAGGATATGTACGTTCACGTATACAATGAGTAATTTGTGAGCGCGGGAAGTGGGCACAGTTGCCCGCTTTCCTTTTTCTTTGATATGATCAGAGTATTGTCACGATAGAAGAAAGATGGAAGCACTTAAAGGAGGAAAAACTGATGGCACATATTTCGAAAGAAGACGTGGAGCACGTAGCCCATTTGGCTCGCCTCTCCGTGTCCGATGAAGATTTAGAGAAGCTGACCGCAGAGCTTGATGCGATCATTGGATTTGCTGAACAGCTCGATGAACTTGATACGACTGAAGTGGAGCCGACATCCCACGTACTCGATATTCACAACGTACTGCGTGAAGATACCATTCAACCATCGCTTGACCGGGAGGAAGCATTAAAAAATGCTCCGGACCAAAAAGACGGCCAGGTGAAAGTACCATCCGTGCTGGAGTAAAAGAAGGGAGATAACGTATGTCCATTTTGGAAGAAAGTGTAGCGTCGTTACATACGAAAATAAAAAACCAGGAAGTAACTGTCGCCGAGCTGGTGGAAGCTTCATTTGCCCGTATTCGCGAAGTAGATACAGATGTAAAAGCGTTTTTAACGTTGAACGAAGACCGGGCCCTCGAGCAGGCTGCAAAGCTTGATAAGCAGATTCAAAACGGCGGCGAGGTGCCGTTTTTGTTCGGCATGCCGGCAGGTATTAAAGATAATATTATCACCCAGGATCTGCGGACCACCTGCGCGAGCCAGCTGCTTGCAAATTTCGATCCGGTCCATAACGCGACTGTGATGGATAAACTGGACGAGGCAGAAACGGTAACCGTCGGGAAGCTGAACATGGACGAATTCGCCATGGGTTCCTCAACGGAAAACTCCGGCGTGCAGGAAACGAGAAACCCGTGGAACACCGAGTATGTTCCAGGGGGTTCAAGCGGCGGTTCGGCAGCCTCAGTGGCAGCCGGCGAAGTGCTGTTTTCGTTAGGTTCTGATACAGGAGGCTCCATTCGCCAGCCTGCCTCCTACTGTGGAGTTGTTGGCTTAAAGCCTACCTACGGACGCGTATCACGGTACGGTCTTGTGGCTTTTGCTTCTTCCCTGGATCAGATCGGACCGCTTACCCGTTCGGTTGAAGATAATGCTTACGTCCTGCAGCAGATTGCCGGTCATTCGGAAAACGATTCGACCTCCGCAGATGTACAGGTACCAAATTATCTGGAAGCACTCGGCAAAGATGTTAAAGGCCTGAAAATTGGTGTGCCGGCCGAATACATCGGGGAAGGCGTGGATGAAGGCGTTAAACAGCGGGTGCTTGAAGCACTGAAGGTACTGGAGGGCCAGGGGGCAGTGTGGGAAGAAGTTTCCCTTCCTCATTCAAAATACGCAGTCGCTGCATATTATTTAATTGCTTCTTCAGAGGCTTCAGCCAACCTGGCCCGCTTTGACGGTGTCCGCTACGGTGTTCGCGATGAAAACGCGAAGGATCTGGTGGAAATGTACAAAGAAACCCGCAGCAAAGGATTCGGCGAAGAAGTGAAGCGTCGGATTATGCTTGGAACCTTTGCTTTGAGCGCCGGATATTACGATGCTTATTACAAGAAGGCCCAGCAGGTGCGGACGCTGATCCGCCGGGACTTCGAAAAGGTGTTTGCCGACTATGACGTCATCGTCGGACCGACAGCACCGACCACTGCGTTTAAGCTCGGGGAGCAGCTTGATGACCCGCTCACGATGTACGCCAACGACATTCTAACCATTCCGGTAAACCTGGCTGGTATTCCGGCGATTTCCGTGCCGTGCGGCTTCTCGGACAATATGCCGGTCGGTCTGCAGATTATAGCCAAGCCATTTGCTGAAGAAACGATCTATACAGTTGCCCACGCCTTTGAACAGGCAACTGAACACCATAAAGCCAGACCGGAATTATAGGGGAGGAACCAGGACCATGAACTTTGAAACAATCATTGGACTCGAAGTCCATGCAGAGTTAAAAACAAATACAAAGATTTTCTGCAACTGCTCAACCGAATTTGGTGCTCCTCCGAATACGCATACGTGCCCGGTCTGCCTGGGCCATCCGGGAGTGCTTCCGGTTTTGAATGAGCAGGCGGTCAACTATGCCATGAAAGCAGCGCTTGCAATGAACTGCGAGATTGCCCCAGAAACGAAATTCGACCGGAAAAACTACTTTTATCCCGACAATCCAAAGGCTTATCAAATTTCCCAGTTTGACCAGCCAATTGGAGAAAACGGGTGGATTGACATTGAAACAGAAGAAAACGGACCGAAGCGTATAGGTATTACCCGCATTCATATGGAAGAAGATGCCGGAAAACTCACGCACGACGAAGACGGAGGCCACTCTCTGGTTGACTTTAACCGTGTTGGCACACCGCTGATTGAAATTGTGTCAGAGCCGGATATTACGACTCCCGAGGAAGGCTACGCTTATTTGGAAAAACTAAAAGCGATTCTGCAGTATACTGACGTTTCCGACTGCAAAATGGAAGAAGGGTCGCTCCGTTGTGATGCGAACATTTCCATCCGTCCGGCAGGCCAGGAGGAATTTGGCACGAAAACTGAGCTGAAAAACTTGAACTCATTTACGAATGTGCAAAAAGGACTGGCATTTGAAGAAGAACGTCAGGAAAAAGAACTGCTTTCGGGCGGGGAAGTACTGCAGGAAACGCGCCGGTGGGATGACGCGAAAAAAGAAACAATTCTGATGCGTATCAAAGAAGGCTCGGACGATTACCGCTACTTCCCGGAACCGGACCTGGTCACGTACTATATCGACGAAGACTGGAAATCACGGATCATGTCTTCCATTCCGGAACTT
Source organism: Marinococcus luteus (assembly GCF_034497705.1). GTDB lineage: Bacteria > Bacillota > Bacilli > Bacillales > Marinococcaceae > Marinococcus > Marinococcus luteus_A. Next base: position 143,083 of record NZ_JAXRUV010000004.1, on the reverse strand, counting down.
CCGGATGCACGGAAGAAGCGTTATATCGAGGACTTCGAACTTTCCGAATACGACGCCTCGGTATTGGTGCAGTCCAAGGCAATCGCAGACTTTTTCCAGGAAACTGTTGATGCCGGAGCGGACAGCAAGCTTACAGCCAACTGGCTGATGGGCGAGGTAAGCGGCTATTTAAACAACAACGATATGGATATCGACGAGACGGCTCTCACGCCGGAGTCGCTTGCCAAGCTGATTGAACTCATTGAAAAAGGCACTATTTCAAGCAAAATTGCGAAGCAGGTTTTTGCAGATGTAATGGAGCAGGGCGGCGATCCGGAGCAGATCGTAAAAGATAAAGGACTTATGCAGATCTCTGATGAAGGAGAGCTTAAGCAGGTAGTTGACGGCATATTGGACAATAACCCGCAATCGATCGAAGACTACAAAAATGGAAAAGACAAAGCGCTCGGCTTCCTAGTCGGCCAGGTGATGAAGGAAACGAAAGGGAAAGCCAACCCTCAGATGGTAAACTCTTTAATTCTTAAAGGCATGGAACAGCGCTAATACGAAAAACCCCGCAGCGTTAAAACTGCGGGGTTTTTGTATGCTCCATGCCGGGACCAAGAATAGCTGGCAGCCAGAAGCGCGAACGCATCGTATAGACAACGTGATCGACATAATGGTCGTACAGCCATTCGGCATTACGCACATACTTATATTTTTCAAAGCCGAGCCGTTCCGGAATTGAACGGCTGGGCCGATTATCCGGAGCAACGCAAATATCCACACGCCTAAGATGAATATCCCGAAAGGCATAATCAGTCAATGTCTGTACCGCCCGGGTCATAATGCCTTTGCCCTGAAAGGGGGCGGCGAGCCAGTAGCCAATAACGGTGCGCCGGGTCAGTCGGTACACATGGTTGAAGCTGATCGCACCGGCGAGCCTGCCTTCGTACCAGATACCAAACGTGTAAGAGGTGCCGCGGCGGGCAAGCTTGGCCCGGTATTCAAAAAAACGGAGTACGTCACGCAGCTCGCGTGTCTTATCCACCCAGGGAAGCCAATGACGCAGGTATGAACGATTATCCTCCACCAGCTGCAGATAATCGGCAGCGTCCTTATCTTTAAACGGGCGAAGGTATATCTGGGAATCCACGGTAAAATCAGCCATTTTTTATCCCCTCCGTAAACTATAGGTGGAGGGTATTTTCCCGATATTTTGCCGAATATAACCTATTTTCTGTTCACGCAGAAAGCCTGGCCCATTCGTTCAGCCGCCAGCGCATATACACAAACTGATTCGAAGAAATGTACTGAAACGTATCAACTAAAAGACCATAACAGACAGGCTCTTTCTCGAGTGCTTCCTGAAGGATGGCAGGGTGTTTGTGCCAGATGGCGCCCATCATTTCAATATAAGGGATACGGGCGCCGATAAGGGCGACTTGTTCAAACACCTGATCGCGGAGCTTGCAGAGCTCGGCCGGGTCGTCCGCACGATCCAGCTGGTACAAAAACTGATCTACAAAGTAAGCAATGTATTGATCCGGATGCATGGCCACTCCTCCTATGTAGATAAATGTTTGGAAAGTAAGTAAAAAAAGAATCCCCTGCCAGCTAAACTGCAAGGGATACAAAAAATATAACAGGGGTAAGCTTGGTTAATGGTGTGAAACGTGTGTCGAGGGTGACGGTTTACAATTATTTAAAAATAATTACATTATTCCCGGCAAGTTAACTAGTAACTGGAAATCGCCAGCAGCACCAGCCGTTGTTACTAACCCTATAGCTACAGTCAATTTAATCAAATTAGCTTTCACTGAAAACAACCCTCCTACAAGAAACTTTGTAATTATTTTCTATATGCATTATGACATATACGTATATAAATATCTTTGGGCTTCTAATGCATTCATTGCCCAATAATTAGGTGAAAGCTCTAGAATTGTGGTAAAATCTAAAGTGACTAGAACTATAGTTCTTAAAAGGTGGTTGTATGGAAGATTCAAATGTCGGGAAAAAATTAAAAGATTTAAGACAGTACTACGAAGTAAGTCAAAGAGAACTAGCTGAAAGTATTTGTTCTCAAAGAGCTGTCTCCAAAATTGAACGGGGAGAAATACAGCCGACCGCAGATATACTCCATCAAATGGCAATAAAACTAGGAGTGAAGATTAGTTATTTTTTTGAAGATCATGAAGCTCCACGATTTAACTATATACAGGAGACTAAGGATAAAATTGATAAACTGGTACGTATATATGAATTAGAAGAAGCAATGAAAATCATTAGACAAGAATTAAAAAATCCACTATTTCGAAAGCCTGTCCATCTTAAATTTTTGTTATGGAAAAGAGCCGCCTGCCACTCTAAATTAACACTTGAAAAAGAAGAATCCCTGGAATTATTACAGTTGGCCCTGGATGTGGATACAGGTTCTTTAAGCATTACAGAAGAAGATATTGGTATATATATAAATATTGGTACAGTATATATGGATATGAACGAGTATAAAGACGCCATTTATTATTTTAATGAGGCTCTTGCTCTTTATACAAAACTTCCTGTAGCGCAATGGGATACTTCCAAAACAAAAATTTATATGAATTTGTGCATTGTATACTCCAAAGCCATGCAGTTTGAAAAAAGCCTGGAAGTCGCAAATGAAGGAGTAAAATATATATACGACATAGAATCAGTGTATCTGTTAGGTGAACTTTATTACCAAAAGGGTGTAGCTTTATTTTATATGGGCGAATACGCGAACGCTTTACGATCTATGGAAAAAGCTATGTTTATCCTGAAAGATAAAGGGCAAAAGATGTTTTATGATTTTATAGAAGAAAATTACCTGCGATTTCAAAGGGCTACCTTTGCGCAATATTCCAATTTTAAGCCAAAAAATATCGACCCCACAGCTGCTACTGTTTAATGAATTAACAATAGTATACAATTAATTAGTAACGCATGTAACAATGAGAGACAAAGATAGTTCTTTTATATATTAGCCAAATGAATTGAAATCTTCGATGTAATAGGGGTTATAATATGCGAAAACGAGCGAGAGTAATTTACAATCCAACGTCTGGAAGAGAGCAGATGGAGCGGCAGGTGCCTTATATATTAGACCGGATGGAGCAGGCAGGTTACGAAACGTCGGCCTTTATGACCCGTGGGGAGGGGGACGCCCGGGAGGAGGCACGGCGCGCCTCAAAGGATGGGTTCGAAGCCGTAATTGCCGCAGGTGGAGATGGAACTATTTTTGAGGTCATTAATGGGATCGCTGAACAGGAGTGGCGCCCCAGAGTAGGACTTATCCCTGCCGGAACGACGAATGATTTTGCCCGGGCTCTCGGACTGCAGGGAAAAGAAATTAAAGAGGTCTGCGACGTATTTGCGCGCGGACGCACCCAGGTCATTGATATAGGAAAGGCGAACGGATCGTACTTTATTAATATTGCTGCGGGAGGGAAGCTGACGGAGCTTACCTATGACACCCCGAAAGGGCTGAAAACGGCACTGGGGCAGGCCGCCTATTTCATTAAAGGGTTTGAAAAATTCTGGTCCCTGCATCCGCAGATGGCCACTGTTGAATACGATGGAAAGCTTCTCGAGGAAGAAATTACAATGTTTCTCGTATCCAACACTAACTCCGTCGGTGGTTTTGAAAAACTTCTTCCCCAGGCAGAGTACAATGACGGTTATTTTGATGTGCTGATTGTACAGAAAATGACGATGTTTGAATTCAGCCAGCTGCTACGTCAGGCTTTGCGAGGAAGGCATCTGGAAAATCCTAAAATTAAATACTTTAAAGCAAAACAGCTGCGTATAGAGGCTAAAGAAGACATGCAGCTGAATCTTGACGGGGAATACGGCGGCCATCTGCCGGCGACGTTTGAAAATTTGTACCAGCATATCGAACTGTTCTGCCCATAAAAAACAGCCGCATTGTCGGCTGTTTTTTTAATAGCTTTTCCATTCTGTTTTTAAAATAGCGTAAATCATCACATCCCGCCGTACCCCTTGAATCAACAGCGAGCGGCGCAGTGTGCCTTCATGCACCATGCCGACCTTTTCCATCACCTTGGCGGATGCTGTATTTTCGGTAAAACACCGGGCTTCAATCCGGTGGAGGCCCATATCTTCAAAGCCGAAGCGGATAATCTCCCGTGCTGCTTCCGATCCGAACCCCTGGTTCCAATGATCCGGGGCGAGCGTATAGCCAATTTCCCCGTTGGCATGGCCCCGGTCCCAATGCACAAAATCGATGGTGCCAATTACTTTGCCGGAGTCCTTGCGTTCGATGCCAAATGGCGCCCGGTCGCCGTATTTATAGGAATTCATCGTGATATCCAGAAAATCTTTTGTTTCCCCACGGCTTCTGTGGGTGTCCCATAAAACGTTGCGGGAGACCAACGGATTGGAGGCGTATTCGTAAATATCTTCAAGATCTGAATAACGCAGGGCCCGTAGCCGGAGCCTTGACGTTTCCAGGGTGGGGAAGGGTCGGAACGGTGATGTTGATGAATGATGCATAGGCCTTCATCCTTTACTGTAGCGCGCCCTCAAACGGTGCTTATTTCTTTGTTAATTATAGAATAATAAGAAATACTTAAAATGACAATAGGCACACCAGACAGAAAAAAGCATTCTGCGCAAATGCAGAATGCCTGGATGTTTAAACAGTGGAATTTTGTTCGAGCTCTGTGCGTTCTTCTTCGGAAAATACCCGTGAGCGGGTTAAAAACCGTTTGCCCTCTGGTCCTTCAAGGGAAAACATCCCGCCCCGGCCGTCAACAACATCAATAATCAGCTGCGTGTGCTTCCAGTATTCAAATTGATCCTTCGACATATAAAATGGGGCCCCGCCGATATCTCCCATATACATGTCACTGTTGCCGGTTTTAAAGTCGCCTTCCGGATAGCACATCGGGGCGCTGCCGTCGCAGCAGCCGCCGGACTGGTGAAACATTAACGGACCGTGCCGTTTTGTCAATCTGTTGATTAGTTCAAGGGCAGCGTCAGTAGCGGTTACACGCTCTACTGCCATGAGACATCCTCCTTTTTAATGCTTCCGGTCGCCGTGCGCTTAAAAGAATCCTTTCGGCTGTTCGCTATAGCTGACCAGAAGGTTTTTCGTCTGCTGGTAATGGCCGAGCATCATTTTGTGGTTCTCCCGGCCAATACCTGATTTTTTATAGCCACCAAAGGCTGCATGAGCCGGATAGTCATGGAAGCAGTTAGTCCATACACGGCCTGCCTGGATTGCGCGTCCGAACCGGTATGCGGTGTTCATATCACGCGACCAGACGCCGGCGCCAAGTCCGTACAGCGTATCGTTGGCGATTTCCATTGCTTCTTCCTTAGTTTTAAAGGTAGTCACACTCAGCACAGGCCCGAAGATTTCCTCCTGGAACACGCGCATTTTGTTGTGGCCTTTAAATACGGTTGGCTGTACATAGTATCCCTGTGAACGGTCTTCATCGTCGACCTGGGCTGCTTCACCGCCGACTAGAACCTCTGCACCTTCCTGTTTCCCGATATCGAGATAGGAAAGGATTTTATCGAGCTGCTCCTTGGAAGCCTGGGCGCCCATCATCGTGTCGGTGTCGAGCGGATGACCGACGTTGATGGCTTTCACGCGTTCAATAGCCCGTTCAATAAATTTATCATAAATGGATTCCTGAATGAGAGCACGGGATGGACACGTGCACACTTCCCCCTGATTCAAGGCAAACATGACGAAGCCTTCGATCGCTTTGTCTAGATACGAATCGTCTTCGGCCATTACGTCTTCAAAGAAAATATTCGGTGATTTGCCGCCAAGCTCGAGCGTTACCGGAATTATATTTTCTGAAGCGTACTGCATAATCAGTCGTCCGGTCGTCGTTTCCCCGGTAAATGCCACTTTATCAATGCCCTCGTGCTGGGCAAGCGGTTTGCCGGCTTCAACCCCGAAGCCGCTCACTACGTTCAGAACGCCTGGCGGCAGAAGGTCTTCAACGAGCTCAAGCACCTTGTAAATCGACGCTGGTGTCTGTTCAGCCGGTTTGAGAACGATGCAGTTGCCGGCAGCAAGCGCAGGAGCGATTTTCCAGATCCCCATAAGAATCGGGAAGTTCCACGGAATAATCTGGCCGACAACGCCGAGCGGCTCGTGGAAATGATATGCTACAGTGTCATCGTCGATCTGGCCTATTGTTCCTTCCTGGGCACGAATAACGCCCGCGAAGTAGCGAAGATGATCGATGGCAAGAGGGATATCAGCATTTAGTGTTTCCCTGACAGCTTTGCCGTTTTCCCAAGTTTCGGCAACGGCAAGCATTTCAAGGTTTTCTTCCATCCGGTTCGCCATTTTATTTAAAATATTGGAGCGTTCGGTCGTGGACGTTTTGCCCCATGCTTCCTTCGCTTTATTGGCTGCTGCCACTGCCGCATCAACGTCCTCTTTCGTTGAACGGGCAATCTGGCAGAAAACGGTACCGGTAACCGGACTGACGTTATCAAAATATTCGCCCTGAGCCGGTGCTCTGTATTCGCCTCCAATAAAGTTATCGTATTTGTTTTTAAAATGTACCAGGCTTTCGGGGGTGTTTGGTGCATCGTATCTCATGCAAAATCCTCCTTCGTTTTAGAGAAAAATTGGAAACGCTTACACAAGTTCATTATAGCACCATTTAAAAATAATGAAAATATAGAAGTTCTGTATATAAAAATAATCCCGCCGGCTGCGGCGGCATAGTGTTTAATGAAGCCTGGAGGTAACATCTTCAATTTCCTGAAGGGTGCTGTCGATTTCATCGAGCAGATTGTCCGGCAGCTCAAGCTCCGCAGCTTTTAAATTTTCTTCGAGCTGTTCGGGACGGCTCGCTCCAACAATGGTCGAGCTTACGCCAGGTTTTCGAAGAATCCAGGCGAGGGCGAGCTGGGAAAGCTTAACACCGAGCTCATTACGGGCTAAATTCTCCAGTTTTACGACATTTTCGAGAATGCGGTCGTCCATGAACTTCTCCATTGCAAAATTAATATTTGAATTGGCAGCACGGCTGTCGGACGGAGGCTGTTCGCCCGGACGGTATTTGCCGGTTAAAATGCCCTGGGCAAGCGGGGAAAAGACAACCTGTCCTAGCCCTTCGCGTTCGCTGATCGGAAGAACCTCTTTTTCGATGTAGCGTACGAGCATATTGTAGATTGGCTGGTTCGATACCGGCCGATGAAGGTTTCGTTTATCGGCAATATGTGCCGCATCGCTGATCTGGGTGCCAGACCATTCGCTGAAGCCGTAGTACAAAATTTTACCCTGGCGCACAAGGTCATCAAGCGCCATCAGCGTTTCCTCCAGCGGGGTATCAGGGTCATAGCGGTGGCACTGATACAAATCCATATAATCCGTACCGAGCCGCTGCAGGCTGGCATCGCACTGCTCCATGATGTGCTTGCGGGAGAGTCCGCGGTCGTTCGGCCCGTCTCCCATTGGAAAATACACCTTCGAAGCCAGCACGTAGCTGTCACGGCTGTAGGAGCTTAAAGCTTTGCCTACGACCTTTTCCGCTTCTCCTTTATTGTAGACGTTCGCCGTGTCAAAAAAATTAATGCCGTTTTCATATGCATGGTGAATAATATTACCAGCAGTCTGGCCCTCCACGGAGGAGCCGTAGGTAAGCCAGCTTCCAAGGCCTATTTCACTTACTTTTACGCCGGAGTTCCCTAATCGACGGTACTTCATGCGAACACGTCCTTTTCATAAGTAAAATTCACTGTGGCAGAGAGATAGGTTACGTGAAAAGTATTCCTTTGTTCATTGAATTGTAAACAACCTACAGGCGGATGCTGGAACAAACAAAAGAAAAACAGGTATGTTATTCTAGGAAAAAAAGCAGGATAAGGGGGAGAAGCACGTGGACTATTACATAGCGAGAATGCAGAAGGAGCATTGGCCTGAAGTCCGGGACATATACGAAATGGGAATTATGAGTGAGCATGCGACATTTGAAACGGAGGCGCCGTCATGGGAGCTTTGGTCAGCGACGCACGACTTGGCCTGCCGTCTTGTTGCTATCGACACTACAACTGAAAAAGTAATCGGCTGGGCCGCGCTCGCCCCGGTTTCCGGCCGGGAAGTATATGAAGGTGTAGGCGAAACAAGTGTCTATATTCACCAGGATGAACGCGGGCGCGGAGTAGGTGGAACGCTTCTGGAAGCATTAATTGAAAAAGCAGAGACGGAAGGCTATTGGACGCTGCAGGCCGGCATTTTTCCGGAAAATGACTATAGCCTGCGTATCCACCGGCGCAAAGGCTTCCGGGAGGTAGGCGTCCGGGAGCGTATTGGCAAGATGCAGGGACGCTGGCGCGACGTAGTGCTGCTTGAACGCCGCAGCCAGGTGGTGGGCGTAGAAGAGGAAGACAATTACGATGATTGATCTTCCTCTTTTTTGTAGCGTTCCTTCCACTTTTCAAGCGAAGCGATCATATCATCCATCTCTTTGGCTGTAAGCTCCGGGTAACGGTTTAGCGTTTCCTGTACGTGCCGGGCTTCCGGAGGAAGCGTGCGGTGATCGTGGGAGAAAAAGGCAGCTACGGTGCCGGTAACAATACCGATCAGTCCGATGCCGACGATCATCAGAATGCTTGCAATAATCCGGCCGGCAGTCGTTACCGGATAAAAGTCGCCGTACCCGACCGTAGTCGTTGTCACGACGGCCCACCAGAGCGCTTCTTCGTATGTATGAAAGTCAGGTTCAATCCAGCGCATCGAGAGACTGGCAGCAAACAGCAGCACGCCGACAATGATCACTGCCCGGTCCACTTGATATTTAGAGAAAAACACATCAAGCAAAGAATGCCTGCGGCTGAAAAGCACGATCAGCCGCAGGACTTTCAGCAGCCGGATGAGACGGGCAGCCCGGAAAATTTCTCCGAGCGGCAAGATAGCGATCAACTCGAGCGGATTGCTTTTAATATACTGCCACTTGTTGTCGCTTGCAAAAAAACGGACGCCGAAATCAATCACAAACAACACGTAAATAAATAAATCGAGCGACCTGGACTGGTCAGGAGGCAGATCCACCGTTAAAGAAAATATTAAGAGAGCGGCAAGAATCAGCTCATAAATTGCTTCAAATGAGATGCGCAAGGTTGGTGCTCCTTTCTACAGCAGCTTAGCCATCATAATTTCATTGACGTACGCCCCGTGAGCGAAAAGCGAGTCCTGTTTAATCCCTTCAATCTGAAAGCCGAAGCGTTCATAGAGCGCACGCGCCCCGGTGTTTTCTTCTATTACGGTCAGCTCCAGACGGTGAAGCCCGCGCTTTTCAGCCCATGCTTCGATACGCTCAAGCAGCCGTCTTCCAAGACCCAGACGCTGATAGGCCGGCAGAATCCCTATAACAACAGAGGCGGTCCGGCAGTTGCGGATGGTGCTGCCACCGACACCCATCACGTGTCCAACGACCATACCCGCGTCTTCCACAATAAAAAGCACAAGACGGTCCTTCATAATAAACTCGTTTACCATATGCTGATGCTGTTCGGCCGTTGGCCTGCGTTCTCCCGGCTCCATCAGCATATACGATGTTTCATTGTCGAGCTGCTGGCTGAACGCCAGGTGAACGTTCGCATCCGATGGTTCAATCAGACGGATATCCATATGTATCTCTCCGTTCTTTTTCATTTGCTTATATATTCCTATATTATAGCGTGCGAACAGACGGACGCCAAACCACTCCTGTGTTACAATTTTTTTGACAGACTAGAACGAACGGAAGGAACGAAATAATGAGCAAGCAAAATAAGCCGGAAGCCCCGGTAGAAAAAAATGAGTTAATAGAAACGACAATTGAGGATTTAACCCACGAAGGACACGGGGTCGGAAGAATCCACGGGTATGCGTTGTTTATCCCATACACCCTGCCCGGTGAGCGTATTCAGGCGAAGGTTCTTAAAACAAAAAAAGGCTACGGCTTCGCGAAGCTTATTACTGTTCTTGAAGAAAGCAGCGAACGAACCGAAGCGCCCTGCCCGATCTATGTAAAATGCGGCGGCTGCCAGCTGCAGCATATGACCTACGATACCCAGCTCCGCTATAAGCATAAACAGGTGAAGGATGCGTTCGAACGGATCGGCGGCCTCGACGAAACAGTGGTCCACGATACGATCGGGATGGAGGATCCGTGGCGCTACCGCAATAAGGCCCAGGTGCCGATCGGTGTAAAAGAGGACGGCCGGTTAAAAGCGGGCTTTTACCAAAAACGGACACATAACATTATTGACATGGATGAGTGTATCATTCAGCAGAAGGAAAACGACGCTGCCGTTCAGCAGGTAAAAGACATTGCCGACCGGTTTGGCATGAGCGCCTATGATGAAGAAAACGGACGGGGCTTTCTCCGCCACATCGTGACACGTTACGCCCCAACCACCGGCCAGCTGATGATTGTCCTTATTACAAATGGCAAAAAGATCCCGGAGGAGCAGGCTTTTATTGAAGCTGTCCGAGACGAAGTAAAGGATACGGCAAGCATCGTTCAAAACGTGAACACGAAACGAACGAATGTTATCTTCGGCGATCGGACAAAAACGCTGTGGGGCGAAGACTATATTTACGACCACATTGGCGAAGTGAAGTTTGCGATTTCTGCGCGTTCCTTTTATCAGGTAAACCCGGTCCAGACAAAAACGCTGTATGATAAAGCGCTGGAGTACGCGGACCTGCGCGGTCATGAAACGGTCATTGATGCTTACTGCGGCATCGGAACCATCTCGCTGTTCCTCGCAGAAAAAGCCCGGGAAGTCTACGGCGTAGAGGTAGTGCCGCAGGCCGTGAGTGATGCAAAGCGAAACGCCCAGCTGAATCATTTTGACAACGTAACCTTTGCGACAGGAAAAGCTGAGGAAGTGATGCCGTGGTGGGTAAAAGCAAATGGGATTCGTCCGGACGTTGTTGTTGTGGATCCGCCGCGGAAGGGCTGCGACGAACAGCTGCTGGATACGATGCTCGAGGTAGCTCCCGAACGTATCGTATACGTCTCCTGTAACCCGGCGACACTCGCCCGGGATTTAAAGCACCTCGTGGAGGGCGGATACGAAGTCGTAGAAGCCCAGCCGGTGGACATGTTCCCGCAGACAACACATGTGGAAGTAGCCACAAAATTAGTGCGGAAGTGAGAGGTAGTATGCAAAAAACGCCGCCGGGACAGCTGTATATTAAGAAACAAGGAAGGTCCCGCCCGGGGCCTTCCTTGTTCTATTACGGAGTATCTTCGCCAAAGGCTTCCGGCAGCATTTTAAAGCCTTCAATCTCTGCGTCCTCTTCAATCTCAATCATAATACAGCGTTTTCCCTGATAGTTGACCTGTTTTACGTATTCCAGATCCTGCGGACTGATCGCGATATTGGCGATTTTGGTGTTAATTTTAATGGATTTGGAATTGTATTTCGGCACGATGCTGTTTGCTTTCAGCTCGTACGTTTCGTTATCGGTAACCCGCTGAAAGGCTGTTTTTACTTTGTCGGTCTCCACCTGCTCGCCGCTCTGCTGAAGCACCCGTTCGACATCTTTATAGTCGAGGGTCGGCGGGGCGTCCTCTTCGTTTTCTTCGACGACCCGGTGAATTTCCCCGTAGACGTTCGCAAGCGTGGAGGGATTCATCTGGTCGCCGACCACATCTCTCACTATATCCTCAAATACTGTTTTGTTTTCTTTGGCGGTGACGATTTCTTCGCCGTTCAGCACATCCTCGATAAACCGGTAGTCGGGTTCGTTAGGCTTTGAAGCAGCGTATAGTACATGATTGACGTCAGCGGCTCCTTCCGTTATTGCGGGAAACAAAAAGCCGGCCATCGGATGCTTAAGATCAATGACTGGATCGGCCTCGACCTTGTATTTGAATTCCTTCTCAATGTAATCAAACTGCATTTCTTTTTTCGGCTCTTCTGTTTTATTGATGCTGCAGAGAATGAAGGAATTGGTGTACACCGCATCGCGTCCGCTTGTTTCTGCTTCCTCGTTCCGCTGTTTGGCCGGCTTTAAATACTCGGCGCGGATAAAGGTAATCACGGTGTCCTTTTCATAAGGGTGGTCTTCAATCATTTTTTCGGTCATGCGAAGCATCTGTTCCTTCCAGTCTTCGACATTTCGGCTTAAGAGACCTTTATGAAGAATGAGCTGGCTGGAATTTTCAGCGTCCTGCTGAAATTTCAGCTCGAATAGCTTTTCATCCAGCTGCCCGGTGAGGACCTTTTTGAAGTTGGCCATAAACAGCTCCTGCTGATCACTGTCGAGCATTTCGAATGGCTGGCTCTGATGGTGATAAATATCGGTCGTTTCTTTCATTATGTAAACGTTAAAAATATCGGAGATCGTAAGCAGGTCATTGTCTGTTTTCAACTGCCTGCGAAGATCGGAAATATCTTTTTTATCCATAGGTAGTCCACTCCTGAGCTGTTTGAAGGATTATTAGCTTATTTATTTTAACATATCACACAGGTTCGGGTTCCGGCAGATGTAAAAAAGCCCGCTGCATTTAAGCAGCGGGCAAATTTCATTTATTTATTCGAGGGGCTGCCGAAGTGACGGCGGATTTCTTCGCCGTAGTCATCGGTCAGCGTCATGGACGATTCGTAATCAGGTGAATTTTCCACCGCTTCACGGCTCACACTGGCAGTTGCACTTTCGTCCAGGGCGTTAAACTGATTAAACCATTCCACTGGAACGAGAGAGTGGTCACTTGACAGTGCACCGGCAGTATCGACTTCGATAAACTGAACACTCCAGTCGTTTGTGTCAAAAACCACGTCAGAGATCGTGCCGATGTTTTCACCGCTCACATCGATATCATAGCCGCGGAGATCCTTCGTACTCTGCAGGTAGTAATCTTCTTTGTTTCGGGCAGCTTCCATTTCATTTTCTTCCGGACCGGTTACAGCAGTGTCATGGGCAGGACGCGGATTATTATCGTCGTCATCCATCGGGGCAAATGGCCCGCCTACAGGCATGACCGGTCCGGTGCCGGTGCTTCCGGCTGTTGGAATCCAATAAGGCTCCAGGTTGTAATAGTTTAACACTGAAGCTTCATACGAACGGGAAATAGGTTCATGTTCGTCCGGCTTCGGGCTGTTTTTAATCTGGTCTTTCGAAGCATTCATCTGAATGGCCTGGCCAGCCAGGTCAAGCCGGTTAATCAATTGGGGACTTAGCAGGACTTTTCCTCCGACAAACCATGCACGGGTATCTGCGACGAGAAACCGTACCTTCCATTCGCCTCGGGAGTCGAAATAGACATCGGAAATGGAGCCGATTGCTTCTTCATCAGTGGCTGAAATCCAAAATGCTTGAAAATCTTTTGTACGTACGAGCAATTGCTGCACCTCCTGATAATAGTTATTGATACCCGGCTTATTACCTGATAGGGGTGTTTTTAAACTAACGACATGAGCTCTTAAAAACAGGTGAATATTAAGTCGCTATTTGGACAGGAGAAAGGGTAATAGACCTAAACCGTTCAACTGGCCGATACCAACCTTTGTATCAATTCCAAAGCAGTTGTTGACTTTGATAATCATTTTCAATTAGTGTGTACATTGTAATCAAGAGCTTGTAATAAAGCTTTTATTTTTTTCATTTTAATTGATAATGATTTTCATTATCTATAAATAAGAGATCATGGAGGAGACGATATGCCGGTTGTAAAGGAAGAGTCGCATACCGCATTTGATAATGAATTTTTAACCAATATCGGTGATAAGGGCAGAATCCTTGATACGTTAACCCGGACTTCTGCCTATATAACAGAATTTTTCAATGAAAGTGACAGACCTGTATTCGGAGCAGCAGAGCCGCAGGTGAAGCAATTCTTTCACGGCATAGAGCATGAACATGCCTTTGATAGTGTGCTTGACGAAGTAATGGAGCATGTTATGAAAAGCTCTTTAAACATCAGCCACCCCCACGCAATGGCGCATCTGCACTGCCCGCCGCTTTTGTCCGGGGTGTGCGCGGATTTAATCGTGAGTGCTTTAAATCAATCGATGGACTCCTGGGATCAAAGTCCGGCGGCGACAACAGTGGAGACAGAGGTAGTGAACTGGCTGTGCGAATTGTATCAGCTGCCTCAGACGGCAGCGGGAACATTCACGACTGGAGGCACTCAGTCGAATTTTATGGGGCTGCTGCTTGCAAGAGATCAATACTGCGCCCGGGAATTGTCACATGATGTGAAAGCCGATGGCCTTCCTCCGGAAGCAGCCCGATTTAAAGTTTTCTGTTCAGAGGAAGCACACTTTACAGTAAAAAAATCGGCTGTTCAGCTTGGTCTGGGAGAGCGGTCAGTAGTAGGGGTGCCGACAGATGAGCACAAAAAAATGAACATCGAAAAGCTTGAAGCCTTCATTCAGGAGGCGAGGGACTCCGGTGATCATCCGTTTGCCATAGTAGCTACTGCCGGCACTACTGACTTTGGAAGCATTGACCCGCTCGATGACATTCAGCATACGGCCAATAAAGAAAATCTATGGATGCATGTGGACGCAGCATTTGGCGGGGCTTTAGCGCTATGCAGTGATCAAACTGCCAAACTTGAAGGAATGCAGAACGCAGATTCCCTGGCAGTAGATTTTCATAAATTATTCTATCAGCCAGTCAGCTGCGGAGCTTTTTTGGTTAGGAGCCAGGATAGTTTTCGTTTTATCAGACACGGGGCGGAGTATTTGAATCCAGAGGATGACAGGGATGAGGGCTTTACTAACCTCGTGGACTATTCGATGCAGACGACCCGCCGCTTCGATGCACTTAAAATATTGATGACACTCCGCACCCTCGGCACGGAAAAGTGGGCAGAAATGATTGGCCATGGGTTAAAAATGGCCGGGCGTCTCGCAGAAAAAATTAGCGACGAGCCGGCGCTGTATCTGGTACTGAAGCCGGAAATGAATGCAGTAGTGTTTAAATACTGCACAGAAAATTCTTTTGAAAAAGTGGAAGAGGACGAGATCAATAGAGAAATCCAGCAGCAATTATATGCTTCAGGCGAAGCGGTTATTGCCAAAACAAAAATAGACGGCAGACAGTTTTTAAAGTGCACTCTGCTGAACCCTTTAACGACAGAAAAAGATATTGATCATGTAATTCAGGCGGTCATTGAAGCAGGACGGGAAATTGAAGTTTTACGAAGGAGGAAAAGGGATGAATTTTAAACAGAAAGCAGCAGAAGCTTCGATGCAGAGCTTTATCAATTGTTATTTGCGCGAAACCGGAAGCGGTGTCTGGGGAGAGGCGGAATGTCGCGTGGAGCTCTCCCGTCAGAACATCGAGCTGGTCCTTCCAGTGAAGTACCGATCCCTGACCCACCGGCATATCTTTCACTTTCCGCTTTTTTATAGAACCAGCGAAAGCAGTTCTCTGCTTGAACTGGATGTGCTGACCACCGGGACTTTGCTTTTGAAGGAGCTTTCGCTTGAATATGGTGATAAAGGAGGGAAGGAAGAGATGATGCAGCGGGTGCTGCAGAGCTTTGAGCTCACAGAGCTGTTTTTGGAAGCACGCAAAGAGGAGAAGGGTGAACTCCTCACCCGCTACATTGATTCAGAACAGGCCCTTCTGCTCGGGCATCTGCTGCATCCGACCCCTAAAAGCCGGCAGGGAATGGAACGCGAAAAGGAAAGAAACCTCTATTCGCCGGAAACAAAAGGCCGCTTTCAGCTGCATTATTTCCGGGCGCCATCCGAGCAGGTAGAGGAAGCATCGATGGAAAAAGAAAGTGCGTCGGCTATCGTAAAAAACGAGCTCCTAAATGCTCCGGAGACAGAGGCATTATTTAAAGAGGACTATTGCCGTCTGGATGATGGATATGCCCTGCTCCCGGTGCATCCACTTCAGGCAGAGGCCATGCTCCGGCAGAAATCCATTCAGCGGAAGATAGAGCAGGGTGAATTAGACTATCTTGGCCCGGCTGGCCGGAGCTTTACAGCGACTTCCTCGATCCGGACCCTTTATCACGAGCAGTCCCCGTATATGTTCAAAGTCTCAATTCCGGTGAAGGTTACCAATTCCCTGCGCGTCAATCAAAAAAAAGAACTGGCGCGCGGCGTAGAAGTAGAAAAGCTGATGCAAAGCCGGATTGGACAAGAGACAGCTCGGTTTTTCCCAGGTTTTGAAATTGTTCGTGATCCGGCATATATCGCCCTTAAAGGTGAAGAAGAAACAGGTCTTGAAACGATTATCCGGCGCAATCCGTTTCAGGAAGACATGGACGATCAGGTGTCACTGGCTGCCGGGCTTGTGCACGATGCGTACGGAGAAGGAAGTATGCTCGGTAATCTGATCCGCCGCCTCGCCCGGGAGGAAGACCGGAGCACTGCTGAAGTAAGCCGGGACTGGTTCCGGCAGTATTTATCAATTTCCCTGCATCCGATGCTCTGGCTGTATATGACTCATGGCATTGCACTTGAAGCCCATCAGCAGAATTCCGTCGTACGTTTTACCGGCGGCTATCCGCAGGTGTTTTATTACCGGGACAATCAAGGCTACTATTTTGCACGCTCGAAGGAAGCACACTTAAAAGAATACGTGCCGGAGTTGAACGCTTCAAGTGATACTGTGTGCGCAGATGACATTGCAGATGAACGCTTTCGTTACTATTTTTTTATCAACCATTTGTTTGGGCTGATTAACGGCTTCGGAGCTTCAGGACTGATTGAAGAAGCGGATTTGCTGCAAATACTGCGCGAAGAGCTTGAAGATGCGGAAAAAGCATTCGGCCGTTCCGCCTTGACCGAGAGTCTTCTTGAACATGAAAAAATCCCATCCAAGGGTAATCTGCTGACCCGCTTTTTCGACATGGACGAATTGGTCGGCTCCCTTGCTGAACAGTCTGTGTATATCCATATTTCAAACCCACTGACTGCAAAGGAGTGCATGCAGCATGAACGCCAAACAATCTAATCCCCATATTTTTAACCGGGAGTCGGGAGAAGAGCTGGATGAATGCATTCAGTTTCGTGAGGTGGATGTACAATCCGATCTGCATCTTCTGCACGGCTGGATGCACCAGGCGCATGTCGTACCGTTCTGGCAGCTGAATATAAGTAAAAGCAGCTATCAAGCGCATCTTCAAAAGGCACTTGCGGATAATCATCAATCGCTATATATCGGAGAGCTTGATGGCCGCCCGGTCAGCTACTGGGAGGTGTATTGGGCAGCAGATGACATAATTGGTTCTTATTACGAGGCGGAACCGGCAGATCAGGGCGTGCACCTTTTGATTGGGCCGCCTGAAGAAACGGGCAGGGGACTTGCCTTGCCGCTTTTAAAAGCTATGCTTTCGATGCAGTTTCAGCAACCAGAGACAAATCGGGTGATCGCTGAGCCTGATATTACCAATGGCAAAATGATTCATGTGTTTAAAAAAGCAGGCTTTGAGCCTGTAAAGCCGGTGGATCTGCCTGACAAACGTGGGCTTTTGATGGTCTGCACCCGCAGGGCATATGAAGGAGGAGACCACGATGACTGAGGAAATATACGATGTGGTTGGGATAGGAATTGGACCGTTTAACCTGGGAATGGCGGCACTTGTGGAAAATGTGCCGGAAGTGAATGGTCTATTTCTGGATGAAAATGATAGGTTTGAATGGCACGGCGGCATGCTGCTCGACGGCACCAGCCTTCAGGTTCCATTTCTTGCAGATCTGGTTACGCTGGCTGACCCAAAAAGTCCTTATTCCTTTTTACAGTACTTGCAGGAAAAGGAGAGATTATATCATTTTTATTTCTATGAGAAATTTCATATTCCGCGTCGCGAATACAATGACTATTGCCGGTGGGCAGCTGAAAAGCTTTCCTCCTGCCGGTTTGGGCAGCGGGTTGTCCAGGTGGATTTTCTGAAGGAGAACGGTCTGTATAAAGTGGAAACAGAAAATACTGTTGCAGGGAAAAGTGAGTGCTTCTATTCCCGGCATGTAGTAATGGGTACCGGCACGACACCGGCGCTTCCCTCATGGATGGAAAAAGGAAGAAGTGTCTGCCACTCTGCAGACTACCGGTACCGCCGGAATGAATTGCTCCAAAAACAGAGCATCACGGTGGCAGGCTCCGGTCAGAGCGCCGCTGAGGTTTTTCTCGATCTGTTAAAGAACCGGCCGGAATATGGATTCAGCCTGCGCTGGTATACGAGGTCATCTGGGTTTTTCCCTATGGAATATTCCAAGCTCGGACTTGAACATTTTTCGCCGGATTATACCAGTTATTTTTACCATCTTGACCCTGGTACAAAGGAGGAGCTGCTCCAGAAGCAGGATCTTCTGTATAAAGGGATCAGCGCTGATACGATTGCGGCCGTATACGACGAGCTGTATGAGCAGACAATTGGAGGGGAAAGCCGGGACATAGTTCTTCAGGCAAATACGGAACTTACGAGTATGGAGAGTACGCCTGCTGGCGATATAAAGCTGTTTTTGAAGGAAGTTAACTACAGTACTGAGTATACGGAAGAAACAGAAGCGCTAATCGCTGCGACAGGCTATCAGCCATCTCCACAGCCATTTCTAAAAGGAATCGAAGCGTATCTGCAGCGTGATGAGCGCGGGCGTCTGCAAATTGATGAAAAGTACCGAGCAGTGCAGGCTGAGAAAAATCGCCATGTTTTTATCCAAAACGGCGAAATGCATACGCACGGTGTCGGAGCGCCGGACCTCGGGCTTGGAGCTCACCGGAACGCGGTTATTATTAACCAAATCGCAAACCGGGACGTTTACCCCGTCCGGTCTGAAAATGTCTTTCAGCAATTTAAGAGAGAAAAGGCCGGGGTTATCGTGTGAAGCTGTACACCATAATATTAAAAAGAAAGGAAGGAAGCAGATGAATTCATATACGGCGGAGTCCACAGAATCTGTCCAACAGCTGCACTGGGAGGAGGCCAACCGGCGGTTAACGGCTAAAATGCTTCAGGAATTCCTGTACGAGGACATTATCAACGCAGAGGTTATCGAAGAGGGTGACCCGCAGAAGCTTCAAGTGAAAACACCGCAGGCAGTTTATGCCTTTTCGGCGCGCAAGCGGCTTTTTGACAGTATTCATGTGTATCCGGAAAGTATAGTAAAAAAAGAAGATAAAGCAGAATCACCCATCCGGGCGGACGCTTTTCTGCTTGAACTCCAGCAAATGGCTCCGATTTCGAGTGAGACAGCTGGACATTTACTCAAAGAATATTATCATACCCTGACAGCAGACTGCTATTTGCTGGACAAAAAAACGACAGCTGCCGAGCTTGCAGAAATGGATTATCTGCTGCTTGAAGGAGAAATGGGCGGCCATCCCTGGATCACATACAATAAAGGCCGAATCGGCTTCAGCTTTCAGGATTATCTTTCTTATGCTCCTGAACATAAGCAGAAGATCCATTTATTCTGGATAGCGGTCCATAGGGAAGCTGCTTCGTTTCAGACATTGCATCCTGATGGGTACCGTCAATTAATAGAACAGGAGCTGAATGGAGCCGAACGCGACTATTTTAGCGACCTTATAAACCGTGCCGGGAAAGAACCGGAGGACTATTATTACATGCCGGTGCATGACTGGCAGTGGGACAATCATATTGTGACGCTTTACGCTGAGTATATTGCCGGAGGGTGGATTATTCCTCTGGAGTATGCAGGAGATGCGTACCTTCCGCAGCAATCGATTCGTACGTTTGTTAATACGGAGCATAAAACAAAAAAACATGTGAAGCTTCCCGTAAGTATTTTAAATACACTGGTTTACCGGGGTCTGCCAAGCGAGCGGACAAAAGTGGCCCCGGAAGTGACCAAATGGATTCAGGCGGTCAAGGACGAAGACCCGTTCCTACGGGACACGTGTGAGATGGGGCTGCTCGGGGAAACAGAAACAATCGATGTGCCGCATCCGGCGTTTCATCATTTGCAGGGAGTGCCGTACCAGTATACAGAGATGCTCGGTGCTGTCTGGAGAGAAAGTATTTATACGGCTGTAAACGAGGAGGAAAACCCAGTAACGCTGGCGGCCCTTTTGCATGAAGACGCTAATGGCAGGCCTTTAGTGCAGGAGTACGTGGAACGATCGGGATTAAGTACAGAAGCGTGGATAAAGCAGCTGTTTGATTCCCTGCTTCCTCCGCTTTTGCATTACATGTATAAGTACGGTACCGTTTTTTCTCCTCACGGTCAGAATACGATTATTGTATTAAAGGATTACGCACCGCAGCGGCTGATCATGAAAGACTTTGTGGATGATGTGAATGTGAGCGATCAGCAGCTGCCAGAGCTTGAAGAGCTTCCAAAGGAGTTAAAGCAGGTTCTCCGGTGCGAGCCGCCAGAAGGGCTCGTGCAGTTCATTTTCACCGGCTTGTTCATTTGCCACTTCCGCTACCTGGCGGATTTGCTCGACCGGAAGAACTTACTTACAGAAAATTCATTCTGGAAAATGACTGTGGAAACAATAGAAGCGTATCAAAAACGCTTTCCGGAGCTGAGCGGACGCTTTGAGCTTTTTAATCTTTTTCAGCCGGCCATGGTGAAGCTGTGTCTGAACCGGAACCGGATGCTTGATTACGGCTACGGCGACGGCGATGATCGTCCTCACGCTTCAGAGCATGGGTATGTGGACAATGCACTCTATATGGTTCGCACGAATAACGAGTAAGTCAGGGGCCTTCCCTGGCTTTTTTGTATGTGAATTTATTTTTGTAACAAACTACATAATTAGTACATAAACATATCATACTAAAGACACATGTATTGTCCGTAATTAAGAAAAGTATTATAATAATTCTAATGTGCAAACCATTCCCAGGAGTAATCTAAATGTTGGAGGAACATAAATTGCAAAAAGAATATAGTCTGGATTCGACTGAATTCCCGTCACTCAAATCCGTTTCGCAGAAAATGTTTGATTTAATAGCCGACCAGCTTGATGTGAATACAGCGTATATTACAAAGCGGGGCAACAATGAAATGACTGTTATCAGCACGTTCAATAAAAATGAAGAAATTATCCCTGAAGGCTTTTCGGTAAAATACAGCGACACCTACTGCAGAAAAATTATAATGAACGAGGAAGACGCTCTCTGTACAGAGGATTTGACAAAAGATGTAATGACAAAGGAATTAGAGATAACCTCCGAATTACAGATGAAAGGATTTCTCGGTGTCACACTGACAGATCTGGATGGCAACGTATTTGGAACGCTGTGCGTTATGGATCCGGAAGAAAAAATATTCAGTCAGGAGGATGTAGACTACTTAAAATCCATGGGAGAAGTGCTTGCACATATTATCGAGCTTGACCACACTCAGTACAACCTCGGATTTTTGAATGTGCCGATTATCCCGGTTAGGAAAGGAATTTCGATTCTTCCGGTTCAGGGAATTATTGATGAAAAACGGGCTGAAATTATTACCCGGACCGTTCTGGAGTATGCAGCAGACCAAAAAATTGAGCACCTTGTGATTGATTTGTCCGGGCTTGTGATTGTGGACGGTGAGTTTCCGCACGTGTTTATTAACGTCATTCATGCTCTGAAGCTAATGGGAGTAAACATTTTGCTGACAGGAATATCCCCGGCTATCGCCCAGCACGAGTTAAGCAATAATGAAATTTTAAAAATGAATATCCACATTTCAAGAAATCTTGAAGCTGCACTCGAACATATTGGTTTTCATCTGCAGTCTCAATAAAGCCGGCGACTCCGCCGGTTTTTTACTATTAAAAGTATAAAGGAGGAATAAAATGAAGCATGAGATCCTGATAAAGGCATCCAGACAGACAGTATACGATTGTTTAACAGATCCAAAGAAGCGGTCAGAGTGGAGTCCGGAAATTATCGATATTACATATGAGCATGATCCGAAAAAAGAAGAAGCATTGTTTACTCAGAGCCAAAAGGCGGGAGGCTCTACTTATGTATTCCAAGGGAAAAATCTGATCGTGGAGGAGCCGGCGATTTTCAGCTACGAGTTAACTCTCAAGCAGATGAACATTGCCGTAGCCTATGAATTAACAGAGAAGTCGTCCTGGACAGCTGTCACGCAAACGTATGACTCCCGCCAAAAAAATCGTATTGGACGGCTGGTTGATACACTCGCGCGTCCGCTGACGAATAAACTGGCTAAGGATATACTGAAGGGACTGAAAAGGTGCAGTGAAGCGTCAAAAGAACCGCGAAAATAATAGTAAATTATTTTCGCGGTTCTTTTATAGAGAAAGCATCTCATGGATTTCTTCTTTAATCAGGCTCCAGGCATCGGTTTGTATATCGGTAAGCATAAAATGCTCCGCGTCCGGGAGTTCGAGATACCGTATGGACCGATAGCCGATTTTGGCCGCCTGGTGATACTGCGCACTGATGCCGACCGGCACGTTCACGTCGAGCGCTCCGTGCACAAGTATTTGGGGGACATCGATAGGGATTAGATCAAACGGTGATGTTTCAGTATAGCGCTCAGGAAATTCGTCCGGGGAGCCCCCGAGCAGATCTGCGACGGGGTCGATGGGTTCCTGGGCATTTGTGATTTTGTTGCGGTAGTCATGTATCTCGTGCATGAGGTGTAAATCAAGCACCCCGGCGAGACTTACCGCTCCATATATGGATAGCGGGTCAGCGAAGTGGGATAATTCGCTGGTAGCCGGCAGGGATGGCCTGGCAGCGAGCCATAAGGCAAGCTGTCCTCCTGCGGAATGTCCAATGGTAAACACCCGTCGAATGTCAATGGGATGAAGGGCTGCAAGTTCCCGCACGTAATCAGCGGCCCTGCCGACGTCGTTAAACGTTCCCGGCCAACCACCGCCCTCGTGACCAACGCGCCGGTATTCAATGTTCCATGTGGCAACGCCTTCCCGGGTCAAATCCTCGGCTACGTCCTGAATAATATCGAGACCGAAGGGTGTTCGCCAAAAACCGCCGTGAATAACTATTGCTAAAGGAAAAGGACCTTCTCCCTCGGGGAGGCGAAGGTCTCCAAACTGTTCAGAGTGCTCACCGTAATAAATTCGTTCCATATTTTTCCCTCCTGTTCTCCTTTTATCATACCTGCTTTTGGTACAATAGATAATAGGAAATGCTGAGGAGGAGAGACGTGAGAATAAAAACGTTTTACGCCATAAGCGATAAAGGACTCGACAAGAAGGTGAACGCCTTTTTGGACGATGCAGGCATCGAAGTCACGGATATCCAGTTTGCAATGAACTTCTTTTATTTCAGCGCGATGATCGTATACCAGGATAATAGAGAATAAACGGGGGATAGATATGCAGCCATTAGTAAAAGCAATTGAAGGAGAGCAGTTGTACCTGCGTCCATACACGAAAGAAGAAATACCGGCATTGTACGAAGCGTTTAATAATAATCACATCGCCCGCCAGTTTACCGGCACAAACCGTATATACACCCTGGAGGATGTGGAGCGTTATATCGAAGGCACCGATGCCCATGCAGACGTCCGTCTCGGCATTTTCATGCAGGGAAACGATCAATTAATCGGGGATACTTCGTTTATTGATATCGACACACCGGCGAGCCGGCAGGCGAGATTTCAGATGGTTATATTTGACGACTATATCGGCCAGCGCTTCGGCACTGAAGCAACAAAGCTGATGCTTGAATACGGGTTCGGGAAACTGAATTTCCACCGTATTGAACTTGAAGTTTTTTCGTTTAACACCCGGGCGATTCATGTATATGAAAAGCTTGGATTTGTGCACGAAGGGATGAAGCGCGAGTGTCGTTACTATGACCACCAGTATTATCACGCCGTGATGATGAGCATACTCGAGCAGGAGTACCGGGAAAAGCATCGCTAAGCCGCCTGGGTCCAGGCGGTTTTTCATTTTGTGGAACCGATTCTCATGCAGGGGCCGGGGTAAATAACCATTCATTGAAGGTGACAATGTGAAAGAGATATACAGCAGCGTGGTGCAGTTTCGCGGCACCCATTACGAATTTGGCAAATACCAGGGAGAACTTCTTGCCGGGTCATTATCCGTTGAAAACCGGGATAAGCAATGGAAAATAAGAAAGCCGCGGTTTCAGGTGGACATAGGGGAAACGAAAGGGGCGCTCATGAAAGTGGCCCCGAGTATCTGGGAGGAGCTTGAAGGGCTGCAGGATGGTTTGAAATGGAGCATGGAAAAAATCATTATGCATTTTTCCGGCTATCGTCTTGAGATACCTAAATCGGGCTGCTCTATTATGACCGGAGACAATTATCTGGTGCGTAATTACGACTATCACCCAAAAACCTATGAGGGCAGATACACATTGTTTCAGCCGGCGGGTCATGGCTATGCGATGATAGGCCCTTCGCAGCGGGTAACCGGCCGGATGGACGGCATGAACGAAAAACAGCTTGCGATGGGCTACAATTTTATGCACCGGAAAAAGCCGGGAGACGGATTTATTTGTTCCATGATCGGCCGCTTAATCCTCGAGGTATGTGCATCGGTCGAGGAGGCGGTCGATATGCTGAAAGAAATTCCGCACCGTCACTCGTTCAGCTACGTGGTTCAGGACACGAAGGGTGTTTCCAAAGTAGTGGAGGCTTCGCCGCGCGGAGTTATCGCCAGGGAGGACCTGACATGTACGAATCACTTTGAAAAAATGCCGGAAGAAAACCGTCATTATTTAGTGGATTCGAAAGCCCGGCAGTCAGTCATGGAACAAAAAAGGGAGGTGCGTCCTTCCGCAGAAGAGGCGTACAGGCTGCTGAATAATACTGAAGGCGGGGTGTTTTCGGATAATTATCACAGCTGGGCTGGCACGATTCATACCTCTGGGTACCTGCTGAAGGAACAAAAAGCATGGTTCGCGCTTGGTGGTGACCGGGAGCCCTACAAAATTGACTTCTATCGCTGGCTGAAAGGGGAAGACTTTTCAGGACAGTATTTGTATGGACAGGTAGATACCGGTATGAAATTCCTTCATATGGATAAGAACGTAAAATAAACCGGCCCGCGGCCGGTTTATTTTTTATATTTGGGCGTCCCAGTTCTGCTGTTCCTCCTGCTTCATCTGATCCTCGGTATCCTGCGGATGAGCCGTACGGAAGGCATGATGATCGGCTTCGATGACTTCAACCATCTTGCTAATCATATCGTCAGGGTCAAACTGGCTGTCAAGCATTTGCTCCATTTCGCTGATTGATTTTTCTGGAGTGAAGTTTTTTTCCGGGTCGTACCATTTCCACTTTTCTTCGAACATCCGGTCATTAAAACCGGTTTCATACGGGCCGGGGTTAATGGTGGCCACCTGGACATTGAATTCTTCAAGCTCTGCTTTCATAGACTTTGCAATGGACTCGATAGCGTGTTTAGTAGAGCCGTACGGGGCCAAATAAGGCATCGCCACCACGCCGACGATAGAGCTGAGAAAAATTATTTTGCCCCGGCCTTTTTGTACGAATTTTTTAGCAGCAATCTGAGCATTTTCAAGCGTGCTGAATACATTGGTTTCATAAATTTCGCGAACACGGTCAACCGGTATTTCAGCAATTGGGCCACCTTCCCCGATGGCTGCGTTTGCGACGAAAATGTCATAGTCATAGTCAGCAATCAATTGCTGATCGCGCTTATTGGTAATGTCGAGCTTAATCACTTCGAGGTCCACCCCCGCTGCTTCTGCTTCCTCCCGTAGACTTGTAATCTGCGCCATAATTTCGACTGCAGCAATCACACGGTGGCCTTTTTTAGCCAGGCCAATCGCTGTGCCCTTTCCAAGGCCGGTGCCGGCACCGGTAATAAATATTGTTTTACTCATGAATTGTCTGCCTCCTTATAATAATCCTGATTGTAATGGACCGTTCCCATTTAAATGAAGGGTGAAACGCCCAGCATAGCCGGAACTACCTGACCAGTAATTCCTGGAAAATGAAAAAGGAAAACAAAAATCTCCGGCGAAATAACAATTAAAGTATCTATTGTACGTGGGATTTCTATAAGGGAGGCTAAAGCTGTGGATAGAATTAATCTTATTACACTTGGTGTCAGGGATGTTGCTGCTTCCAGGAAATTTTACCGGGAGGGGCTCGGTTTTGAAGCTGCTGCAGCTGAAGACGGACCGAATATTGTATTTTTTAACAACAAAGGCACCAGGCTGGCTCTTTATTCGTTAAAGGAGCTGGCGGAGGAAATTGGTGAAAAAATGGAGGAAGCGGCCCAGGGGTTTTCGAGGGTGACGCTTTCGTACAATGCGAAGTCCGCCGAAGAGGTGGACTTCGTCATAAAGCAGGCAGCCGAGGCTGGGGGCAAGATTGTAAAAGAACCAGAATGGGTGTTTTGGGGAGGCTACAGCGGGTATTTTAAGGATCCAGATGGCCACCTTTGGGAAACGGCGTACGCAGAATTCTGGAAATTTGACGAGCAGGACATGCTGATTATGGAGTAAAAGGAGACATTCTATGTTTTCGTATAAAATTAACGATCGTCTGGAACTGATGCTGCTTCAAAAAGAGCACGCGGGAGAGCTGTTTGCCCTCATTGATAAAAATCGCGGGCATCTAAAAGAATGGATGAACTGGGTAGACAGCGTCCAGTCGGTCGAGGATACTGCTGCAAACATTGAAAGGGCGCTTGAGCAGGCGGCAGCTGGAGGCGGATTTCGAGCCGGTATACGGTTTGAAGGCGTTCTTGTCGGTGTTATTAACTACCATGAAGTGGACTGGGGAAACAAAAAAACAAGCCTTGGCTATTGGCTTGGGAAGGAATACGAAGGAAAAGGCATCATGACTCATGCGGTAGAAGCTATTGCGAACTATGCCTTCGACGAAATGGAGCTGCACCGGGTGGAAATCCGCTGCGCTGAAGGAAATATAAAAAGCAGAGCAGTGCCGGAGAAGCTGGGATTTCAACTGGAAGGAATACTAAAGGACTCAGAGCGCCTTGCCGGTGGTTATGTCAATCAGGCAGTCTACGGAATGGTGAAAACAGAAGATGGAAGCAGTTGATAAATTTTAAGAGAAACCCGGTGTTTACACATCAGTGAACCCGGGGAAAAGGTGTTAAGCAATCACGGTTGATTTTAAAGCCGGAGGGAAGCCTTTATTTTTTCCGGCTTATTTTGTATGAACGCTTTTAAAGAAAAAAGCATTTTCAATATACGTGCTAATTGGGTAAAGAGAGAGTAGACAAAACTGGAGGGATACAAATGATTACGGCAGAACAGGAAAAAGCGTTAAAAGAACAGCTTTTGGAAATGAAAGAAGAAAATAAAGAAAAAATTGAAGCGGAAGAAACAGGAAACGCCAACAACAATACAGAAACGATCGGTGAACTTTCCGAGTACAGCAACCACCCGGGCGACCAGGGTACGGAGCTGCATGAAATGGAAAAGGACGCAGCATTAAATAATCAGGCCCGTGAACAGCTTGAAAACATTGACCATGCTCTTGAGGTAATGGAAAACGGCAATTACGGCAAGTGTGAGGTCTGCGGCAGAGAAATTCCATATGAACGTCTGGAAATTGTGCCGGAAACAACGCGCTGTGTAGACCATGCAGGCAGTGATAAGCCTGCCCAGGATCATCCCGTAGAAGAGGATGTAGTCAATCCCGGGCCGGAGCGTGAAAAAACGGAAGAAAATGTAGCTTTTGATAAAGAAGATACGTGGGAAGCGGTAAGTGAGCACAGTACTTCCCAGACGCCTTCCGATGATCCGGATATGACCGGCTACACAAGTGAACAGGAAGAAGAGGAAGAACAGGAAGGACGGGTGGAAAAAGTGGAAGACGCCTCCGTCGCTGATATGGAAGGGGAGGACACTGGCAACACAGCTGACCAGAAGGAGCAGTGGCAGGGAAGCAGAAATTCTGCCGAGCAGGAAAATGAAGGGAAAAATAATTCGAAAGATAAAAAATAAATACAAAGGTGTACAGTCGGCTGACCATGCAATTAACGGTCAGCCGCTTTTTTTATGAAAGGAGCCAGTCAGGAAAAAGAGGATAAATGAAATTCTGTGCTCCAAATCAAATTGACAGCGTTTTCTTTTCGTGCTACAGTTTTTCTAAGTTAATATATCGGGCTGAGTCGAATGAAAGCCGCACACTTAAATGCTCAAGAAGGAGCGGAGTGTGCGGTTTTTTAGTCGTTTTAAGGAAAGGAAACGGCTGTCGATACTTATGTCTGCAATTACAAACGCTTACAAGGGAGCTGGAAAGATGTCGATATATTTAGCGGAAGTTATTGGTACGATGATACTTATTATTTTTGGCGGCGGTGTGGTCGCAAACGTTAACTTAAACAAATCGAAAGCTGAGGGGGGAGGATGGATTGTTATAGCGCTCGGGTGGGCGTTCGCCGTGGCGATGGGGGTCTACGCCGTCGGGCAGTTTTCCGGCGCGCATTTGAATCCAGCCGTTACTCTTGGCTTCGCCTCAATTGGGGCGTTTGAATGGGCGCAGGTGCCAGGCTATATCGTTTCTCAAATTATAGGAGCAGGGCTCGGCGCAGCTGTTGTATACTGGCATTTTCTCGGGCACTGGAAGGAAACAGATAATGCTGATGTAAAGCTGGCGGCATTTTCAACAGATCCGGCGATTCCGAACCGGTTTGCAAACTTTTTAAGTGAGTTTATCGCGACCGCTGTATTTTTACTCGTATTAAACAGCATAGGCGCAAATGAGTTCACGGATGGCCTGAACCCGCTTATTGTCGGTTTTCTTGTAGGGGCGATCGGGCTGTCGCTCGGCGGCACCACAGGCTACGCCATCAACCCGGCCAGGGATTTGGGGCCTCGTATTGCTCACGCCCTGCTGCCTATTGCGGGCAAAAGGGATTCCAACTGGCCATATGCCTGGATTCCGGTAGCGGCGCCGGCGCTCGGGGGCGTTTTTGGCTCACTCGTTTACAGGGCCGGATTTTTAGGGGAAGGCTACGGTGTGCTTGCATTGTTCAGTATTGTTGTCATCATCGTCTTAGGTGTTCTTTACGTAATGAATAAACGTGATACAAAAGTTAGCAATCCCGACGTTAAAAACTGATAACTGAAAACTGCAGTCCCCGACTCCGGGGTATTGCAGTTTTTTTATTGTTTGTATAGTAAAAAGAACACCTGTAAATATGAATATCATAATGATAAGTAAAAATTTGTAAAAATATGTAGCTGCTTATACGTAACCTGCTCTGTGTTCCGTCGACTAATACCAGGAAGAATTAAAATATACATATGTTCTTACTAAAAAATAAATATAACGCTTTGTATTTATGGAGGATAAAATGAAAAAATCAAAAGGAACTGTCCGGCTGCATGCACCCGGAGGAATATATGAAGGCCGTTTATACAAACAAGTTCAGGAATATCTCGGAATAAAATATGCAGAAGCGGAGCGGTTTAAAAGGCCGCAGCGTTTAGGCGAATCCAAAGAAGTATACAGTGCTCTGGATTATGGTCCCGCCTGCCCGCAGACCGTGGAAGGCCTCCGAAAGGGTACGGAAGCGGAGGACTGTCTGCATGTAAACATCTGGAGACCGGACGAAGAACCGGTGCACCGCCGGCCGGTGATGGTGTTTATTCACGGCGGCGGCTTTAACAGTGGATCGAACCGGGAGGTCCTGTATGACGGAAAATCGTTGGCTGTCCGGGGAGAGGTGGTGATGGTGAGTATTAATTACCGGCTGGGGATGTTTGGCTTTTTGGATGCAGAAAACATTTGCGGACCGGAACAGGCCTATATGAAAAATCTCGGCCTGTTGGACCAAATGGAAGCACTCCGCTGGGTCCAGGAAAATATTGAAAGCTTTGGCGGAGACCCAGACAACGTCACCATCTTTGGAGAGTCAGCCGGCAGCATCAGTGTAACGGCCCTGCTCGCGGCCCCTGCCGCCCGTGGGCTTTTTCAGAAGGTCATCGCCCAAAGCGGAGTGATCACCGGACTTGCGCGTTCGGTGGAGGATGCGGTGAATATTTCGGATCAGCTTATTTACAAGCTCGGCCTTCATTCCATGAATGACATCTGCACCACTCCGGCAGAAAACCTTGTAAAAACCACGGTGTCGTTCGTGAACAAAAATTTCACCTCCAACGGACCGTATAACGGCTCCAGAGTGTTTGCGCCCACACCAGATGGAGAAATTATTCCGTTTGACGTAGGTCGGGCGATTCAGGAAAGCGCGGGAAAGGTGCAGCTGCTTCACGGCTCCAATGACAACGAAATGCATTTTTTCAAGCTGCTGATTCCAGAGCTGCGCCAGAAAAAATCGGTGGATACGTATGTACTGTTTTATCTTCGGAAATACGAACATATGTCGGAAGAAACAACGATGGCTGTTTATCATGACTATAAGAAAAGATACCCGAAATGGAGCCGCTCGCAGATTTTTATGCAGATGTTTACAGACCGGGCGTTTCGTCTATATCATACAGAACTCAGCGAGCTGTATTCCCGGGCAGGAGGGAAAGTGTATCAATACCGTTTCAGTGTGGAAGCCCGCTGGCTGAAGGCCTGCCACGGACTGGAGCTCGGGTATTTGTTTAATACGGTTAAAACAGCTTTTTCGCTCCGGAACCGGACGCTTTTGGGCATAAATGAAAGCCCGGGCCTCACCCGCCGGATGCAGGATGCCTGGGTTCGGTTTGCCAGGGAAGGAGATCCCGGGCATGGAAACATACCGGAATGGAAACAGTATACAAAGGAACGGCCGGAAACGATGATTATCGGGAAAAAATGGCTCCCAAGGCGCCATGACCATGCGGAGGATGATTTTGCCTGGAGAGCCCGACTGGCCGAAACATACACGCGTCCATTCTCGTATAGAAGCTGATAATACGCATATGCTATACTAATATGAAACGTAATGCGGACCTTTCAGAGCGTCCGCATTTTACATAGTGAAAAGAGTTTGACAACAGAGGAGAGCGTCGAGATGAAGGCACCAGCGATAAAAACGCATTACCGGACACCGGTGCAGCAGTTAAAGAAAAGACAGTCCCCGTGGAAGGAAAAACAGTACAGCTGCCGGACGAAGGAATGGCTTGGAGACGACCATGGTATAACAATCCGCATTGAAATTGGAAATGACCGGCTGCCAAAGCGAATTGAAGAGGAGTACTCTTTTATCGAATGGGCAGGAGGACCGGAATGGGAAAACCGGATCAGGGTGCCGCTTCGTTTTTTTGCGTCTGACACGAGAAACGGGCGAAGCTTTTCAACATTTGAAGGCTATGTGCCCTACGTACTGCTTGAAAAGCTGGCAGCTGATATTCCTTTTAAAGCGGTCGGCTATGCGGTGCTTGCGAACCGGCGGGAAGGAATTCGTTATCGTCTGAAAACTGGAAGGAGCGGGACGACCTGGCTGCAGAAGGGGACAATTAGTGTAAATGAAAAAGGCTGTTTGTTCAGGCCGGTGATTAATAAATTTAACAACCTGGAACTGAAAGTTACCAGGCCGTCGGGAAAAAAAGTGAAGCTCTTCCCTGCATATCTGATGGATGTAGAAGCAGTGGATCACGGCTGGATACTACTTGGCACGGCTTCAAAGCATCTGCTTGAAGCAAACGGCTGGCCGTCAAAGCTTCAATTGATTCTGAAAAAGCGTGGAGAGCCAAAAAAATATTACTATCCCGTGGAATGGAAGAATCATAAATGGTGGTCGTCGACTGTAAAGCTTGAGGCTTCAAGTCATTTTACAGGTGTATGGGATTTTTATATCGCAGATGCCAGTGAGAAGCCGTTATGGCGTCATCGTCTTCATATGCCGGCCAAGGATATGGCGAAAGCATCCAAATGGTATGCTCCTCATTATGAAAAAGGGGCTGTCAGCTTCCGGCTTTACCGTACCCAGAATTTTTCCGCTTCGGTTATGATTCAGACAGAAAACGTCAAATTGTATACGGTCCGGGCAAGCTATGAACAGGGAACCATTCATTTCCGGGGCACGCTTTACTGGAATCGCTACGTTCCGGACACCTGGGAGCTTGTATGGAAAAACAGAGACACCAATGAAGAAGCCTCCGTGCCGGTTCACGTGTATAAGCTGCATTCCAAACAGGCGCAATACGTTTTTCACGGAGAAGTGAGAGATTTATTTAAAAATAAAGCCGGGAGAGGAAATCACCCCTACCGGCTCGGGCGTTCGGATCTTTACCTGCGTGTCACCAGAAATGGAGAGGAGATTGATTACCGGCTGCGTTCCAACAGCAGGAACCTGGTGAAAAACACGAAGCTCGAATGGTACCACCAGGACAAGATCTACCGTCACCAGTTTTATCGGACGACAAGTAAACGGGTAGCCTTCTCTATAGATGAAATCGACATTGCCAAGGACATTACATCAATGAAGGTAAAAAACGGGAAATTCATTATTGAAGGGCAGGCCCGTTTTACAACATTGACACGTAACCTGCGGCCAAGACAGCGGATTACTGTAGTGGTAAAAAACCGGGAAACGGAAGACGAGCATCACTTTTCCATCAAAAACCAGTACCTGAAAGATAACTGGGTGCAATTCGAAGCGGAAGCGGCCTTTGAAGATCTCCGCTCGCTTCACGGTGATAAGGCAGTGCTGGATATGCATATCCGTCTGCATGCTGGTGAATTCATGCACGAACGAAAGCTTGGAAAAAAAGATTTTATCTATTATAAAGATGAAATCCTGCATTCCTGGGTGCTTGAAGAAGGAGATCGAGCGGTTTCCTGGTATGTGACCTACACGCCGCGCGGAAATGTGAAAATAGAGACAACAACGTATCCACGTAAGCATTTCCTAAAGCTCCGGGAAGAAAACGCTAGAATGCAAAGAGCCGGGAAAAAGCCTGCTGTGTGGGTTGTCGGGGAACGTCCGGATACGGCGCAGGATACAGGGTATCATTTTTTCAAATACTGCCGGACCGTTCACCCGGAAATGGCGGTGTACTATGCGATCGAGGAAGATTCCATGGACCGTGAAGCCGTGGAAAAGCTTGGGAACGTTCTGATTATTGGAAGCGATGAGCACGTGGATGTTTGTCTGCGAGCGACAGCCTTTTTCGGTTCGCATGACATTGATTATTTTCTTCCGTTTAAGGGACCGTTAATGGAATCCTACCGGAGCGGCCTGCGTGTCTTTCTGCAGCACGGCGTGCTTGGACGAAAGCGTGTGGAATACAACCGGGAATACTATAAATATCCGTTTCATTTGTTTTGCGTCAGCTCGAAAAGTGAAAAGAAAATGGTTATGAAAAAGATGCACTATGATGAAGAGACCGTACAGGTGACGGGACTTTCACGGTTTGATAATCTACTTGAGGGGCCGCCTCCGGAGCGGAAAATTATTTTTATTCCGACCTGGAGGGAGTGGCTGCATTCCAAAGAAACCTTTTTGGAATCGGAATATTACCGCCGGTACAAAAGCTTTCTGGAAAATCCGAAGCTGCACCGGTTTTTAGAGAAAAATGACGTGGTGCTGCAGTTTTATCCGCACTACCGGATGCAGCAGTACACGGACGCTTTCGATAAAATTAACAGTGATAAAATCGAAGTAGTCAAACTGGGTAAAAAAGCGGTCCAGCAGCTGTTGAAGGAAAGTATGCTGATGATCACTGATTACTCGAGCGTCTCATTTGATTTTACGTATATGCAGAAGCCGGTCATCTATTATCATTTCGATACGAAACGATTTTTCCAGGGTGGGAGTCTCCGGCCGCTTGAAGAGACTTTTCTTGGAGATGTTGTTCATTCGGAAGAAGAGCTTTTGAAAAGCCTGCGGCGTCATTTGAAGCGCGGCTGGACTGAAAAGAAAGCAGTAAGCGAAAACAGGGAAATGATTTTCAGCCATTCAGATAAGCAGAATGCTGCGCGCATTTTCCGGGCTGCAGCAGAGCTTGAAGAAGAAAACAAATGACGGGGCAGGACCATTCTGCTCCGTTTTTTGTGGTATGCAGCAGCCCATAAACTATATTGAAATATCTTTAAATGTGTGAAAAGATGTGAAGCTTGTCACAGTTATCACATAGTTTTATAGAAAGTTCATCCCACTTCCCATGATTAGACGACATGTTTGGCAGGGTATATGTGTTACAATTAACGCGTCAAGTTGATAAATGTAAATTTTTAATGAAGAATTTGTTGAGAAAATTATTTGTGTAGAAGAATAAAATACAGAGTAAAATTAACGGAATATAGGGGGGCACTACTATGAAAAAAGTATTGACTTACGGAACGTTCGACTTGCTGCATTGGGGGCACATTAATCTTCTTCGCAGAGCTAAAGAGCTTGGAGATTATCTGGTGGTAGCAATATCGACAGACGAATTCAATGACTTGAAATCCAAAAAAGCATACTACACGTATGAACAGCGTAAGCTGATTTTGGAAGCGGTTCGCTATGTAGATGAAGTCATCCCGGAAGAAAACTGGGAGCAGAAAATCGACGACGTACTCGATCACGATATTACTACCTTTGTAATGGGTGACGACTGGCACGGAAAATTCGATTTCCTCCGCCCATACTGTGAAGTGGTTTATCTGCCGCGTACTGCTGACATCTCGACGACGAAAATCAAAAAAGAATTACTGCTCGTAAACTATTAATCTTCACTCAAAGAGGCTTCGCCTGCCTAAGCGGAGAACCTGAGCAGCCGGGGAGGGAGAGATGTTCTCTCCCTTTTTTTGTTGCCATCAAAATTAACAATGATTTACAAAAACTTAAACCTGTTTTGTAAGTTTGTCGTTTTTGTTAAGCTCTTTTTTGATAGAATGGAACAAGATGCGCTGCAAAGCATCCAAAATACGAACTTTTAAAAAATTGAGGGACGATAATGGCAAAAAAGAAATGGACGAAAAAATACAAAAAGAAATTTAAGCGCTCATGGAAAAATGCGAAAAAACGGGTAACGAAACGATGGAAAAAAATTAAAAGGCTGCGTAACGGCAAAAACTTCTATAAAGCGGTCCTTTCAGTGCTCGGAAAGCTTCCAAAAAATGAAAACATTATTGTTTTTGAAAGCTTTTTTGGTAAACAGTATAGCTGTAACCCGCGTGCGATTTATGAACAAATGCAGCAGGATTATCCCAAGCTGCGGTTTTACTGGAGCATTGACCACCGGTATAAGGAGCTTTTTGATGAACGGGGCCTGAAGACAATCAAACGCTTCTCTTTCCGTTGGTTTATTGTTTTGATGCGCGCCAGGTACTGGGTGTTTAACAGCCGGCTGCCGAAATGGATTCCGAAGCCGGACAAAACAGTGTATATTCAAACGTGGCACGGCACGCCGCTTAAAAAACTCGCCAAAGATATGAATGAAGTGACGATGCCGGGCACGACGACGGAAAAATATAAAAGGAACTTCCTGTATGAAGCCGGGCGCTGGGACTATCTTGTAGCCCCGAATCCTTATTCCGCCCAGATTTTCCGGAGGGCATTCGAATTCAAGCATAATCTGCTTGAAACCGGTTATCCGAGAAACGATTATCTTCATCATTATTCACATTCAGACGCCTTGCAGGTCAAGGAAGCTCTCGGTATTCCGGAAGACAAAAAGGTTATCCTGTATGCTCCAACGTGGCGGGACAATGAATACTATTTTATTGGGAAATACAAGTTTACCCTTTCGATGGATCTGGAGGAAA
Source organism: Marinococcus luteus (assembly GCF_034497705.1). Classification (GTDB taxonomy): domain Bacteria; phylum Bacillota; class Bacilli; order Bacillales; family Marinococcaceae; genus Marinococcus; species Marinococcus luteus_A. The sequence goes on along the minus strand of NZ_JAXRUV010000004.1, from coordinate 107,566 downwards.
TGCGCAGGCGCCTCGGAGATGAATACGTACTGCTTCTGCGTCTGCACTACCTCGTGTCTGATCATCTGGATGTTACCGGGTACGAGGATTTTGCGATTGATGCTTCTGCGTATGAGGACATCCGGGACCTTTACGTGGTCAGCGATGTGCTGATTACAGATTATTCCTCTGTGATGTTTGATTATGGCATTTTAAAGCGTCCGATGATATTTTATACGTATGACATCGACAGCTACCGGGATAAGCTGCGCGGGTTCTATTTTGACTTTGAGCAGGAAGCCCCGGGCCCGCTTGTGATGAACACTGAAGAAATCATCGAAGAAGTGAAAAACAGCGATACCATTCGGGAACGTTATCATAAAGAGGTTGCTGATTTTGAAGAACAGTTCAATCAGTGGGAAGACGGCTACGCAGCCAAGCGTGTGGTGGAAAAAGTGTTCAACGCAAATTAATTAGTTGGGCAGAGGATAAAAGAGGGAAACAATATGAATGCAGTACGAACCGTAGCGAAAGAATTATGGACGAGCATTCCGCTGATCAACCGGCTGGCGGTATATGAAACAAAAATTAAAAACAAAAGTAATTACCTTGGCTCCTTCTGGGAAATTATCAGTCCGCTTCTGTTTATCGCCATTTATTGGTTTGCTTTTGGCTATGGGATCCGCCAGCGGAGCGACGTAGATGGCATTCCTTTTCTGACCTGGATGCTTGCGGGCATTATTCTGTGGTTTTTTATCCAGCCCGGGGTAACCAACGGGTCAAAAGCTATTTTTTCAAAGATAAAAATGATTTCCAAAATGAATTTTCCGACGAGCATTATTCCAGCCTACGTGGTGATCTCAAGGCTCTTTCCACATTTGGCGCTGCTTGCGATTACGATTGTTTACATGCAGTTTGCCGGACATCCGATCAGCTTGTATTATCTTCAAATTCCGTATTTTCTGCTGGCAGCTATTCTGCTTGTGCTCAGTGTGGTTATGATCACCTCTACGCTTACGGTAATTGTCCGGGATTTTCAAGTATTTATTCAATCTTCCATCCGGGTGTTTTTGTATTTGACTCCGATACTGTGGCCGATGGATAACCGGCTGCCCGACTGGCTGATTCCTGTGATGAAAATCAACCCGATGTACTACCTGGTGGAAGGGTACCGGGCAAGCTTTTTTTACGGGGAATGGTACTTCATTACAAATGCCAGCTACACCCTTTATTTCTGGGCGTTGGTTTTTGTGCTTTTCAGTATTGGAGCTGTATTGCACGTGCGCTTCCGCCGGCACTTTGTGGATTTTCTGTAAACCGGCTAGTGCGGATAGTTTTATAAATCACACAATGAGGATAGAGACGGGGGAGAACAAATGAAAAAATCCGTCGTAGTCAAAAATGTTTCAAAAAAATATAAGCTGTATGATACGCATGCTGAACGGCTGAAGGACCTGCTTCTGCCAAAAAGCTACGGGGAAGAGTTTTATGCTCTGCATAATGTTTCGTTTAAAGCTGACAAAGGGGATATCATTGGACTCGTAGGAGTCAACGGTTCCGGAAAATCAACTCTTTCCAATATTATTTCCGGGACCATTCCGCCAACGAAGGGATCGGTAAAGACGAATGGGGAAGCTGCGATGATCTCTGTTTCCACGGGACTGAATGGAAAGCTCTCCGGACGGGAAAATATCGAGCTGAAATGCTTGATGCTCGGATTTTCCAAGCGAAAGATCCGGGAAATGGAGCCGGATATAATCGAGTTTTCCGAGCTTGAGCAGTTCATTGACCAGCCGGTAAAGTCATATTCGAGCGGTATGAAGTCAAGGCTTGGCTTCGCAATATCGATCACAGTAAATCCGGATATTTTTATTGTAGATGAAGCTTTATCCGTAGGGGACAAAGCCTTTGCGCAAAAATGCCTGGATAAAATGCACGAATTTAAGCAGCGCGGGAAAACGATGTTTTTTGTCAGCCATTCGCTGACGCAGATGAAAGAATTCTGCAACAAAATACTATGGCTTGAATTTGGAGAAGTGAAAGCTGAAGGAGAAGCCTCCGAAATTTTAAAACAATATGAAGCTTTCCTTAAAGAATACAATGCTTTTACCCCGAAAGAGAAAAAAGCATTCCGGAACCGGGGCTTTGAAAAGCAGAGTGCTGTCCGGGCAGTAACACAGTAAGCAGCATCCCGGGAGGTGCTGCTTTTTACTTTTGGCTTAAGGCCTGGAGTGATATGATAAACACATCCGATTAGAGGAAATGGAGCTAATACATTGCGGTTAACAGGAGAGCAGTTTGATTTGGAATTGCTGGAGGAAAAACATACAGACTCATTGTTTGAAATCGCCTCAGAGCCTTCCAATTGGACATACATGACGAGAAAGATGCATAATAAACACGATATGAAAATGATCGTCGAAGAAGCTCTGGAGCTGTATCAGCAGGGAGATACGGTGCCGTTTGTTGTGAAGCGCAAAAGAGACGGCGCCATTGTCGGATCGACCAGGCTTTACGATATTTCCCCGCAGCGGAAAACAGCAGAGATTGGATCTACGTATTATAGTGAAAGGGTGCGTTCCACCGGCGTAAATACGGAGTGCAAATATTTACTTCTCACATATGCGTTTGAAACCCTGGGGGTTGTTCGTGTACAGTTTAAAACAGATGAACAGAACAAAGCTGCCAGGAAAGCAATTCAGAAGCTGGGAGCTTTTGAAGAAGGCATTCTTCGTAATGAGCGTAAGCTGCCGGATGGACGTGTGCGCAATGCGGCTGTTTACAGCATTATAAAAGAGGAATGGCCGGAGGTAAAAGCGAAATTAATGGAAAGAATTGAAATCAAGAAAAAGGGGCACGAATAATATGGCATTGATGGATGATTTAGTAGAAGCATACCTGCAGCAGTTTGATGAGTTTATGTTCGTTTTGGATAAAAAGCTCGGACTGGTATTTGTCGAAACAGTATCAGAGGATACGCCGCTTTCCTGGAGTTCGGAGGAAAGCGCGAATCTTGTGGCTATCCCGACGATTACGAAAGCAGAAAGTACACGGCTGATGCAGGACTTTGCCTCGAAGCAGGCGGATGATAAAGAGGAGTCCCTTAAAAAAGCACTGGAACAAGAGGACCGTTTTTTATCTTTCGAAAAACAAGTGGAAGAATTCGGGCTCGAAAATGAATGGGAACAGTTCGAACGGGATAATGCCAAAAAATACGTGCAGGATTGGCTGCAGCTGCTTCAGCTTGATTACAACGAACTGAATGAAAAGCACGCCATCCATGCAGCAAATGAGTAAGCGGGGCAGATAAAATGGCTGTGCATGAAGAACTGCAGGCAATTTTAGAAGAACAGGAAAGCATGATGCAGATGCACGAGCTGACGCCGGTCGAAGCCCGGGGCCAGTTCAATGACAGCATCGACGTTATTACGTCCCACGTTAACGTCGATGAAGCCGGAGGCATCCGGGATATAATGACTACCGGAGAATACGGGGAAATACCGCTCCGAATTTATTATCCGGATACCGAGATGGACCGCTACCCCACCATAGTTTACTATCACGGCGGCGGATTTGTGATTGGGAATATTGGAACACACGACCACATCTGCCGTGCCATCGCCAAAGAGTCGGATTGTGCAGTCGTGAGCGTGGATTACCGGCTTGCGCCTGAGCATCCTTTTCCGGCAGCGCCGGAGGATGCGTACAATGCGCTGCTATGGCTGATGGAAAATGCGGAGCCGCACCAGCTGGACACAGAAAGGACCGCTCTGGCCGGAGACAGCGCGGGCGGCAACCTGGCAGCTGTGACCGCTATACGAGCGCTGGAAGAAAACGGCCCGAAGGTGGCTTCGTTGCTGCTTTTTTATCCAAGCGTCAGCGGGGAGCACGATTTTCCTTCGGTGGATATGTTTGCTGGAGGATACGGTCTGCCGCTTCGGGATCTGGAATGGTTTATGGAACAGTATGCTGATGGAGAAGATGAAGAGGATCCATATCTCGCTCCGCTTGTTTTTGAACGCCTTGGGGAGCTTCCGCCTACTCATATCGTTACTGCCGAAAACGATGTGCTTCGTGACGAAGGAGAGGCATTCGCCAAAGCTATTGACCAGGCTGGCGGGCAGGTAAGCCTGCGACGGGCAGAAGGTATGATCCACGGTTTTCTGCATTGGACAAGAGCGTTTCCGGAGGTTGATGAAGAGCTTCTAGCCGCACTGGAGCCAGTGAAAGAAGTTCTCGCGGAGTAACTAAATAATAAAAAGAAATTCCTCTTGTATAAAAAGTATACAGGGGGATTTTTGCATTATATGTAAATTTAATTTACATATAATGCAAAAAAATATTGTTATTTTACAAATTATTGCCTAAGATAAAAGTAGGGGAATAGGTATATGTACTTAAACGAGGAGGAATTTGTGTGTCGAAAAAATGGTTGGTAAGTCTATTCGGCGCAGGAGTAATTTCATTGGGCATCACTGCCCCCGTATCAGCAGACGATGAAAACTGTTCGGATTTTAGTGATGGGGAAGAAGTTTTGGCCTTTTGGGAAGACAATAATTACGGACCAAATGATGACCCACATAACTTAGACGCAGACAACGATAACTTGCCGTGTGAAAATTTGACGGAAGGCATGGAAAGTGAATTTGACGCTGCAGTCTCCAATAACGATGGAACAACGGAAACTGCAGATGACAGTTCCTCCGCTGACACTTCAGAAGATACGACTTCTACCACTGAAGAAGACGTGACAGAAGAAGAATCCTCTTCCTCCGAAGAAGGCAATACAGAAGAAACGACTACTGAAGAAGAGGCTGCTTCCACAGAAGCTTCTGATGATAATATGAATGAAGAATCTGCAGAAGAAGGCGGCGAAATGCCGAAGACAGCTACAAATCAGCCAGCCTGGGCTTTAGCGGGCACAGTAGTAGCCAGACTGGGAGCTCTTTTACTTGTTCGCAGACGGGCAGCGTCCCACTAAAAAATATTCACATATCCTGTTCCCTGACCGCTGCGCTCTTAGACGCAGTGGTCATTTTATTACGTGTTTCATTTAAAGGAGTAAAAGGTATGAGGAATATAGGAGAGGAGGCTCATAATGAAAGCAATTGTCATTGAACAATACGGAAGTGCTGAACAACTTGTGGAAAAAGAAATGGAAACGCAAACACCCGGGGACAGACAGGTGCTCGTGGATGTGTATGCCACTTCCATCAACCCAATTGACTGGAAGCTGCGGGAAGGATACATGAAAGATGACATTCCTTTCGAATTTCCTATCATTTTAGGATGGGACGTGGCAGGTGTCGTCCGCTCAGCAGGAAAAGATGTCACTGCCTTTGGGCCAGGTGACAGAGTGTTTGCGCGGCCAAAATTAACGGCACGCGGTACTTATGCAGAACAGACAATAGTGGATGAAGATCTGTTAGTAGCCATTCCTGAGCCTATGTCCTATGAAGAGGCAGCCGGGATCCCGCTCGCCGGAATGACCGCCCAGCAGTGTTTGCTCGAATTTGGAGAAATCACTGAAGGCAGTAAAGTGCTTATTCAGGGTGGCTCCGGCGGTGTCGGCCATTTTGCGATACAGGTGGCTAAAGACATGGGAGCCTATGTAGCAGCCACAGCAAGCGGCAAAAACCAGGAGTTTTTAAAGCAAATGGGTGCGGATGTAGCGATCAATTATGAAGAAGAAAATGTAGTGGATATACTTTCGGACTATGATATGGTATTAGATGCAGTGGGAGAAAGTGTCCATGAGGAAAGCTTCCGCGTGCTTCGCACCGGTGGAAGATTTGCCTCGGTTGCTGCCCCCCCTTCCCAGGAAAAAGCTGAAGAAGCCGGTATTACTGCCGGGTTTGTATGGCTGCAGGAAGAAGGCGAAAAGCTCCGGCGCTTAACATCGCTTTATAATAAAGGTGCTTTGCGCGTGGAAATTAACAGCAAGCACAAATTTTCAGAAAAAGGTCTGCGGGCAGCACATAGAGAGAGCGAAGAAGGACGTGCTCGTGGTAAAATAGTTATTATGGTCCGCTAAAAATTTAATGAGGCGTTTCTGTTTCCAGTAGGAAACGGAATCTCCTCTACATAACAGGGGAATAGCAGAGAAAAATAGGACTTTAATAAAGAAAAAATTTTCCTGCTATTGAAATATTAGTTCATAATATAGATAAGAGCTTTGGAATCATCGACAGACAGGGGCGATTCGATGTCAAACGGACAACACAATCGTTATACGCGTCTTGCTAGGATTACACGACTGATCAATGCCAATTTAGACATTAAAACACTTCTTGAACACGTCGTAACAGCTATATCAGAAGAAATTATCCAATGCGATGCGGTTGGTATTTATCTCCCGGAAGACAGGGAGCGTTACAGAGGCTACGTCAGCAAGCCGGAAGTGCTGAGTGGGATGACTATAGACCAGCACGTCGTTGATCCACAGGTGGATCATCTGGCCCGCGAGGTGATCGAGTCCCGGCAGTCCATTTATATTGCTGATACGTCTAAAGACGACAGGCCGGATGCCAGAACAATTGATTTCTTTCAGATCCGATCGGTGCTTACAGTTCCGATTTCCCACGGGGACGAATTATTCGGACTCGTATATTTGTTTGACTACGGGGTACCGATGAATTTAACAGAATCTGAAATTGAAACAGTGGAAGCCTATGTCCACATGGCTGCTGTTGCTATTCGAAACAGCCAGGCGATGCACAACATTGAGGAGCTTCTGCATGAAAAGCAGACCCTTATCGAGGTGATGGAGCAGCTTGCCCATTCCCAGACGTCCGATTCGGCGATTGATGTCTGCTTTAGTCATATAGGCGACGAACTAAACAATCATAATGTGAGTCTTCATATTATTGATCCTGTTTCCAAAGAAACAGTCATGCCTTCAAAGCTCAGCCGTAAAAGCGACTTTGAACAGAGTGAGTGGTTAAGCATTCATGAGCGGATGCAAATGGACCAGACGAACGACAAGCTGTTTCAGCAGGTCGTTCACACAAAGCAGCCGTTATTTGTTGAGGATGTTGCGCGAGAAAACAGAATATTTCAGGAAATTTGTGATGTGTTTAATATTAAGAGTATTTTTATGGTGCCGATGATTTCTGTCGGCCGTGTTCTCGGCGTAATTGTAGTCGCCCATCTCGGCGAACAGCCAGCCGAGTATACAAAAGCACAGCAGCGCCGGGTGGAATCCATCGTTAATGCTACTGCGCCTGTACTGATTCATTTATACAACCTCGAAAGCCAGGAAAGCATCATTGCGCGCAGGACCGAAGAAATACAAAGCAAGAACGAAGAGCTCCAGCGGCTGATTTTGGAGATGCGCAAGATCAACACGGAAAAAGAGCTGATTATGAATACGGTGGATGAAGGTATTATCGGCTTTTCGCTGGAAGGCACCGTGATGTTTTCCAATGAAGCAGCTGAAGATATGCTTGAAACAGACACCCGGCTATTTCACAGCATCCAGTCCTACGATGAAATTCTCGAGCATATTGAAAATGAAGAGGGCGATCTGTCCGATATTTTTGCATCTTACCTGGCTTCTGATTCCATACAGCCGGTGAGCGGCGAAGCGTATATGAGCCATCCTGAAAAAGGACTCGTAACGCTTGAATATACTCTCTCGAGCCAGATTGAAGAAGGTATAGTAGTGGGGTATGTACTAACGGTCAGAGACGTTACGGTTCGAAAAGAGATGGAGCAGCGTATTGAATACTACGCATACTATGATGGAACGACCGGTCTTCCGAACCGGATGCTTGTCCACGACCGTCTGAGTCAGACGCTCCGGGAAGCCAAAGAGCATGATCAGGAAATGGCTGTATTATTTCTCGACCTGGACCGTTTTAAACAAATCAATGACCGCTTCGGCCATGCCGGGGGAGACGAATTATTAACGGAAGTCGCCTACCGCCTGCAGGAAATGGTGAGCGGTGCAGCGACAGTGGCCCGCCAGGGAGGAGATGAATTTATTTTAATCCTTCCGCGGCTTGATAATATGGCGCAGGCTACAACGACCGCAGAACAGATTCTGCGCGTATTCCGCAACCCGTTTTATCTTGAAGGGGAAGAAGTGTATGTAAAACCAAGTATCGGTATCAGCTTCTTCCCGCTGGACGGTCACCTGGCAGATGACCTGATCCAGAATGCTAACTCGGCCATGCATAAAGCGAAAGAAATGAATGGCAACACGTACCGGGCGTTTTCGTCCGAGCAGATGGGGCCGGACATGAAAAAAATCCGGCTTGAGAATGATTTATACCGGGCGCTCGAAAACAATGAACTTGAACTTTTTTATCAGCCACAGGTGCGTTTGAGTAAAAACCTGGTTACAGGGGTAGAAGCACTTGTACGTTGGAACCACCCGATCCACGGAAAAATATCTCCTTCAGAATTTATCCCTATGGCTGAAGATACCGGCTTAATCACGTCGATCGGTGAATGGATTTTGGAAGAGGCCTGCTCTCAGGCGAAAAGCTGGCAGGAGCAAGGACTTTGCAGCTTGCGTGTAGCGGTAAATATCTCCGCGCAGCAGTTTCAGAGGGAATGCCTGGTGGATAATGTAAAAGAGGTACTCACCAGAACGGGGCTTGCACCCGAATTTTTAGAAATTGAGATTACAGAAAATACACTACTGTTGAATACTGAAGAGACGGTCACGACCATGAAAAGGCTGAAAAACATTGGTGTCCGTATTTCAATAGATGATTTTGGCACGGGCTACTGTTCGCTGCAGTACCTCAGGGAATTTCCGATTGATACACTGAAAATTGATAAAGTATTCATTGATGATATTGAAACAGAAAAAAGCTCCGCCCCTATTACAACTACGATTATTGCTCTTGCTCACAGCCTGAACCTTCACGTGATCGCCGAAGGGGTGGAAACGCTTGAACAACAGAAGTTTTTGCAGGCAAATAAATGTGATTTAGTTCAAGGTTTCCTGTATAGTAAACCAATACAGGCAAGTAAAATTCCTGAATTTGTAATGAATAGTAAAAATTAGTGGGGGGATAAAACAGAATGAAAGCAGCTCAGTGGATAATTGATTATTTGCGACAGGGTGGCCTGGACTATGTATTTGGTATTCCGGCGGGGTCGGTGAACGCTCTTTTTGATAAAATGTATGAGCATGGCGATATTACGCCAGTTATTACAAAGCATGAAGGGGCGGCCGGTTATATGGCTTCCGCCTACGCGAAGCGTTCGGAAAAGCTTGGGGTATGTATAGCAAGCAGCGGACCCGGGGCGACGAATCTTCTCTCCGGGGCAGCGAATGCAATGAGAGAGCAGACCCCTGTGCTTTTTATTACCGGCTCTGTGCCGACATCGACCGTTGGCTTGAATGCTTCCCAGGAGCTTGACGTAGTTCCGATGTTCACTCCAGTGACCAAGTACAGCCGGCGGGTGGAAAGTATTCATGAAGTGCGTGATGTGTTTAAAGAGGCGGTATGCAAAGCATTCGCCGGCATACCCGGGCCAGTGCACGTAGCGATCCCAATCAATATTCAATTATCCATGCTCGAAGGGGGCACTGAACTGCTCGAATACCCGGAGAAGCGCCGGCTATCTCCGGTGGAAAGCAATGTATCTAAAACCACCCGGGTACTTTCCAGTAACCGTCAGGGGATCATTTTCCTTGGCCAGGGAGCAAGAGATGCCCTGCCTGATGTTATGAATCTCGTGGATCACCTGGACTGGCCGGTCGTTACTACGCCACAGGCTAAAGGGCTTGTACCGTCGAACCATCCGAACGCATATGGTGTTTACGGGTTTGCCGGGCACGAAACAGCCACGGAAATAATGGAAGACAGCGATAATTCCATTATATTCGTTATCGGATCCAGTCTGGGAGAAACGGCTACGAACAACTGGAATCCGGCTTTGGCGGCTGAGCGCTTTGTGATCCAGCTCGACCATGATCCAACGGTATTCGACCGCAAATATAAAGTGGATATTTCCCTGCTCGGAGATGTGCGCACGACGATTGGGGAAATTAACAGGCGTCTTCGCCTTCCTGAAGCAGGAAAAGCCGGGCGCCAGCGGACAGGCGTTCAGAAAAAAGCAGTAAACGAAAAATATGAAACCCAGAACGTTCTTCAGCAGCTCCAGTCCCATATGCCGGAGGATACGCTTTTTACGGTGGATATTGGAGAGTTTATGAGCTATGTGATTCACTACATGGAAGTAAAAAAACCGGATACGTATGATATCAACGTTCATTTTGGTGCTATGGGTTCGGGAATTTCCAATGCGCTTGGAGCAAAGCTTGCCGAACCACACCGTCCTGTCACAAGTATTACAGGAGATGGATGCTTTTTTATGCATGGGATGGAAGTACTGACGGCCAAAGAGTATCAGCTGCCCATTCTTTTTATCGTTATGAATAATGCAAGGCTCGGGATGGTGTATCATGGACACCGGCTTCAATACGGAAGAATGCACGACCGTTTTGAACAATCGATGGTGCCGGTGGCAGCTATCGCTGAACAGATGGGAGTAAAGTACGCCACGGTCCGCTCCATGGATGATATTACCCCCGGGCTTTACGAAAGTCTCTGTTCAGATAACTGCCCGGCTGTACTGGAAATCCAGCTTATTGATGAACAGACGCCTCCAATGGGAGACAGAGTGAAATTTTTATCCTCCTTCAGTAAAATTTAAAAAAACTGATAAATACAACGCCCCGTGCCTTATGAAGGCCGGGGCGCTTGCTGTTGCTCGGACTGTTCGGGAAAATGAAGTTCTTCGAGCTCTTCGAGGACATCGTGAATAGACAGGAGGGCGAAGATAATAATAACGTCTGTAGAAAAATGATGGTGATATTTTTTTATGTTCGGCCGTGATGCGTGCTGGCGCTTTTTCCAAAAGCACCGGTCCAGACGTTCAATCAGCCTGAACTGTTCGTCAGATATGCGTTCCCCGAAGTGATGAATCGTTTGTGACATCGCCGGAATGATGTCGCCAATCAGCTGAACCTCTTCTTTCGTAAAGGTGCTGTCATCTGTTTCGAAATTAAATAAACGATTAATATGATAGCTTATGCGCTCTAAAAAATGAAGCTGGCGCTGCTCCCGTGTGAACCTTCTTGCCTCTGTATCCTTTTTCTTATGGTATTTCCATTCTTCCTGCTGGTAATAAGAAAGCTGGATAGCCCGCTCGAGGTCACTTTCCAGCTGATGATATTTTTCCATTACCTGTGCAGAAGGAGATCGGCCGTTCATTACTTCCTCGAGCCGCATCTCAAAAATTTCGGCGGTTTCCACGAACATTTTACGATTCTGTTCTGCGAGCAAAGAAGAAAATTTTGGAGGTAGAATCGTTAAATTAATTAATGTAGAGATCGCAAGGCCGATAAATGTGGTGCCGACACGTTCTACAAAAGTTAAAAAATAATGATCGCTCGCTGTGGGGATCATCGCCACTGCCGTAATCGTTGCAACGAGCATCCCGTCCCGGAGCCGCAGCATATTACAGAAATAGAGTGTCAGCACAGAAGCAATCATATACGTTGCCGGGGTTGGCCCGAATAAATAAACGGTAATCATCGCGAGAGCCGCCCCAATGACGGTGGCAGGAAGCCGCTGGGCTCCTTTACGTATGGAAGCAGCGGCTGTTGGTTCAAGAGTTACAATGGCTGTAATAACGGCAAAAGCCTGCGGGAGATCGAAAATGTCGCATATAAAGGCAGTGAGCAGAACAGCTATACCGGTCTTGATTAGTCTGCCGCCGATCAGTCGCCGCTTAATTTTTCTCCAGTAGTGCATGATAAGCCGCCTTCTTTATAAAAATTTCACGTCTTTATTTAGTTTAGCATGAACGTGCAGCGTTTTCATCAGCCTCTCCTTCAGTGAAAAAGGCTGCCCGCAATAGCAGACAGCCAAAAGCATTTATATAGATTTTTCGACCTGGTCGTATGCGGCCTGCCGTTTAACGGAGATTACTTTCCAGATGTACCATGCAAGCACAAACATTGTCAGTACAGCCCCGATCGTCATGGAAAGACCGTACGGAAGACCGAGTCCTTCCGGGGCGTAAAAAATGTAGGAACAGACGACGGCTGTCATAAACATCGCCGGTACGCCGCAGATGAAATGGTTTTTGCCGGCATAAAGCAGGTACATGCAGCCGGTCCACAGCATCACGGTAGCGACGAGTTGATTGGTCCATCCTACATATCTCCACAAAAACGAATAATCGATCATAGATAAAAACAGGGCCGGGATAACGACCGGAATAATCGTCAGAATTAAAAGAGGCTTTCCTTTTAGGGAAACAGCGTTTGCCACGAGCTCTGCAAGCATCATCCTTGAAGAACGAAGAGCAGTGTCGCCTGTCGTAATAGGAAGCAAAATAACGCCAAGAACGGCAAGTATCCCGCCGAGTGTACCAAGAAGGCTCGTAGAAATTTCGTTGACAGCGCCTGCAGGGCCTCCGGCGGCTATGGCTGCCTGAAGCCCGCCGGTGCCTCCAAAGAAGGCCATGCCGGCTGCTGCCCATATAAGGGTGATGATACCTTCGGCAATCATAGCCCCGTAAAACACTTTGCGTCCTTCTGATTCTTTTTTCAGCGTGCGGGCGATAATTGGGCTCTGGGTGCTGTGAAAACCGGAAATAGCCCCGCACGAAATTGTTACCATCACCATCGGCCATACCGGGAGTTCATCGGGGTGAAGATTGGCAAGCGTAACATTTGGAATCGTTACATCTGAAAATACAAGCGCGCCGGCAATACTGACCGCCATAAAAATAAGCACTGCGCCAAAAAGAGGATAGATCCTTCCAATGACCCGTTGAATTGGAAGCAGGGCAGCGAGTAAAAAGTATGCAAAAATAGCAAAAATGGCGGTAAGAAAGCTTAGAGGGGTGAGGCTTGCAATCAATTCAGCCGGCCCAGCGATAAAAGCGGCGGCTACGAGGATCATTAAACAAATGCTGACAATATTAATGAAGCTCTTCATCGGACGGCCAAGATATTTACCTACGAGGGATGGAAACTGAGCGCCGTTGTGGCGAAGAGAAAGCATTCCGGAAAAATAATCGTGTACGGCACCTGCGAAAATGGTGCCGAGTACGATCCAGAAAAATACAATAGGCCCGTACAAGGCTCCGAGCAGCGCCCCGAAAATCGGCCCGAGACCAGCAATATTTAACAGCTGGATAAGGCTGCCACGCCACCAGCTGAGAGGAGAGTAGTCGATATGCCCGTCGTTACGGTAAGCAGGCGTTTTGTTGCGGTCATTGACGCCGAACGTTTTCTCCACAAAGGACCCGTAAACGATGTAGCCGGCAATTAACAGGATAATAGCGATAAAGAAAGATAACATAAAACGTTCCACCTTTGCTGCAAAGTACTAGAGAAAACCATTGTTATAAATTCTAACTTGTTCCTTCCAAAATGACAATCGTCTATATGGAAAAAACAAAACTTTTTTCACATAGCAATGAAAATATATAAAATTAAGCAAAATCCACTCATGTGATGACCTTATCTATAACAAATGCAAAACGTAGTATGTGCATTCTATGGGTGGTACAATAGCGGTAAATAGTGAACGGAAGGAAGAGCGGCGATGACAATGGATCGTATTGAAACGAAAAAAATAGCTGAAGTAGTCAGGGAAAAAATCGAGGGCATGATCAAGAAAGGCGAAGTAAAGCCTGGAGAGAAGCTGGACTCTGTCGTCGCTCTCTCGGAAAGATTTGACGTCAGCCGTTCGGCCGTCCGGGAAGCATTAAGCGCTCTGCGTGCTGTGGGAATTGTAACCATAAGGCAGGGCGAAGGAACATTCGTGAATCAGTATGATTTTTCCACTATCACAGAAATGATGAACAGTCGCACCCTCATCTCGAAACAGGAGATGAAGGAGCTGTTTGAAGTACGACATGTGCTTGAGAAGGGGGCTTCCGAGCTTGCGGCAGTCCGGCGGTCAGAGGATGATCTCGTGCAAATGCGCACTGCTCTGGAGCAGATGACGCAGGCAGCAGGCAGGACCGATGATCTCGGGGAACAGGCAGATGTCCGTTTCCACCTTGCGATCGTCGAAGCTTCCGGAAATACGTTATTAAAACAGATGATGGGCCGCCTCTCCGACACGATGCAGAAAACGATGTATGAAACGAGAAAAGCATGGCTCTTTTCGGAAAAGCGTTCCTTTCGCCGACTCCTTGACGAACACCAGCGGATTTATACTGCTATAAATGAGCAGGACCCGGAAGCAGCTGCAGAGGCAATGAGCGCTCATTTAACGAACGTAGAAAAGGTCCTTTCCAAAGGTATTGAGCATATGAACGACTGAAACGTCCGGCTCCGGGCGTTTTTTGTTTTAAAAGGGATAGTTTAAACCTTTAACACTTGACGAGTAAAAGTTCAGGGGGTAAACTACTATATAGTTCAGGGGGTGTACTAATGAAGGATAAAAAAATGGAAGAAGCGGTGGAGCTGTTTGCCGAAGTAATGATTCTCGGCAGAAACCGTATAACTAATGAAATACCTGATAATTTATTAAATCAAATTTCCCCGGAACAGGTGGAGCTGCTTGATTTTTTAATGAAATACGGAGCGATGACGTCGACAGAAATACAAAACAGAATGCTCGTCGGAAAGAGCGCTTTATCCAACCGTCTGAAAAAAATGGAAAACAACGGCTATGTGAAATTTGTCCCCAGCAGTGAAGACCAACGGGTGAAGTACGTAGAAATTACCGATGAAGGAAAAAAATCTCATGAGCGGCATACGCGTCTCGTAAATGAATATGTGTCCGATCTGCTTCAGGACATAAACGAAGAGGAAGTAGAGCAGTTTATCCAGACTTTTAATAAAATACGGAGCATACTACAAAAAGGTGGACAGCAAAGATGAAAACAATACTACAGTTTCGCTGGTGGATAGCTTCATTAATACTTATTTTTACAGTAGTGCTTACGGTCGTCTCGCCTAGTCTATCCAATTTGGCAGCCGACAAAGAGACACTGCAAATACCGGAGGAAGAAACGTCCTCGCAGGCTCAGGAAATACTAGATGACAACGGTGAGGGTGGTAACACCATCAGCGCGGTAATTCAAACAGAAGATCAGGTGGATGAAGAGGAACAGGACAATATTCAATCGCTGATTACTGCCATCGAAGACGAAAACATTGAAGGAATTTCCGGAATTACAAATCCATTTGAGAGCGAAGAAACAGAAGAACAGCTTGTTGCCTCTGAGGAAAATGTCATCGTCATTCCAATCTCCATAGAAGGAGATAATGATACGGCGGTTAATGCCGCTGAAGAGATTCGGGACCTCAACGAAGCTTCGGACGTGGAAATGTATGTCACCGGGGAATCGCTTTTAAACCAACAGGTAAATGAAGCGAGTCAGGAAGGGCTTGAGCGTACGGAAGTGATTACTGTAGTGTTAATTCTTGCACTGTTGTTTGTCGTTTTTCGTGCGGTTATTACTCCTTTTGTTCCGCTTGTGGCGGTCGGCCTTACGTATCTGATCAGCCAGTCGATTATCGCTTATTTAGTAGACTGGTTTAATTTTCCGGTGTCAAACTATACACAGATTTTCCTTGTCGCAGTGCTGTTTGGGATCGGTACAGATTACTGTATACTTCTTTTAAGCAGGTACCGCGAGGAGCTGGCTGCCGGGCTTGATTACAAAAAAGCGATCATACGAACGTACAAAACAGCTGGTAAAACGATGGTTTACAGTGCCCTTGCCGTGCTTGTCGGCTTTACGGCAATCGGCTTCGCCAACTTCTCTGTTTTTCAGTCCGGCGTCGGGGTGGCGGTCGGCATTGTCGTGTTAACGGGCATTCTTTGGACGATTCTGCCATTCTTTATGCTCACATTGAAAAGCGCTTTGTTTTGGCCGTCGAAGCTTCATAACGGCCATGCCGACAGTAAAATATGGAAATGGCTGAGCCGTATTTCGGTTTTCCGTCCGCTGCTTGCCATTCTCCTAGTCGCTGTCGTCACAGTACCGCTATTATTAACATTCGATAACTCGCGGTCTTACGACACGATCGATGAAATCGACCAGGACACGGAAGAAGTTACCGGTCTTAACTTAATTGAGGAAGGTCTCGGTTCCGGTCAGGCACTTCCAATGCAGATTGTCATTGAATCAGATGAATCGGTGATGGAGCCGGATACACTTGCGCATGTAGAGGACTTGAACCGCTCTGTTGCCAATTTGGATGAAGTAGAGGCAGTACGCAGCGCTACGCGGCCTGCCGGGGACGTTATTGACGATTTTTATGTAAACAATCAGCTCGAAGATGTAAGCACGGGTATTAGTGACGCCCGTGACGGGATCGAAGAGACTGAAAGTGGCCTGCAGGAGGTCGAAGATGGTCTGGGCTCAATCCAGGACCAGCTGGGAAGCAGCGATACAGAAAACTCTTCCCTGCAGGAAGCCGCTGACGGTCTCGGAGAAGTGAATACAGCACTCGAGCAGGTGAACACGCAGCTGGCAAATGCTTCCTCTCCGCAGGAAGCGGCAGCAGCTTCGGAACAGCTGACCGGGATCAGTCAGCAGATTACAGAGATTCAAAGTGGTCTCGAAGAAGGGCAGCAGGAGCTTGACCAGCAGACAGAAGAGCTGGCACAGCTTGCTGAGACGCTCGGAGAACTCGAAAATGGAGTGGCAGATTCCCGTGACGGGCTGACTGAAATCAGTGACGGCCTCGAAAGTGCGGAAACCTTTACCGGAGATGTGTCTGAAGCAAATTATGTTGAAGGCACCGGCGTGTACCTTCCGGAGGATACCATCGAGAATGAAGACTTCCAGGACGGCGCATCCAATTACGTATTCGACAATGAAAATGGGATGACCATTGAAGTCGGATTGAACGCAGACCCTTATTCCAAAAAAGCCATCCAAAGTGCAGAAGAAGTTAAAGAGGTTGTAGAAACGAACACGCAGGGCACGCCGCTTGAAGAAACGACGATCGAATACGGAGGCGTACCTAGCGTGAACAGCGATCTGCAGTCGGTCAGCTCCAGTGATTTTGACCGGACCGTATTAATCGTTCTTGTCGGCATTTTTGTGATACTGATTATTCTGCTCCGTAATATTATCCAACCGCTTTACATTATCGGCGGACTTGTACTAGCGTATTTTACAGCAATGGCTGTGACAGAATTGATTTTTGTAAACGGGCTTGGATATCCGGGTATTGCCTGGCCGGTACCGTTCTTCGGGTTTGTTATGCTTGTAGCACTCGGGGTGGATTATTCCATCTTCCTGTTAAGCAGGTATAATGAAGAAGCAAAAGCCGGCGTGCGTACAGGCATGCAGACGGCGATGATTAAAATGGGTACGGTAATTATTACAGCAGCTATCATTTTGTCAGGAACGTTCGCAGCAATGCTTCCGTCGGGAGTGCTTACGCTTCTCGAAGTAGCTACGGTCGTCATTACCGGACTGCTGCTGTTTGGACTGATTGTACTGCCGTTGTTAATACCGGCGCTGATCAGCTTCAATTCGGAAGAAAAGAATCCAAGGAAAAAACAAAAGCAGCAGCGATAAAAAGAAACTCTGCCTTTCACGGGGCAGAGTTTCTTTTGCGTTATAAAGTGTGACGGAAAACGTAGCTCGACGCCTTATAATCGAGCCGCTCATAAAAACGATGGGTGTCAGTGCGCTGCAGGCCGGAGGCTAGAATCACTTCTGTGCATCCGTGTTTTTCTGCATGCTGGTGAACGGCACGGAGCAGGGTTTCGCCATGACCTTTGGATCGTGCACCCTCTGAAGTCACAAGTTCATGAACCCATGCGTGTTTACCCCAGGCGAGACTTTCCAAAAGTTCAAGTCCAGCTACTGAGACGACCGTCCCCTCTTCTTTTAAAGCAATCAGCTGGTAGGAGGGGTGACGGGAGAGGTAATCATTGAAGGCTTCCCAGCTGAGAGAGGGGCGCAGGGATTTGATAATTTCATATGCTTTTTTGTAATCGGAGCGTTTATTTAAAAATGCAGTAGTGACAGTCATAAGTGAGATATCCTTTCCGTACGAAAATAAGGCCCGGAAGGCCGGGCCTTATTTCTTAGTGTTAATTATGCGTGCTGCTCTAAGTTTTTTCTAGCTTCTTCAGCAGCACGGACCATATTTTTAAGGGCTTCAATCGTTTCCGGTACGTCACGTGTTTTGAGTCCGCAGTCCGGGTTGACCCAGAACAGGTTGCTCGGAAGCACGCGCAGGGCCCGGTCGATCATTTGAGTCATTTCTTGAACATCTGGTACACGCGGGCTGTGAATATCATAGACGCCAAGGCCGATGCCTTTGTCATAAACAGCTGTTTCAAACGTTTCAATAAGCTCCCCGTGGCTTCGGGACGTCTCAATCGAAATGACGTCGGCGTCGAGCGCCCGGATCGATTCAATCATATCCTGAAATTCACTGTAGCACATGTGCGTGTGGATCTGGGTAGTATCTTTAACAGAAGACGTGGAAAGGCGGAAGGCGTGAACGGTCCATTCCAGGTACTCATCCCATTCTGCTCTCTTTAGCGGCAGGCCTTCACGAATTGCAGGCTCGTCCACCTGGATCATTTCAATACCTTCGTTTTCGAGCGCAAGGACTTCATCATTAAGAGCCCGGGCGATCTGGAAGGCTACTTCTTTTTTCGGAATGTCATTACGTTCAAAGCTCCAGTTCAAAATCGTTACCGGACCGGTGAGCATACCTTTCATCGGTTTTTCGGTCAGCGTCTGGGCGTATTTGGTTTCCTTTACGGTCATCGGCTCCTTGAACTCCACATTTCCGTAAATAACCGGTGGTTTGACGCAGCGGGAACCATAGGACTGCACCCAGCCGTTGGAAGTGAATGCAAATCCGCCCAGTTTTTCTCCGAAGAATTCTACCATATCGGTACGTTCAAACTCTCCGTGCACGAGAACGTCGAGTCCGATTTCTTCCTGGATATCGACCCATTCCTGCATTTTATTTTGAATGTACGTTTCGTATTCTTCTGCGGAAATTTCGCCTTTTCTCACCCGGCGGCGTTCCACGCGGACTTCACGCGTCTGCGGGAAGCTTCCGATTGTCGTGGTCGGAAGCTTTGGCAGCTGAAACTTTTCCTGCTGAAGTGGACTTCGTTCTTCGAACGATAGCGGACGGGAGGAAGGAATGTCTGCTGCAGCGTTACCAGCCGCTTCCTGTCGCCACGGAGCGTTTTTAACACGATCAAGCTTGGCAGTGTTTTGCTCGAGCTCTGCCTTCGTATCCTCACCGTTTAGTGTGCGTGTTATGAGATCGATTTCTTCAAGCTTTTGATCAGCAAAAGAAAGTGCGTCAAGCAAAAGCGGATCAAGCTGCGTTTCGTGTTTGGTTGTAACCGGTGTATGCAGAAGGCTGCAGGACGGCTGAATTTCAATATTTTCACTGCCTGTTTCTGCCTGAATATCTTTGGCAAAAGCGACAGTGGCATCTACGTTTGCTTTCCAGATGTTGCGTCCGTCAATAACACCTGCGCCCAGTACTTTATTTGAAGGGAAGCCGTGGCTTTGTACATTTGCCCAGTTGCCTTCCCTGCCGTGAACAAAATCAAGACCGAGACCTGCAATTGGAAGAGAGATAATGTCTTTATAATGAGAAACGCTGTCGAAATAAGTTTGCACAAACAGATCCAGTTCAGGTACTTCGCGGTTGAATAGTTCATATGCTTTCCGGATTAACGGAATATCTGTTTCCGGAAAAGACTGAACAAAAGCCGGCTCATCAATTTGAACACTTTTTGCTCCTGCAAGCTGCAGCTGCTGCAGCACTTTTTTATACAGTGGCAGAAGGTCGTTAAACAGCTGTTCAAACTGGTGGTCTTCATAGCCTTTGGAAAGCTTCAGGAAAGTATACGGGCCGATTAGGTATGGACGCCCTTCAATACCTAATTCAGTTATCGCTTCCTGATAGGCTTTTAACGGATAGTTATCTACCAGTCGGGGCTTTGCGTTTTGAAGCTCCGGCACAATGTAGTGATAGTTGGTATTAAACCATTTTGTCATCTCGCTCGCCGGCGATGCCTTCGTACCACGGGCTACAGCGAAATATGTAGATAGGGAGGAGTAGCCTTCGGAAGCGTCAAAGCGCTCTGGCACAAGCCCGAACATCACGGACGTATCGAGCACGTGATCGTACAAAGAGAAATCACCGACAGGAATTGAGTCCACGCCGCGTTCCTTTTGTTTTTTCAAGAATTCCAATCGGAGTTCTCGGATTTGTTGTTGAAAAGAACCCTCTTCAAGCTTTCCTTTCCAGTATGATTCCAATGCTTTTTTCCATTCGCGTTTTTCACCCAGTCGTGGGTAGCCCAGGTTGCTGCTGGTCCATGTCGTCATTAAATTATTTTCTCCCTTCCAATAGTACTCGAATGACCTCCTGATTTTTACGTGAGAGGTGTTCATGTAGCTAAACTGTATCTTTTTCTGAGTTAAAGTTCAAGGTATTTTACAGAAAATTTTCACGGTTAAAACAGCAAAAAACACCCTCAGACATTGCTGAGAGTGGTTTTGCAGAAAATAATAGTGTTTACGCTTTGCTTTCCCTTGTGCTGCTTTTACTTCCGCGAATATCGCGTTTTTCCATCGTATCCGGTCTTGTGTTTTTAAGAAAGAAAGAAAGTACAAGGCCGATAATGGCAGAAACCAAAGCGACAAAGAAAGCCACGTTAATGCCATGAATCAATGCGCCGCTCTGGCTTGACACCTCGCCTGCCCGCGCTGCACCGGAAGCACTCTGGGACATAACGGTAATCAGGACGGCTGTACCAATTGAACCCGCCACCTGGCGCAGCGTATTCGTCATTGCCGTGCCGTGGGCGATTAATGAGTTTGGAAGCTGATTCAGTCCTGCAGTTGTCATCGGCATTAAAACCATAGCGACACCGAGCATCCGGAGTGCAAACATTACGGTTAAAAAGACGATGGAGGTGTTTTCAGTTAAAAACATGTAAGGAATGGTGCCGACTGTTAATAGAGAAAGTCCGGTAATTGCGAGTCCTCTTCCGCCAACCTTGTCGAAAATCCGTCCAGTGAAAGGACTCATAATGCCCATTAGCAGAGCCCCTGGCAAAAGCATCAGCCCGGAATCCAGAGCGGAGAGGCCGCGTGCGTTTTGCACATATAGAGGAATCAGTGTTTGAGAACCGACCATGGAGACAAAACAGGCTATGGCAACCAGAACAGTGAGCGTAAAAACAGGATTTTTTAAGACCCGGAACTCGAGTATTGGTCTTTCCACATGAAGCTGTCTCCATATAAACAGGAATAGGGCCACCGTGCCTACAGCAAGAGTAGTGATTACTGTAGCACTTCCCCATCCACTGTTTCCGGCAGCGCTAAATCCGTACAGTAAACCTCCAAACCCGGCTGTTGATAGCGAAATTGATACTAAATCAAGCTTTGGATGTTTAAGCTCTGTTACATTTTTCAGTAAAAGGTACGCTAAAATAATGTCTACGATGGCGATTGGAAGAATAATATAAAATAATGTATTCCAGGAGTACGAATCCACGACCCAGCCGGACAGAGTAGGACCGAATGCCGGTGCGAAGGCAATAGCGAGCCCGGCGAGGCCCATGGCCTGGCCACGCTGGGAAAGAGGAAACATGGTCATGATGGAGGTCTGCATTAATGGAATCATTATACCGGCGCCGACGCCCTGGATAACCCGGCCGGCCATAAGCAGTCCGAAGGTCGGTGACAGGGCTGCAAACAATGTCCCGAGGGCAAAAGAGGACATAGCAAACAAAAACAGCCCCCGGGTAGTGAATTTTTCAATGAGGAAGGCGGTGATCGGAATCATAATTCCATTAACGAGCATAAAAACGGTGGTTACCCACTGGGCTGTGTTGGCACTCACGTTTAAATCAGCCATAATGCTCGGTATGGCCACAGCCAGAAGGGTCTGGTTTAAAATAGCGATAAACGCTCCGGTAAGAAATACCGCGATGATTAAATTTCTTGTTTTCGCAGGTATTTGTGTAGCTGCTTCTTCAGGCATGAGAAGCCCTCCTTCGATGTAATGCATTTCACGGTTATCAATTATTTATAAAACGAAATGGTTTTAAAAGTACTTATTAGTTTTCATCAGCATATAATAACGCCAGCTACAGGAAAAATCAAGAAACTTGTTTTGAAGAAAAACAAATATCTGACTTTTTGCGCTGACGGTTTGAGGCTTGGCTGTGCAATTTTAAGAGCCGGTATAGCAAGAAAACCGAAATAAATGAACAATACCGGATCCTGAAGTTACTGAATAATCTCCCGCAGGATATTAATATTAATTTGCAGATCTTCATTTTTCTCGAGAAAACAAAACAGCGACTCCATTACAATCATTTCAGGCTCAGAGTCGTAGAATTCCTGGTTTAAACGGTCGACCGCTTCCACCCACTGCTTTTTTTCATAGGAAGGAAAGCGATAATGAATAAACGCCCGTACCTGCTGGATGGTACGGTCCCAGAGATCCTTCTGATCGATTTCCCCGTAATGACCCCGAAGATTAAATGGCTCCATATCTTCGCTCGAAAATACTGAAGCAGAGGAAGTTTTGTGTTTGATAATACTTTCAATACTGGTAACCAACACTTCAGCGAGCCGCTCGAAATCAAAATTGTACCGGTCAACTTTCTCAGCGAAAGCGATCATTTCCCGGCTCATCCCCTGCATGCAAATTGCAAGGTCCCAGACAAAAGGCTCTATATCGTCTCCAAACGTCTCGAGAAGTGTGTCTTTATGCCAGTTCACCATGATGAGCTGGCCTTGTTTTAAAAGAGCTTTAATATTATCAGACTGCTTGTTAATAGAGGCAGATTGATAAAGCATCCAGACGTATTCGCGGTGCTCAACGAGCCCCTCGATTTCCCTCGAAAGTTTGGCAATAAGCTGATCCCTCGGCTGCTTGGATTGTTCATTACAGGCGTAATTGGCACGGTGAATAATGTGGTTTAAATTATCTCTTACAATTTGGGCGAGAATATCTTCCTTGGAATGAAAGATTTTATAAATTGAAGCTTTAGACATCCGGCATGCTTCAGCAATATCCTGTACGGAGGTGTGAAAGAACCCCTGACTCGAAAACAGCTGCATCGCGGTCTGCTGAATGTATATTTTCTTTTCATCCATGCCTCTCACCACCTTAAAACGGTCAAGTTTTTTGAGTACCTTTAAGTTTCAACTTTTTCATAATAGTAGATTTTATTTATAAAAGCAACATCTTTGACTATTTTAAAAAAAATATTTAAGATAAAGAACGTAAAACTGACTAAAAAGATAGGAATGGGGGATTATAATGGCAGTAACAGTACAGCCCGTTTCGCAGCAGGAAACTGCCGAAAAAGCTTCCAAGAAACTGGGGGCTCCGCAGAATAAGCTGGTTACCGGGGGTTTAATCGTATTTGCTATTTTAACGTTATATCTTGCATTGACCCAGTCAATCGTTCAGCCGCTTCTGCTTACGATCGGCCTGCTTCTGGGATATACGCTTTTTCATGCGAGGTTTGGATTTACCTCGGCATTTCGCCGCTTAATGTCTGTAGGTAACGGCCAGGCGCTGCGGGCCCACATGGTGATGCTTGCAGCAGCGGTGACTTTGTTTGCACCGATTCTTGCTCTTGGGTCCACCTTTTTTGGCGGTGACGTGACGGGGTACGTCAGCCCTGTCGGCGTGAGCGTAGTCGTTGGCTCGTTTATGTTCGGGATTGGAATGCAGCTCGGAGGGGGCTGCGCTTCCGGAACGCTGTATGCAGTAGGCGGCGGCCGGACGAACATGTTTATTACGCTGCTCTTTTTCATCGTCGGGTCTACAGTGGGAGCATATCACCTTTCGTTCTGGACAGATGATACGCCTTCATTTGGCTCAATTTCGCTGGCTACGTCGACCGGTCTCGGGTACACAGGGGCCTGGATAGTATCTTTACTCATTTTCGCTGCTGTCATTGCAATAACATTAATTATTGATAAAAAGAAAAATCCGCCGGCAATGGCTACTTTGCCGACAGCTAGCGGCTGGAAACGAATTTTCCGCGGCTCCTGGCCTATGATGGTTGCAGCAGTAGTGCTTGCTGTATTAAACGCGTTAACCCTGCTTACGCGCGGTCAGCCGTGGGGCATTACGTCGGCGTTTGCACTTTGGGGATCCAAAGCTGCTGAGGCTGTAGGTATCAACGCTTCGAGCTGGGATTATTGGAGCGGAGAAAGCGCGCAGGCGCTGCAAACGACAATTTTCGCTGATTCCACTACTGTACTGAACTTTGGCGTTATTTTAGGCGCATTTATTGCTTCAGCCGCAGGTGGACTGTTTAAGTTTACGAAAGTGACGATTGGCAACGCTTCTGCTTCCATTATCGGCGGCCTTTTGATGGGTTACGGAGCGAGGCTCGCTTTCGGATGTAACATTGGTGCTTACTTTGGCGGCATTGCTTCCTTTAGTGTACACGGTTATGTATGGGCAGTATTTGCATTAGCGGGCACATTTCTGGCCCTGTTTTTGCGGCCGTTATTCGGTCTTTCTGTACCAAAGCCAAAAGATACGTTCTGTTAATACGAAAAAAACCTTCCTGGCGTTCAGGGAGGTTTTTTTGATGGAAAATGAGGTTTTACTCAAAAATACTAATCTTTTCTTCAATGGGCGTTCTCGGTTTGGCTTTTGGTGTTTTTTCAAAATAGCCGAGCTGCAGCATGCCGACAATAGTTTCTTCCGGATCGATGCCGAGCGATTGCTTGAAGCGGTCTGAATAGATATAATCACCAGTTTTCCAAATCATGCCGATATTTTGTTCCCAGCTTAAAAGCTGAAAGTTTTGGATAAGGGTAGAGGCTGCACCAAAATCTTCTTCCCATTTTTTCACTTTTTGCTCGGCCTGATTAACGACAAGCAGTGCCCCGGGAAGCTCAGAAATTTGAGCCCGTACTTTTTCAGGTTTTTTCGATCCCTCGTGCTCCTGGTAATCGGCGAGAGCTTCTGCTAGTTTCTCCGTACCGCTGCCAAGAAATAGCAGAAAGCGCCACGGCTCACGAACTCCATGATCAGGCGCCCATTTGGATATTTCAAGCAGTTCAAGGATGGTTTGTTTATCTATCGGCTGGTCCGTGAATTTTTTAATGCTCCTGCGGGATTGGATAGTCTGGGCTAGTGGAGTGCTGGCTATATCAGTCATAAGAAATGCCTCCTATATTGAAAATGATTATCATTTACTAGTTTAACATATAGACGACTTAAATGAGATAAGTTATAATTGATAATGATTATCAGTATCAACATAAAGGGGAGTAAATATGAAATCAATATTAATGATTTATGCCAGCATGTCTGGAAATACGGAGGAAATAGCCGATATTCTCGAAAACGAGCTGCAAAAATTTGATATTCAACTCACCCGGGAACAATTCGACATAGAAGAGCCTGACCCTCTTCATTTAAAGATGTATGACGGGGTGTTGTTTGGTACGTATACGTGGGGCGATGGGGATCTGCCGTACGAAGTTGAGGATTATTATGAAGAGATGGAAAACGTGACATTGGAAAGTTTAAAGGTAGGACTGTTTGGCTCGTGTGATTCCATGTACCCGAAATACGGGGAGGCGCTCGACATAATGAGAGATCAGTTTCAAAAGCAGGGGGCGCAGATAGTGGCTGTGCCGCTGAAAGTAGAGCTTGATCCGGAAGCAGAAGATGCCCGGGCAGCAAGAGAACTGGCGCATACTTTAATGCAGTATTTAGAGGTGAAGGTTACTCGCATTTCATAAAAAGGAGCTTCCAGCAGTAGCTGGAAGCTCCTTTTAGCTACAAATGCCTGTTTGTTTCGGTGAGCACGTTTTGAATAGAAGCTCCGGGAAATGTTAAATCTGCCCATGAATCGAGTTCTGTTTCTTCGTGGTTTACAATAACAAGCCTGGCTCCGCTTTCTTTTGCTTCCATTGGAAACAGGGAAGCAGGGGCTACCTGCAGGCTTGAGCCGAGAACGATAAATAAATCACAGGCTGCGGTCGCCTCCTGAGCCTGCTGGATAGCCTGTTCCGGAAGCATTTCACCAAATAGGACAATACCTGGTCTGAGTTTTCCGCCACAATTTGGGCAATGGGAAGACCCGTTTAAAAAATCTTCCTGTGATGCCTGCCGGCCGCAAATATGGCAATTAATTTCCCGAAGACTGCCATGTAAAGCAGAGACGTGCTGCTGGCCAGCCGCTTGATGAAAGCCATCTACGTTTTGGGTGATTACGTGCTGGAGGAGGTTCTGTCGTTCCCATTGAGCTAAAATCTTATGTCCTTTATTTGGTGATGCATCTAGCAGGGACTGCAGTCGCCATTGATAAAACTTTGTGAATGCTTCGTTTTGATGCTCGAGTGCTTCAACTGTGGCAAGTTGTTTGGGGTCATAATTGTTCCAAAGACCTGACGCAGACCGGAAATCAGGGAGCCCGCTATCCGTAGACATTCCGGCACCGGTCATTACAATACTGTAATTGGAGGCTTTAAGCCATTCTGCCAATTGTCTGCTCACCTTGATCCTCCTGACATATAGTTATTAATTAGTGCTGTAATCCCAATACCCGTCTTTGCCCACTGCTTACACTAATAACAAAAAGATGCTCTGAAGAGAGCGCCGTGCTAAAATAAAGAGAAAAAGAGCATAAAAAAACACCAGCCTGCAAAGCCTGGTGTGTTCGTTATATAAGAAATGGTGCGGATGAGAGGATTCGAACCTCCAAGAGCGTAAGCTCACACGGACCTGAACCGTGCGCGTCTGCCAGTTCCGCCACATCCGCAAGACAAATTCCATTATAACCATTAGCAGCAAATTGTGCAATAGAAAATTTGCTGTTTTTTTCATAGAATAGTACGATTAAATAAAGCTGAGAAGATAACGGTCAGGAAAGTGAGTCGTCGATAATGAGCGAAAAGAGAGACCGGGGATTCGGGCAGCGATTATACGAAGCGATTATGGTGATGCTTGCAATTCTCTCTGTGGGGACGATCTGGTACGAGACAGAAGTATCCGGTTATATTATTTGGACAACCTGGGCGTTATTTACGCTTGATTATGCTTTCCGTTTTTTTCGTGCAGAGAAGAAATGGGAATTTGTAAAATCCCACCCTTTTTTATTAATAGCAATTATACCGGCAGATGCGATTTTTCAATTTGCACGTCTGGCAAGAATTATTCACCTTTTCCGTCTTAAGACAATCACCAAATTTTACACGATGCCGCTTATTCGTTATTTAAGCCGTCAGCACCAATATTACGTTTGGGGCGGTATTTTAATATTGTATATTTGTTTTGTGCTTTGGGTGTGGGGTATTGAACCTCCGGCAGACTCGCTTTGGACTTCTGCTTTGAGCGTGCTTATGGCGCTTGTCATGTTTGGGCGCTCTAACATCGAACCGGTTACAGTACTTGGTCAGGGGACAATGGTAGTGCTGAGTTTGTTTGGGGTCATTTTATACGGCTTAATTTTAACCTATGTGTTTGAATATATTTCCGTAAGGTATTGGAAGAATAAAGTGAAGAATTGGTTTCCTTTTAATTAAAATTAGCCCTGAAAACGATGGAGATTCATTGAACCGCAGTAAGGTAGAAGATATGTTAGAAAATAACATAAACTTGTTGCAAACATGTGGCAGGGGAGTATGATAGATATATATCAAAGGAGGGGTAATCATGTGGGCTTTGCATCTGGTTCAGAATATGCGCTTTGTCATAATGGGGCTCTTATCCCTTTCGGCACTCAGCATTTTTGCTTTTCAATCGGTAGAGATTGTACATGCATTTCTTGAAACGTTTAAACGCCGCTAACACTAAAAAGAGCACCATACAGCAGGAATACCCGGTTTTTGAGTATTCCTTTTATGTAGCCGCATGTTGAAATCAACAAGAAAAAACCTCTCTCCAAAAAGGAGAGAGGTTCATATATGGCTTAATTAGTTTTTAGTAACGTTCGCAGCTTGTGGGCCACGGTCGCCTTCTACTATTTCGAATTCTACCGTTTGTCCTTCTTCTAAGGTTTTAAAGCCTTCTTCTTGGATAGCGGAGAAGTGAACGAAAACGTCGTCTGCACCTTCGCGTTCGATGAAGCCAAAACCTTTTTCTGCGTTAAACCACTTAACTGTACCTTGTTCCATAAAAATAATCCTCCTGCGTGCCCTGTGGCACAAATAATACTTATCTTGCAAACCGCATAGTTCCAAGTTCAGAAGCTAAAACCCTAACCTTGTTCAAACTAACGGATCAAAATAGTAATTTCATTGTATCATGTCAACCAAATTATAGCAACATTCTTTAATATTTAAATATTAAAGAATGATTGATTTTTTCGAAAAGAAAAAGCCATTCTCCCGAAAGAGAGCGGCTTTATATGGTTTAATTAGTTTTTAGTAACGTTCGCAGCTTGTGGGCCACGGTCGCCTTCTACTATTTCGAATTCTACCGTTTGTCCTTCTTCTAAGGTTTTAAAGCCTTCTTCTTGGATAGCGGAGAAGTGAACGAAAACGTCGTCTGCACCTTCGCGTTCGATGAAGCCAAAACCTTTTTCTGCGTTAAACCACTTAACTGTACCTTGTTCCATAAAAATAATCCTCCTGCGTGCCCTGTGGCACAAATAATACTTATCTTGCAAACCGCATAGTTCCAAGTTCAGAAGCTAAAACCCTAACCTTGTTCAAACTAACGGATCAAAATAGTATATTCATCATAGCATGTGCTCCAAACAATAGCAATACATTTTGTGAATCAATTTTAATGGCATTAATATCAACTGTGCCGTTGTTTGAAACGAATAGCGTCTTTTACTGTGCCGAAGGTCTGGAAAGTGGAAAAATCGAAGTCCATATCTTTTGATCGTACTGCAAGACTTGGTGAAATGCCGGTGACAATCAATTCAGTGCCAAGCAATTTTAGAAGATCATTTAAAGTGAAGATGCCTTTCATAATATCATCATTTAATGTAGAAAGACCGGAAAGATCGACGATGAGTGTTTCTACTTTGGAGTTGTGAATCACGTCAGTAATATTTGTGAAAATAATCTTCAGCCGCTGCTCGTCAACGTTACCGATTAGCGGCATGGCGTAAACGCTGTTAATGATTGGAACGATGGGGGTGGACAGAAGATTAATTTCATTGAAATACTCTGAGGCATCTTTTTCTGCATTCTTTTGTTTCGTAATATCTTTTTGCACTCCGATAAAATAATATTTATCTTCTTCCGGTTCATATACAGGGTCAATGTGGAGTTCGTTCCAAAATTTAGTGCCATTTTTCCGGTAGTTAATAATTTCGATGGAAAGTGGTTCGTATGCTTTTAGTGCTTCTCTCATACGCTCAATAGTGTGAATGTCGCTTTCCGGCCCCTGGAGAAAACGGCAGTTGCTTCCAAGAATTTCTCCGGCGGAATAAGCGGTTAAATTGCAAAAACCACTGTTCGTATAGATGATAGGGTTGTCTTCTATATCCGGATCAGTAATGATAACTCCAACACGGGTATGATCAACTGCTGTGAGCAGTAAAGAATTAGTAGGGGTTTTTAATGGAAAGTCCTGATTCATGATTTTGCTGACTCCTTTATTGTGGATTTGCTATTTTAAAATGGAAAGCCCTCTGACAGTTATTTTTACTTAATCTTCAATGATTCTATAACAGCTTCTATCCGGGGGGCAACTGCCGTATTTACTATTTCTTCAGCTTATGTGAAAAGCATTCCAATAAATTAATTTGGAACGCTGAATGTTTAAAAAGTGGAGCAAAAGTGTATAGTAACTATTGGAATCAATCGTTATTAAGTTGAATGGAGGAGTTATGTATGGCAGAAACAATATTTACTTCAAAAGCCACGGTAGAAGGCGGCCGTGAAGGACATGTCCGTTCTGAAGATGGAATGATTGATGTGAATCTCGAACAGCCAGGCTCAGGTTCTTCCAAATCAGGATCCAATCCGGAGCAGCTCTTTGCATCGGGTTATGCAGCCTGCTTTGACGGCATGCTGAACCTTCAGGCAAGCAAGAAAAATAAAGACGTTTCTTCTAAGACAACTGCAGCTGTAAGTCTGCAAAAAGACGAATCCGATGGCATGTTCCAATTGGCTGCTGAACTTACAGTAGAAATCAGCGGTGTGTCGAAAGAGGAAGCAGACGAATTAGTGGATCTTGCCCACCAGTACTGCCCTTATTCCAAAGCTACACGAAACAACATTGAAGTAAAAGTTCAATCCGAAGTGAAATAAACACGTAAAGAGGGCCCGCAAAAAACGGGCCCTCTTTATATGTATACCGCTGCTTTCAGAGAAAGCAGGGCAGAGGTTAACGTGAAAGGTTTTCTTTAAAATCATTCATTGGAGAACGGAGGGTGATGATACACTCTTTATGGTAGTACTCTTTAACACCCTGGAGGAGCTCCTGTTCAGAATCGCAATAATAAATCTGCCCACGGCCTAAGTCCATTTGTTCGATATCTTTGAGTGTTCCCACCGTGACTTGCCTTCCGGAACGGTCAACAAAATATGCAAATTTGTTCCCCACAGCCATTTGCCCGTCCTCCTCACATAATTATATGCGTAATTAAATGAAAATTTTGTAATTTAATTATATCGTCATTTACATAAACTGTTCAATGTAGTTTATGTTACATTTTCATTACAATTAAATAACCAGTGTGAATTTATAGTTAATTGCTATGGAATATGAAAATTAGATAGATTTTTTTTCATGAATATGGTAATGTTAATTAGTTCATACGAAATGATCGAATAAGCATAAAAGGGGAATATATACTTGACTTTATTTTCAGAACTAAGATTGGAATCACCTATTCTTCAAGCTATTGAAGAGATGGGATTTGAAGAAGCAACACCCATACAATCGGAAGTTATTCCAAAAGCGAAGAACGGAACGGATATTATTGGCCAGGCGCAGACTGGTACAGGGAAAACTGCAGCCTTCGGCATACCGCTTCTTGAAGCAGCCGATAAAACAGCTAACGCTCCGCAGGGCATTGTGCTTGCACCAACAAGAGAGCTTGCTGTGCAGGTATCCGAAGAATTAAACCGCCTCGGAAAGCACAAACGTGTTACAGCAGTAGCCGTTTACGGTGGCCAGGATATTCAGCGCCAAATCAAAGCGCTGAAAAGAAAACCGCAAATTATTGTAGCAACACCGGGCCGTTTAATGGATCACGTGCGGAGAAAAACGATCGACCTCGGAAAAATGAATACAGTTGTGCTTGATGAAGCTGATGAAATGCTCAGCATGGGATTTGTGGATGACATTGAAGAAATCTTAAAGGATATCCCAGAGCCTAGACAGATGCTTTTATTCTCAGCTACAATGCCTCCAAAGCTGAAGCGAGTAGCAGATAAATTCATGACTAACCCTGAACAGGTTCAAGTGAAAAACAAAAGCATGACAGTGGCGAAAATCGATCAGTATTATATTGAAGTGAACGAACAGGAAAAGTTTGAGACTCTTTGTAATATGCTCGATTACACTCCGCCGGAGCTTGCGATTGTCTTTGGACGTACGAAGCGCCGCGTAGATGAACTCGCTGAAGCTTTATCAAGACGCGGTTATGCAGCAGAAGGCATTCATGGCGACATGAAGCAGGCTCAAAGAGACAAAGTGCTTCAGAAATTTAAAAAAGGTACGATTGAGCTGTTGATCGCGACAGACGTAGCTGCCCGCGGTATTGATGTGAGCGGCGTTACACACGTCTATAACTTTGATCTTCCACAGGACCCGGAAAGCTATGTGCACCGGATCGGACGTACAGGAAGAGCAGGAAACGAAGGCGTAGCGTACAGCTTCGTACCGTCGAGAGAAATGACGCACCTGCGTCTTATCGAAAAGACCGTACAGGCTAAGTTGAAAAAAGCGCCTAAGCCGACAAGAAATGATGCAGTTGAAGGGCGTGCCCAACAGGCTGTACAAAAACTGGTCGGATCAATGCAAGACGATGATAACGAATACTGGGAGCGTACAGCAGAAGAACTGCTTAACGAATACGAGGCAAAAGAAATCGTAGCAGCAGCCTTGAAAATGAACTCACGCGAGCTGAAAGAAGAGCCGGTAAAACTTACTTCGGAAGCACCGCTTCGTAATAAAGGTTCCAAAGGCCAGGGCAAGCCTTCTTCGAAATATAAGCAAAAGCGCCCCCAGGGCCACGGCTCCAATAAAAACAGCCGTCCGCCAAGAAACAAAAAGAAAAAAATGGATCTTTCCTAAATCTAATTTTTCGCATAAGAGCACTTTCCCAGCCTGATGGGAAGTGCTTTTTTGTTTTCTGGGACTTTAAACAGCCTTGTGTTTTTCAGGAGCACGAGCAAGTATGCTAAGATAGGAAAGGACGAGAAAGGAACGGTGAGAACATGAGTCTGCTTGTAGCAGAAAATCTATACCAGACAACTGGCACGAAGGTGCTGTTTGACCATATTTCATTTACGATCGAGCCCGGAGACCGTATCGGGCTGATCGGCGTTAACGGTACAGGGAAATCTTCGCTTCTCCGCGTGATTTCTGAAATTGATTCTTCGGAAAAAGGAAAGCTTCAGCACTCCAAGCAGCTGAGAATTGAATACCTTCCACAGGATCCCGAGCTGCCAGAGGAAGAAAATCTGATTGATTATTTGTATGAAGGCTCTTCCGACATTATGAAAGCAGTGAAAGATTATGAAAAAGCTCAGGCCCGTCTGGAGCAGGAGCCCGAAAGTGAAGCTGCACAGGAACAGTGGATGAAGGCTCAACAGAAAATGGACCAGCTCGGGGCATGGGAAGCAGGCACTGTAGCCCAGCAGGTGTTAAATAGACTGGGACTGACTGTCTATAACCAAAAAATTAATGAACTTTCCGGTGGCCAGCGTAAAAGAGCTTCCATTGCCCGGGCGCTCATTCAGGAATGTGACATTCTTATTCTTGACGAGCCGACGAACCACCTCGATGATGAGTCCATTAACTGGCTTGAAAAATATTTGTCTAACTATAACGGCGCTTTAATATTAGTCACGCACGACCGTTATTTCTTAAACAGAGTAACGAATAAAATCTTTGAGTTGGAACGCGGCCGTCTATATGAGTATGATGGCAACTATGAACTGTTTCTGGAAAAGCGGGCCGAGCGCGAAGCAAATGAAGCGCATGCCGAAGCGAAACGGCAGAACACATTGAAGCGGGAGCTGGCATGGCTTCAGAAGCAGCCGAAAGCTCGCGGTACAAAACAAAAAGCCCGGAAAGAGCGGGCGGAATCTTTGAAACAGCAGGAGGGGCCGCCGAAGAAAGAAGAGCTTCAGGTTCCGGTAGGGTCTACGAGACTAGGAAAGAAAGTAATAGAAGCAGAGAATTTGGAAAAGTCCTACGGAGAGAAGAATATGTTTTCTCAGTTTAACTATATGTTTACCCCGGGAGAAAAAATAGGGATTGTCGGTCCAAACGGAACTGGAAAAACGACGCTTTTAAACATTCTTGCCAACCGGATCGATCCCGATGCCGGGGAGGTAGTGTACGGACCGACCGTAAAGCTTGGCTACTACTCACAGCAGCAGGAAGAATTGGACGAATCCAAACGTGTGCTCGAATACATTCGCGATATTGCCGAAGTTATATATACTGTTAACGGTGAAAGTATTTCGGCTGAGCAGATGCTTGAACGCTTTCTATTCGAACGGGAAGATCAGTGGACGTATATTTCCCGGTTGTCCGGAGGAGAAAAAAAGAGGGTGTACCTGCTCAGTATTTTAATGACCGAGCCGAACGTATTGTTTATGGATGAGCCTACGAACGATCTGGATGTGCAGACGCTTAGCGTACTCGAAGAATACCTGCAGCAGTTCCCAGGCGTAGTCGTCACCGTTTCCCACGACCGCTATTTTCTTGACCGGGTAGCTGAAAAGCTGTTTGTATTTAATGAATCATCCCAGATTACCTTATTCGAGGGAAATTACTCAGAATTTATGAGTTCAGAAAAGGATGCTTCCCGGCCAGCGCTAAGTAAAGAGAAGAAGCCGGAGCCATCAGCTTTCAGGAGCGCGGCTGGGGAGAAGAAAAAAATGTCCTATAAAGAAAAGCAGGAATGGGACCAGATCGAAGAGCGTATTGCCCGTCTTGAAGATGAACTGGCGGAAGCAGAACGACAGATGGAGCAGAGCGGCAGCGATCTCGCGGCCATCGAGAAGTGGTCCAGTATCCAGAAGGAAATCAATGAAAAGCTGGACCAGGCGATGACACGCTGGGCCGAGCTCTCAGAAATAGCAGAAGAACAGTAAAAGCCAGCAGTCTCTTAAAAGAGGCTGCTGATTTTTTTGAAGAAACAGGCTCTAAACGTTTATTCACTTAACTTTAAGGCTATAATACCTACATATAATATATCTGCACATACTTATATTCGAATATATAGTAGTGTCTTTTTTTAGATTAAAGGAGTGAAAGAATGACCATAGAAGAAAGAGAAAATATTAAAATTACGCTCGATAAAGTATGCGGGAAATGGAAAGCCGTCATTCTGATGGAACTGGTCGGAAAAACGCTCCGTTTCAGTGAGATTAAACAGCAGCTGCAGCAGATCAATCATCAGACATTAATCAAGCAGCTCAAGGAGCTTGAGCATGACGGCTTAGTATTGCGGCACGCTTACGCGGTAGTTCCACCGAAAGTGGAATATTCCCTGACAAGCTACGGGGAGTCACTCGAATCCCTCCTTCGGGAATTGGAAAAATGGGGGAGAGAACACAAAATGAAAATGGAGGAAGAAGGCAAAAGCTCCTCCGGGAGCAGTGGGTGCTGATGAGTATGATGGAAAATGACGTATGGAAGCTTGGTATTGTGGAAGCAATAGAGCCGGTGGGAGAAGGCTCGCGTGTCTGCATAGACGCAGCAGATATTTTATCTCCAGCCGAAGGTCTGCTTGTCGGAGACACAGGGTACGGGTACGTTTATACGCTTTCGGAAAACCGTACGACCAGTACGTATCCAGCCCGCGTATTTCGTATCAACGCCGGCGCTGTGCACCAGTATATTTTCGAAGAAGAGAAGACAAGGTATCTCGCAGAAATAGAACATGATGAGCCGGTAACTGTGTACGAAGGAACAGCTTCCCGCCAGGTGCCGGTAGGCAGGGTGAAAATTGAAAAACGCGAGCTCGTGAGAATAAAGGTCCGCGCAGGGGAAGTAAATTTGTCAGCTACTCTGCAGTGGGCAGACAGCGTTTATTTGATGACGGATCAATACGAGCCGATGGCTTTAAAAGACTGCCGGCCCGGAGACCGGATCTACTGCAGAATCGATGAGCCGGGACGCCATCTCGGGCAGGCCATTCAAGAAGAAATAGAGGAGCGGTAACGGAAAGCATGCTTTGTGTAAAAGCGTGCTTTTTTATGAAAAAATATATTTTTATAAACTGCTTTGATTGAAACGATAGGGTTTAGTATAGTATCTTTTTATTTCAAGTGATTAAAAAATGAAAGGAATACGAATTACATACAAGATTAAACCCAAAGATAAAAAATGGGAGTGGAAAGAAGGGAAAATAGTATGCTGGACTCTCTATTGTTTCAACTAATGCTGATCGGTGCCGTCGGAATCGGCTCTCAGTGGCTTGCCTGGTTCTCCAGGCTGCCGGCCATAGTCGTTATGTCTGTTGCCGGGCTTTTGATCGGGCCAATATTTGGCCTGATTAATCCTTCCGAAGCATTTGGCGATCTATATGGTCCCATCGTATCGATTGCCGTAGCTATAATTTTATTTGAAGGAAGCCTGAATCTTGATTTCAGGGGACTTCAGGGGCTTCAAAAGCCTGTATATCGTATCATCACAATAGGAGCTCTTTTGGCCTGGATATTTGGTTCATTAACAGCCCACTTTGTGGCTGGGCTATCATGGGAAGTATCCTTTATTATCGGTGGTTTGCTGATCGTTACGGGCCCTACTGTCATTCTTCCGCTCCTCCGGCAGGCCAAGCTGAAGCCGAGGCCGGCGCGAATACTTAAATGGGAAGGGATTGTCGTTGACCCGTTTGGTGCTCTCCTGGCAGTGTTTGCGTTTGAAATTATCCGCACCTTTACTTCCGAAGAGTCCACCTTCGTCTCGCTCGTCAATTTCTTTATGGCCTCGTTGTTTGCTGTCTTTCTGGGGATTCTTTTCGGAAGAATTATCGGATGGACCTTTGAACGTGGACATGTGCCGGAGTTTCTAAAATCTCCGGTCGTTCTGTCGATGGTGATTGCAAGCTTTGTCATTTCGGATGTGGTCATGCATGAAACGGGACTATTGGCCGTCACTGCGATGGGAATGACGCTTGCAAATCTTCATATCAGCTCCATCAGCGATATGCAGCACTTTAAAGAAAATATTTCTGTGCTGCTGATTTCGGGTATATTTATTATGCTGACAGCCTCACTCGACCGGGCTACGCTGATGCAGATTTTCGATCCACAAATTATTGCTTACGTTCTTTTGATGCTGTTTTTAGTTCGCCCGCTTTCGATCTGGCTGTCGACCATGGGAACCGATTTAACATTCGGGGAGAAAGCTCTTATCGGCTGGATTGCTCCGCGGGGGATTGTGGCTTTGACGGTAGCAGGGTATTTTGCGAATGTGCTTGAAGAATACAACTACGCCGGGGCTTCCATTATTACCCCGCTTACGTTTGCGCTCGTGTTTGCGACTGTATGCTTCCATGGGTTTACGATTGGTCCGCTTGCCAGAAAGTTAAACCTTTCAAAAGAGGGACTTCCGGGAGTTCTGTTTGTAGGAGGAAGCTCCTTCACGACAAGCCTTGCCCAGAAGCTGAAGGAAATGAATGTGCCGGTATTGATCGCCGACTCTTCATTTGAACATTTGTTTAACGCCCGTAAAGCAGGAATTGCTTACTACCGGGGAGAGATTCTTTCCGAGCAGTCGGAGTATTCACTGGACATGACTCCGTATAATAAGATTGTCGCCGCTACCGACCGGGATTCCTATAATTCGCTGGTGTGCACCACCTTTGTTCCTGAATTCGGAAGAAAGGACCTGTTTCAGCTCAGCTGGCATCAATCAGACCGGAATGAACCCGATGAGCTGATGAGAAAAGTCGGTGGCCGTGTTCTGTTCGAAAAAGGCGCGACGTTTGAAGAACTGAACTGGAAAGTAGACGCGGGTTACGTGTTTAAACTAACGTCTTTAACAAAAGAATATCCGTACCAGTCGTATTTAAATGACCGGGCGGAGGATGTAGTGCTGATTGGCATCCAAAAACCGACCGGACGTCTGGAATTCTTTGCTCTTGATAATGCAATAAAGCCTGAGGCAGGAGACAAAATTCTCAGCCTGAGTCCCCCAAGCAACCATGAAGTAAAAAAGAAAGAAGAACTGAAGGAACAGTCGAGAGGAAAAGAGACTGTTCGGAAACCTTTGGGCCCATTCTTAAATTAATGAGAGTATAAAAAAGCCGCCTGTCCAATTTATGGGCAGGCGGCTTTTTTGTAATGCACCAACTGCGGTGTGTGAAAGCAGCGGAGTTTTGGCTTTATTGGGAAACATCCACGAGCAGCTTGCCCGTGTTTCGGCCGGTGAACAAGCCGATAAATGCTTCCGGTATACGGTCAAAGCCGGTGAGAATTGTTTCTTCATACTGCAGGTCCCCGGAAGCTACCCAGGCTGCAAGCTGTTTGGTTGCTTCTTCAAATTCATCAGCGTAATCGCCTACAATGAAGCCCTTCATCAAAGCGCTTGATTTAATAAGCTTGAATTGGACTCTCGGCCCATAATTGTCCGGATCATTATAAGTAGAGATCGCTCCACACTGGACCACACGGGCAAATTTATTTAAATGATCGAGCACAATATCGCTCATTTCGCCTCCGACGTTATCGAAATATACGTCTACTTTGTCGGGACACGTCCGCTTGATGGCTTTTGTTAAATCCTCTGTTTTGTAATTAATCACTTCATCAAAGCCAATGCTTTTCATATAATCCAGTTTTTCATCAGTACCCGCAATGCCGACCACCCGGGCGCCCTGCATTTTGGCAATCTGGCCGGCAAGTGAACCGACAGCGCCGGCCCCCCCGGAAATGACGAACGTTTCTCCCTGCTTAGGCTGACCGATGCTGAGTGTGCCGAAATAAGCAGTGAGTCCAGGCATGCCGACAGCGTTTAAATACGCAGAAACCGGGGCTGCTTCCGCCTGGACCTTCCGTACATCCGAAGCACTCACGTTAACGTATTGCTGCCACGGCAGGTTGCCGGTCACGTAGTCACCTTCGTTCAAAGAATCGTCGTGGCTTTCAACTACCTTCGCAATGGCGCCGCCGGCAATTGGTTTGTGAAGCGGAAAAGGAGGGACGTATGATTCGCGGTCGTCCATTCTTCCTCTCATATAAGGATCCACAGAAATATAAATCATTTGAAGAAGAACTTCTCCTTCAGCTGGAGCACCTATTTCTATATGCTTAAATGCAAATGTGTTTTTATCAGGCAGGCCTTTTGGTCTTTCGTGTAAAAGTATTTGTCTTGTTTTCGTCGCCATTTTATACTAGCTTCCTTTCGTTTATGAAAAGTTTTTCCAATAAGTAAATAGTGGTCCGTCTAAGCCGAAAACGGGATCGGAATCGGGTAGAGGAACGCGGTAAATATTATTAATTTTTTCCGGGCGCTCGGAAGGGTCACCGGTACACATATCATAATCCGAGCCGCCTGGATAAGCACCAATAACTGCAAAGTCTTCACTCTGCTCAATGAGCTTATGGCCGTATCCAGCGGGAAGAATCAATATGTCGCCGTCTTTTACATTAAGCTGCCGGCCCTGTTCGCCACCTATGTGCAAAAGGGCGGAACCACTTACGCAGCCAAGCACCTCATGCGAATTACTGTGATAATGATGATATTTAAATACACTTCCTTTCCATGCTCCCAGCCAGTTAT
Organism: Marinococcus luteus; assembly: GCF_034497705.1. Lineage (GTDB taxonomy): Bacteria > Bacillota > Bacilli > Bacillales > Marinococcaceae > Marinococcus > Marinococcus luteus_A. The sequence goes on along the minus strand of NZ_JAXRUV010000004.1, from coordinate 68,709 downwards.
TTTTATTAAAAAGTTCTTTAACATCCTCAGAGCCGGGGACAGTTTGTTCATAAACGAGCACAGGAAAACTAGGATGATTAGGTATTGTACCGTCATCTTCCACGGTAAATGTTTCTATATGAACTTCTTCGCGGCTTTTCATGCAAGTACCTCCCTTTTTGACTGACTGGCGGCATACTCTCTCAAGTATATTCCACATAAAGACAGAATAAAAACTTCGGACTCAGGAATAAACATTGACATTGAGAATCGTTTTCAATAAACTATACATAACAAATGAGAATAATTTTCAAATAGGAGGATAAACATGGACGGGTTGATGATCATTGGAGCGGACAGACTGGGGGCCATTCCCGACCGGTTAAAAGAATTAGGCTTTCAGGATATCAAGCATGTCAGCGGGCGCAAAGTAAAAATGGTGCAAAAGGAAATTCCGCCAAATATTGATCTGGTGCTTGTGCTTACTGATTTCATCAATCACAATGTTTCCGCCAAGTTAAAGGAACGGGCCAAAAATCAAAATGTACCTATCTGTTATGCGAAAAGGTCCTGGTGTTCTATTTATAAAGCATTGAGTAACAGTGACGAAGTGTGTGCAAAGTGTCCGATGCTTCAAAAATGTGATTAATGAAGGAGCGGTAAAGAAATGAAAAAACAGCATCATGCGAAAAGAATAGCGCCTGAAATTGACGATTTATTTATTTCTATTATTCAGAGTGCAATGAAAGAATTAACAGGAGCACAGATTGAGAGTCAGCTGGATGTAGTAAAGTGTGTAAAAAAACACTGGAAAAAAATCGGTATTTCCTCGCCGGAACAGGAGTCGCAAAAAGTTGTACTGTATGCAGCTTTGATGGATGAATGCCTGAAGGCTTACCGGAACATAAAAACCCTGCAGGGAGCACAGTTTATTTCTCTCGAAAAAGGAGGGGCCTGGCTTACCGGAAAAAACCCGAAGGAAGTACATGTTTTGACATATACGGAAAGCGCAAGCATGAAATCGGTATGGAGACGCCAGCCCTGCCCGCCCGAAGCAGAACGCATGTATTGGTCAAATTTATATAGTGGCACGAGAAGGATGATTCTGCATTGCAAATAGCAAGCATCTCCCTTGTTTTTTTCTCTCTGGAAATGGGAATATACGGTTAGCGTCTTCTAAATATGAAGCCGTGTATTTGACAGGATAGGGGAGACGTTCATATGTATCAAAAAGCTTTACTTATTATTAACGGAAACAAAGACGTTAATGAAAAACAAAAGCAGTTAAATACATTTATCCAGGTATGGGGTACTTCCATTGTGGAGCTGGTCATCAGACAGGCACAATCCAAAGACGATGTGCGTGAAACATGCGCTTCGATAGATGAACAGGTAGAGGCGGTATTTATTGCCGGCGGTGATGGGACAATTCATGAAAGCATCAACGGATTGATGAAGTCACCGTACGCCCCTGATGTAGGTGTGCTCCCGTACGGCACCTGTAATGATTTCTCAAGATCTCTCGGTTTGGCACAGAATCCAAAACGGGCTATGACAGATATGCTTGAAAAAAATACGAAAGAAATCGATATAGGATCCATGAATGAGCGTTTCTTTGCTAATTTTTACGGGATAGGCTTGATTGTGGAAACGTCGGAAAACATTGATGAAAACTTAAAAGGCGCTATCGGAAAGTTAAGCTATTTTATCAGCACGCTGCAAACTGTTCAGAATCCGGAAGTTTTTTCTTATCAAATGAAAATTGACGGAGAAAACTACAGTGGGGAAGCGGTAATGATTCTGATCATGAATGGTCATTCCATCGGTACAAACCAGGTACCGGTAGGCGACACTTCGATGCAGGACGAGCAGTTTGAAATCTTCATTATCCCGGAAGGCGGCAACAGCCTGATGAGAGAATTTTTTGCAACAATGGGGACTAAGGAAATTGACAATGAAAACAGTCCTATTGAGCACGTGCTTGGCAGAGATATTGAGTTGACTACTGATCCAGTAAAGCAGGCAGACACCGACGGAGAGGTTTATACGGAAACGCCTGTAAAAATTAAGCTAGGGGAGAAAAAAATACGATTTCTTGTTTCTGCAACCCCTGCACAATAGGAGAGGCCAAGCCGGCCTCTCCTTGTTTTTATTCTTTGAAGATGTTTTGTTCAAGCTCTGCTTCCTTCACATTAGCAAGCGGCTGCATAATAAGAGAAGGATCGAAGCTGTTCATTGACTGACCGTGGAGTATGCGGTGGGGAGCGTCGGGATTAGCCAGGGCAGTTCTGCCGAGAGAAACAAAATCAGCAGCACTTTCATTAATGGCATGGGAGGATTTTTCGGGATCTCCCAGATTTCCGTTGGCAACGACGGGCAGGCCACTGTATTCTTTAGCCGCCTGGGCCATGCTTAAGGTGTCATTTCCAAAGCCGTCGCCGAGGCCGTCGCCGTCCGTAGTATGAATATAATCGAGTGACGTCTTCCCGAGCTCGGAGAATATGACTGTGGCGTCTGCTTCCCCTCCCGGCCAGCGGTAAGAGCCATCTGTAACTTTGGCCTGCGAAATACGGATGCCAAGAACAGGCACTGGACCGATAGCCTTGCGCACAGCTTCGACGACTTCAGTAAGAAAGCGTACGCGGTTTTCTACAGGACCGCCGTACTGGTCTGTACGTTTGTTAGTGGATTCAGAAAGAAACTGATCAAGCAGATAGCCATTCGCCCCGTGAAGCTCTACACCGTCGAATCCTGCTTCTACGGCGCGGAGGGCTGCCTGTACAAACCCCTGTTTAGCAGTATCCATATCATTTTTGTCCATAGCTTTCGGGACGGGAAAAGCTCCCTGGCCGCCGTAGGAAGATACTTTTTCAGTGGGAGGCTGCACGGGAGAAGCGGAAGCTGTTTCACTTGTGTACTGATTATACTGGGACTGGGCACCGGCGTGCATGAGCTGGGCGATCATTTTGCTTCCATGCTCTTTGACTGCTTGAGTAATCGGCTTCCATCCTTCCTGATGACGTTCATTGGCGAGTCCGGGCTGATTGGCGTATCCCTGACTGTAGATTTCATCGGTGTAAATCCCCTCCGAAATAACAGCGGAAAAGCCGCCGAGAGCATAACGCTCATAGTATCTGCGCATACGGTCATTCGGCGTACCATCGTCATCTGCGCTAATCCGTGTCATCGGAGCGACAATCAGCTTGTTTTTAAAAATGTGGTTGCTTATATGCTGTTGGTTAAATAAAATATTTTCAACTTGTGACATACTACTCCTCCTAAATCTTCGTATCTTTCTCTACTATGTCTTTCCCTTTTTCAGCATTAGGAAACTGACTGAAGGTTTAAAAGCGAAAGATAAATAAAAATAAGAATTGCGTAATCCGGAAAAGTACGATATCATAATTTTCAAACATATTACTCCTCTGGTAAAAGGAACCTTTACCCAAAGCGTTCTTCTTTTAGCAATCAGGTGGTGAAAAGCATTTGTACAATAAGAATACTATTTACATTGTGGGAGAGGCTAAATCTCCTTCGAATAATCCTATCACTGAACAATACCAGGTATTTTTTATTGGATTTGTAGTGGATACTCTAACGGATGAAATCCTGGAGGCAGAATGTTCTGCTATTCTTTCTTTAACAGCCCGGTTTGTAAAAGAAATATTCGCAGGAGCTTCGATTCAGGAAAGTGAGCATCTGGTAGAGATTATTCAAAAACGTTATCATGGCTCGTCCCAGAAAGCGATGATAGTTGCCCTGCGCAACGCCAGTTTAAAGTATAAGCAAATAAAGGCTGATATGTAAGCCGTGCTGCTTTATCTTACCGGATAAAACCCAGCAAAGAGATCTTTTCTCTTTGCTGGGTTTATTTATATTCAACAATCTAAAGGAGGTTATTCAGCATGATAGAAAGCGGAGCTCTTTACATTAGTGTTTTGATTGCCATGGTTGCACTTCTCGTAGGTACGGAAAAAGCGACAAAAAGTAAATTTTTTAAGTACGTACCTACAGTGGTGCTCATCTACATCGTTGCGGCTCTGTTAAACACCTTTGGGGTATTCAGTGGCTCAGAGGCTCTCGGTGAGTTAAATTCAGGCATACGTTCCCTTTTGCTGCCGGCAATGATATTTCTATTTTTACTAAACTGTAACATTCTGCAGATTATCAAGCTGGGGCCAAAAATGCTGCTTAGCTACGTTGTAGCTGTGATTAGTATTATTGGTGGTTTTACGGTTACATATTATATTATGCAGGGATTTTTAGATACACAAACCTGGAAGGCTTTTGCAGCTTTGGCCGGCTCGTGGACAGGAGGTTCAGCCAATCTTGTAGCGCTTCAGGGAATACTGGAAGTGCCTGAGAATTTATTCGGCTATGCTCTAATTATGGATACGGTAAACTATTCGTTTTGGGTAATGCTGTTATTTTGGCTCGTGCCTTTCCAATTCGCATTCAACCGGTTTACAAAAGCGAACACAGAAAGCATTGATCAGATGCAATACAATTTGTCCCTTGAAGAAAAAGAAACAAAACCTCTGACATACGTGGAAATTATTTTATGCTTAGGATTTTCCATGCTGGTGGCTTCTCTTGCCATCGCAGTAGGCAATACACTTCCCGAAGCTGGAAATGCTGTGAATGCAACAACGTGGACGATATTAATTGTTACCGTGTTGGGTTTGGGTCTTGCTGTAACACCGGTTGCCAGGCTAACGGGAACAATGGATATAGGTTATTTGATGCTTTATACAATCATCGCTCTAATTGCCTCCAACGCAGATTTCTCAAATATTGCCGAAGTTCCGGCTTATATTATTTCCGGGTTTATGATTTTATTTTTTCACGGTGCTATCATGCTGCTTTTGGCAAAGCTTTTCCGGCTTGACCTCTTTACCCTCGGCATCGCCAGTCTGGCCAATATTGGTGGTATGGCCTCTGCTCCGGTGCTGGCAGGAGCCTTCAGCCGTACTCTGGTTCCAATAGGCGTAATGATGGCATTAATAGGCTCATTTATGGGCACAGTGGTCGGTGTCGCGGTGGCGGAAATCTTATCAAGAATTTAAGGAGGTGGGATGTTGAATGGAAATAGTTTCTCTTGAAACGAAAAGAAAAATTATTCCTTTGGACCGTCCGTTTGTTACTTCCGTAAGGACGGTTACAAGTATCGAAAATGTTGAAGTAAGTGTAACACTGAAAGACGGCACTGTAGGAAAAGGAGCAGCGCCTCCGGCTCTTGCAGTAACGGGAGAATCTCCGCCAAGTATAGAAGCTGTTGTCAACGGTCCGGCCGCAGAGGCTCTCATAAGAGTACAAAGCGAAGCTCTGCAGGAAAATGTGCGCAGACTTAAGGAGAGTTGTTACGGAAACTTCAGTGCAAAAGCGGCAGTGGAAATGGCTGTCATAGATGCGTTTGTTCAACAGAGCCACTGCAGCCTTCTGCAGTGGCTGGGAGGGACACCATCTGTTTTTGAAAACGATATGACAATTAGCATGGAAGAACCAGCACGAATGAAAAACACAGCAGAACAGTATATAAACGAAGGTTTCCGCTATCTGAAAATGAAGGTTGGAGATGATCTAAAAAAAGATCATCAAAGAATCCGCACTATAGCTGAAGTGCTTCCACAAGGTGTCATGCTGAGAATTGATGCCAACCAGGGGTGGACATCCAAAGAGGCGATAGCATTTATTCGCCAGCTCGAAAAAGAAAAAATTCCGTTAGATTTTATAGAACAGCCTGTAGCAGCGAATGACTGGGCTGGTTTAAAAAAAGTTACAGAATCCACCAGGACACCTATTATGGCGGACGAAAGCTGCAAAACATACACAGACGCACTCAGACTCATCGAACAGCATGCCTGCGACATGATAAATATTAAACTTATGAAATGTGGTGGTCTGCTGGAGGCATGGAAAATTGCTGATATTGCAGAAGCAGCGGATGTTCCTTGCATGATGGGCAGTATGATGGAATCAATCGTAAGCGCCTCGCCGGCAGCTGAGCTTGCACTTGCCCATCCTAATATTAAAATGGTGGATTTAGATGCTCCAAAATGGCTTCAGGAAACTACTGTTACTGCTGTATCTTTTGAAGGACATCATATAAAGGCTATGAATCCTGCAAAAAGAACGCATACCAAATATGAAGAGGGGGAAGTGCGATGAAGAAAATTCACGGAATTACAGTTGTTATGATTACAGTCATAGGAGCACTTTTCACGAATAGCTCTGCGAATGCAGCAGAGGTAAATGAGACGGCTTATACAGATGTGAGTGCAATGACGATGTGGACGGAACCGGATATTCTCCGGGAAATAGATCGCCCCTCAGCCTCCAATCCGGCTAGCCTGAATGAATGGACAGCGTCTATGAACGTAGATGACAAGCTCTGGCTTGTTGGAAATCTGGAAAGCCAGGCATTATTTGGTTCAAAGGTGCACGTTCTTGAAAAAAGGAATGGATGGGTAAAAGTAGCAGCGGAAGGCCAGGAAACTCCAAGAAATGAATTGGGTTATCCCGGATGGGTCCCGGAAGAACAAATAGTTGATAGTAATCGAATGGCAGAATTAGAAGATGCACCATTCGCGCTCATTACTTCTCCGACCGCAGAATTAACTTATGATAAAAAAGGCAGAAAAGATTATAAAAAGCTAAGCTATAATACCCGTTTACCGGTGGTTAAAAAGCATCAAGGAGAGGTACTGGTAGCTACTCCGTCGGACGGAAATAAGTGGATCGATGCCTCAGATATCGAAATATACGATAGCGAAGAAGCTATTCCAACACCTGAGGCAAAAGATATTATTGCAGACGGAAAAAAGTTTCTCGGCCTCCCATACCTGTGGGCGGGTATGTCTGGATTTGGGTTTGACTGTTCAGGGTTCACGCATACTATTTTTGCTGCTAATGGCATCGAAATTCCGAGAGATTCCAGTGTACAGGCAGAGCAAGGTGATCCAGTAGCAAAAGAAGAACTGGAGCCGGGTGATCTTTTATTTTTCGCCTATGATAATGGGGAAGGAAGGGTGCACCACGTCAGTATGTACATCGGCGGTGGCGACATGATTCATTCGCCGAATTCCCGGAGCACGGTTGAAATCGTAAACCTGGAGGATTCCGGGTATGCAGATGAGTATGCAGGTGCGAGGAGATATTTAGAGGAATAATTCAACGTAACAGGAAAGCGGGCCGCGACTGGCCCGCTTATTTATTGTATTCCCGGATTTGTGTATTAATCTCGTGCATTTCCTTTTCAAGAATGTCGAGTTCGCGCATAATGCCGTCTGTGTTGCCTCCGAAAGATTCTAGTTTTTCCAAATCCCCCTGTATGCGTACATAATCCGATTTTAACATGTCCAGCTTATGATCAAGTTCACGAAGAGTCATAGCAGCATCCGCCTCCATAATAAATTTGTCCATCTGTTTGCTATTTTAACTCAAAATCGTTATAATTTTAAATGAAAATCATTATCAATTTTATAAACGGCCTGGAATAAGATTAAGATTGCAGAAAAGAAAGGGGCTTGCGACGGTGGCAAGACTTCAAGCAGAGCAAGTAGACGTTTCTTACGAAAATAAACAAGTCCTGAAAAACATCAGCGTTGACATACCCGAAGGGAAAATTACTTCTATTATTGGGCCAAACGGCTGTGGGAAATCCACGATACTGAAATCCCTGTCCCGTATACTGACCCCTGAAGAAGGAGGCGTGTACTTAGACGGCAAATCCATTCATGAAATGAAAACAAAAGATGTGGCCAAAAACATGGCAATGCTTGCCCAGACTCCGGATATTCCGCTTACGTTGACAGTGGAACAGCTGGTATCATTCGGCCGGCATCCACACCGCAAGCGTACCCGGAAATTAACTTCAGAGGACCGCGAGGCTATTCAGGGTGCTATGAAAGACACTGGAGTTTTAGAATTTGCAGATCGCACGCTCGATTCCCTGTCCGGCGGCCAACGCCAGCGGGCCTGGATCGCAATGGCCCTTGCCCAGGATACAGACCTGCTGCTGCTCGATGAACCGACTACTTACCTGGATATGGCCCATCAGCTTGAGGTTCTTGAACTGCTTCAAAAGCTGAATGAGAAAGAAAGCCGAACGATTGTAATGGTGCTCCATGATTTAAATCATGCTGCCCGCTTTTCCGATCATTTAATTGCCATGTGCAGCGGAGAAGTACAGTGTATTGGCTGCCCTAATGACGTTATCTGTAAGAATGTACTCAGGCAGGTATTTGGCATTGATGCCCATGTGGTAACCGATCCAAAGAGCGGCAAACCGCTTTGTATGACGTATGATTTAATCGAGCGCGCCCCTGCTTCTGCAACGGACTTATCACAGACAAATTAAAACAAGTAAAGCCAAGAGCTCCTTTTACGAGTTCTTGGCTTTCTTTCTGCATGGTTATTACGATTTAGAGCTTCTGTGCATCAGCCATAAAAAGAATGGAGTGCCAATCACAGCAGCTACGAGCCCCGATGGGATTTCATCAGGAGCGAGCACGGTGCGTCCGATCGTATCGGAAAACACAAGAAGAGAACCGCCGATAAACAGGGCTACTGGAAAAATGCGCATGTAATCCTGTCCGACAAGCATACGGGCTAAGTGAGGCGCTACAAGCCCGATGAAGCCAATCGTACCAACGGCAGCTACTGCCATTGCAGCACAGAAGGTGGCAAGCAGTACGGCGGCCCAGCGGGCAAAGGTTAAACGTTCGCCAAGAGCGATCGCTGTCTGGTCACCGAGCGCAAGCACATTTAAGGAAGGCGCTAAATACCAGGCAAGCGGTATGCTTACGGCAAGCGGAAGCAGCAGAAACTGCTGAAGCTCTTCGTAGCCAGTCGCATACGTACTGCCGGACAACCATGTTAAAGCAGCGGCAGCGTTTAAATTAAAACGGGTTATCATAATTTGTGAAAGGGCGCCGCCCACAGCGGACAGGGCGATACCGAGAAGTGCCAGGACGGCGGGGTGAAATTTAGTTTTCCAGGAGAAAAACAAAATCACACCTACCGCTGCGAAAGCCCCGGCAATAGCGCCAACCGGAATAAAGGCAGCTGGAATGTCTCTGAAAAGAAAAAGCACAAACAGAGCACCCGCGCCTGCTCCTGAAGTCACCCCGAGCACTGAAGGATCTGCGAGGGGGTTGCGCAGAATACCCTGATACAGCATGCCGCTTAGTGCAAGCAGCATGCCAGCTGTAAGCGCCGTTAAAAGCCGTCCGAGCCTTAAGTCGAATATAATGTACCGCTGGCCGCTGCTTTCTTCTGTGAAGAGGGCCTGCCAGGTGTCCACAAAGCTGAATCCCGTGGCTCCACCCGCTAATCCCACATAAAAAACAAGAGCGGTAAATGTTACAGCACCTGCTAAAACGACAGGGTACTTCAGCTCCCGCCTTTTACGCCCACCCCCAATAGCACTTTGCTGCTCTGTGCCGAAAAAAGAGCCCCGGTGCTTTAAAATCAGCCACACGAGAAACGGAGCACCGACTATCGAGGTAACAGCACCAACTGGGAGCTCGCTGAGGGAAGGGTCGACTGCTCTTCCAAGCACGTCGGCCCCGATGAGGAGCACAGCCCCCCAAAGCATGGAACCAAACAGAAGATTGGAATGAAGCTGATAGCCCATCAATCGTGTCAAATGAGGTGCTACCAGGCCGATAAAGCCTATGGGCCCAACAACACTTACGACGATGGCAGTAAGGCCTACGGCAAGAAAAAACATCAATGCCTGCGTAGCCCGTACGTTTTCTCCAAGTGTAGCCGCCTGGTTTTTACCGAGAAGCAGGATATCGAGGCGGGGAGCGTAAAAGAACACCAGAAACAAAAGCACAATCAGTACAGGAAACACAAAGCGGACCCCGCTCCAATCCTGCTGCACAAGAGTGCCATTTCCCCATAAGAATAGGCCGGCTGTCTGCACTTCAAAGAATATTTGCAGAACAGCAGTAAATGATGAAAAGGCGATAGAAAGTACGAGCCCGGCCAAGGCCATCCGGACCGGTGTAGCTTCAAGGCCGCCGGCCATCGTAAACACCATTAATGCTGCCAGACACCCGCCGACAAATGCAGCAATGAATCCGCTTAGGCCCAGCCAGTCCGGCAGTATTGTAGCAAAAGCAACGATAAAAAAATAGGCTCCAGCATGGACGCCTAAGGTACTCGGCGCTGCCAAAGGATTTTTTGTGATAGTTTGAAAAATAACGCCCGAAGCAGCCAAAGCTATACCGGAAAGTATGCCGATAACGATCCTCGGCAGATACACAGTCCGGAAAATACTGCTTTCTGTAGATTCGGTATTCTGAAGAAGGTCCCACCAGGAACGAACTGAAAAAGTACCGGTGCTCTGCACAAGATGCAGATATACTAGCAGCAAGAGAAGAGCTGCTCCGCTAGTATACAGCAGAACAGCTCTTGAAACGAAAGGCGAATTCATAATTACTCCTCATTTGTTAAAGCGTCTGCAACCTCTTCAGCGAATACTTCGGATGAAAGCGGACCGCCATAAGGCCAAGTAGAGCTCGGGAGACGGTGAACATCATCGTTTTCGACGAAAGAAAGGCTGTTCCATACTTCATTATTATTCAGCGTTTCTTCAATGTTATCACGATCGTCTTCCGGTGTGGGGATATCTATAAACGTTTCGTTCTGATAATCCTCGAGAGCGTCGACGCCAGTTTCTGTATAGCCATATTCTTCAAATTGTTCAGATTCATATGCATTTTCGACGCCAATCTTTTCCATCGTCTGGGCAGCAAGCGAATTGTCGGCGAACAGACGGAACGTTACATTTTCGTTAGCCAAATAGGAAAGGGAAAGCAGTACTTCTTCATCATCCTGGCCGGAGTCTTCAATTTCCGTGGACAGGTCTTCGTAAGTGCTGTCAAGATCATTTAACACCTGATCCGCCTGCTCTTCTTCTCCTACAGCTGTGGCGATACTTTCAAAAGTTGATTCCATCTCTTCGTACTGATTGCCTTCTCCTTCTGCAGGATATGGATTATACATCAGCGTCGGTGCAATTTCTTCAAGCTCTTCTTTAATACCTTCATGGCGGTAGCCGGCAGTTATAATCAAATCGGGTTCAAGTTCGGCAATGCGCTCGAGGTTAGGCTCCTGTCTAGTGCCGACGTCCTGGACGTCTTCAGAAGGCGAAGGTTCGATGTCACCCAAGTAATCGTTATAGCCGTCCAGGTCAGCGATACCGGCAGGCTGCATGCCCAGAGCTAGCAAGTCTTCCGCATAAACCCATTCAAGGGCGACTACATCTTCCGGTGTTTCATCAAGTGTTACTTCGTTGTCATACCCATCTGTTACCGTCACAGATTCGCTGTTTTCAGAAGATTCCTCATTGTTGCCGGAGTCCTCTGAGTCACCGCTGTCGTCTGAAGAACTGCATGCAGCAAGTGAAAGCGATAAAGCGGGTATCGTTAAAAATGTTAAAAAAGTTTTTTTATTCATATGTATATCCCCCTAATTGAAAAAGATTATCAATATCAACAAATCCGACTTTACTATAAAAGGGGGAGAAAATCAATAAAAACACGAAATTCTTCTTATATATTATTCATTATTTTGGTCATAAAATAGGGCAGTAATTTCTTTCATTCTATTTTTATTTTTACCCATATCACCTTTGCCGAGCCTTGAAGCCGAACGGAAATGGACATGCCCCTCATTTCCGAAGTAAAAAACGACATCATCCTTGAATTTAAGTACCGGTGTTGTAAACACAGCCGAAATATAGTTCTCATCCTCATGAACAATTTCCGCATACTTCTGCTGCTGAATGATATGGCGGATAGTGCTTTTCGCTGTTTCCGGGCTGCCTGAGTACTGTATAGGAGCCATGTAATGACGTTTATCCTCAGGGGAGCTCATAGTGGAAACACAATTTGGGCTGTTAGGGCAGGGGGAGAGCATAAATAACATCCTTTCGCGGTAGAATTTTATATACAATATTGTGTACACTGTAAACAGATAATTAGATTTAAATCAGCGTTATTCTCTTTCCCGAAAAAATAAAGCGTTAATCGGAAGCAGGAAGGGAAGGGAAAAGGAAGAAAGGAGTGGATCGCAGATGGTGAAAGTAAGCCAGGTGAGTGAAAATATTATTAAGGTGCACATGAAAGTAGGAATTACTATCAGCGCCTGGGTCGTGAAGCACGAGAATGGATCAATCATTATCGACACGGGCATTCGGCCAATGGCGCCAAGAATTTTAAAAGAAGCAGCGCGTTTTGGACGGGTTCAGATGATTTTATTAACCCATGGTCATCCGGATCATGTAGGCGGACTCGCTTATATTCAGGATAAAGTAAATGCACCTGTTTATATTCATGGGCTCGAGATTCCTTACATAACGGGGGAAAAACCTTACCCTAACCGCAAAAAACCGACGGATTATACAAAAGGATTTTCTGTAAAGCAGCTGCCGGGGGACAGCCGTGGCGTTTTTCATTCCATGATGGGAATTGATCCATATTTTACGCCGGGACACTCGCCGGGCCATACCGCTTATTATCATAAAAAAGATGACGTTCTGATCACTGGCGACATGGTTACTTCTAAAAATGGGCGTATAGGGCCTCCAATGAAACAGTTTACTGCTAATATGGACCGGGCGATGCGAAGCACGAAAACCATACAGAAAGTGGCTCCCGGAAAATTATCAATCTGTCACGGAGAGGATTTGGAGTATTCGCAGCATCTTTACAGCGCCTTCGTAAACGAATACCAGTCTAAAGTATAGGGGGGCACGGTTATGTACAATGGTGCTTTGATGAAACGGGCGGTTCAGCTGGCGCAGAAGGTAAAAAAAGAAGGAGAAGGAGATCCTTTTGGGTGCGTCATTGTCCGGCACGGGGAAATAGTGGCAGAGGAAGGGAACAAAACCTTTAAAACCTTCGATCCGACGACTCATGCTGAGCTCGAAGCAATAAGGACCGCTTCACGGCTTTTAGAAACTACAGATTTAAGTGACTGCGAGCTGTACACGAGCGGTGAGCCCTGCCCAATGTGTGAAGCTGCCATCAATTGGAGCGGCATTCCGGTAGTGTACACGGCAAAAACAGCAAAGGAGGCCGAACAAGCCGGCCTCCTTCCAGTGCCCGAAACAACCTACGAGCTGCAGTACAAACCACTTCAGGATAAAACACTCGATCCATACCTTGAACAGTAGCACGGGGCGATTAAAGCAGAAAAAAACGAAAATAAATAAGTATGCCCAGGTAGATAATTAATAATAATGCAGACATGAGCAGAATAAACCACATGTATAAAAGCGGCACGTGATGTGACTGCTTTTTTATTGTGATTGCAGCGAGAGTCGTTGTTGTTCCGAGCGTAAGCAGAATCAGTACCACCAGCCAGGTGGCAATGGATGACCACGGGAGAAAATAAACAAAGGGCATAAGCATCAGCAGTACACACATTGTATAAAACGCATAAAGCGATGTTTTATACAGACGTGTGTCCTTTTGACGCTCTTTGTGCTGCCGCCGCCGGTCCAGCCTGCTGTTTGATTTTTCTCCGTTCGCGGAAGCGGGCTGAAGTGTCTGCTTAACACGGTCCCACAGCTTTTTCGGGGTGAATGCTTTCCATTTTGATGAACTTCCCATTTTTCATGCTCCTAAAGGCAGGCGGAAAACATCAGCATTACGGCCGGCGCGTGAGGCCCATAAACGTTTGCAAAAATGATTTCCAGTTACGGTTTCTGCCATAGTAATAGTCGATGATCTGCGAAAGTGATTCGAACTTTCCTTCATAAGGATACCATAAAATTTCGCTGTTCATACTCCCTCTTGCGCTCATAACGGACGTTTCAATACTGAATGAACGCATACCTGCGGTGGAGTGGTAGGATCCAATGCCGCTCTGTTTTGTGCCTCCATAAGGAAGATAGTGATTGGCAGCGTGGGATATTACGTCATTGATCATGAAGTTGCCCGTGCGGACCTTTGCGGTAAAGTTTGCCGCAAGCTCCTGATCAGCAGTGAAAATGGACCCGCTCAAACCGTAAATTGTATCGTTGAACAGCTCTAGCGCCTCGTCTATCGTAGAATAGGTCCGTACTGAAAATACAGGACCGAAAGTCTCTTCCTTCCATACCCGCATTTCTTCGGTTACTCCAGTCAAAACAACCGGTTCGATTGTCAGAGTTTGGTCGTCCCACTGTTCCGGAGACTTTCCGGCTATTTGTTCGGCACCCTGCTCCAGTGCTTCCTGGACCTGGCTGTAGACAATATCCCACTGCTTTTTTGTCGTCATCCGACCGATTTCATACTCTTTTTCCCCGTCCCGGCGCAGACCGGCAATGGTGCTGCGTACACTGTTCAGGAAGTCCTCCTGAATCTCTTCGTGCACAATCACCCGCTCGACAGATAAGCAGACCTGGCCGCTGTTCATGAAGGCACCCCAGGACGCAGCATTCGCTGCCCGTTCCACGTTTGCATCTTCATGAACGACCATAGCATCCTTTCCACCCAGTTCAAGGGTAGTGGGTATCAAATGCTCGGCGGCCTGCTTCTGGATAACCTTACCTGTCGCGACCGATCCCGTAAAATGAATATAGTCCGGCTGCTGTTCAATCATTAAGCTTCCGGTCTCAGCTCCGCCGTGAAGAACCTGAAAAACTCCGTCAGGAAAAAGACCCGAGATTTTTTCTAGAAGAAGACTCGCGAGCGGCGTTTCTGCGGAAGGCTTTAAAAGCACACAGTTTCCTGCGGTCAGCGCTTCAACAACAGGGATAAGAGAAAGCTGAAAAGGAAAGTTCCATGGAGAAATAATAGCAATTTTCCCCCGGGGCTTTCGGATAATTGATGAATTTTTACCCATGAAAATCATCGGGGTTCTAACCCGCTCACGGTTGAAAAGGCCGGGAGCTTCTTTTTCAATGTGGCGCAGTGCTTCAAGCACCGGAATGACTTCAGAACCCATTGCTTCAATAGGTGGTTTTCCTGTAGCGGAGGAGATAATGTCAGCAATCTCTTCGCGAAGCTCACTAATAGTAAAACGAAGCAGCTGTATGTAGCTCAGCCGTTTCTCTATGGACAGAGAAGCCCAGGGAGTGAAAGCGTCATCGGCCTTTTGCCAGGCGGACAGTATTTCTTCTTCATTAGATGAATGAACGGTTGTTGAATCCAATGTTTACACCCTTTCTGAATCATAATATAAGTATAGTACCCCGTTCCCTAATTGGGAGTAATCATAACAGAAGTTACGGAAAAGAAACCGTGGTTGTTCCAAAAGGCGCCAGGCTTCTTTTCCGTGGTGAAGGAAACTTTATTTATCAAAGCCGTATCGGATAAAGCGGGAGATATCTTTCGCAACACCGATATCCCAAAGAATAATAAATAGAACCAAAATGGCTGGCCCCGCCAGCAGACCAACGGCTCCAAACATCTGTAGGCCGGCAAAGAGGGAAATTAGCACGGCGAGCGGGTTCAGATTCATGCTCGAAGAGAGCACTTTTGGCTCGATAATCTGCCGGACAATCATTGTAATGGTGTAAAGGATCAAAAGGCCGAGCCCGAGGCCAAAGTTGCCCGTCAGGATCAGATATACTCCCCACGGAATTAAAATAGTGCCGGTGCCCAAATATGGAAGAAATTCAGCGACACCAACGATGGCCGCAAGCCAGTAAGCTCCTTCGACTCTCATGATAAGGAGGCCGATTAACACAATAACGCCTGTCACGAGCATAAGAATCAGCTGTGCCCGGATGTATCCGAACACTCTCGTCCACATGGCCTGATAAAATGCTTTCAATCGCTCAATAATAAAGGGAGGCAGGGCCAATTTCATTTTTCCGGCATAGCGGTTCCAGTCTTTTCCGATAAAATAAATCGCCAGCATAATAAATAACAGCACGATCAATAGCGTAGGAATGCCTAAAATTAATTGGGTCAAGGTGTCGGCAGTAGTTTGGGCGACTGAGCCAAGGCCAGAGCCGAGCTGGCTTCCGAGCTGCGCTATCCCCTGATCTACAGAAGACTGGCCGCCAATGCCGGAAGCGGCTCCTGTGGCTCTTTCCCAAAAGGGAAGGATGTTTTCATTGTAAAAATTCTGCATCTGCTGAAAGGTGCTCTCCATCCACGCGGGTCCCTTCTCAGCGATCACATTGAATATTTCAATTGAAAGAAAGATCAGTCCGGTAATAATGCCTCCAACGATGCTTAAAGTAAAAAGGAGGCCGACAAGGGCAGCTATCCCATTTGGCAGGCGCAGCTTATAATGAAGCCATCTCGTAAGCGGCATAAGCATCCACGCGAAAAAAGCAGCTATCCAGAACGGATACGTATAGGAAAATATCTTGCCAATCGCCCATGCGAGGGCGAAAGCGGCTATTATTACGATGACAAACCGTAAAATCATCCAGCCGGTCGTTTGTTTCATGGTCCATTCCATTCCTTTCCTTTGGAGGACATCCTATCCATCTTTTCTTATTATAACCTTCCCTCTATAAAAAGGAATCTACACGTTTTTTAAAATATTCCCGAAAAGGGAGGAGGATATACTTTTGATGAATGGTTCTTTAGGGTAATTATAAGTTAGAATGACAGTAGTGGCTTATACTTTAGGAACAGACAGGGGAGGAAGCAGTATGGATATTAACGGAAAAGTCTTTTTACTGCCGGGCGGTGCATCCGGACTTGGGGGTGCTACGGCGAACATGCTTGTAGAAAACGGCGCGAAGGTGGTTATCGCCGATTTTGAGGTGAGACCCGGAAGAAAAAGAGCAAAAGAGCTTGGTGACAGCGCCATTTTTATTGAAATGGACGTCACCTCAGATGAAAAAGGAAAAGCAACTATTGATAAAACAATAGAAACGTTCGGACGTATTGACGGAGTAGTCAACTGCGCAGCCCTCGGGCTTGCAGAGAAGATTTTGAATAAAAAGGATTCGCACTCCCTCGATCATTTCAATCGTGTTATTCAGACGAATCTGGTTGGTACATTTAATATGCTCCGGCTCGGTGCAGATGCGATGAGACATAATGAACCAAACGAACAGGGAGAAAGAGGCATCATTATTAATACATCTTCGATCGCAGCATATGAAGGACAGGTTGGCCAGGCTGCCTACAGTGCCTCTAAAGGTGGCATCTGGAGCCTGACGGCGCCGGCGGCCAGAGAGCTCTCAGACTTTGGCATACGAGTTATGGCTATCGCTCCGGGCTTATTCGAAACTCCTTTTTATATGTCCTTTCCGGAAAAAGCACGGCAGACGCTGGGGCAGAACGTTCCATTTCCAAGAAGGCTTGGATTTCCAAATGAGTATGCCTCGCTTGTGAAAGAAATTATCCACAACACGATGTTAAACGGGGAAACTATCCGTTTGGACGGTGCGCTCCGTATGCCTCCGAAATAAAAAGTACCAGAGTCTGTAATCCGGACTCTGGTACTTTTCATTTTTGGCAGCAGCGTGCTGTCTGTTTACTGCTGCGGGAAGCACAGCTCATAAAAGTTGCACCGCTTACAGGCAAAGGTGTTGGTCGTTTTTTTGAAATATTCGAGTGGAAGAGGCTTGTTGGCTTCTTTGTCCTCGAGGAAGCCGGCCATACGCTTTACGCTCTGGACGAGCAGCTCTCTTACCTCCTGAAGAGTGGAATGATTGAGTTGGTGTTCTACACTTGTGCCTTCGAGCAGATATTCATTTCGCACGACGATATCCTCAAGCGCTGTTTCCGGGTAGTAGTCAAGGACGTACTGCGCATACAAAGCCAGCTGGTATGGATCTTCTTCTGTCTGCAGACCAGTTTTCCAATCCACGATTACCCATTTATTGTTTTCTTCATCTTTATAAAGAAAATCGAGCACGGCAAACACTTTTGTATTTTCAAGGCTCATGGTGCGGAGTTCTTCCGATTCGAGGTAATAGGTGGGGCGGTCAGAAGTGAGTTCAAGTACAGTGTCACAGGTTAAAATGTGCTCTACTACAGCCTCGAGCCGGCCCTGGATTTTTTTAATTTTCTCCGCGGGCAGCTTTTTCTCTTCGCCGTAGTAAATTTCATGGAGCATCGTCGTATGTTTCGGTTTTTTACGCCACTGCTCCACGTTTTGCGTAGAATCGATGAACCCTGCGTTCAGGCGGGTGCGAATCGTTTCTTTTAAAGTGTCCTTTGTTGGAAGGTGGCCATCAGTTAAATATTTTTTCAGCGTTTCTTCCACTAGATCGTGCACAATAGACCCAAACAGCATTTCAAGATTGGTTAAATTTTTCAACCTGTAAACGTGGCGCGGAAAAGGATCTGCATTCCGCAGCCAGCCGTTGTGTGAGGAGTAATACTGGTGGGCATACTGCCGTTCGCATTGAAGCAGCGTTTTATGTCTCGACAGCGACCAGGAAAACTCCGGATAGTCCCTTATCGTAAACAGGAGAAATCACTCCTTCGATTTGTCTTTACCTTGCTCCTGATACCATTTTAACGGTGACGACGGGCAAAGTCGATAAAACGGAACTTATCCGAACGGTGCCTGGACTCGGTGTATTGAAATAATTCTGCATTATCGAGATACACATAGTTTCGGACGACCGCAATACTCGAATCCGGGTAGAGGTCAAGAAGCTGTTTATCTTCTTCCGTCGGCTTTTCAATAGTAATTTCCTTACGCGCAAAGCTGATCACAAGCTTCAATTTATTCTCCACGTAGTCATAAATAGAATCAGCGCAAATCTCTTCAGTGAGATCAGGAACCCAGCGCTCAAGCAGGTAGTCAATGTCGAGCACGATGTTTTCCCCGTCCATCTTCCGCTGTCTTTTTACTTCCCAGACCTGCTCCGTTTCCTGAACCTCGAGCGCATGCTGGAGGGCCAGGGGTGGAGTAGAAAGGGTTAAGGAATGCACATGGGTTTTACTGTTGCTGCCGGTCTGCTCTGCCAGCTCTTTAAAGCTGACGAGCCCGGAAACGGGAAAATCGAACCTGCCGGTTTCAAGCACGACGGAGCCTTTACCCTGAATTTTTTGAATGTAGCCGTGTTCGGAGAGAAGATTCAATGCTTTTCGGATCGTCTCCCGTGACGTGCCATACATAGAAGTAAGCTCATGCTCAGAAGGAAGCAGGGCATGAGGGTGAAACTGCTCATTGCGGATGCCGCGCGCTATTTCTTCATAGATGTCTAAATATTTTCTTTTTGTGCTCATGCTCGTTACACCTCAGGACGGCTATTTTTAATAATGTAGAACGATTGTTTCATACGGCTGCAGACTGTCAGCTTCCAGGGAAAAGCTATTCCGTTTGTAGTTGGTGACAAAGACATTGCCCGCCACTTCTTTTCGGGGAAGATTCAGACTGCCGGCCTGAATCGTATCAGACGAAAAATTACTTATAACGAGTAAGGCTTCATCTTCGTCCTCGCGTGTATAGGCGAAAAGAGAAGGATGGTCGTGCAGGTAAAGCTGATAATCCCCGGTCGTAAGGATTTTGTAATCCTTACGGAGCTGAATTAATTTTTTGTAAAAATGGTACACAGATTCCGGATCGTTTACCGCTTCTTTGGCATTAATGAACGTATAATTTTCCGGTACTGGCAGCCAAGGCTCGGCTTCACTGAAACCGGCATTTTTCGAACCATCCCACTGCATCGGTGTACGTGCGTTGTCCCGTGAGCGGGCCTGAATGACAGCGAACGCTTCCTGGGGGCTCTTGCCCTGTTTTTGCATAATATCATAATAGTTGATGGTTTCCACGTCACGGTAGTCGTTAATGGAGCTGTAGGAAGGGTCCGTCATCCCAAGCTCCTCCCCCTGATAGATGTAGGGAGTGCCGCGCATACAATGCATGGTTGCTGCGAGCATCTTTGCCGATTCTACGCGGTACTTGGTGTCATCGGCATATCTGCTTACAATGCGGGGCTGGTCATGGTTGCACCAGAACAGCGCATTCCAGCCACCGCCTTCATACATACCGCTCTGCCAGTCCGATAACGTTTCTTTTAACTGCACAAAATCGAATTCGGGCAGAGTCCATTTTTCTCCTCCGGGGTAATCCGCTTTTAAATGATGAAAATTAAAGGTCATGCTCAGCTCTTCCCGGTCCGGCCGGGTGTATTTGATGCAGTGGTCGATCGTTGTGGAGGACATTTCTCCAACAGTCATAGCTCCGTGCGGGGCAAATACGTTTTGATTCATTTCATGCATCCATTCGTGCACTCTCGGCCCGTCCGTATAAAACCGGCGGCCATCGCCGATATCGTCATTTGGAAAACGCTGATCCTTTGAAATTAAATTGATGACATCGAGCCGGAATCCATCAATACCTTTATCGAACCAGTAATGCATCATGTCATACAGCTGGCGGCGCAGCTCTTCATTTTCCCAGTTCAAATCGGCCTGACTGACGTCAAACAGATGCAGGTAGTACTGATTTGTCGGCTCATGCCACTGCCATGCAGAGCCGCCAAATTTAGACACCCAGTTGTTTGGTACGTTCCCTTCTACAGGGTCCTTCCAAATGTAATAGTCGCGGTAAGAGCTCGCGGGATCTGACGAAGCAGCCTGGAACCAGGCATGGTCTGTAGAGGTATGGTTAATAACGATATCCATAATAATTTTCATGTCCCGTGCATGAGCTTCAGTCAACAGACGTTCGAAGTCCTCCATTGTTCCATATACATCGTAAATATTATAGTAATCGCTTATATCGTATCCATTATCCTTTTGAGGAGAAGGGTACACAGGATTGAGCCATAAAACATCGATTCCGAGATCCTGTAGGTAATCAAGCTTTTCGATAATACCGGGGAGATCGCCGACCCCGTTGCCGGTAGTATCGTTAAAGCTTTTAGGGTAAATCTGGTAAATAACTGCCCGTTTCCACCACGGTTCCATTCTGCTCATCCTTTCGCATATATGCTGTATGGAGCAAAGGCGCCTGCCAAGTAAACCAGCAGACGCCTGAATTCATTAGTTAAACTTCTACTTTGCGAATACGCCCATAGAGATAGGTTAATACAATCGGGAGGATAATGACAATCAGCATTCCGATAAAGAATACTCCCCAGTCTCCCGGACGGATGGAAAAGATGCCGGGAATACCGCCGACGCCGACAGCAAAGGCCAGCACGTTATTAATACTGATAAACGTTGCTGCGATGGCAGAGCTGATAAGCGCACAGAAGAATGGGAACCGGTACTGCAGATTGACCCCGAATAATGCCGGCTCAGTAACGCCAAGATACGCCGAGAGGCCGGCGGAGCCTGCAAGGCCCCGCATGTTCTGATCTCTCCAGGCTAAAATCATCATACCAACAGCAGCAGAGCCCTGGGCGATGTTGGAAAGAGCAAGAATCGGCCATAAGAAGGTGCCGTCAGTGGAAGCTGTAAGCTGCAGGTCCACCGCAAGGAATGTATGGTGGAGCCCGGTAATAACAAGCGGTGCATAAAGGAGACCGTAAAGCAGGCCGCCAAGCCATGCGTATTGATCAAAGGTCCAGAGGAAGAAGTCGGTAATCGCGTTCCCAAGACCAAAGGTAACTGGTCCGATAATAATAAAGGTAAAGAATCCGGTAACAAGCAGAGCAATCGGTGCAACAAGCAGAACCTGGATAGAATCCGCAATTCGTTTCCGGAGGAAAATTTCAATTTGTGCTAAAACATAAGAAGCTACAAGCACTGGAAGCACCTGGCCCTGATAGCCTACCTGCTCAACGTTCCAGCCAAATAAATCCCAGGTTGGCACTTCGTTGTTTGCACTCGCATCGCCGTAAGAATATGCGCTTAAAAGCTCCGGATGAACGAAAATCAAACCGAGCACAATACCGAGAAGGGGACTGCCGCCAAACCGCCTGACTGCGGACCACCCTATGAGAACAGGCAGGAAGTTAAATGAAGCGTTTGCAATGATAAAAATAATTTCGGAAATACCGGTCCATTGTGGATACACCTCGATCACAGCTTCGTCGAAAAATATGCCGGGGCCGGTTAAGAGGTTATTTAAACCAAGCAGCAGCCCTGCGGTGATAATGGCAGGAAGAATTGGAATGAAAATGTCAGCAAGCAGTCGGATAAACCGTTGAAAAGCATTCTGCTTTTTGCCAGATTTCTGTTTTTCGCTGGTGCTGCTTTCAGAATCTTCGTCCCCTGCTCGGCCGCCGCTTTCTTCAGAACGGCCTGTAACGCTCATCAGTTCTTTATAAACTTTGTCTACGGTGCCCTGGCCGATGACGACCTGGTACTGACCTCCGGAAGCAAAAGCCCCCCGGACAAGATCGAGGTTGGTAAGTTTTTCTTTGTCCACTTTTTCTTCATCGTACAAAACGAATCGAAGCCTCGTCACGCAGTGGGTGACAGTTTCTATGTTTTCATTGCCTCCCACAGCTTCTACAATTGTTTCCACGGCTTCTTTTGTAATTTTTGCCATTTTGGTTCCTCCTTAAATGAATGCATTTGAAAACGGTACCAATTTATAAATTCACTTTAACTTGTATATACAAATTAGTCAATATAATTATCGATGTGAAAAAGGTTTTTATTAAACAAAAAATAGGAATACTAATAAAAAAGCCTTTTAATGGAGCGTGAAAGCATGGAACAGCTGATAACACTTGATCAAACAGAAACATTGTACGGAACGCTCACCGTGCCTGATAATAGGTATGAAAAAGTCCCTGGGGTGCTGATAATTGGAGGAAGCGGTCCTGTAGACCGCGATGGAAACGCTCCGGGAATGAAATTAAACATTTATAATCAACTGGCGGCCTGGCTTGAAAAACAGGGCATAGCGGCTCTGCGTTATGATAAGAGAGGCACAGGGAGCAGTGAAGGGGATTTTCTTGAGACGGGGCTGCAGGATTTAATCGAAGATGGTGCTGCTGCGGTGCGTCTTTTGAAAATGATCCCTGAAATTGACGAAGAGAGAATTTTCATTCTTGGTCACAGCGAAGGCGGGGCGATTGCTCCAAAGGTCGCTGAAAAAGAAAAGGTACAGGGGCTGATGGCACTCGCATCGTCCCCTAAGCCGCTGTTTGATATTTTACTAGAACAGGGAGAATCGGTAGAAAGGGAAATAAGTGAGGGGAAAGGGATCTTTTACCGTGCGCTGAAGACGGGAAAAGTAAACAAGCGGATGATCAAAAAGCAGCATAAAGTGCTCAAGGAGCTGCTTGATGAAGAAGCTTCAAAAAAATACAAAAATGTGAATGTAAAATGGTTTCAGGAGCATGCTGATTATGATCCGCGGGAAGCCTTTCACCGCATGCGCATTCCTGTGATTGCAGTAAATGGCGGCAAAGATGCCCAGGTGAAAGCAGAAGACGTCAGTGCAATTGCCCAGCATACAAGCGGTCCGGTAGAAGCTTATGTAGTCGAAGAGATGAATCATATTCTCAGACACCAGCCGGAAGAGTTTTCGATCATTAAAACGAAGCGCAGGTATTCAAAACAGCAGAACGACAACCTGTCCCATGAACTGCTGGACCACCTTCACCCGTGGCTGCAAAAACAGATACAGTAGTAAGCTCTGGGAAAATTCAATGATCGGGTATAAAAAAATCGTCCTCTGGCCTAAGAGCCTGGGGACGATTCTTTGGTTATTACATTGAAGCTTTCTGCAGGCTGTTGATCATTGCCAACGATTTCCCGGTGCCAATCGCGACAGCTTCAAGAGGTGATGATGCAAGGTGGACCGGTACTACAATCTGGCGGCTCAGCCAGTCCTGAAGATCGTTCAGAAGTGCGCCTCCACCGGTAAGCACAATTCCCTGATCGACGATATCGCCACTCAGTTCAGGCGGACATTGTTCAAGAGTCACACGGATGGTTTCGAGAATCTGATCGAGGGTTTCCGTGATAGCCCGGTGAATTTCCGGCGACTCCAGGGTAATGGTTTTCGGCAGCCCGTTCACAAGGTCTCTGCCCCGGATTTCCATCGTACGCACTTCACCATCAGGGATAGCGGAGCCGATTTCCATTTTGATATTTTCAGCGGTACGTTCGCCGATCAGCATATTGTATTCCTTGCGGACATGCTGCGTAATACTCTCATCCATATGATCCCCGCCGCGCCGGATCGCCCGGGAGGAAACAATGCCGCCGTAGGAAATGATGCCAACCTCTGTTGTCCCCCCGCCAATATCAACGATGACGTTCGCTTTAGGTTCATCTACAGGAAGCTCTGCCCCGAGCGCTGCTGCAATTGGTTCTTCGATTAAAGAAACAGATTTAGCTCCGCAGCCAAGCACTGCGTCACGGATGGCCCGGCGTTCTACGGAAGTGGAATCACACGGGGTGCACACTACGACCTTCGGCTTGCGGAGAGTAAAGCCAGCTTCTTTTTGGATTTTTTTCATAATATGCGAAAGCATTGCAGATGTAATATCATAATCTGCAATAACGCCTTCTTTCATCGGACGGGTCGCTATGATATTGGCCGGAGTTTTTCCAACCATTTCTTTTGCTTCTGTACCTACAGCGTAGACTTCTTTCGTATCAATATGAAGTGCTACAACGGAAGGCTCGTTAAGAATAATGCCTTTTTCTTTCGTGTAAACGAGAATATTCGCAGTTCCTAAATCAATACCAATTTCTGTTAATGCCATTTTATTTACTCACCTTTTCCGGGTTATTAGTCTCTAGTATTTAATTGTAGAGGAGTGGGGATACTTAAATAAGGGTCTAAGGTCACGTAAAAAATGAGTAATTTCCCATTTTTTCGAAAAAATCAACTGAATTAATAAATTAAGTCCACTACTTCATCGATGGAAATAGCTCCAAAATACATATAAAGGTCAAACTGCGATAATGTTTTGTAGATGGCATCGCGTTCATATTTCGTACCCTGAAGTGCTTCCTGAAGATCCTCTACGTTCCCGGTACCAAAAAAGTCACCGTATATTTTCGTTTCCTGAATCACGCCTTTTTTGACGTTAAAGCGGACGTCGAGCATGCCGGCATCGAATTTTTTGCTGCGGTGAATATCAAAAGCCGGGGATTTGCCGTAGTTCCAGTCCCAGTTGCTGTAACGTTCCTCAGATATCTTATGAATTTCATTCCAGTCCTCATCGGTCAGGCGGTATTGTTCGATATCTTCATCGCTACCAAAAATGTAGCGAAGAATGAGCTGTTTGAAGGCTTCTACAGACAATGGCTCATCCAGAAACTCATTGATATTTCCTACACGGCTCCGAATGGACTTGATCCCTTTCGAGCGGATTTTTTCGTCTTTGACATTCAGCGCAGCTACGACGTTTTCAATTTCTGAATCGAGCATCAGGGTGCCATGGCTGAACATTCTTCCTTTTGTTGCAAACTGGGCATTGCCGGAAATTTTTTTCCCGTTTGCCTGTAAATCATTGCGCCCTGACATTTCGGCTGGGACCCCTATATTATTCAAAGCATCGACGATCGGCTGAGTGAATTTTTGGAAATTTTGAAAGCTGTTCCCGTCGTCCTTAGTTAAAAAACTGAAATTCAAATTGCCTAAATCATGATAGACTGCCCCGCCGCCGGAAAGGCGCCGTACCACCTGAATGTTGTGCTTCTCCACATAATCGGTGTTGATTTCTTCGATTGTATTTTGATTTTTCCCAATAATAATGGAAGGTTTATTTACATAAAAAAGCAAATACATTTCGTCTTTATCGAGATCCATGTTTTTTAAAGCAAATTCTTCAATGGCTAAATTGATTCTTGGGTCATTAATGCCTTCATTATCAATAAATTTCATCCGTAGCCTCCTAAAAATTGTGCGCTGAACCGATGTTGTTTTTAAATTAAGATCCTTTTATATTATGCCATAAATACTGATGTGAAAGCTAATGCTTACAGGAAATAGAATGACCGGAAGAATTCCTCCAGGGGTAATCCCTAGTTAAACGATTTGTATTGTTGACTTTGCAAAACGAAGCCACTAAAATATACTGTAAGCTAATAAACCTGATAAACTTACTGAGGATTTCAAAGACTTTAAAATAAGATTTTCATTTTTAATAGAAACAGGTACAATATTAAAGTGAAAGGGATGGAAGCGCATGATAGTATATGATTCCCTGCAGACAAATGAATTGGAGCAAGTGAATAACGAAGTGCTGGAAGGAAAAAGTGCGCTTGAAGTTATCCGCTGGGCCTACGGCGAATACGGCGATGATTTAGTATATGCATGCAGTTTCGGAGCTGAAGGAATTGTATTGATCGATTTAATCAGCCAGGTGAAACCAGATGCAACCATCGCTTTTCTTGACACCCAGTTTCATTTTAAAGAAACGTATGATGTAATTGATGCAGTTCGTGACAAGTATCCGGAGTTAAAGGTTAAAATGCTGAAGCCGGAACTGTCGCCTAAACAACAGGCGGCCCAGGAAGGCGATAGACTCTGGGAAACAGATCCGGACCGCTGCTGCAGCATTCGGAAGCTGCAGCCCCTCGAAAACGAATTGAGCCAGTACGGCGCCTGGATGTCCGGGCTGCGCAGGTCGCAGTCACTTACGCGTCGCAACACGCAGTTTGTAAACGAAGATAAGCGGTTTGAATCGATTAAAATCTGTCCTCTGATCCACTGGACGTGGGATGATATTTGGGCCTATATCGAAGACAACAGTCTTCCTTACAACGAACTGCACGAGCAGAATTATCCAAGTATCGGCTGTGTACAGTGCACTGCGAAAGTGCTCGAAGGTGAAGACCTCCGCAGCGGACGCTGGACAGGAAGCGGAAAAACAGAATGCGGCCTGCACCGCTGATGAATTAAGATGAAGAAGGGACGATGATCATGGCTTTAAGCACACCACACGGTGGAAAATTAGTAAATCGTAAGGACTTGAACAAAGACGTTTCATCCATTCAAAAACAAATTGAGCTTGATGAGGTCGCTTTATCTGACCTTGAGCTGCTTTCAAACGGCGCATTCAGTCCGCTTGAAGGCTTCATGAGCGAAGAGGACTACAACTCTGTGGTTTCTTCGATGCGCCTTGCGGATGGCACGGTCTGGAGTATTCCTATTACCCTGCCGGTCACGAAGGAAAAAGCGGAGGAACTGAAAGCAGGAGAGGAAGCCCGTCTGGTTTTTGAAGGAGAAACGTACGGTACGATTGAACTTGAAGGATTCTATGCTCCAGATAAAACGCGGGAAGCAAGAGAAGTCTACCGCACTGAAGAAGAAGCCCACCCCGGCGTAAAGAAAATGTACGACCGCCCGGATACGTATGTTTCCGGTAAAATTACGCTCGTAAAAGAAATCAGCCATGAACAGTTTGAAAACTATTATCTGGACCCGGAAGAAACGCGCAGCGCGTTTGAAAGCCGTGGCTGGAGTACCGTGGTCGGTTTTCAAACGAGAAACCCTGTCCACCGTGCGCATGAATATATTCAAAAAGCAGCGCTTGAAACCGTTGACGGCCTGTTTTTAAACCCGCTTGTCGGAGCAACAAAATCAGATGATATTCCTGCCGATGTGCGTATGGAAAGCTATGAAACCATTCTTGATGAATATTATCCTGAAAACCGGACGTTTTTAGCCGTATTTCCTGCTGCTATGCGCTACGCCGGGCCGAGGGAAGCAATATTCCATGCCATGGTCCGGAAAAATTACGGCTGCACCCACTTTATTGTCGGCCGTGACCACGCTGGTGTCGGTGACTATTACGGCACGTATGACGCTCAGGAAATTTTCTCCGAGTTTACGTTTGAAGAACTTGGCATTCAGCTGCGCTTCTTTGAGCACTCCTTCTACTGCCTGAAATGTGAAAACATGGCAACAGCGAAAACGTGCCCGCACGACAAAGCTGACCATGTCATTCTGTCCGGTACGAAGGTGCGCGCCATGCTCACCAATGGTGAAATGCCTCCAAAAGAGTTCAGCCGTCCGGAGGTCGTGGAAGTATTAATCCGCGGCATGCAGCGCCAGACTTCCAATTCATAAACGACAGGAGGAAAACGATGGGGTCTAAATCCACCGATATCGTCTGGCACGATGCCTCGGTATCCAAAGAAGAACGTCAGGAAAAAAATAAGCATCAAAGCTTTGTGCTATGGTTTACCGGTCTTTCCGGTTCCGGTAAATCCACGCTGGCAAACGCTGTTTCCCGGAAGCTTTTTGAACGGGGCAGCCATACTTACGTGCTCGACGGAGATAACGTACGCCACGGCCTGAATAAGGACCTTGGCTTTTCTCCGGAGGACCGGACAGAAAACATCCGCCGCATCGGAGAAGTGGCAAAGCTGTTCGTTGACAGCGGCCAGATTGTCAGCACTGCTTTTATTTCCCCGTACCGGGAGGACCGCCACCAGGTGCGTGAACTGCTCCCGGATGGAGAGTTTATCGAAGTGTACGTAGAGGCGAGCCTCGAAGCGTGTGAAGAGCGGGACCCGAAAGGCTTGTATAAAAAAGCCCGCTCCGGAGAAATACCTTCCTTTACCGGGATTAACGCTCCCTATGAAGAACCGGAAAACCCGGAGCTCACGGTAAATACGGAACAAAAATCCATTGAAGAATCTGCCCAGGAAGTGGTGGACGCTTTAGTGAACTGGAATTACATCGAAGAACAATAAAGAAAGATACGTAGAGGACGCGGGCTGTTAAGCCGTGTCCTTTTTTACCATTTCATAAAGAGAAAGGAGGGGTTGGGTGGCAGCTGGAAAAGTGTATTTAGTAGGAGCAGGGCCCGGAAATGAAGGTCTTCTTACCGTGCGCGGAGCAGAGTGCATCCGGCAGGCGGACGTCATCTTTTATGACAGGCTGGTCAACCCGCTTCTTCTGGAACAGGCCCCGATTGAAGCGGAACGTATATACTGTGGAAAACTGCCGCAAAAGCATATTCTGCGGCAGGAAGTGATTCAGAAAATGATGGTGGAAAAAAGCCGGGAGGGGAAACGGGTAGTGCGCCTTAAAGGCGGTGACCCTGGTGTGTTTGGAAGAGTCGGAGAAGAAGCAGCCGTGATGGAGGAAAACGGTATCGAGTACGAAATCGTTCCGGGCATCACCTCCGGTATAGCTGCCCCGCTTTATGCCGGAGTACCTGTAACCCATCGTGATTATTCGGGAAGCTTTGCAGCGATTACGGCCCATACGAAGAAGGAAACTGGAGAGCCGGATTTGGACTGGGAGCCGCTTGCAAAAAGCATTGATACGGTCGCTTTTTATATGGGTGTCAAAAACCTGCCTTTTATTACGAAGCGGCTCATAGAAGCGGGAAAGCCTAAGGGTACGGCCGTAATGGTAGTCGAGTGGGGCACATACTCCAAACAGCGGACAGTTAAGGGCACACTGGCAGATATCAATGATATTGTACAGAAGCATGCGATTGAAAACCCTTCGATTACGCTGGTCGGCAACGTCGTAAAGGCTGGACCGTCTTCCACCTGGTTTGAAGAGCTTCCATTGTTTGGCCGCTACATATGGCATGTGCGGACAACACCGGGTGCAGGCAGATGGAGCAGCGAATGGAAAAGTCAGGGGGCGGAGGTGTATGAAGGGCCGGTATGGGAAGAAACAATGCCGGAGCTTGTCCACTTACAAAAGGATCTTCCCTATGATGAAATTGTATTTGAAACAGCCAGCGATGTTGAAGCGTTTGTGTCTCAGTTAAAGAACTGGCGTCTGGACCTGAGGCAGGTGAACTGTCTTCTTACAGCTGCGACCCGCCGAGCAGAAGAAAAATGGAAGGAGTACGGGGTTCTTCCTGAATTTCGTTCCAAAGAGCGGTGGGGAGATGCAGAGGGAGTTCATATTATTGGAAGTGAAGAATGGATAAAAGAAATCGGTCCTCAGGCCAGCAGTGACATAGGACATGTGTTAAAAAGTGCCGCGTCTTCAGATCATACACTTGAGCGGCTGCTGGTGGATGACTCCATTAATACAGTGATTTTCCCATGTAGAAAAGCTGTCACGACAGCTGTAGGGAAAATCAACGACCTGTATAATGGAGACGCTGGCCGGTGGTGGTCGCAAAAGACGGTAGTGTGCATTGGTGAACGCACGAAAGAGCAGGCTGAAAAATACGGAATTCGTGTGGATACAACAGCGGAGGCTTCAGCACAGGCAGTGACCGCCTCTATTCAAAAATGCCTCAGCCCTATTCTTTAAGGAGGAATGATCATGAAAGCTATTTTGTTTGTTGGACATGGAACGAGAGTCCCCGAAGGTAATGAACAGGTAAAAGCTTTTACGAAAAAAGCGGGAGCCGCTTTCCCGGAATATGAGCAGAGAACCTGCTTTTTGGAATTGGCAGAGCCGGATATCGTCACAAGCGCTGTTGAGTGCATTGAAAATGGTGCCGATACCCTGGCTGTGGTGCCGGTGCTTTTACTTTCAGCCGGTCATATCAAAAAAGATATCCCTGAAGAGCTCGAAAAGGTACAGCAGATGCACCCTGAAGTAACTATTCAGTACGGGAGCCCTTTTGGTGTTCATGACCGTATTAACGATCTTCTCCTGGACCGTCTCCGTGTAAAAGGGTGGGCGCCGGAGGAAGAAGCAGTCATCCTGTTTGTAGGAAGAGGGGCGAAGGATCCCGGGGCCATCGAAGACTTTTACCGTATAGCGGGAGAACTTGAAAAGCATACGGGCCGTTCGAGGGTGGAAACAGCTTTCCTTGCAGCCGCCGAGCCGGGCTTTCAGGAAAAAATGAAAGAGCTGGCTGAAGGAGAGCGGCCAGTATACGTTCTGCCATATTTAATGTTTGTCGGCCTGCTCATTAAAGAGATGGACGAAGCAGCAGCCCATTACAATCAAGCCAAACCGGGACATTTTACAAGGTGCGACTTTTTAGGCTTCGACGAACGGCTGCTTCCGGTGCTTGAATTTCGTGTCGCTGAAACGCTTGAAAAAACCGCAGGCATTCATGTCTGACTTTCTTTTTCCATTAGCCGTAAATATGGACAGCACGGAAGCGGTAATCATCGGCGGCGGCAGTGTGGCGGAACGTAAAGCTGACAAGCTGTTAAAGGCGAATGCGGCTGTGACGATTGTGGCCCCGGAACTTTCTGGAGGACTGAAAAAGCTTTGGAAAGAAAATAAGATTGGCTGGAAGGAAAAAACAGGCAAGCCGGAGGATTTGGAGAACGCGTGGCTGATTGTGTCCGCATCCGGGGATAAATCAGCCCAGCAAATGATTGCGAGGCATAAGCATCCCTGGCAGCTGGTGAACGGGGCTGATAACCCTTCAATTGGTAATGTAGCTTTTCCGGCTTCGTTCATAGAAGACGGCGTGCAGATCTCCATTTCAAGCGGCAGCAATAAGCCGGCAAGCGTAAAGGAGTGGAAGCACTATCTCCAGCGTCTTGTGAAAAAACGGTAAACCCTGCAGGTGTAATTTAAAGAACAGCGGGTATACAGTAATAGTCACAGCATATACAGAAAGAAGGTATACAATATGGATTACGTAACTTTAAACAATCAGCTGCAAATGCCTCAGCTTGGCTTCGGTGTTTTTCAGGTAAGTGATGATGAAGCTGAACGGGCTGTTACTCACGCGCTGAACTCCGGCTATCGCTCGATCGATACGGCAATGATCTACAAAAATGAAGAAGGAGTCGGCCGTGCGATTAAAGCGAGCGAAATTCCGAGAGATGAGCTCTTTATTACGACAAAGGTATGGAACTCTGATCACGGCTACGAAAATACGCTGCAGGCATTTGATGCCAGTCTGAAACGCCTGGGACTCGATTATGTGGATTTATATCTGATTCACTGGCCGACGCCGGCAAATGACGATTACGTAGAAACGTACCAGGCGCTTGAGAAGCTCTACGAAGACGGTAAAGTAAAAGCGATCGGCGTAAGTAATTTTGAGGTGGAGCACCTGGAAAGAATTTTAAACGAATGCACAGTGAAGCCGGTATTAAACCAGGTGGAATGCCATCCTTACCTGGCCCAGAATGAATTAAAGGATTACTGCAAAAAGAAAAACATTTATGTGGAAGCATGGAGCCCTATCATGCAGGGCGGAGAAGTGCTCGGTGATGAACACATTCAAAACATTGCAGAAAAGCACGGAAAAAATCCGGCCCAGATCGTTCTGCGCTGGCACCTGCAAAATGATACGATCATCATTCCGAAATCAGTGACACCGGAACGCATTGAAAGCAACATCGATGTGTTTGACTTTGCGCTTGAGGATGAAGATATGGCGACTATTAACCGTCTGGATAAAGGCGCACGTAAAGGGCCAAGACCGGCAGAAATCAACTAAAAAGAAATTCAATAATCCTCTGGTCAAAAACGGCCGGAGGATTTTTTTAAAATGAACATAGAATATATAAGCAGCTGAAGAAGCTGCCCCCAGGTCTTTTAATCAAAGGTGGTTGTTTATGTTTTCTATTCCTTCTATGAAGCTTAAGCTCCTGAATGCTTTCGCACTGGCGGTAGTCATTGCTATCAACGGGCTTGCCAATGCTCTGCCGTTAAACGGCCAGACTACCGGCAGCATCTCGGACAGACTCAATGTACTATTCACCCCTGCAGGCTATGTTTTTTCGATATGGGGCGTTATTTATCTGCTAATGATTTTGTGGGTGCTGCGTGCTTTTTTCGCAAAACCGACGGAAGAGCATATATATGCAGGCATTGGTTATACATTTATCCTATCCTGTATGTTTAACGTGGTGTGGCTGTTCTTATTTCATTATGAAATATTTTACGGGACGATGGCGGCTATTTTGGGACTGTGGCTCAGCCTGGGCATCATCTATATGAAAATTAAAACGAGCCCCCGCCGCGGGCTTCTGCTGGTGCCAATCAGTGTATATTTTGGCTGGGTTACGGTAGCTTCTATTACAAACATCGGTGTTGTACTTACAGCGAACGGCGTGCGCGGATGGATTATCGACGGCAGCTGGTGGACTGCTCTTGCGATTGCTGCAGCTTCTGCTGCCGTGATTTTGTTTTATAGAAAAACGGGCGACGTTTTATATACACTCGTTTTTGTATGGGCGTTTACCGGTATTTTTGTGCAGCGATGGCAGGAAGTGAATCTGGTGGCATGGGCAGCGGCTGCGGCTGCATTGATTCTGTTTGTGCAGTTGTTTTTCCGTCCTAAAAGGAAATTCACTTATTTGTAATCATATTGGGTGATTAATATTAAAAAAGGAAGGGAAAACAGAACTTGATTACAAAGTTGGAAATTCGTATAGAGCCAAAGGTTTCCGGCAGCCTTTCAATACGGAATGGAAGTCCAGCGGAATTGCTGGACTTTTTGATTGGAGCCGGAAGTACTTAATTTAGAGGTGATCAGGTTGGAAAACAAACTTTATGATATAGCAGGAATTGGGCTTGGGCCGTTTAATCTTGGCATGGCCGCCCTGCTTGAACCAGTGGAAGATATAGAAGCCGTGTTCTTAGATGAAAAGGATGAATTTGCCTGGCATCCGGGAATGCTGCTCGAAGGCACAGTGCTGAATTCTTCATTTCTTGCTGATTTGGTAACTTTTGCCGATCCGACGAGCCGTTTCACATTGTTAAATTATTTGCATAAGCATAACCGCATGTTTCAGTTCTTTTTTAACAAGCAGCTGAAGGTGCCAAGAAGAGAATATGATTCGTACGGAAAGTGGGTGGCTGCCCAACTTCCGTACTGCCTTTTCGGGCAGCGGGTGCTTGAGGTTGCTGACAGCAGCTGGGACGGAGTGTCCTGCTACAAAATTACGACGGAAAATACGGGGAGCGGGGAAAAGGAATATTTTTATACGAAAAATGTGGCGGTAGGCACAGGAGCAGCGCCGATGCTTCCTCCTAATATTGAAAGGCAGCAGAGTGATGATATTTATCACGCGGCTGACTACGCTTTTCGCAAAGAGGAGTTGAAGAGTGGAGACGAAGTCACCGTGGTCGGCTCCGGACAGAGTGCAGCAGAGATTTTCCATGACCTCCTGCAGGACCAGAAGCATTTTCACTATAAGCTTAACTGGTTTACACGCTCTCCTCAGTTTTTCCAGGCTGAGGATGCAAAGGTCGCCCGCGAGATTTTTTCCACAGATTTTGTCGAATATTTTCGTTCACTTGATATTAAAACAAGGCTCGAAACCCTGCCGGAGCTTGACCATGCGAGAAAGGGGATCGAGCAGCCTACGCTTGAAAAAATATACGATCTTCTTTATCATCGTTCTATCGAACGTGAAGATCCAAACGTTGTGCTCCAGGCTGCCACCGAGCTGTCGGATATTCAGTCGGTGGAGGGAGGCTATCAGTTGAAGCTCCGTCAATGGCAGCAGGATAAAACATTCCGCTTTTTTTCGGATAAAATCGTGCTTGCCACTGGCTTTCAGCCGAGTGTCCCGGACTGGATTCAGGAGTACGGGGAGCTTGTGGAAAAGGAAGATGAGGACCATTATATGATTGATGATTATTATCGTCTTCAGTTCAGGGATGGGCGTGATAATCATATATATATGCTCACAAATATCGATCATTCACACGGCACAGCTGCAACGAATTTATCTTTATCCGTCGTAAGAAATCAAACAATCATTAATAATTTGTGCGGCTTTGAGCGTTATCCGGTGCAGAAGGATACGGTATTTCAGCGCTTTTCAGCAAAAGAAGAATAAGGAATTGGACGTCTCTGCTGGTCGGGAGACGTTCTTTTTTCACGGGGAGTGAGACAAATGGCGAAAAAGAAATGGTATGTAGTATGGGAAGGAAAAACCCCTGGGATTTACAGTAACTGGGCTGAATGTGAAAAGCAGGTCAAGGGGTTCAAAGGAGCGAAATTTAAATCGTTTCCTTCATATGAAGAAGCAGAGGCAGCTTTTAACGGCTCCGGAGGAAAGCCTGAAACTGAAAACGGCAGCTACATAATGGAAAGTATTTCTGTAGACGCCGGCTCTCACGGCAACCCGGGGCCGGTAGAATACCGGGGCGTCTATACGAAAACGGAAGAGATTGTGTTTGCCCATCCCGGGTTTAAAAAAGGCACAAACAATATGGCGGAATTTCTAGGGATCGTGCACGCGCTCCGGTACTTAAAAGAAAAGGAGAGCGGAATGCCTGTATATTCGGACTCGGCGACAGCCATTGGATGGATTGAAAAGAAAAAAGCGAATTCGACGCTTGTTGAAGATGCGGACAGCCGGGAAATCTGGGAAGAGATACGACAGGCAGAAAAATGGCTGAAGGAGCACACATGGGAGAACCCGATTTATAAATGGGATACAAATAACTGGGGAGAAATTAAAGCGGATTATCAGCGCAAGTAAAGAAAGAAGGGAAAGCGTGAAACTGAGTATACTTGATCAATCCATCATGCCCTACGGAGAAACGCCGGAAAAAACATTCGCCTGGACCGGGGAATACGCCCGAATCGCTGAAGAAATCGGCTACCACCGGTTCTGGGTCTCTGAGCATCACGGCACGAAGCATATAGCCGGGAGCGCTCCGGAAGTATTAATTGCTCATCTAGCTGCATGCACAAAACGTATAAAAGTTGGCTCCGGTGCAGTACTGCTCCCTCATTACAGTGCTTTTAAAGTAGCGGAGGTATTTGAAGTGCTGGCTTCGCTTTACAGAGGTCGCATTGATCTGGGTCTGGGCAGGGCCCCGGGAGCCATGCCAAACGTTACAAGGGCGCTTCACGAAGGAGGGTCAAGAAATGCAGCGAGGTATCCTGAACAGCTGAAAGAGCTGCTCACTTTTTTGTCCCCGGAAGGCAATAAATACAAAGGACTGTATGACTATGCTTCCGTAACTCCCCGGGCCCAGGTGAAGCCGGGAGTCTGGATTCTCGGCTCAAGCCGGGACAGTGCTAAAACAGCGGCAGAAAACGGCCTGCCGTTTTGCTTCGCTCATTTTATCAATCCGGATGAAGGCTTTCAGGCAGCTGATTATTATCATGAACATTTTCAGCCTTCTAGCGTCTATCCCGCTCCTTATTTTATGCTGGCGGTCTCAGCACTTGCAGCAGAGTCCGAACAGCAGGCAGAAGAATGGAGGGCGGTAAGTGATTACGTTTCTTCAGTTACGGCTAAGGGGCTCGGCCTGCTCGGTATCCCCTCGTACGAGATGGTCAAAGACGTTACGTACATGGATGAAGAAAAGGACATGTTTCAAAAAAACCGGTATCATAACGCCGTGGGAACGATAGACCAGGTGGAGGAAAAGCTCAAATGGCTTGAAAAAGCTTACGGTGCTGAAGAAATTATGACTGCAGGCATCACTCCGTCATTTGAAGAAAAGGCTGCCTCGATGCGGAGGATTGCCGACCGGTTTAAAATAAACAGCTGCCAGGTTTAGAATGAGCAGGGACTTGGGTAAACTTATTTGTGTGACTAAAGATTATATCCAGGAAAGGTGATATATGATGAGTAAAATAGCAGTAGTCCTTACAGATCTTTTTGAAGATGTGGAATTCACAGACCCGAAAGAAGCATTCGAAAAAGAAGGTCATGAACTTACCGTAATCGAAAATGAAAAGGGAAAAACCGTTACCGGTAAACAGGGAGAAGCGAAAGTAACCGTTGACGCTTCTATTGAAGACGTGAAGCCGGAAGACTTTGATGCTCTTCTTATTCCAGGAGGATTTTCTCCGGATCAGCTTCGCGGCGATCAGCGATTCGTGGATTTCGCCAAATACTTCATGGATCATGATAAGCCGGTATTTGCAATCTGCCACGGTCCGCAGCTGCTTATTACAGCAAAAGCGCTGGAAGGCCGTAATGCGACAGGATTTAAATCCATTCAGACAGATATGGAGTATGCGAAAGCGAAGCTTCATGATGAAGAAGTAGTCGTTTGCAACAACCTGGTCACAAGCCGTGAGCCGGATGACATCCCGGCATTTAACCGCGAATCTCTGAAACAATTAGCAAAATAAGATCGAAAGGCCGGCCGGAGAGCTGGCCTTTTGTTATTGAACGGGATTAACGGAAGAAGATTCATGGTGAGCACATAAACAGGAAATCAAATGAAGAAATGTTATAATTAACAGTACATGAGAGATTGGGGTGAATATTATGGCAGAAGAACAAAACACGAAGCTTGCCACCTTTGCCGGAGGATGTTTCTGGTGTATGGTAGGCCCTTTTGAACAGGAGGAAGGTGTCTACGACATTATGTCGGGATATACCGGAGGTCATACAGAAAACCCGACGTACCGGGAAGTGTGTTCAGAAACTACCGGTCACGTAGAAGCTATTCAAATGAAATACGACCCATCGGTGGTATCTTATGAACGGCTGCTTGAAATATTCTGGCGCCAGATTGACCCTACAGATCCGGGCGGTCAGTTTAATGACCGCGGGGAATCCTATACGACTAATATTTTTTACCATGATGAAGAACAGCGCAGGCTTGCTGAAGCTTCCAAACAGGAGCTTGATGAAAATGGTCCGTTTGAAAAACCTGTGGTAACGAGAATCAGGGAAGCCGGAGTATTTTATCCGGCCGAGGAATATCACCAGGATTATCATCACAAAAATCGTTTTCACTATATGATGTACCGGAAGGGCTCCGGCCGTGAAGGATTTATAAACAATTACTGGAGTGAGCAGAATGAGCACCAATAAGAAATATAGTACAGAAGAACTGAAACAGCGTTTAACCCCAATACAGTATGAAGTGACTCAAAATGATGCCACGGAGCGCCCGTTTGAAAATGAATACTGGAACCATAAAGAGGAAGGGCTGTATGTAGACGTAGTTTCCGGAGAGCCCTTGTTCAGCTCAAAGGATAAATTTGATTCCAACTGCGGCTGGCCAAGCTTTACCATGCCTTTAAAGGAGAGCGAAGTTAAAGAAAACTTTGATGATTCTTTAGGGATGAGAAGAACGGAAGTTCGCAGCGACGAAGCGGATTCCCACCTCGGACACGTATTTCCGGATGGTCCTGAACCAACTGGTTTACGGTATTGTATCAATTCGGCCGCCCTTAAATTTATCCCGGTCAATGAACTGGAAGAGCAGGGTTACAGCGAATATCTATACCTGTTCAAATAAAAAAGAGGTTTTTTCAGCCTAAAAAAGGGTAAAATACACTTTGGAAGGTTACAACTATGAAAAGACATCAATTGCACTAAACAGACGACAGGAGGAATTTATTCATGGAACGCGTAAGAGAAAACGATCCTAAAGTACAGGAATTAATCGATGGACTTAATGTCGACTTAGCACACGAATATGCGGCAGCTATCATGTATACAAACTATGCAGCTGTGGTTTCCGGCATTCACACACCAATGCTCAGACCATTGTTTGAAGACGAAATCGGTGACGAGCAGGGCCACGCTCAATACCTGGCTTCTAAAATCCGTACGCTCGGCGGCACACCAACTACAAAGCCTGCCGATGTGAAGCAGACGTTCCAAGTACGTGAAATGCTTGAAGCTGCCCGTGACGCTGAAGCGGACACGATTGAGCGTTACACTAAACGCGCCCAGCAGGCAGAAGAGCTGAACATGATCGAGCTTCAAAACAAACTTGAAGACCTCATTTCTGATGAGACTGGTCATAAAGAAGAAATTGAACGGATTCTCGAAGACTCCGATCTGTAGAATACAGAGAAAAAAGCCGCCGAAAGGCGGTTTTTTTATTGTAGAGAATTATTCTTACGGATATATTTGACGAAAAATTCAAAAAATTAAAAGGAGCAACATATAAGGATGGCATAGAAATATCTGGAGGGGCGCCATCCTTGCAGCGCTATTAGTTGGCTCGTTTTTTAGTGCCCGGGCGGACATATACTTCTTTGGATTTTTTTTCATCAAGCCTGCGGTCTATTGAATCAAGTGCCTGCTTGTTGCCTTTGAGCTCATTTTTATTTGCTTCCACTAAGTCTTCAAATGAAAGTCTCTGTGGTTTTCTCATGCGGACATCTTCCTTTCTTTCTATTATACTCCTGCTGACAATTAGTTTACCCTATATTACTTGTTTGACAAACCATAAAATTATGAAAATGTGACCAAAAGCACAATAGTTTCCTGATAGGTAGATTTTTTTTGATAAGATAAAGTAAAAAAGAATAAATTCATGTAAAATGTGGTATAGGTAATACTATATGCAAAGTCGAAAGGATGGATAGTGATGGCAGAGGAAAATGGAAACACAGCACTTAAAATTGGTTTAATTCTTGGAGGCGTCGTCTCCGTTATTGTTTTGCTCAGTACACGTAAAACCCGTACTCCTATTGTAGAGGGGACGAAACAAACAGCTTCCACACTGAACAATACGTCGCAGTTTCTTTCAGAGAACCGGGAATCGGTTATTTCTACGCTTAGAGAAACATCAAACTATTATTCTGAGCTTCTCCAGTCGGCAAGCACAGATATTCAGGAGATCGTCAACCGGGTGAACAGCCTGAAAGAAACATTGATGAAAGCAAAAACAACCACGCTTGAAACTACCGGTGAATTAAAAGAACTAAAAGAAGAAAGCACAGCTATCGAAAGCAGTTCTTCAAACAGCGGCTCAGGCCAGCTGCAGAGTGCTGAAAATACCCAGTCTTCTTCATAAAAAAGGGCAGGTTCTTTCATTTGAACCTGCTTTTTTATTGGTTTTAAAATATTATTGTATTTGACGTTTACCGTTTCTATTCGAAGGAAATACACTTTGTAGAATGGTAATTGAATAGTTAACACAGTCACGGAAAGGGGCAACAGACAATGGCAATAACGAACAATTTAAAACAGCTGAAAAATAAAGAGGACGAATATGGTTTTGTATCCTTTTATTTAAACACCGATATTGGTGAAGGCGGACAGCCTAGTGAAGAATGGAAGATTAAATACAAAAAGGCTGTTAACGGCTTAAAGCAGTACGCAGATAAGAGCGAAACGAAAGATGAAAAAAATGCGATCAAAAAAATAACCGATGATATCGAAAAATACATTGAGGACCATCGCTCTGATCTGCAGAAGAGTGTTATTATCTTCGCTTCCGGCGATGGATCCACCTGGGAAGCAGATATTTTCCAGGTGCCGGTGGAGACGGAAGTAATGTGGGAACCAACACCGCAGACTGAGCAACTCGAAAAACTGGAAAAAACATTCCCGCCTACAGCAATTCTTCTTACAAACAAGCAGGATGTTTACCTGATCGATACCTCAATGGGCAAAATCCGCGAAGAAATGCAATTTCACTGGGATGTGGACAGCGAGGACTGGCAGGAATACAAAGGTACAGCATCAGCTGACCGTACGGCTGCAGGTTCTACACAGGTGGATAAAGTTCAGCAGCGTTTTGAAGAAAACCGCCACCGCTGGTACAAGAGCCTGGCGCCTGTCATCAACAAACAGATGAAAAACCGCGGTCTTGATACAGCATATATTATCGGCGATAAAGAATATGCTAAAGACCTGGAAGAT
Source organism: Marinococcus luteus (assembly GCF_034497705.1). GTDB lineage: Bacteria > Bacillota > Bacilli > Bacillales > Marinococcaceae > Marinococcus > Marinococcus luteus_A. Next base: position 28,498 of record NZ_JAXRUV010000004.1, on the reverse strand, counting down.
AACATGGGTGGAAGAGTGAAAGAAGTCATTAATAAAAACTTGATTTCTACGCCAACGCATGAAATTCTAAACGAAATTTATCCAGAAAACGTACGCTAAACAGTACGGCTGAAGCAGCTGCTATCATTATAGCAGCTGCTTTTTTCATGAATTAAAAAGCTTCGGGCTTCCGGTCATCTGCACAAAATCCCTCAGTTTTTGATATAATACCTTTTGTTTGGAGATAGGCTTATATTTAGATAAGATACAACACGAAGGATACTATTGAAGAGGTGAATAGAATGAAGTTTTCGATGACTGACGGAGGATTTCAAACAAGAACAGACTACGGAGAGCTGTCTGTATCCGGGGAGGAGGAGTATGGCTTTCGCCCTTTTCAGCTGATGACTTCTTCGATTGCTGTTTGCAGCGGAGGAGTACTGCGTAAAATAATGAATAAAAGACACCAGACAGTGCACGATATCCAAATTGAGGCAGAGGTGGAACGGGATGAAAAGCAGGCAAATAAAATAACTGCTGTTCATCTGCATTTTATCGTAAAAGCAGAAAACGTAACAGAAGCCCAGATGCAAAAAAATATGGAATGGACCAAAAAAAACTGTTCGATGGTCCAGTCAGTAAAAGACAGCATTGCGGTTACAGAAACATTCGAACTTCTTTCCGACTAACAGTGCAAGAGGTCTTAGAAAAGAATTGGAGAGAAAAGTATGGCAAATGCCGGACGTAACCAGCTAGACTTCACGGAAGGCAGTATCATGAAGAAAATGGTGATATTCGCCTTTCCGATTTTTATTGGGAACCTGCTTCAAAGCTCTTATCAAATCGTGGACAGCCTGTGGGTCGGTAATTTAATCGGCGCTAGCGCCCTGGGGGCGGTTTCCCTGGCTGCTACGATTTTATTTTCTGTGCTTTCTTTTATTATTGGAATTAATAGCGCAACATTAACGGTGCTTTCCCAGAGGGTGGGAGCGGATGATGATGAGGGCCTGAAGCGTTCTTTGAATGCTTTTGTGTCCGTTTTAGGAACGCTTGCAATTATCCTCGGAACGATAGGTTTTTTTGCAGCTCCCACCGTTTTGACTTGGATGGGGACGCCGCCGGATATCCTTGAAAGTGCAGTCATATACTTACGCATTAACTTTATTGGTATTGTCTTTTTATTTGGCTATAATTTTATAGGCACTGTTCTGCGTGCAGTCGGCGACAGTAAAACCCCGCTTCGCTTTATAATGATGGCTGTGGGGCTGAACATTGTTCTGGATCCGCTGTTTATTTCCGGCTTTGATATGGGCATTCAGGGGGCGGCAATTGCAACGGTTATCTCCCAGGGGAGTGCATTTGTGTTCGGGATCGTCTATATGATTCTTGTGAAGGGGCTTCCGTTCGCTGTGCCAAGCATTCCCGAAAAAGCAGAATTTCAGCGTATCATGAAGCTTGGCCTGCCGGCAGGCCTGTCGATGATGGCTATTTCCGGCGGGCAGTTGGCGATTATGACGGTGGTGACGTCGTTTGGCTCTGTGGTTCTATCGGGGTACGGGGCAGCTCAACGTCTGGACAGCCTGATTATGCTTCCGGCCACAACGCTCGGTTCCGCCATTACAAGTATGGCTGGACAAAATATTGGAGCGAACCGCTGGGACCGTATCAGCTCCATTGCGAAAAACGCGTTAATTTTAATTTTAATCGTATCAATCACGATGAGCACCGCCGTCTTTTTACTGGCTGAATTTTTGATGGGACTGTTTGTGAACGACGAAGCTACCATTCAATATGGTAAAACGTATCTGCAGATTGTTGCTTTCTTTTACCCGTTTTTAGGAATAAATTTCGTGCTGAACGGTATTGTGCGCAGCTCCGGGGCGATGATCCAGGTGCTTGCCCTGAATATTATTTCTTTCTGGGTGCTTCGTTTTCCGCTTGCCTGGTTCTTTGCCGAAAGAATGGGAGAAAACGGAATTGCGCTCGGCATAGGCCTCAGTTTTGTGATCAGCGCTGTAATTGCGGTCAGCTATTATGTGTTTGGCGGCTGGAACCGTATTGATATATTCAAAGAAGAAAAGAAAAAAGGAGGAGCGTCATGAGTACGCCAGTACACGACAAGAATCAGCAGCTTCAGTATATAAAACAGCGTCTGCATCTGCTTTCGACAATGGTAGACAACATCGATCCTGAAGAAGGCTCCGAATCGGAAATGAAGAGACTTGAAGAAATGGTGGAGCAGCTGCGGGTTAAATGCCGTCAGTTTCAGCCGGATTGGAAGGATGAGTAATGCCTGACGTTTATTTTATCCGACACGGGGAGTCAGAAGGAAACTATGCCCAGGTGCTGCAGGGATCGATGGATTATCCATTAACCCCGCATGGACTGACGCAGGCAGAAGCGCTTGGCAGTTACTTTCGCAGTATTCAGTTTGACGCTGTAATTGCAAGTGATTTAATGCGGGCTTCTGCCACCGCAGAGGCACTGGCAGAATTTCAGCAGGTGGAGGTATCTACGGACGAGCGGCTTCGCGAAGTACATTTGGGCGTGCTTGAAGGTAAAGCGAGAGACGTGATTCAAAATGAATTTCCGGATCTTATCGGAAGGGACCTTTTAACCGCTGAAGTGGAAGGGGCAGAAACAAAAAACGATCTAACCGAGCGGTGTGCGTGGCTGTATTATAAGCTGACCGCGGAATGGAAGGATAAAGATCAGATTGCTGTCGTTTCGCACGGAGGATTTATTACGATCTTTTTTATGTATTTACTGGCCAAAGACAACTGGGTATCGCTCCAGCGTTCTATGCGTATCGACAACACAGGAGTATCCCGGATTCACTTTCGAAAAGAACGTGCTTCCATTCAATACATCAACAGGATTACACATTTAGAGTAACATGAAAAAGCAGGAGCCGGAGCTCCTGCTTTTAAACGTTTAGCCGTTGTATTCAATCGGACCGTTTGGACCGAGGGGAAGGCCGGTGAGCATCCATACGACAAGCAGCAGGGACCAGAACAGGAGAAATGCGACAGAATAAGGAAGCATAACTGCTATTAGGGAACCAATGCGTATGTTTTTGTCATACTGTTGGGCAAACGCGATAATAATCGCAAAATAAGTCATAAGCGGCGTAATAATGTTGGTGGATGAATCTGCCACACGGTATGCCATCTGCGTCAGTTCCGGCGAATAGCCAAGCTGCATCATAATCGGAACGAACACAGGGGCGAGTATGGCCCATTTGGCAGAGGCACTTCCGATAAACAGGTTGATAACCCCGACAATAAATATAAATACTAAAATTAGAGGAATGCCGGTAAGATTGACAGACTGTAAAAAGTCCGCACCGTATACAGCCATGAAGGTACCCAGATTGGTTTCTTCAAAATAGGCAACAAACTGTCCGGCTGTAAATGCGAGCAGAATGAACATGCCCATGCTCGCCATCGTATCAGAAAGCTGATTAGCGACGTCCGTATCGTTTCTAATACTTTTTGTCACAATACCGTATACAAGCCCTGGAACGAAAAAGGCTATAATAATTACGACAACAAGGGAGTCCATAAACGGCGACTGAACGACGGCCCCTCCTTCACCGCGGAGAGGAGCATTAGGTGGTACAATGAGCAGCGCAAGCAGAATAATGGTTAGAAGCGCTGCCCCCATTGACCAGAAGATCCCTTTCTTTTCCGTTCCTGTTAATGAGGTGAGGCTCTCCCGGTACTCGCCCTTGTATTCCCCAAGCCGTGGCTCGACGATGAACTGACTCACGAGTGTACCGATGACAGCTAAGAAAAAGGTGGACACAAAAATGAAGTAGTAATTCATCGCCAGGTTCATCTGTTCGGCGTAGGCAGGATCGATGGTGGATGCCGCCTCAATCGTTAATTCACCAAGCAGAACATCGGTACCTGAAAGCAGAAGGTTGGCACTGAAGCCCGCTGAAACCCCGGCGAAGGCAGCAGCAAGTCCTGCGAGCGGGTGCCTCCCGAGTGCAGCAAACAGAATAGCGCCGAGCGGTGGAAGGACCACGTATCCGGCGTCGGAGGCGACACTTGACATAATGCCGGCAAAAACAAGACCAAAGGTAATTAAAGATTTTGGAATGGATAAAATAAAACCGCGAAGCAGTACGCTTATAAGTCCGGTGCGCTCCGCAATGCCGATACCGATCATAGTAGCAAGCACCACTCCGAGCGGGGCAAAGTTAATAAAATTGTCCACCATACTGGTGAATATGTACTCAATTCCACTAGATGAAAGCAGATTGGTTACCTGAACCGTTTCTCCTTCTTCTCCCGGAGATTCCACCTGCAGGCCGGCAGCAGAAAGGACGGCAGATAACACCAGTACGAGCGCGGCGAGAATGGCGAACAGAGTGACCGGATGGGGAAGCTTATTCCCAACTCGTTCAATCCAATTCAGCGCCCGCTGCAGCATGGTCGATTTTTGTGCAGAAGAGCTCATAATTTACCTCCTAATTCGTTTAAAAATGACAAAAGTATCACAGCTACACAAAGATTATTGTAATGAATGAAAACAAAGGAAGAAAGCCATTTCATCGAGAATAGGAAAATAGAACGGAAAAAATAATTAACAATTTATTGAAAATTAATGCTTTTATACTAAAAAAAGAAAAAATTGCAGAATTCTGAGTACACCTGGGAGCAGGTCGCGTGAACAGGGGTAAACGTGATAAAATAACAAAGCTTCATGAAAGGACGTAATTACTGTGCAGCAGATAACACGGCAGATCCCGTCCGTATATGATGTTCAGCTGATGCTGAAACGGATGGCACTCGATCCGCTGTATAATGTAGATATCGATAAAAGACAGGTGAAGCTGCCTCTGCCGGCTGAAGGCCAGCTTGATACAGTAACTGTTGCGTTTGTTGAACATCAACCGGAGAATTATGTATATATAGAGGCTCCGGAGAAGAGAGAACAGGAAGCTCTGGACAAAATAGAACGCATTTTTCGTTTTTATCAGCCACTCGAGCAGGCAGCCGGGCATTTTCAGGAAACGGAATTAGAGCCGCTGTTCCATCGGTTTTACGGTGCGCCGCTTACCTGTGACTTTGACCTGTACGGCTGTCTTATAAAAACAATTATTCATCAGCAGTTGAACATGACCTTTGCCTATACTCTTTCAACAAGATTTGTTCAGACATACGGCACTTATAAAGACGGTGTATGGTTTTACCCCGGACCTGCGACTGTGGCAGCCCTTCATCCTGATGAGCTTCGAAAGCTGCAGTTCAGCCGCCGGAAAGCGGAATACGTAGTGGATATTTCAAAAAGCATTACGCATGGCACGCTTGATATCGATGCTCTTCAGAAAAAACCTGATGAGGAGGTTATACAGGAGCTTACGAAGCACCGGGGGGTAGGGCCCTGGACGGCAGAATGCTTTTTATTGTTTGGACTCGGAAGAGAAAACCTGATGCCTGCTGCTGATATTGGCATACAAAATGGATTGAAGAAGCTGCTGGGACTTGAAGCGAAACCATCTAAAGCAGACATAACAGAATGGTCCGGCCGGTGGAGCCCGTACAACAGCTATGCAAGTATTTATTTATGGCTTCATGTGGAAATACTAGATAAAGGAGAAGATACACGTGCCGAAAAATGAAAAATTTGAGCAGCGCCAGCCGCTGCAGGAGGGTCAGGAGTTTCCGCTGACCATTAAACGTATAGGTATTAACGGTGAAGGAATTGGATATTTTAAACGCCAGGCTGTTTTCGTAGAAGGGGCACTCCCGGGGGAAGTGATTGTCGGTCAGGTCGAGGAAGTAAAACGGAACCGTGCGATTGCAAGCATTAAGTATATCCGCGAAGCTTCGCCGAGCCGGCAGAAAGCTCCCTGTCCGGTATATAAAATCTGTGGCGGATGCCAGCTGCAGCATGCCGAATACGACGAACAGCTGTGGATGAAGCAGGACCTGGTGCTGCAGTCATTTGAACGTTACGCTCCTGTCGTACCGGAGATTCGTGAAACGATCGGCATGGAAAATCCATGGCGGTATAGAAATAAAAGCCAGTGGCAGACAGGAGAGGGAAAGAAAGGGCGAGTGGAAGCCGGTCTGTATTCGAGTGATTCCAATCAGCTCGTAGACCTCACCAACGTCGGCTGTATGGTGGAGAAGTCGATTCTAAATAAGATTACAAAAGCAATTACCGTATTTATGAAGGATGAAGAGGTGCCTGTACACACGAGTAAACAAAAAGGGGTTAAAACCATCGTCGTGCGGGCAAATGAACAAAAAAGCGAGGTTCAGGTAACGCTTGTAACATCTTCGGTGGATCTGCCGGAGCAGGAAGAGCTGGTGGATTTCCTCCGTTCTTCGTTCGCTGAAATAAAATCAATTCACCATCATGTGCAGCATGAAAGCAGCCCGACTGTTTTTGGCGGGACGACCACGCGACTGTGGGGTAAAGATACAATTAAGTACAACATGCAGGACTTTTCATTTCATTTATCCCCGGAAGCATTTTTCCAGCTGAACTCGGAGCAGGCCTCCACGCTTTATGACGAAGCGAAGCAAGCGGCAAAGCTCACAGGCCGTGAAAAAGTGGTCGATGCCTACTGCGGCAGCGGCACAATTGGTCTTTGGATGTCCTCGGATGCTAAGGAAGTACGCGGCATGGATATGATTAAAGCGAGCATTCAGGACGCTAACAAAAATGCTAAACAGGCAGGAGCTTCCCACGCCAGGTTTTACCACGGCAAAGCCGAAGAAATGATGCTTCAGTGGCAGCGGGAAAACTGGAGCCCTGATGTAGTAGTAGCGGATCCGCCGCGCACAGGCTGCGGGGAGGCACTGCTGAATACGATTGGAAAAGTGAAGCCTAAACGCTTTGTGTACGTATCCTGTAACCCATCCACCCTGGCCAAGGATGCCGCGTATCTGAAAAAAGCAGGGTACCATCCAGAATATGCCCAGCCGGTGGATATGTTCCCGCAGACATCTCAGGTGGAAGCCGTAGTTCCTTTTGTGTATAAACCAGAGAAAAAAGGAAAAAAATAAATATGCGTGGTGAACAGCAATGTGTTTATACTGGCTCGGTATCAGCCTGATTGTCTCTATTATTCTTACCATTCTGGCTAATCTGCTGCTCTACCTTTTTTTATAAACCTGGAAAGGAGAGCACATACCTATGTTTGAAAAGCAGCTTTGGCAGCATACTGCCGATTCATTAAATGAATTTGCCGACTTTATCAGTGAAGCACTTGGGGGCCCGGTTACCATTGAGGATTCGACGCACCGTCTGCTCGCTTACAGCGGCCATCCACAGGTCACTGACGGAGCACGTACGGCGACTATCATGGGGAGGCGCGTGCCGGAAGAGGTGATTCACCGTTTATGGAATGAAGGAGTGATACCAAGCCTTCATCAGCAGAGCGAGCCGGTCTCTATTTCCGCTATTGATGAAATAGGACTCGGAACCAGGATGGCCGTAGCCGTCAAGGAAAAGCAGACGGTAATAGGCTACATCTGGGTGGTGGAGGGCGAAACGCCTCTTTCAGAAGAGGCAAAGCAGGATCTTCACTCGGCAGCTGTTGTTTGCGGTGAGCGTTTCCGGCGGCAGTTTCATCCGAGAAATCCGGCACAACAGGACCATCAGGAGTATTTTTGGCGTCTGTTGACTGGGGATGAGACGGATGAGCAGGCAGTAGAGCGTCAGATGCTTCGTTTTTTTCCGGGGCGGCCACAGCAGTATTCTATTGTAATCATGGAGTTTTCAGAACAGCTTGAACACAATGCCTGGGAGCGGCTCACCTATCTGCTGACGATTTCGCAGCGGGTGAAGGTGATGCTCAAAACATATGACCAGCACCGGGCTATTCTTATGCTGTATGGACTTGAAAGCAGAAATATAGAAGCAACTATTTCCGCATTTTTACATCAAATGCATGAGTTATGGCACGAACGCTACGATGACACCTTGACGGCTATTGCTGCGTCTGAAATTTGTCATCAGTATATGGAAGTGGCGGGCGGTTACAGGCAGGCACTGACCATGCTTGATTTAAAAAAACAGGTCCGCCAGCTTCCCTCCCATTATTACTTCCTGCATGAAGCGGGCTATTACCGCTTTTTTCCCGTTCTTATACAAAAGCGGGAGGAAGAAACATTTACCCACCCTTCCCTAAAAAGCTTATCCGATTACGATGCAGAAAATGAAACGGAGCTTTTGAGCACGCTTTACATCTATCTGAGCGAAGACTGCAACGTCAACGCGGCCGCTAAGATACTTCATGTGCATCCCAATACGCTGACCTACCGTTTAAAAAGGATGCAGGCAATTGCAGGTGTAAGTCTTTCCAGCGCCCATGAAAAATGGACGCTGCTGCTGGAGTTGGAATTGTTGAAAGAAAAACACACAAACCTATTGTGAAAAATCACAAATGGATAATGAAAATATTATTTTAATCCGCCAATGCTTATAATCCGGAAACACGCTATACTAACAGAAAAGGTATTAGAGGAGGCGATGCATCTTGATTATAGGGATTCCCAAAGAGATTAAAAACAATGAAAATCGAGTAGCGATTACGCCGGCGGGGGTTGTGCATTTAACACAAGCGGGCCATCAAATATATGTTGAAAACCATGCGGGAGAAGGTAGCGGATTTTCGAATGAAGAATATGAATCAGCTGGGGCAAAAATTATTTCGGAGGCCGAAGACGTTTGGAAGCAGGCAGAGATGATACTGAAAGTCAAAGAACCTCTGGCTTCAGAATATCAGTTTTTCCGGGAAAACCTGATTTTGTTTACTTATCTGCATCTTGCTGCTGAACCTGAGCTGGTGAAAGCATTAACCGAAAAGGGAGTCACTGCAGTAGCTTATGAAACAGTCGAGGAAAACCATACACTGCCGCTCTTAACACCAATGAGTGAAGTAGCAGGAAGGATGGCAGCCCAGGTTGGAGCTCAGTTTCTCGAAAGCGTGAACGGGGGCAAAGGTGTTCTGCTTTCGGGAGTGCCCGGAGTGAAAAAGGCCAATGTAACGGTAATCGGCGGAGGGGTGGTCGGCACGAACGCTGCACGCATCGCCCACGGTCTCGGGGCCAACGTAACAATTATCGATTTAAACCCGGCGAGACTCCGCCAGATAGATGAAGACTTTGGCGGCCAGATTCAGACGCTGAGCAGTAATCCCCTGAACCTGGCGGAGGAAGTAAAACGGTCGGATCTGGTGATTGGGGCCGTCCTGATTCCTGGAGCCAAAGCACCGAAGCTTGTGACAGAAGAAATGGTGAAAAGTATGGACCGGGGCTCTGTGCTGATCGATGTGGCGATCGACCAGGGAGGCATTATTGAAACTGCCGACCAGGTAACGACGCACGACCAGCCGACATATGAAAAACACGGTGTTGTGCACTACGCTGTGGCGAATATGCCGGGGGCGGTTCCAAGAACGTCTACAATTGCTTTAACTAACGTGACCATCCCCTATGCGCTTCAGATTGCAAATCAGGGCGTGGCAAAAGCTCTTACCAATAATCCGACGCTTGGCAAAGGGTTGAATACAGCGCAGGGAAAAGTAACGTATAAGGCAGTGGCAGAGGATTTAAATTATCCTTACGCATCGTTAGACGAAATACTTCCGATGTTGTAAAATGTGGAACGGGGCGCCGGAGCGGGTGCCCCGTTTTCTTGTGGGAAAATAACTACAGCGGGCAACTGCTGTTCAAAGGAAGGGAGGGGCTGCAATGATTTCCTGTGCCGGTATAGATGCAGAAGGAAACACAATAAACAATATTACATTGGATGAATTTAAAAAATACGAATGGAAATGGTACTGGATTGATTATTCCTCTCCCACCACTGAGGAAACAAACACGCTGGACTCGGTGTTTCATTTTCATCCACTGGCCATTGAGGACTGCTACATGGAGCGTCAGCGTCCAAAGCATGATTCATATGATGGGTACAGCTTTTTCGTCCTTCATGCACTTGATAAGGACACGCTTGGGGCTGAGGAGATCTGTATGTTTCTTGGCCCCAATTTTGTCGTTACATATCATGAAGCTCCGTCTTCGGCGGTTAATCATTCCTGGAAAAAGCTGCGGGCTGAAGGAGCTGCGCTGAATCCGGATGATATCAGCTATCACATTATTGATAAAATGACGGATGAATACTTTCCGGTCCTGGATCAAATCGAAGACCGGCTGAATGAGATCGAGGAAAGCAACGCGGAGCTGACCTATGGTAAGCTGATAGAAGAAGTATTTGATTTACGGTCCGATCTGCTTAGGCTCCGTCGAACCATCGTTCCTATGAGAGATCTGGTATACCGGGTGTTGTTTGTGGAGCGTCTGCACCTGATTACCCAGCAGCGGGAATATTATCGGGATATTTATGATCATCTTCTAAAGGTCACCGAAATGATCGAATCCAACCGGGCAATGACCTCAGACATGAGAGACAACTTTCAGACGATGGCATCAAACAGAATGAATGCGATTATGATGACGCTCACGATCGTATCAACAATCTTTATTCCGCTGACATTTATTGCAGGGCTTTATGGTATGAACTTCGTGTATATGCCGGAGCTTGAATATAGATACGGATATTTCATAGCGCTTGGGGTTATGTTCTTAATAGCGGTAGTGCTGCTGGGCTTGTTTAAACGAAATGGATGGTTTAAGATTTTTAGATAGAAGAGTAGAAAGGGGGCGTTCGGATTGTCCTACCGGTTATATAAAGCACATTTTAAGCATCCAATGCACGAAGAAGATTTGATCGTTTACTACGATAAAGATCAATCAACCTTTTGTTTTGCGACAAAAGATATTGAGGAACAATCCCCGGAGATATGTAAGTTCCAATATCCTGCAGATTCTCTGCACGATGTGAAACTTTTCATTGAAAAACTGGGTGTTGACGCCCAGACGCTTACGTTTCGTCATTATCTTCTGCATTAATAAGCAAATCCCCTGAGGCCAAAAGCTTCAGGGGATTTTTTGATATTAGTCAAGATCTGCCGGATATACGCCGTTTTCATCATGAACTTCACGGCCGCTAAGCGGTGGGTTGAATACACAAACCATGCGCATATCTTTGCTGCCTCCGCGAAGCATGTGCTCATCGTTTTTATCGAGCGCGTACAATACACCTGGCTCGAGCTGATATACTTTATTATCGCTTAATGTTTCAATTTCTCCATCTCCTTCAATGCAGTAGACGGTTTCGAGATGGTTTTGGTACCAGATGTGAGTTTCAGTGCCGGCACGGATAATTGTATCATTCACCGAGTAGCCCATATTATCGTCTTTCATAATGAAACGGCGGCTGACCCAGTTACCGTCATCCACTTCACGTTCAGTACCGATCAAATCTTCGAGCTTAATTACTTTCATTGTCTATTCCTCCATCTTGTCAGTTAAGGGTTTATATCATAAAAAGGCCGACCGTCGGGGTGCCGATCGATCGGCTTCTTTTTATCCAATTAGTCAATCGGCTAAATTAGTTGGCAACGAGGTTACTTTCAGCGGTAACTTCTTCAATTGCCTTCTGAAGAATCGACAGCCCGCGTTCAAGTCCTTCGTCGTCAATGGTGATTGGCGGGAACAGTTTAAATACTTCATCGTCCGCACCGGCTGTTTCCATAATCAGACCGTGTTCAAAGCACCTGCCGGCGATGTTGTCAGACAGATCTTCGATAGGACTCATAATTCCCTGCATAAAGCCACGTCCTTTACGGACACCTTTCATTTCAGGGTGCTTTTTGATCATGTCATCCAGAAACGAAGCAATACGTTCGGACTTTTCCTGGACGTTCTTTTCCAAACGGTCATCCTTCCAGTAATTCAAAGCTTCAGTACCTGTTACAAAAGCAAAGTTATTTCCGCGGAAGGTACCGTTGTGCTCGCCGGGAGCGAATTTGTCATACTCCGGCGCCACTAAAGTGATGGCAAGCGGTGAGCCGTTGCCGCCAATTGACTTGGATAGGCATATAAAGTCAGGTTTAATACCGGCTGGTTCAAAGCTAAAGAAAGTACCGGTACGGCCGACGCCTGCCTGGACATCGTCAAGAATAAGCTTAATGTCGCGTTCACGGCAGATTTTTTCAATCGACTGAAGCCATTCGCTGCTTGCGGCATTTAAGCCGCCTTCACCCTGAACTGTCTCTACGATAAACGCTGCTGGCTTGTCAAGGCCACTGCCTCCGTTATCAAGGAAGTTCTCAATATATTCAACGGAATTATCGCTTTCTTTTAGGAATTTGTCATACGGCAGGATGGACGTATTGGATAAAGGCATGCCGGCCCCGCCGCGTTTGAATTTGTTGCCCGTAACGCTCAAAGCTCCAATAGTCATACCGTGAAAGCCGTTAGTGAAGCTGACAACATTTGTGCGTCCCGTCACTTTACGGGCGAGCTTCAGTGCGCTTTCTACACTGTTTGCGCCAGTCGGCCCGGGGAACATGATTTTATAATCCATGTTACGCGGCTTCAGAATAATATTCTGGAAAGCATCGATAAATTCGCCCTTTGCTTTAGTTGCCATATCAAGGGAGTGAGTAACGCCGTCTTCCTGAATGTAGGCGAGCAGTTTTTCTTTCATGTTGTCATCGTTGTGTCCATAGTTCAGTGCTCCTGCGCCGGAAAAGAAGTCGACATATTCTTTTCCATCCAAATCCCATAGCTTGTACCCTTTTGCCTGGTGAAACACAGTAGGAAATCCTCTGACGTAGCTGCGCACTTCCGATTCGTATTCGTTAAAAACGCTAAGATCATTTTTCATCATAAAAGTAAGTATCCTCCTTGGGAATGTTATCGAAAAATTCAGTTTTTACATAATACATGACATGCGCTTTGCATGTCATGTTCACTACTTATTTTGTAAAGGGTCCTACTCGAAATGTCAACTCTTCTTCATGTTCATCATCCGGAAAAAGGTCTTCCGTAAAGCATTCAGAAACTGTCACTTCAGTCTCCCGTTTCTTGGCAAGCTTTTTAAACAACGCCTGCGAAGCTTCATTGGAAGGAGTGATGGTAGCTTCTAAATACAGCACTTCTTCACATACATCCCGTTCCAGAAGAGCATCCAGCAAACGGGAAGCAAGACCTTTTCCCCGTTGGGAAGTATCCACGCCCACCTGCCAGACAAATACGGTATCCTGTTTTTCAGGTGGAATAAAGGCCGTTACAAAGCCCACTAATTCATCGTTTTCTTTAGCGACAACACATGTTTCGGCAAAAAATTCACACATCATAATATATTTATATGAGGAATTTAAATCTAATGTGGAGTTTTTGACAAGTTCCCACATGTCTGCCCCGTCTTCCACGGTTGGTTTGTCAAAAACGATTGAATCGACGGAACCGTTCGTTCCAGTCATTTTCGTTTCCATTTTCTTACCACCTTTTAAAAGTAATAGAGGGCTACCTGTACTATACCTCTTTATAGAAAAAACAAACGTAAGATTGCCTTGTTTTATAATGTAATAAGATCTGCCATACTCATAAAACAAATCTTAACGCTAATTATGAAAATTTTCAAACTTGCCTATCAGGCATTTATGCGTATTATTACTACTTATAGAGTGTTATGTAACCTGAACAGCGAAAACGATAAGTAATACTTGCGCAGATGGACAATTCCTCCGCCTTTGATAAGAAAAGCCGCCCGAAAAGCCCGGACGGCGTGTGATTACTCTTTTAAAATGTTGATCAGCGCAGGCTGCAGGCTTGGAAAATGAAAGTGGAAGCCGTGATCCATGGATTTTTGGGGTATGACCTTCTGGCCTCCTAGGATCATTACACTCATTTCACCGAGCATCTTCTCGATAACAAATGACGGTACAGAGAGCCAGTGCGGACGTCCGGTCACTTTAGCTATCTCGCGTCCCAGTGTTTCCATTTGTGCAGGCTCAGGCGCGGTAATGTTCAGTGCCCCTTTAATTTCTTTGGTGGTAGCTGCAAAAAGAATCATTTCGACAGCGTCTCTTAAATGAATCCAGGAAAACCACTGTATTCCGCTTCCGAAAGTGCCGCCGCCAAACATTTTGTAGACAGAAACGAGTGGCGGGATAAACTCCTGCAAAACGAGACCCATACGTGCTTTTACTACCCTGATTCCGAGTTCTTCCGCTTTTTCAGCTTCATTTTCCCAGCGTACGGAAACCTCCTGTAAAAAGTTTGTTTCTCCTTTAGCGGATTCCTCAGTAAATTCCTCTTCGTCGGAAATTCCGTAATAAGCGACGGCGGAGGCGCTGATGAGAACTTCGGGTCTATGGCTGCTTGCTTTAAAAATGCGGATAACTTCTCTTGTAGAATCGATACGGCTGTTTAAAATATCCTCTTTGGTTTGTTCCGTCCAGCGTTGAGCAAGGGATGTGCCTGCGAGATTTATGAAAGCATCTACCGGCGGCAATTCATATTCGGGTTTGCTGCCGGGCTTCATCCATTCAATAAAAGTGATCCTTTCACTATTTTTTTTATTTTTACTGTTTCTTGTTAAAATGTAAATATGGTGGCCCATCTGTTCGAGGTAGCCTGTGAGGGCGGAGCCTACATATCCGCTTCCTCCTGCGATAGCGATATTCAATGTGTATTTCTCCTTTCACTACTTAAGGTGATGTAAAAACGTCACTTTTGAAGCTATTCAACTTTACCCAAAAGCAGATTGTCATAATCATTTCCACTATGCAAAAGGAGAGGGCCTTTGTGAAAATTACAAAAATTGAAGTGCAGAAAAATAACCCCGAACGATATAATATTTTCACCGACCAGACAGGCCGGGAAGCATTTACGACCGGTGTGGATGAAGCTGTGCTAGTGCAGTGGGACCTTAAAAAGGGGAAAGAATTGACGGAAAAAGAACTTGAACTCATGATTGAGGATGATCATGAACGCAAGGCATGGAACCGGGCGCTGCATTACTTATCGAGTGTGATGAGGACAGAAAAAGAAGTATATGACCACCTAATAGAAAAAGAGTTCACAGAAGTCTCCGCATCGAAGGCGGTTGACAAAGCAAAGGAATATAAATTCTTAAATGACCGGGAATTCGCCAAAGCGTTCGTGCGCACAAAAATTAATACGACCGATAAAGGGCCGAAGGTTATTAGGATGGACCTGGAGAAAAAAGGTGTGGCGGAGACTTATGTTTCCGAGGCTATGAAGGCACTGACTGATGAACTGGCTCTCGAACGGGCGGTGACCGCAGCGGAGAAAAAAGGGCGTCAGAAAAAAGGCGAATCGGGAGGTGCGGTGAAGCAGCGTTTGTTGCAAATGCTGCTCCGGAAAGGATACGATCATGAAACAGCTTCAGCCGCTGTAAAAGAAGCGGACTTTGCTCCTTCCGAGGAAGATGAGTGGAACTCGGTGCTAGTGCAGGGAGAAAAAGTTTACCGTAAATGGGAAGGCAGGCTTGAAGGCCGTCAGCTTGAACAGAAAATTAAAGAATACCTGTACCGGAAACAATTCCCGATGGAGCATATCCAGCGGTTTTTAGATGAAAAGAGAGAGGAGTCCGAACATGGGAATGGAAAAAAGATACAGCCAGATGAGCAGATATGAGCTTGAACAGGAAATCGCGAGCTTAAACGAAAAGTCCAAAAAAGCCGAGCAGATGGGAAGAGGAAATGAATTTGCGGTTTATGAGCGTAAGATCGCAATGGCGAAAACGTATATGCTGGATCCAGCGGACTATCAGCCGGGGAAAACGTACCGGATCGCCCAGGAAGGGTCCACCTTTGAAATAGAATTTATTAACGGCGTGTTTGCCTGGGGCTACCGAAACAATTCAAGCCAGATCGAAGCATTGCCTTTCTCCCTGTTGGTAGAAAAATAAAGAATGGAGGAACGCGCGGAATGGAAAACCAGAAAAATTATTTATTGGAAACTCTTCTTTCAGTCAATAATCAGTTAACAGACGAAAAAGCCCGGGAATGGGTGGACTTTTTATGGGAGGACTTTGAATCCACTCAGGCGAGAGCAGGCCGTTCGTACAAAGGTGAAGAGGTAACAGGGCAGATTGTAGAAAAATGGGTTCGGCAGTATGGTCCGCACCTGCACCGCTACGAAGCGACAAACGAAAAGTTTTTTGGCATTAACCAGATATAAGTAAAGAGTACGGAGAGCGGCTCCGTACTCTTTATTATTGAGTATAATAGGAAAAGGCCCGGCCTTTGTCGAGTTTTTTGTGAAGGGTATCATCACTGAAAATCCAGCCGGTGTAGGAAGTCATAATCTCCAGGTCCTCGTTCAGCTGAACGACCGCTACAAATGGATAGTATCCTTTACTGCGGTAACGCAGGTCGATGAATTTTACTTCGTATCCCTCGTCTGTGTTGCGGACAATCCAACGGTACGTAGGGGAGAAGGATAGAAAGGAAGCAAGGTTCCGGTCATCTCTGGCTGCGTTAATAACCGGATCGTCAGGAATTGGCTCAAACGGGTACGTTTCAAAGTAGCGAAGCCGTCCGTTCCGGTAATTGGTGACGAATAACTTGTGCGGCGTACGAATAACCAGGTGCCACCGGTACCAGTTGTATGTCGGTGAAATAAACAGGTGCGTGGCATCCGGGTGCAGGCGACGGGCTCTTTGCAAAACAATATTTCGGGCCTGAAACCGCCATAAATAGTAAAACAGCAAAAAGATATATAAAACAATCATTGAGGCTGCTCTCGGTACATCAAACCACCATAGAATAAATACGAATAGGTGGGAGAAAAAGATTACCGAATCAAAAATATTAATCACGCCGAGCGCTATCCATCGTTTCGTAAACGGGGATAACGCCTGGGTGCCGTAGGCATTAAAAATATCCACAAAAACGTGAAGAGCGACAGCGATAAAGGACCAGAACCATAAATGCGAAAAAGCAACGTCCGGAGAAAACATATATATAAGAGCTGCCAGCAGAACCGGCCAGATTAAAACGGCAGGTATGGAGTGTGTCGGGCCGCGGTGGTAGCGGATATAGACGGCGTTATTTTTCAGTTTTAATACGGTATCAAAATCAGGGGCCTGTGACCCTATAATTGTTGCGATCAGGATTGTACCCATTGCTCCGCCTTCGGTTGAAATAGAAGGATCAATGGTGGCAAGACCTCCCAGGCCGATCCCCATCACAGTATGAGTTGCTGTATCCATTGGCACCACCTTTATTTTATGGCATGCTGAAACAAAAAAAGCCTGTGGCATCAAACAAGCACAGACCGTACCAGCGTAGTTTCATGATACCCTAAACAGTTTATTTCAAAAAGGAGAATTGTATGAATCCGCAGAAATACGTCGTTTTTATGGAATACCGGATTTTAGAAGATAAAAGAACTGAATTTTTAAACGCGATGGAAGAAATTTCTTCAGCTATGCTCAATGAGCAGGTGAATAATTATGAATGGTTTGAGTCTGTGGATCAGGGAGCATTATTTGTAGAAATGTTTGCAGTTAATACGCCCGGGCAGTACCACGACCTGAAAACGAAACGAACAGAGGCAGATGAAGAGGTCTATGGCCTCCTTGATAAATTCGTCCCTGGAGGGATAAATAAAGTACACTGCTGGTGTTTTGAGAAAAAAGGACCTTACGGTGACCAACATAAAGAGAAAGAGTGAATTGCTATGCATCCACTATTGGAAAATTTTTCGCCGGAACAGTTTCAACAGGACCTAGTCGACTGGTACCGGCACCAAAAAAGAGATCTGCCCTGGAGAAGGAGCAGAGACCCTTATCACATATGGATTTCAGAAATTATGCTTCAGCAGACAAAAGTCGATACAGTCATCCCGTATTACTACCGGTTTTTAGAAGCTTTTCCCACTATTGAAGCTCTAGCAGAGGCTGAAGAAGATCAGGTGATGAAGAAGTGGGAAGGTCTCGGTTATTATTCACGGGCGAGAAACCTGCACCAGGCGGTCAAAGAAGTAGCTGAAGAATACGGAGGAGAAGTCCCGAGCGGAAAAAAAGAGTTTCGGTCGTTAAAGGGAGTCGGCCCCTATACAGCAGGAGCAGTACTCAGTATTGCTTTTGATAAACCGGAGCCGGCCGTGGATGGGAACGTAATGCGCGTGTTTTCGAGGCTGCTGTGTTTGTATGAAGACATCGGCAAGCAGTCCACAAAAAGTACTTTTGAAGCAGTGCTTGGCGAAATTCTGCCGCTTACCTCACCATCAGACTTTAATCAGGCAGTGATGGAGCTTGGTGCTCTTATCTGTACGCCAACCTCGCCGGGATGTCTGCTTTGTCCGGTGCAGGAGCACTGTAAAGCAAGAGCGGCAGGGGTGCAGGAGGAGCTGCCGGTAAAAGAAAAGAAAAAGGCGCCGAGAAAGCAGGAAATGGCAGCAGCGATTATTTGGAACGATGAAGGGGAATTATTAATCCATCAGCGCCCGGATAAAGGCCTTCTGGCAAGGCTGTGGGAATTTCCCAACACAGCAGTGGAAAATGAAGCGGAACGCGCCGGAGAAATAGGAGCTTACCTTGAGGCGGATGCATTCGTAACCCCAAAAATTGAGCGTCCAGTACAGCGTGTGGAACAAACATTTTCGCATTTGATCTGGAATGTGCACGTATATGAGGGGCAGGCGGAAAAAAGCGCTCTGCCGGAGGATTGGAAATGGGTTTCGCTGAAGAACGTAGCGAACTACGCGTTCCCTGTGGCCCATCAAAAAATATATAATACGCTGGTTGAAAGGATGGAGTTAAAATGAGCAAAGCTTTTGAGGGAAAGAAAGTATTGATTACAGGCGGTTCCAAAGGAATAGGAAAAGGCATTGCTCAGGCATTTTACAGCCAGGGAGCCGACGTTGGTATTTTAGCTCGTTCTGAAGAATATCTAAAAGCTGCCAGGGAAGAAATCGGAGACATCGAGACCTACGCTTGCGATGTCACTGTAGGTAAGGAGAGGCAAAATACCTTTCAACGGTTTATCGAAACGTTTGGCGGTATTGACGTACTTATAAACAATGCTGGCGGAAGCAGCGGTGGAAAAATTGCGGATACGTCTATGGAAGAATTTACGCAGGCGATGGAAACAAATTACTTCCAGGCTGTACACTTTAGTAAAATGGCGTATGAGCAGATGAAAGAACGCGGCGGAGCGATTATTAATATCACATCGATCTTTGGAAAGGAAGCTGGCGGAAAAGCTACGTATAACAACGCCAAAGCGGCGCTGATCAGCTTCACAAAAGCAGCAGGTAACGAATGGATAAAAGACGGAGTGAGGGTCAATTCAATTGCTCCAGGGTCCATTCTGCACCCTACCGGTAATTGGCAGAAGCGGATAGAGGAAAATCCAGAAGCGATGGAGCGGTTTGTGGAAGAAAATATCCCCGCAGGAAGATTCGGTAATGTGGAGGAAGTGGCAGACGCAGCTTTGTTTCTCGCTTCGAAGGAGGCACGATGGCTCGTTGGCACAACGCTTACTGCTGACGGTGGTCAGTCCCGGATGAATATATAAAACCAGAGGCCGCGGCCTCTGGTTTTATATTTATTCAGAAACAGTAAGCACGAGGTTGCCGGAGTAACGCTTGTTTTCCAAATCTTTGTGGGCCTGGGCAGCTTCCTCCATAGGGTAGGTACGGGCTACGTGCGGGGAAAAGACTCCTTTTTCATAAGCCCTCTGTACTCCGAAAGCTGCTTCCTGCAGCGCTGGAACAGGAGCTGTGAAAAGCAGAATGCCGAGGATGGAAGCATATTTTTTGTTTAAAAGCTGCCACGGAAAAGACGGCATATTGTTCACCGGGGAGCCAACTGCAACGATTCGCCCTCCGGGAGAGAGGATCTGCAGATCTGTATCGGCATTTTCACTGAAAGACATATCAACAATAACATCAGCGCCTGGCTGTCCCGTAGCTGAAGCAAAATCTTTCTTCCAGCTTTCATCTTTTAGGTTCAAAACAACGTCAGCACCGGCACGGCGTGCGGCTTCGTGTTTTTCAGTGCTGCTTGCTGTAGTGATGACAAAGGCATTATGATGCTTGGCCAGCTGAATAGCGGCATGACCGACCGCTCCGGCCCCGCCGTAAATAAGCACGGTCTCTTCAGGCTGAAGCGCCGCCCGGAAAAATAAAGCCATATGAGCAGTAAGGGCGGGAATTCCAAGAGAAGCTCCTTCGGTAAAGCTCATGCCTTTTGGAAGGGGAAAAATGTTTGAAGCCGGGGCGGCTGCCCACTCGGCGGCGGCACTCGGAATGTTTGTGCCCCAAACCCTGTCCCCCGGCTGAAAATTTCCTGCACTGCTGCCGACTTTTTCGACGATTCCGGCAGCATCAAAATGAGGAATAGCCGGGAAAGAGGAGACGGGGCGTTTGCCGGAGCGAAAATACGTATCAACGGGATTGAGGCCTACCGCCTTCACCTGTATGAGAACTTCATCCGGCTGAATCTCGGGCTTATCCACTTCTTCCGTGGTGAGTACATCCGGATTTCCCTGTTCATGATAAACGACTGCTTTCAAAAAATCGTCTCCTTTCATTTTGCACATGATAGTTTTGTCTCCCCTTTTATCCTAACAGTTTTTCAGATCGACAGAAGAAATGTATAATAGAAAGTGATAGAAAAAAGAAGGCAGCAAAAATTGAAGAAGAAGGGAGGCGGGACACATTGGCCGAGCGTAACGAAATCGCCGCAAGCTTCCCGGAAACAGGTAAGCCTATCCAGGTGCAGAGTTACAAGCATAACGGATCGCTCCACCGTGTATGGGAAGAGACATTAATACTGAAAGGTACAAGCAGAGAGGTTATTGGTGGGAACGATCGTATTCTGGTTCACGAATCGGACGGAAGAGTCTGGAGAACGAGAGAGCCTGCTATTTGTTATTTTCATGCCGAAAAATGGTTCAACGTTATCGGCATGATCCGGTCTGACGGAGTGCATTATTATTGCAACCTTGGCACCCCGTTTGTATACGACAGTGAAGCTCTTAAATATATCGATTATGATCTGGACATTAAAGTTTTTCCGGACATGACCTACAATTTACTGGACGAAGACGAATATGCCCAGCATAAAAAAGAAATGAATTACCCTGCGCAGATAGATGAAAAGATGGAGACGAGTATTCGGGAACTGCAGAATTGGATCTGTCAGAGAAAAGGCCCATTTAACTCTCATTTTATCGAACAGTGGTATGAGCGTTTTTTGTTTTTTCGATAAGAGGTGAAAAAGATGGGCAGTATTAAACGCTACATGCAGTTTGTGCGGCCGTACAATAAAATAATTGCGGTGACAGTGATTATTGGTATTTTTAAATTTGGTCTGCCGCTTTTAACGCCGCTCATTCTTGCTTATATTATAGACCACGTGCTGTTGGCTGATGGCATGCCAACAGCTGAAAAAGCACGAGTGCTCGCCTGGCTGGCAGGCGGAGCGGTTGTGCTTTTTATTATCGTTCGTCCCCCGATTGAATATTACCGGCAATACTTTGCCCAGTGGACAGGAAACAAAATTTTATATGATATCCGTGATCAATTGTTCAGCCACATACAGAAGCTGAGTCTGCGGTTTTATTCCAACCGCAAGGCAGGCGAAATCATTTCGCGGGTAATCAACGATGTCGAGCTGACCAAAGACTTTGTCATTACCGGCCTGATGAACATATGGCTTGATCTTGCCACCATTATTATTGCACTTATTATTATGTTCACGATGGACGTGGAATTGACGCTGGTGGCGATGTTGTTTTTACCTATTTATGCCTTTTTCATCAAATATTTTTATTCAAGGCTTCGGGATCTAACAAAAGCAAGGTCGCAGGCGCTTGCAAATGTGCAGGGGCACCTGCATGAACGGGTGCAGGGGATGAGTGTGATCCGGAGCTTTGCCCTCGAAAATCATGAACAGGGACAGTTTGATACGAGAAACCGGCAGTTCCTGGACCGCGCGGTGGATCACACGCGCTGGAATGCTAAAACATTTGCTGCTGTTAATACCGTGACAGATGTAGCGCCGCTGGTAGTTATCCTGGCAGCCGGCCTGGCTGTATTATACGGGAATTTATCCGTCGGGGAGATGGTAGCGTTCACCTCTTACATGGAGAGGCTTTACAGTCCGATGCGGCGTCTGGTGAATTCATCTACCACCCTTGTGCAGTCGATTGCTTCAATGGATCGGGTGTTTGAATTTATTGATGAAAAATATGATATTACCGACAAAGAAACAGCCGTACCGGTGAAGCATGTCAAAGGCGACATCAGGTTTGACCACGTATGGTTTAAATATGAAGAGGACACTAACGATGTATTAAAAGATGTCGATCTGCATGTGAGATCGGGAGAAACTATTGCACTGGTTGGTATGAGCGGCGGTGGTAAGAGTACGATCGTCAGTCTCCTTCCGCGGTTTTATGATGTGAGCGGCGGCGCTCTGCTTCTTGACGGAAAAGACGTGCGGGACTATGAAGTGCGAACACTCCGGGATCATATCGGCATGGTGCTGCAGGACAATATTTTATTCAGCGAATCGGTGAAAGAAAATATCCGGATGGGGAAACCGGAAGCCACGGATGAAGAAGTCATACATGCAGCGCGTATGGCTAATGCTGAGGTTTTTATCAATGAACTGCCGCTCGCCTATGATACCCCGGTCGGAGAACGGGGCGTGAAGCTTTCCGGCGGACAGAAGCAGCGGATTGCTATTGCCCGTGTATTTTTGAAAAACCCTTCGATACTTGTATTTGATGAAGCCACTTCGGCGCTGGACCTGGAAAGTGAGCATTATATTCAGGAAGCGATGGAGCGGCTTGCACGTGACAGAACGACTTTTATTGTAGCGCACAGGCTTTCAACGATCACTCATGCGGACCGGATTGTCGTAATCGAAGACGGCCGGGTGGTGGAATCAGGCAGCCACGAGCAGTTAATGATGGCAGAAGGCTCTTACCAGAGGCTGTTTGACGTTCAGCATGTGTAATTGAAAAGCAGGGAGGCAACCATGGAAGAAGTCAAAAATTATTTCAAACATCATCGAAGCAGCCACTTAAACCAGCTGAAAGAATTTTTATCGATACCAAGCATTAGTGCAGACCCTGAGCACAAGCCCGATATGGAGACTGCGGCCTACTGGGTAAAGGAAAGTATGCGATCAGCCGGTCTGGAAAACACGGCTGTAATGGAGACAGGCGGTCACCCGGTTGTGTACGGGGATTGGATGCATGCTCCAGGGAAGCCTACAGTTCTCTTTTATGGGCATTATGACGTGCAGCCGGCCGATCCGGTTGAGCTGTGGGAGACGCCGCCGTTTCAGCCAGAGATACGGGACGAAAAGATCTATGCCCGTGGTGCCACTGATGATAAAGGCCAGGTGTTTATGCATCTTAAAACGATTGAAGCCTTCATGCAGACTAAAGGAGAGCTACCGGTAAATGTGAAGTTCTGCATTGAAGGAGAAGAAGAGGTGGGCAGTCCCAATCTCGATGAGTTTGTAGAAAAGCACCGTGAACTGCTGCAGGGAGATGTACTGTTGGTTTCCGATACGCCGATGCTTGAAAAAGGCCGGCCGACAGTGTGCTATGGACTGCGGGGGCTCGCGGGTGTTCAGATTGATGTGAGAGGGCCGAAGGGAGACCTGCACTCCGGTCTTTACGGAGGCGGAGTCGCAAATCCGCTTCATGCACTGGCCGACATACTTGCATCTATGCATGACGACAGAGGCCGTATTACCGTCGATGGGTTTTACGACCGGGTTCTTTCGCTTACGGAGCAGGAACGCCGGGCGTATGCGGAGCTTTCGTATGACGAAGAAAATACAAGAAAAGAATTAAACGTGCCGGAGCTGTTCGGCGAAGAAGGGTTTTCATTTCTGGAAAGAACGTGGGCCCGGCCGACGCTTGAAATTAACGGTATGCACGGAGGCTTTCAGGGGGAAGGCATCAAAACGGTGCTGCCCTCTGCTGCTTCAGCTAAGATTACGTGCCGGCTCGTGCCTGACCAGGACCCGGATGAGATTGCTGAAAAGCTGACAGCTCATGTTCAACAAAAAACCCCGAAAGGCGTAGAGGTGGAAGTGACTCCGTTTGATAAAGGCCGGCCATTTGTCACTCCGTTTGACCACCCGGCCATCCAGGCAGCCGGGAGGGCGCTTGAAACAGCGTACGGTACAACAGCAGCATATACGCGAATGGGAGGGTCTGTGCCTGTCATTGAAACGTTCTCCCAAATGTTAAACGTGCCGGTAGCATTGATGGGATTTGGTCTTCCAACCGAAAACTTCCATGCACCGAATGAACATTTTCATCTGGAAAACTACGACAAAGGCCTTGAGGCTTTAGCGGAATACCTGATGGAGATCAGTGAAAATTTATAAATAAAAAAGGAGGGCGCCCGCTGTGGGAGTCCTCCTTTTAATTTTCAATAGCGAAGAAGTCTTCGCTGCTGTGATAGCGGAAATAGGTCTCGACAAGCCGGTCGAGATGTTCAAGCTGCTCATTATACTCGACGATATGTGCAACAATAGGAAGCAGATGAAGCCATTCCGAGCGGTCGATATTTTGCTGCTCATACATTTCCATGAGCTGATCTGTCAAAGACGCTCTACCCTCATCGACCTCTTCGGCCATCTCCTCGGTAAGATGAGTGGTCACCTTGCCTACATAACGCTGAAGAATTCTGTCATGATAATCCATAAGATGATCAAGCTGATTGCGTATGGCTTCCTGCATGTCTGAAGGCGTGTGCTGCATATCGTTTTCAAATTTATCAAGTGTGCGCAGGATGGTCACGATTTTATTCATCGAAGCGATCATCTGTTTAAAAAGAACAACGCGCCGATCCCGGGTTAGCCGGGCTTTTTTTGTATACACGCGTTCTTCTTTAAACAAAAGGTACAGGTTTTCGATGGAAACCGTCTGGTCTTTAAGAGAGGAAAGGTCCTTCCGCAGCGTCTGACGGTTAGTTTCGTGCCTTCCAAGCAGCCGGATCCACTGAATAGTATCCTGGGTTACGTCCCGGATCTGCTGATACAGCTTAGTTTCATGCTTTGGCGGCAGAAACAGCATGTTGACTAAAAAAGATGCGAGAATCCCGAGCATGATTAAAGCAAACCGCTCCGAGGCAAACAAAATAAAGTTGCCGTCTCCTGGCCTTCCCATGATAATGATGACCGTCACAACAGCAATCGGAATGGTGGAGGCATCCAGCTTCAAGCCTAAAATGCCTGCAATAATAATCATCACCGTGACGCCAATAATTACCGGATCGTGGCCGAAGGCAAGTACCATAACAATAGCTGTGCCAGCCCCGATGATATTAGCCTGAAGCTGGTCGAGCATTGTTTGGAATGTACGGGATATGGACGGTTGAATAGCGAAAGTAGCGGCGATAGCTGCGAAAAAAGGAGGATTCAATCCAATCCAAGATGCTGCGTATATAGCGAGAACGATCGCAAGACCGGTCTTGAAAATTCTGGCTCCCAGCTTCATAACGGATTGTATTCCTTTCTGTATTGAACTTAGTGAATGTAGCTGCTTAAGGCTGCGAAAGCCTGTTCCGAAGCTTCCAGCGTTTCTTCTATGTCACCTATGCTGTGTTCAGTGGTGAGAAACCATGCTTCGTATTTTGAAGGAGCGAGGTGCACGCCCCGGTCGAGCATTTCTTTGAAAAAGATGCTGAACCTTTCCGAGTTCGAACGCTCGGCTCCTTTATAATCTTTTACTGTTTCGTCTGTAAAATAAATAGTGAACATTCCTTTTAACCTATTGATCGTAACGGGAATGCTGTATTTTTCAGCCTGATCGAGGAGACCTTTTTCAAGGCGTTCACCCAGATGATCCAACGTGTCGTAAACTCCGTCTTTTTCCAATACTTCAAGGCAGGCAATGCCGGCGCGCATAGAAGCAGGGTTTCCGGACATTGTGCCTGCCTGATAGGCTGGACCCAGGGGAGCGACCTGCTCCATGACATCAACCCGGCCGCCGTAAGCGCCGATCGGCAGACCGCCTCCGATGATTTTCCCCATGGCGGTCATATCCGGTTCCACCTGGAGCATATTTTGGGCAGCGCCGTAGGTGAAACGAAAAGCAGTAATGACTTCATCAAAGATAAGAAGAGAGTCCGATTCGTGGGTAAGTTTTTTGATCTCTTCAAGATAACCGGGATCCGGCTCGACAAGGCCGAAATTTCCTACGATAGGCTCGATAAGGACTGCAGCTGTTTCGTCCCCCCAGCGGTCCATGGCTTCGCGAAAGCTTTCAATGTCGTTAAATGGCACAGTGATGACTTCTGAGGCAATATTGGGAGTCACACCCGCAGAGTCCGGGGACCCCAGCGTCGATGGGCCGGATCCGGCTGCCACGAGTACAAGGTCGGAATGGCCGTGATAGCACCCTTCGAATTTGATGATCTTATGTTTACCGGTATAGGCTCTGGCTACACGGATAGTTGTCATTACAGCTTCAGTGCCGGAATTGACAAACCTGACCTTCTCAAGAGAAGGGACTGCGTCTTTTAATTTTTTAGCAAAGACGTTTTCCCATTTAGTAGGGGTTCCGAGCAGCGTGCCTGTTCGGGCAGCCTCATTGATAGCTTCAGCTATGTGCGGATGGCCGTGCCCGGTAATAATAGGACCGTAAGCTCCGAGGTAATCAATGTAGCGGTTGTTATCCTCATCAAATAAATATGCGCCGCTTCCTTCTTTCATAAAAACAGGAGTTCCGCCTCCGACGCCTTTAAAGGAACGGGAGGGGCTGTTAACGCCTCCTACGATCAAGTCGCAGGCTTCATTATAGAGTTCGGCAGATTTTTCATAGGACATATTTTCTTAACTCTCCTTACTATCAACTATTTCTTATCTATTGTATCATGGAGAAGTAAAGCAAAAACCATGATATCATAAGATGAAAACAAGTGTTGAGGTGATCAATATGAGTACAGAAGAAAGCAGTGTAAATCCAAAAGATCTGGAAGGAAAACAGGCGCCTGATTTTGAGCTTCCCGCTACTGCTGGAGAAAATATCCGTTTAAGCGATTACCGGGGACAAAATGTAATTTTGTATTTTTACCCGAAAGATAACACGCCTGGATGCACAACTGAAGCCTGCGATTTCAGGGATGCTCTCCCGGAATTGAATGATAAAAACGTTAAAGTACTCGGGGTCAGCCCTGATTCAATGAAAAAACATGAAAATTTCACCGCCAAGCATGAACTTTCCTTCCCACTCCTGTCTGATGAAGAACAGGAAGCAGCCAACGCCTATGGAGTTTGGAAATGGAAGAAAAATTTCGGTAAAGAATACCTCGGAATTGTACGGTCCACCTTTTTTATTGATACAGAAGGAGTCGTGCAGAAAGTATGGGACGAGGTGAAGGTAAAGGACCATATCGCGGAAGTATCCCGGTATGTTGATGAATTCTTGTCATCTTCTAAAAAATAGCAGGCGGGTGAAAAGATGAAACTGCTTCTTTGCATTATCGATAATTTTTACACTGATCAGGTAGAGATGGAAATGAAAGATAAAGGCTACCGTATGACGGAAATTGCAAGCAGCGGCGGTTTTTTAAAAAAAGGAAATACAACGTTTATGTTTGGCGTGAATGAAGACGAAGTGGCGAAGCTGAAAACAGATTTAAAGGATATATGCCTGGCTTATGAAAAACACAGGGGAAAACGGCCCGAACATTCAAACAGGTTTACTTCTTTTCTTTTAGACGTATCGATGCTTCCTTTTTTTCAATCAGCCCAAGCAGATGAGAATCGCTGACCCCCTTTCATTGACAAGGATCAGGGGGTTCCGATAGAATAGATTATAAGAATTACAAATAAAGAATCGTTTTACAGGAAGAGAGGTGCATGACGATGGCGAGCGCTAGCCTACAGGAAGCAGTAAGTGTCTTGAAAAGCACGAACGTTCGGATGACACCGCAGCGTCATGCTATTTTAGAGTTTCTGCACTCTTCAATGAGCCATCCGACTGCTGACGATATCTATAAATCTCTTGAAGAACGTTTTCCGAACATGAGTGTAGCCACAGTCTACAATAATCTTCGGGTTTTTAAAGATGCTGGCATAGTGAAAGAATTAACCTACGGGGACTCCTCAAGCAGGTTCGACTGCGTTACTTCAGATCATTATCATGTAATATGTAATGATTGCGGGAAAATTGTAGACTTTCATTATCCAGGCCTGGATGAAGTAGAAACGTTAGCTGAACATGTGACCGGCTTTGAAATTGAAGATCACCGGCTGGAGATTTACGGAACATGCCCGGAATGTACAAAGATGAGCAAACAGTAAGCTGTTTTAAAAGCCTTCATCTTTTAATGGATGAAGGCTTTTGTATGCTTTTTAAACACAGGAAATTCTCTTGTAAACTAATTTAAAATTATTTTGCAAAAGTGGTTGACGGTCTTATGGGCCGATGTTATATTACTAATTGTCGCCAAAACGGCTGACAGAAAAGAGAATAACGAATTAAAACTTCTTCAAAAAGTTGTTGACATTCATTATTCAAAAATGATAAATTATAAAAGTCGCTGTTTAGCGGTAGATCGTTCTTTGAAAAGGAAAGACAAGCCAGAGCCCCAATCAAAAGCAACACATTTTTTTAGGGCATCTC